>CAVUHX010000044.1:0-93960 GCA_963741405.1 uncultured Alphaproteobacteria bacterium
CTGGCGAACGGACCTTGCCGGCGCTCGAAGCGGCACATATCCGGCCATTCGCGGACGGCGGCGAACACGAAGCCTCGAACGGCGTGCTGTTTCGCCGCGACATCCACAGCCTGTTCGACGCCGGCTACGTGACGATCACGCCGGGCCTCCGCT
This sequence comes from uncultured Alphaproteobacteria bacterium, assembly GCA_963741405.1. Taxonomy (GTDB): domain Bacteria; phylum Pseudomonadota; class Alphaproteobacteria; order Rhizobiales; family Beijerinckiaceae; genus Roseiarcus. Next base: position 154 of record CAVUHX010000044.1, read on the forward strand.
TCGAGGTCAGCCGCCGCATCAAGGAGGAATTCGAGAACGGGAGGCAGTATTACGAACTGCATGGGCGGAAGATTGCCTCCCGGATGACCGGCGAAGCCGACCAGAACGCGCGGCGCTCGAATGGCACAATGGAAGCCGGTTTCTCGGTTGAGTCGCGGGATCGGGAATTTCGGTTTTGATTAAAGTGTCGGTATAATCGGTAATTCGGTTATTGCCAAAAGAATTATAATGAATAAATAAGCGTTCGCATCAAATTAATGTAGCTTATTTCGGTTTGGAGTTGAGGATAAGTCTTTCGAAAATTACCATGGGAATAATAAATGTTCGCCGATGCTGCCCCGGTAGAGCTAACAGGGAACGCAGGAGTTCTCCGCTGCACCTTGCGGAATAATTTGTATTCGTCCTCTACCCCCTCCATTCCACCTATAAAGATTTCACAGATAAATGATCCGCTGAGCATTACGTTGCGCATGTGTGCGAGGCTCTTCTCCCTGTCATTGTCGACAATATTCGTAAGTATGACATGTTCGAACGACTTATTGTCGTCTGGAAAGGCTCGGTCAAAAAAGCGACTCTGATACATGACCACTTTGTCCCCGATCGGCAGGCCAGCCTGCGCGATCTGAAGTCTGATCATTGGAGAAATCGCGGGATGTCCGCCAAATACCAGTTGGATATTTTCCTCGATGATCACAATGATAAGCGCTCGAACGGCGTCCCTAATTGCTAGGACATCGGCCGTTCCAAAATAGGCCGCATCGCGTGACGGCAGCGGGACGCTGGCGGACAGGAAGATCCTGCGCCGCACGGCTTCGGTCATACTCCGCCGGTTGCTCTTAATCCGCTTAGCCATCTTTTCGCGTCCGCGATACCGATACTACGCGCACAAGCGATGTTGTCGTTGAGCCAATCGAGGTGCTGAAGGGGTGCGATCCAAAGTGGTGCAATCAGGCGGTGCGGCGTAGTGATTTGTTCGGGCTATTGTCATTGGCTGCAGCGGCACGTTGCCGGGCGAGGGCTTTCCAGTAGGCGTCCCAGTCGCCGTTGATTCAGTTTATCCGCAAGGCGAGCATATGTTCGGCATGCTCGACGCGCCACCAGGCGCCGGGCCGCTTCAGGCGTTGCTGGGCGACGTAGCGATGGGCGCTTTCGATCTCGCCGGAGCCGATCGGCAGTCCGTCGGCCAGGGCCTGGCGATAGTTCAACTGGTTGGCGCGAACGCCAAGATAACGATGGCAGGTTCGCACCGGCGCGTGCTGGTCGTCGGCTTCGGGAGGCTCGCAATGTCCGACGAGCGCCCGCAGGACGGCGTCGAGACGCCCGCCTTTGAGCGCCTCCTTCTGCGTCTCCATCCATGCGCTGCGCGCCGCCGGGTCGGGCGCGATCGCCGCCGAGGCGGCGCCCAGGTATTCGCAGACGTGATAGAAATCAATCAGGTAGCAGCCCTGATCGCCGAACTGCTGCTCGATTTGGCCGACGATCCAGGGCGCGCCGTCGCCGACCGCGTGAACCCGGGAGTTCGCCCCGAAGCCGGCGCGAACCGCGCAGGAAAGCAGCTGGCGCCCGGCCTCTTCGACCCCGCCCTCGATCGAGCCCGCATAAACCGGCGTGCAGTTCCCTTGCGCGTGCGCCAGCGACAGCTTCGCCTCCCGCCAGGACAGCGTCTTGCCCTTGCGCTTGTCTCTTCTCCTCGCTGCTCGGCTCGACAATCGGAACCATGCCGCCGTCCGTCTCGACGACGATCGGCTTGCGAAGGCCCGGCGCTTCCGGAAACTCCAAATCCCGACGACTGCTTTCATGCATCGCCCGCGCGTGGGCGAACGTGATCCGCTGGATCTTGCTCTCGCCGATCGCGAAGCCGTAGTGCTCCTCAAGCTTGGCGCGCGCCTGCGCGAAGGGCTGATCGGCGGCGAAGTCGACGATGGCGCGCTGCAGCGGCCGCGAACACCCGAGTGGGCTCACCTTCGCCCCGAGCACGAATGGACGCACCCGCTGCCTCCCGAACCGATATTGCGGCTCCCGAACCTCTATTTCGCCGAATTTCGTATGCCAGCGGAGTTTTTTTCGCCTTGGCGATGCATCTGCGGGCGTTGGCGAATCTCCCGCTCCGTCGCCTCGACCCGCCGCTCGGCCCAAGTGCGCAACGCCTCCCGTCCCAGAAGACGCGTCTCCTCGACCATCCGCTCTTCCGCCGCGTCGGCTTCCGTCAATGCCCCCTCGTCGCCTTCGACCGCCAGCACAATCGAAAACACCCGCTGGCGAAGCTCCGGATGCGCCCGCAACGCCGCCATCAGCCCCTCATCGCTCAAATCCCCGACCGACATCCGTCGCCTCCCGCCAAATCAATCAAACCGAACCTACCCTGCATCGGTTTAATTCGCACCCGTGCTGAAGCCACCGGGTGCGGAGGCCTGCCTGATCATATAGGAGGACGGGCGGCTGAGCGTAGGTCGCACCTTCGTCCAGGTCGCGCCGATACAATCGATCGAGCGTTTCATACCTCTCTGCATCAGGGACACCGATCGCAGGCATCACTAGCACCTTGTTTCCGTTGGGCATCGAGAGAATGAGGTTTCGCTCCAAGTTTGTGAATACCTTGAGCCCCTCGTTTCGCGCCTCGATAGCGAACTCGCGCACAAGAAACGAATGTCGCGCACCAAACGCTCTTGCCCGAAGCCCTTCAATTTCATCGACGATCTCGTTGACGTCTATGTCTTTGAGTTGCGCCGCGGGACCTATCCTGTCCGGTCCAACAAAACTTTCCTCAGCGAGGGGGTGGAACATACTAAACGCCGCCGTTGCGAGCTCAGTCTGGCCGGGCCAAAGCAGTTGTAAGATCTGGATATTAGAAGTGTTCGCGCGCGCGAGTTCTTCTTCTGTCCATCGACTTTCCAGAAAGCCCGGCGTGTCGAGCAAAACAGCGACATCCGTGTCGGCCAAGCGATGCCAGAGGACTTCCTGAAATGGCTCGCCCGGATGGATTACGCCATGTGTGTCAAGGAAAACGTCGTATCCGGATGCATCGAGTGCCTCGTAAAGCTGCGCGGCTACTCCGCTGGATTCGGCACGCCGGTAGCTGATGAACAGGCGACGCTTTTCTCGCAGCATGCCAAAGCCTTCAAGAATCCGTGCAGCAAGGCGTTCAAAGTCGCGGCCGCAGTCTGATAAGGCAAACCCGTTCAACGACCTGATCTCGGGCGTCACCATCGCGCTGAAGTTCGTAAGGCTGTCCACTACGGGGATGACAAGGGCCTCATCGCTTAGCAGGGTTTGGAGCCTCTTCGCATCTGAACTAGATATTCTGGGTGACGGAACTAATCCCATGAATACCGCCACTACAGGCATCCGCCTATTAATATCGGTCGAACGGCTGCGCGGAGTGAGGCAGTTTAGAAATTTCTTATTTACTCCCAGCTGATCGAAAGCGCGCCCCACGGCCAAGGTAAGCCGATCAGATAACTCTTCAACTTCTGAGTTCCCTTCGTGCCCTAGCACCACGAGTTGGTATTTACCGGTTAAGGAGAGCGGAGTCTTCACAAGTGTTCGCCCCATTCCATGGTCTATTTAGAACACCGACCGACAACTTCACCTTTCCGTCTCAGTTGTCACCGATTGAATTCACTCCTTTAATACAGTTTTCGCAAGTGTGCTTTAGTGAAATAGTAGGCAATCACTTCTACCATTCCCTACTGTTCACCCATCTTCTATAAGTTGGCTCCGAGAATTCCATTACTCCAGTCAATTGGATTTACACAGGTCTAATTGTCTTTCCTAATATTTATAGCTTCCTCAACAGCGTTAGCCAAGTGCGTCGAAATCCAATCATACCGCTCCTTACTTGACGTCCCGGCTGGAATGTAACACTTAACGATAGAGGATAATTTATTCCCAGATTTTCCGTGCGTTATATTATCGAAAGGATTATTCCCCTTCTCTGCAAGTTCTCCATCTGCGTTCTTTAATCCATGGATATGAATCCCAACAACGCCGAGACCACTGTCCCACGATTTTACTATCTCATACCTAACCCATTTCCGGTTCGCAGTTTCACTTCCTACTAGAACTACATTGCACGTCTTTCCCTTTATCTGCGTGGCAATCCAAGCTTTAATCGCATCGTCACCGCCCTTTGTAACGGCTTCCCAGTCGTTGTCCGAGACTGGCTGGTTACCCTCAACCGTTCCAATTTTTCGAACCTGGCTAGCCCGCCAATTATCGGGTTTATAATGAAAGCTGTAAAAGCATTTTCTCGCCACTTCGCTCTCCGCCGTCTGCTGTGAGAACATGAGAAGAACATACACCTACGTTGGTAGGGGAATCAAGATGCGGATAGCGACACTGTAATAACGTTAATAACGGTAAGGACACGCATTACCGAGCGCCCCGCGCAGAGACCCGGGTTCCGGGGTTCCGGTGACAGTGTACGTTATTCGCAGAGTCCTCTTCGTTGTCCACGAGGTCAGCAAAACGGGAGCCGCACGCGCATGTAGACCGTTTCTTTCACCGTCACCCGTCACCGGAATGCCGGCGCAACCCAGTTCACCGAATGATCCGGAGCCCGCGAACCGCCGAGAAATCGCGATCGTGCGTCACCAGGGCGAAGGCGTTGATCGTGACTGCGGAGGCAAGCTGGATCGCATCGGGCAGCCTCAGCCCGGTTCCGGCGCGGAGCCTTGCCGCGGCGTCCGCGATATCGACATCGAGCGGGATCCCCCGCCAGGTTTCCAGCGCCTTGCGATACTGTCGCGCGAGATCGTCCTTCCGCGCCTTGAATGGCCCGGTCAGCACTTCGGCGATCGCGACCGTCGTCACGGCGAAGCGCAGCTTTCCGGCGGCATGGACGTCGAAAAGCGGGTATTACGGTGACAGTGCATTTAATTGACGCCGGCTTCGCTTCCGATAGCTTCAACGTATGGCCAGTGCCGGTGCCGGGAGCTATAAACTGCAGCGTCACCGTAATTACCGTAATTGCGCACCCGAGACGTTCGCAAAGCCTCGAGAAAACCCTTGACTAGGGGCGCCGTCCAGACATGACACGCCCGTCTTTACCCGCTTTGCGACTACCCCAAAATCTCCCGCGCCCGAATCCGCCACACTTGGGCGGAGTTCATCGTCGCCCATGCGGCGGCCGAGCCATTGGCGTCGATCGCCCGGCAGGCGTCGTCGATGACAAACGTTTCCAGGCCGGCGGCGCGCGCGTCGAGCATCAAACGGGCGACGCAATAATCCGTGACCAGCCCGCAGGCGAAGACTCGGCTGATTCCGCGCGCTTTCAGGAGTTTGGCGAGGTTCATCGTCGTCTCGCCTTCCACTTCGGAAGAGGCGGAACGGGACTCGGCCTCGCCGCTGGCGCCCCTCCTCAGGATCAGAAACGCGCGCTCGAAGCCCAAACCGGCGCGCAAGTCGGCGCCCCGTTCGCCTGGCCCGCAATGATTGGGCAGCCGCGTCTCGTCCGTGTAGGCCGCCTCGTCTCCGTCGAGGGACCCGGCGTCGGCCTGGGAGGATGGAATCGCGCCGTGGCCCCTGGGACGGAGACCATGCGTGAGCACGACATTGTCGAACGCGTGTGCGAGCCGGTTGACCAGCGGCGCGATCACGTCGTCGCCGCTGACCGCCCGCGATCCGCCCGGGGCCAGATCGGTCTCCATGTCGATGACGACAAGAACGTCGCGCGCGCCGATGGGGATCGAGGACGCCACGGCCTCCTCCCGAGCCCGGAATTTGCCCCTGGTCTTTCTCGTCCCGCCCGCCGAGGCTGTTCCGGGAGTCGCGCCCGAGCGGGATGTTCATGGGTCAAGAGCTACCGCAAGCGGCCCCGTCTTTCAATGGGCGCGCCAATTTGATCGGCGGTTGGCGGGAAACGATCGGTGGTCCCGATCCACCGCTTGGCGCTTTGAGTTGGGGGTTACGGTGACAGTGCATATTATTCGCAGAGTCCTCTTCGTTGTCCACGAGGTCAGCGAAACGGGAGCCGCACGCACCATGGAGACCGTTTCTTTCACCGTCACCCGTCACCGGGATGCCGGCGCAACCCAGTTCACCGAATGACCTGGAGCCCGCGAACAGCCGGGAAATTGCGATCATGCGTCACCAGGGCGAAAGCGTTGATCGCGACCGCTGCGCTGGCTGAATCGCGTCGGGAAGCCCCAGCCCGGTCTCGGCGCGGAATTTTGCGGCGCTTTCCGCGATATCGACATCGAGCGGGATCACCCGCCAGCTTTCCAGCGCCTTGCGATACTGTCGCGCGAGATCGTCCTTCCGCGCCTTGAATGGCCCGGTCAGCACTTCGGCGATCGCGACCGTCGTCACGGCGAAGCGCAGCTTTCCGGCGGCATGGGCGTCGAAAAGCGGCTGAAAAATACGGCCCGAACGTCGGATGACGCTCGAGAATAGTGATGATGGGCGCGGTATCGGCCAGAAGCAGAGCGTCGTCCGGCAAACCCTCGAGGCTCAACGGCTCCATTCGTCGCGCAACTCGGCGACCGTCGCGCCGCTGTCCGGCCCCCACAACCCGGTCCCCGACCCGGCAAGAGGGGTCAGCGGTTGCCGCCGAGCGGCGGAATTGTACAGTGCGATCGGCGCCAGCGCCGCGACGGGGCGACCGTGCTTCGTGATGACCGTCGAGCGGCCCTTCTCCGCCTCGTCCAGCAGTTCGGGGAGCCGGTTTCGAGCCGCTTCCGCGCCTTTGCTGACTGTCACGGTTGGTCTCCCTCACGGCAGCCGTACAGTTCCGGACAGATCTGGTCATGAAAAATAGCCGGGGCGCGAATTGATTTCGACTGACGCGTATCCGCGTCGTCGCCATCACGGCCGCGTCGCGCGTGCAGGCGCGCTTGCGCGGTCCGCGCGCGTCCCGGAGTGGCCGGGCGAGTGCGCCAGACTCGTTGCCGGATGATCGTCTTCTTCAGCGATAATGGTAGTGGTAGCCGCCATGATAGCCGCCGCGATAACCATGGTAGCCGTAGTGATAACCATGCACGCCATAGCCGCGGCGATAGGCATAGCCGCCGTGATAGCCATAGGCCGGCACGCCGACAACAGCGCCGCCGCCGTAATAGCCATTCGGACGGCAGCCCCCGTAAGGTCCGCGGTGAAAGCCGATGCCGCAGCCGCCCGCGACGAGCGTGACGGCGGGCGCCGAAGCCGGGAGCGGCGCGATCGGCATCGCCTGGACGGGCGCGATCGCGAGCCCCGACAATCCAATCGCCGCGGCAATTATGGCTTTTTGCATGGTTCCCCCTCCGACATCGAGCGCAGTCTCGTAAGCATGTGCTCAGACATTTGAGGCGGTTCTTGGACCAGTCCGGCGCCGGCTTGCGAGCACGGTTCGCTGCGCCGTTCGGGGTAATACGCTTATCATATGTGTTATTATGCGCTCTTTAACCGTGCCCAACGGGTCGACGCTAAGCGGGGTCGCAAGCCGCTGAAATCGTTGGAGGCCGCCGCTAAATCGGCGCTAAACCGGGTTTCGCCGCTCGCCACCCTTCCGGCAGCCCGGGCGCTCTCCTATCCCACCTCGAGCAGCTTCTCCGCCTCCCCGAGCTCGACCGACACGATCTGGCTCACCCCCCGTTCCGCCATCGTCACCCCGAACAGCCGGTCCATGCGGGCCATGGTGATCGGGTTGTGGGTGATGGTGACGAAGCGAGTGTCGGCGCGCTTGCGCATCTCCTCGAGCAGGTCGCAGAACCGCTCGACGTTGTAGTCGTCGAGCGGCGCGTCGACCTCATCGAGCACGCAGATGGGCGAGGGGTTGGTCAGGAACACCGCGAAGATCAGCGACATCGCGGTCAGGGCCTGCTCGCCGCCGGAGAGCAGCGTCAGGGTCTGGGGCTTCTTGCCGGGGGGTTTTGCCAGGATCTCGAGGCCCGCCTGGAGCGGGTCGTCGCTCTCGACCAGCTGGAGTTCGGCGTCGCCGCCCTCGAACAGGGTCGCAAACAGGCTTCTGAAATGGCCGTTGACCACGTCGAAGGCGGCGACCAGCCGCTCGCGGCCTTCCTGGTTGAGCGAGCCGATCGCGCCGCGCAGCTTGCGGATCGCCTCGGTCAGGTCGTCGCGCTCGGCGACCAGCTTGTCCCGGCTCGCCTCGACCTCGGTGAGCTCCTCGTCGGCGCGCAGGTTGACCGCGCCGAGCCGCTCGCGCTCCTGGCGCAGGCTCTCGAGCTTGCGCACGACCGAATCGAGATCGGGCAGCGGGGCGTTCGGATCGAGCTTCGCCAGCGCCGGAAGCGCCGCCGGCTCGCAGTCGAGCTCCGACCGGACCGCCCGCAGGATCTGCTCGCCCCGGGCGCGGGCGGCTTCGGCGCGGGCTTCGGAGGCGGCGCGCGCCTCGCGCGCCTGAGCCATCGCGTCGAGGGCCTCGCGCGCCGCCTTGTCGGCCTCGGCGAGCGCCGTTTCGCCGAGCGCGCGGGCGTCGGACGCCTCCTTGCGGGCGGCCTCGGCCTTGTCGAACTCGTCGGCCAGCGCCCGGCGGCGGCGGCCGAATTCATGCGGCGCGTCGGCGAGCTGTTCGCGCTCGTCATCGAGGGCGCCGCGGCGCTCGCCGATTTCCGCGATCTGCGCCTCCGCCCGCGCCCGCCGCTCGTCCCACGACTGCCGTTCGGCGGCGATCGCGACCCGGCGGGCGGCGCGCGCTTCCGCCTCGCGCGCAAGCGACTGCGCCGCGGCCCGCGCCTCGGCGAATTCCGCCCGCGCCTGCCCGGCGGCGGCGCGGGCGCGCTCCAGCGCCAGCGTCAGCTCCTCGCCCGGGACGAGCCCGAGCATCACTTGTTCGGCCTCGGCCTTGCGCTCGGCCGATTCATCACGCGCGGCGCTGGCGCGCGCCGCCGCCTCTTCCAGCGCCGTCAGGCGGGTCTGGGTCTGGGCCTGCCTGCGCTCGAAATCGGCGAGCGCGTCGCGAGCGCTGTCAGAGGCGGCCCGGGCGACGCGGGCGCGGGTCCGCCATTCGGCCTCCGAGGCGGCGGCCTCGCGCAGGGCGGCCGCGGTTCGGGCAGCGTCGGCCCGCACCGTTCCTAGCGCCGCCCGAGCCGCCTCGGCCTCCCTCTGCAAGTCGCCGAGCCGGTTCTTTTCGGCGAGCCGCCGTGCGGCGGGGGTCGGGGCTTCCGCAGCGGCGACAAACCCGTCCCAGCGCCACAGGTCGCCCTCGGGCGAGACGAGCCGCTGGCCGACCTCGAGCAGCGCCATGAGGCGCTCGCCGTCGGCGCGGGCGACGACGCCGACCTGGGCGAGACGCCGGGCGAGCGAGGGCGGCGCGGTGACGCGGGCGGCGAGCGGCTCGACGCCATCCGGCAGGGCCGGGTCGGCGCCGACGCCGGGCAGTAGCGACCAGTGCGCCGGCGCCCGCTCGTCGACCGGCGCATCGAGATCGTCGCCGAGCGCCGCCCCCAGCGCCGCCTCATAGCCGCGCGCGACCGTGATCGCATCGACGACCGGCGGGAAATCGCGGCCCGACATCGCCCCCAGCAGGTTGGCGAGGGTGCTGGCTTCCGTCTCCAGCGCCTGCGCCGCGCGCTCGGCCTCGGCCAGCGGCCCGCGCGATCGCGCCTCCGCTTCCCGCGCTTGCGCATGGCGCTCCTCGGCGGCGAGCGTCGCCTCCTCGGCGGCGGAGAGCGCGTCGGCAAGCTCGGCAGCCGCTTCGGCGCGGGTCTCGCGCTCGGCTTCATCCGGAGAGGAAGCGCGGAGCGAAGCGAGCTCGCGCTCGATTCCCGCATAGTCCGCTTCGAGTCGGGCGAGCCGGCGGCCTTCCTCGCCCGCTGCGGCCCCGAGCGCGTGCCGGCGGGCGTTGAGATCGGACGATGCGACCTGCGCCTCGCTGAGATCGGCCTCGGCGGAGGTGAGGCGCCGCTGGGCTTCGCCCTCGCGTTCGCGCGCTTCCGCCGCAATCGAGCCGACGTTGTCGAGGGCCTCGGCGAGGGACAGGTCCTCGGCCGCCAGCCGCTCGACGACCGAGGCGGCGTCGGCGATCAGCGCCTGCTCGCGCTCGAGGTCGCGGGCGAACTGGGCGGCGCGGCGTTCGAGTTCGGCCCCGCGCTCCTGCGCCCGCTTCTCCTCGGCTGCGAGCGCGTCGCGCGCCAGCGTGATGCGATGCAGCGCCGCCCCGCGGCGCGCCTCCTCCTCGCGCAGGGAGGGCAGGTCGGCTGCGGCCAGCGCCTGCAGCCGCGCGGCCTCGGCCTGGGCGCGGGTGCGCTCGGCGACATCGAGCAGGTCCGAGTTCGAGTTTCTTCGCCGCGTCGGCGAAGGCCGTCTCCTGCTCCCGCCAGGCGATCAGATGGGCGAGCGCGTCGTGGCGGCGGATGTCGGCGGCGAGGCTGCGATAGCGGGTCGACTGGCGCGCCTGGCGCTTGAGACTCTCGACCTGGACGTCGATCTGCTTGAGGACATCCTCGACCCGGAGCAGGTTGTCCTCCGCCCCCTTGAGCCGGAGCTCCGCCTCGTGGCGGCGCGAATGGAGGCCGGAAATTCCGGCCGCCTCCTCGAGAATCAGCCTGCGCGCCTGGGGTTTCGCGGCGATGATCTCGCCGATCTGACCCTGGCGGACGAGGGCGGGCGAGCGGGCGCCGGTGGAAGCGTCGGCGAACAGCAGCTGCACGTCGCGCGCCCGTACTTCCCTACCGTTGACCCGGTAGGTCGAGCCCTCGTCGCGCTCGATCCGGCGGGTGACCTCGATCCATTCGTGCTCGTTGAAGGCGGCGGGGGCCTTGCGGTCCCGGTTGTCGAGCATCAGGCCGACCTCGGCGATGTTGCGCGAGGGCCGCTTGCCGGAGCCGGAGAAAATGACGTCCTCCATCCCGGAGCCGCGCATCGCCTTGAACGAGCTTTCGCCCATCACCCAGCGCAAGGCCTCGACGAGGTTCGACTTGCCGCAGCCGTTCGGGCCCACGACGCCGGTCAGGCCCGACTCGATCTTGAACTCGGCGGCGTCGCAGAAGCTCTTGAAGCCGGTCAGGCGCAAGCGCTCGAATTTCATCGCGGCGACCCTTCGGCCCGGCGGCCGCGCAGCTTCCCGCAATCCGGCGCGCCCATCAAACGTCTCCGATTCTGCCCCCGAGCGGGGCGGATCGGATTAGCGGCCATATCGGCGCCGCGCAATCAACCCCGAATGCGCCAGAAAGCTGTGCGAAACACTCACTTGGCCCTGACCGAGAGAATTTCGTCAATCTTGTCGAGCGCATGCTCGCCGTTGATTTCGACCCCGTCGACGAAAAAGGTCGGTGTCGAGCTGACCTTGAGCTTCGCCGCGGCATCCTCGCGCTCCGCCTTGACCTTGTCGAACAGCGCCTGGTTCTTGAGGCAGGCGTCGAATTCGGCCTCCGACAGGCCTGCGCCTACCACCTGTTCCTTGAGGTGGAAAAGCGGATTGGCGGTGAAGGCCCATTCCGACTGATGGTCGAACAGGCGGTCGATCACGGCGCCGCGCTTTTCCCCGGCGCAGCGCGCGAGCATGAAGGCCCCGATCGACAAGGAATCGAGCGGAAACTCCCGCAGGATGAACTTTGCCTTGCCGGCATCGACATATTTTGCCTTGATCTCCGGCCAGGCGTCCTTGTGGAAGGCGGCGCAATGACTGCAGGTGAGCGACGCATATTCGATGATCGTCGCCGGCGCCTCGGCCCGGCCCTCGACGACATCGGGCAGCGGTTGAGGCGCGGCGAGGGCGGCGACGACGGCAGGAGACGGGGCGGTTGTCTCCGCCCGCGCGGCGGGGCTGAGGAGCGCGAGTGCGGCCAGGGCCGCAAGGCGGGCGAAGCGATGGGCGGGCATGGCGACTCCGGCGGGCTGGAAATGTCGAAGCCTTAGCCGTCCCCCGGCCGCGGGGCAATGCGAAGCGGCGGGGATGCGAACGGCGGCGGGGGTGCGATTCAAACCGATGCAGGGTAGGTTCGGTTTGATTGATTTGGCGGGAGGCGACGGATGTCGGTCGGGGATTTGAGCGATGAGGGGCTGATGGCGGCGTTGCGGGCGCATCCGGAGCTTCGCCAGCGGGTGTTTTCGATTGTGCTGGCGGTCGAAGGCGACGAGGGGGCATTGACGGAAGCCGACGCGGCGGAAGAGCGGATGGTCGAGGAGACGCGTCTTCTGGGACGGGAGGCGTTGCGCACTTGGGCCGAGCGGCGGGTCGAGGCGACGGAGCGGGAGATTCGCCAACGCCCGCAGATGCATCGCCAAGGCGAAAAAAACTCCGCTGGCATACGAAATTCGGCGAAATAGAGGTTCGGGAGCCGCAATATCGGTTCGGGAGGCAGCGGGTGCGTCCATTCGTGCTCGGGGCGAAGGTGAGCCCACTCGGGTGTTCGCGGCCGCTGCAGCGCGCCATCGTCGACTTCGCCGCCGATCAGCCCTTCGCGCAGGCGCGCGCCAAGCTTGAGGAGCACTACGGCTTCGCGATCGGCGAGAGCACGATCCAGCGGATCACGTTCGCCCACGCGCGGGCGATGCATGAAAGCAGTCGTCGGGATTTGGAGTTTCCGGAAGCGCCGGGCCTTCGCAAGCCGATCGTCGTCGAGACGGACGGCGGCATGGTTCCGATTGTCGAGCCGAGCAGCGAGGAGAAGGACAAGCGCAAGGGCAAGACGCTGTCCTGGCGGGAGGCGAAGCTGTCGCTGGCGCACGCGCAAGGGAACTGCACGCCGGTTTATGCGGGCTCGATCGAGGGCGGGGTCGAAGAGGCCGGGCGCCAGCTGCTTTCCTGCGCGGTTCGCGCCGGCTTCGGGGCGAACTCCCGGGTTCACGCGGTCGGCGACGGCGCGCCCTGGATCGTCGGCCAAATCGAGCAGCAGTTCGGCGATCAGGGCTGCTACCTGATTGATTTCTATCACGTCTGCGAATACCTGGGCGCCGCCTCGGCGGCGATCGCGCCCGACCCGGCGGCGCGCAGCGCATGGATGGAGACGCAGAAGGAGGCGCTCAAAGGCGGGCGTCTCGACGCCGTCCTGCGGGCGCTCGTCGGACATTGCGAGCCTCCCGAAGCCGACGACCAGCACGCGCCGGTGCGAACCTGCCATCGTTATCTTGGCGTTCGCGCCAACCAGTTGAACTATCGCCAGGCCCTGGCCGACGGACTGCCGATCGGCTCCGGCGAGATCGAAAGCGCCCATCGCTACGTCGCCCAGCAACGCCTGAAGCGGCCCGGCGCCTGGTGGCGCGTCGAGCATGCCGAACATATGCTCGCCTTGCGGATAAACCGAATCAACGGCGACTGGGACGCCTACTGGAAAGCCCTCGCCCGGCAACGTGCCGCTGCAGCCAATGACAATAGCCCGAACAAATCACTACGCCGCACCGCCTGATTGCACCACTTTGGATCGCACCCCGGCGGCGCGGCGGTCTGGACTCAAGCCCGCCTTTCCTCTATGAGGCGCGCCTTAACTGAAAACAGCGCGCCGAAGCGCTCGCCGGGTCTTTTTGAGGTCCGGCGTCACGGCAGGAGTTGGCACGACATGAACATTATCCAGACGCTCGAAGCCGAGCACGCGGCCAAATTGCCCGGCGCGAAAATGCCGGATTTCCAGGCCGGCGACACCGTCGTGGTCAACGTCAAGGTGTCGGAAGGCGACCGGACCCGCATCCAGGCCTATGAGGGCGTGTGCATCGCGCGCAGCGGCGCGGGGTTGAACGAGAGTTTCACCGTCCGCAAGATTTCCTACGGCGAAGGAGTGGAGCGCGTTTTCCCCGTCTATTCACCGGTGATCGACTCGGTGAAGGTCGTGCGCCGGGGCAAGGTGCGCCGCGCCAAGCTCTATTACCTGCGCGATCGCCGGGGCAAGTCGGCGCGCATCGCAGAGCGCACCGAAACCGCGGCCAGCCGGGCCGAAGCGGCGGCGAAAGCCGCCGCCAAGGAGGCGGCGGCCAAGGAGTGACTCCTTCGCGCGCGTCGAAGAATGCCTCCCGTTGCGACGGCTCGGGCACGAGCCGGTGAGCGCAGGGGGACCGATACGCCAAGGCCGGCGGCGACCCCGTCGGCCTTTCGCGTTCCTGAGACGGCCGCATGACGAAAGTCGTCGATGTGCTCGCGCCCGTTGCGGTCGACACCGCCTATTCCTATCGCGCGCCGGCCGGCGCGGCGCTCGAGCCGGGAACGTTCGTCGGGGTCCCGCTCGGCGCGCAGCATGCCACAGGCGTCGTCTGGGCCGTGCGGGAGGCTGGCGGCGACAATTTGAAATCGGTCGCCGCGATCCGCGACTGGCCGCCGCTCCGACGGCCGTTGCGCGACTTCGTCGACTGGGTGGCGCGCTGGACGCTGAGCCCCCGTGGCATGGTCCTGCGCATGGCGATCCGGGCGCATGAGGTCATCGAACCGCCGGCCGCGAAATTCGGCCTTGTCGCCACCGGCAAGCCGCCCGACCGCATGACCGAGGCGCGCGCCCGGGTTGTCGCGGCGCTCGTGGGCGCCGAGGCGCCGGTCGCCAAAACGGCGCTCGCCGAGCGCGCCCACTGCTCGACCGGTGTGATCGACGGCCTCGTCGAGGACGGCGCGCTCGCCGCCGTCGCGCTGCCGCCGGACCGGATCGCCGCCGACCTCGACCCGGACTTCCGACCCACCATCCTCAACGACGACCAGACGCCTGCGGCCGCCGATCTCGTGTCGCGGGTCGCGGCGCGCGCCTTCTCGGCGACGCTGCTCGAAGGCGTGACCGGATCGGGCAAGACGGAAGTCTATTTCGAGGCGGTGGCCGAGGCCTTGCGGCAGGGGCGGCAGGGGCTCGTGCTCCTGCCCGAGATCGCGCTTACCGCCCAGTTCCTCGACCGCTTCGCGGCCCGCTTCGGCGCGCGCCCGGCCGAATGGCACTCGGGCCTGAGCGAGCGGCAGCGCGAGCGGATCTGGGCCGCGGTCGCGAGCGGCGAAGCGCGGGTCGTCGCCGGGGCGCGCTCGGCCCTCTTCCTGCCTTTCGCCGACCTCGGCCTGATCGTCGTCGACGAGGAGCACGAGGGCGCCTACAAGCAGGAAGACGGCGTGGTCTACAACGCGCGCGACATGGCGGTGGTGCGGGCCCGGCTCGAAACGGCGCCGGTGGTGCTCGCCTCCGCCACGCCCGCGCTCGAGACGCGGGTCAACGCCGAGACGGGCCGCTACCGCTGGCTGCGCCTGCCCTCGCGCTTCGGCGTGGCGACAATGCCCTCGATCGCAACCGTCGACCTGAAACGCGAGGGGCCGCCGCGGGGACGCTGGCTGTCGCCCAGGGCGATCGCCGCGGTGGAAGCGGCGCGCGAACGGGGCGAGCAGGCGCTCCTCTTCCTCAACCGGCGCGGCTACGCGCCGCTCACCCTCTGCCGCTCATGCGGCCACCGGTTCCAGTGCCCGAACTGCGCGGCCTGGCTGGTCGAGCACCGCTTCCGCGCTTCCCTCGTCTGCCACCATTGCGGCCATGTCGAAGGCCGCCCCAAACTCTGTCCGGAATGCCACGATGTCGACAGCCTGACCGCCTGCGGCCCGGGCGTGGAGCGGCTGGCGGAGGAGGCCGCGCTGATTTTTCCGGATGTCCGCACGCTGGTGCTGTCGTCCGACTTTCCCGGCGGGATCGAGACCCTGCGCCGACAGCTCGACGCGGCGGCGAAGGGCGAGTTCGAGCTCATTATCGGCACCCAGCTCGTCGCCAAGGGCCACAACTTCCCGTTGCTCACCTTCGTCTGCGTGGTCGACGCCGATGTCGGCCTCGCCAACGCTGATCCGCGCGCCGCCGAGCGCACCTTCCAGCTCCTGCGCCAGGCGACCGGGCGGGCCGGGCGGGCCGCACGCGCAGGCCATGCGCTCCTCCAGACCTGGCAGCCCGAGCATCCAGTGATCGCCGCGCTCGTTTCGGGCGACGCCGAGCGGTTCTACCGCGAGGAGACCGAGCAACGCCGGATCGGCTGCCTGCCGCCATTCGGCCGGCTCGCGGCGATCATCGTCTCGGCCGAGGACAAGGGCGCGGCGGAGGCGCATGCCCGCGCAGTCGCGCGGACCGCTCACGCCATGCCCCAGGGCAGGGGCTGGAAGATCGCCCCGCTCGGCGGACACCCACAGGCCGACGAGATCGTGCTCCTTGGCCCCGCCGAGGCGCCGATCGCCGTCCTGCGAAAGCGCCACCGCTTCCGCCTTGCCGCCAAGGCGCCGCGCTCGGCCGACCTGCAAGGCTTTTTGCGTGCGCTCCTCGCCGCCGCCCCGCCGCCGCGCGGCGGGGTGAAAGTGGCGATCGATGTCGACCCGCAGAGTTTTTTGTGAGGCTGGCGGCGCATTGCAGTCTGCTCGGCAGGCGCGGCCCGGCGACGGGCTTGCGCGCCGGACGAATCCGTCGCCTGAAGAGCATTTTCAATGCCTTAGGCGCCAAAATCTGCAACTCGCACACGATCGAGACAGAGCGGGTTCCGACAGTAATATACATTATATATATGTGTTAGTGTATCCTTAGGCCGGGTGAGGCAGCCATGAAGCCTCGAGTTGACGCCTGACGACCCTGGTTGCCGATTGTGTCCGGCGCAATCCCGGCTAGATTGTCGCCCGTGACCCGCCTGCCGCTCGCTGAGATCCGTCGCTGTTTCGTCGTCGAGGCCCGTCCGCTCGACGCGGAGACGGAAGCCGCGTTGAGGGCCGATCCGCGCCCTGGGGCAAAGGCGATTCTCGACGCGATCGCCCGGCGACGCGCCGGAAACCGCTCGGAGGGGCAGCGGTTGCGCAAGCTCCTTCAATTCGAGAGCGCGCTTTGGGCCGAGGGCGTGCTGCACGTCGCCGGCGTCGATGAAGCCGGCATGAGCCCGCTCGCCGGGCCGGTGGCGGCCGCGGCGGTCATCTTCGCGCCGGGGTCGCGGATTCCAGGGGTCGACGATTCGAAGAAGCTCGATGCGGAAACCCGGGACAGGCTCGCCGTCGAGATCAAGGCGCGCGCCGTGGCGTGGTCCGTCGCCTTCGCCGGAGCCGAGGAAATCGACCGCATCAATATCTACTGGGCAGGCCTGCTCGCCATGCGCCGCGCCGTCGAAGGTCTCTCCCCTGCTCCGCAACACATCCTCATCGACGCGCGCCGCCTCAAAGACCTGCAGACGCCCCAGCAGGCGATCGTAAAAGGCGACTGCAAAAGCTTGACCATCGCCGCCGCTTCGATCCTGGCCAAGACGGCCCGCGACGCCCTCATGCGCAAGCTGGATGCGGAGTACCCGGGATACGGCTTTTCGAAGCACAAGGGCTATCCGGTCCGCGAGCATGTGGCCGCTCTTGCACGGCTCGGCGCCTCGCCTGCTCATCGCCGCTCGTTCGCGCCCGTGCGCACCGTCCTCGGCCTGCCGCCCCTCCCCCCGTGGCCGAATGCGAAGGCCGTTGCGGAGAGCGCGCAAGACCTCGCTGAACCGCAGCCTGTGCCAGGCCTATGAAGATCTGCCCGGGGGTGGAACAGCAGGCGTTTGAGACCGCCGATGAACCGTTCGGCGCACTGCCTGTCCCGCCCCGCCGCTGGCTTGGCTTTCGCCGTAGGCGTTTTCAGGGGCTCGGTGGTCTCGCCGCCCGCACGTCGGCGGCCGACACCGTGTCGCGATAATCATTGCCGAAATGGGAGCGGACGTAATTCACCACGTCCGCCGCCTGCGCGTCGCTCAGCATGCGGCCAAGAGGCGGCATGCCTCCCAGCCCCTGAAACAGCACCTGCAGGACATAATCCGCCGACGCCAGCTCGCTATTCGCCGCGAGAGCCGGATAGGCCCCCGCCCCGACGGCGCCTTTGGCGTCGGGCTGATGGCAGGCGGCGCAGACATTGGCGTAAATCGCCGCCCCGCCCTGTTCGGCAAATGCGCGACCGGGGCTGAGGGTCGGACTTGGCGCGCCGGGCTCCCCGGCGGCGGCGGCGAGGACGGCGGCGAATGGCGCGAGAGCACATTGCATTCGGATCGACATGCCTATCCTTCTCCGCTTCGCTGGTGAAGATCGCTCAGCGGATCGGCCAGGGTGTGGTGAGAAATCGCTCCATCGACAAGCGTACAACCTGCGATCAATGGATAAGGCAAAGGGCGCGATCAGCTGGACGTGGCTGTCGCGCCGTTCCTTCGCCGCCAACGCCGTTCGCCTATGCGCTTCACGCGTTCGCCGACGAGCTCGGCAATTCTTTCCGCACGCTGGAGTGATCTTGTAACCTCCGTGCGACGGTCGTTTCCTTCGCGCTGAAAATTTAAACACGAAGGACTCAAAGCCAAGCGCCGCCAGCACAAAAGGTCTCCCCGGTCCTGCGGGTCTCGGGAGCGTCGCGCCGATCCTTAAACCGTTGCGCCAGCCGCTCGGCAGATCTCGTCGCGTCGACCAGCAGCCCGGATGGAACACTTTCTTAAGTTCCGTTAACCTTAGCCGGCGAGAGCGATTCGCGACATATGGAAAGTCGCGGCGGAAAAGGGCCTGCATGCCGCACCTCAACGTCAAGCCGCTGGTTGTCGAGCCGGATCTGTTTGCCGATCCCGACAAGTGGGCCGACGCCCTCGCCCGAACGCTCGAGGATCCGACCCGGACCGGCGGTTTTCTGGCCGAAGCGGAAAAGGCGGAAAAAGGCTGCCCCGGCGATCCCGTCATTCTCTTCATGGCGGCGACGGCCGCGCTGCTCGACGGCAAGCCCGATAGGGCGCAGCTCTATCTCAAGCGCTACGCCAAGCGCTACGCGCCGAGCAAGCCCTACTTCCTCCTTTCGGCCCTCGCCCTTGCGGCGCAGAAGAAACTGATCGCTGCGCGGGCGCTGCTGGAGCGTCACGATCTGACGGAATTGCGCGCCGCGATGAGTTTCTTCCCCGGCGGCCGGGCGCGACTCGGCTGGCTCGCTGCGCAGCTCGACGCCGTCATGGGTCGCGAGCGCCCGATCCGCGCGCGCCGAGCCGAGGCGAGGGCGGCTCGCCCCCAGGCGCGCCCGAAGAATCCTCCGCCGACCCGATCCGCCGCGCCGCCGCCAACGCAAGCGCGGCCGGCTCATCAGCCGGCGACGCCGCCCCTCGAGCGCGGAGAGGTCGGAATTCCCATCGTCTTCGACACAGACCTGAGACCGCTGCTTTCCGCCGCGACGGGCGAGGCCGAGAGCGACGGCGGTTGGTTCGGCTTGCGGGAGCGGCTCGCCCATCTCGGCCTCATCGAGGGCTTCGACGAGCTCATCTGCCTCACTCACCTCAAGGGGGTCGAGACCTTCTGGTATCAAACCGAGACAGTGCGCAAGGTCTTGAAGCAATTCCGCGGTCGCGTGCTGCTCGCCGACGAGGTCGGCCTCGGCAAGACGGTCGAGGCGGGAATGGTCCTCAAGGAATATCTGCTGCGCGGCATGGTCGAGCGGGTCCTGGTGCTGGTTCCCGCCTCGCTGGTCGGACAATGGCGGGAGGAATTGGAGACCAAATTCGATATTCCGTGCGCAACCACGCAAGACCCGCTGTTGCGCGAGGATCCCGAGCGGTTCTGGGCTCAGCCGCGCATTGTCGCTTCGCTCGCGCTCGCTCGGCGCAAGGATCACGCCGAGCGGCTCATCGCGCAGTCCTTCGATCTGGTGATCGTCGACGAGGCCCACCATCTGCGCGACCGGTCGAGCCAAAGCTACAGCCTGGTCGACCGCCTGACCAAGCGCTTCCTGCTGCTCTTGTCCGCGACGCCGGTGCAGAACAACCTCATCGAGCTCTATAACCTCTTAACCCTGTTGAAACCCGGCATCTTCAAGACGCAGAAGGAATTCCGCGCCGTCTACATGACCGCGGGCAAGCCGCGTGAGCCGGCGAACGCGGAGCGGCTGCGCGATCTGATGCGCGACGCGATGATCCGCAACACAAGGGCGGTGGTGGCGCTGAAGCTGCCGCGTCGCCACGCCTCCACCCGCTATGTCGACCCCGCGCCGCTGGAGCAGGCGGCCTATCACGAGCTCGCGGCCATGATCCGGGCGCTCGTCTCGGACGGCCGGCAGAGCGAGCGGCTCGCGGGGCGCCATTTGCTGACCGCCGCCGGCTCCTCGCCCGCGGCCGCCGCCGCAGCCGTTCAGCGCTTCGCCGACCGCCACGATCACGATCCAGCCTGGCGCGCGTTGGCGGAGCGATGGGGGGCGGTCGCCTCGGGGGCCAAGGAATTGGCGCTCCTCGACCTCATCGCTCGCAATCCCGACGAGAAGAAGCTCGTTTTCGTCCATCATCGCGAGACCATGGCGAGCCTTGCCCGGCTGCTCGCCGGACAGGAGGTCGGATTCGCCCGCTTCGACGGCGGCATGAGCGGCGCCGACAAGGATGCGGCGGTCGCCGATTTCCGCGAGCGGGTTCCGGTGCTGCTGTGCTCCGAATCCGGCGGAGAGGGTCGCAACATTCAATTCTGCAACACGCTGATCAACTTCGACATCCCCTGGAATCCCATGGCGATCGAACAGCGCGTCGGCCGCATCGACCGCATCGGTCAGAGCCGCGAAGTGTTCGTCTTCAATCTGGTCACCCGCGGTACGGTCGAGGAGCAGATGCTGCGGCTGCTCGACGAAAAGATCAACATGTTCGAGTTGGTTGTCGGCGAGGCCGGCGCCATCCTGGGCGAGTTGGACGAGGAGCGGAACTTCGCCGATCTGGTGCTGGACGCGTGGCTGGAGACGACGGCGGCCGCTCGGGCCGAGGCGTTCGACGCGCTTGGCCAGCGGCTCGGCGCGGCGCAAAGCCAATACAGCGACGCCAAGGCGCTCGATGACGCCTTGTTCGGCGAAGAATTCGAGACGGCGTAGCCCAAGGGACCCAAGGCAGATGACCGTATTGCGCGAGTTCGTCGCCGACCTGATGGAGCACGAGGGCGCCGCCGTCGAGCCTCTCGAGCCCGACGGCCTGGCCGTCATGGCGCCGCCTCAGGTTCGCGCGGCGTTGGGCTGGCCGGAGCTCGCGCGGCTCGGATTCGGCGCCGATTTGCCCGCAGGAGCTCAGCGCATCGGCGTCGAGGGCGGGTGGCTCGAGCGCTTCGGCGAGCTCATCGCCGACCGCGGTCGCTATGCTGAGCGTCAAATCGAGTGTGACCCGCCGCCGATCCTGAGCGATCCCGAGCGCCTTCTCACCCGCGTCCTCGACTTGCCCAACGCGGTCTGGCGTTTCCGTGGCCAGCGTTCGGCGTGGACCCGCTGTCTCCTGATTGCGTTCCGGATGACGGCGGTCTCCGACGAGAAGCGGGAAAACAATCTGTGGATCGGGTTCAACGCCGGCACCGGCGCCGCCTTGGGCGACGCGCTCAATCGGCTGCGGGCGAATTTCGGAAACCATGCGTGGCAGGCGCCCGTCCCGGCGGTGAGAGAGGCGGCGGGACCGGGCTGGGACTTAGCGACCCTGGAGGCCCGCGTCCGAGCGACGCTGGACGCGAGCGCGCATGCCGAGCTGGCGCCGTTTCTTCGCTCGATGCAGCGTCGCTTGGCGCGCGACCACGCCCGCCTGCACGGCTATCATGACGACCTGCGCCGGGAATCCTTGACGCGCCTGGCGGCGCTTGAAGGCGCGGAGGGGCCCAAAGCGGAGGCTGACCGCCGGCGCGAACATCAGCGGATTGCGGCGATCGAGCGCGAGTACCTGAATAAGCTCAGCGACCTCCAGCACAAATACGCCCTGCGCATCACTCTCGATTGGATTCAAACCCTGGAGCTGTTCGTCCCGGTGCAGCGGCTCGAGGTTCTGATCCGGCGTCGCAAAGGCGAGCGCGTCATCCAGATCGACTGGCACCCGATCGTCCGCCTGGCCGAGCCCCCCTTATGCGAGTGGGGGCTTGGCTTGAACGCGACGCGTCTGGCTTGCGACGAGCGGCTGCATCTCACGGAGCCCGCCGGCCAGGATCCGTGTCCGGGCTGCGGCAAACCATTCTGCCGCGCCTGCCACCCGACGGAATGTCCGCGATGCGGCAGGACGGTGAAGGCCCAAGCAGCAGAGGGGTAGATCAAGAGGAGACCGATCGGCGAAGTGCGGCTCATCCCGAAGGATCCGCATGGCCATCGCCGTCGAAGCCTTCGGTGCGTCAAGGTAAAGAGCTGCCGGCGCCGCTGGGCAAGCGCAGTCAAATCGCATCTGAAGCAGGGGAGTGTCTGCGGTGCGGGCTGAGCCCCATCGCGAGGCGCGGAGGGTCACCTGCGGCACGGCCGATGTCCCAGTTCATCTACGCAGAATCCCATTACCTCTCCTCGGCCGTGGCGATACGCCGGAGGGGCGGCGTCTCGCCACCCAAGGCGCGGAGTGCGGGGCGCGGACGGGCGCCCACTCGTCGGCGTTTGACTCACTGCGCCATCACCCGCTGATGCAGTCGGCCGATCGCGTCGAGCGCGGAGAGGATCGCCCCCTCCTGCCAGGCGGGAATGAAGGAAGCGTGCTCGCCGGCGAGTACGATCCTTCCGTCGATTTGGCAGAGGTTGTCGTAATGGGCGCGACGCGCTTCGTCCGACCAGTCGCCGGCGCAGCCGAGCGTGAAGGGCGCCCGGCTCCAGGCGACGGCGAAACCGCTCTCGAACGTAGCCTGATACTGCGGATGAATTTTGGCGCCGAATTCGACCGCGCGGGCGATCCGCTCCTGCGGCGCCATGGCGGTGAACTCGTAGGCGTTCGGGCCGCCGAACAAGTACGCGCCGAGCAGCACGCCCTTTCCCCCCGCGTTGAGGCCGGCGCTCGGGTAGGAAATCTGGCGGATCGGCAGGTCGGTGTAGGAGATCCCGCCAAAGATGCGCTCGTCCTCCTCCCAGAACCGGCGCGAGAACTGGAGCCCGATCTTCACCGCCGACGCATAGGGGACCGCGTCGATCGCCGCCTTCATGCGGACCGAAACGTCGAGCGGAAGCTGGCTCAAAATCGAAAGCGGCAGCGTGCAGACGCACCAGTCGGCGCTGGCCTCCTGAATTGCGCCGCCAGCGGTGAGATCCTCGAAGAGAATCCGGACGCCGGATTCGTCCTGCCTGACCTCGGTCACCCGCGCGTTGGTGCGGATCACGCCTGGCGACTGCCGGGCGAAGGCTTCGCCGATCCGGCCCATGCCGCCAACCGGCTGAAACATCGTCGTCTGGAAATCATAGAGCAGGAAGCTGGCGAGGCTCCGCCACAGGCGAGAGGTCAGGATGTCGGCGAAGCCGATCGGTTCGCCGTTGACCGGCGCTGCGCTGAGGCCCCCGCCGGGGTCTTTCGCATAACCGCGGAACGTCGCCGAATCGTCGCCCCCTCGGTAGCGAAAATCCTTGTCGAGAGCGCCGAGATCCCGGAGCGCCTCGAGCAGGATTTCCTGGTCCTCCTTCGAAACGGCTTCGTCGAGCGCGCCTTTCCTGACCGCCTTGGCCAGAAGCTCGGATACGCCGCCGTCGAAATCGGCCTTGATCTCGCGGATGCGCTGCGGCTTTCCGCCGAAGGCGTTCGCCGAGTGCAATAAGGCGTTGTGATTGAGCTGGATGAAAGGCTCGAGCGCCACGCCGAACCTGCGGCAATAGTCGAGAATGGCGTGGTGATGGTAGGGAATCCGCCACGGCCCCGGATTGAGGTAGAGGCCTGGATCGAAGGCGCAAATCTGCGTCGCGCCGCCGAGCTCCGTATAGACGTCGCCGCCGCGGATCGACCAGTTCCGGCCGCCGGGGCGGTTGTTGTATTCGAGGACTTTGACCCGGTAGCCGGCCCGGCCGAGTTCGTATGCCGCAGTCATGCCGGCGAGGCCCGCCCCGAGGATGACGACCGACGCCCCTTTCGGGTCGCCCTCGAGGCTGATCGGCCCGCGGTAGGGCGATTCCGCGGCGAAGCCGAGGCTTCGCATCGCCTCGAGCAGCGCCGCCCCGCCGGCCCCCGCGCCGATGCGCTCGAACAGGGCCCGCCGGGTCAGGCCGGGCGCCGCCTCGCTCATGCCGCCGTTCCCTGCCTCAACGCCTCCATCGGGCAGGCTTGCCCGAAACGAAGGGATCGGGCAAGCGCAGGGAACCGGGGCAGGAAAGCTTCGAAACCAGTCGCTATCGCCCAGGCGCGCCCCGCTCCGGCTCCTGAAATCCAAGCCGGGGCGCGACCAATCGTCACCTAGGACAAGATTTGGCCTACGTGCGAAACTCAACCCGACCGGGCCTGAGGCGCCGCCCGTCCGTCCGGCCCGGGCCGCGTCGCTTCCCGGCGTCGCCGGGGTTTGAGAGGGAGCCGACATGACCGATCATCCCATCGTCACGCTCGACGCATGGCTCGCCGCGCGGCGGCGGCTGCTCGAGGAGGAGAAGGAGCTGACCCGGCTGCGCGACGCGCTGAGCCGCAAGCGGCGCGCGCTGCCCTGGGTTACGATCGCCAAGGACTATCGGTTCGACGGACCGGAAGGGCAAGGCCTGGCGCTCGGCGACCTGTTCGCCGGCCGCCGTCAGCTCATCGTTCATCACTTCATGTTCGCCCCCGAGTGGGAGAAGCCTTGCAAGAGCTGCTCATTCTGGGCCGACGGCTACAACGGGGTGACGCCGCATCTCGAAGCTCGCGACACGAGGCTCGTCGCCGTGTCTCGCGCGCCACGCGAAAAGCTCGAGGCGACCGCCAAGCGGATGGGCTGGACCTTTCCCTGGTATTCGTCGGGCGACGGCGACTTCAACTACGACTTCGACGTCTCGTTCCGTCCCGAGTTCCTGATGGGCGAGGGCGCGGTTCGCTACAATTTCGCCGCGATCGAGCCAAACGCGACCGATCTGCCCGGGATCAGCGCCTTCGTGAAGGACGCCGGCGGCGCGATCTGCCGCACCTATTCGGCCTATGCGCGCGGCCTCGACGCGCTGAACCCCGCCTACCAGCTGCTCGACATCACCGCGCTCGGCCGGCAGGAGGACGACTTGCCCTCGCCGATGGCCTGGGTGAGGCTGCACGACGAATACGGACGATAGCCGGGCGGCTTTGCCCTGGACCGTCGCCGTTCTTGACGGTCCACCGTCTGGACCTTCTTATGCCTTATGCGTGCGCCAACGGGCATATGCGGGGGTGGGCAGGAGGGGCAGTGAATGGGCGCGATCTCGATCGGCCTCATCGTGGCGGCGGTCGTTTTCGCCGGGGGCGTTCTGGGCACGCAACTGCATCGCCTGCTGCGCCCCGAGCACATGTCCAAGGAATTGCGCGACGTCGTCCTGCTCGGCACCGGGATGCTGTCGGTCCTGGCGTCCCTGGTGCTCGGTCTCCTGATCGCCACCGCGAAGAGCTCGTACGATACCGAGGACACGAACATGCGCGCCTACGCGGCCGACATGATCATCCTCGATGGGACGCTGCGCACTTACGGCGACGACGCGCTCGCCGCCCGGCGCGCGCTGCGCGACTACGCGACCGAGCTCCTTCACAACGTATGGCCAGACAGGCCGTCGAGCCCGTACATCGTCCCGTCCGAGCAAGGGCTGGAAATGCTGCAGCGCGTGCAGGAGGAGATCCGGCGCCTGAAACCGGCCGACGCCTACCAGCGGCGGCTGATGGACGAGGCCCTCGCCTCGAGCGCCGCGATCCTGCGCCAGAGGTGGCTCCTGATCGAGCAATCCGGCCCGAGCGTGCATCCCGCCGTCATCGTCATCCTGGTTTCCTGGATCACTGCGATATTCGTCAGTTTCGGCATGAACGCGCCGAGAAATCCGACCGTCTACGCGGCGTTCCTGATCTGCGCCTTCGCCATGGGAAGCGCCTTCTTCCTGATCCTCGAACTCGACCGTCCATTCGCAGGCGTGCTGCAGATCTCGAGCCGGCCGGTGGCGAACGCCATCGCCAATATGCTGCCCGCGGGCCGATAGGCGATCCCGGACCCAACTTGTCATGCAAATCGGGGGAGCTCATGCTAGCGTGGACGCCCGCATGCCACCGACCCTCGCACAGAGGCGGATCCCCACTGCCCCGGAGCCGAAGCGCGAATGATTCTCGATCCGCTGTTCCTGTCCCGGCTCCAGTTCGCCTGGGTCGTGGCGTGGCATTTCCTTCTGCCGGCCTTCACGGTCGGCCTCGCCTCGTTCATCGCCGTCCTCGAGGGACTGAATCTCGCGACGGGGCGCGAGATCTATCTCCGCATCTCGACCTTCTGGATCAAGATTTTCGCCGTGTCGTTCGGCATGGGCGTCGTCTCCGGCATCACCATGCCGTTCCAGTTCGGCACCAACTGGAGCCGATTCTCCGACGACGTCGCCAATATCGTCTCGCCGCTGCTCGCCTACGAGGGGTTGACGGCGTTCTTTCTCGAGGCCGCCTTCCTCGGCGTGCTCTTGTTCGGCCGCGGCCTCGTGCCGCGCTGGGCGCATTTCTTCGCTGCGCTGATGGTGGCGCTCGGCACGTTAGCCTCGACCTTCTGGATTCTGGCGACCAACAGCTGGATGCAGACGCCTGTGGGTTTTGAAATGGTCGATGGCCGCTTCATGCCGAAGGACTGGCTGGCGATCCTCTTCAGCCCGTCCCTGCCGTATCGGCTCGCCCATACGGTCGCCGCGGTCTACATCACGACCGCCTTTGTCGTCGCCGGCGTCGGCGCCGCGTGGCTTCGTCGCGGCCAATACGTCCTTGAAGGGCGCACGATGCTGTCGATGGCGCTTTGGCTGCTCACAATTCTCGTCCCGCTGCAGGCTTTCCTCGGCGACCAGCACGGCCTGAACACGCTCGAGCATCAGCCGGCCAAGCTCGCCGCAATCGAGGCGATCTGGAACACCGGCAGCCGGCTCCCCTGGGTGGTCTTCGCAATTCCCGACGACAAGGCCGCGACCAACCATTACGAGCTGTCGATTCCGGAAGTCGGGAGCCTCATCCTGACGCATGACATCAACGGGACGGTCAAGGGCCTGAAGGACTTTCCCCCGGAGGACCGCGCTCCGGTCGCCGTGCCGTTCTTCGGCTTCCGCGTCATGCTCGCCGTCTGGGGCCTGATGCTGCTCACCGTCGTCATCAGCTGGTGGCTGCGCTTCAGGGACGCGCTGTACGACACCGGCTGGTTCCTCCGGCTCTGCACGCTCGCTTCCCCGCTCGGATTTTTCGGCGTGCTCGCCGGTTGGGCGACGACCGAAGTCGGCCGCCAGCCATGGACAGTCTACGGGCTGCTGCGAACCGCCGATTCCGTGACGCCGTCGCTGACCGGCGCGGACGTCGCGGTCTCCTTCGCCGCTTATTCCGTGGTCTATATCGTCATGTTCGCCGCGGGCATTGCGCTCATGGTCCGAATTGCCCGCCTCGGCCCGACGGGGCCCGAGCGCCAGGCCGGACGTCATCGAGAGCGGACGGCCGCTGGCGCCGGTCGAGGCGATGCCGCGGACGGGAGGTGAAGCATGAGCGGGCCGGCTCTCGATTTCATCCCGATCTGGACGCTGGTGCTCGGCGTCGGGGTGTTTCTCTACGTGCTGCTCGACGGCTTCGACCTCGGCGTCGGCATCCTCTACGGCTTCGCCCCGAACCGCGGCGCGCGCAATCTGGTGATGAATTCGATCGCGCCGGTCTGGGACGGCAACGAGACCTGGCTCGTGCTCGGCGGCGTGGCGCTGCTCGCGGCCTTTCCGCTCGCCTTCGCGATCATCCTGCCGGCGGTCTATTTCCCGATCATCATCATGCTGCTCGCGCTCGTCTTCCGCGGGGTGGCGTTCGAATTCCGCTACCGCGACTCCGAGCGCCGCACCTTCTGGGACCACGCGTTCTGCTACGGCTCGGCTCTCGGGGCTTTCGCGCAAGGGGTGGTGCTCGGCGCGTTCATCCAGGGTTTTCAGGTGGACGGGCGGCATTTCGCCGGGACGTCGCTCGACTGCTTCACGCCGTTCTCGATTCTGACGGGCCTCGCGCTCGTCTTCGGTTACGCCCTGCTCGGCGCCGGGTGGCTCGTTCTGAAGACGGAACGACCGTTGCAGGATTGGGCGCGCAACCTAGGGCGCTACGCGCTTGCGGGCGTGCTGATCGCCATCGTGGCCGTGAGCGTCTGGACGCCGTTTGCGCAGCCGGCAATCGCCGCGCGCTGGTTCTCCTGGCCGAATATCGCGCTGCTCGCGCCGGTGCCGATCGTCACCGCGATCATCGCCTGGCTCGAATGGCGTACGCTCAACAACCGGTCCGAGGCCGCGCCCTTCGTCTTCGCCGTCGCCCTGTTCGTCATGTCCTATATCGGCATCGCGATCAGCCTCTTCCCGATGATCGTGCCCTACAAATACACGATCTGGGACGCGGCCGCGTCGCAGGCGACGCAGGCGTTTCTCCTCGTCGGCACGCTGTTCCTGCTGCCGGTGATCCTCATGTACACCGCCTGGTCGTACTGGGTGTTCCGCGGCAAGGTCCGGGCTGACCTGGGGTATCATTGAGACATCGATCGCCCGGACGGTCATGTCCGCCGGAGCCGGCGCCGGCGGCGCGGCGTTCGCGTCGCCGCCGGCGCTCTGCGAGGCCTTCCGCTGCTTACGGAACGACCTCGACCACTCTGCGCGTCGACGGATCGACCAGCACCGGCGTGTCATCGACCACCGTATATTCGTAACGGCTGACGCCGTATTCGGGCGGAACCGGGTAGAGCCTCACGCCTTCCGCCGGCAGGACTTCGCCGACCACCACATGCGGATGGCCCTCCCACCGTAGGACGGCACGTGCTCCTCGACGACATAGTGGTGGAACCGCGGCGCCATGGCGCCGGTCAGGCCTCCGACGATCCCGGCCGCTGCGCCGAGCGGCGCCCCGACCACCGCGCCGACGGCGCCCCCGACGGCTCCGGCGGTGGCCGCGCCGGCCGCAGCCCCAGCGCTCACCGGATTATCCTCGTCGGCATAGGCTGCCGCCGGCGCGCACGCCAAAAGAAGAGCAAAGATCAAAGCCTTGGACATAGACGTCTCCTGAAATGGAGGCCGGCGCGAGGCTGGCCGGCGGACTAACGGTCGAGGCCGGGATCGGTTCCCGATAGTCAATGGTCTGTGCGGCGCCGAACTCCGGCTTCCAGCCAATCGGCCGCATTGCGCCGTTGCGCCAAAGATCTGACAATGGAGCGCCGCAGGGAGAGCACCCGTGACCCAGTCAACACCTGTCTTCGACCTCGCGATCGCCGGCGGCGCAGCATCCGGACTGGCGCTCGCGGCGGCGGTCAAGCGCGCGCTCGGGGCAGGAACCTCCGTCGCCGTCATCGATCCGGGGCCGGCTCCCCGCTCCGATCCCGGCCGTCCGCTCCTGCGCACCGTGGCGATCGCCGCGGGGCCGCGCCAGCTCCTCGACAGCGTCGGCGCCTGGGCGGCGATCGCCCCGAAGGCTCAACCGATTCTGGCCATGGAAATCATGGACGGAGAGGTGCGCGACGCGGTGCGGCTTCCCCATCTGCGCTTCGACGCCAAAGGCGACGGGCCGCTGGCCCATATGGCGTTCAATGACGATGTCGTCGCCGCGCTCTCGGAGCTTTGCGCTTCGCTCGGCGTCGAGCGCATCGCCGGATCGGCGATGAGCTGGAACCCGGGCAAACACGTCGCCCGGCTTGCGCTCGCCGACGGCCGCTCTCTTCGCGCCCGCCTCGCCGTCGCGGCCGACGGGGCGCGCTCGAAGCTACGGGCGCTCGCCGCGATTCCCGCCTACGGCTGGGACTACGACCAGTCCGGCATCGTCGCCACCATAGCGCATGAGCGCGACCACGAGGGCGTGGCCGAGCAGCATTTTTTGCCTGCCGGGCCTTTCGCCATCCTGCCGCTGCCCGGACGCCAGTCGAGCATCGTCTGGAACGAGCGCCGCGCCGACGCGCGCGCGCTCGTCGCGCTCGAGTCGGAAGACTTTTTGCGCCAGCTGGAACTGCGCTTCACGTTAAAGCTCGGTGAGCTTCGGCTCGCGTCGCCGGTCGAAGCCTTTCCGTTCCGCTTCCAGATCGCCCGCCGGTTCGTCGGCGAGCGGCTGGCGCTCATCGGCGACGCCGCGCATGTCGTCCATCCGATCGCCGGCCAGGGCCTCAATCTGGGCCTGCGCGACGTCGCGGCGCTCGCCGAGACGATCGTCGCCGAGATGCGGCTCGGCCTCGACCCCGGCGGACCGGCGCCGCTCGCCGCTTACGAGCGGGCGCGCCGCTTCGACGTCGCCGCCAGCGGCATGGGGATGGACGCGATGAACCGTCTCTTTTCCAACAACTTCGGCCCGCTTCGCCTGCTGCGCGACCTCGGCCTCAGGCTGGTCGACCGCGCACCGGCGCTGAAAGACCTCCTGATCGCCGAGGCGGGCGGCGCCGGACGCGACGCGCCGAAGCTTCTGCGCGGCCTCGCACTATGAGCGCCGGCGGCGGCGCCTGGAGCTCGCGCACGCTCGCCGCCCAGGCGCTCGGCCGGATCGACGAGGGGACTGGCGCGATCGTGTCGCCGCTGCATCTCTCGACGACCTTTCAGCGCGACCCTGCCTACGCCGACTGGAGCGGCGACATCTACGGCCGGCCCGACAACCCCACGGTGCGGGAAGCCGAGGCGGTGATCGGCGCCCTCGAAGGCGCGGCGGCGACGCTCGCGCTCGGCTCGGGCATGTCGGCGGCGATCGCGCTCTTCCTGTCGCTCGGGCCCGGCGCGCAGATCGTCGCGCCGCGCCGCATGTACTGGGCTTTGCGCAACTGGCTCACGAATGACGCGCCGGCGCACGGCATCGACGTCGGCCTTCTGCGACACCGAGGATCTGGCGGCGATCGCCGCTTCGATCGCGCCCTCTCGCACGAAGCTCGTATGGCTCGAGACGCCGAGTAACCCGATGTGGAGCGTCAGCGACATCGCCGGCGCGGCCGGCATCGCACACGCGGCCGGCGCGATTCTTGCGGTCGACTCGACCTCCGCGACGCCGGTCTTCACCCGGCCGCTCGCGCTCGGCGCCGACGTCGTCATGCATTCGGCGACGAAATACCTCAACGGCCATTCCGACGTTATCGCGGGCGCATTGTGCTTCGCCCGCACGGACGCGCTTGTTCGAGCGAGCGCGCGACATTCGCAAGGCGCACGGCCTCATCCTGCATCCGTTCGAGGCGTTCCTGCTGACGCGGGGCCTCAGGACGCTCGAATTGCGTGTCCGCGCCGCTGCGGCGAACGCGATGGAGCTCGCCAATCGCCTCTCCAATCACGCGGCCGTTTCGGAGGTGCTCTATCCCGGCCTGCCGCATCATCCCGGCCACGAGATCGCGCTGCGGCAGATGGAGGGCGGCTTCGGCGGCATGCTGTCGATCCGCGTCCGCGGCGGCGCCGAAGCGGCGATCGCCGCCGCGGCGCGCGTCGCCTTGTGGAAGCGCGCCACCTCGCTCGGCGGCGTCGAATCGCTCATCGAGCATCGCTCCTCCTACGAAGGCCCCCACTCGCCCTGCCCGCCCGATCTCCTGCGCCTTTCGGCGGGAATCGAGGACGTCGAGGACCTGTGGCGCGACCTGGATCAGGCGCTGGGCCGGTAGCGGGTTCTCCAGGTCGTCGCCGTTCGGGCGGCTGGAGCGCATTGTCGTCGATATCGCGGCAGCCGGCCGCAGCGAATTCGCCACCGCCGACGGCTCGGCGCTGGCGATCGCCTGCACGGCGGACGCAGACGCGATCAAGATCGCCT
Organism: uncultured Alphaproteobacteria bacterium; assembly: GCA_963741405.1. GTDB lineage: Bacteria > Pseudomonadota > Alphaproteobacteria > Rhizobiales > Beijerinckiaceae > Roseiarcus. The sequence goes on from CAVUHX010000044.1 coordinate 31,558, forward strand.
CCCAGCGTCACTCCCGCGTTTCCGTCACGCCCTGAGCGCTGGCCGAGAAGCCGGAAACCTCAAGGCCGCGACCAAGGAAGCGCGGCCTTCTCGTTTCCCTGCGACCGTCCCCGTCTTTGACGCCCGCCAATGGGCTCTTTGCCGACCTCCCGCCGGGAATCCGACTGGCGCCGCACTGCGCGCCAGTCACACTAACGACGCAAACGGCCGTCACGTCGAAGCGTTCAAGGAACGTTCATTCGCGTCGTGATTCTCTGGAGATGCGCGCTTGCCCGCAAGCGCCCCGCAAGCCTCAAAGCGGGCATGGCGCCGGCGTCTGACGAGAGGCGCCCGCCAAAGGGAAACGACCTTCGCGATGCGCTCCTGATTGCTCTCGACCCCCTTGTGTCGGCAAACCGGAGAGGAGCTTTGTTGATGCATTGTCTTTGGCGCACAGCCGCCGCGCTGCTGATCGGCATGTCAACCCCGGTTGCTCTCGTCGCGTCGGCGCTCGCTCAATCCTGCGTCTGTCCGCCGGTCGGCGCCGCTTTTTCGGGGCCGGTCATCCAGGCCGAAGAACCGCCGCCGCCACTGCCCGAATACGAGCAGCCGCCGATGCCGGCGCCCGGCTACCAGTGGACGCCCGGCTACTGGGCCTGGAACAATACCGACTATTACTGGGTGCCGGGCGTCTGGGTCGAGCCGCCGCGAGTCGCAGTCCTGTGGACCCCGCCCTACTGGGGCTTCGTCGCCGGCGTCTACATGTTCCACCCCGGCTACTGGGCGCCCCATGTCGGCTTCTACGGCGGGATCAACTACGGCTTCGGCTACGGCGGCAACGGTTACGCGGGCGGCCGCTGGGACAACGGGCGGTTCTTCTACAATCGGGCCGTCAACAATTTCGGCGCCGTCCATGTCGGCGCCACATACGACGCCCCGGTGACCATCAACCGGACGAACATCCCCAACGTCAGCTACAACGGCGGCCAGGGAGGGCTCCAGGTCAAGCCCACGCCCGAACAGGAACAGGTCGTCGCCGAACCGCACGTCCCGGCGACTCCGGCTCAGATCAGCCATGTCCGCACGGCGAGCGTGAACCCGGAGCAGTTCCGGTTCGCCAACCAGGGGAAGCCCGCGGTCGCGGCGACGCCGCGTCCCGGCGACCTCAAGGGCCCCGGCGTCGTTCCGGCGAAGGCCCCCGGCGCGGCGCAGCTCGCTCCCGTCCCGAACGTGGCGCCGAAGGCTGAGGAAAAGCCGGCGCCGGGCGGCAAGCCGCTTCCGGGCGTCACGACGCCGCCAGGAGGCAAGCCGCTTCCGGGGGTACAGACGCCCGCCTCGGGTCTGACCCTTCCGGCGGAAAGACCGCTCGCGGCCGAGCCGCTCAATAAGCCGGAGGAAAAGCTGGGCCCCGGCGCGAAGCCTTCCGGCGCCCCGGCTCAGGAAAAGGCGCAGGAGAAGCCTTTGCCGGGCGGTGCGGCGAAGCCGCCGGCCGTCGAGATGCCGAAAGGGCTCGAGAAACCGCGGAGCCTCGAGAAGCCCATGGAAACGCCCAAGGCGTTGGAGAAGCCGCAAGGTCCGGCGAAGCCTCCGGCCGGTGGAAAGCCCATGGTTCCTGCCCTATCCGGCGGGCCGCCGCGCCCCGGGTCGGCGCCGATCGGGCAACCGCGCCCGGCGCTCGCGCCGAACCCTTTGCCGAAGGGTCCGCCCGCCGCGGCGGAGCGGAAGCCTGAACCAGTCGGCAAGGCGCGCGGATGCGGCAAGCCCGGACTGCCGGCCTGCCCGAAATGATCAATCCGGAGGCAGGGCTTCGGCCCTCCTTCGTCTGACCGGATTCCCTTTCTTTGCCGAGGCCCGCCGAATTCGGCTAAACGGCTTGCGCATGTCGCGCATGGTCCGAAACATTTTCTCCGTCGGCGGCTGGACGATCGTCTCGCGGCTGACGGGGTTCCTGCGCGACATGGCGCTGGCGGCGCTGCTCGGCGGGGGCGCGCTGAACGACGCCTATGTCGCGGCGATCAAGCTGCCGAACCAGTTTCGGCAGATTTTCGGCGAGGGCTCGTTCAATGCGGCCTACTTGCCAACCTATACGAGAGTGCTCGAGACGCAAGGGACACGAGGAAGCGGGCCGTTTCGCGAGCCAGGTGTTCACGCTCCTCCTCCTGTCGCAGGTCGCGCTTCTCGGCCTCGTCTATCTCGACATGCCGCTGCTGGTGGAGCTGACCTCGCCCGGCTTTGTCAGCCAGCCGGATAAATTCGCCCACGCGGTCGAGATGTCGCGGATCATGTTCCCCTACATCTCGTTCATCGCGGTGTTCGCGCTGCACCAGGGCACGCTCAACGCCAACAATTCCTGGAGCATACCTGCCTCCGCGCCGGCGGCGGCCAACGTCTGCATGATCGCCTTTCTGGCCTTCGCCGCTTTCTTTCCGAAGATTTCGCCGGGCGTCGCCAGCATGGCCAGCTGGGGCTTTCTCGCCTCGGGCGCGACGCAGCTCGTCATCGCCATGGCCGACGCGCGACGGCGCGGCCTGCTCGAGCGGTTGATCTGGCCGCGCTGGACGCCGGAGGTCAGGCAATTCTTCTGGATGCTGGGGCCCGCGATCGGCATTTCGGCGAGCTATCAGATCGGGGCGCTGGCCGATCAGATCATCGGCTCCCTGCTGCCGACCGGCGGCCTCTCCGCCATCAGCTACGCCGACCGCCTGTATCAGCTGCCGGGCGGCGTCATCGTCATCGCCACCGGGTCCGTGCTGCTCAAGGAGATGTCGATGCTCATCGCCCGAGGCGACACCGAGGCCGCGCTCAATGCGCAGAACCGGGCCGCTTCGCTGACCGTCGCGCTTGGCGCCCCCTTCGTCGTCGTCTTTTTGCTGATTCCCGACCTGATCATCGGCGCAGCCTTCGAGCACGGCGCCTTCAAGGCCAGTGCGACCCATCAGGCGGCCGCCGTGCTCGCCGCCTATTCGGTCGGCATGCCGGCCTTGTTCGTCGACCGGATCGTTTCGGCGAGCTTCCTGTCGCGCGGCGACACCGCGACCCCGATGAAGGTCACGCTAGTTGGCGTCGCGCTCAACGTCCTGCTCAAGATCGCGCTCTACAGGCCGCTCGGCGCGCCCGGCCTGGCGCTTGCCACCGCCGCGGGCCTTTGGGTCAAGGTGGCTGGCGTCTATGCCTTGGCGCGGGGCCGCGGCTGGACAGCGCCGGACGAGCGCTTCATCGCCACCGCGGCCGCGACGCTGTTCGCTGGCGGCGCACTGGCGCTGGCGCTCACCCTCGCTGACGAGCCGCTCGCCTCGACGCTTTCGCATCTGCCGCGCTTCGCCCGGGAGACGCGGCTGCTCATCCTGACGATCGTCGGAGTCGCGGTCTATTTTCCGGCGCTGGGCGCCGGAATGTGGCTCGCCGGCGCGGCCCCCAGGGACCTCCTCGGACGGACGCGGAACGCGCTGAAGCGCGGGCGATAGCGGCGGGAGGCCAAGGCGACCGGCGATGGCGCTTGACGGAAGCGCCGACAGGGCTTCCTCTTGCCCCTCACGGACGAGGTCTCCCATGAGCGTGTTGGCGCGCGACGTCGCGCAGGAGTTTGGCGGCCGCTTCGGCCGCGTGGCGAAAGTCAGCCGCGCGCCGGGCCGGGTCAACCTGATCGGCGAGCACACCGACTACAACGACGGCTTCGTCATGCCGGCGGCGCTCGAATTCGCCACCCTGGTCGCGGCCGCCCCGCGGGCTGACCGGCGCCTTCGGGTCTATTCGATGATCATGGACGAATCGCGCGAGTTCGACCTCGACGCGCCTTCGGCGGGCGGCCGGCACGAATGGTCGGACTATGTGTTCGGCGTCGCCGTGATGCTGGAGAAGGGTGGACGGCGGCTTTCCGGCTCCGATCTCGTCGTCTTCACCGACGTGCCCCTCGGCTCGGGCCTGAGTTCCTCGGCCGCGCTCGAAGTGAGCGTCGCGCATGCGCTGGTGACCGCGGCCGGACTGCCGTTCGAGCCGATCGAAATCGCCAAGGTCTGCCAGCGGGCGGAAAACGACTATGTCGGCATGCGTTGCGGCATCATGGACCAGTATGTCTCGGCCTGCGGCCTCGCCGGCAACGCGCTCTTGATCGACTGCCGCTCGCTCGAATCGCGCAACGTTCCGATCGCGCCGAACCTGAGGCTCCTGATCGCCAACTCCAACGTGCGTCACCAGCATGCGGGCGGCGAATACAACGCCCGCCGCGAGGCCTGCGAAGAGGGCGTGCGGCTGCTGCGTCCCTATCTCGGCCCGATCGCCGCCCTGCGCGACGTGACCCCGGCCGACCTCGAGCGTCATCGTCGCGTGCTGCCGGAACTCGTCTATCGCCGCTGCCGGCACATCGTCACCGAGAACGCCCGCGTTCTCGAAGCCGAACGAGCGCTGAGGGCCGGCGATTTCGCCGCCTGCGGCGCGGCGATGAACGCCTCGCACGCGTCGATGCGCGACGACTTCGAGATCACCTGCCCGGAGATCGACTTCCTCGCCGGCCTTGTGCAGGGCGAGCCCGGCGTCTACGGCTCGCGCATGACGGGCGGCGGCTTCGGCGGCTGCACGGTGAGCCTGATCGAAAAGGACGCGGTCGAGCGCGTGTCGCGACACATCCTCGAGGCCTATCCGGTCGGGGCCGGGCGCGATGCTGACGTGTTCGACTGCTCGCCCTCCGACGGCGCCGGCCTCGTCCCGCTGGAAGGGGGCTAGATCCGTGGTCGGGCTCGATCTCGGCGAGATTTCGCACCGCCGCCTCAATCCGCTCACCGGCGAATGGACGCTCGTCTCGCCGCACCGGATGAAGCGCCCGTGGCAGGGAAAGCGCGAGGCGGTCGCCGGCGCGCCGTCGGTCGCCCATGATCCGAATTGCTATCTCTGTCCCAGCAACCTCCGCGCCAACGGAGCGCGCAATCCGGACTATCGGCACACGTTCGTGTTCGACAACGACTTCGCCGCACTCCATCTGGACGCGCCGGCGGAGCGGAACGAGGACGGGCTCATCGTGGCGGAAGGCGAATCCGGCCTCTGCCGCGTGCTCTGCTTCTCGCCGCGCCACGACCTGACGCTGGCGCAGATGGACGTCGCCGACATCGAGCGCGTGGTCGACGTCTGGGTCGAAGAGACGATCAATCTCGGCGCGCGCGGAGACATCGCCTCCGTCCAGATCTTCGAGAACCGCGGCGAGATCATGGGCTGCTCGAACCCGCATCCGCACGGCCAGATCTGGGCGACGCGCCATCTGCCGAACGAGCTCGAGAAGGAGACGCGTTCGCAGACCGACTATCTCCTGAAACACGGCCGGGTCCTGCTCCTCGACTATCTCGGGCAGGAGCTCGAGCGCGGCGAGCGGATCGTGTTCACCAACGAGCATTTCGTCGTGCTGGTTCCCTTCTGGGCAGTCTGGCCGTTCGAAACGATGATCCTGCCGCGGCGCCGGATCGGCGGTTTCGACGAGCTTAAGGCCGCCGAGAGGCCGGCGCTGGCCAGCGCGCTGTCCGAGCTCACGCGGCGCTACGACCGGCTGTTCGGGGTGTCGTTTCCCTATTCGATGGGCTTCCACCAGAGGCCGGCCGGCGGCGCGGTGCACGCCGAATGGCAGATGCACGCGCATTTCTATCCGCCGCTCCTGCGCTCGGCGACGGTGAAGAAATTCATGGTCGGCTTCGAGATGCTGGGTTCGCCCCAGCGCGACCTCACGCCCGAAGCGGCGGCGGCGCGGCTGAGAGAAACGGCGGAATAAACTCATCGACGCAGGGGAGACGGGTCATGAGCACGCCTGGTCCTGAAGAAGCAAAGAGCGGCGCGATCGAGATCGCAGGTTACGCCATCGTTTCGGACGACGACAGGATCGCCGGCGCCGACGGGCTCGTGCCTCCTGCCCTGCGCAATGAAAAGGACTGGACCTACTACCAGAACGCGCTGGCGCACTCGGATCTGATCGTGTTCGGCCATCGCAGCCACCGGTTCGAGCCGAACGAACGGGGCGACCGGCGTCTCGTGGTCTGGAGCGCCCCGACCGGCCTCCTTCAGCGCGATGACGCCTGGTGGTGGAACCCGTCGGTAATGAGCTGGAAGGATGTCGCACAGCAATTGCTGCCGCAAGGCGGCCGCGTGGCGGCGCCGGGCGGGCAAGGCGTCTTCGATCTCTTCCTCGAGATCGGCTACGACGCCTTCCATCTGTCGCGCGCGCATGGCGTCGAACTCCCCGGGGGTCGAGCGATCTTTTCCGCCTGCGACACGGGACTGTCGGCTGAAGCCGTGCTCGCCAAGGCCGGCCTGCACGTAAGTGAAACAATCGCGCTCGACCCGGCGCACGGGGTCGAAACGACGATCTGGCGCGCGGCTCGGTAGGGCGGGGTCGTCGACCCCGCCAGCGCGCTCCATAGGCGTCCAGAAGGACGGCCATCTGCCGCGACAGGCTATGGAGCGCGCCCTACCTGCAACTGCATCCCTCCTGGAGGCCGGAAAGACCGGAGGGAGGGTTCCGCTATCCAAATTGTACGACCCGGGGTAGGACGCCGGGCGCGGCCCCGAAGGCGCCGAATGGATTGATCGCCGATGCTCAAGCATTTTCTCGACCTGCACCCGGGCTATACCGCGACCGCTTTTCTCGACGAGCTGCGGACGCAGGAGTTCGGCCGGCTCGATCGTGAAGGCCATGTCTACCTCGACTTCACCGGGGCCGGGCTCTATGCCGCGAGCCACATCCGCGAGCACGCCGCGCTCCTCGAGGAGGGCGTGTTCGGCAACCCGCATTCCGCCAATCCGACCTCGACGGCGACGACGCATGCGGTCGAGAGCGCCCGGGCGGCGGTGCTCGACTGGTTCAACGGCGCCGGCGACTATACTGCCGCCTTCACCCTGAACGCCTCGGGGGCGCTGAAGCTCGTCGGCGAATCCTATCCGTTCCGCTCCGGCGGCCGCTATCTCTTGACCGCCGACAACCACAATTCGGTCAACGGCATCCGCGAGTTCGCGCACGCGAAAGGCGCGACGGTCGACTACGCGCCCCTGACCGTTCCCGAACTCAGGCTCGACGAGCCGAAGCTGATCGGGCTGCTCGATGCGGCAGACCCTTCGCTCCCCAACCTGTTCGCCTTTCCCGCGCAGTCGAATTTCTCCGGCGCGAAGCACCCGCTGTCGCTGATCGACCGCGCGAAAGAGCGCGGCTGGCATGTGCTGCTCGACGCCGCCGCCTTCGCCCCGACCAGCCGCCTCGACCTCAAGGTCGCAAAACCCGATTTCGTCGTCGTCTCGTTCTACAAGATGTTCGGCTATCCGACCGGGGTCGGCTGCCTCATCGTCCGCAACGCGACGTTCGCCGCGCTCGAGCGCCCGTGGTTCGCCGGAGGCACGGTGAATTTCGCTTCCGTCCACGGCCGCCGGCGCGTGCTCGCCCCGCGCGAGGCGGGCTTCGAGGACGGCACGTTGAACTACCTCAGCATCCCCGCGGTGGAAATGGGCCTGAGGCGCCTGGGAAAGATCGGCATGGAGGCGATCCAGGCGCGCGTCGGCTGCCTCACCGAATGGCTGATCGACCGTCTTCTCGCGCTTCGCCACGCCAATGGTCGCGCGCTCGTGCGCATCTACGGGCCGGCGTCCGGAATCATGCGCGGCGGGACGGTGACCATGAACTTCTACGACCCGGACGGCCACCTGCTCGACTACCGGCGGATCGACGAGCTCGCCGGCCTCGAGGGGATCTCGCTCCGCACCGGCTGCTTCTGCAATCCGGGCGCCGGCGAATGGGCCGAAGGCCTGACCGACGACGACATGCTCGCCGGCGCCGATTCTGGGGCGGACATCACGTTGCCGCGGTTTCTTCAGATCGTGCAGCACCGGGGAAAGAGCGCCGGCGCGATCCGCGTCTCGCTCGGTCTCGTCAGCAATTTCGCCGACGTCGAACGCTTCGTCACATTCGCCGCGGCCTTCCGCGACCAGACGGCGCTGACCATCGGCGCGGTGACGTTCGACATCGAATCGTGCCGCGTGATCCGCGACGGGGGGTAGGGGATGCATGGCGTTTGGCGCCCGGTTGGAGCGGTGATTGAAGGGCCGGAGTCGACCCTAAGGCGACCTTCCCGTCCAGCCACGAAGGCGCGGAAACCCTCAGAAAGCTGCCGTAGGCGGAAAGCGACAGAGGCGCCAGTTGCGGGCATCAGCGGCACTCCAATTCTCCGAGGCCCGCCAATCGCATTTTGCTCGGCCGTGAGCGCCGGCCAGCGGTGCTCGGACGTTGCTCCGATGACAACGCAAGAACCGCTGGGCGCGATGACATTGGCGAAGTCTTCGAGCACGCGCGCGGAGCCGTACGTCAACCGCGAGGCTCATCGCTCGTGCTGTTTTTTGGCCGAGTTTCCGGCGCATGGTGGGCGCGAAAACTCGGTTGGACCGCTCTGGCGATCGGCGCCAATATCGATCGGAGGGATCATGTCAGAAAAATTCAAGGTTGGCGATCGTGTTAGTTGGAATTCAGAGGCTGGACGCGTCAGCGGCACAATCATTCGTAAGCATAAGCGCGACTTCGAACTCAATGGCTACACGCGCCATGCGAACGCTGAGGCGCCGCAATACGAGATCAAAAGCAGCAAGACTGAACACGTCGCTTTCCACAAAGGTTCGACGCTCACAAAGCTTCGCGACTGACGCGGCCGCTAGGCCGGATCGATGGCAGAAAGCGATCGCAGATGCCAGGGAACTCGCGATCTCCGTCGCCAGAGCCGCTCCGCGCGAAGCTCAGCGATGCTGACGATCGTGTCCGTCGCAATCACTGGATGTCGCCACAACCGGGGATCGCGCCGCGGATTCGGATCGGCCGGCGCTGGTTCAATACCTTGTGGGCGCTGCCGATCGGAGCAGCGGCGCTGCTCTGCCTGATAGCGCTCGCGCAAAGCCTGCGCGAGCTTCCAACAGTAACGGCATTCATCCAGAACCACCCCGGTGTCGCGCAATCGGCGCCGTCGGTGAACTCCGGCTTCCCCTGGTGGCTGCAGATTCAACATTTTTTGAACATGTTCTTCATGCTGTTCATCGTGCGCGCCGGTCTGCAGATTCTGGCTGATCATCCGCGGCTGTATTGGGGTCGCGACTGCACGCCGGGGAGCGATTGGTTTCGGTTCCAGGCGCCGGTTCCGAAGGACCGCATCTGGACCGCCAAGGATGATTCCGTCACCCTGCCGACATGGCTCGGTATTCCAGGCCTGCGCCATACGCTTGGCCTGTCGCGCTGGTGGCACTTCTCAGTCAACCTCCTGTGGCTGATCAATGGTATCGCCTTCTATGCGTTGCTTTTCTCAACCGACCAGTGGCGCAGGCTGGTGCCATTGACCTGGGAGGTCTTTCCCGCAGCGCTCTCGACCGCAATTCAATACGCCTCACTGAACTTTCCGGTCGATGAAGGATGGACTCGATACAACGGCCTCCAGCAACTCAGCTACTTCATCACCGTCTTCGTCGCAGCGCCGGTCTCGATTTTCACCGGCCTGATGCAGAGCCCGGCGATTTCCAATGCGCTCGGGTGGTTTGGCCGGGTCTTTAACCGACAGGCGATGCGCTCGGTTCACTTTCTGTCGTTTGTCTGGTTCGTCGGCTTCATCCTGGCGCATGGCGCAATGGTGTTCGTCACCGGCATCCGGCAGAACACCAATCATATGTTCGCCGGCGTCGACGACGCCTCCTGGACGGGATTCCCGCCGTTTCTCCTCGCGATGGCCATCCTTGTCGCAGCCTGGCTTGTCGTCTCGCCCTTCACCATCCGCTACGCGCGTCTCGTGCAGCGCATGGGCGCATTCACGATCGGCTGGCTCATGGGACTCGCCGAAGGCTGGGACCCCCGATCGCAGCTCAGGGAGAAGGATATCTCGCCCTACTTCTGGCCGAACGGCACGATGCCGAACTCGAAAGAATTCGATGATCTGGTGGCCGAAAACTTCGCCAGCTACCGGCTGCGGGTCAACGGTCTGGTCGAGACGCCGCAAGAATTCTCCCTGGTCGAACTCAAGGCAATGCCGCGACAGAATCAGATCACGACGCATTACTGCATTCAGGGCTGGTCTGGAGTTGCCGAGTGGGGCGGCGTTCCCTTGCGCACCCTTCTCGACCTGGTGAAGCCAACGACGGAAGCCCGCTACGCAGTCTTCTACTCGCTCGCCGACGGTGCCGATGGAGGGCGATACTACGATGTGCACAAGATCGAGAACATGCGCCATGCGCTGACGATCCTCGCGTATGAAATGAACGGCGCCCCGCTCAACGTCCTGCATGGCGCGCCGTTGCGGCTACGCTGCGAGAACGAGCTGGGTTTCAAGATGGTCAAGTGGGTTACGGCAATCGAGTTCGTCCACGATTTCGCCGATCTCGGCGCCGGCCAGGGCGGCTACAACGAGGACCACGAATTCTACGGCTACCGGATGCCGATTTGATCGCCTCTTCCGATCGCTATCGTCACCGCGCCGCTCGATCGGCGACGAGGGTGAAGCAGGAGCTGGAACGATGATCGTCAAGAACATATTGCCACGCGCGGTCGAGCGTCTGGCAGTGATCGAGGCGGGAGCGCCGGTAAGGGAGGCGGCCGCGCTGATGTCCAAGCCGCATACCGATCTCCTCGTCGTGTGCGATGACGGCAAGATGGTTGGTGTTTTGACGAAGACCGACATCGTCGGTCAGATCAGCCGCTGCGCGGGTTCAGGCTGCACGGCAAGGGTCGACAGCATCATGACGCGCGGCGTCACCTTTTGCCGGATACACGAGGCGCTGCTCGATGTCTGGTCGCTTATGAGGGAACGCGGTCTGCAACGTGTTCCGATCCTCGACGAGGCACGTAGGCCGCTAGGCGTCATCTATGCGCGGGACGCCCTGCAGGCTCTGCTGTCTGAATCGGAGAACGAAGATGGCCTGCTTCGCGACTACATATCCGGGATCGGGTATCGGTAAACTGAGCAGTTGTCGCCGGGCTCTGGCATGTCCACCGACGCGCATGCGCCGACATACCGAGTATTTGAAAGGAGCCGCGATGCCCCGCCAGAATTCGAATTTCTCCAACGAGGCTGTCCAGCGCCAACAGGCGCTATCGAGGTGGGATAGCGAGGGCGGGGCTGGCGCCGGCCCCACCATGGCTCCCACGGCCGACAAAGAGCAAATTCCAACTCCCGAAATGAGCAATGCCGATCTGGTCGTGTTGCATGTCCGCGTGATCGCGTTGGAGAATTTGCTGATTTCGTTGCTTGCTACGGCGTCGGACCAACAACTTAAACTGGCGCACGAAATGACGGACTACATCTCGCCGAGGTCAGGATTTACTCAACATCCACTGACGACACGCGCTGCGGCCCACATGACCGACCTCATTCAACGATCGTCCAGCTTCCGATGAATTCGAAACCGTAAGTAGGCGTGAGGATTCAATGCATCTTCAACTACGCTCCGAACTTGAAAACTTGGGCGGCAGCAACTCAAAGCAGCCATGACCTTGTTGCGAGTTAAGGCCCTTGCGGGCACAGGTCGTTCAGTATGAAATTCATCAGCGACTATAGACAGTTGCGATCTGCCGCAGCGCGCTCCGGGAAAGGTGGTCGGGCAATGTCCGGATCACCACGAGCGCGCACGCCGCCGAGACGATCGTGACCGGCGGTTGCGAACCTGCTCAAAGACTATCCCGATGTGAAGGTGGAACTTTCGATCACTAGCCATCTCACTGACTGTCGGTGGTGGAGAGCACTTCGAATTTGACGCAGTTGACGTCTGGAAAGGGCGGACTCTGTGCGTACAGGCTCGGCCCTGAACGCCCGCTTCTCGATCCGGTCCCGCCGTTCGACAAAAGCGAACTTTCCGCCCCAAGCGGACCTACAGCGGAGGGCCGACAAGCCGCTGCCGCACCGCCTCTCCCTACGCGACAAGACCAGCATCGGCCCGCGTGACTTCGTACACCGAACTCCAGTCCTTCGAGCCCAGGCCCATTTCGACCGCGCGGGCCATCTTGGGCTGGATCGTCTCCGCGAAGTCCCAACGCACATGCGCCTTGTGCGCCGCATCGAGCATGAGATTCACGTCTTTGAGGCCGCCCTGGACGTCGAAGCCCACGTCGTTGAAGTCACGCTTCCAAATACGGGTTGCGTAACCTTGCATGACCGGCTGAGCCCACAGCATTCGGAAAACCATATGCAGGGCGGTCAACGGGATTCCGGTTTTTTCGCCGAACGCGTAGACTTGGCCCATCAGGTCGATGATCGTGGCTGCTGTGTAATTGATAGCGAGCTTCGCCTCCGAGGCGACCGCGTGCTTTTCGCCGAGGTACTGGACTTGTCGCGCGTAGCCTTGAAGGACCTCGCGGCTCGTCTCGAAGACCGACTGCTTTCCGCACACGAACGTCGCGAGCTCTCCAGATGCAGCCGCGTCGGGCCGCCCGACGACGGGCGCCGCCAGGTATTCGCTGCCGTGGGCGGCGTGCAACGCAACGAGCCGGCTGGTCATCTCTGCGGAAATCGTCGATGCGCCAATATGAACGCCGCCGCGCTCAAGCCCCGAGAGCAGCCCCTCCGGTCCCTCGACGACCGCAGACACCGAGGCGTCGCCCATCAATGAGGTGACGACGAATTTGGCGGCGCGCGCCGCCGCGGCCGGGGTCGCGGCCGCGGTCGCCCCGGCTTCAACCAGAGGACGCGCCTTGTCCTGGGTTCGGTTGTACACTGTGACCGGGAAGCCCGCTCTCAGCAGGCTCCGCGCGATGCCGGAGCCCATGCGACCGAGGCCAATGACGGCCACCGGAGGTCTCACCGTACGTGCGGCCGGCGAGGGCGCGCGCGCCAGGCGCACAAGCTCTCCAAACCAATTGGCGACCGCCGAGTCGCCAATGATGCTGAGCGACCCGTTCGCCAGCGCCTCCGGGATGGCGTCAGGGGTAGCGTTTTGCAGAGCGCGCGTGGCGACGGCAGCATTTTTCCAGACCAGCGAGACATCGGGTTTCGGAGCAACTCCTCGCCGCGAAAAGACCGCGCCTCCGCCGAAAACAAAGAACCTGCCGACGTCGCCAGTCTGCGTGCGGATCTGCACGACCCCGGTGCGGTCGGCGAGTTTGGCCTTGACGAGGGGTTTATCGGCGTTCCGGCGGAGAAGGGTTGCCAAGCCAAACAGCATCAGTTCAAGCGTCAGAGTCATCGACATTGACCTCTTGCCATTGAATTTGTGCCCGAATTATGTAAGTAAAAGCTTGGTTTAGCAACTTACGTTCCCGACTTCAGGGCGGGGGCCCGGCGAGGATCATGCAAGCGCCCGAAAAACTGCGAAGAACACCACGTCAGGCGCGTGCGCAGCAGACCGTCGATGGGATCCTCGAAGCCGCGGCTTACATGCTGTCCGAGCAGGGGCTCGAAGACTTCACGACCAATCGCGTCGCAGAACGTGCGGGAGTGAACATCGCCTCCCTCTACAATTTTTACAGAACAAAAGAGCCGTTTTGGAGAAACTGCAGGCCCGTCATAGCGCCCCGCCCGATGAGAGTTACTGGCAACTGGCCGATCGCCTACGAAATCTGCCCTTGAAGCCGCCGTTGTCGTCTTCGCCTGCCTCGACGTCCTCAAACTCTTGCTGAAGCCCGAGCGGCTGGCGGACCTCCCGGCTAGTGGTTCATGAACACGAGCGAGAGCAGTCTTCCTTCGCTCGTGTCGTTTTGTTCCGAGATCTGGCGGACGGACTGCTCGAGGGTCGCGGTCACGCCTCGCGCTTTCAGCCGGCCCTCCAGCTCGCCGGGAGCGATCTTCGCCAGACTGGCCAAAGTCGAAAGGGGAGCCTCGATCACCGCCTGCTCGACGATCCCGTGCAACTGATGGCCCGTCCGAAAGCCGGACGGAAAGACGGCCACAGCGAGCAGGACGAGGCCCGCCGCGAGGCTGATCCTCCCCCAGCGGGACTTGAGGTGGAGCGTCAACGGTCGCCAGTTCATCACGAGATGGGCGACGACCCCGGCCAAGAAGAGCCAGGAGAACCACTCGTGCGCCTCGCCCGTCAGTCCGCCGCGCCAGCCGAAGAACATGAGGACCCCGGTCCCCGCCATCAGGACGAAGGCGCCGATGGTCGCAGGCGTCGCCCAGGTTCGTAACGAAAGTTTCGGACGGGCGGCTGCGGTCCTGCCTACGACGGCGATGGTTCTCATGGTCTCGCTCCTGATCGATCTGGCCTCCGACCCAGACAGGGACGTGGCCTCTGGGTATTGACGTTGTGCCGGAATTATGTAAGTAAATGCTTGGTTTGGCAACTTACGTTCCCGACTTCAGGGCGGGGGCCCGGCGAGGAGCATGCAAACGCCCGAAAAACTGCGAAGAACGCCACGTCAGACGCGTGCGCAGCAGACCGTCGATTTCATCCTCGAAGCCGCGGCTTACATCCTGTCCGAGGATGGGCTCGAAGGCTTCACGACCAATCGCGTCGCAGAGCGTGCGGGAGTGAACATCGCATCGCTCTACCAGTATTTCCCGAACAAGAGCGCGATTCTGGAGGAGCTGCAGGCCCGCCACATGGCCGAACCCGCTGAAGGCGGGTATGGGCGACTGCTGGCTCGGTTACGCGATCTGCCGCTCGAAGCCGCCGTGCGCGTTATCGTTGACGTTGCGCTCGACATGCACGCCAGAGAGCCAGCGATGCACAAACTCTTTCTTGAGACGCTTCCGCGACAAACCCGTCATCCGAACGCTCATTTCGAGCAAGACCGAATTGCAAAGCTGTCAGCTATCTTGGCGCCCAAGAGCCGAACTCCCGCTCGTCCTGATATGACGATGTTCATTACTCGACACGCACTCAGATCTGTTGTCCACGAAGCAGTCTGCGAAAGACCGGAATGGCTGCTGGAGCCGGACTTTCGTGAAGAAATTGTCCTGTTGCTTGTCCGTTACCTCGGTGAGAAATCCGGGCCATAATTTCGTTCTTCAGAATTCACAGTGGCGACGTTTTTAGCGCGACTGCTCTCCACGAACGCCAGTTCGATCCGCCCGCGTTCCCTGCGCCGAATCCTGTTCCGGCGCTTTCCGTCCCCTGTTCGGACCCTGATCAGGGCAAAAACCGCCCCGTTCCGTTTCTCCTCCGCGCGTATCCGTTTGACGAGCAGGCTCGCCCAACCAATTGTCTTGACGAAGCAATTTTTCGCCCCAGATGACGCGCCCCGAACGGGGCCTCCCCTGTCATTTCGCGGAAAACAGGGCAAAATAGGGCGAAACGCCCTGTTCGGGGCGGTCTCCGCCTCCCCGAAGAGCTCCCGATCGGGGCCGACGACGCGACGCGATACGCTTTTCCTGCTGCTCGCCGTTTTCCGATTTCCCGTTCCGCCTTCGGCTTGCCGGAAGGGCGCCCCTTTCAGCGTCTCAGCGCCTGGTCGAGATCGGCGATCAGATCGTCCGGGTTCTCGACGCCGACCGACAGGCGAACAAGAGCCGGCGTGATCCCGAGCCGCATCTGTTCGTCGGGCGCGATGTCCGAATGGGTCATCGTCGCGGGATGCTCGGCGAGGCTCTCGGTTCCGCCGAGGCTGACGGCGAGCTTGAACACTTCGAGCCGGTCCAGCACGGCGAAGGCTTCCTTTTCCCCGCCTTTCACCTCGAAGGCGAAGGTCGAGCCGGCGCCCTTGCACTGGCGCTCGAACACCTCCCGGTCGGGGTGGTCTGCGGGCAGCGCGCCCAGATACCAGACCGACGCGACCGCGGGGTGGCCGGCGAGAAAGTCCGCCACCCTGCGCGCGCCCGCGGCCGAGGCAGTCATCCGGAGTTTCAGGGTTTCGAGCGAGCGCATGAGCAGCCAGCCGGTATGGGGATCGCACATCGTGCCGAGGATGGTGCGCATGCCGCGGATCGGCTCGAGCGCCGCCGCCGTTCCCGAGCAGCCGCCGGCGATCAGGTCGGAGTGACCGCCGACATATTTGGTCAGCGAGGTCACCACCAGATCGGCGCCGTGGGCGAGCGGCGTCTGGTGCAGGGGTCCGAACATCGTATTGTCGACGACGACCACCGGGCGCTTTCCCTCGGCGCCGGCGAGGCCTTCGGCCAACTGGCGGGCGCGGGCGATGTCGACGAGGCCGTTGGTCGGATTGGCCGGCGTCTCGAGATAGAGGGCCGCGATCGGACCGAGGGCGCGCGCCCGCTCGACGGCGTCCTCCATCGCCTTCCGACCGCCCTCCGCCGGAAAGCCGACCGGGGTCACGCCGAACTGCGGCAGGATCTTCGTCAGGAGAAAGTCCGTGCCGCCGTAGACGGGGCCCGAATGAACGATGACCGAGCCCGGCCGCGCATAGGCCCACAGGCTGGTCGAAATGGCCGCCATCCCCGAGGCGAACGACAGATTGCCCTCGGCCTCGTCCCAGATCGCCAGCCGGTCCTCGAGCATTTCGAGATCGGGATTGTTGATCCTGCTGTAGATGAGGCCCGGTTCCTCGTTCGGCCGCTTCTGGCGCAGCCCATAGGCCAGCTCGAAGAACTCCTTGCCGTCCTGGGCGGTGCGGAAGACGAAGGTCGACGTCTGAAAGACGGGCGGCTTCAGCGACCGCTCCGACAGGAACGGGTCGTAGCCATAGCCCATCATCAGGGTTTCCGGCGACAGCGCCCGGTTGCCGAGCAACCTCTTGCGCCAGCGTTTGTCGGGCATGTGTTTCCCCTCCCCCAAAACTCTCCGGCGACCGCGATGGCGCGACTGCGGTCGTCCATTCGCGCGCCCCAATCCGACAAAAGAAAGGCCTGACCCTCGCGGGAGGGCGTCCGGCGTCAGCCGGCCGCGGGATTGTCCTCCATCAGACTACGGGCGCGCCGCGCCTCGAGTTCGCTGTCGCTGACCCAGGGCCGCTGCGGCGCCGTGACAACGAAGCGCGCGAAGGCGACGCGCGCCTGGACGAACGTCACGCGCCTCGCCTCGACCCGCGCCTTCTGTGCTGGCGCGGGCGCATTTCGGCGAGAACCAGCTTCGCCGGCCCGTCACGTCGAACGACGGGGCAAGCGCCCATCCTCCACCTCCGGGTTCATGCCCCCCTTTTTTGTTCATTCGCCAACCCCATACATCAATTGTCAGACTTTGGTTTGACGCCGATCAACCGCCGAAAAAAGAAAAGCCGCCGCCCGCAGGGCGCGTCGGATGGCAGGGCGTGGCGCTGCGGGCCGATCCGCGCTAGCCTAACGTCCGGGAGAGACGTCGGGGGAAAGGAGGCGAGCATGGCCGTCCGTCTGCACCACGTGAACATCCGCGCCGAGGACATCGAGGCGACTGTGGCCTTCTACGTCGAGGCCGTCGGCCTCACGAACGGGGACCGGCCTTCCTTCGGCTTTCCCGGCGCGTGGCTTTATGACGGGGACAAGCCCGCCGTCCATCTCACGCTTGCGACCGAACCGGCCGCGCAGGCGGCGCCTGCCGTCGATCACGTCGCCTTTGCCTATGATGCGCTCGACGAGGCGCTCAAGCGGCTCGACAGGCTGAACCTGCGCTACACGAGGCCCAAGCCCGTTCCGGGAACCGAAATCCGCCAGTGCTTCCTGAAGGACCCCAACGGCGTCACTGTCGAATTGCAGGGACCCTGAGCCAAGTCAGAATCCCCGCATGGGCGTCGCGGTCCGAACGGGGCGTCTCGCTGCCCGGGACCCGCGCTTTCCGACCAGGAGACCTCACCCGGACGCCGGATTGTCGTTCATCAAGTGTCGGCCGCGCCGGGCCTTCGCTTCGGTTTCCGTCATCCAGGGCCGCTGCGCCGCCGCCGCCGGAATCCTCACGCCGGTGACGCGCCGGACGGTCAGGCTCCATGTCTTCGTCGATGCGAGGCGCAGATGCGCGACTCGCTCTTTCAGCGAGAGATCGGGCCGACCGTGAACGATTGCGTGACTGCTCATCACGAACCTCCCACGTCCCCGTCTGTTGCCTATGCCGCGCGCCCGTAGACCGCCCGCTCGTTCGCGCGAGTCGGGGAGCGTACGCCGAGAGTTTGGCGGTAGTTTGGTCGAAGGCCCCTTGGCGCAACAAATCGTGTGGCGCAACAAATAGTGGCGTCAGCGGATCCATAAGCGCGTCGCACGTCTCCTGGTCGGTTCTCCTCCCGTTCTTGATTCGACCGTCCTGCTTCAGGCCGCTTGCGCGGCGCTGGCGCGACGGGAAACAAAACGAGATCGTCAGACCAATCGAATGGGGCTGGGGTATATCGCGCCCGGCAAGAACGCTGACGCGATGGCGTTTGCCCGTGAGGTCACCAAACACATCAAGGACGCGTTCAAGCGCGAGGTCCATATCAGAATAGCCATCGGCGGCAACCCGAACCGGATCGCCTTCTCGTCACGCTATGCCGACCTGGCGGACTTCGAGTCGGCCATGGCCTGACCGAACGCATAAGATGCCGGCGAGCGCATTTTCGGCCCCGATCGTTCTCGACGCAGGCATCTCCGCCGGCGGCGGCCGGCCTACACCTCGACCAGTTCGGTGTGGCCGAAGCCCTTGCGGTAATCGAGAACCGAGATCACCACCGGCCGGACGGCGAACAGCGCGATGCTGTCGGCTTCCTCCGGCCCGAAATCCGCGCCTTGCGGGAACTTCTTCAACATCAGGCGGCCAACCTTGGCGATCTCGGCGGGGTCGGACAGGCGGCTCGCCCGCGCGCCCATCGACAGCGCGCGGATCTGCTCCCATCGGTCGTAGGGGAGCGTCACGGTCAGCGAAACCTTGTCGCAGAGTTCGATGTTGCGCGCCTTCTGCGAATCTCCCGCCGTGCCGAAGTAGAGGCTGACGCCGTCATGGACGAAGCCGACCGCCGTCGCCTGCGGAAAACCGTCGGGGCGCACAGTCGCGATCGTCATGTCGGTCGCCTCGTCGAGGATGGCGAGGATCTTCTCCCGCACCGCGTCGTCCATGGCTGCTGCTCCCTCGCTTGTTTTCAGAGATCACCCACGCCTTCGTCCACCCTAACGCCGACCGGCGTCAAGCGGGCCCGAATGTTCTCCGGCTCGCCTCGTCCCCGCTCGTCCGCTCTGCCCGCACATCATTTCGCGCCACGGGGCGGGGCTTGAATGTCGCTGCGCAGAGGTCTTTCATTGGCGCCGGTCATTGCGAGGAGCGTAGCGACGAAGCAATCCAGTGGCGACAGGGCGGTCGGCGCTCAATGACGGTCCGTCGAAGCCTCAGGAGGATCATCATGAACATCGGCGTGATTGGCGCGGGCATGATCGGGGGTACGGTCGGCGTGCTCTGGGCAAAGGCGGGCCATTCGGTCCGCTTCGGAACGCGCCATCCGGAATCGCTGGGGCCGCTGCTCGCCGAAGCTGGGCCGAACGCGTCGGCGGGTTCGCCGGAGGAGGCCGCGCGGTTCGGTGAGGTCGTCTTCTGTTCGATCCCCTACGGAGCGTGGCCGGCGCTCGCGCCGGCGATCGCGTCGCTCGTGTCGGGCAAGGTGGTGCTCGATTCCGCCAACCCCTATCCCGGGCGCGACGGCGATTTCGCGAGGGATGCGATCGCCGCCGGCGAAGGCGCCGGCGTTCCCGTCGCGAAACTCCTGCCCGGCGCCCGTTTGGTGCGGGCCTTCAACTCGGTCTATTTCAAGACCCTGCGGACGGAGGCGCATCGCGCCGGAGAGCGCGTCGGCATCCCGCTCGCAGGCGACGACGCCGCGGCGCTCGACGCCGCCGCGCGTCTCGTCCGCGACGCGGGGTTCGAGCCCGTCGTCGTTGGCCCGCTCGCGAGCGCGCGCTCCTTCGATCCGGGGACGGCGGTCTACAACACCGGCATGAGCGGCGCGGACCTCGCCCGGGCGCTTGGCGTCGAACGGACGCCGTAGACCGGCTGTCGCGACCGCGCGCACCCTCGGGCGCGCGCCGCGCTCGCAGGCAAATCGCTGTCCGGTTGCCTTCTCGGTGATCGTCGTCGACGCTCCGGCCCTCCTCGCAGTTCCGCATCTCGTGGATCTCGAGATCGCACACCGCCAAGCCTTATGAGCGGTTCAATGCCCTGCATTTTGGCGTTTGATTTCAGATTTTATCAAACAATCTCGGTGATTATCCGGACGCATAGGAGCGTGTCGTCATGGAAGACAAGGGATTGGAGTCTTCGCTTGGTCCCGATCCTGGGAAATTCACTGACGCGCTTTGTCGCTTTGGGGCGCTCGGCTTTGTTGCGAATACATGGGCGGCTTTTGAACGGACGATCGACATTTATACGCTTGAAATAGGAGGAATAAAAAAGGATCCTGGGTTATGTCTAACGACCCAAATCCTAGGGTCAGGAAAAAAACTTGACGCGTATATTGCCGTTGTAAAACTCCGCTGTGGAGACACTTATTCAAAAGAACTTGAATTATTTTGGAAGGACACACAGAAATTACAGGAGCGAAGAAATCGTCTCATTGATGACCAGTCATTAATATTCAGACTCGTCAAAAAATCTCGGTTCGAACTTACTGCAGCGCGTAAATTTCGACACGAGGCAATCGAGGAAAACACAGAAACAATATTGGAATTTGCAGATTATGTTTTTAAACACGATAGCCGACTTACAGAGTTACACGACGAGATCTTTGCCTCGTTGTCTGCTTGAATCTCGACAGCATCTTCGTTCAGTGCTGACGCTTCAATGAATTGCTGCACGATTGGGGATAAAACCGTCGTGAGGCAACCCCGCTCTGAAATTGCCCAGGAACACGATGCGCTGGAGCAGGCAGCAATATGCCTATAGCTTTCGGCGGCGGCAATGGACAATAATGTGGATGCCCCTCCGTCATTCTCGGGGCGCTGCCCACCACTGGTCAAAAGCACGAAGACGATACGCGCGACCGTGTTGGCGAACGCTACCGGGGCCAGCTTGAAATGTCACTTGACCGTCTTGCGCCCGAGCATCCCGTTCATCAACAGTCGTAATGTCGATGGCGGACGTCGCGCAGGCGCCGTCCCACAATCGGAGGTCATCAATTCCAATTCGTACGACACGCGATGGACGAGCTCGTCACGCAGCAACACTGTTTGCTCGATGGATGTCGGACGGGATGCGCAGGGCGCGCCGCCCGCGCGTTCGGTTTCAGCATGCCGCTCCGGAACGGCAGCATCCGACTTCTACGCAAGCGCAAGGGTGCGGGAACTCTTCTGAGAGCTTGCGAAAATAATCGTGGAGGGCGCCGCGCACGATATCCTGCCGGCTGGCGCCCTTCTTGATCGCCACGATGCAGAGCCGCTCCAGATCTTCGTGCGTGATGGAAACCACAATGCGACGCAGCTTGTCGGAATTGTCCGGTTGCTGCGGTTCGGAAGGAGGGGGCGGCAGCTTCGGCGACGCGGGCCAGTCGTGACGCGGGACCAGCGCCGGACGTGGCGACGCCCTGACAGGCGCGAAAACAGACGGCGCGGCTTCGCCCTTGCGTGCAAGCAGACTTGCGGAGAGGGCTTCGAATTTCGCTGAACTCACGGGCGGCTCTCCCGAAGTGATGGGTCAATGCTATGGTCTGTGTTGCGCCGCCCGAAGGGCGGCGGCGCAGGGCGCTCACCGGAGCCGAAGCCGCGCGGCGTATCACCGGCGGCGTCTCTTCGGTCGAGGCCCGAACGGCGCTCGACGCCGGTGTAAGGTTCGCTGGCGGCGCTTCTTCGGTCGGGGCCCGAACGGCGCTCGACGCCGGCATAGGGTTCCGGCGTCGTCGGCGGCGGCGGAACGGGCAGGCCGATCGGTTTGACGGAATCGCCGGCGGCGGCGGGTTCGGAGCCATCGGCCGACGAAAGGCCGCTGATGGCGAAAGTCTGCGGTACGACTTTGGGCGCGAAATCGGCGTCGTGCTTCAGCCGCGCCAGACGGTCCTGCACGTAGACCCAGAGTTCCCGGATTTCCTTGGCGGAAGCGGACTTGGCCAACACTTCGCCCACCGTGCGTCCATCCACCATCGAGGCGGCGAAATCGACGCGGTGATGGATCGTGACGGGCGCCACGGTTCCGTGCTGCGACAGCGCCACCGCCGCTTCGCCGGTGATGCGCGCGCGCGGCGTGGCCCCGTTGACGACGAACAGCACCGGTTTGCCGTGGCGCTCGACGATGTCCACCGTGGCGCCGACGGCGCGCAGATCGTGCGGACTCGGGCGCGTCGGCAGGATCACGAGATCGGCGTAGCCGATCACGGTCGAGATCGATTCGGTGATTGCGGGCGGCGTGTCGATCACCGCGAGCTTGATGCCGGAACGGCTGAGATGCTCCAGCGCCTCTCCCAGTTCCAGCAGGCCGACCTTGGCGAACAAGGGTTCGCGCGCCGCGCGGGCGTTCCACCAATGCGACAGGCTGCCCTGCGGATCCGTGTCGATCAGCGCGACCACGCCTACGCCGGCATTCTGCGCTTCCACCGCAAGATGGCCGGACAGCGTGGTCTTTCCCGATCCGCCCTTTTGCGACGCCAAAACCAGAACGTGCATGTGTGCGCTCTCTCTCTGAATGAGACGCCGCAACTGAAGAGTCACTCCGGAGGATCTGTAACAGCGCGGCGGTTGCCAGGCGGCTAAACGCGCAGGCTGCATTTGCGGCAGTTTTGATGCGAATTCGATGGATGGCGATCCGCTTCCGAACCCGAATGATCTGGTGAACTTCGTGCGTCCTTCGTGCCCTTCGGCTCGACCTGAAGGGCGCGATTGCAGTGGGGGTGGTTACCCGGGCAATGGTCGGTTGGCCTGGCGGCTGGCCGGCGGCGTGGACGGACGCCCATCCGCGATCTCGCTCGACCAGCGCCACTCTTTCCGCCGGACGAGGAGGGGCGAGGCCGAGCTATGCCTTCCGATTGACGACGACCTGATATCGCGACCCGCCCAGCAATTGTCCGTTCTTCGGATCTTGCTGGCTCACATCGAAGCTCCATTGCGCGCCTGGTTTTGCTTTGGCGGGCGGATCAATGCGGAGGAAAATCGCATGCCTGTCGTTGGGCGCAATCGCGAGCGCGCTGATTCTCGCCACCCCTCCTCCCTTGGCAACCAGGGGAACTTGCGGAGCGACCTTCTTCATGGACTCCGACAAGAGCCTGAATTGCTGCTCGGGGTATTTTGCTTCGTTGAACAGTCGTTCCACCACTTTCCAGTAGTTCTTCTGCCAATTTGTCACGGTGCTTTTTGAACCTATACGGAATCCTTTTGCCTGCTTCTTCGGGTCCTTGGGAAACAGCGGCGGCGGCAGCACCACGTGCAGCGCGCCCGGGAAGCGCCGGGCGTCAAAGACGAGGTCCACCAAACGCGCCGCCTCTGCGAATACGCCGTTGACAAGCAGCATCGCCCACATGCCGCCGCCAGCGCTCGGTGGCGGCGGCGCGCCGATGAACTCGACGATATGGAGATTCTTCTGGCCGACCTTCCGGTCGGCGAGCGTCAGTAGATCGACGTTGCGCTGGGTCGAACTGAACGGGTCCTGCGCCGCATGTATGAAGGCCACGAGGCAGTAGTGGGACTGTCCAGGAAGGCTCGCCGGCATCGGGAGGACTGTCGACGGCAGATCAAATGCGACAACCCGTGGGGACCCTGCCCTGAGAAGGGGAATTGTCCGTACGCCGAGCGTTGTCCAGTCCGGTCCGGGAAGCGGTGTTCCCGCGACGACATTCGCCGTGTAGCCTGCCGGCAGCAGGCGGAGTCCCGCCGACGCATTGTTCAGGGCGGCCATCACTTGCACGTTCGCGGCGTCGAACCGCCCTCGGTTGTGCACTTCGACATAGACGCGGTTGTGCACCGTCGGCGGGGGCGAGTTGGTCCCCACGCCGTTGCTGCCATCGACGATGATCTCGTTGAAGGTGAGGAAATCGATATCCGTCGTTGGAGTCTGATAGCCGGCGGGAGTAGGGACATCGACTTTGATGTTGGGGCTGAGATAGTGAACGACGGGGCCCGTGGGAAAGACGGAGGGGTCGCTGCGGCCGTCCGTGTTGACCCCGCGGCCGGTGTCGAGGACGGTGTCGCGGATGTAGAGCTCCACATCGGGAAGCGCTGGCGCGTCCAGCTTGAGCTCAAACAGACCTCTTCCGTGCAGACAGGCGCGCAGGAGGCGCGTGGTGGGATGAATTTGGAGGTCATAGACAGGGGCGTCGGGCAGACCGTTCGAAAGCGGAGTCCAGGTATTCCCGCCGTCGGCGGATTCCCACGCTCCAATGTCGGCGCCCACGTGGACCCGATTCGTCAGGCGATCGAACGCAATGGCGTTATGTTCAACGTCGAGCAGCTCCCCGCCGCTGCCCGCTGTGCCGCTGCGGGCTTGCCAAGCCGTTCCGTTGAACCGCCACACATGCCGAAAATCGCCGGTCCCGCCGAAACTTATGAAGATAGAGCCGAGGGTCGCGTCGGACGTATCGACAGCGATGTCGGTGATCAGTCCGGCAAGCGGCAGGCTTCCTCCGGCCGCATTGTCGAGGCGAGTCGCCGTCACCCCGGAGGCGCTCCGGTCCAGCCGAAAAACGCGGCCGATGGTCGTGCCGACGAAGAGCCGCTTGGCCGACGCGAAAACCATCGAAAACGCCGAACCGGAACCGGCGGGAAGCGTCACGACGTCCGGCCAGGAGGAGCCGAAGTCGGAAGAAAAGAAAATCTGGGGACCGGAACCAAAGGCCACGATGTCGGCTTCGGCGGGGCTGGCGGAGTTGAGCGGAGTCCCCACCAAGGGAGACGCCATGATGCCGGAGCTGATAGGCGGGGTCACCTGGGTCCAGGAACCCAGGCTGAACGGGTTGATGGCGTAACCCTGTCCTCCGTCCGTAGCGCGAAAGACGTTTCCGTTCGCGTAGAGCAGCACCTTGAAGGGATCGTTCCAATTCACGACGCAGTAGCCGCCGTCGGCGAAGAGCACGTGACGCCATACCTCTTCTCCGGTGCAGCGAGCGGTGCCGTTGTCCTGCAATCCGGCAAAAAGAACCGCCGGTTCGAGAGGATGCTGCGAAATGAAATTGGTGCACAGCGTCGCAAGGCCGGTGTTGCGCGACTCGAATGTCCCCGCGCCGGTGGGGTTGATGTTGACAAAGACGCCCCCGTCGGTACCGGCCCAAAGGGTGTTGGAATCGCCAGGCGAGTGAACGAGGACATGCACGTCCGCGTGCGCATTCTGGCCGATGGACGTCGCGGCCATAGAGAAGGCCGACCCGCTGGGCGAGACAGCGCAACGCCAGATCGACCCAGGAAAGGGGTCAGCGTTAAAGAAATCGCCGCCTAGGTAGATGAGGTTTGCGTTGTTGGGATCGACCGCGATGCAAAGATCGTAGTCGCCCTGATTTCCGTTGAGCATGGCGGGCCCGCCCGAGGCGTTTGTCCAGGCGCCGGACATCCCATCGAGCCGGCGGACGCTGTGCAGGGCGCCCCCGGTGGTGGCGATGAGAGCGTAGAGGACATTCGGATTGTCGTGTTGAACGCCCAAGGCGATCCGGCCGACGCCGGCCGGAAAACCCGCCCCGATGGACGCCCATGCGGCGCCGTCCGACGATTGGACGACAGGTCCGCCCAGCGGCGCCGCGAACCAGGAGGTGACACCCGCGCTTCGTGCGACGACGACGCTGGCGTGAACCCCGTTGCGGCGGCGAGTCCAGGTGAACCCTCCTCCATCCGGTGTCCGCTCGTAAAGGCCGTTGGAGGTCGCAGCGACGCAGTGTTCGCGGTCGGCCGGATCGACGGCGATCTGGAAAAACGAAAATCCCGCAAGTGAAGGCGTGCTCAACTCCTGGATCCAGGACCCTCCTCCGTCATCACTTCGAATCGGGCCGATGCCGCGGTACGCGGGAAGGGCGTTCACGATGCGAGCGGAAAAGATCCCGTCGGTGTCGCCCTCTCCGGTGCCGACGTAGACCCGGTCGGGAGCGGCAGGATCGATAGCGATAGCGCCACAAACCAGGCTTGCGCTGGCGACGCTCGTGGGGTCGAGGTCGAAACCGTCCATCGTGGACACCCAGCTTCGGCCCCCATCGTCGGAGCGCCACACTCCGCCATTGGCGCTTGCTACGTAGGCGCGCGCGCCGCCGGGAGCGATCGCAATCCCCGCCGCGCGCCCGCTAATGGCTGCGCGGTTTGCTGTTTGGCCGCGCGCCACGACCGAAGGGCCAATGGGCGTCCAATTGTTCTGACCTGGAAGAGCCGGCATTCCGGGAGCAATGAAAGCCCCCGGAGCAATCCGCAGCTGGACGGACGCCTTGCGCTTGCGAAACTCCAGCAGCTGGTCTTCCCAATGCGAGCGCGGCAACTGCGCCAGAACAGATTCGCCAAGGCCCTGACTATGAGCGCTGGCGAATATCGCCGGCTTGCCCTTCCCCTTCGCCTTCTTTGGAGCTTTGCGTTCTCCGTCGTCCGACTCCAATTCTTCCTTGGGCCGGAGCTTCGTATAGGCCTCTTCGAGCATCGGCGACAGCCACTCGAGCGGCCCGCCGTAGTGTCGCACGCGTCTCTTGCCGCGAACTGTTGTCGCGGTCTTCGATGTCTCGCGGCCCTTCGTGCTTCCTTTTGCCATCGATTTCCTCCTGCGTAACGGCGCGCCTCGGGCGACGCACGCGGCCTGTTGCGCGTCTGTCGCAGACGTCGCGACAGGTGGTCTGTCAAGGGCTATCCGTTAGTCTCGTCGTCTCAACCGCGAATTGCTGCGGAAGATCACAGCCAAACCCACGATCACAAGAGGCAGGGTGACCAACATCGCTTCGAGTGAGCCAGACCCGCCATCCGGGGACAGACCGAAAATTCTCTCAATGAAATCCATGGGCCCAATCCTTTCGGACCGCGTTTCCTCGTATTACTAAATTTTTATTATGGATTAAGGTAAAGTCACAAACGCGCTAAGTCAATGGGATCGAGCCCCCACAATCCCCGATCAAATCTGGGCGCGCGCCTTGGCGTGACCGATTTTGCGGTCTCGAGGGGCTGGCAAGGTCACGGCGTCGAGTTTTCGGTCACCTCCTCTGCTTCGTCTTCGCGCGCCGCGAGTCCTGCAACGATCGGGTGCAACTTGCGCGAGCCGGGCCGCTTTCGCGCGGACGCGGTTTATCATGACCGCTCCAGGCGGCGGCCGCGGACGCGCGGTTTCGGATGGGGAGCGAGTGGTTTTGCGTCATCCGGCCGGTCCATGCGCGAGCGCGCGGATCCTCGCGCGCGCGTCGAGGATCGTCGCCAGCGCCTCGGCTCCGCCGCCCATCCGCCACGCCAACATGTCGCTGGATCGCCGCCCCCAGCCCACTGGCCTTCACCAGATCGAGATAGACCGCAAGACCGGCCAACGACGTCAACCCATGGCGCGACGAATCACTCTCGTATTGGAAATCGAGCACGCCCTGTGCCAACATCCCCGCACCCCGATGGTGATGGTTTTCGAGTCGCAAACCAAAACTATCTCCTTGATCCCTCAAGGCCAACGGGGAACTTCAATTTCTTGACGCTGAATCCAGGTCACGCTGTCGGCCCGCGACCGCGCTGCTCAGACGAGCCGGACCGGCCCCGGGTATCTCGCCACCGCCGGATCGGCGGTCAAAAGGGTCACGCCTTCGGCCATCGCCTGGGCGACGAGCATGCGGTCGAACGGGTCCTTGTGGAGCGGAGGCAGGGCCGCGAGCGCAACCACATGCGCTCCGGCGACCGCAAGTTCTGCATAGCCGTTGTCGAGCAGCTGTCGGCGAAGCGAACCGACGTCGATTTGAAAATCGTCGCGGCCGCGGCCGGTCTTGATCGCAACCTCCCAGAGGCTGACGACGCTGAAAATCATATCGCTCCCGGCGTCTCCAATCAGAGCGCGCGCCTCCGCGGAGAGCCTCCGGCTTTCGGCGATGGTCCAGAGGAGAATGTGGGTGTCGAGCAGGAGCCTCACTCGTCGTCGCCATAGAACATCTTTTCGATTTCCTCCTGATACATCGTGTCGAAGTCGTCCGGCACGGTGAACTGGCCGGCCATGAAATCAAAGCGCTTCGGCGCGGCGGGCGCGTCGATCGGCACGACCTTGACCAGCGGCTTGCCCGCCTTGGCGATGATGAACGGCTCGCCTTTGGCCGCGGCGTCGACGAGCCGCGAGAGGTGCGTCTTGGCCTCGTGAATGTTGACGGTGCGCATCGGCTCGCCTCTGATTTAGTCCATCGAACTTAGTTCACCCCCGACGGAATCGCAAGCCCCTGACCGGCATGGACTGGCCTTGGCTGACGAGGTCGTTGAGAGTTGCAGATCTTGGCGCCTATCGTATTGAAAACGTAGGCGAGGCGACGGATTCGCGAGGGGTGGTCGTCGACCGCGCCTCCCTCGGCTCAGCTGTCCATCTTCAGCGCCTGGATGAACGCCTCCTGCGGGATGTCGACCTTCCCGAACTGGCGCATCTTCTTCTTGCCGGCCTTCTGCTTCTCCAGAAGCTTGCGCTTGCGGGTGGCGTCGCCGCCGTAGCATTTGGCGGTGACGTCCTTGCGCAGGGCCCGGATCGTCTCGCGGGCGATGATCTTCGCCCCGATCGCCGCCTGGACCGGGATCTGGAACATGTGCGGCGGGATCAGTTCCCTGAGCTTCTCGACCATCGCCCGGCCCCGGCTGTCGGCGCGGTCGCGGTGGACCAGCATCGACAGCGCGTCGACCGGCTCGCCATTGACCAGGATCGACATCTTCACGAGGTCGCCGGGGCGGTAGTCGGCGAGCGTATAGTCGAACGAGGCGTAGCCCTTGGAGATCGACTTCAGCCGGTCGTAGAAGTCGAACACGACCTCGTTCAGCGGCAGTTCGTACACCACCATCGCCCGCTTGCCCACGTAATTGAGGTCGACCTGGGTTCCGCGCCGGTCCTGGCAGAGCTTCAGGATCGCGCCGAGATAGTCGTCGGGGGTGAGGATGGTCGCCTTGATCCACGGCTCCCTGATCTCGGCGATCTTGACCGGGTCCGGCATGTCGGCCGGATTGTGCAGCTCGATTGTGGTCTTGTCGGTCAGCGCGATCCTGTAGATGACCGACGGCGCCGTGGCGATCAGGTCGAGGTTGAACTCCCGCTCGAGCCGCTCCTGGATGATCTCGAGATGCAGGAGGCCGAGGAACCCGCAGCGGAAGCCGAAGCCGAGCGCGGCGGACGTCTCCATCTCGTAGGAAAAGCTCGCATCGTTGAGACGCAGCCTGCCCATGGCGGCGCGCAAGGCCTCGAAGTCGGCCGCGTCGGTCGGGAACAGGCCGCAGAAGACGACCGGCTGGGCCGGCTTGAAGCCCGGCAGCGCGTGCGCCGTCGGACGCCGATCGTCGGTGAGCGTGTCGCCGACGCGGGTGTCGGCCACCTGCTTGATCTGGGCGGTGATGTAGCCGACCTCGCCCGGTCCGAGGCTGTCGATTTCCGTCATCTTGGGCTTGAACACGCCGATCCGGTCGACCTCGTAGGAAGCGCCCGACCCCATCATCCGGATCCGCATGCCCTTCCTGAAGAAGCCGTCGATCACCCGCACCAGGACGACGACGCCGAGATAGGCGTCGTACCAGGAATCGACCAGGAGCGCCTTGAGCGGCGCCGTGTCGTCGCCCTTCGGCGGCGGCAGGCGGGCGACGATCGCCTCGAGCACGGCCTCGATGTTGAGCCCGGTCTTGGCCGAAATCGGCACCGCCTGCGAGGCGTCGAGGCCGATGACGTCCTCGATCTGCTCCTTGATTCGGTCGGGCTCCGCGGCCGGCAGGTCGATCTTGTTCAAGACCGGCACGATCTCGTGCCCCGCATCGAGGGCGTGATAGACATTGGCGAGCGTCTGCGCCTCGACCCCCTGGCTCGCGTCGACGACGAGGAGCGACCCCTCGCAGGCGGCGAGCGAACGCGACACCTCGTAGGCGAAGTCGACATGGCCCGGCGTGTCCATCAGGTTGAGGATGTAGGTCTTGCCGTCCTTCGCCTGGTATTCGAGCCGCACCGTGTTGGCCTTGATGGTGATGCCGCGCTCGCGCTCGATATCCATCGAGTTCGAGCACCTGCTCGACCATGTCGCGCTCCGCCACGGTTCCGGTCTGCTGGATGAGCCGGTCGGCGAGCGTCGACTTGCCGTGGTCGATGTGGGCGACGATGGCGAAGTTGCGGATGTTCTCGAGCGGATGGGCGGTCATGGGCCGGGGATAGCAGGGCGTGGGCGGGAAGGGAACCGCCCGAACTTTTCAGGGCACGCCCATCACGAGCCCTTCGATGTCGTGCTTCTGGGTCACCGGCGCAAGCTCGTCCACCACCCGGCAGACGAGGTGGCCGCGCACGACCGGCGGCAGGGCGTCGTAATAATCCTGCGTCACCATCAGATCGTGCAGCTTGTCGTGGCCGGCGCCGGGCGCATCGACCCCGAGCACCATCACCGGACGGGCAACGGGAGACGGATGCGCCGTGCCGCGATGGATGGTGAGCGCCGAACGGCAGGAGATGTCTCCCATCTGCGGGTACTTGCGCACCGCCCGCTCCGCATACCGCGGCCAGATATCCTCCGGCGGAAACATTTCGTATTTCCACGTCCGCCCGTCGTCCCACTGCGTGCCCGGAGCGATCTCGAACGGTCCCATGTCGGGCGTTACGTCCACGCCGGTCAGGTTGAAGGCGAGCGACGTGATGCGGCGGTCACGCCAGGTCTCGGGCGGAGAAGGGAAGTCCCGATGCCAGGGCTGGTTCATGGCCCCCTGGAACGGCGTGTCGAAACCGATCTCGACGATCTTGTAGTCCGGTCCGAGCGTCGCTGCACACATGGCCGCAACCCAGGGATGCGCGCACAGATCGACGAAGCCGCCGAACATCTGCGGATGAATCTCGACATACCAGCGCCGCGGGCCTCGACCGATCGCCCCCCGCGGACGCTGGATCGCGTCCCAGAACGCCGTCGTCATGTCCTCGCGCATGGCCTCGGCGAATGCGCGTGAAAACGCCCGCTTCAGTCCGACAATGCCTTCGCGAACGAGGGTCTCATGGTCAGCCCGGACGTCCGGGGCCGCGCCGACGTTCTCCATCGCCTGTTCCCTCCGTCAGGAGCGCTTTCTAGGACCCGCATCACCATAACCGCAAGCGGGAACGGCGCTCGACCGAGAAATACGGGCGACGCCTGGCTACGCGAGAACGGGACCTGGCGCGACGGAAGCCCGCTTCGCCTGTATGGTTGCGGTATTCCGCTCCTTTCAGTCCCACCCCGGCTCTGGTTGGAGTTCGGCCCTCGGCTGAAGCCTGCCGAGGGCGCATTTTCGCCTTTGGTCGAGGTCCCCGGATTCCCGCGGTTTCGCGGGTTGCGCCATGAAAAGTCCTATGTTAGGCAACCCCCGCCTTTGGGGTCGGACCGGCCCGCGCGCTCACTTTCGCGAAGCGGAATCCTCACGAATTCCGGGGTTTGGCGACGGTCGAAAGGCTTCGCCGGCACGCTTTCGGCGCCTTCTGGGGTTACGAGCTTTGGCACAACAAGAAACACTCGTTTCCGGCGTCGCCGGGCGCTATGCATCCGCCCTTTTCTCGCTCGCCCAGGACGACCGTCAGACCGAGGCCGTCGCCGAGTCGCTGATGAAACTTGACAGCCTCATCGTCGAAAGCCCCGATCTCCAGCGGCTTGTCCGCAGTCCGGTGTTCTCCGCCACCGATCAGCTCAAAGCGCTTGACGCCCTTCTCGCCCGAGCCGAAATTGGCGGAATCGCCGCCAACTTCGTCCGTCTTGTCACGGTCAAGCGCCGACTCTTCACCTTGCGGGCGATGATCGCGGATTACAAAAAACTCTATGACGCGAGCCGCGGCGTCACGCGCGCCGAGGTGACGAGCGCAATGGCGCTTTCCGACGCCAACCTTTCTGCGCTCAAGGACCAGCTGAAAGCCGCCTCTGGCGGCCGGGAAGTCGATCTCGACGTCAAGGTCGACCCGTCGATCATCGGCGGCCTGATGGTCAAGCTCGGCTCGCGCATGGTCGACGGCTCGCTCAAGACCAAACTCAACGCAATTCGCCTAGCCATGAAAGAGGTCGGCTGATGGACATCCGCGCCGCAGAAATTTCTTCGATTCTCAAGAGCCAGATCGCCAATTTCGGCGCCGAGGCGGAGGTGACCGAAGTCGGTCAGGTGCTGAGCGTCGGCGACGGCATCGCCCGGGCCTACGGCCTCGACAAGGTCCAGGCCGGCGAGATGGTCGAGTTCGAGAACGGCACGCGCGGCATGGCGCTGAACCTCGAGACGGACAACGTCGGCGTCGTGATCTTCGGCGCCGACCGCGAGATCAAGGAAGGCCAGACGGTCAAGCGCACCGGCGCGATTGTCGACGTCCCGGTCGGCAAGGAGCTTCTCGGCCGCGTCGTCGACGCGCTCGGCAACCCGATCGACGGCAAGGGCCCGATCAACGCTTCCCGCCGCGCCCGCGTCGACGTCAAGGCGCCGGGCATCATTCCGCGCAAGTCGGTCAACGAGCCGATGGCGACCGGCCTCAAGGCGATCGATTCGATGATCCCGATCGGGCGCGGCCAGCGCGAACTGATTATCGGCGACCGCCAGACCGGCAAGACCGCGATCGCGCTCGACACCATCCTCAACCAGAAGCCCCTGAACCAGGGCGACGACGAGAACAAGAAGCTTTACTGCGTCTACGTCGCGATCGGCCAGAAGCGCTCGACTGTCGCCCAGTTCGTCAAGGTCCTCGAGGAGCACGGCGCTCTCGAATATTCGATCGTCGTCGCCGCCACCGCTTCCGACCCGGCCCCGATGCAGTTCCTCGCCCCGTTCTCCGGCTGCGCGATGGGCGAGTATTTCCGCGACAACGGCATGCACGCGGTCATAATCTATGACGACCTTTCCAAGCAGGCGGTGGCGTACCGCCAGATGTCGCTCCTCTTGCGTCGCCCGCCGGGGCGCGAAGCCTATCCCGGCGACGTCTTCTATCTGCATTCTCGCCTGCTCGAGCGCGCCGCCAAGCTCAACAAGGACAACGGCTCTGGCTCGCTGACCGCGCTGCCGATCATCGAGACGCAAGCAAACGACGTGTCGGCCTACATCCCGACCAACGTCATCTCCATCACCGACGGCCAGATCTTCCTCGAGACCGACCTCTTCTATCAGGGCGTCCGCCCGGCGGTGAACGTCGGCCTCTCGGTGTCGCGCGTCGGCTCCTCGGCGCAGACCAAGGCGACGAAGAAGGTCGCCGGCAAGATCAAGGGAGAACTCGCCCAGTACCGCGAGATGGCCGCCTTCGCCCAGTTCGGCTCCGACCTCGACGCGGTCACCCAACGCCTCCTGAACCGCGGCGCGCGCCTGACCGAGCTCCTGAAGCAGCCTCAGTTCTCCCCGCTCAAGATGGAGGAGCAGGTCTGCGTGATCTACGCCGGCGTCAACGGCTACCTCGACAAGCTTGCGCTCAGCCAGGTGCGTCCGTTTGAGGACGGGCTGCTCGCCTCGCTGCGCTCGAAGCACCCCGAAGTTCTCGAGTCGATCCGCGCGTCCAACGATCTGCCGGGCGACGTCGAGGCCAAGCTCAAGTCGGCGGTCGACGGCTTCGCCGCGAGCTTCGCCTGATCCCCTGACCCCTAACCGGCCCTCGCGCGCGACATAAAGCGCGGGGCGGAGACGCCAAGCGATGCCGTCGCTCAAGGAACTCAGAAACCGGATCGCCTCCGTCAAGTCGACGCAGAAGATCACCAAGGCGATGCAGATGGTCGCCGTCTCGAAGCTGCGCCGCGCCCAGTCGGCGGTCGAGGCCACGCGGCCCTACGCCGAGCGGGTCGAGGCGGTTCTGACCAATCTCGCCGGCGCCGCCAAGGAGGGCCAGGGCCCGCGTCTGCTGGTCGGCTCGGGCTCGAGCCAGACCCACCTCCTTGTCGTCTGCACCGGGGAGCGCGGACTCTGCGGGGCCTTCAACACCGCGATCGTCCGCTTGGCGCGCGAGAAGACCAACGCGCTTCTGGCCGAAGGCAAGACGGTGAAGATCATCTGCGTCGGCAAGAAAGGCTACGACCAGCTGCGCCGCACGCACGAGAGGCTGATCCTCGAGATGATCGACCTGCGCGCCGTGCGCACCATCAACTACGAGACGGCCCGTCCGATCGCCGACAGGGTCATCGCGCTGTTCGAGGACGGCGAGTTCGACGTCTGCACCCTCTTCTTTTCGCGCTTCAGGTCGGTCATCTCCCAGATCCCGACCGCCCAGCAGCTTATTCCGCCGGAACTCGGAGAGAAGAACGAGAAGGCGCCTTCCTACGACTACGAGCCCGACGAGGGCGAAATCCTCGCCCGCCTCCTGCCCCAGGCGCTGACCGTGCGCATCTATCGCGCGCTGCTCGAGAATGCCGCCTCGTTCTTCGGCGCGCAGATGAGCGCCATGGACAGTGCGACGCGAAACGCCGGCGAGATGGCGAAGAAATACACGCTTCGCTACAACCGCACCCGCCAGGCGATGATCACCAAGGAACTGATCGAAATCATTTCGGGCGCCGAGGCGCTCTGATCCAACCCGTCGCGTGGCCCGCGACACCGAAGATTGAACGAGGACGTCAAAATGGCGAATATCGCGAACGCAGTTGGCCGGGTCACTCAGGTGATCGGCGCCGTCGTCGATGTGAAGTTCGACAGCTATCTGCCGCCGATTCTCAACGCGCTCACCACCGAGAACAACGGCAATCGGCTGGTGCTCGAGGTCGCCCAGCACCTCGGCGAGAACTCGGTGCGCTGCATCGCGATGGACATCTCCGAGGGCCTCGTTCGCGGCCAGGAGGTGGTCGACACCGGCGGCACGATCTCGGTTCCGGTCGGCGAGGGCACGCTCGGGCGCATCATGAACGTGGTCGGCGAACCGGTCGACGAAGCCGGCCCGATCAAGATGGAAGCCCGGCGCGAGATCCATCAGCCGACGCCGGAATATGTCGACCAGTCGACGGAAGCGCAGATTCTGATCACCGGCATCAAGGTCGTCGACCTGCTCGCTCCCTACGCCAAGGGCGGCAAGATCGGCCTATTCGGCGGCGCCGGCGTCGGCAAGACGGTGCTCATTCAGGAGCTGATCAACAACGTCGCCAAGACTCATGGCGGCAATTCGGTGTTCGCCGGCGTCGGCGAGCGCACCCGCGAGGGCAACGACCTCTATCACGAGTTCATCGAATTCGAAGGTCAACGCCGACCCGCATCATCCCGATCCGAACGTGAAGTCGAAATGCGCGCTGGTGTTCGGCCAGATGAACGAGCCGCCGGGCGCGCGCATGCGCGTCGCGCTCTCCGGGCTCACGGTCGCCGAACATTTCCGCGACCAGGGCCAGGATGTGCTGTTCTTCATCGACAACATCTTCCGCTTCACCCAGGCGGGCTCGGAAGTCTCGGCGCTGCTCGGCCGCATTCCCTCCGCGGTCGGCTATCAGCCGACCCTCGCCACCGACATGGGCGCGCTGCAGGAGCGCATCACCACCACCACCAAGGGCTCGATCACCTCGGTGCAGGCGATCTACGTGCCCGCCGACGACCTGACCGACCCGGCTCCGGCGACCTCCTTCGCCCACCTCGACGCGACGACCGTGTTGTCGCGCGCAATCTCGGAAAAGGGAATCTATCCGGCGGTCGACCCGCTCGACTCGACCTCGCGCATGCTGACCCCGGCCGTCGTCGGCCAGGAGCACTACAACGTTGCACGCCAGGTGCAGCAGGTCCTGCAGCGCTACAAGGCGCTGCAGGACATCATCGCGATCTTGGGCATGGACGAGCTTTCGGAAGAGGACAAACAGATCGTCGCGCGTGCCCGCAAGATCGAGCGCTTCCTGTCGCAGCCGTTCGACGTCGCGGCTGTGTTCACCGGCACGCCCGGCGTGCAGGTCAAGATCGAGGACACCGTCAAAGGCTTCAAGGGCATCGTCGAGGGCAAGTACGACAACCTGCCCGAGGCGGCTTTCTACATGGTGGGCACGATCGAGCAGGCGATCGACAAGGCCAAGAAGCTCGCGGCGGAAGCGGCCTGACCCGAACCGAAAGCTGAGGCTAAAGCCCGATGGCCACATTTCCCTTTGAACTCGTGTCGCCCGACAAGCTGCTGTTCAGCGGACCGGCGCAGGCGGTGGTTGTGCCGGGCGAGGAAGGCGACTTTCAGGTCCTGGCCGACCACGCGCCGCTCCTGACGTCTGTCCGCCCGGGCGTCGTCGGCATCGACGACGCGGCCGGGCGGCATCACCGGATCTTCGTCCGCAGCGGCTTCGCTGAGGTCAATCCGCTCGGGCTGGTCCTTCTGGCGGAGACCGCCATCCCGTTCGAGCATCTGAACGCCGCCCAGCTCGACCGGGAGATCCGGAACGCCGAGGAGGATCTCGCTGACGCCGGCGAGGACCAGAAGCGCGTGGCGCAGGAGAAGCTCGACCGCCTGCGCGAACTCAAGGACTCGATGAAGTTCTGACTCCCACCTCTGCCCTGACTGTGCGAAAGGCGCGCATCCAGTTCGGAGGGCGCAGGAGGTCGGGAAAAGGGGTTCCATGACCACTCGGACCCTTGTTTGCGGCAGGCTTCTCGCGGGGATAACAGGGTTGTGTTTCCCGCGCTTGCGGCGTCAAGGGCTTGATGGACGGCGCCGCGTGGAGCAGTCCGATGACCCGCGAAGACTACGACGCCTTCTGCGCCAGCCTTCCCCATGCGACGCATGTCGTCCAGTGGGGCGACGCCAGCGTCTGGAAGGTCGGGGGGAAAGTGTTCGCGATCGGCGGATGGTCGGAGACGCCCGAATTCGCCGTGACCTTCAAATGCTCGGACACCAGCTTCGCGGTGTTGAAGGACCTGCCGGGCCTCCGTCCCGCGCCCTATCTCGCTTCGCGGGGCTTGACCTGGATTCAGCGCACCGACCGCCGGACGCTCGCCGACGCGAAGCTTCACGACTATCTGCGGGTGAGCTACGCCCTGATCGCAGCGAAGCTGCCAAGGAAGACCCAACGTGAGCTCGGACTCGATCGAAGATGAAGACCGCGCCGCGGAGCGGATCGTCGCGCCCGCCGACATTCGCGCCGCCCAGGCGCGGATCGTCCCGCACGTTCGCCGCACGCCGGTCATCGAGATTGCCTCGCCGCTCGCCCGCGCGCCGAATCTTTCGCTGAAGCTCGAATGCCTGCAGGCGAGCGGCTCGTTCAAGGCGCGCGGGGCCTTCCACAACTTGCTCACCCGCCCTGCCCCGGCCGCGGGCTGCGCCACCGCCTCGGGCGGCAATCACGGCGCGGCGGTCGCTTATGCGGCGCAGAGACTCGGCGTTCCGGCGAGGGTGTTCGTGCCGGAGATATCGACCCCGGCGAAGATCGCCCGGATTCGCGCCACCGGCGCCGAGACCGTCGTTGCTGGCGCGTCCTACGTGGAGGCGCAGGAGCTTTGCGACGCCTACGTCGCCGAAAACGGCGCGCTTAAAGTTCACCCCTACGACGCGCCGGAGACGATCGCCGGCGCCGGCACGGTCGCCCTCGAATGGGAGGAGGATCTTCAGCGCCTCGCCCTGCTGCCGCTCGACACGGTGCTCGTCGCGGTCGGCGGCGGCGGTCTGATCGCCGGCGTCGCGGCCTGGTTCGCCGGAAGGGTCAAGGTGGTCGGGGTCGAGCCGGAAGGTTCGCACGCGCTGCATGCGGCGTTCGAAGCTGGCCGGCCCGTGGACGTCCCGGTCCAGTCGATCGCCGCCGATTCGCTCGGCGCAAGACGGGTCGGCGGATGGACCTTCGCCGTCGCGCGCCGGCATGTCGCCGAGGTCGCGCTCGTGCAAGACGCGGCGATCGTCGAAGCCCAGCGGCGCCTCTGGCGCGAACTCTCGATCGTCGCCGAACCCGGCGGCGCCGCGGCCTTCGCCGCGCTGATCAGCGGCGCGTATACGCCGAAGAAAGGCGAGCGCGTCGGCGTGCTCATCTGCGGCGCGAACGTCGATCTGGGGGCGTTCGCGAAGCTTGTGTGACCGGCGGCTGGCTTTGTAGGGCGCGGTCGCGACCACCCTTAGCGCGCTCACCGAGCGCGCCCTACAGTCTCGGCGCCGCGACAAAATTCCGGCGCAACCATTGCGGCGGGAGGGCGTGCGAACTATTGTCCGCCCGCTTTCCGCGGGGCTATTTTGGTCATGCGGTTCCTTGGGGCGTCGCCAAGCGGTAAGGCAGCGGATTTTGATTCCGCCATACGGAGGTTCGAATCCTCCCGCCCCAGCCAAACCCTCCGATCTGCGCGCGCGCCAGTTTACTGTTCAAGTAGGGCGTGACGAACAGTCGCGGTCGGATCCCGAGACGAATAGCCGATGCAGCGCGGCGACGAACACGGCTCGGTCGACCGAAAACTCGAACACGCGATCCTTGAGCGGGCGCAAACCTTCGCCGATGCGCTCGCGCCCAAACAACTGCATCGGGTTCTCGATCGCTTCGCCCAGCTGTGCTGTCCGGTCATGGACACCTTTGATCAGCGCTATCACCGGAGCCTGACGCAGGTGGAGTATGCCATCGACCTTGTGTTTCGCTCCGCCGCGACGCTCAAGCCGCTTTATGAACAGCTTTCCCGCCAAGCGGTGTTGTCGGTGAAGGCCGAGCACGTGGCGAGCTTTCTCGGCAAGAAGATCACGCCGCAGCTTGCCCAGGAAGTCGGCTCGCGTTTCGAGACCCGCATCGAGGGCACTTGCGTCAAGCATCGCCTCGGCAACGCCAAGGTGAAGATGTACGACAAGTTCCATCTCGTGCTGCGCATCGAGACGACGGCCAACGATGTCTCCTTCTTCAAACACCACCGCAGGGTGGAACATCGCCAGGGCCCCAGCAGCCGCGAGCTGGCGCCCCTCAAGAAGACGATCTACAGCCTGATTGATCTGCCCGACATCCTGCTCGGCTGCTGCCGACGATACTTGGTGTACCTGTCCGCCCTCGACGACCACAGCGCAGGGGTTCGCGCCCTGGATCGGCTCAGCGAGGATCGCCGCGACGAAGATCGCCTGATCAAAGGGCTGAACTTCTTCAAGCGAAGCGAGCAGGCATGGCTCCGCGCCCTGCAGCGTCCGCAGTTCAACATCCGCGGACTGCGCCGAGCAGACCTGACTGCCTTTGTTCCCGGCTTGAGCCCGGCTGCTCTCTCCCGGCAAATCACGCGCATGCGCAGGCTCGGCTTGATCAAGCGCGTCGCCGGCGCCTATCGCTACTACCTGACCCGCCTCGGCCGCGCCGCGATCGCCGCAGCTTCCTCCATAACCGAGATGCGCATCATCCCGACTCTCGCAGCCGCACGCTGACCCAATCTTCGCCATTTCAGTCAAGACTCAACTCGTAAGGGACTAATTGAGCCTTTAGAATTTGCTGGCGGCGAACGGGAGTTCTCCAAGCCGCGAGAAACCCTTGGCGCGCGGATCGGAAATCTGTATAAGCGCGCCATCCGCGACCGGCAGGGCGCGCGATTTTTGCATGCCGGCCGACCTGGACGACATCCCGGCTCGGCCGCGTTTTCGATGCCCCGACGGGTTTTGCCCGTCCAAATGACCAAGGAACAGTCCGATGTCGATCACCCAGGAGCGCAAGATCGCGCTCATCAATCAGTATGCCTTGAAAGTCGGCGATACCGGGTCGCCGGAAGTGCAGGTCGCAATCCTCACCGAGCGGATCGCCAACCTGACCAACCATTTCAAGACCCATGTGAAGGAT
The DNA here is from genome assembly GCA_963741405.1 of uncultured Alphaproteobacteria bacterium. GTDB lineage: Bacteria > Pseudomonadota > Alphaproteobacteria > Rhizobiales > Beijerinckiaceae > Roseiarcus. The sequence continues at coordinate 71,018 of CAVUHX010000044.1, forward strand.
AATCACTCCCGTCGCGGCCTTCTGAAGATGGTCTCGCAGCGCCGCACGCTGCTCGACTACGTCAAGAAGCAGGACGAGGCCCGGTACAAGACCCTGATCGAGCGCCTCGGAATCCGCCGCTAAAGAGCAGCGCGGAGCGCGATCCGCGCCCCTCACGACCAGGCGACGGCATGGGGCCGCCGCCCGCACGATATGCGAGAGCCGCGCGTCTTGGCAGGATCGCCGAGGGTTGGTGCCTTCATTCGCCCAGTCCTCCGCCGTCTTGCCGATGACGAAGTTTGAAGAGCGGCGCAGGCCGCGGGCCTTCGCATCCTCAACCGCAGGATGATGAAAAGATGTTTGATATTCAACGCGAAGAGATCGATTGGTGCGGGCGGAAGCTCGTGCTGGAAACCGGCCGCGTCGCCCGTCAGGCGGACGGCGCCGTATACGCCACCTGGGGCGAAACCACCGTGCTCGCGACGGTCGTCGCGCTAAAGGAGGCGAAGCCCGGGCAGGACTTCTTCCCCCTCACCGTTCATTACCAGGAAAAGGCTTTCGCGGCGGGCCGCATTCCGGGCGGCTACCTGAAGCGCGAGGGACGGCCTTCCGATCGCGAAACGCTGACCTCGCGCCTTATCGACCGGCCGATCCGCCCGCTCTTTCCCGACGAGTTCCGCTGTGAGACGCAGATTATCGCGACAGTGCTTTCATATGACCTCGAGACGGATTCGGACATTCTGGCGATGATCGCCTCGTCCGCCGCGCTCACTCTTTCCGGCGTTCCCTTCATGGGGCCAATCGGAGCGTCGCGTGTCGGCGTGATCAAGGGTGAAGTCAGGGTCAACGCCACGGTCGAGGAGATGAAGGACTCGACGCTCGACCTCGTCGTCGCCGGTACCGCAGATGCGGTGCTGATGGTCGAATCGGAAGCCCAGGAATTGTCCGAAGAAACCATGCTTAAGGCCGTCATGGCCGGCCATGCGGCGTTCCAACCGGTGATCCAGGCAATCATTCGCCTCGCGGAAAAGGCCGCCAAGGATCCGCGCGATCTGCCCGCAAGCGATCGCGCAGCCGTGGAAAATGCGGTGCTCGAGATCGGCGAAGCGGATCTGCGCAGCGCCTATTCGATCACCGAGAAGCAGCAACGCTACGTCGCGGTCGACGCCGTGAAGGCGAAGGTCATGGCCGCGCTCGCTCCCGCGGGCGGCGAAGCGAAGTTCCCCGCCTCGGAAGTCGCCGAAGCGTTCCACAACGCCCAGGCGAAGGTGGTGCGCTGGAACATCCTCGACCACAGGCGCCGGATCGACGGCCGCGATCTCACGACTGTCCGTCCGATTGTCGCGCAGGTGGGCGTGCTTCCGCGGGCCCACGGGTCCTCGCTGTTCACCCGCGGCGAGACTCAGGCGCTCGTCGTCGCCACCCTCGGCACCGGCGAGGACGAACAATATGTCGATTCGCTCGACGGCACCTACAAGGAGCGCTTCCTGCTCCACTACAACTTCCCGCCCTATTCAGTTGGTGAGACCGGCCGCATGGGTTCGCCCGGTCGGCGCGAGATAGGCCACGGCAAGCTCGCATGGCGCGCGATCCGTCCGATGCTGCCGACGGCGGCGGAATTTCCCTACACGGTTCGCGTCGTATCGGAGATCACCGAATCGAACGGCTCGTCCTCGATGGCGACTGTCTGCGGATCGTCCCTCGCCCTGATGGACGCCGGCGTGCCGCTGAAACGCCCGACGGCGGGCATCGCGATGGGGCTGATCCTCGAGGGTTCGCGGTATGCGGTCCTCTCCGACATCCTCGGCGACGAGGACCACCTGGGCGATATGGACTTCAAGGTGGCCGGGACCAGTGAAGGCGTCACATCACTGCAGATGGACATCAAGATCGCCGGCATCACCGAGGAGATCATGCAGGTCGCGCTCGCCCAGGCGCGCGACGGGCGCATGCATATCCTCGGCGAGATGAGCAAGGCTATCACCGGGGCTCGCGCCGAGCTCGGCGAATTCGCTCCGCGCATCGAGACGATGAAAATCGCGACCGACAAGATCCGCGAGGTGATCGGCACGGGCGGCAAGGTGATCCGCGAAATCGTCGAGAAGACCGGCGCCAAGATCAACATCGAAGACGACGGCACGGTGAAGATCGCCTCCAGCGACGGCGCCAAGATCAAGGCCGCGGTCAACTGGATCAAGTCTATCGCCTCGGACCCGGAAGTTGGCCAGATCTACGATGGCACGGTTGTGAAGACGGTCGAGTTCGGCGCCTTCGTCAATTTCTTCGGCTCGAAGGATGGGCTCGTCCATATTTCGCAACTCGCGAAGGCGCGCGTCGCCAAGACGACGGATGTCGTCAAGGAAGGCGACAAGGTCAAGGTCAAGGTGCTCGGCCACGATGACCGCGGAAAGGTGAAGCTCTCGATGCGCGTCGTCGATCAACAGACCGGCGCGGACCTGGAAAAGGCGCAGGCGGCGGAAAACGCGCCCGCCAGCGAATAGGCTCAAGGTCGGTTTCGCAGGAACAGCAGCGGCGCCGCGGGCGCCGCTGCTCTTTCGTCAGGGAACTTGCGCGGCGCGTCAGCAATTCTACCCCGACTTGAACGCCAGAATAATTCAAGTATCTGTTTATATTGGCGTTCTGGCGAGATTCAAGTTGGCGTGGCACTACGCCTGGGGCGGCCGCGGCGTTTTCGTGGGGATTTGGAGGAAGCAGGCGGCGGTGGACGGACCTGGCGGGCGCGAGGCGGCAGGTCGACATGGGCGGATTTGAAAAGGCTGGTCACGTCCGGCGCGGCGTCGGTTCGCACGAGCCAGTCGGCGCCGCGGTAGTGAATGCGCACCTGTTGCAGTCGGCCGAGATCGCGCAGCAGCTCCTTCCATTCCGGCGCGAGGCCGGCTTGGCGCGCGAGGTCGTCGAGATGCTTCTGCATCGACAGCGGTCGCCTGGTGCTCGGCCAGGTCAAGGTGGCTATCGCGATCTGCTCCAGGTCGATATCGACCAGTCGCCCGGGTCGCGTCACTGAGCACTTACGCAGCGTTGACGGGGCGCGCCGCGGAGCTGCGCCGCGAAGGACTCGAATGCGCGAGGATCGCCGAGATCCTCAATGCCGAAGGATGGCGCCCAGCCAAGCGCCGCGACACCTTCAATGCGCCAATGGTTCATCATCTTCTGCTCAGATCGGGCGCGGAAACGATCAAGTATCGCCGGCGACCGCCGCAAATCGAGCGTCTGGAGAACGAATGGACGATCCGCGAGCTCGCCGAAGAGATCGGCATGCCGCAGCCGACCCTCTACACCTGGGTCCAGAAGGGACGCCTATCCCGCCGCAACGTCGGCTCCGGCTCGAAACGCGCCGTGCTCGTGCGCGCCGATCCCGGGACGATCGCGGCGCTGAAGGCGATCCGCGCCACCCCGCCGCCCCGGCGCCGCCTGCCGCCAAGGCCCGCCGAACACGCCGCCGCCCCCGCCACTGAGTTCTTGAGAGTCGCCATGCCTGGTCGATATCGATCGTCCAGCGTTTGGCGTAGAGGTTGACGATCCGGGACGCGCTCGCGGTCGCATCGCTGACGGCCAGATGCCAAGCCTCCTTCATTCCCATGGCGTGGACGCAGACCGCCGCGCCGACCTTGTGGCGGGCCGCAGTGAGCTCGGCGCCGCGCAGAAGGCGCGCGCCCTTTCTTGCCGACCCAGTCCTCGGCCAGGCGCGTCTCACCGTCCGCCGCGGTCACATGAACGTTGCCGCGAAAGCGGATGACGTAACCGAAGCCGAGGCTTTCGAGGAATTCGAACAGTTTGACGTCGCCGAAGCCGCGATCGGCCAGGATCGTCACCGCCACGCCCTCGGGCAGGATCGCCTTCAAACGCGTCAGGCAGAGGTCTTCGAAGGCGTTGCGCTGGTCCTTCAATTCGTCCTTATCGACCGTCAGCCACAGAAGCGGCGTCGCCCGGCCGTGACGCGTGATGAGGTTCAAAGCGAGCCTGGCCTGATTGTCGGCGTCGAAATCGGTCCAGTCCATCGCCACGACGATCGCCTCGCGCTGACCCACGACCTCGCGAACCCATGGCGCGAAAAGGTCCCATACGACGACCCCGGCGTTGCTCAGCAGGCGATCGACTTGTTTGATCGCGTTCTGTCCATCAGACCGCGCGCTTGCGCCAGCGCGTGCCCGATCACCGAAACGGCCAAGGACGCACCCGTCAAAACCCCGAGCGTCCCGTTGGCTAGCGAAAGAATCCGCTTGGCGTGCAAGCTCCCCGAAAACGCGCGCTTCAGAAAATCATGAACCAATTCCATCCGATCGATCGACTTGCGCATGCCCGCTTCCGCCCGCACGATTCGCCACACCGTCACGCGCCGGACGCAAAAATTCAGGCGTTTTCGAGTCCTCCAAAATGAGGGGATTCATGAGCATCGGAAGGCCTCATCAAAACCCTCGCTTTTCACCCAATGCTGCCCCAGCCGCCATGATCAATGCCAAAATGAGAACTGCTGTGTTCCGACCCATCTCCTTGACTGGAGTTCTTCTTCGCTCCCTCGCAGATCAGTTTGACGCGTCGCCCGTCGTCTTGCAATCAGACGGAAGCGCGCCGGATATCACTCTCTGCCCGCTTTGCGCTGGTCCTGTCTTCCCCGCCTTCCGCCACTTGGGGCATTGCGATCAGGGCGACTGATTCTGCTGATGTCGACACTTTGATTACCATCCCGCGGTCATTTGCCAGCAACGCGGTATAGTACGGTTGAACGGACTGACCGTCGAGTGCGTCAAGGGATCCGCCCGTCAGGAAAATCGCTGCAGCGTTCGGAAGACGAGCATTCGTCCCCGTCGCGACGATTCTCAACGTAACCGCGTCGCCTTCAACTCCGAACTCCACCGCGACTTCACCGCCGCGCGGAATGGAACTCGCTGCGACGAGGCACAAGTTGAGCAGCAGCTTGACTGTATTTTTCGGCAGCAGGCTCCGCCGCCCATTCCAACGCAAAACCGTACGCTCATTTCCAATCAGGCCGCGCGCCACGTTTTCCGCGTCGCCGGTATCGATCGCAGCGGTGAGTGACCCAGCCGCCCCGAATGCAAGCCGGCAAAACTGCAGTCGCGCCGAGGCGGAAGCCGCGCTTTTCTTGATGAGGTCCATGGCGACCGTTCGTATGTCCTCATCTGTCTCGCTGTCGAGCATCTCAAGACCGTTGACGATCGCCCCTACCGGACTGATCACGTCGTGGCATACCCTCGAGCACAACAGCGCGGCGAAATCGAGCGGGGCGATGGTGACGGTTGTCAAGCGGCCGATCCTATGGTCAATGCTGATAGGCAGCGCCGGGGGCGTCGCCGGGTCCGTTCCTCAAATCCTCGTGACTGTCTATCCAATTCGTGGCTGGCTGGCGACACGTTCGGGAAGACACAGCGGGTGGCGGGCGGAATGCATTTGACTGCTTAGAAAAGGGATCCTGCATTGACTCACCTTTATGAGGACACAGGTCAGTTGAATTTCGACCTTGCAAGCCCTGATGAGATTGCGGTTTTCTTGGCGGGTGTTGCAGTTTCTGCCGGGCCGGCGGTGATGGAAGTCTACGCAGCCGGCGGGCAGGCGTGGTCCAAGAGCGATGGTAGCCCGGTCACTGTTGCAGACGAGCGCGCGGAAGCCATAATCTGCGCCATGCTGGCTCGATCCGTCCCTCCTACCCCAATTGTCGCCGAGGAGGCGATGTCTTTGGGAAAGCAGGTAGCAGTCGCAAATCGATTTTTGTTAGTCGATCCACTCGACGGAACCAAAGAGTTCATCGCTCACAACGGTGAGTTTACGATCAATATCGCACTCATAGAGGAAGGAAAACCTGTCGCGGGCGCTGTCTTTGCGCCCGCCCTCGGACGACTCTGGTTCGGCGGAGAACACGCATTCGTATCCAATGCGGCGGTCGGCGACGCCTTGCCTCGAAGAAGCGCATGGAGGCCGATTAGCACACGCCGGCCTCCAGCGAAAATGGTTGTTCTGGCTTCGCGCTCGCACAGCGATGCCCAGACCGAGGATTTTCTCGCGCGGTTGCCGGTCGCCGAACGGCAAAGCAAGGGCTCGTCGCTCAAGTTCTGCGTGATCGCGGAAGGCCTGGCTGACGTGTATCCGCGATTCGGCCCTACGATGGAATGGGACACTGCGGCAGGGGATGCGGTGCTCCGGGCCGCCGGCGGCGTTGTCCTTGATCCTTCGGGGACGCCGCTTAGGTATGGGAAGACTTCCAGCCAATATGGCAACGGAACGTTCGTTGCCTGGGGAAGCGCCGAGACTGCACGAGAGTTTGGCTGCCAATAGAGCACGCAAGGGGCGCATCCGGCCGATTGCAGACATATTCGCGAACGCACATCGACAACCGCCTCTGAGGCCGGAAATATCGCGGTTCTCTATCAAGAACCGCGTCATAAGGGCCAGTAGCGGCAGACCGCGTTATATTGTTGGCTTTTCGAGTGCTTTGACTTGTGCAAGGAAGTTGCGAGCTCCTGAATCTTAGGAAATCCGAGCTTGATTGAACAAGCGCTCTCCTTTGCAATCGGGTTTCTCCTCGCGCTTCTGGCAGCGGTCGTCGCCATGCGCAGAGTCTTGCGTCGGGCTCTCCGGCTGGCGGGAAGGAGCGCGAGGACGCAGATTCCGCGAACGGAAGAATGCGCCAGGGTAGACCGGGACGCGTTGCTGGCTCGTCACGCGGTCGAGCTTGCGCGGCTAGAACGTCGTCTGGTTATTGCAGAACACAGCGCGACTGAACTTCGTGCGAATAACGGCTGGCAATCGGTCCGGGTGATCACATTGGAGGCCGACGCGGCTGAGCGTGAGTCGGTCATATTTGATTTGCGATCGGAACTGGACAAGCAGGCAGCCGAACGAAGCAACCTCGTGACGGCGCTGACAGCGAGTTGGATAACCCTGCATGACGCGTTTACTCAACGGGACCGAACTCGGGATATTCATGCCGCCAGTGCGGCTCGAGTTCGGCGAGCTCACGGCAGAGGCGAGTCGGGACCGGGCGAGAGTCGCTATCTCGGTTGCCCGGGTCGAGCATCTTGAGGAGTTGCTGTCCACTTCGGAGGCGGCCAGACTGAAGGCGGACAGTTCGACAATTGAACTCACCAAGTCCCTTGCATCCTGCAGTCGCAGGATTGCCGAACTCGAAGATCAGCTGCGCAGCGCAGGTGGCGACGGGCAGGACCCCAGGAAGCATTTGGGTCGAGCAGAGTATGTGCGGGACGAGACCGCAAGGCAGCGGGCGAACCTTGACGCGCGTCTTTATTGCGGTGAACAGATTCGTGAGGAAGTTTTCTTCGAGGACCCGCGCCAGATCGCGGCGCTTGCTGATCTGGATGCGCTTCGACGCGAGAACGTCAGCCTTTGCGCGAGATTGTCAATGCCCGCCATCTCTAAGGATGTGGCCGAGAATGCCGCGCTGCGGACATCGATCGAGCGTTTTGGGTGGGAAGTGAGACGAGTTTACGTCCGACGGAACGCGGTCGAACCGGAGGGGTCAACCGGGCGGCGCGCACACTCCTGAACCGCTAAGTTTGCAGGCGAACCAACGCTGAACTTTGAACTGGACCCCATTCGTGGGACCATGGGGGGTTGGATTTAAGGTGTAAAGTCGCCTGCTCCTGTGCTTCAAGAATTGATTGCTTCTTGCTTCTTGCTGCTTCTGCTTCTGCCTCGGCTGTGGCTATGTGTGCGGATTGATCGGGACAGGGGGATGCCTCGCGGCGCCGCCCCTCCCACACCACCTGGCATACGGATCCGTACCGCGGCGGTTCGACCGAGTTAAGCTTGGGCGGGCACATAGATTCGGGAGAGGTGGCCTCGAGAATCTGGACAGTCGGTTAAGTGGATTTTCTGCCTGACAACGGCGAGATTGGCCGAGGATCAGGAGATCAGATGACGAAGCGCACCCGTCGGAACCACACACCGGCCTTCAAGGCGAAAGTGGCTTTGGCCGCGATCAAGGGCGAAAAGACGCTGGCCGAGCTGGCGCAGCAGTTCGATGTCCACCCCAATCAGATCACGCAATGGAAGGGGCAGCTTCTCGAAGGCGCGGCCGGCGTTTTCGGGCGTGGCAAAGTCGAGGCCGGGCCGGCGCCGGTTGATTTGAAGGCCCTTCATGCGAAGATCGGAGAGCTGGCGCTGGAGAACGATTTTTTGGAAGGCGCGCTCACCAAGGCGGGCTTGCTGAGCGCAAAGCGATGATCGACAGAACGCACGATCTCGCCGATTTCCCGCCAGGCGAAAGCTTTGAACGTCAGCCGGGGCGCGGTCTATTACAAGCCCCGTCCGGTCTCACCCGAGGACCTGCGCGTCATGCGGCGGATCGACGAACTGCATCTGGAGCGTCCGTTCGCGGGCGCCCGCATGCTGCGCGATTTTCTCGGCCGCGAGGGCCTTGCGGTCGGCCGCCGGCATGTCGCGACCCTGATGAAGCGGATGGGAATCGCGGCGATCTATCGCCGTCCGAACACCAGCAAACCCGCGCCCGGCCACAAGATCTACCCGTATCTGCTGCGGGGCGTGACGGTCGAGCGGCCGAACCAGGTCTGGGCGACGGACATCACCTATATCCCGATGGCGCGCGGCTTCGTCTACCTCGTCGCCGTCGTCGACTGGTTCACCCGGCGCGTGCTTTCGCATCGGGTGTCGATCACGATGGAGGCCGGCTTCTGCGTCGAGGCTCTCGAGGAGGCCATCGGCAATCACGGCAAGCCTGAGATTTTCAACAGCGACCAGGGCAGTCAGTTCACCAGCGAGGCGTTTACCGGCATCCTCGAGAAGAACGGGATCGCCATCAGCATGGACGGCAAGGGCTCCTGGCGCGACAACGTGTTCGTCGAGCGGCTCTGGAGATCGGTGAAGTACGAGGAGGTCTACCTCAAGGCCTACGACACCGTCGCCGAGGCGCGCGCTTCGCTGAGCCGGTATCTTGACTTTTACAATCGTCAACGCCCCCATTCGAGCCTTGACCGGAAGACGCCGGACGAGGCCTACTTCACTCCGTCGCCCCTCGCGGCGGCCGCATGAGTTTTCCGCCGCGCGCTGGACGGTGTCTCTGGTCGGGCTACGCCCTCCCTCCGTCACGCCCAGCGCGCGAAATCGCAAAGGACCAACGCGGCAGCAGTCCACTTAACATTCGCGGAAGCCTGTGCAGACAACCGGGACCAGCTCTAAGGAAGACCGAGCGAATCGAAATAGCGGTTGCGCAGCGCCTGTTGGACTGACGGGTGTCCTGACATTCGCCAGATGCCCGTGGGCGAGCCGGCCGCCACCGCCGCATTGAACTTCGATATGCCACGACGGGATAGTTCTTTGAAGCGGTGTTGCCCGGTTCGCCACTGCCGCCAAAGCTACAAACGCAATCTTCGACGGATCCACGCTTCGAGGTTTGTGAGGACTCGCGGAGTTTGGCAGAAGCCGAAGTAGCCGCGCCATCCAACGATGTATGGCTTCAGCTCTTTGATCAACTGTTTCAGACTGAACCGCCGCGTCCGGCGCGTCATGTCTCGGATCCGCCCTTTGAATTTGTCGAGAGCCTTTGGCGCGACGCGCCGCTCACTCCCGTCATTCGAGATGCTGAACCCAAGAAACTTCCGCTGTTCCGGTCGCGCCACCGCGCTCTTCGCCTCGTTGACCTTGAGCCGCAGCTTGTTGGTCAGGAACCGGCTCACAGAGGCCATGACCCGCTCGCCAGCGCGACGGCTGCGAAATAGATGTTGCAGTCGTCGGCGTACCTGCAAAAACGGTGACCGCGTCGGGCCAATTCTTTGTCGAGGTCGTCAAGCACGAGATTGCTTAGGATGGGCGAAAGCGGGCCGCCCTGCGGCGTCCCCTCATCCACCGGACTGACCAAACCGTCTTCCATCACCCCGGCGCTGAGAAACGCCCGGATGAGTTTGAGCACACGTTTATCGGACACTCGCGCGGCGACGCGCGCCATCAGGCTGTCGTGATTGACTCGGTCGAAAAACTTTTCGAGATCGAGATCGACCACGACGCTGTAGCCGTCGGCGATGTAACGTTGCGCCTCAGCCACTGCCTGATGGGCGGAGCGCCCGGTCGAAAGCCGTAACTGTGCTCGGAAAACGTCGGGTCCCACCGCTCTTGGAGAACTTGCAGCATAGCCTGCTGAACCAGTCTGTCGACGACGCAAGGCACGCCGAGCTTTCTGATTCCGCCGTCCGGTTTCGGGATTTCGACCCGTTTGACCGGCTGCGGCTGATAGGTTCCCTCAAGCAATTGAGCCCGAATGTCTGGCCAGTGCTCACGCAGGTAATCCTTGGCGGCGTCGATGGTCATCCCATCAACGCCAGGACCGCCCTTGTTGCTTCGAACGCGCTTCCACGCTCTTTCGAGATTCCCTCGATCACACACCTCCTCCATGAGTTGTTCCGCCAAGGCCGGACTTTCGGGTGCTGGCTTCGCCATCAACGGTTCGGCGTCCTCGGCCTCGGCGTCCAGGGCTTCACCCCGACCCTCCGCCACCAAGGTCTGAGACAATTGCTCGCCCAGAGTTTTCTGCCGCGTTCCGCTCATGAGTCGCCAGTCCTAATCGCCACTCTCAATCGTTTGGGCCTTCGGCCCTCGTTCCCGGCTCGGCCTATCTGTTTCTCCGCCTTTCGGCTTTGGAGCGCCTCATTAGCCTTGCCGACTGCTTGGCCTAATTCATCGAATCGTTGAAACCAATCATATGCGCGCGGGATTTATTTTTCCTGACGTGGTTTGTAGCCTTGCTGCTTTGATTCGGAAGCGAGGTGTGAGGTGATGGCGGGTCGACGGCGGGCGATTGAATTGGCGATTGGCGAGGAGGATGTGGCGGCGTTGGGCGCGATTGCCCGCTCGCGAACGGAATCGGCGAGCCGGGTTGATCGAGCGCGGATGCTGCTGGCCTACCGGGAAGACGGATCGTTTTTTGCGGTGGGGCGAGCCTTGGGCGCGCACCATCAGACCGTCCAGCGCTGTGTCGAGCGGGCGTTGGTCTATGGCCCGATGGCGGCGCTCGACGATCGACCGCGGCCCGGCAGGGAGGCGACGATCACCGCCGAGGCCAAGGCATGGGTTGTCGACCTCGCCTGCCGCAAGGCCAAGGACCTCGGCTATCCCCACGAATTGTGGACAACGCGGCTTCTCGCCTGCCATGCGCGTGAGCATGGGCCGGCGGAGGGCCACGCTTGCCTTGCCAAGTTGGCTCAGGGGACGGTGTGCAATATCCTCAACGAGCAGGAGATCAAGCCGCACAAGGTCCGCTATTACCTGGAACGCCGCGATCCGGAGTTCAAGCAGAAGATGGCGGAGGTTCTGTGCGTCTATGGCGAGGTGAAGCTTATTCGGGAGAGCGCGGCCGCCGCGAAGCAAAAGCCGAGCGATGCGGTGGCGATTGTCTCCTACGATGAAAAGCCCGGCATTCAGGCAATCGCCACGACGGCCCCGGACCTGCCGCCCGAGCCCGGCAGACATGCGACCTTCGCGCGCGACTACGAGTACAAGCGCCACGGCACGGTCAGCTTGCTGGCCGGCATTGATCTGCTCACCGGCCAGGTCCACGCTCTCGTCAAGGACCGCCACCGCAGCCGCGAATTCATTGAATTCCTCCAGCTCCTCGACGCCGCCTATCCGAGCCATACGGCGATCAAGCTGATCCTCGACAATCATTCGGCGCACATCTCCAAGGAGACCAAGGCTTGGCTCGCCGCCCAACCGGAAGGCCGCTTCACCTTTGTCTTCACCCCCAAGCATGGCTCCTGGCTCAATCTCGTCGAGGGTTTCTTCTCCAAGCTCGCCCGCTCGGTGCTGCGCCACATCCGCGTCGCATCCAAACAGGAACTCAAGGACCGCATCATGGCCGCCATGGATCACTTCAATCGACACCCCGCCGTCCACTCTTGGTCCTATAAGCTCGACCAGGCAGCCTGATATGATTCGAATCTCAAAATCGATGAACTAATATGCCCTCTGCTGACTTCTGCACCGCGGTCAGGACGCCTTGCGACGCCCTCAGTTCCGAACTTGGAACACGGAGCAGACCTCCCGGGGTAAGATTCAGTCGCCTTCCGTGCGCAGTCGCCGGATCTACGCTTCGCGCCCTTGATGAATATGGACTTCGCGACTCGTTGCTCGCTTGTCCGGCGCTAACGCCTCATATCCGGTTCTTGTCCATCAACTCGCACATTTGCTCCGCGCTTCCTTCAGACCCCGCCTCGCGGCGACAGCCCTTGCGCATCGCTAACCCTTCACCTCCATCAGGTCGGGTAGAGGACTTTCACCTCCAAGCTACTGAACATACCCGGCACACAACGAAGCCGCTGTCGCGGCTGAAGCGGAGGCAAGGGGATGAGCGGCGGGATGGAGTGAAAGTCCTCCTGCCTGAGAGGATGGGGTGTTGCAACCCACTCTCAGACAGGAGTTTCAGATGGCCCAGATCAGCCCTCTGCGCCGCCGGATGATCGAGGACATGACGATCCGCAATCTGTCGCCGGTGACACAGCAATCCTACGTCCATGCGGTCTCGAGGTTCAGCCGGTATTTTGGCCGCTCACCCGATCGGCTCGGCCTGGAGGATGTTCGAGCCTATCAGGTGCATCCGGCTTCGAAGGGCGTCGCGTGAGCGTCGGTGAACCAAGCCGTCTGCGCCTTGCGCTTTTTCTACGGCGTGACGCTCGGCGAACAGACGATCCCGGAGCGGATCGCTTACGCCCGCGAACCGCGCAAGCTTCCCGTTGTGCTCAGCGCCGACGAGGTCGTGCGGTTCCTGGAGTCGGTTTCGAGCCTGAAGGCGCGCGTCGCGCTGACGACGGCCTATGCAGCGGGATTGCGGGTTTCCGAAGTCGCGGCGCTGAAGGTCCATCGCCTTCGTCTTTCGACGCCGTCGAGCCGTTGCGCCGCCGGCCCTCAGGCTCCGCGCCTCGTCCGGTCCGATTTGGCTCGCCTCAGCCACACGCGCTTCGTCGTCGTTGCCGCTCAACGCCCGCGAATGCCCGCAGCCGAACGGGCCAACCCTTCAAATATCGCAAGTCGCCGGCTTCCCGGCGCACTGTCAGCCCACCAATTCGATGTCGCCGTTGACCTTTCCCCATAGAAGCAAACCGGCCCGCGTCATCGTTCAATCCGGCTTATGTGAGGTCGCTTTCCGCGACGCCCCAACCTGCGCGCCGGCGACCTCACATAACCCTCCAGATTCGCGAATCAGCAAAAGTCTGATTCACGGTTGGGATGCAGCTTTTGCCCTCCCTTCTGTCCGAGTTGAAGTCCGTATGCGCGACTTTTCCTGACACGCGAAAAGGGCGTTGCGGCAACATCGAGATCGCCGACTTCGGCCTCTCGGCTTTCGCGATGTTTTTCATGCAGGGCGCGTCGTTTCTCCGTTTTCAGCGCGCGCTGGAGAAGGGCCATGGCCGCTCCAACTGCCAGACGCTGTTCGGGATCGGTCGAATCCCTTCGGACAATTATATCCGCGACAGGCTGGACGAATCCGACCCCGCGCTTTTGCAGCCTTGTTTCGAGCGCATGGAAACGCTGCTGACCGAGCCCCCGATCCGACAGGCCTTCAGTCGGCTGGACGGCAGAACCTTGGTTGCATGGGATGGAACCGAGTATTTCTGCTCGCAAAAGCTCGGCTGTCCGAACTGTCTCACCCGCAAGCGGTCCAACGGCAGGACCGAGAACTATCAAATGTCATGGTCGCCCTTGCCGTGACGGCGATTGGCGCACCCAGCTTCGCTCGTTTGTCGCGCACAGGCTTGCCGAAGTCCCTCACGCCGCGGCTCCGGCGCGCACGGACGCGTGCGCGATGATTTCAACGTGCGCTTCGTCCGCGCCGTCCCTTTCGCCCTCGAGCAGATCTGCGATCGCGTCGGCCACGTTGCTGCGGAACGCCTCGAAAGTGTCGCCCTCGACGTGCAACCCGTCGAGCTCGGAGTGCTCCACGGTCCAGAAGGGCGGCGTCATCAACATACGCGGCTTTCACGACAGCAAGGCTCATATTCGAATTTCAGTGGCTTCTCTCAAGTCATCCCGTCTGAACGCGGCGTGCATTCGGTCGCATAGGGCTTCCGCCTATTCCAGATTGGCGTGCCGGGCGAACATCGCGTCGGCGTCGACGCCCATCCGCTCCGTTAGGCGCAGAATGACGCTGTCGAGCAGGATCGACATGGTTTGCTCGAACAGCGTTCCCATCGGCTGGATCGAAGCGGTGCGGCCGCGGCGCTGCGCCTTCGGCGTCGGCGCCTGGATGCGCACCAGCGCGTCGGCGAGGCGCCCGATGCGTGAATCGGGAACGATGGTGACGAGGGCGATCCGCACCCCGATCGCTTTCGCCTTCTCGGCGATGGCGACGAGGCTCGCCGTCTCGCCCGAGCCCGAACCGATGAGAATCACATCCTCGCCCGTCGCGCTCGGCGTCGCGGTCTCGCCGACGACGAAGGCGGTGAAGCCGAGATGCATCAGGCGCATCGCGAAGGCCTTGACCGCGAAGCCGGAGCGCCCCGCGCCGGCGATGAACACGCGGCGGGCGTCGAGCACGAGGTCGACCAGCCGTTCCGCCTCCTCCGGCGCGATCGCGGCCACGGCCTTCTCGATCTCCTTGACGACCTCCCGCGTATATTCGCTCGTGTTCATGGCTGGCGTTCCCCTCCACGTGTCGTTTTCGCGCCTATCGACCGTCCGAACCCCGGTCGAGCAGGGCCCGCAACGCCCGCGCCTCTCCCGCCGGGTCGGGGGCGCGCAGGACGGCGCCGCCGACGATGACGACGTCGGCGCCGAGTTCGATATAGCGCGGCAGCGTGGGAAGCGCGATGCCGCCGGCGACGAAGATCGTCGAGGCGCGGGCATGCGCCTTCATGAGACTGAGGTCATCCAGCGGCGTGCGGCCGGCGGCCTGCTGGTCGACGCCGGTGTGGACCGCCAGCGCCCGCACCCCGATTGCTTCCAGGCACCCGATCCGCTTCGCCATGTCGTCGACGCAGATCATGTCGACCACGACCGTCTTGCCGTGATCGGCGGCGGCCTTCAGGCAGGCTGAGAGGGTTGCGAGATCGGTTACGCCGAGGGCGGTGACGTAGTCCGCGCCCGCCTCGAACGCCAGCCGCGCTTCGTAGTCGCCGGCGTCCATGATCTTGACGTCGGCGAGCACTTCCGCTTCCGGAAAGCGCGCCTTGAACGCGCGCACCGGGGCCAGGCCCTCGGCGATGATGAACGGCGTGCCGATCTCAAAAATATCGACAACGCCCCGGACTTGCTCGCCGAGGCGCAACGCGTCGTCGAACGCGATGTCGTCCAGCGCCAGTTGCAATTTCATGTCCGGTCTTTCGTTGGCGCATGTCCTCAGGCGGGCGAGCGCGTGCGGTCCAGGCGGCTTTTGCCGTTGATCGAAATTCGACTATAGCGTCGCGACTCTAACCTGCGCGAGACCCTGATGACCGCCCCCCGCCCGTTTGACGACATCCGCGCCCTGCTCCTGCAAATGCCGGGGCCGGACGAGGCGGCGATCGCGGCGGCGCGGGAGCGCGAGGGGCAGCTCACCAAGCCTGCCGGCTCGCTCGGGCGGCTCGAGGAGATTTCGGCCTTTCTCGCCGGCTGGCAGGGCTCCGCAAGACCGCATGTCGACAACCCGCTGGTCGCGGTGTTCGCCGGCAACCACGGCGTGGTCGCTCAAGGGGTTTCGCCCTTTCCGCAGTCGGTCACCCAGGCGATGGTGGCGAATTTCACCGCGGGCGGGGCGGCGATCAACCAGATCTGCAAGACCTTCGACTTTTCGCTCAAGGTGTACGAGCTCGCGCTGGAGAAGCCGACCGGCGATATCACGCAGGAACCCGCGATGGACGAGCGGACCTGCGCCGGCACGATCGCCTTCGGCATGGAGGCGCTGGCCTCCGAACCGGACCTCCTCGCGCTCGGTGAAATGGGGATCGGCAACACCACGGCTGCGGCGGCGATCTATCATGCGCTCTACGGTGGCGAAGCGGAGGACTGGGTCGGGCGCGGCACCGGCGTCGACGATGCCGGCCTGAAGCGCAAGGCCGAGGCGGTGCGCGTCGCGGTCGCGCGCCACAAGGAGCATCTCTCCGACCCGCTCGAGGTTCTGGCGCGGCTCGGGGGTCGGGAGATCGCCGCCATGGCGGGCGCGATGCTCGCCGCCCGTCTGCGGCGCACCCCTGTCGTGCTCGACGGCTTCGTCGTATGCTCGGCGGCCGCCGTCCTCCAGGCGCTCGACAAATCCGCGCTCGATCATTGCCTCGCCGGCCATGTCTCGGCCGAGCGGGCGCACCGCGAAGCGCTGACGCGGCTCGGCAAGGCGCCGCTCGTCGATCTCGGCATGCGCCTCGGCGAGGGATCGGGCGCAGCGCTGGCGATCGGCATCGTCAAGGCCGCCGTCGCCTGCCATAACGGGATGGCGACGTTCGCGGAAGCGGGAGTGGCGGAGAAGAATGGATCAAAGACATAGAGGAGGTCGTCGATGGACGAGTCGAGGTGGAGCGCGGTCGACGCCTATTTCACGGGCGCCATCGTCAAGCAGGACGGCGCGCTGCAGAGCGCCCTCGCCGCCAACGCCGCCGCGGGCCTGCCGCAGATCGACGTATCGCCGCCGCACGGCAAGCTCCTCCATCTGCTCGCCCGCATGGCGGGCGCGCGCAAGGCGCTCGAGATCGGCGCTCTGGGCGGCTATTCCGCCATCTGGATCGCCCGCGCGCTGCCGCCGGACGGCCGGCTCGTGACCCTCGAGGCCGACGAGAACCATGCGAAGATTGCGCGGGAGAACATTGCGCGCGCGGGCCTGAGCGGAAAGGTCGATATCCGCGTCGGCCCGGCGCTCGACACTCTGCCGAAGCTCGAGGCGCAGGGGCTCGGGCCGTTCGATTTCGTCTTCATCGACGCCGACAAGTCGAACAACGCGAACTATCTTTCCTGGGCGCTGCGGCTATCGCGGCCGGGGACGGCGATCCTGGTGGACAATGTCGTCCGGGACGGAAGGATCGCCGACGCCTCCAGCACGGAACCGGACGTGGCCGGCACGCGCCGGATGTTCGAGATGATGGCGCGGGAGCCGCGCCTCGCGGCGAAGGCGATCCAGACGGTCGGCGACAAGGGCTGGGACGGTTTCGCGCTGGCGATCGTCGAGTGAGGCCGAAATCCTCGTCCTTCGAGACGCGCCGCTGCCGCGGCGCTCCTCAGGATGAGGATTTCCCAATAGAGCACGCGCCTCATCCCTGACGTCACTGTCGCTGATCCGTGTTTAGCTGCGCGGCGAATTGCGGAAGCGAAAGAAGCTCGGCCCAGGCCTTGGCGGCCTTCATCTGGCCGGACTCTGCGAAGTGGCAGTCGTCGTACCGATCCTGCGCGGCCAGTAGCAGATCCGTGTCGACGCCGCCTCTGAGCCCCGACTTCGAATCGACCAATTCCTGCTGGGCGGTGCGGATAGGATCGGGGACTTTCCAGTCGGGCAGGCAGCGGGTCGCCTTCGACACGTAGATAGGGGCTTCGACTCCCTAGTTCATCGATTTTGAGATTCGAATCATATCAGGCTGCCTGGTCGAGCTTATAGGACCAAGAGTGGACGACGGGGTGTCGATTGAAGTGATCCATGGCGGCCATGATGCGGTCCTTGAGTTCCTGTTTGGATGCGACGCGGATGTGGCGCAGCACCGAGCGGGCGAGCTTGGAGAAGAAACCCTCGACGAGATTGAGCCAGGAGCCATGCTTGGGGGTGAAGACAAAGGTGAAGCGGCCTTCCGGTTGGGCGGCGAGCCAAGCCTTGGTCTCCTTGGAGATGTGCGCCGAATGATTGTCGAGGATCAGCTTGATCGCCGTATGGCTCGGATAGGCGGCGTCGAGGAGCTGGAGGAATTCAATGAATTCGCGGCTGCGGTGGCGGTCCTTGACGAGAGCGTGGACCTGGCCGGTGAGCAGATCAATGCCGGCCAGCAAGCTGACCGTGCCGTGGCGCTTGTACTCGTAGTCGCGCCCGAAGGTCGCATGTCTGCCGGGCTCGGGCGGCAGGTCCGGGGCCGTCGTGGCGATTGCCTGAATGCCGGGCTTTTCATCGTAGGAGACAATCGCCACCGCATCGCTCGGCTTTTGCTTCGCGGCGGCCGCGCTCTCCCGAATAAGCTTCACCTCGCCATAGACGCACAGAACCTCCGCCATCTTCTGCTTGAACTCCGGATCGCGGCGTTCCAGGTAATAGCGGACCTTGTGCGGCTTGATCTCCTGCTCGTTGAGGATATTGCACACCGTCCCCTGAGCCAACTTGGCAAGGCAAGCGTGTCGCTAGCAGATGGAGTGACGTGATTTCGTAGCTCGTGAAGTGTCGTGTTTTTTGGAGGCCCTGGAGGGCCTTGATGGACACGGCGCACATTCGCGAGGGAATACGGAAGATGCGGTTTTCGACGATTTTGGACCGCTGGGACTCGGGAGAGATGACACAGGAGACGGCGGCGGAGCTGTTGGGGATGAGCGTTCGCTCTTTCCAGCGATGGAGAGAGCGCTACGAGGCGGACGGCGAGGCTGGGCTGGTCGATCGGCGCGGCGCGCCGTCGCCGCGGCGTGCGCCGGAGGAGGAGGTCGAGCGGATGCTCGGGCTCTACCGGGACAAGTACGCCGACTTCACGGTCAGGCATTTCCACGAGCAGCTGACCAAGCGCCACAATTACACGCTTGGCTACACCGTGACGAAGCTTTGCCTGCACAGGGCCGGGCTGGTCAGGCCGGCGCCCAAGCGCTCGGCGCACCGCAAGAAGCGGCCGCGCCGGCCGATGCGCGGCATGATGCTGCATCAGGACGGGTCGCGGCACGTGTGGGTCGAGGGCAGGCCCTCGATGGACCTGATCGTCACCATGGACGACGCCACGAGCGAGATCTACTCGATGATCCTCGTCGAAGAGGAGGGAACGGCCTCGACCTTTGAGGCCTTGCGCGAGGTGATCGGCGAGCGCGGCCTGTTCTGTGCGCTCTACACCGACCGCGGCAGCCATTACTTTCATACCCCGGAGGCCGGCGGGAAAGTCTCGGGCACGGTCCAGACGCAGGTCGGGCGGGCTCTGGCGCATCTGGGGATCGAGCACATCGCCGCCTATTCGCCACAGGCGCGGGGACGCTCCGAGCGGCTGTTCGCCACCCTGCAGGACCGGCTCCCCAAGGAGCTGCGGCTGGCCGGGATCGAGACCGTCGAGGCGGCCAACGCCTGGCTGAAGAGCCATTACATCGCCGAGCACAACGCCCGCTTCGCCGTCGACCCCGAGCAGGAGGGCTCGGCCTTCGTCCCCGACGCCAAGGAGATGTGGCGCGAGATCCTCTGCGTCGTCGAGGAGCGCACGGTCGCCGGCGACAACACCGTCGCCTGGAACGCAAGGCGCCTGCAACTGCCGGAGAGCCGCCTGCGCCCGCATTTCGTCAGGGCGCAGGTGCGGGTGCACGAGTACCCCGACGGAGCCTGCGCTGTGTTCCTCGGCCCGCATCGGCTCGCCGACTACGACGCCGAGGGAGTCCTCCGCGTCCCGACTGCGCCCAAGTCTGGCGTCGTGCTCGGGGCCGTCAAGGACAAGCCCTGTCGGGCGCGCTTGCGCGCATCCTTGACCGCCCCTGCGCGCGACGCCAATTCCGCTGCGCAGGCCGGGACGAGGAAACGGCCGCCCAGCCGAACAAGGAAACAGCCCAAACCCAACCCGGAGATGATCGACGCAGCATCCTCCTCTCGAGCCGGGCCGTCCGCGGCTTCCGACCCGCTTCGAACATCAACCCGAAGACGCCACATCATGCGCTACAAAAACACGACAGGTTGACGAGCTACGGACACTTGGCAAGGCAAGCGTGGCCCTCCGCCGGCCCATGCTCACGCGCATGGCAGGCGAGAAGCCGCGTTGTCCACAATTCGTGGGGATAGCCGAGGTCCTTGGCCTTGCGGCAGGCGAGGTCGACAACCCATGCCATGGCCTCGGCGGTGATCGTCGCCTCCCTGCCGGGCCGCGGTCGATCGTCGAGCGCCGCCATCGGGCCATAGACCAACGCCCGCTCGACACAGCGCTGGACGGTCTGATGGTGCGCGCCCAAGGCTCGCCCCACCGCAAAAAACGATCCGTCTTCCCGGTAGGCCAGCAGCATCCGCGCTCGATCAACCCGGCTCGCCGATTCCGTTTGCGAGTGTCAATCGGCGTCCAACGCCGCCACATCCCCCGATCGGCAGTCGCCAATTCAATTGACCGCTGTTGACCCGCCATGACGGCAGCAGCTCGGCTCCGAAGCGTAGCTGTCGGGGTTGCAAAGCACGTCAGGAAAAGTGACCCGCGCGCATATGATTGGTTTGAACGATTGTCTCGAAGTAAGTATCGCGCGGTTAAAGCCGTAAGCGTGATGCGATGACCGCGCGAGGCTGATCAGGCTGCCTTGGCCTGGGCTGGGATCGGCGACCAGTTCCAAGGCAGGAGCTGGTCGACGCGATTGATCGGATGGTCGGCGATGCGGGCGATGACGTCGGCGAGCCAAGCCTCGGGATCGACGTCATTGAGGCGAGCGGTCTCGATGAGCGTGTACATGATGGCGGCTCGGCGGCCTCCGTCGTCGGAGCCGGCGAAGAGATAGTTTTTACGCCCCAGAGCCAGCGGACGGATAGCGCGTTCGGCGGCGTTGTTGGTCATTTCGAGCCGGCCGTCGTCGACGAAGCGGGTGAGAGCGGCCCAGCGCGAGGTCGCATAGCGAATAGCGCCGGCGAGGGAGCTCTTGCCGCTGATCGTGGCGAGCGTCGCGTCGAGGAAGGCTTTGAGGTCGGCCAGCATCGGCGCCGAGCGTCGCCGTCGGACTTGCTGGCGCTCGCCCGGACTGCGCCCGCGAATGTCGGCCTCGATGGCGAACAGACGGGCGATCCTTTCCAGCGCCTCGCGCGCGGCGGGCGAGCCGGTCTCGACATGCACGTCATAGATCTTGCGCCGGGCGTGGGCCCAGCAGGCGACTTCGGTCAGGCGGGGAACGCCGGTCTCCGGCTCGGGTTTGTAAAGATCGGCGAAGCCGGCGTAGCCGTCGGCATGCAGGAAGCCGCGACAGCCCGTGAGCAACGCATGCGCGTGTTCGGCCTTGCGGTCAGGCGAATACCGATAGAAGGCGGCGGGCGGCGTCGTGGAACCGAACGGGCGTTCGTCGCGCACTGCGGTCCATAGCCGGCCGGTCTTGGTCTTGCCTTTGCCGGGATCGAGCACCGGGACCGGCGTGTCGTCGGCGTGCAGCGCGAGGCCGGCGCGAACATGGCGCTCGATCCTCTCGCTCAAGGGTTCGAGCAGTCCCGCGAGACGGCCGATCCAGCCCGCCATGACCGAACGGTCGATCTCAACGCCGCTGCGGGCGTAGATGTCGGCCTGACGATACAGCGGCAGATGATCGCAGAACTTCGACACGACGACATGGGCGAGCAGCGCCGGGCCCGGGCGCCCCTTCTCGATCGGCAGCGTCGGCATCGGCGCCTGGACGACGGTCTCGCACGCCCGGCAGCTCATCTTCGGCCGCACGTGCACGACGCGCTTGAAGTGGGAGGGGACGTATTCGAGCACCTCGCGCTCGTCGGCGCCGATCCGGCCGAACTTGTCGCCGCCGCAGATCGGGCACACGCACGGCGCTTCGTGGACGACCGTCTCCGCCAGCAAATGGTCGGGCAAGGGAGCGCGGTTCGAAGGCTTGCGCTTCTTCTTCGACGAGGCGCCGGTCTCGGTCGCCTCGTCCGCTTCCGAACTCCGCGACCCCGGCGCGCGCGAGCGTCTCGGCGACGCCCGCTTCGATATCGTCGATCAACAGCTCGAGTTGCTCGACTTGCGCATCGAGCTTCTCCGACTTGCGGCCGTAGCGGGCGCGACGAAGAACGGCGAGCTGGGCGCGCAGCTTCTCGATCAGCAGCGCCTTGGCGTGAACCTCGGCCCTGAGCCAGGCGACGTCGCGTTGCAGATCATCCGCCAAGCGGCGCAGATCGTCGGGATCTCGAGGCGAATCAGGCGTCGACAGCGACATGACGATTCGTACCACAAGCGCGCCTCCGGCGCAGCCGCAATCTCTCGGAGTCACCTGATTTTTGTGGTGAGTCCAGGCGCTCAGGCGATCCTTGGACGCTCCGTCCGCGGCGACGCCACGGTGCGACGCCAATCGATGCCTTCGAGCAGCAGCGCCAGTTGCGCCGCCGTCAGTTGCAGAGCGCCTTCGACGATCGGCGGCCAGACGAACTTGCCCTTCTCCAGCCGCTTGGCGAACAGACACAGACCCGAGCCGTCCCAAGTCAAAATCTTCACGTAGTCGCCGCGTTTGCCTCGGAAGACGAAGGCCGCGCCCGAAAACGGATCGGCGGCGAGAATCCGCGCCACGTCCGCCGACAGCCCGTCGAAGCCGCGCCGCATGTCGACGGGTTGGCATGCGAGGTAGACTTTGACGCCAGGCGCCACGTGCAGCATCACAGACCGCTCAGCGTCGAAAGCACGAGACGCAGGACCTCGCCGTCGACGCCGCCTTCGATGCGAACTTGCGCGCCGTCGGGAAGGCAAATCTCCATCGTCCCGAGCCGCGCAGAGCTCGGCGGATCACACCGCCGGCTCGGCGCGCCGCCCTCCCCCGCGACCGCATCCTTCGCAATAAGACGAATGGGGATGAACGACGGGGCCGCGTCGGCCCCGGGCGATCGCCGCAATGCGCGGCGGCGATCGCGCCAGCCTTCCCGCGACCGACGGATCCATTTGAACACCAGGTTCGCGTTGACGTCGTGCGCCCGCGCCACGCCCGCAACCGAAGCGCCCGGCGCCAGAGCCGCCTCCACGATCCGCTGTCGCTCCGCCGTGCTCCACGAGCGGCGCTTCGCCCGCGGGCCGGCCCCGACCCCGCCAAATTCAAGCCCTCTCGATCTCTTCGCCGTCGTCATCAGGCGCCCACCAAATCGCAGGTGGACACCTAAGCAACGCCAACCGCTTCCGTAAGGCGGCCGTCACATCACGCTT
>CAVUHX010000045.1:0-102506 GCA_963741405.1 uncultured Alphaproteobacteria bacterium
CTCCTTTACTTTTGAAACTTGCGCGCTCTGCGCGAGGACGTCATTGATCTTGCTCAAACTCTACGATGTTTAAGCCAGATTGGATATCCCGCGTTGGCCCTTGCATTGTCGGAGTGAGAACCGGACATGACCCCGCGCAACGCTTCGCCCGCCGTTCGGCGTTTCCGACTAATTTCCCTCAGGCAGCCCGTCCTTGCGCAAACCCTCCGCGATTCGTTGGTCCTCGGTTTTCCATTTCTCGTTACCGGACCTTGGTCTGTACGGGTACTCGAACAAGTAGCGTTGGACGGTGAAGTCCGGATTGAGCTTCTGGATCTCGGCGACGGCGGCATGGCCCTCCGCCGAGCGCCCAAGCCAGCCGTAGGCGGCGGCGAGATCGAAGCGCGGCAAGGTAAACTCGGGATAGGACGCAATGGATTTTTCACACCATTCCGCCGCCTGCTCCCACTTGGCCATGTGCGCGTACGCATTGCATATGTAATATTCCCACATGTTTCGCCCGGCGGTGTGGGGATCGAGCCGCAGCGCCTGTGCGATGGGCCCGATCGCGTCTTCCGCGCGCCCGGACCACGTCAGAGTATAGCCCATCTCACCATAGGCCGGAGCGAAGTTCCGGTCTCCGGCGATGGCCGCCTTCAACTGCGTCAGTGCGTCGTCGAATTGGGTCGCATGGCGCATAGCCCCTCTGACTTGCGCAACCTGCGCTTTGACGAAGTGCGCCCGCGCGTCATCGGGGTTTGCTGCGAGCGCCCGATCCGCAGCCTGTTCGGAGTCTTTCAGCACTTCGCGGAAGTTGCCGCCGAGTCCGTAGGCCGTCACGAGGGCGATCCGAGCCATCGCTTTGTAGGCCAGAGCCTGTGGATTGTCCGGGTCGAGGCGCAGCGCCTGATCGAAGTCGCCGATCGCTTTCTCGAGATTTTCCCGGCTAAATGAGCCCACGTTCAATTTCGCAATCCCGCGCATCGCAAGATCGACGGCGTCCGGATTCGCTGGCCGCTCGCGAAGCGAGCGCAACGCCTCGGCATTTGCGAGTTGTTCACCGAGCGCGTTAGCGATGCGCCCGACCGCCTCGACCTGCAGTTCGCCGAGCTTGCTTCGCTCGCCCTCGAACCGGTCGGCCCAGACATGCGCGCCAGTCTCGGTCGAGACGAGTTACGCGTTGATCGTGATCTTATCGCCAACCCCGCGCACGCTTCCCTCCACCGCATAGCGGACGCCGAGATCGCGGCCGAGCTGTTTGAGATCGACCGGCTTGCCCTTGTAAGCCGCAGCGGTCGAGCGGCCGATGACAAAGCTGTCGGGCAGGTGCGAAAGGTCGGTCGTCAGGTCGTCGGTGAGGCCGTCAGCGAAATACTCCTGCTCCGGATCGCCGCTGAGGTTCGCAAACGGAAGGACGACGATCGAGAGGCGTGGCGCGTGGGCCAGCTTCTCGTCCGCGACGGCGGCGACGGGAGGAGGAGCGGGTCCGGGGGAGGCGGGGCGAACTTGCGCCAGCCGAACCAGCCTGCGGCGATCAGGACCGCGACGACCGCGGCGGCCATCGCGGACCATGTGAGAGCGTTGCTGCGCGCCTTGCGCGCGACCGGAAGCGCGCCGGCGGCCGCGCCAAGCTTCACAGCGTACGCCCGCACCGGCCGCGCGATGTTCTTGAGGCTTTGCTCGCCGAGGTCGGTGAACGTCACCTGCAGCTTGTCGCGCACCTGCCGGTACGCGTCTTCGGAAAGGCAAATCCCGCCCGGCTCGCAGATCGCCTGAAGACGCGCCGCGACGTTGACCCCGTCGCCCATCAGGTCGCCGTCCGCCTCTTCGACGACGTCGCCGAGATGGATTCCGACGCGAACCTCGATCCGCTTGTCGGCCGGAAGGCCGGCATTGCGCTCGGCGATCCCGCTCTGTACCTCCATGGCGGACCGCACCGATTCGACCACGCTGCGGAACTCGACCACCGCGCCGTCGCCGGTGCGTTTGACAAGCCGCCCGTTGTGGACCGCGATCGTCGGATCGATCAGGTCGCTGCGCAGCGCCCGAAGCCGCGCAAGCGTCCGCTCCTCATCGGCGCCGGCCAGCCGGCTGAAGCCGACGACGTCGGCGACCAGGATCGCCGCCACTTTGCGCGCATCGGTCACTTAGAGGCTTCTCCGTGCACAGGCTGTATTCGGACGCCTTGGAAAAAGTTAGGCGCTCAGTCGAAAAGCGCAGTGATCCAGATCAAACGTGGTCGATCCTCAACGACCCGGGATGGTCCCCTTGCGTCGGAGGAGGTTGGTCGAGGGGATTTTGGAAAGCCCGCTCAGGGCGGACTCTGCCCGTACAAAATGCGAGTATCGAGCAGCCGGTTTTCCGCCCCTTTCGCGACGTCCCGCTCCGGCGCCAAGCGCTGGATTTTTGATCCTCAGTGTCCCCCGCCCCCGCCGGCCGCGCCGCTCGGCCTCCGCATGAAGGCGGCCAAGCCCACGCAGGCCAGGAAGACCACGGTGAGGGCGAGAAAGACGTCGGCGAGCGCCAGAACCTCCGCCTGCCGGCGCACGATCAGGGCGAGCGCCCTGGTCGCCGCGAGCTCGGCGTCCGACCCGCGCGCGGCAAGCGCCGCCGTCATGGCCTCGAGGCGCTCGACCGCGACCGGCCGGCTCCAGGTGACGGACTCCCGCAGCCGCTCGAGATGAAGGTCCATCCGTTTGTCGAGCAAAGTGTTGATCAGCGCGAGGCCGACCGCGCCGCCGAGATTGCGCATCAAATTGTAGAGGCCGGAGGCGTTCTTGATCTTCGTCGGCGGCAGGGTGCCGAGCGCCAAGAGGTTGATCGGCACCATCGACAGCATCAGGCCGACGCCGCGGAAGATCTGGGGCCAGAGCAATTCCCAGAAGTCCCAGTCGACGGTGACGAACGAGGCCTGCCAGGTGCCGATGGCGAACAGCACGAAGCCGGTCGCGATCATCAGCCGGGGATCGACCCGCAGCGACAGGCGCCCGGAGATCGGCGCGGTGACGAACATCGCGATTCCGGTCACGAACATCGTCTTGCCGATCATCAGCGAGGAATAGCCGCGCACCACCGCGAGATAGACCGGATAGACGTAGGTCAGGCCGTAGAGCCCGATGCCGAGCACGAAGCCGAACAGCGTGCCGGTCCAGAAGTTGCGGTCGCGGAAGGCGGTCAGGTCGACGATCGGCTGACGGGCGGTAAGCACGCGCGTGAAGAACACGACCGCGCTGACCGCCGAGACGACGATGGCGATCGTCACCGGCTCGCTCGAGAGCCAGTCCTTCGACGGCCCCTCCTCGAGCGCATATTCGAGCGCGCCGAGAAAGCCCGCCATCGAGACGAGGCCGAGATAGTCGAAGTGGGTCAAGAGCGACCAGTCCGGCTCGTCGAAGTCGATCAGGAGCCAGGAGGCGGTGGTGACGATGATCCCGGGAATGATGTTCACCAGGAACAGCCAGTGCCAGGAGAACCAGTCGGTGAGATAGCCGCCGATCGTCGGCCCGATGGTCGGCGCGAGCGTCGCCACGAGGCCGATGATCGGCCCGATCAGCCCCTGCTTCGAGCGCGGGAAGATGGTGAAGGCCGAGGCGAACACGGTCGGGATCATGCCGCCGCCGATGAAGCCCTGGAGCGCGCGCCAGACGATCATCTGGTCGATGGTCGTCGCCTGGGCGCACATGAAGCTCATCAGCGTGAACCCGCCCGCGGAGACGGCGAAGATGACCCGCGTCGAGACGACCCGCGACAGGAAGCCCGACAACGGGATCATGACCACCTCGGCGATGAGATAGGCGGTCTGGACCCAGGTGATCTCGTCCAGCGAGGCGGAGAGTCCGGCCTGGATCTCCGACAGGGAGGCGGAGACGATCTGGATGTCCAGGATCGCCATGAACATGCCGAACACCATGAAGATGAAGGCCGCGAGGCGCCGGACCGAGAAATGCGGGACGACGACGCCCGGCGGGCCGGCCGGGCGCGCCGGGGCGAGCGGCTGGGCTTGCGGCCGGAGCGCGACCGCGTCGCTCACGGCTTGGCGACTTTCGTCGCGAGGGCCTCGAGCCCGAGCGCGCCGAGCAGGGTCGGCTTCGGCGCGTCGGGGTCGCGGGTATGGACGGTGGCGACGACCGACAGGCCGGGCCGCAGCGGGACCGTCTTCAAGACCTCCTCGGGGAAGGTGATGCGGACCGCGACCCGCTGGACGACCTTGGTGAAATTGCCGGTCGCGTTGTCGGGCGGCAGGAGAGAGAACTCCGACCCGGAGGCCGGCGAGATCGACGACACCACGCCCTCGACCGCCTTGCCGCCGAGCGCGTCGATCGCCACGTCGACCTTCTGCCCCGGCTTGATGTCGGCGAGCTGCGTCTCCTTGAAATTGGCGTCGACGTAGGAGGCGTTCAGCGGCACCAGCGCCATCAGCCGCGTGCCCGGCTGGACGAGGTTTCCGACCTCGGCCGCCTTGTTGCCGACGATTCCGTCGAAGGGCGCGACGACGCGGGTGAAGGAAAGGTCGCGCTTCGCCTTGTCGAGGGCGGTCACGAGCTCGGCGCGCTGGCGCGTGGCTTCGTCGCGCTGGGCCTTGAGCACGTCGAGATTGGCCTTGGCGCCCTGCACTCCAGCCGCTGTCGAAGCCACGTTCGCCTTCGCCGCGATCAGGGCCGCGGCGGTGCGGTCACGATCGGCCGTCGCCTGCTCGAGCCGCTGCTGCGAGCCGAAGCTCGTCTGCTCGAGCTTCAGCGAACGGTTATATTCCAGCGCCGCGCGCTCGGCGTCGGCTTCGGCGCCCTTGAGCTGCGCCTGCGTCGCCTCGGCCTGCGCCTCCGCCTGGGAAATGACGGCGCCCTGGGCGTCGATCTGCTGGCCGAACCGGGCGATGGTCGCATCCTGGGTGGCGATGCGCGCCTGCGCGGAATCGACGGCGTTGCGATAGTCGCCGTCGTCGATCAGGGCGAGAAGATCGCCCCGATGTACGACCTGATTGTCGACCACGGGAACCTGGGTGAGATGACCCGTCGCCTTGGCGGCGATGATCGCCGTCGAGGCCCCGACATAGGCGTCGTCGGTCGATACGAGGAAGCGCCCTTCGACGAAGTAATCATAGGCCATTTTCCCGCCGTAGCCGAGCGCGGCGAGAATGACCAAGGGGAAGACGAAGCGCTTGACTCCGCGCGCGCGCCGGGGCGGGGGCTCCGCGAGAGCAACGCCGCCGGCCGGCCGGGCCGCGGCCGGAACTCCGGATCCGGCGGTCGGAACGGGGAAGCCATGCGCGGGTGGTGGAGAGGCGACCGGGCGGGATTCGGTCGCAGGCGTGGAAGCGGCTTGATCCTCGGCCATCGAAATTCAAAACCCCGTGGACGAACCGAACGGTTCGGTCATTTTCCTTGACATAGCCGAACGCCCGGTCTAAGGCAACAAAAATCGAACCGAACCGTTCGGTCGGAACTATGGGCGGTCGACAGGGCTCAAGGGCTATGGAAGCGGAAACACTCGAAGCGAGCACCCACCACGACGGAGGCGCCAAGCGGCGCCAGATCATGGACGGCGCACGCACCACATTCCTCGCCGCCGGCTTCGACGGGGCGAGCATGAACGACATCGCCCGCGCCGCGGGCGTCTCCAAGGGCACGCTGTACGCCTATTTCGACTCGAAGGACGAACTGTTCGAAGCGATCATCCGCGGTCAGTTCGCCCAGGCGGCAGAGCGCCTCTGCGTGTTCCGGCGCGAGGGCGACGTTCGCGCGATGCTGACCGACTTCGGCGTCCGGCTGATGGCGCGGATGACGGAACCCGAAACGCTGGCGCTGGCGCGTGTCGTGGTCGCGGCCGTCGAAAAATTCCCCAGCATCGGGCGCGCCTTCTACGAGGCCGGCCCCGCCTTCGGCGCCGCCCGTCTCGCCGCCGAACTGGCCGCGCTGGAAAGGGCCGGCGCGCTCAAGGTTCCCGACCCCGAGCGCGCGGCCTGGCAGTTCGTCGACCTTTGCCAGAGCTCTGTCTACAAGCGCATCCTGTTCGGCGTGGTCGACAGCGTGAGCCCCGCGGAAATCGAGGCGGCGGTCACGGCCGGGGTCGAGGTGTTCCTCTCCGCCTATGGTTCGGCGGCCTGAGTTCGAGGCGGACTCGCCGCCTGCGCAACTCCGCTGAACGCGCATTTGTCGAGGCTGGAGTTGGTCTGTATCCTGCGGCGGCGATTCGGCTTGCGAGTCCCGGGTGATGAATTTCGTCGTGAACCTCGCTGCGGCGGTCGGGATCGGCTTTTCGGTCTATCAATATTCCGCCGGCGAGCAGGCGGGCCTGGCCGGCGCGGTCGGGCTGGGGCTCTTCGTCCTGGTGAACGAAATGGCGGCGGCGCGCCGCTCGCGGCGGCCGGCGGCGGCCAATCCGATGCGCGACGAAATCGACTGCCTGAGGCGACGGGTCGACGAACTCGAGCGCGCGTTTCTGACGATCAGCGCACAGTGACGTAAAATACTGATCTATACTGTATTATAGGGTTGCGGCGCGTGACGCTAAAGGGGGTCGCAACCCCCTGAAAAATCTAGGCCCCGCCGCTAAACTGGCGCTAAAGTCCAATATGGCGCGGCTGCGTCCCGGATTGCCTCAGGCCCCGATCGGCGGTAGGGGTTGACGCACGCCTCGCCGCAGGGAGGTTCGAGCCGCGTATGGCGCCCGATAGTCTGACCTTTCTCGGCGGCCTGCTGCTCGGCGTTGCCAGCAGCCTGCATTGCGTCGGCATGTGCGGCGGAATCGCCTCGAGCCTGATGTTCGCCTTTTCCTCCGGCGGCGGGACTGCGGAGCGTGCGCGCGCGCTGTTGGCCGCGCAGGCGGGGCGGGTCCTCGTCTATGTCGTGGCCGGTGTTGCGGTCGGCGCGCTCGGCTCGAAGGTCTACGGCTCGTTCGATTACGCCGGCGCCAATCTGTTCATGCGATGGGCGGCCGCGGTCGCGCTCGGCTGGATCGGGCTCTCGGTGGCAGGCTTCGCCCCTTCGCTGGCGGTGTTCGATCGGCTGACGGCGCCCATCGCGGACAGTCTCCGTTTCTCGCCGGCCCGCCGTCTGGCGGGCGAGGCGGGGGCGTTCGCCTCCGGCCTGATGTGGGGCTTCCTGCCCTGCGGCATGGTCTATGGCGCGCTGTTCTACGCCATGCTGTCGGGAAGCGCTTTGCACGGCGGCGCCGTGATGGCGGGCTTCGGCCTGGGCACGTTGCCGTCGGTGACTGCCGCCGCGCTCGGAGTGTCGAGCTTCCGTCAGCTCGCGCGGACCCCAAATGCGCGGATCGCCGTCGGCCTCGGCATCATGGCGCTCGCGGCCGCGAGCATCGCCCTCCCGGCCCTTGCGTCAAGAGTGTTCTGCCTCAGCTGATCCGGCGCGGGTTACCGTTGCACTCAGATTGGCGGTATACGTGCGGGAGGGCGCCGTCGGAATCGGCGCCAGCGGAGTCGAATGAGCAAACGTCGTGCGGCGGCATGGGCGGGCGTGGCGGCGTTGGCGGCAGTCTCGGCGGGATTCGCGCCTTGGCCCCTGTCGCCTGCCCGGATCGCCGAAGGTTTCAAAGTCGGCAGAGTCGGCTCGCAGCGGCTCATCTGGAGAGCGCCGCAGGCGGCGACGTTCAGTGCGTTCCCGTGGCCGAACCTGAGGATCGTCGATGTCCGGCTGGACGATTCGCTCGGGGTCAACCGGATTTCGGCCCCGGCGGCGCGGATCGATCTTTCGCTTCTCGATCTCCTGTCCGGTCGCTTCACGCCCGAAAGGGCAGTCCTCTCCGCTCCAACAGTGACGCTCGACCTTGACCGCCCACCGTTCGCCCTGAACGGAAACCCGACCGACGCCGCATACCTGGCGGCGGCGCTGGAGCCGCTCTCGAGCCTGAGCCTTGCGAACGGGGTCTTGCGAGTATCGAGTCGCGCCCGGGGGTTCGACACGGTGGTCGAAAACGTACAGGGGAGTCTCGACGGACTTGCTCCCGGCCAGCCGCTCAGCGTCAAGCTTTTGGCCACCTGGCGCAACGCGCCGGTCAAGATATTCCTGTCTCTCGCCAATCCGGTCTTGACGGCCGGCGGTGAGCCGAGCGCCTTCAATGCGGCGCTCTCCTCTCCCGTCGCCGATTTCGTGCTGAACGGCGCGATGACCGGCGGAATGCAATTCAGCCTCTCCGGCGACTTCTCCGCCTCGTCGACTTCAATCGCGGCGCTCGCCCGCCTTCTGGCTGTGAACCCGCCATCTTTCCTTGCCGCCAACGATCTTCAGATCGCCGGAAAGGCGAGGGCGACGCCGACCGGCGTCACACTCGACGAAGTGACTGCGACCGCCGCAGGACAAACGGTTCGAGGCGCGGTGCAAATTACCGGACTCGGCAGCCGGCCCAGCATCTCGGCGACGCTCGACTCCGAGAGAATCGACGTCGCCGCCCTCTTCGGGATGCCACCGCCCTTGTTCGGCCCAAACGGCGTTTGGAGCGAGACGCGGTTTGCGACAGCGCCGCCGAACTCGTTCGACCTCGATTTGCGGCTGTCGGCGAGAAAGCTCGATGTCTACCGACATGAGCTCGCCGACACCGCAGCCTGGGCGATCCTGAAGAACGGCGTTCTCAACGCGAGCCTTGTCGATAGCGCAGCGTTTGGCGGCGGGCTCAAGGGCGAGATCCGGCTCGATTGCGTGGACGAGAGCCTGCGGCTTGCGGCTCGCGGCGAGCTCACGGATGCGGATTTCGGTGCGGTTTTCAAGGATTTCGGCTGGCCCGCGGTAGCGGGAAAGGGAAGCGGGGCGTTCGCCGTCCGAACTGACGGAGCTTCGCCGGCGGCTGCGGCGGCCGAGCTCGGAGGATCGGCGACCCTGAAGCTGGAGCGGGGCAGCGTCACGGGCCTAAGCCTCGAGCAGGCCCTGCGCCGCAGCCAGCACCGGCCCATCGACATCAGCCGTGACCTCCGGGTCGGCGAGACGGCTTTCGACCGGCTGTCGCTCGAGTTCGCACTCGGAAAAGGCGTGGCCCATGTCGTCAACGGCGATCTCGTCGCCCAGGGGGTCGAGGCCGATCTGCAGGGGGCGATCGATCTTGTGGACCAAAGCTGGAAGCTTCGCCTCAACGCCACGCAGACGGGCGCGAATGGGGCCTCGGCGCTGCTTGGCCTCGACATCGAGGGACCGTGGTCGAAGCCGACCATTCGCGCGACGGGCGGGGCGAATACGGTTCCGGACGCGGTCGATCCCCCGCCGGCATCGCAATTTTAGCGGTCGCCGACTGCGCGGCTCGCCTTTCGACCCTGAGCGCCTCGGCCGATGTCTGCGCTGAGGAAAGCGGAGTGTGCGGCGCCGCCCATGCCCTCGGGTTCGAGGAGCAGACGCCTGCGGGCGGCGGCGTCTATCCCCTGACCGACCGTTTGACGGGAAATAAACAGCCCGGGGAGCAGCCGGCCCTTCCCTTTGCTTGATGCCCGGCGCAGTCGGCCGTCTCTCGGACAACAGACGAAGTCTCTGAGCTTTGGATTTTCCCCCGTTTGCCCTGTTTTCGTGAAAATAACAGGGGCGGGCCGCGCCCCGTCGGACGGGCTTCCGCCGGAAAATAGACATGTTTCCAATATCTTATAGAACAATCCGCAACAACGTAACACTTACGGACTGTAACAAGTAGCAGGCAGATTATTGCCCTGATCCGCGTACAAACAGGCTCGGCCGCTGCCGGATCAGGGAAAAGCCGAAACGGGGCCAGCCTCATGCAACCTGGGCGCGTACCGAAGGGCCACGCGGCAGCCGCCGGGGCCTGCTCCGCTGGGGATTCCGTTAAGCAGAAGGAACGTCTGCAAGCGCAATATGCCGCCGATACCGCGCCAGAACCTGTGCGCGATAGATCGGCCGCATCGCTTCGTGATGCAGCCGCCGGAGAATGCCCATCGCGGGGCGCTGCACCGTCGTTCCCCCGGTGTAGCGAGAGACGTCGCGGACCGGCGTCGGCGTGACGACGAGAAGCGTTACCCTTGTCACCCAGACCATCTGCAAAAAAGTGTCGACCGGCCGATCGAAAGGCGCGGTAATCTGAAGCAGCCTTCCGGCCGCCTCGCGCGAGATGACCTGCCCGATTGCCCTGAGCGGCGGCGCGTAAGGCTGCAGCAGGGAGAACGCGCCCCGGCGCGCGACGACCGCGCCCGAAGGCTCGAGCCCTTGCGCCGGCATGAGAATATAGTCCCAACGGGATCGCTCGGCGGCCGTGAATTCGAGCAGGTCGGCAAAAAGGGTGGAATCGACCGCGGCGTCGTCCTCGAACACGAAGGCGAAGTCGAGGTCATCGGCCACGATCCGGCTCCAGGCGGCGCGGTGACTGAGGAACGCGCCGATTTCCGTCGGGGCGAGCGCGAACGGGTAGCGCGGTGAAAATCGCGCCCGCACATAGGCCGCCTCGACGGCTCTTGGGGAAAGCAGCCGCCCGTCGACGGCGGGCAAAATCTCGCTCTCGACCGGCAGACGGGCGCGCAGGGCTTCAACGGTCGCCTTGCGGCCGGCGGCCCGCTCGAGATGGATGATGAATGCCTTGGGAGCGCTCAAGACTGGCCGTCCCTGCAAAGACCTGATATTGCGCCCACGAGGGGCGCAGGCGGCTTCTACCGCGCAGCCCCGCCCTGAGTCATCCCGCGCCCGGGAGACCCGCCGATCGACCTGGACGCATGAGCGCGTATCGAAGAAACCACCCGCACGCGCCCGCCTTGCCGATCTCCGCGACCGTCATCTGCAAGAACGAGGAAGCCTGCATCGGCAAGTGTCTCTCGAGCCTCGAGGGCCTGAGCGAGATCGTCGTTGTCGACTCGGGCTCAACCGACGGCACCCTCGCGGTCGTTGAGGATTATTCGCGCCGCGGTTTTCCTATCCGGCTCATCCATCAGACCTGGCTGGGTTACGCCAGCCAGAAGCAGTTTGCCCTCGATCAGGCGCGCGAACCCTGGATTCTCAGCGTCGACGCCGACGAATGGCTCGACGACGGTCTGAGAGCCGCGCTTCCGCGGCTGATCGCCGCAGACGATGCGATTGCCGGATGGGAACTGCGCCGGACGCTGACGCTTTACGGCAGCATCAAACCGACGAGCCAATGGACGCGGCCCGAGTACATCCTCCGTCTCGTGCGACGGGGCCTCGCGCATTTCGACGCGTCCCTGCTCGTTCACGAGGGCCTCATCGTCGAGGGCAGGACGGAGATCGCCCGCAATGGTCTTCTCCGCCATGAGCGCGGCCTGCCGCTCGACGAGCAAATGAAGAAGGAGATCGTCTACGCCCGGCTGAAGGCGGAGCAAAGGCTCGAGCGCGGCCGCAAGCCGTCCTCGCTCAAGCTTCTCCTGAATCCGCCGATCTATTTCCTGCGCATCTACTTCTGGAACCGGTTTTTCCTGTGCGGCTGGGCAGGTGTGATCCACGCCGCGACCGGCGCCGCCTATTCGTTCATGACGGAAGCCATGCATCGTCAGTTCTATTACGCCCGGAAGCGCCGATGACGGGCGAGGAGCGTATCGCGATCCGAGGAGATCGAGGTCGTCATTCCGAACTTGAAGAGGCGTTATTCCGGCGGCACTGCGGCCAACCGGACAATTGCGCCGCTCATCGCCAGCCGCTGCCGCACGGTCTGGTTCGGCCCCGACCGCCCGGAGGGCGTCGGGGGCCTCAGTCTCCAGGGCCTGCTCAGGCTGCGGCTTGTTCCTCCGAGGCAGCGGACGGACCGTATCTGGCACGCCCGCCGCAACACCGAGATGCTGCTCGGACTGGTCCTGAGATCGCTTGGGTGGCGGCTCAAGCTGCTCTTCAACTCGGCCGGCCAGCGGCGAAAGTCCCGCTACACGGACTTCCTGATCGCGCAAATGGACGCCATCACAGCGACAAGCGAGACGTCTGCCTCGTTCGTCCGCCGGCCGACGACCATTATCCACCACGGCATCGATCTCGACCTCTACAGACCGCCCGAGGACCGCTTGGCCGCCTTCGCGGCGACCGGTCTGCCGGGCAAATACGGGATCGGCGCCTTCGGCCGAGTGCGGCGCCAGAAGGGCAGCGATCTGTTCGTCGAGGCCATGTGCCGGCTTCTGCCGAAATACCCGGACTTCTCCGCCGTCGTCGTCGGCCACGCCTCGGTCGATAACCTGGCGCTGGTCGAGAATCTCAAGCAGCGGATCGCGTCGGCCGGCTTGAATGAACGCATCCGCTTTCTCGGCGAGCTGCCGATCGAAGAGGTGCCGCTGTGGTATCGGCGAATATCGATCTATGTGTTCGCCTCGCGGGTCGAGGGGTTCGGCTTGACCTTGCTTGAGGCGATGGCCGCCGGCGACGCGGTCGTCGCAACTCGCGCCGGAGCGGCCGAGACCATCATCGCCGACGGCGACACCGGCGTTCTGGTTCCGATCGACGACATCGAGGGTCTGGTCGCGGCGATCGAACCTCTGATGCGCGATCCCGGGCGCATCGCGCCGATGGGCGCGCGGGCCCGCATCCGGGTCGAACAAAGCTTCAGCCGAGACCGCGAGGTCGACGAGATCCTCAGCGTCTATCGTCAGTTGTGGCAGGCGCCGGACGGCAAATAAATCGACGGCATGGGGAGGAAGCGATGATTTTGACTCTACCAAAAATCTGGACAATCCGAAATCGGGCAAGCCGCCCAAGCGCTTCTCCTTCGGCCTTCGTCGACCGTTTCGGCGACCATTTCCGTCGCTGCAAGCTCGCCCGGATCAGGAGGACGGTCCGCTGATATGCCGCCGCGATCCATTCGGCGCCGCCTTCATAAATTTCGCGCCATTCCGAACGCCGTAGTCGAGAACAGAAGTAATCATCAGGCCGTCTGCCGCTCGTTATTGTTCCCTTACGCAGAATGACCTCAACTGGCTCGTCTGAACCTCAAGTTGTCGACAGGGTTGGGCGGGTCGCGGCGGCGACTCCGGCCGTGCGCTGTTTTCGCCCAGTAGTGAGGACGCCACGCCAAGTCGAGGACCGCGGTCCAGGCAGCGAGCGAGACGAGGAGGTAGTAGATCGGCGCTAGCGCAAAGTCTTTCGCGGTAAGATCGAGCCGCCGCAACCGCGAGGCAACGATGGCCGGCACGGCTAGAGCCCAGATCCCTGCTAGCATCAGAATGTAGGTGAACACATCGGTGGCCTCACGCCACCCCGAAGCGCCCCGTCCCGCCTCCAACGCGCGGATAAGCGTGTCCAGGGCGAAGGCCGGCCAGAACAGTGCGCTGAGCACGGAACCAAAGACCAGGAGCATGGCCGAAATGGCGCGTAACTTGCCGAGGGAGGCAAGAAGGCAAATCGGCTGCCGCGCATGAACGATACAGGTCTGTATCCATCCCTTTTGCCATCGGACCCGCTGCCGGAACCAGTTAAGGAACTCATGCGGGGCTTCCTCCGACGTGTCGGAGTTCAGACTTCCGATTCTGTAGCCGAAACGGGCGAGACGTATGCCGAGATCGGCGTCCTCGGCGACGTTCCATTCGTCCCAGCCTCCCGCCACAGTCAGACTCGCGACGCGAAAATGATTGGAGGTGCCGCCGAGCGCGATCGGCAGGTCCAGTGCGCACAAACCTGGATTGATCAGATCGAAGAGAACAGCATATTCGGTGGCAAACAGCTTCGACAACCACGAGTCGCCTGCATTTCGGATCGTAAGCCGGGCCTGTACGCAGTCGAGGCGGCGCACGGCTGCGAAACGCGATGCGGCCAGTCGAAGCTGTTCGGGCGACGGCACGTCCTCCGCATCGTAGACGACAATGAGTTCACCGCGAGCCGTCGCCAGCGCGATATCGAGCGCCCGCGGTTTGGTGCAAGGTTCTCCCGGTGGCGCGACGACGAGTTCGTAACGTGCCGGCAAGCGCAGTCCCACAATTCGCGACAGGGTTTCATGGTCCCGTCGTTCGGCAACAAGTTTTATATCCAGTTTGCTCTTGGGATAGTCGATTGCATCCAGCGCCCTGACAAGGTCCTCGATAATGTCCGCTTCGCGATAGACAGCGACGACCACAGAATAGACGGGTAGGTCATCGTCGGAAAGCAACGGCGAGCAGGTGTCGTCCGGCTTGGCCACCGTGGCCGCAGAGCGCAGGACGATCAAGGCTGAGAATAACAGCCAGAGCGCAAGGGACGCGAGGCCCGTAAGCGCATGTACGTTCGTTTCGCCGAGCGCTATCGCAGCGACTGCCGCAAGAACAGCAGCAGCGATCTGCGGTCCGCTCAGCCCGCGCCTGGCCGACAGGCTGTTCGGAATCCGTGCGAGCGCGTGGGCCAGGATGTCGTCTCCGCGCCGCATCCGTACGAGTGCGGCAAATCGCTGCGGGGAGGCGACGGCAAAGCTGTTCGGATGAAGATGACCTGCGGCTCTCGTCTCGATGAGGCGGGGCACCAGTTCCGCCCGTGGGGCAATAACCGCGCGGGGTCCGCCACCACTCCCCTCGAGAGCGGCAACGCCACATCTCAGGGCTTTAATCGCGTCGAAATCGGGAGAGAATGGAGGTTCCCCGACATAGTACGCGCAGCCCAAATGTTGCGCCAATGCGTGATAATATTGCTCCTCAGCAACGATTCCTTCCGCGAGCACTGCATCGAGAGTCTCGACGCCCCTCGGCTTATTGGCAAGGGCCTGAAACAATCGATCGGCGGAGACTCCATGCTTGACAAGGAACTGTATTTCCGGCGGAAGCGGTGGAGTTGCCCTAGGCGGAGACTCGCTGTGCGAAGGGGGTCGCAGAATTGGCCGCACAGAAAATGTCCGAGATTTCGCGGTCGATGACGAGCCAGATCCTTGTGAGTCGTCAGTCATGTCGCTACCTTTGCCGCGGCGAAAAACGAACGGTTGCACTCTGCATTGGACACCATATTGTCTATGTTGTCATGGTGAATGGTTCCCGTACGGCAAATATTTTTGCTATCGCCCTGGTTCTGGCGCTCTCCTTCCTGAGCGGAAGAAGCCTCGGCGCCCCAACGTACGCGCCTCAAGCGCCGAACTTTTCGAATCCAGCGCTTCGTCTAGACAAGCCAAACATCACTGGCATCCGCGCGATCCGCTTCCTGACCAGCGACGACTATCCACCGCTCAACTTCGCCGCACCCGACACAACCTTGACTGGTTTCAACGTAGATATCGCGCGCGCGGTCTGCGAGGAATT
Organism: uncultured Alphaproteobacteria bacterium; assembly: GCA_963741405.1. Classification (GTDB taxonomy): domain Bacteria; phylum Pseudomonadota; class Alphaproteobacteria; order Rhizobiales; family Beijerinckiaceae; genus Roseiarcus. Next base: position 15,098 of record CAVUHX010000045.1, read on the forward strand.
GAAGATCGGCTGTACGATTCAGGCGCGACGCTTTGATACGCTGATCGACTCGCTGGTGACTGGAAAAGGGGACGCCGTGGTCGCCTCCATTGGAGCGACGGTTGCGACCCGGGCGCGAATCGACTTCTCCGCGCCCTACTATCAGACCCCCGCCCGTTTTGTCGTGCGCATGGGCGCCGCTTCCTTTCTTGCAACTGAAAGCGGGCTGAAAGGAACAACTGTCGGCGTTGTGGCCGGTTCGGCGCACGAGGCCTACATTAGGACCTTTTTCTCAGACGCAAAGACGAAAACCTACCCCGACGTCTCGGCGCTGGAGACGGGGTTGCGTGCGGGCGAAGTCGACGTCGTTTTCGCCGACGGCCTCACCATGTCGGTTTGGCTGAGCGGCGAGCTGTCGGGGGATTGCTGCAGGTTTTCGGGAGGCCCCTATTGCGAGAGCTTCTATTTCGGAGAAGGGATCGGGATCGCGGTGCGGATCGACGACGAAGAACTCCGGAAGGCGCTGAACTGGGCGCTCGCCCGTCTTTACTCGAAAGGAACATATTCGGAGATCTATCTCAAATACTTTCCGATCGGGTTTTACTGATCCATTGCCGTAGTTCTCGGCTCCTGTCCCATTCGCGCCACGCGAGTTGGGCCAAACCACCGTCGATGCGAACTTTAGCCAGACTTCGCGGATTCGGCCTGTCGCGAACCATTTTGAACCTGCGCCTGGCGAACACCAAGACCGGAGAGCGCGACTCCGGATTGAGGATTGAGTGAAGTCGCTGCCGCGGCGAGGCTGGCCGCGGGCCGGGCGCGGCTGGATGGTGCGAAGTTCCTCCTGCCTGAGAGCTTGTCAGATGCCCCGAGGTGAGCCATCCGGATCGCTTGCGCCGCGAAAACCGCGCAAGCTTGCGTTGTGCTCAGCGCCGACGAGTTCGTGCGGTTCCTGGATAGCGATTCCGGACTCTACTCGATGGCGCGTGCCAAAAGCCCGTTGAAAAGTGCAACGAAGATGGCTATGAGAAGCTTTCACCCGTCAACGCGCGTGTCGCGCAGCATCCGGCTGGCCGCGGCGGTCCGAAAGCAGCTGGTGCTGCTTATCAAACGCGATGCTCCTATCACCAAAGTTGATGATCAGGCTCCTCGAGCCGGCGATCCGAGCTAAAGGCCCCCCAATGCGGGAAATGAAACTAAAAGCTTTGAAGCAAAAATCTCCCACTGAATTATTGGCGTTTGCGGAAGAGAATGACGTAGAAAACGCGTCGACCATGCGCAAGCAAGAGCTGATGTTTGCGATTCTCAAGCAATTGGCTAGCGTTGACGTCCAAATCATCGGTGAAGGGGTTGTCGAAATTCTTCAGGATGGATTTGCATTTCTGCGTTCGGCCGATGCAAACTATTTGCCGGGGCCCGACGATATTTATGTTTCGCCTTCTCAGATTCGACGCCTTGGGCTTCGAACCGGCGACACCGTCGAGGGGGTGATTCGTAGCCCGAAAGAAGGCGAGCGCTATTTCGCATTACTGAAATGCAATGCGATAAATTTCGAGGATCCGGAAAAGACGCGCCACAAAGTGCATTTCGACAACCTGACGCCGCTCTATCCGAACGAGCGTCTGCGACTTGAAGTCGAGGACCCGACGCGTAAGGACTTGTCGTCCCGTGTCATTGACATCGTAGCGCCTATTGGCAAAGGCCAGCGCGCATTGATTGTCGCTCCTCCACGGACCGGAAAGACGGTGCTTCTTCAGAATATCGCCCAATCGGTTACAGCGAATCATCCTGAATGCTACCTCATTGTTCTTCTGATTGACGAACGACCAGAAGAAGTAACCGATATGCAACGCTCGGTTAAGGGCGAAGTCGTTTCATCGACGTTTGACGAGCCTGCCGTTCGGCATGTCCAAGTAGCAGAAATGGTTATAGAAAAAGCTAAGCGACTTGTTGAGCATGGACGGGATGTACTGATATTGCTCGACTTTATCACGCGGCTGGGGCGCGCTTATAACACTGTTGTTCCTTCTTCCGGCAAAGTTCTGACCGGTGGTGTCGATGCTAACGCGTTGCAAAGGCCGAAAAGATTTTTCGGCGCGGCTCGAAACATCGAAGAGGGCGGTTCGCTGACGATCATCGCTACCGCCTTGATTGATACGGGATCGCGCATGGATGAGGTAATTTTCGAAGAGTTCAAGGGAACCGGTAATTCGGAAATAATCCTTGACCGAAAGGTTGCGGACAAGCGGACTTTCCCGTCTATGGACATAACTCGCTCGGGTACCCGCAAAGAGGAATTACTAGTTACTCCGGACATTCTCAAGAAAATGTACGTTTTGCGTCGTATTCTTAACCCGATGGGAACGGTCGACGCGATCGAATTTCTTCTCGGTAAGCTGCGCGATACCAAGACGAACGCCAATTTCTTCGAGTCAATGAATACGTAACTGGTCTCGGGGAATTGCCGGAAAAGCGGCCTCGGCGGCTGCGTGGGATGAATTTTGGGGTAGCGCCGTGTCGCAGTCGCCGAATGATTTGCTCGCCGACCTTCGAATCCAGATTGACCAGATTGATCAGGCCATTCACGAATTGCTGATCGAGCGCGGAAGCGTGATCGACCGCCTCATTGAAATCAAATCCCGCCAGGGAGGTGGGTCGGCGTTCCGACCGGCACGCGAAGCCTCGATGATGAGGGCCCTGGCGAAACGTCACCGCGGACTTCTGCCGTTTGAAACCGTCGAATTCTATCTGGCGAATCCTTATTTCCACATTTACCTATGTACAAGCTCCGTACAGTGTTCATATCGATGTTTCCCGGGGCGATGCCGCAATGCGGGATTCGGCGCGATTTCATTTCGGCTTCACCGTTCCGTGTGTTCTGCACGGGGGCCCTGAGGATGTGATTGCGGCAGTGCGTGAGTCTTCCGGCGATTTGGGCATGTTCCCAATTGAATGTGCTCCAAGAATACCTGCATGGTGGACAGCGCTCGTCCCGGTTGGGGCGCCGAAGGTGATCGCCCGGCTTCCGTTCGTGGAAAGGTCGAATCATCCAGCGGGAATACCGGTCTTTGTGGTTTCTAATCCATTGGCTGACGGGGGTGCTCGCGATATTGTCCTAGAGTCAGTCACGCTGGATCGCTGGCGGGCGGATTATCCCAAATATTTACAATCGATTGGGGCGGAGGCGCTAGGTTCGGCAGCAAATGCCGTGGCGCTCGCACTGCTCATCGCGCGGCCCGGGACCCTTCCATCGGATGCTGTCAGCGCAACATTGCGGGCAGCTGGCGGCATCGACGTGCGGAGTGTTGAGGTTGGAGCGCATGCCAGTCGTTTCAATATTGTCGATAAGTCTCCATGAAAAATTGGGCAAGACATGGAATTTGTCCCCGGCCCCAACTTGCCAAAGCGTTCAGAAAATGGCGATCACCTTCGGGCCTTGAAACAAGTCCGCTTGCGGAGGATGGACCGATTGTGGCGCTGAGGTTGGACAGGACATCGTGATGACAGCCGCACCGTATCTCCGCCCTCAGCCTAAACCGGGAATATTGGCGATCGACGCCTATGTGCCGGGCGCGAGTTCGGTCACAGGTATCGCCAAGATCCACAAGCTGTCTTCGAATGAATCCCCGCTTGGCGCGTCGCCGAAAGCGATTCAAGCCTTCCGATCCATTGCGAGTGGACTGTCGCTTTATCCGGACGGCTCGTCGACCGCGTTACGGGACGCCATCGGGCGCCGATATGGGCTTGACCCGTCACGCATCATTTGCGGCAATGGATCGGACGAATTGCTTGCTCTGTTGGCGCACGCATACTTGCGATCGGGCGATGAAGGACTTTATAGCGAATACGGGTTTCTTGAATACCCGATTTGCATTCGAGCGGCCGGAGGCGTTCCGGTCGTCGCCAAGGAGGCGAATAGGATCACGAGCGTTGATAATTTGCTGGCCAAAATCAGCCGTGGCACGAAGATCGTCTATATCGCCAACCCCAATAACCCGACTGGAACTTACCTCCCGTTTTCCGAAATTCGGCGGCTGCATGCTGGTCTGCCGCCAGATTGCTTGCTTGTCGTCGATGCCGCATATGCGGAATACGTAACGCGCAACGACTACGCCGCAGGAATCGATCTTGCTTCGACCAGCGAAAACGTCGTCGTCACACGCACATTTTCCAAAATCCACGGGTTGGCGAGCTTACGCATTGGCTGGGCCTTTGGCCCAGAGCACGTGCTCGACGCGCTCAATCGCATCCGGGGCCCATTCAACCTCAACGGTGCGGCGATCGCAGCGGGAGTTGCGAGTCTCGCCGATACGGCACATATCGAGAGGGCAATTGAACACAACAGTTTCTGGCTTCCATGGTTGACCGATGCGATATCCGCATTGGCCATCATGGTGACGCCCAGTGTCGGAAATTTTATTCTTCTGGAATTCAACGCTGCTGCCGGCCGATCGGCGGCAGAAGCGGACGCATTCCTGCGCGCGCATGGGTATATTTTGCGCCCGATGGCAAGCTACCGGTTGCCGAGCTGTTTGCGTCTCACTGTCGGCGACGAAGAGGCCAATCGAGGCGTCGTCGCCGCGCTGGCAGAGTTCATGCAGGCCCGACGTGATTAAGCCGCGTGAGCCGCTGCTCGCCGAACCGATATTCGACGAGCTGGCGATCATCGGGGTGGGACTCATTGGCTCATCCCTGGCGCGCGCGGCCCGATGGAGCAAGGCCGCAAGGCGCATCGTCATCGCCGATTGCTCGGAAAAAGCGTTGGCGAGCGCGCGCGCCCTGGGGCTCGGCGACGAACTGACGGACGATTTGGCCGGTGCGGTCCAGAACGCGGAATGCGTGATTCTTTGCGCGCCTGTTGGCGCCAACGAAAGCATAGGCCGCGCGATTGCATCGGCGCTAACGCCGGGGGTGATCGTGTCCGACGTCGGCTCGGTCAAAGGCGCAGTGATTTCGACGCTGACGCCGATTCTGCCGTCGCATGCGCGATTCGTCCCCGCCCATCCGGTAGCGGGAACGGAACAATCGGGTCCGGAAGCGGGATTCGCTTCTCTTTTCGTAAATCGATGGTGCATTTTGACGCCGCCTGAGCGCACCGACAATGTTGCCGTGGCAAAGGTTCGCGCTTTTTGGGAAGCGTTGGGTTCGAACGTTGAAATCATGAACGCCGGTCATCACGATCTCGTCTTGGCCATCACAAGTCACGTGCCCCATCTGATAGCGTATAACATCGTCGGGACCGCCGCAGATCTTGAGGAAGTAACGCAATCCGAAGTCATCAAATTTTCAGCAGGCGGATTTCGCGATTTCACTCGAATCGCTGCTTCAGATCCGACGATGTGGAGAGATGTCTTCCTTCACAACAAGGACGCCGTCCTGGAGATGCTTGGACGGTTCAACGAGGATTTGACTGCTTTGCAGCGAATGATCCGGCGTGAGGACGGCGACGGCTTGTTCGCGTTGTTTTCGCGCACGCGAGCGATCCGTCTTGGCATCGTAGCGCAGGGGCAGGAGACCGCGGCGCCAGATTTTGGTCGTCGCCTCAGCGATCCGGGCGAGCGAGATCCGTCAGACTAAGCTTGCTAACGGCCTTTCGATTGACTTGCTGGCCCGACCAGAGGCTCAGCGCCCGGTTAGCGACTGCCGGCGGATGCGACGGTCGATAAGGGTCTGCAGCACGACCGAGATGACGATCACGAGGCCGAAGGCGAGCTGGGTGTAAAAGGCGTTGATGCCCGCCGAGACGATGCCCGCGTTGATCGCGCCGATGATGAACGAGGCGACGAAGGTGCCCACGACCGAGCCCGTGCCGCCGAAGACAGACGTGCCGCCGAGGAAGACCGAGGCGATGGTGTTGAGGAGCGACCCTTCGCCCGTGCTCGGCCAGAAGTAGTAGCCGTAGATCGAGCTGATGAGACCGGCGAACACCGCGGTGACGCCGACCAGCACAAAGGCCTTGATTTTCACCCGGGCGACGTTGACGCCCATGAGCCGCGCACTGATCTGGTTGTCGCCGACGAGGAAGACATGCGCGCCGAACCGGGTGCGGTTCAGGAGGAGCCACTCCGCGATGAGGATGGCGACCATCCAAAGCGTCTGGACCGGCACACCGAGATAGGATTCGCGCAGGAGCGCGTGCATCTGCGGATACTGGTCGGCGGTCAGCGGCACCCCGGTGCCGCCCATCAACACGAGCTCCAGGCCGCGGAAGAGGAATTGCGTGCCGATGGTGATGACGAGCGACGGGATGTTGAGCGAGGCGACAAGGAGGCCATTGATGAGACCGCAGACGGCGCCGGTCGCAAGGGCGCAGATTAGGCCGACCCACCAGGGCGCGCCGGCGTGGGCGGTGATGAGGCAGAACGCCGCCGTGCCCAGCGCCATCACCGAGGGGAACGACAGATCGATCTCGCCGGTGATGACGACGAAGGTCAGCGACAGCGCAATAATGCCGAATTGCGGCGTCGTCTCGGCGAAGGCGCGATAGATGTCGAGATCAGAGAAGAAGACCCTGGGCGCCGCGATGACGAATCCGAGCCACATCGCCAGGCCGACCCCGATGATGCCGAGCTGGCTGCCGTAGCGGAGCAGCAACGACGGCGGCGCGCCCCTGTTGCCGACCGGTCGGGCTTCCACAGCGTCTCCGGTCATTGCGGCAACTCCATCGATCCCGTGCGCGCGACGTGGTAGAGCCGCTCGATCAGCTGATCCATCGTGATGTCGGCGCGGTTGAACACGCCCGCGACCTTGCCGCGGTCGAGCACGTAGAGTCGATCGACGACGGGATAGATGTTGAAGATGTTGTGGTCGATGAAGATCGCCGACTTGCCGACCTCCTTGATGTGGCGGACGAAGTCGAGGGTCTTTTTGGTCTCGGTGAGCGAGAGGCCCATGGTCGGCTCGTCGAGGATGACGAGCTCCGCCTCGAAATGGAGCGCGCGGGTGATCGCCACGCCCTGCTTCTCGCCGCCTGACATCGTCGCGACCACGTTGTCGGGATGGACGGCGGCGGACGTGAAGCCCATATGCTGGCTCATCAGCCGCGCGCAGTCGGCGCGCATGCGCTCGACGTCGAGCAGGCCGAAGCGCGTGCGCAACTCGCGTCCCATGAACATGTTGCGCCAGATCGGCTGCTTCTCGCAGAGCGCGCGCTCCTGATAGACGGTCTCGATGCCGAGGTCGCGCGCCCGCGCCACGGACCAGTCGTCCACGAGCTTCCCATGGAAATAGATTTCGCCGCCGGAGTCGGGCTTGTAGAAGCCCATCACCACCTTGATGAGGGTCGACTTGCCCGCGCCGTTGTCGCCCAGGAGCCCGACGATCTCCCGCCGGTTGACCTGGAAATCGACGTTCGCCAGCGACCGAACCTCGCCGAACGTCTTGGAGACGCTTTTGAGTTCGATCACCGGCGGTTCACCGGCGTTGGATTTCGCTGGCCCCGCCATCCCGCCTGATCCCTATTTCCAAAAAACGAGGCGCCGCCTGCAGCGGCGCCTCCATCATTGCCTCAATCCGGGGCTTACCGGATTTCCTTGGCCGCCAGCGGCGCGACGGCGTCGACGTTCTTGGGATCGACGAAGGCGCCCGCCGTGTTGACGTCGAGGCCCGAGAAGCCGAACTTCTTGGTCAGGCAGATGTTGAGGATCGGCAGGTAGCCTTGCAGATAGGGCTGCTGGTCGATCACCAGGTCCTGATAGCCGTCCTTGATCGCCTTGGCCGTATTCGGCGACATGTCGAAGCCGGCGAAGAACACCTGCCCGGGCTTCAGCGAGGCGGCGCGGGCGAAGACGCCAACGTTCGCGGTCAGAGCGCCGTGGTCGGTGACGACAAGCTTGATGCCGGGATTGGCCTTCATCACGCCGACGAAAGTCGCGGTCCCGGCGTTGGGGTCGGCGTCGGTCGCCTTATCGAGATCCTGATAGATCACCTTGCCGCCGGCCTTCTCGATCGCCTCGATCACGCCCACCGTGCGCGAGCCGCGGTCTCCGCCTTGGCCCTTGAGACCCCAGACGAAGGCTTCGTCGCCTGCCTTGATGCCCGCCCGCTTGGCGGCCTCGGCGCCGAGCGCGTAGCCGGCGGCGTGATTGGGCGCGCCGACATACCCCATGCCCTGAGGCCCGTATTTCTCCTGCGCTTTAGGCAGCGCTGTGTTGGCCGTGGTGAAGATGATGCCCTGGGCGAAGGCCTTGTCGATCAGCGGATCGGTAGGGTCGTCGCCCGGATGCCCCATGAAGGCGATGCCGTCGACCTTGGTCGCGATCGCCTGCTGGAGCTGGGTCAGCATCAGGTTGGGATCCCAGTTCGAGAAGTAGTAGGTCACCGACGGTCCGAGGTCGAGTTCGGCCTGCCGATAACCGTTATAGACGTTGTTGGCGAACACGCCGCCCTGCGGGCCGCCCGGGAAGGCGGCGATCTTGACGCCCTGGCACCATTTCGCCACGGGGTCAGTCGCATGAGCCGATTGCGCGACCCCTAGAGCAAGCACGAGCGCCGCGGCCGCGCACGCCATCTGTCGGAACTGATTCGATTTCATAAATACCCTCCCTTGTAGAGCCGATCGCGCGTCTTCGCCGCGTGTCGCCTGTCGACGAACGGCGGCTGCGATGTGCGCTTCCTCCAATGTCGTCAGCAGGGATAGTGGACTGGGGCGGCGATTTATTCAACGGTCGACCGATTCGATGCAGATCGTCCGCGCCGGGCCAGAGCCCGCGGACGTCAAGCCCTATAGGGCGTACGAACCCGCGCCGATTTGACTCCGATCAACCGCCAGTCGAATTCCGCATCGGGAGTGGCTGCAAGTGTTCCGAAGCGAACCACGGTCGCCGACCTCATCGGTCGTCAGCGTAAAACCTGCTTGCGGCCCCGACAGCTTCCTGTGCCGACATGAACGCCAACCGCTTACAGACGAGAAGAAGACGAATCCTCGGGCTCTTACCGGCTATCCATGATCGAGCTGCCTATTCCTGCCCGTCAGCGACAGCGTGATATTCGATGCGCAAGTTTCGTCGTCTAGTCCGCGCGCTGTTCGGTTCTCAGATGTCGAAGCGCTGCGGTAGGATGACGAGGTCGCGAATCACGACATTGCGCGGGCGGGTCAGCATGAAGAGGACGGCGTCGGCGACTTCCTTCGGCTCCATGAAGTTGCCGGCCGCGAGCTACGCCTCCAGCCTATCTTTGGGCCAGTCGTCCAATAGCCCTGTCATCACAGGTCCGGGAGCGACGGCGCCGACGCGGACGCCAAGCTTGGCCACTTGGCGTCTCACGGTGTGGACGAAGGCCTGAACGGCATGTTTGGACGCGGTGTAGATCGGTTCCCAGATCACCGGAACGACGCCCGCCACCGAACTGGTGATGAGGATGTCGCCGCTTTCCTTCTCGACCATATGGGGCAGGACGGCGTGAACCGAGCGTAACACGGCGTTGATGTTGAGATTTAGCATACGATCCCAGGCGTCCGGGTCGCCAGGTCACCACGTCGCCCCCGAAGTAGGCGTGAAAAAAATCGAGTTGGCCAGCCTCCTTCAGGATCTGCGGCATCATGCCGGCGAGCCTCGAGGGGTTTGTGAGGTCGATCACCAGGGGGATGGCCGAAGGACCCAGATCCAGGCAGACTTGCTTCAGTTTCTCCCCGGCGCGGTCGATGAGGAAGACTTTCGCGCCCGCCGACAGGATAGCCTTGGCGCACGCCAGGCCTATGCCAGAGGCCGCGCCGGTAACCGCCGCAATCTTTCCGCTCAGTTCGTCATTCGCTATGGTAAATCAGGTTGAAAGCGCCGACGCACCGTTTGGAAGGGATTTCTGCGTCCGCGGAGCTCGAACAACTCCTCTCGTCCGATATGAAGGACTTCAAGTCCGGGCGCCCCCGTCGGTTCTGCCGCTCGCAGCGTCACCGTCGTCCCCCTTTCCCATATCTCGCCGATCGCCAAGGTTAGCACAACGGATTCTGACCCGCGCCACCTGTTTCGGCTGGCCTGACGATGCTTTCCTGATATCCATTGGATCGGTTCGTGAATGCCGCAAACGACCATTCTGCGAGGCGTCTCGCATAGCCTCAGCTGGCGCCGTCGCTTCCAAACTCGAGCCGTGCAACGCCCGACCGCCCGCGCCGGCGCGTCGCTTGAGAAGCCGCAGGGAGACGACGAATGCCTGGCCGGCGCGCCGGACGCGGGGCGTCGATACGATCCGCCGTCGACACGATCCGCTTTTGCTTCTGATGTGAGCGGGTCTATGTTTGGGGCAAAACGACGGTATGATCGGTAAAGCCATGCAGGAAAGCCCAAACCGGCTCTCGTTCGCCGAGACAGGCCCGCCCGTGCCGGATCAGTCGGGCCGTCAGTCGGATGCGGAAAACGTGAAGGTTTACGATCGGCTCTACAGGCTCTATCGCATGCTCTACGACAGCTTCGGAGGCGTGAGGAAATCGAGCCGGATCATGAAGGATCTGATCGAAATCAAATACGCCCAACGGGCGTGAGGAGGCGGGGGCGAAGGTTCGGCGACGACGAAGCCGGCCTTCGTTCCCGGCATTTGAGGATGAGTTTGGCATGATCAATCTTGGCTCCCCGGAAATCTGGTTCGTCTGCGGTTCGCAGCATCTCTACGGGCCCGGGCCGCTGCAGCGGGTGGCGGCCAATGCGCGCGACATGGCTGGCGGTCTCGGCCAATCGCCGAAGCTGCCGCTGAAGGTCGTCTTCAAATCGCTGCTGACGACCCCGGACGAGATCGTCCGCCTCTGCATGGAAGCGAATTCGGACGAAAACTGCGCGGGTCTCATTCTCTGGATGCACACGTTCTCGCCCTCGAAAATGTGGATTCGCGGACTGAACGCGCTGCAAAAGCCTTTCCTGCACCTCCACACGCAGTTCAACAGGGACCTCCCGTGGGCCTCCATCGACATGGATTTCATGAATCTGAACCAGTCGGCCCACGGAGACCGCGAGGCAGGGTTCATTCACACGCGAATGCGCCTCGCGCGCAAGGTGGTGGTCGGACATTGGGCCGATCCCGAGGTCCATGAGCGAATCGGCTCCTGGATGCGGGCCGCGCGGGCCTGGCACGACTGGCAGGGCGCGAAGTTCTGCCGGTTCGGCGACAACATGCGGCAAGTGGCCGTCACCGAGGGGGACAAGGTGTCAGCCGAAATGAAATTTGGTTTCGCGACCAACACCTACGGGGTGGGGGACCTCGCAGCCGTGGTCGCCGGCGTGTCGGACGCGGAGGCGAAAGATCTCGCCGGCGAATACGAAGAGCGCTACCAGGTCGTCCCGGAACTCCGCCGGGGCGGCGAGCGACATGATTCGCTCCTTTACGGGGCGCGGCTCGAACTCGGGATGCGCTCGTTCCTCGGCAAAGGCGGCTTCAAAGGCTTTACGACAACGTTCGAGGACCTGCATGGTCTCAAGCAGCTCCCCGGGCTCGCGCCGCAGCGCCTGATGGAGGACGGTTACGGCTTCGCTGGGGAAGGTGACTGGAAGACGGCCGCGCTTGTGCGGGCGATGAAGGTCATGGCCGACGGCCTGCCGCGGGGCGCGTCTTTCATGGAGGATTACACCTACGACCTTGGGCCGGACGGCGGTCTGGTCCTCGGCGCGCACATGCTCGAGGTCTGTCCGTCGATCGCCGCGGGTAAGCCCTCGCTCGAAATTCACCGCCTGACGATCGGCGGGAAGGAGGATCCGGTCCGGCTCGTATTCGACGCGCCGCCGGGACCTGCGCTGAACGCGACGCTGATCGACCTCGGCGCGCGCTTCCGCCTGCTGGTGAACGAAGTGACGGTAGTGGAGCACCCGGCGCTGCCGAAGTTGCCGGTCGCCCGCGCCGTCTGGGAGTGCAAGCCGGACTTCAAGACCGCGTGCACGGCCTGGATTCTGGCCGGTGGGGCGCACCATACGGGGTTCAGCTACGGCGTGACCGCCGAAATGCTGGAGGATTTCGCCACGATCGCGGGCATCGAATTCATCAAAATCGGCGACGAGATGACGCTGCCCGCGTTCAAGCAGGACCTGCGCAACAACGATGTCTATTACTACCTGGCGCAAGGGTTCAGGGCCTAGGCGGCGGCTCGGAGGCGGCTGGGATGTACACAGAGCTTAAGCGTGAAGCCTATGAGGCCAATGTCGCCCTGCCGCGACATGGCCTCATCAACCTGACCTTCGGCAACGCGAGTGCGATCGACCGCGCGAAGGGAGTGTTCGCGATCAAGCCGAGCGGCGTCGATTACGCGTCGCTCACGCCCGGGGACATGGTGATCGTCGACCTGGACGGGCGCAGGGTCGAGGGACGGCTCAATCCCTCGTCCGACACCCCGACACACAGAAGGCTGTTTCTCGCCTTTTCAAGCGTCAAAGGGGTGGTCCACACGCACTCATCGCACGCGACCGCCTTCGCGCAGGCCGGCCGTGCGATCCCGATTTTCGGCACGACGCATGCGGACTATTTCAACGGCGCTGTGCCTGTAACTCGGAAAATGACGCCGACCGAGATCGCCTCGGCTTATGAATGGGAGACTGGAAACGTGATCGTCGAGCGCCTGGCTGGGCTCGACCCCGCCGACTTTCCCGGCGTGCTCGTCAATCGCCATGCACCATTCACCTGGGGACCGAGCGTCGGCAAAGCGGTCGAGACGGCGGTCGCGATCGAATGCATCGCCCATATGGCGCTAATGTCGATGCAGCTCGCGCCGGACCTCGAACCGATCGAGGCGGAGTTGCTCGCGAAGCACTTCAAACGCAAGCACGGGGTCGGAGCCTATTACGGGCAGGCGCCGGGGTGAGGCGGCTCGAGTAAGCGCCTCGCTCCGCCCCCAGCGTGGTTTGTCTCAGGCTTCGAATCTCATCTCAGCGCAATCGACATTCCGCTGAGGTCGAGCGAGAACATGAAGCCGACCTGGCGGCCCCGAAGGCGCAGCACAACGCCCTTGGCGTTCGAAAGTTGCGCCGCCGACCGGCCGCCGGCGACCGACAATCCGGCTCCGATCGCTGAATAGATGCCCTCGATGTCAGCTGGGCTGTGCATGCGGGAGGCCGTGCCTACCAGATCTGTGCCCGAGGCGCCGATTGTCGCGCCGGCGCTGATGCCCCCGATCGAAAGCGGATACTGGCGACCCTGGAACGTCAGAATTCCGCTTCCTGCGGATGCGCCAAAGATAAATCCCGCACTGACGATCTTGATGGATATGGAGCCAGTCGCCGCTTCCGCGGACGGCGCTAAGGCTCCCGTCGCCAGAGCGGCCCCGCTGAGGATCAGGCTGCGGCGTGTGATGTCTTTCATTTGAGGATCCCCCTGAAGATCGGACCCGAGCCGGCGTCCGGTTCTCGAAGCGCGCCCGAAAACATTCACTGCATAGACCCGCCTGCATCCAATTGACAAGTCCACTACGATCCAGGTTCCGCCGGCGGCGTCGACGCCGCAACGCGGCCGGCGCGTTCGTCGCCTTCTGCGCCTTCGATCAGTCGGCAATGCCTGGCCAACAGGCTTCGGACCGCATTCGCTCGGCGAACGTTCCGCTCCGGCCGGATCAGCGCCTCGATCCCTTTTCGCGCAACGGCTGGCCAGAGGCTTCGCAGTATCCGATGAACAGTGCTGACCCATAAGCCCCCGTCATGTAGATGCGGAGTCATCGCCCGTGACGACAACAGATTTTCCTGAGCGGCTTCTATCCTCCTCTCGGCGCCGCCGCTCTGCGAAGCCTGTCGTTGATCGCCGCGCCCAACTCGCGATGGGGAATTGGGGCCGCCGCTATGGTTCGCGCCCCGGACGCATCCAGCTGACGAAGATAAGCGAACAGATTCGACGCCGCCTCGGCAAGATCGCCCGACGGCGAAAGGTCCAGCCGAGCGAGCGCCGTTCGGCCGGCAAACGCGCCGGCAAAATCAAGAATTGCTTCGTCGGACTGGGCTTCCGACGCCTCAAGACGCACACGCGCGCGTGGCGCATAGTGCGAGACGAGTTGTCCGGGCGCGCTCGGCGTCTTTGCGCGCGCCGCCGGCGAATGGAGCGGGCGCGCTATCGCCGCCTCGATCGCTTCGCGCGGGATCGCGCCGTGGCGGAGCAGCTTCGGCGTGTCAAGGCAGGCGACGATCGTCGATTCAAGTCCATGCTGCGATTGTCCGCCGTCGATGATCCAGTCAATCCTGCCATCGAGATCGGCGAGGACGTGGCCGGCTGTCGTCGGGCTGATCCGACCCGAACGATTGGCGGAGGGTGCGGCGATCGGAACTCCGGCCGCGTCGATCAGACTGCGCGCGACGGGATGAACGGGAGCGCGAACCGCCAGCGTGTCGAGCCCGGCGCGCGCGAGCAGGCTCACCCGGCATCCCGGGGTGACCGGCAGGACCAAAGTCAGCGGCCCAGGCCAGAAGGCCAGCGCCAGCCTTTCGGCGTCGGGGCCTAAAATCGCGTGCTCCCGCGCCGCGTCGAGATCGAGGACGTGAGCAATGAGCGGGTTGAAGGCCGGCCGCCCTTTGGCCACGAAGACTGCGGCGACAGCCGCATCGGACGTCGCGTCCACCGCAAGTCCGTACACGGTCTCTGTCGGCATCGCGACAAGGCCCCCGCCGCGCACACATGCAGCCGCGGCTGCGATCACCTCTGCGGAGGCGGGGGCCACTCGGGTCGTTCGGCGGCTCGTCGCCATGAGGGTTTCCTGTCGAGCGTTGCGCTGAAACTCGTCTATACATAAACTGGTTTGGCTATGCCGGAATAAACACATACGCGCGCTCGGCGCGAGGACGGGCGCATGCGGGGCAAAGCGGAGGAGCCGACTATGACCTATCGTTCGCCGGTCGCCGACATTCTGTTTTCACTCCAGACGGTCGCCGGCCTGCCCGAAATGATCGGATCGAACCTGCACGGGGATTTCGACTGGGAGACAATTTCGTCCGTCGTCGGAGAAGCCGGACGTTTCGCCACCGATGAAATTGCGCCTCTAAACCGGTCGGGCGACGTCTCGGGGGCCCGCTATGAAAATGGGGTCGTGACCATGCCGGCCGGATTCGGCGATGTCTACCACCGCTGGGCGGAAGCGGGCTGGGGCGGCGTCTCGGCTCCGGCGGAATTCGGCGGAATGGGGCTGCCCCACCTCGTCAACGTCGCCTGCACCGAAATCTGGAACGGCGCCTCAATGGCGTTCGCGCTCTGCCCATTGCTGACGGAGGGGGCGATTGGCGCGCTCAAGGCGCACGGGTCCCGCGACCTGCTCGATACCTATCTTGCGGAGATGGTCTCCGGACGCTGGACCGGCACAATGAATCTGACTGAGCCGCAGGCCGGATCGGACCTCAACGCGGTGAGGACGCGGGCCGAGAAAGCCGTGGACGGAACCTACCGTCTTTTCGGCCAGAAGATCTTCATCACATACGGCGAACACGACATGGCCGAAAACATCGTCCATCTCGTGCTGGCGCGCCTGCCCGGGGCGCCGGCCGGGACACGCGGACTTTCGCTGTTCGTCGCGCCGAAATTCCTGGTCAATTCGGATGGGTCCCTCGGAGCCCGTAACGATCTGCGTTGTGCGAGCATCGAACACAAGCTCGGCATTCATGCCTCGCCGACATGCGTCATGCTCTTTGGAGAGAGCGAAGGCGCCAAGGCCTGGCTGGTCGGCGAAGAAAATCGCGGCCTCGCCGCCATGTTTGTGATGATGAACGCGGCGCGCCTCGCCGTCGGAACGCAGGGGGTGGCGGTTGGCGAACGCGCCTACCAGCAGGCGCTTGCCTTCGCGCGGGATCGGAGGCAGGGTCGCGGGTCGAGCGGAGACGGCATGGCGCCGATCATCGAGCACGCCGACGTTCAGCGCATGCTGATGACGATGAAGGCGTATGTGCATGCGGCGCGCGGAATCTGCCATCTTACCGCCGCCTCGCTCGATCTGGCGACTCACGGCCGCACGCCCGAGGAGCGGACTGCCGGAGCCAATCGCGCCGCGCTGCTGACCCCGATCGCCAAGGCGTTCTCGACCGACATCGGCGACGAAGCAGCCTCGCTCGGCGTCCAGGTTCATGGCGGCATGGGCTTCGTCGAGGAAACCGGCGCGGCGCAGCATATGCGCGATTCGCGCATTGCAGCCATCTATGAAGGCGCGAACGGAATCCACGGCATCGACCTGGTGCAGCGCAAACTCCCGCTCGACAGCGGCAGGATCGTCAAAGACGAGATTGCTGCAATTCGCACAATTGTCCGGGAGGTCGAAAAGGACGGCGAAGCGTTCGGCGCGACGGCCGCATCGCTGACCGAAGCGACCGACGCCCTCGATCAGGCGACGCGCGACATGCAGCGCTGGCTTGCGGGCGACCAGCAATCGGCTCTGGCGGGCGCATCGCAATATCTGCGCCTGTTCGGATTGACGCTCGGCGGCGCATGTCTGGCCAAGGCCGGACTCGCCGCCAAGTCGCTTGCCGCCGACGGAAACTCGAGCGAGCTCGGAAGGGTCGGCCTTGCGCGCTTCTACGCGGAAAAGCTGCTCCCCGTGGCTCCGGGCATCGCGCGCGCTGTCGCATCAGGCGCCGGGCCGCATCAGAACTACGAAGTCATCCTCGCGGAAAGCACATGACGAACGAGATCGAAATTGCGCGCCAGGGCGCGGTCCTGACTGCGGCCTTCGCGAGGCCGGAGAAGAAGAATGCGATCACCAGCGCGATGTATGAAGCGCTTATCGACGTCTTCGACACCGCCGAACAGGACGCGGGCGTCGGCGCACTTGTCCTCAGCGGCAAGGGTGGCGTCTTCACTGCGGGCAACGACATAAAAGACTTTATCGCTATCGCGACCGGAGCTGTCGGCTCGCGCGATCCGCGCGATTTTCCGGGCTGGCGGTTCATCAGCAGGCTGGCCGGATTCGGCAAGCCGCTGATTGCGGCGGTCCAGGGCGCCGCGGTCGGTATCGGGACGACGCTGTGCTTCCATTGCGACCTCGTCTACGCGGCGGGCGATGCTCGCTTCCACATGCCGTTCGTCAACCTGGGGCTTGTTCCCGAGGCCGGGTCGTCGCTGCTTGCGCCGGAACGTTTCGGCCGGGTCCGGGCGGCCGAATACCTACTGCTGGGTGAGCCCTTCGACGCGCAAACCGCCTACAGGCTCGGCCTTGTCAACGAGGTGCTCCCGGAAGCCGCATTGCTCCCCCACGCGATAGAAAAAGCCGCATTGCTCGCCGCCAAGCCGCGTTCGGCCCTCCTCGCGGCGCGTCGGCTTATGCGCGGCGATCCCGCCGCTCTGAGGGAGCGTATGGAGCGCGAGATCGAAGCATTCGGGGTGGCCCTGGCGTCCGACGAAGCGCGTTCCGCCTTCTTCGCCTTCATGTCCGGGGCGAAAGGTTAGGCCCGGCGCGGCGGCGCCTTTCATCCGCCGTATCGGCTGGCGAGTTCAGCAGAAAGACGCGCCGTTTCCGCCAGATATCGGGCGATGACCTCGCCCGCGGCCGGAGTGCATTTGCGATAGGTCAGCTGGTAGTCGTCGAATCCCTTGTTGTACGCGCCGGCGATCAGGTCGCGCTCGGATTCGGCGATCCCGCCGGCGGCCAGCAGCGTCTGCATTTTCGTTCGGAACTCCACGCCGTCGCCATCGCCACACAGGTCCCGGAGGTAAGCGAGCGCTCCCATCATCGCGCCCAGCCTGAGGAGCTGCGGCTCATAGGGTGGCGGTGCTTCGGCGGGCGCGGGCGTGGCGGGCTCCGCCGGCGCGCCGGCGTGGGGGGAAGCGCTGGGCGCGGATTTGGACTCGGGCTTTGTTGCGGGCGCCTCCGCTCCACGCGCGTCGACTAACAGGAGCGCGGCGGTGCTCGCCACGACGATCGCGAGCCGTCTCACCGCAACTCCCTTTCGATGCGTCGCGCGCTCGCGAGGATCTCGCCGAGCTCCGGCGTCGTCAGGAGGCTCTCCGACCCGCCCGGTTCGATCCATGCCACGGCGTCGATCTCGTTGCTGACCCGCGCCTCGCCCCGGGTCCAGCGGCCGACCAAGGAAGCGATGACAAAATGAGTGCGAACCCGTCCGCCTTCGCGCACGATCGGCTCCACATGCCGGTTGAAGCCGATGATCTCCGCCTCCACGCCGACTTCTTCGAAAAGCTCGCGCCTGGCCGCCTCGACCAAGGTCTCGCCGACCTCGACGACCCCGCCGGGCAAGGAAAAGCGTCCCGCCATGGGCGGCCTCGCCCGTCGCCCGACGAGCACCCGGCCCTCCCTGAACACCGCGACGGAAACCGCCAGGATCGGTCGGGCAGGATAGAGGCGATCGTCTGACGGCGACTCAGCCATGCCGGCGGCCCGACGGCGACTTCAAGTGCGCCGGCGCGAGGAACGGTTCTTTCGCCATCAAATTCCCGATTCTCCCATGTTCTGCGCGCGCGACCATCGCGACAATAGAGCCCGAACGGAGCGCCGCTCGCAACGCCTCTTGTCATCGACTCGCCCCGGCGACTAGTTTCGAACCTCAAAGCGGTTCAGCGAAAGGCGATAGGAATGGCGGCGCTTGTGCTCGGCCTCGTGATTTTCCTCGGGGTTCACTCGACGCGTATTTTCGCCGACGGCGGCCGCGCCAAGGCGATTGCGCGGCTCGGCGAGGGCCCGTGGAAGGGCATCTATTCCCTGCTGTCGATCATCGGCTTTGTGCTCATCGTCTGGGGCTTCGGGCAGGCGCGCGCGAGCGCGGTGGATCTCTGGACGCCGCCGATCTGGGCGCGCCACGCGAACATCCTGCTCATGCTCATCAGCCTGATCCTGATCGGCGCCTATATTCTCAAGAAGAGCCACATCGCAGTCGCCGTCCACCACCCGATGGTGTGGGGCGTTGCGCTCTGGGCGGCGGGGCACCTCGTCGCCAACGGCTCGACGGCGGACATCCTGCTGTTTGGCGCGTTCCTGGTCTGGGCAGGCGCCGATCTCGTCAGCGCCTATGGGCGCGACGCCCGCAATTCCGTCGCCTATCCGACGCCGACCTGGAGCGCCACGATCGGCGCGCTCGTGCTCGGCGTCGTCCTGTGGATCGCGCTGCTGGGTGGCCTGCATCTCTGGCTGTTCGGCGTCTCGCCAATGGTCGGCATGACCGGGTAGGTTTTCTTCGCTCCTCTCTCCATTGCAAATTGGCGTCCCACGACGGAAAGCGTTGTATCCTGGACCCACCGGCCGCATACTGACATGTCAGTCATGGCGCCACAGTCGGCGACGTTCGGGTTACGGAGGAAGCGATGGCCGAGAAGTCCAAGGCCAAATCAGGCAGCGGCTCGAAGAGCGAGGCAAAGCAGCCCCTGCGTTCGCGCCTCTGGTTTGACAATCCGGAAAATCCAGGCATGACGGCGCTCTATATCGAGCGCTACCTCAATTTCGGGCTGACCCCGGCCGAACTGCGGTCGGGCAAGCCGATCATCGGCATCGCCCAGACCGGATCCGATCTCTCGCCCTGCAACCGGCACCATCTCGATCTGGCGAAGCGGGTGCGCGACGGGATCATCGCGGCGGGCGGCGTGCCGTTCGAATTCCCGGTCCATCCGATCCAGGAGACCGGCAAGAGGCCGACGGCGGCGCTCGACCGCAACCTCGCCTATCTCGGCCTCGTCGAGATCCTGATGGGGTATTTCATCGACGGCGTCGTGCTGACGACCGGCTGCGACAAGACGACCCCAGCCTGCATCATGGCCGCCGCGACGGTCAACATCCCGGCGATCGTCCTGTCGGGCGGCCCGATGAACAACGGGTGGCATCACGGCGAGCGCACCGGCTCGGGGACGATCGTCTGGCAGGCGCGCTCCGACCTCGCCGAAGGCAAGATCGGCTACGAGGAATTCATGGAAATCGTGACCTCCTCGGCGCCCTCGATCGGCCATTGCAACACCATGGGCACGGCCTCGACCATGAACGCCCTGGCGGAGGCGCTCGGCATGAGCCTGCCCGGCTGCGCCGCGATCCCGGCCCCGCACCGCGAGCGCGGCCAGATCGCCTATGAGACCGGCCGCCGTATCGTCGACATGGTGCGGGAGGACCTGAAGCCGTCCGACGTCCTCACCCGCGAAGCCTTCGAGAACACGATCGTGATCAACAGCGCGATCGGCGGCTCGACCAACGCGCCGATCCACGTCAACGCCATCGCGCGCCACATTGGCGTCAAGCTCAACATCGCCGACTGGGAGCGGATAGGGCATCGCATTCCGCTGCTCGTCAACATGCAGCCCGCCGGCAAGTACCTCGGCGAGGAGTTCCATCGGGCGGGCGGGGTGCCGGCGGTCGTGCATGAACTGATGAAGCGGAAGCTCATCCATGAGGAGGCCGTGACCGCAAACGGCCGGACGATCGGCGAGAACTGCGCCCGGACAATATCTGACGATCCGGACGTCATTTTCCCGATCGAAAAGCCTCTGAAGGAGAACGCCGGCTTCATCGTCCTGTCGGGCAATCTGTTCGACGATGCGATCATGAAGACGAGCGTGATCGACGAAGAGTTCCGCTCCCGCTTCCTCGCGAACCCGGATGACCCCGACGCGTTCGAGGGACGCGCGATCGTGTTCGACGGCCCGGAGGACTATCACCATCGGATCGATGATCCGGCGCTCGGGATCGACGAGCGCAGCATTCTCTTCATTCGCGGAACAGGGCCGATCGGCTATCCGGGCGGCGCAGAGGTCGTCAACATGCAGCCGCCCGCGGCGCTCATCAAGAAGGGCGTCCACGCGCTGCCCTGCATCGGCGACGGCCGTCAGTCCGGCACGTCGGGCTCGCCCTCGATCCTCAACGCGTCACCTGAAGCGGCGGCGGGCGGCGGCCTTGCGCTCCTGAAGACCGGAGATCGCGTGCGCGTCGACCTGAAAAAGCGTCAGGCCAACATCCTCATCTCCGACGCCGAGCTCAACGAGCGCCGTGCGGCCCTCGTGAAGCACGGCGGCTACGACTACCCGAAGAGCCAGACGCCGTGGCAGCAGATCCAGCGCGAGATGGTGGCGCAATTCGACGAAGGTATGGTGCTCAAGCCGGCGATAAAATACCAGCGGCTCGCCCAGACGACCGGCGCGCCGCGGGACAATCATTGAAGAGAGAAGGACTACTTTGACGGCCTGGCGTCCCGAAGGGGTCTGGTTGAAGTCCCGGTCGACGAACGCATCGGTCGCTTTGGCCGTCGAGTGCTTCGAACGAATTGGGAAAAGTGCGGCGCCGGGCCGAGCTGAATTTCGGCGACCGCCTCTCCTGCGCCTGCGCCAAACCCCACGGCGCCAAGCTTCTGTTCAAAGGCGACGCCTTCGCGCAGACCGATGTCAATTCGGACTGACGGGCGTCCTGTCTCAACCTCGAGAGCAACACGGCATGACGACCTCGAACGCCCCGCGACCCATCGCACCCCCGGTCGATACGCATCACGCCAGGAGGCCAGAGCGGATCGCGCTCGAGGGGCGGTGGATCACCCTCGCTCCGCTCGATGCCGAGAAGCACGCCGAGGCCCTTTACGAAGGTTCGAACGGCGACGCAAGGCGGGAGGCGGTTTGGGACTATCTGTTCAACGGCCCGTTCGCGACTTCAGGCGATTTCGCCGCCGACATCGAGCTCAAGGCGCGCTCGGTCGATCCGCATTTCTTCGCCGTCGTCGACAATGCCTCGGGTCGCGCCGTCGGCTATCAGGCGCTGATGCGGATCGATCCGGCCAACCGGGTGATCGAGGTCGGCAACATCCTGTACACCCCGGCGATGCAGCGCACGACAGGCGCGACCGAAGCGCAGTATGTCTTCGCGCGCTACGTGTTCGACGTGCTCGGCAACCGGCGCTACGAATGGAAGTGCAACGCCCTCAACGCGCCCTCGAGGCGCGCCGCCGAGCGCTTCGGCTTCACCTTCGAGGGCGTGTTTCGCCAGCACATGATCGTCAAGGGCCGCAACCGCGACACCGCCTGGTTCTCGATGCTCGACAGCGAGTGGCCGGCGCGAAAGGCCGCCTACGAGCGCTGGCTCGCGCCCGGCAATTTCGACGCAAAAGGGCGCCAGAAGGAGAGCCTGTCCAGCCTCATGCCGAGGGCCGCGTCATGACGCCGACGATCGCCGAGAAGCGCCGCCGCTTCGCCGAACTGCATCGCGCGCCGGGCTGCTTCGTCATGCCGAACCCGTATGACGTCGGCTCGGCGAAATATCTCGAGTCTCTCGGCTTTCCCGCGCTCGCAACGTCGAGCGCCGGCATGGCCTTCGCGGCCGGGCTGCCCGACGGCGGCGTCACCCGCGCCCATGCGCTGGCTCACATCCGCGACCTGGCCGCTGCGGTCGACTGCCCGCTCAACGCCGATTTCGAGGCCGGCTTCGCCCGCGACGCCGAAGGCGTCTACGAGAGCGCAAGACTGTGCATCGGCGCAGGCGTCGCCGGCTTCTCGATCGAGGATTTTTCCGGCGGGCGCGAGGCGTCGCTCTATACGCTGAACGAAGCGGTCGAGCGCCTGAGGGCCGCGCGCGCCGCCATCGACGCCAGCGGCGAGACCGTGCTCCTCACCGCGCGCAGCGAGGCGGTCTGGCGGGAAAACGCCGGCGGCCTTCCCGAGGCGCTGCGGCGGCTCGCGGCTTACGCCGAGGCCGGGGCCGACGTGTTGTTCGCCCCTGGGGTGAAGACGGCGGAAGAGGTCAGGGAAGTCGTGCGGGTCGCGGGCTCGCTTCCGGTCAACGTGGTCGTCGGCGCGCCGGGCCTCACCCGCCGCCAGTTCGAGGACCTCGGCGTCAGGCGCATCTCGACCGGCGCGGCGCTCGCCCGCGCCGCCTGGGGCGCGCTCATGCGCGCGGCGCGCGACATCGCCGAAAGCGGAAGCTTCGAGGCCTTCGCCGGCATTCCCGCGTCGCGCGAAATCGAGGCTGGGTTCGCGGGACGGGGCTGACGCCGCCCGTGATCGCGAGCCCGCACGACTGCATGGTCCGGAAGCCCTGCGGATCAACGTAGAAGACGTAGAAGAAGCGGCCAAGGCGCAGCGCGGTTGCACCTAGCGCCCGCGGGGCCCCCGGGGTCAGACGAACAAAGTCACCAAAGGTCTCCGTCTTCAGCCGAGGATCAAAGGTCGCTCACGGTCTTCGCCATTGCTTCCCCCGCCGCACTCAACGCCTGCCCCATCGGTTCAAGCGCGGCCTCGACGACAGACGTCAACAGCAGTCCCTTAAGCGTCGCCAGGTCCGGCGTTATCGCCAGCAACGCCTCCGGGCCGAACATGTGTGTGCCCTGGCCGGCCCGCTTCGCCAGTTCCCGCACGCTCGCCGGCAAGTCCTTCATGGACGGATTTTCCCGATAGATCACGACCCAGGACAGTTTCTTCCATGGAGTTGGCGGTTTGGGATCCTTGGCGTGACGCCTGCGGTACGTTTTTTCCGCGTCCGCGTCGTATTTCGACGCTTCGTAGATGGATCCGTCATGCTGGGAATTTGGCGAACCGAGCACGACAACCAGATGAATCCCCTGGAGGTCTTCCGGCCGCTCCCGCGCCAGGCGGGCGAGAATATGCTTCACGTTGTACCCGCCGCCTGAAAAGCCATAGAGCGCGGCAATGTCGTTGTTTGCTTTAAACAGGTCCATGGCGGCTTCAGTCTGAGGGCTATGCTCGGTCTGTGGCCAGCCGGACTTGTGCACAACGATTGCATCGCAGCCCAGGCGCCTCGCGTATTCGCGGGCAAAGGTTTCATGCAGCGCTCCGTCGGGCCACTTGGCCGGAACGCCCTTCTCGTCCGGATATTTCTTATCGCCGCTCGGGTCGGCGTTGCCCGGCAAGATCACCATCTTTCGACCCATACCGAGGCCTCCCTTGGTAAAAGTCCAGCACGGGACGACATAAGACGCCGCCGCGGCGGCGGCCAGGTGACTGCTCTCCAAGCCGATTGTACAGCAACGGGACGAAACGACGAACCTGAATCGCCGGGAGCGAGGGTCGGGCCCCCGGCGATGCAATCGGTGAAGCGCCCGCGGCGAGGCTCGATCAGTGGCGAGACCCCGTCACGCGCGCCACGATCTCGGGGCGCCGCTGTCACCGTGCTTGAGCAGGCGCTCGAGCAGGATCAGGGCATCGGCAGTCATGTCGGCGTCGAGCAGGGCGCCGTGCCGGTCGTCTCTCTCGCTGCTGTCGAGCACCAGCCGATCGGCCATGGCGGTCAGCGACTTGGTCGCGCCCGGGAAAAGTTGGGCGAACAGGACCTGCGTGCAGATGTAGCGCTCCTCCGGATAGGCGCCTTCGCCCCAGGCGATCGCCTTGGCGCGGGCGAACTCGTAGTCGAGGAAACCGCGTTCGTTCCGGTAGGCGTGGGCGACGATCGGCGAGTCGCCGATAAAGTCCTGCACTTTCGCCAGGATCGCCGGGAACCGGGGAGCGGTCTTGAGATCGGCGGGCTTGATCCCGTGGATCTTGATGGCCGCGGGATCGATGGGAGCATCCGGGTTGACCCGGGAGAGCCACGCCTCGCCCTTGCGCCAGCCTTCGCCGTCGCGCAGCATTTCGACGAAGCCGACTTCGATGACGATCCCGGGGGCTTTCCAGGCGAAAGGTTGCCTGCGGATGAACTCGGCGTCGGGCGTGCGCTTGCCGGTCGTCTCCGCGTCGAAGGCGACGAGGCGGTCGAAAGCGTCAAGGAAATTCTGCAAATACATCGAGGCCCTCCGAAGCAGGGCCCATTCTTAAGCGTTTCCCCGATCGGCGTCATC
Source organism: uncultured Alphaproteobacteria bacterium (assembly GCA_963741405.1). GTDB lineage: Bacteria > Pseudomonadota > Alphaproteobacteria > Rhizobiales > Beijerinckiaceae > Roseiarcus. Next base: position 39,703 of record CAVUHX010000045.1, read on the forward strand.
GGGCGCGGCGGCCAGGTTCGGGCGGCGGTTTACACTCGCGCAACGAATTGTCTCAGTCGCTTCACGTAGTCGAACACCTGGTCGACGGCGCCGACCAGCACCATGGCCTCGATCACCTCGGCCTGGCTGGCGAGATATTGCTCCTGCCCTCGCGTCAGGACGAAGCCGCCGTCGCGCAGCGGACGGATCGTGGACAGGCGCTGTTTGAGCTCCGGTTTGGTTTCCATGATGCAGATCCGATTGACCTGAGGCGGCCCCTGCGAATGGCGCGGGCCTGAATTGCGTTGACGAGGGCTTGAAAGGGTTCGTCGAGGCGCCCTAGGGCTGGCGCATGGCCCGTGCGAAGTCGCAGGTCGCCTGCCAGTCTTCGGTGATGCTTGCCTGTTTCCCAATCGCGCCCAATGGCTGGCACAGGATCGATCTCCCTGCTCCATCCCTGGATAGCGGAGTTGGCCGCATGAATACCATCGCCGCAGAATATTGCCCGAGAATCGAGAAGGCCCGCATCGCCCGATTCGTCGTGCCCGGCCTCCCCCATCATGTCACGTGACCGCGGTGCCCGGCGCGAGCGCGTGTTCTTCGGCGAAGACGACGACGGGTTTATCGCGATTTGCTGGCGAGCCAATGCCGATAGGCACGGCGTGGCGGTCTTTTGCCTATCGCCTGACGCCTACCTCCGTTCAGCAGAGCTGGGGAAGGGTCTGCGGCGGCGCGCTATCATGGCTTTGAACCCGGTGGAGGCGACGTGAGCGCCCGGCCGCGGTTACCGGGTCAGCGGGCTACAGCGCAAACAGCGGAATCCGGAGAGCGCGCGCCGCGGCGAGCATCCGCCCATCGTAGCTTGCGAGCTCGATTTTCAGGCCGCGTTCGTGTATGAACAGCAGAGAAGACAGGTGCATTGTATCGAGCGTGCGCAGCGATAGGGGAAACGGCTCCGGCGCTCGCGCGAGGACCTGCGGCGCCAGCTCGATCAACGCCACACGGCCGATGACGGCTCTGGTCTCCTCGCCATGCGATCCGCTTAATCCGCGGGCATGAATCCGATTCCACAGCTCATATTCGAGCAGCCGGCTCGCAATCAGCGGTTCGCGCCACAGCGTTTCAGGCGGGGTGCGATCCTCAGCGAGGAGGTGGGCGAGCGCGACCGAGGTGTCGAGATAGATCATCGATCGTCTCGATCGCGGCGCAATTCCTCCATGAGGGCGCTGAAGGGCATGATCGGCTTGCGCGGCGGCGCGGCCGCGTCGACCAGCGGCGGCGGCGTCACCCATCCGCGGCGCACGGCCTCGGCCAGCATCGCGTCCGCCAGCGCCTCGCTGCGCCCGGCGCGCGGCGGCGCGAGCTCGGCGACAACGCGGTCGTGATCCGTGACCAGAACGGTTTCGCCATTCGCGGCCAGCCGCACGTATTCGCTCAACCTGTTCTTCAGGGTCTTCAAGCCGACGGCGCGCATGCCACAGAAGTAGCTACATGAAGCTACTTTGTCAAACCGCGCTACAGGACTGTAGTTAGCCACGATCGCCGCAGCCTATCGCCCGGCGCGTCGGGCGCGCGATATCCCTGTTTTCGGCCGAGCAGGGAACTTTAATTCCCTGTTCGGCAAATAAAAGTCCCTGTTCGGGCGCGTAGGGAATTGTCACGGAACCGCCTAGAATCATTGGGCTTTTCGGAGCGGTTTTGCCGAAATTGGCCTGAAACGAGCGGATTTAACGGTTTTTGCCCTCTTACCAGGGAACTCGGTCGCCTCAGATCCCCGGCGGCCGCCTCAGGTCCAGGGTCAGCGGAAACTCCGGGTGGGGCGTCTCGGGCGGCGGCTCGTAGGCGCCCGGCGTGTGGCCCAGCGCCTCGAAGCGCGCGAGCCGCCGCGCCTCCGCCTCGTTCGCATTGACGGGGAAGGTCTCATAGTTCCGCCCGCCCGGATGCGCGACGTGATAGACGCAGCCGCCAAGCGCCCGACCCGACCAGGTGTCGAAAATGTCGAGCACCAGCGGCGTATGGACCGGCACGGTCGGATGCATCGCCATCGCCGGCTTCCACGCCTTGTAGCGCACGGCGCCGACCGCGACGCCCTCGGTCGAGGTCTCGCGCAAGGGCACGCGCCGCCGGTTGCAGGCGACCACATAGCGTTGGGGATCCGCCGTCGTCAGCTTGACCTGGAGACGCTCGGTCGAGGAATCGGTGTAGCGCGCCGTGCCCCCGATGGCGCCGGTCTCGCCAAGCACGTGCCAGGGCTCGAGCGCCTGCCGGAGCTCGAGCTGGGCGCCCTCGTATTCGACCTCGCCGCAGAACGGAAAGCGGAATTCCGCCTGCGCCTCGTACCAGTCGGTGCGGAAGGCGAAGCCGTGCGCCTTGAGGTCGACGAGCACGTCGAGGAAATCCTGCCAGACGTAATGGGGCAGCATGAACCGGTCGTGCAGCGAGGAGCCCCAGCGCGGCAGCGGCCCGTCGAGCGGGTCGCGCCACAGCCGCGCGACCAATGCGCGGATGAGCAGTTGCTGGGCGAGGCTCATGCGGGCGTCCGGCGGCATTTCGAAGCCGCGGAACTCGACGAGCCCGAGACGCCCGGTCGGGCCGTCGGGCGAATAGAGCTTGTCGATGCAGATCTCCGCCCGGTGCGTATTGCCGGTGACGTCGGTCAGGATGTTGCGCGTCAGGCGATCGACCACCCACGGCGGCGGCGCCGCGCCGTGGCCCGGTTTCGGAATCTGCGCGAGCGCGATCTCGAGCTCGTAGAGGCTGTCGTGGCGCGCCTCGTCGATCCGCGGCGCCTGGCTGGTCGGACCGATGAACAGGCCGGAGAAGAAATAGCTGAGGCTGGGATGCCGGAGCCAGTGGATGACGAGGCTTTTCAGTAGATCGGGACGCCGGAGGAACGGGCTGTCGAGCGGCGTCGCCCCGCCGACCACCACATGGTTGCCGCCGCCGGTTCCCGAATGCTTGCCGTCGACCATGAACTTGTCGGCGCCGAGCCGCGCCTGCCGCGCCTCCTCGTAGATCGCCTCGGTCGTCGCCACGCATTCGCGCCAGCTCGCCGAGGGGTGGATATTGACCTCGATCACCCCCGGGTCCGGGGCGACGCGGATCACGTTGAGGCGCGGATCGACAGGGGGCGCGTAGCCCTCGATCTGCACGGGCAATCCGATCGTCTCCGCCGCCGATTCCGCCGCGGCCACGAGCTCGAGATAATCCTCCAGCTTCTCGACCGGCGGCATGAAAACGCAGAGACGCCCGTCGCGCGCTTCGACGCTGACCGCCGTGCGGACCGCGCCGTCGATGTCGCCGAGGCGCTGCTCGACCCGCTCCTGGCCCGGCTGCGCCCGCTCGGCCGCGGCGAACGACGCGATCTGCTGGGCGCGGCTCCGAAGCGTCTCCGGTTCCGGCAGCGGCGCCCGCGGCGCTGTCGGATCAGCGTCGAGGACATAGGGAAAGGACGCCGGCGGAACGTAGGGCAGCGCGCCGAGCGGCAGGCGGTAGCCGACCGGGCTGTCGCCGGGCACGAGATAGAGCGCGCCGCGCCGCGTCTTCCACTTCTCGCTCCGCCAGTGGGTCCCCGTCGCTTTCGCCTGCCAGCGCTGGATCGGCAATACATAGCCGGACGGCTCAGTCAGCCCGCGCGCGAAGACCCGGGCGAGGCGCAGCCGCTCCTCCGGGTCCTTGAGCTTGGAGTTCTCCGGCGTCACGTTCTCGGGGAGATTGCCTTCCTTGACGATCCACTCGGCGGGGTCTTCGTAGGCCGGCGCGACGTAGTCCGTGTCGACCCCCAGTTCCGTCGCCATCGCGTCGAGGAACGCCTCCGCCTTGGGGTTGCTCGCCCCGGTTTCTTCGCCCTCCGCCGCAATCCGCTTGGGGTTCGACCAGATTGGCTTGCCGTCGCGGCGCCAGAAGAGCGAGAACGTCCAACGCGGGAGGGATTCCCCCGGGTACCATTTGCCCTGCCCGTAGTGAAGGAATCCGCCCGGCGCAAAACGGTCGCGCAGGCGCCGGATGAGCCGGTCGGCGAGCGCCCGCTTGGTCGGGCCGACGGCGTCGGTGTTCCATTCGCCCGATTCGAAATCGTCGATCGAGACGAAGGTTGGTTCTCCCCCCATGGTCAGGCGCGCGTCGTCGGCGACGAGCGCCTTGTCGACTTCCTCGCCCAGCGCATCGAGGGCCTTCCACGCCGCTTCGGAGAAGGGTTTGGTGATGCGGGGATGCTCGGAGACGCGCTCGACCCGCATGTCGAACGAGAAATCGACAATGGCGAAGCTCGCCGCTCCCGAGATCGGCGCGGCGTTGCGATAATGCGGGGTCGCGGCGAGCGGAATGTGGCTCTCGCCGGCGAGCAGGCCCGAGGTCGGATCGAGGCCGATCCAGCCGGCGCCAGGAAGATAGACTTCCGCCCAGGCGTGGAGGTCGGTGAAATCGTGGTCGGTGCCTGGAGGCCCGTCGAGCGAGACGAGATCGGGCTTGAGCTGGATCAGATAACCGGACACGAAGCGCGCGGCGAGGCCGAGATTGCGCAGGATCTGGACCATGAGCCAGCTCGAATCGCGGCACGAGCCCGAGCGGCGCTCAAACGTCTCCTCGGGGCTTTGCACCCCCGGCTCCATCCTGATGAGGTATTTTACCTCCTGCGACAGCCGGCGGTTGAGATCGACGACGAAATCGACCGTCCGCTTCGACGTGCGGTCGATCTGATCGAGAAAGGCCTTGAGTTCGCGGACCGGCTGGCTCGGGCGTCCGGTAGATGACGAGATCGGGCCTCAGGTCCTCGCCGTACTCGAACGGCCAGATTTCCGCGCTTTCCTCGACGAAGAAGTCGAACGGATTGTAGACCGTCATGTCGGCGACGACGTCAACCTCGATCCTCAGCTCGTTGACCAGCTCCGGGAAGACGTAGCGCGCCAGCCAGTTTCCGTACGGATCCTGCTGAAAGTTCACGAAATGATCGGCGGGCGTCACTTTCAGGGAATGCGAGATCACGCGCGTTCGGCTGTGGGGAGCGGGCCTCAGGCGGAGGATCTGAGGCCCGAGCGACACCGGCCGGTCGTATTTGTAATGCGTCAGATGATGGATCGCGGCTCGGATCGACATGGGGCCTGCGGAGGTCTCGATGGCGGATCGGCGGAGCCTTTCACAGATTGCTGCGCCGCACAATTCATCATGTGGAGCCGCGTCGGTCGCAGCGGACGCGGGCGGGACCGCCGCGCCCGATGATGGAGCCCTCGTCCCGGGGGACGAGTGCGTGAAATCCACGAATCGATGTTGATTTGTTTGTCCTGCCCCCCCTCAATTTTTTCCGTCTGCTGAGCCGGTCGCGCGCGAGCGCGGAAAGACGCCGGACAGGCGGCGCATCAGGCGCGAGATATCCCTGCTTTCGGTGGAGCAGGGAATTTGGATTCCCTGCTCGGCCGAAATAATTCCCTGCTCGGCAGCGTAGGAATTTGTCCGGAACCGTCTCAACTCGTTGGGCTTTTTGGAACAGTTTTCCCCGCAAACGGCCGAAATGCGGGAAGTTCCCTGCTTTTTTCCCTGCGACAGGGAATTCGGCCGTTCGATGCCCCCGGGCTTCCGGCCCCTCCTCTTCGCCGCCGGGCGAACTCCGACCGTTCGCGCGGATCAAGCGGGGGTCGGAGAGCCAGGGTCACGACGCAAGCTTTCGCCGGTCGTCTCGGCCTGCGCCGCAGAACAGGAAAATCCGCAGGCCGCCAGGGTCTCCAGCATGTGCGGCGGGGCCGGCGCCTCGACCTCGATCGGCGGCTTTCCTGTCGTCAGCGGCACGACGACCCTACGCGCCAGCAGCTGCAGGGAGACGTCGGCGCGCTCGCCGTAGATCGAGTCGCCGAGGATCGGCCAGCCCTGGGACGCGCAGTGGACGCGCAACTGATGCGTTCGCCCGGTCTGCGGCTCGAGCTCGAGCCAGGCGATCGCCGCGCCGCGCCGGACGCCCCTCCCCTTGACCCGCCAGATCGTCAGCGCCCGCTGGCCCTTCGGATCGACCTTCATCCACCAGCCGCGGGTGTCATCGAGCCGGCCGAGGGGAAGCTCCACTTCGCCGCTGTCCGCCTCCGGCGAACCGGCGACGATCGCCCAGTAGGTCTTTGCAATCCTGCCCTGCTTGAACAGGAGCCCCAATTTTTCCAAAGCCTTGTGATGTCGGCCGAGAACAAGGCAACCGGCGGTGTCGCGGTCGAGCCGATGGGCGAGGGCGGGCTTGCGCGGCAGGCCGAAGCGGAGCGCATCGAAGTCGTCCTCGAGACTCGCGCCGCCCTTTGGCCCCCGGTGAACCGCGACGCCTGCAGGCTTGTCGAGGACGAGCATCAAACCGTCGCGGTAGAGAAGCCTCGCTCTTGTTTCTTCGGGCGTCATGGGGACATAGGTAGTCCGGAACGGCCCCGCCCGCATAGGGCGGCGGCGAAAAGGATGATCTGTTGAGCGAAGACCCCGAGAAAAAAGGGACACCCGGCCTCATGCGGCGCTGGTTCGGCGCCTCCGGCGCGACCACGCCGTCCGAGGAAGCGCCTGCCGCGCCGGAGACTGCGCAAGAAGCCATCGTCGTAACGCCCGAGCCGCTGGCGCCGCCGCCCGAGCCGAAGCGAACCTGGTTTCAGCGGCTCAAGGCCGGCCTATCGCGCTCCTCGACCGGCATCGGCCGCGGCGTCACCGACATTTTCACCAAGCGCAAGCTGGACGCGGACTCGCTCGACGACCTCGAGGACGTCCTCATCCAGGCCGATCTCGGTCTCGGCGCCGCGACACGGATCCGCGAGGCGATTGGGCGCTCGCGCTACGAGAAGGGCATCACGCCGGAGGCTGTCAAGGCTGTCCTCGCCGCCGAAGTCGAGCGCACACTGACCCCGGTCGCCCGCCCGCTCGAGGTTGACGCGAGCAAGCGCCCGTTCGTCATCCTCGTCGTCGGCGTCAACGGCTCCGGCAAGACGACGACGATCGGCAAGCTTGCGGCCAAATTCCGGAGCGAGGGCAAGACGACCGTGCTCGCCGCCGGCGACACGTTCCGGGCCGCCGCGATCGAGCAATTGCGGGTCTGGGCGCGACGCACGTTCTCCGATCTCGTCGAGCGCGAGCAGGGCGGCGATGCCGCGGGACTCGCCTTCGACGCGCTGACCCGTGCGCGCGAACTCAACGCCGACGTGCTCCTGATGGACACGGCCGGACGGCTGCAGAATCGCACGGAGCTCATGAGCGAACTCGAAAAGATCATCCGCGTGATGAAGAAGGTCGACCCGGAAGCACCACACGCCGTGCTGCTCGTGCTGGACGCGACCGTCGGGCAGAACGCGCTTAATCAGGTCGAAATCTTCGGCCGCATCGCAGGAGTCACGGGTCTCGTGATGACGAAGCTCGACGGCACCGCGCGCGGCGGCATTCTCGTCGCGATCGCGGACAGGTCCGCCCTGCCGGTGCACTTCATCGGCGTCGGCGAGGGCGTTGACGACCTCGAGCCCTTCACTGCCCGCGATTTCGCCGAGGCGATCGCCGGGGTCGAAGCCGCGGAGGCGGGGCCATGACAGGAACGAATGTGACAGGGACCCCCTCCCCAACCCAGCGCAAGGCGGCGTTCAACCCGATCGTCAAGCTCCTGCTCGAACTCGGACCGCTCGCGCTTTTCTTTTTGGCGAATTCAAGACCGGGGCTGTTCCACTGGCTTGTCGCGCCGATTTTACCCGTGGGACTTCCCGCGGACAAGGTGGGCATGCTGACTTCAACTTTGGTACTGATGATTGCTGTCTTGGTCACGGTAATTTTATCTTGGGCGCGCACCGGACGGATGCCAGTCGTACCCGTCGTGACCGCAGTCATGGTTCTGATTTTTGGCACGTTAACTCTTTGGCTTCAGGACAAAACCTTTATCGAAATCAAGCTCACCATCGTGTATTTGCTGCTAGGAGGCGCGCTTCTTGGTGCAATGGCGTTTGGAAAGCTCCTGCTCCCGCTGGTTCTTGACTTGGCGCTTCATCTTGATGAGGTTGGATGGCGAAAGCTCACATTGAGATGGGGCGTTTTTTTCTTCGCTTTAGCGGGACTCAACGAGATTCTTCGTCATTATCTTACCTGGGATCAATGGGTGACATTTAAGAGCTTTGGCGTGCTCCCCTTGACGCTAGTTTTCGCCCTTGCACAAACACGTTTAATCATCCGGCACGAAACCAAGAACGATGCGTTCGCTGACGAGATATAACTCCCAAGATCGCCTGGCGCGGCCAGACGACCGACCTCTGGGTCAAGTTCAAGACCTCGAATGGCGCTACACGACGAAACATGGCTCTTGGCATCGGGCTCGACCGAGAGTCGCCAACGCGGGAATTTACTCCGTCTTAACCACGAGCAATCAAGCTGGCTGTGGATTCGGTTCTGCAAATGCGTCCGGTTCGCGTCGTGCAGCAACCGCACGGGGATAGAAGCCATGCCGGCGACCGATGCGTCGGAAGGGTATGCGGGTCTGCAGCAATGGTCCCAGCCGCTCATCTTCGACCGGCTCTCTTCCGCCTATCGCAAGATCATTCACGATGAGGGGCTGGCGCGCGGGTTGGCGCGCCTGCATGCGCGCGTGTGGCGGGCGCTCGTCAACGGCGACATGGACGATTTCGGCGCCATGCGCGAAGCGCTGGTCGCCGCGCTCGAAGACTGCAGCCTGACCCTCGATCACCTCGCCGACGTCGACGCCGAGATCATGGTCGAGCTGCTCGACGTCGTGATCACCCGCTATAACCGCTCGCATCGCGCCGCCAGGCCCTACCATCTCGCGCTACTGGAGCTCGCCGGGCGGATTGCGCCGGCGCGGGCTGCGGCCTGAGTCCGGCTCACAGCGCCTCGCGCAACCTCTTTCCATGGCGTTCGCGGTAGAACGGCCTCGGTCTGCGGCGGTCGAGGCCGCTGCTCAACGCCTCCGCGAGATCTTCGAGCGCGAGATGCGTGATGTTGGGCAGGTTCAACTGGCGCGCCCTGTCGAGCGGCGTCCAGACGAGAGCGACGAGTTCCGCGTCCGGGTGAACGACGCCCTCGACGCGCGCGGCGATCGCGCTCGAGTCGACCACAAGAAAGCGCGCATCGAAACGCCTTGGTCGCCCCGGCGGGGTGATGGCGCGGCCGAGGAAGTCGATGTCATCGAGCGCGGGATAGACTCCTGTCGCGGCGAACCGGGTCCAGGCCCCAGGCGGGGCGCCCTGCGGGGCGCCGTAGTCGCCGACGCCGATCGCAAGACCCGTCTCCTCGAACGTCTCCCGGATGGCCGCGAGCGCGATTGCCCGCGCAAAGCCCGGCGAAGGGCGCGGCACGCGCAGGTTGAGCTTGGCTTCGACATGAGCGTCGAGGGCGCCCGCAGCGCACATCCGCCTGTCCTCGGGCTCGACCCGTCCTCCGGGGAAGACATATTTACCGGGCATGAACGCGTGGCCTTGATGGCGCTTGCCCATCAACACCTTGGGCTCGCCGTCTGTACGATCGACGACGATAAGCGTCGCCGCATCGCGCGGGCGCAGCGTTCGCTTCGAAGGCTCCCCCTCCGTCACGCGGGGTCGCCCCCGAAACCATGCATGCAGAGCGCCCATTGCTGGCCGACGACCGCCCCCTTCATCCGGGGCAGGATCAGCAGGCTCACGACCATCGTCACCGTCACCCAGAACAGCGCCGCCGTCATGAGCGGCATGTGCGGAAAGGCTTCGTCGGAGAAGAGAACGCCGGCGCCGACGACATGGCAGACGACCAGCATCGTCAGATAGGCGGGAGCGTCGTCGGCCCGGGCGTGGCTCAGATCCTCGCCGCACACCCTGCAAGCGCTGGCGAGCTTGAGATAGCCGCGAAACAGGCGGCCGCGCCCGCACGCCGGACACCGTCCGGCGAGGCCGCGACGGATCGCTTCGCCGAGCCGACGGGCAGGCCGCGGCGGCGGCGGCCAGTTGCGGAAGGCAGACAAATCGTTCATCAGCGCCCGCCCTTGCGGACCGGTTTGCGCGCCCGTGGATCGGTTCGCACGGACCGCGCCCGCTTTGCGCCCCCCGCCGTTTCTGTTTTGCCCGACACGATCTCGAATCTCAGGGCGCCGGCGAAGGGCGCCGCCTCGACGAGGCGGACCTGTACGGCGTCGCCCAGCCGGTGCGTTACGCGGCTTCGCGTTCCGACGAGCGAGCGCGTCGCCTCCTCGTAGCGAAAATAATCCTCGCCGAGCGTTCCGGCCGGTACGAACCCGTCGGCGCCTGTCTCGCTCAGCTTCACGAACAGCCCCACTCTCGTCACGCCGGCGATCCGCGCTTCGAACAGGGAGCCGACCCGATCAGCGAGATGCGCCGCCACCAGCCGGTCGACCGTCTCGCGCTCGGCCGCCATCGCGCGTCGCTCGGCCGCCGAAATATGCTCGGCGATCTGCGCGAGTTCGCCACTGCGCATGTCGTTGAGGCCGCCCTCCCCGAAGTTGAGCGCGCGGATCAGGGCCCGATGGACGATAAGGTCGGCGTAGCGGCGGATGGGCGAGGTGAAATGCGCGTAGCGGCGCAAATTGAGGCCGAAGTGGCCGTAGTTCTCGTGGCTGTATTCCGCCTGCGCCTGGGCGCGCAGCACGACCTCGTTGACCAGGGCCTCTACGGCCTGCCCGCGCACCCGTCCCAGAACCCCGTTGAAGTGCGATGGCCGAACCCGGTCGCCCTTCGCCAGCTTGACGCCGATGGTGCTCAGGAACTCGACGAGATCGTTCAGCTTCTCGATGCTCGGCGCGTCATGCGCGCGATAGAGCAGTGGCGAATGCTGGACCTCGAGCGTCTCGGCGGCGGCGACATTGGCCAGGATCATGAATTCCTCGATCAGCCGGTGCGCGTCGAGGCGCTCGGGCCATCGGACACCTGCGAGGCGCCCGTTCTTGTCGAGGGTCAGCTTGCGCTCCGGCAGGTCCAGATCGAGCGGGTCGCGCCTTTCGCGCTCGATCTTGATCGCGGCGTGGGCCGCGTAAAGCGGTTTCAGGACGCTCTCGAGAAGCGGCTCTGTGATGTCGTCCGGCCTGCCTTCGATGGCGCCCTGCGCCTCCTCATAGGAGAGCTTCGCGGCGGAGCGCATCATGACCCGATGGAAGGCATGGGCGCGCTTGCGGCCGTCCGCATTCAGGATCATCCGCACGGCAAGCGCCGGCCGGTCTTCGAGCGGCCTCAGCGAGCAGAGGTCGTTCGAGATGCGTTCGGGCAGCATGGGTACGACCCGGTCGGGGAAATAGACCGAGTTGCCGCGCTCGAGCGCGTCGCGGTCGAGGGCCGAGCCGGGGCGCACGTAAGCAGCGACGTCGGCGATCGCGACCGTCACCACGAAGCCGCCGGGGTTTGCCGGGTCGGGATCGGGTTCGGCGTGCACCGCGTCGTCGTGGTCCCTGGCGTCGGGCGGATCGATGGTGACCAACGGCAGCGACCGCCAGTCCTCGCGCGGCGGGGCGAGGCGGACAGGACGGGCGGATTCGGCCTCCTGAAGCGCGGCCGGCGAAAAGACGTGCGGGATGTGGTGGGTGGCGAGCGCAATGAGGCTGACGGCGCGCTCGGACTTCACCGAGCCCAGCGACTCGACGACCCGCGCGCTCGGGGAACCGAAACGGCCCTGGCGCACGGGCTCGATGGCGACGAGATCGCCGTCCTCGGCCTCGCCGATCAAATCCGCCGGCACGATGAATTCTCGTCCCAGCGCGCGCTTCTCGACGGGAAGCGCGCGCCCCGACCCATCCTCCCCTTTGCGAAAGACGGCGAACACACGCGCCTTGAGCTTGTCGAGGATCTTGACGACCCGGCCCGAATAGGCGGGATCCTTGCCTGTCGCGTCCGGATCGAATTCGACCCGCATCAGCACGCGTGCGCCGAGCGCCGGGGGGCGCGTATTGTCGCGTTTGCCGCGCGAGGTCCGAACGAAAATCCGCGGCGCCGGGCCGTCGCCGTCCCATTCCGCCGGCCTCGCGATCAGGTCGCCGTCGCGATCGCGCTCGGCGACGTCGGCGACGACGATCGCCGGCAGCCGGCCCTGGACCTGAAGCGCCTTGCGGCCGCGCGCAATTGCGCCCTCGTTCTGCAGGTCCCTGATGAGCAGTTTCAGTTCGGCTTTCGCGGCGCCCTTGACGCCGAACGCCCGGGCGATGTCGCGCTTCGTCACGCGGGCGGGCGGCTGTTCCCCGTTCGGGGCGGCGTCACCGCCGATGTAGGCGATCAACTCGTCGCGCGACGGCAGCGCGGCTGCGCTGCCGTGTTTCGCCGCGGGCACGGCCTGCTTCAAAGGTGTGGTTTTTCGCAAAGGTCCGGGCTCGGGATCTCGGTCATAGGTAAGGGACCTGCGCGACGGATACAAGCAACGACCGCCGTCAGCCGCCGTCGAGGATGAAAGGAACGCCTTCATGGCCGCCTTCGCCGCGCTCGACCATTGCCGGCTCGCCGCCGAGGATGGCGGCGCTCCGGGCATGCCACTCGGAATCGACGGTGAAGCAACCGTCCCGGCTTGCGGCTTCCGTCCAGTGCAGGACCGCCAGCGCCTTGCGCTTGCGGTTGGCGACGTATTCGAGCGCGACGATCCAGGTCGGGCCCGGGTCGCGCGGACGCATGTCCGGCACGCCATTCTCGAGGTTGGCGGCGATTTCGATCTGCAAGGCGAGCCAGTCGATGAACTCAGGGTCGCGCAAGGAGCGGAATCGCTCGATCGCCTCACGCCACACGTCCGAGCGTCGCGGCAACGGTCTATCGCGGTAGGGATGGCGCCGAATCCACTCGTGCAGCAGGCGCCATTTATCGAAGGTGGCGCGCCGGAGATCGAGATCGTCGGCGCCCGTCCGGTCTTCGAGGATGGTTTCGCGGTCTCTCGCCCGTTTCAGGTCTTCGGAAAACGTCGCCTGCTCGCTGCGTGAGAACGGCCGCGCGCCAGCGCTCAGACGGGTGAATCTGGCTTCGTCGCCGAAACTGCATGTCTCCAGGCCTTCGCCCATTCCCGCTCCCTTTTGCTGCCGGGCGCTGCTCGTTCCGCCTAAGGCAAACCCGCTTTTTCGATCCTGAGCAAGGTGAACAGGCGCGCCGGCGCAAGCTCTCTCCGCTCCACGACCGAAGCGTCGGGGCGCGCCTCGATCCAGTCGCCGACCGCGGAATACGGGAAATTCGGATGCCAGCCGAGCCAGGAGGCCGCCGTCTCCATCCGCTGCTCGATCGTCTTGCGCACGCCTCTGGAGGCGGCGAAATGATTCATCACGACCAGACTGCCGCCACGCCGCAACACCCGCCACGCCTCGTCCAGGGCGCGTTTGGGTTGAGGGACGACGCTCATCACGTAAGGCGCGAGCGCGACGTCGAAGGCTCCGTCGGGAAAGTCCAGCGCGCCTGCGTCCATCACTTGCAGGCTCCGGACGTGGGCGAGGCGCTTGCGCTCGACGCGCGCCTCCGCGGCGCGCAGCATGGGCGCGCTGATGTCGATGCCCGTGACCCGCATGTCGGCGGGCAGGAGAGGAAGTTCGAGCCCGGTCCCGACCCCGATGACGAGGATCTCTCCGCCGGGCCCGGCCGCTCGCGCCGCCGTGCGCGCCGCCGCGAGCCGTCCCGGATGGAAGGGCAGGTCGAAGATCAGGTCGTAGACAGGCGCCCAGCGGCTGTAGGCCGCCTCCGCGTGATGCCCCCCATATCTCTGCGTAGCGTTAACGGTGTTCAAGGTCGGCCCCCAGAACGGCGTCGGGGCGACGCGGCGCGGCAGTCCGAGCGTCGCGCAGAACGCCGCCGATTGCAAGGTTGTTCCCCGGGCGCCGGAATTGCCCGTGGTTTCGACCATGAAGGCGTCGGCGCGACGGCGCGACGCATCGTCGCAGCGGCAAGGCGGCGTCTTGCCGGCGCCTCCGTCGCGGCCGATCTAAGACACGCGCTCTGCCCGCCGGCTTCCCTGCGGACTTGGATGCGATGTGTTAGTGTGGTGAAACTGTGGCGGCGGGGGTCGCCAGACTGGTTTCCGCAATCGACAGGAGAGAGTTCCGTGGCGCTTAAGGGTTCGAAAACAGAGAAGCACTTGAAAGACGCGTTCGCCGGCGAATCGCAGGCTAACCGCCGTTATCTTTACTTCGCAAACAAGGCGGACGTGGAGGGGTACCCCGACGTCGCCATGCTGTTCCGCTCGACCGCGGAGGGCGAGACCGGCCATGCGCACGGTCATCTCGAATATCTCGAGGCGGTCGGCGATCCGGCGACCGGCATGCCGTTCGGCCCGACCAAGGCCAACCTGGCGACGGCGGTCGCGGGCGAAACGCACGAATACACCGACATGTATCCGGGCATGGCCAAGGACGCCCGCGCCGAAGGATTCGACGAGATCGCCGACTGGTTCGAGACGCTGGCCAAGGCCGAGCGCTCGCACGCCAACCGGTATCAAAAGGCCCTGAATGAAATGGCCTGAGGCTCAAGCCCAGTCTGAGCAAAACCCTCTCCCCGAGCGGGAGAGGCGAAGCGGCCTCCGGCGGGCGGGAAGCAACGCTTTCCGTTCGGGGAGCGCCCGGCGAAAGAGGCGAGAAACGTGGTCGGCTCCGTCAGCGAAGGCAACCTGAAGGCGCCGACGCGCCATCCGCTCGATTGGCAGAATCCCGATTTCTACGACGAAGTCTCGCTCCATAAGGAAATGGAGCGGGTGTTTGACATCTGCCACGGGTGCCGGCGCTGCGTCAGTCTTTGCCAGTCGTTCCCCACGCTGTTCGATCTCGTCGATTCGTCGAACTCGATGGAGGTCGACGGGGTCACGAAGGAGGACTACTCGAAGGTCGTCGACCACTGCTACCTGTGCGACCTCTGCTACATGACCAAGTGCCCCTATGTTCCTCCGCACCAGTGGAACCTCGACTTTCCCCACCTGATGCTGCGCGCCAAGGCGGTCCACTACAAGACGAAGGGCGCAAGGCTGCGCGACAGGGCGCTGACCAACACCGACGGGCTCGGCGCGCCGCTGGCCAATCCCGTCATGGCGCCGATCGTCAACCTCATCAATTCGATAGGCCCGGCGAGGCGGGCGCTCCAGGCGGTCGCGGGGATCGACGCGAAGGCCTGGATTCCGGAATACGCCTCGCGCCCCCTGCGCAGGCGGCTCGAAATCCTGCCGAATGAAACGGAGGGCGAACCGGCCGGCCGCACGACCGGCAAGATCGCGCTGTTCGCCACCTGCTACACCAACCGCAACGAGCCGGGGCCGGGCGAGGACCTCGCCACGGTGTTCGGGCACAACGGCATTCCGGTGACGCTGACGCGACACGAGAAATGCTGCGGCATGCCCCGCCTCGAACTCGGCGATCTCGAGACAGTGCGCCAGCACATGGAGATCAACATTCCCGTACTGGCCAGGCTCGTCGACCGCGGCTGGGACCTGACGGCGCTGGTGCCGTCCTGCGTGCTGATGTTCAAGCAGGAGCTGCCGCTGATGTTTCCGGGCGATCCGGATGTGATGAAGGTCAAAGCGGCGTTCTACGACCCGTTCGAATACCTGATGCTGCGGGCCAAGGAAGGGAAGCTCAAGACGGATTTCCAGAACCCGCTCGGCAAGATCGCCTACCATGCCGCCTGCCATCAGCGGGTTCAGAACATCGGCCCGAAGACGAAAGAGGCTCTGTCGCTGGTCCCGGGAACCGAGGTCGACGTCATCGAGCGCTGCTCCGGGCACGACGGCACCTATGCGGTCAAGGCGGAGTTCGCGGAGATGGCGATCAAGATCGTCCGGCCGGTGGTCGCCCGCGTCAACCAGGCGAAACCCGACCATTACGGCTCGGACTGCGCGATGGCGGGGCATCATATCGCCCATGTGCGGGCGGACGGCAGCGAGCCCGAGCATCCGATTTCCCTCCTCCGCAAGGCCTACGGGATATAGCCCATGCTCACGCGCGACAGCCTCTACAGTCTCGAGACCTACGCGAGCGTTCGAAAGGATTTCCGCGCCAAAGTCATGGCGCACAAGAAGCTGCGGCTGGTCGAACTCGGCGCGCACGCCTCGCTCCATTTCGAGGACCAGCTGACCATGCAGTACCAGGTCCAGGAAATGCTGCGTCTCGAGCGCATCTTCGAGCCGGAACTGATCCAGGAGGAGCTCGACGTCTACAATCCGCTGGTTCCCGACGGGTCGAACTGGAAAGCGACCCTGATGTTCGAATATCCGGACGCCGAGGAGCGCAAGCAGGCGCTCGCCCGCCTCCTCGGCGTCGAGAAACGGGCCTACGTGCAGGTCGCCGATTTCGCCCGCGTCGCGCCCTTCGCCAACGAGGATCTCGACCGATCGACTGCGGAGAAGACCTCGGCGGTGCATTTCCTGCGCTTCGAGCTGACGCCGGAGATGGTCGCGGCGGCGAAAGCGGGCGCGGCGATCCGCGTCGGCGTCGACCATCCGCACTACAAGGCGGAGATCACGCTTTCGCACGCAGCGCGCGACTCGCTGGTGAGCGATCTGACGTAGGGCGGACCCGGCCCGCTCGCGGGGGTTACTGGACGTAGAGTTCCGTCTCGCCGCTCAGTTCGACTTTTCGCGTCCTCTTCACAAAGACGCACATGTGCTGGGTCGGCGTCGACGTATGTCCCTGAAAGCCCGTGACGAGCGCCAGCCCGTAGGATTCCGTTCCAAACGGATCGATCCGGATCGCTGCCCTGGTGAGATGCTTCTTCGCGGCGGCGAGGCATTTGGCCCGAACTTCGCCACGAAACTGATCTCATGCCGTGGGCGAGGAGGCTGTCTCCGGTCGCGCCGCCATGACGGGCGCGAGAAACGCCAGAAGCCCCAAGGCGACTTTCACGTTCATCGGCCAGCCCCCATCCCCGGCCAGGGCTCCGAATCCGGGTTAAAAACGCGGCGGTCAGCGTGGAATAGCTCTTGGTAGTTGCGTCGCGCGCCAGGAGACTCGCTGCACGTGCAATTCAGCGATCTGCATGCTTCATCTGCGGTGTTCCTCCGGAGTTCGTCGCCGCCGAAAGAAGGTCGAGCGGCGACTTTCTTAATCGTCATTAACCCGAGTTCGGAGCCCTGCAGCCCCGGCAGGCGCTTTGCCATCGCGCCGAACCCCGACCAATAGTCCGGCGGGGCGCGAGATCAAGGAGCCATTCCATGCTCGACCATATCGGGCTCGCGGTCGCCGACATGGACCGTTCGAAGGCTTTTTACGAGGCGGCGCTGAGGCCGCTGGGGCTCGGCCTCGTGATGGAAGTAACGGCGGCGGAAACAGGCGGCGAGGCGCATGCCGGATTCGGCGCCGACGGCAAGCCGTTTTTCTGGATCGGGACGGGCACAAAACCGAAAGGCGGGACGCATGTCGCCTTACCGCAGCCGACCGTTCGGCGGTGGACCGCTTTCACCGGGCGGAGCTGGCGGCCGGCGGCCGCGACAACGGCCCGCCGGGCGTGAGGCCACCCCCGGGGGCGGATGGTTCAGCGACGGACCGGTTGCACACCCAATCGCATCTGGCTCCGGCCTTCCGCCATTAACGCTTCTTCACGGCCGCCTTCGGCTTCGTTTTGGCCGCGCTCGTCGCCGTCGTTTTTTTCGCTGCCGTCTTCCTGGCCGGCGCTTTTCTGGCCGGCGACTTTCCGGCCGCCGCCTTCGCGGGCGCCGCCTTCTTCGCCGCAGCTTTCGCAGGCCCTCTGCGGGTCGGCGCAGGCTTGCCCTCGCGTTCGGCGATAAGCTCCACCGCCTCCTTCAGCGAAATCGAGTCGGGCGGCGTCGATTTGGGGATGGTCGCGTTGACCTTGCCCCAGTTGACGTAAGGCCCGAAGCGGCCCTCGCGAACGGTGATCGGGCCGCCGTCGGGGTGATCGCCGAGCAATCGCCCCGAGACGCCGCCGCCTGCGGCCTTCGCCTTGATCAGCGCAAGCGCCTCGTCGAGCGTCACGCTCGCCGGATCGGTTCCCTTGGGCAGCGTCGCGTTGACCTTGCCGTGGTTGACGTAGGAGCCGAACCGTCCCTGCTTGACGCTGACCGCGCCGCCCTCCGGATGGTCGCCGAGCACGCGACCCGCGCCGCCGCCGAAGCGCGAGCCGCCGGCGCCGCTTTCCTTGGCGACGATGAGGTCGATCGCCCGGTTGGCGCCGATCTCGAGGACGTCATCGTCGCGGCTGAGATTGGCGTAGGACTTGCCGTGCTGCACATAGGCGCCGTAGCGGCCGATGCCGGCCAGGATCGGCTCGCCGCTGGTCGGGTGCCGCGCCACCTCGCGCGGCAGCGCCAGCAGCGCCAGCGCCTTCTCGAGCGTCACGTCCTCGGGTTTGAGGCCCTTCGGCAGCGACGAGCGCTTCGGCTTTTCGCCCTCGCCCTGCTGCACGTAGTCGCCGAAGCGACCGTTGCGCAATGTGATCTCGTCGCCCGAGTCCGGGTCCTGGCCGAGCACCCGAACGCCGGGTCGGTCGCCTTCGCCGCTCTCGGCGCCGCTCGGCGAAAGGACGCGGGTGAACTTGCATTCGGGATAGTTCGAGCAGCCGATGAAGGCGCCGAACTTGCCGAGCTTCAGCGACAATTGCCCCTTGCCGCAGGACGGGCAGAGGCGCGGGTCACCCCCGTCGCCGCGCGCCGGGAAGATGTGCGGCCCGAGAAGCTCATTGAGGCTGTCGAGCACCTGGCCGGTGCGCAGATCCTTGGTGTCGCCGACGGCGGCGGAAAAGTCGTTCCAGAAGTCGCGCAGGAGCGCCTTCCAGTCGATCTCGCTGTTCGACACCCGGTCGAGCTTCTCCTCGAGGTCGGCGGTGAAGTCGTAGCCGACATATTTGGTGAAGAAGGACTCGAGGAAGGCGGTCACCAACCGGCCCTTATCCTCGGGGATGAGCCGCTTCTTCTCGAGCCGCACGTAGTCGCGCTCGCGCAGCACGGCGATGGTCGAGGCGTAGGTCGAGGGACGGCCGATGCCGAGCTCCTCCATCCGCTTCACCAGCGTCGCTTCGGTGTAGCGCGGCGGCGGCTCGGTGAAATGCTGGCTCGCCTCGATCCGCTCCTTCTCGAGCCGCTCGCCCTCGCTCATGGCGGGCAGGCGGCTTCCGTCCTCGTCCTCCTCGTCGTCGCGGCCCTCCTGGTAGAGGGCGAGGAAGCCGGGGAAGCGCACGACCTGGCCGCTGGCGCGGAAGTCGAGTTTTCGCGCGCCGGCCTCGGCCAGAATGTCGACCGTGGTGCGCTCGAGCTCGGCGCTCTCCATCTGGCAGGCGATCGTGCGCGTCCAGATGAGCTCGTAGAGCTTGGCCTGCTCCGGCTCGAGATGACGGGCGACGTCGCGCGGGCGGCGCGTCATGTCGGTCGGGCGGATCGCCTCATGCGCTTCCTGCGCGTTTTTGCTCTTGGCGGTGTATTTGCGCGGCGCGCCCGGGACGTAGGCGTCGCCGAAATCCTTGCCGATCACCCGGCGGGCGGAGGCCACCGCCTCGGGCGCGAGATCGACGCCGTCGGTGCGCATATAGGTGATCAGCCCGACCGCCCCGTCGCCGACGTCGACGCCCTCGTAGAGCCGCTGGGCGATCTGCATCGTGCGGGCCGGCGCGAAGCCGAGCTTGCGCGACGCCTCCTGCTGCAGGGTGGAGGTGGTGAAGGGCGGGTAGGGGTGGCGCTTGACCGGCTTCGATTCGACCGAAGCCACCGAGAATTTCGCGTTCTCCAGCGCCGTCCGGAAGGCCTCGGCCTCGGCGCCCGATCCGACGTCGAGGCGGCCGATCTTCTTGCCGTCCGCGCCGACGAGGCGGGCGATGAACGGCGCCTCGGCCGCCGTCCTCAGGTGGGCGATGATCGACCAGTATTCGCGCGCCACGAATTTCTCGATTTCGAGCTCGCGGTCGCAGACGATTCTCAGCGCGACCGACTGGACCCGTCCGGCCGAGCGCGCGCCGGGCAGCTTTCGCCACAGAACCGGAGACAGGGTGAATCCGACCAGATAGTCGAGCGCCCGGCGCGCCCGATAGGCGTCGACCAGCGCCTCGTCGATTTCGCGCGGATGGCGCATCGCCTCCAGGATCGCGTCCTTGGTGACCGCGTTGAACACCACCCGGTCGACCCGCTTGTCCTTCAGGAGCTTCTTGTTGTTGAGAATCTCGTGGATGTGCCAGGAGATCGCCTCGCCCTCGCGGTCCGGGTCGGTCGCGAGGATCACCCGGTCGGCGTTCCTGACTGCTCCGCCGATCTCGCTCAGTCGCTTGGCGGCCTTGGCGTCGACTTCCCAGCGCATGGCGAAATCGTCGTCCGGATCGACAGAGCCGTCCTTGGCCGCAAGATCGCGCACGTGGCCGAACGAAGCGTAGACGTCGTAGTCCTTGCCCAGATATTTGTTGATGGTCTTCGCCTTGGCGGGCAATTCGACGATCACGACTTTCATTCATCAGTCCTTCGGCGGCCGGCCCGAGAGAAGAGCCGCGCTTCGATCCGGGCGCGGGATATGGAGAGGCGGAAGCCGCCTGTCAAATCGGGGCGGCGGTGTGGAATGGCGGCGGGAACGAAAGCTGCGTCGGAATCAGACGGCCGCTTCGATGTCAGCCTTTGAAAAATCGTCGTCTTTGTAGAAAGCTGCCAGCGCGCAGGACTTGCGCCAACGCCGCGATCGGCCCCAGAGTGGGGTTTGCTGTCAACTTGGCGATCGCGTCAAGTGAATTGGCGAACAAGGGGGAAGCGGCCATGGCGCACGATCCGCGCATCGTCAGGCATGAGGATCAGATCGAGGAGCTGCGAAAGACCGTTCCCGACTGGATCAGGAATCTCGAGCGTCCGGCCGCCCCGGCAGTGGCGCCGGGCTTCGGTCCGCTCGAGGGGGTTCGCGCGGTCGGCACCGGCATCCTCGTCGCGCAGCCGTTCATCGGCACGAAGCTGGCCGAATTCGGGGCCGAGGTCATCCACGTCGAGCGGCCGGGCGGCGACACCTTCCGCTGGACCGCTCCCCTCCTCACGCGCGGGCCTCGCAAGCACGGCTGCGACAAGGCCGAGATCATGAAGAGCAAGCTCTCCATGGGCCTCGACCTGAAGCAGGCGCGCGGCATCGAGCTCCTGATGGCGTTGTGGAAGATCTCCGATGTCTGGATGGAATCGTCCATGCCCGGCGCGCTCGAGCGCTGCGGCATCACCAACGAACTCGCGCTCGCTGTCAATCCGGCGCTGGTGATCGTGCGAGTCAGCACCTACGGCCAATACGGCAGGGAGGAGTATCTCGGCCGGCCGGGCTACGACGCGCTCGCCCAGGCCTACGGCGGGATGATGAGCATCACCGGGGACCCGAGCGGGCCGCCGCAGCGGGCCAAGACTTACACCGGCGATTACATCACCGCGCTGACCGGCTGGGCCTCCACCATGATGGCTTTGTGGGAAGCGAAGAAGACCGGGCGCGGGCAGGTCGTCGACCTCGCGCAGTACGAGGCCGTGGCGCAGACGCAGGGCAACGTCCTGCCCCTCTACACGGGCGAAGGAGCGACCTACGAGCACACCGGCAACCGGGCCCCCGGGTTTCAACCCTATGACACGTTCAAGTGCCGGGACGGCTGGGTGTTCATCGGCGCGGTCGGCGGCGCCATCTACGACCGGGTGCCGAAGTTCCTCGGCCTCGATCCCGCGGTCTACAGTTACGACGCCTGCTCGAAGGACGCCGCCGCCGTCAATTCCGACAAGGGGCGGGAACTCGACCGGCGCCTGCGCGAATATTGCGCGGCGCACACGGCGCTCGAGGTCGAGACGGCGCTGAACAAGGCGAAGATCGGTTGCGCGCGCGTCTACGGAACGCCCGACCAATATGCCGACGAACATTATCGCGCCCGGGAGATGACCGTCCCGGTGCTGGACCGTCAGTCCGGCGTGCCGGTTCGGGTCTATGGCGTGGTGCCGAAGATGTCGCTGACCCCAGGCCGCGTCTGGCGCGGCGCGCCGGCCGTCGGCGAGGACACGACGGATATCCTTTCCAAAATGCTCGGTCTCGACGACGACGAGATCGAACGGCTTTACAGTGAGCAGGTGGTGCACCGAACCGAACCGTTCACCGAGCCCCAGGTCGAAGCCGTCCATCCTTAGGCCGCCGGGCGCGCGGAGCCATTCCCTCCTCGCGCCGCGAGCAGCATTGCGAAGCCGACGCCCGTCGCTGAGCTTGTCATCTCCTCTCTTTCAGCCCTGGGCGAGCCACCGGAATTCAAACTTCTGTTCACTTGACTTCGGAGTGCCGCGATTTCTTGCCCGCCGTTGCGCGGCGCCGCGCGTCCATGCGACAAGCGCCGCTCCCCAGCTTCCCATCCCTGCATAAGAGGCGTCCATGCCCGACAATTCTTCAAAGCCCGTATGGCTCATCACCGGTTGCTCGACCGGCTTCGGGCGTGAACTGGCGAAGATCCTGATCGACCGCGATTACCGGGTTGTGGCGACCGCGCGCGATCCCCATAAGGTTGCCGACCTCGTCGAGGGCCATGCCGGGAAGGCGCTCGCCTTTCCGCTCGACGTCGAGAAGCAGGCCGACATCGACGCCGCCGTGGCGGCGACAAAGCGGAGGTTCGGGCGCATCGACGTCCTGGTCAACAACGCCGGCTACGGCTATCTCGCCGCGATCGAGGAGGGCGAGGATTCCGACATCCGCGCCATGTTCGAGACGAACTTTTTCGGCCTCGCCGCGATGACGCGGGCGGTCCTTCCGGTCATGCGGGCGCAGAAGTCGGGCGCGATCGTCAACATCTCCTCGATGGGCGGCTTCATCGGCTTTCCCGGCTCGGGCTATTACGCGGCGACCAAGTTCGCCGTCGAAGGCCTGTCCGAGTCGCTCTCGAAGGAGGTCGCGCCGTTCGGGATCAAGGTCCTGATCGTCGAGCCCGGGCCGTTCCGCACCGACTGGGGCGGACGCTCGCTGAAAGTCCCGAAGCGGCCGAACGAGGCCTATGCCGAGACGGCGGTCGCGCGCCGCAACCAGATCCAGAGTTATAGCGGAAACCAGCCGGGCGACCCGGTGCGCGCCGCCGAGGCGATCATCGCGACGGTCGAAGCGCGCAATCCCCCGCTGAGACTCCCCCTCGGCAATTTCGCCTACGACGCCATGCGCGCCGAGATCGAGGTTTTGCGCAAGGAGGTCGAGACGGTCGAGGCGGCGGCGCGCGGCGCGGACTTTCCGCAGGGCGCCTGATCGGGTCCTTCGAGACGCGATGCTTGGCATCGCTCCTCAGGACGAGGTCAACTGCATGCGGTCACAGTAGAAATCCTCATCCTGAGGAGCGCCGCATCTGCGGCGCGTCTCGAAGGACGAGGATTTTGGTCCACGCGACGCTGATGCCGCAATCAGCGGCAACCGAGTCGACCAAGAGGGCTCGATGTCCGATCCAGTCAACCTGCAACGCTTCGTCGATGCGCAGGCGCCCGTCTACGCGCGGGTCTGCGACGAACTTCGCGCCGGGCGGAAGGAGAGCCACTGGATGTGGTTCATCTTTCCGCAAATCGCCGGCCTCGGCCGGAGCCCGACATCGGTCTTCTACGCCATCTCCTCGGTCGACGAGGCAAGAGCCTATCTCGCCCATCCGGTCCTCGGCGCGCGCCTCAGGGAAGGTGCGAAACTCGTGCTCGACGCGGAAGGCAAAACCGCCCGCCAGATCTTCGGACCGGTCGATGAAGCGAAATTCCGCTCCTCGATGACGCTGTTCATGAAGGCCGCGCCCGACGAGCCGCTGTTTGCGGAGTGTCTGCGGAAGTTTTTCGGCGGCGAAGTCGATCCCGCCACGCTCGAGAACCTCGCACGCTGAAAACCGTTACTCGCGTCGACGAAGATAGCGCCCCCTGCGATCAGCCTCCGCCGTACCAGGCGACCGGCCGCGCGCGCTGCCGCGGGATGCGGATGTCCCGCGCCTTCAGATCCTTAAGCGTCAGGTACATCATCGCCGTCATCAGGGCGTCGGAATAGGCGTCGTGCTGATCGAGCGCCGGCAGGCCGAGATCCGAGAGGATGCTCATGAACCGCAGATCGACCTCTGTGCCGGGCGGCGCGTCCTTGTACTTGCGTTCGTAATAGGCGCCAGACACCTCGATCTGTTCGTTGGGCAGTCCGATGCCGATCATGCGCCGAACGTGCCGGTTGAGCATCGCGACGTCGAACTCGAGGTAGAAGCCGACGAGCGGCCGCGAACCGATGAAGCGCAGGAGTTCCGGCAGCACCTCCTCGATCGTCCGTCCCTGAGCGACGTCCTGTTCGCGAAGCCGGTGCACCTTGATCGCGTCCGGCTTCAGCTTGACCTTCGGCTTGACCGTCGCCTCGAAACGCTCGCTCGCAAGGATGCGGTTGCCGCGGATCCTGACGGCGGCGACCGTGACAATGTCGTCGGTGCGCGTGTTGAGGCCAGTCGTCTCGCAATCGATCGAAACCGCTTCGCCCGGCGGCGGCGGGTCGAACAGAAAGCGGTAGTCTGGATCGCGCAGGAGCCGCCGGGAGAGCTGCCGCCTGAGCGCTGCAGAGCATCAGAACATCGCCAGATTGAAGTGGCGCCGCAACAATTCGCGCAGCCTTTTCACGACCTGGAAGGCGTCCCGCAGCAGATCGCGCTCCATCGTCGACAGTTTGCCCGGTTTGACGAGGCTGGTCGAATGGGCCTCCGCGATCTCCGCGTCGAGCCTCAGCGTCATCAGGTAGTTCAGCGCCTGGATGAGTTCGCGCGCGAACTGCGCGTCGAACGCGCCCATCTCCGCGAGCCTTGCGATGCGCGCTGTCGTGCCGGTCTCGTGCAGGCCTTTTTCCAGCGACAGGGCCCGCACGCCGTGGACGATGGGAAAGATCCCTCCCTTCTTGAGGTCGAGCGCGTCGCCCTCCGCCTTCGAGGTCACGAGATTGTTGAAGAAGCCGATCGGCGTCGGAAAGGCTTCGATCGCCTTGGCGAAGCGCGCAAGATGCACCCGCTCGCCCCGCATCAGGTCGATGAGATCCTGCTTGGCTGCGTGCAACAGATCGGCGTCGCCGGCGGCGGCCTCCGCGTCGTAGAAGATCGCGACGTTCATCGCCCCGGTTCCATCGCCGAGAGCGAGCCACCGGCGGAAATCGTCGCGATAGTCGTCGAGCGTCTTCGACCAGACGGGATTGCGCACCATCACCTCGCCCGGGCAGGGCGGAAAGCCGCATTGCTCGAGCGCGTCGAACATGTCGGCGCGAAACTTCTCGAGATCGGCTTCGGGAACCGGGCCGGACAGGATGAGCCCGTTGTCCTGGTCGGTGCGGAAGGTCTGTTCGCCGCGCCCTTCGCTGCCCATCACGATGAGGCAACCGGACTCCCGGACGGTTCTCGGCGCGACAAGGGCGAACAGCCTGGCGTGCAGATGGCGGTTGAGATCCGAGACGATCTCGCAGACGACGTCGATCTTCACCCCCTGACGGCGAAGGGTCCTGATCTGCGGGTCGATCTTGCGCGCCGCCCGCGCGAGGTCCGCGACCGAAGAGGCGCGGTCGATGCGCCCGGCGACCAGCTGCGAGTTGCCGGCCAGAAAGCTCAGGAGGTCGATGTCCTCGAGGACGCCGATGAAGTCGCCGTTGGCTGTGACCGCCACCCGCCGCTTGTTGTATTTGGTCATCTTGAGAAGCGCGGTCGAGACGAGATCGTCCTGCTCCACGCAGACCACCGGCCGGTGCGCCAGCGGCCCAACCGGGCTTTCGATCGGTCGCCGGTCCAGAATTGCGGCGTTCAGGAGGTCGGTGCGGGTCAGGATGCCCACCCCCTCGCCCCGAACGAACAGGGCATAGGACTTGTTTTGCCGCATGAGCGCCCCGGCTTCGGCGATCGAGGCGTTCGCCTCGATGAACTCCGCCGGGTGCAGGAAGAGATCTTCGACCCGCGCGCCGAGCAGAGGCGCGAAGCCCGCGCCCTCCTCCTCGCGCGAAACCGCATCGAGCTTGTGGGCGACGTCGAGATAGAAGAACGACGCGAAGCGTGGGTTCTGGTTGATAAGCCTCAGGGTGATGTCGCGCGGAAGAAGATTGCAGAGCGTCTCCTCGCGCGCGACGAACACGTTCGCCCCGCGGCCCTGGACCAGCGCGCGGCTGTCGAACGTATCGCCTGGCCCTCGCAGCGCGATAAGGTCGTCGCCGTCGCGCTCTTCGACCACCCCCTTGATGACGATATAGAGGCTGTCGGGCGCACTGTCCCGGGCGATGATCGTTTCGTTCGGGTGGAAATAGGCGATGTCCAGCGAACTGCGGACGACTTCGATCTCGTCGTCGCTCAAGCCGGTCGAACGGCGCGTTCCTCGCGTCGAAATGCTGCGCCATCGCTTTTCCCCTGCGGGGAAGCATTGCCCCCGGGGCCCGGCGCTTGGCAAGAGGGCGACTCAAGTCGCGGGCGCCCTTCCCCGCCTCCGTCGCCAGGGCATGGCCGACCCAACGAGCGGACCCGGTCGCGGTTCGGCTTTCATCACGAAGCAACCGAAGGGCGCAAAAGAACGACAGGGCCCTTTGCCGGCCTTCGTGGTTCTTGGTGGTCTTCGTGGCGAATGGGCCTGGCGTTCAGGCCGGGCAAGCGAAGCGCAGTTTCGCAAAGTCCCAAGCGTCAGTTCTGACGGGCTCGCGCGCCGAGATATCAGGGTGAAGCCTTGAGCCTGTCGCTTCACGGACGAGGGCGCTGGCCCCGCGCCGCCACCGCCGGGACGCCCATGGTATGGCTTTCCCGATGTCGGTTCCTGACGACCCTTTGTTCGCGACATCGACCTTGCCCGGCGGGCCGCCGATCCAGGCCTTCCGTTCGGCGCTCGCCCACCGGTCGGCGTGGGTTGATCCCTGCGGCGCCTGCGTTCACCGCGACCGGAGTCGCGTGGGCGCATCGTTGATGAAGATCCGCCTCCCGACTGCTGGATCGACGATTGAAGGGCCGGTGTCGACCCTTTGCAGACCTTTGAGATCGGCCTGATCAACGGGCGGGGAGCGCGAGAAAGCGGCCTTCAGCTGAAGGCGTCGGTGCTCCAGGACCGATCGTTCCGGGAGAATGCACCGGACGGGTCCGTTCGGCCTACGGCAGCTGCTTGGTCGGCTTGGACGCCTTGGCCAATCCATCATGAAACCGTATTGATGAGAGCGGCCAAAGACCTACTGGGACGGCTGCGGTTCCTGCTCCACGATGAAGCGCGCACGCTCAAGAAGCTCATCGAACGTGACGACTTCTGGCCGCCAAGTGTTCTGTCGATAGAGTTCAAACGAGCGGAATTTGGGCTCATTCACGCCATCGGACGTTTGAAACTCCGTGAGAGAACCGATCACCAAGCAAGAGCGGGGCTGGAAATTGAATAGGTTCTCCCCTGTTGGGTTTCCTAAGCTGTCTCGCGGAGAAAGCCTCCGGCCAAGGCTTTCAACAGCGCCTTGAACGGTCGCCTGAACTTGGCACACCCCTCCGGCAAGCTCTCCGGACGGAGACCAAACGTCAGGGCGGTAGGGCGTCGCCCCGATCAAAGGCGTGTCGTGGCGTTTGATCTCGACAAAGCAAAGAGAACCGATGATTCCCCGCGTCTTCATCACGGCGTCGGCGCGCTTGCCCGCCCCTTCAAGATCGTGTCCGACAACAACCTGCTCTAACTTCCGGTCGTCGAGTTTCGACAGAAACTGGTACCAAAGACCGTAGCCAAAAATCCAAGTGTTCGCCTCAAAGAAGTTCTGCCATACGCCTTCGGCCCCCAGTCCAAGCCGCTCCTTTTCTGCCGCAAAATAGGCCGGGCTGCAGAGAAGAGCGTCGAAGCGCTTGAGCTGCCCCCGACGATAAGCCACCGCTATGAGATCACGTGTGGTTTCTTCCGCCTCCGCAAGACGCAAGAATAGCTCTCGATTGCGCGCGAAGATGCGGTGCGCCTGCTCCTGATCGAGTACGATCTCACGCAACTGATCGTCTGATAGGTGCACCTTGCCGGGCCCATCGAGCGGCATGGTTCTGAGTCCCGCGGCGAAGGCCAGCAGCGTGTCAATTTCGTCGCCAACGAACGAGAAATGGTCCCTGTCGGACGGGCCGCTTTTGCTGTTGAAGCGTTGGATCGTCAGCGTGTGGATTGAACGGTCGTCTTCGAGGAAGGTCGCCTTGATCTCATAACGCCCTGCCTTGGTCCTGCGGAGCACGACTTCGTTTCCGATCTTCGCGAATTTCCATCCCTCCCGTCCGTCGATGATGTGCGACGCAATCCGAACTTGCCGCCCCGCGGAAAATCCAGCAATCCGCTTGCTGACGATTGTTTTGTCAGTCCTTCGGTCGAAGAACATTTTCTGTTCGTCGTAGTCGTCGCTCATGCCCGCCCCACGTTCGATCGCAATGCGATCTTGCTATTGTACACTTTTTAGAGGGCTTCGGGGTGAGTTGCGAACAGGGGCGCCAAGAGATTTTCGCCACAGGACACGAACGACAGAAGGCGCCATGCCGTCTCCGATGATGGGCAAAGTTTCCGTCTTCCGGCCGGGAGATGGAACATGTGGGAGAGGCGCATGCGCCGCGCCCTCCGCACGGTGTGCGAGACCGGCTCAAGGACCGCACTCGACCCGTTCCTGCCCTTCGAGATCGATCCAATGAACGGGCGAATTGCGCCACTGAGCGGCCGCCCGTCAAACAAGCTTGAGAACGCGTCACTTCAACTCGTTACGGCTTTGTAGCCACGCCGTGCTTGCCGGCACTGGCTCACCAGGCCGCGTAATCGTCCCTTTCCTAAGCACATGCGCTTGCGCCGGTAGCCACTCGTCAAGCTCGGACGTCTAAGATCAGAGGGATAGGAAAGGGCGCGGAAACTCCACACGTCTCATCCACCGTGAACAGTGCCTCCAAAGGACAGTAAGGCAAGGTCTTTGGTTTGATCTGAAACAAATCTGTCAGAACTCGCGGATTGCCGCCTGGAAACTCGAATACCTCCCTGAAAAAATTCTCAGCGACGTCGAAGGGCGCACTTACGTAGAGGCAGACGCGGCCCAGCGGTTCGTTGAAGTCATAGCTCACCTCAAGCGCCACTTCCAGAGTCAACGTCGAGCTTAATCGCCTCGCTAATGACCCTACAACCTAGTTTCGCCAAAGGCAAAATAATGTCGCTCCCGGTACTTCTCTAGGTACTCCGGTGCAACATCAAGCAAATGTGCCAATTCTCTGAAATCTGATGTTTTGAGTTTCCGAAAAAGCATATGCCGCTTACACAGCTTCGTTATATCGATCTTGAGTTGATCCCCCGCCAGGAGAATTGCGTCCTCAACCAAGTCAGGATGCTGAAAGTCGGCTAGGACAACTCCTCCCAAATCGCGCGGCTTCGCAAACCAAGGAAATAACCGAGATTTTTCAAAAGCATCACCAACCTTGTGCGGCATGATCACCATGCGACCCATGATAGCGACAGCGGGAAAAACTGATTCCATTGATTTGTTAAACAATTCCATCTGATAAGGCTTTATCAATGAACCCGCCCATATAATACCATCTGCCGCTGACATCCGCGACCGCGATGGCAAAGTCATCCACCCTAATCATGGAAGCTTTGAAAAGGCTAAGGAATTTTCGACAGTAATCGTGCTCATTGTTGCTGGAGTGTCTACCATAGTCGTCACCGATTTCAAATCTTTCTATCTCTATATTTTCAAAGAAATGCTTCCTGAGTAGAGCCTCGATCATCGTAACGCCGTTCTTTTGGCTTCTCAGGGAAAATATTTGCGCTTTCATAATGATCCTACTCGAATAAATTATACAACAGACTTCTCCAATCGGATTTGTCTTTTTGCGAAGCGTGTTCGACAATCTGCTTAATGTATAGATCGGCTTCTTCGGGTTTATTTCTGATTTTGAAGTCCTTTTCAACATCGAGGTACAATTTGTTGACCTGCTCAGCGATACTCGCCCAGGTATAACCTTGAGTCTCAACTCTCTTATGCCCGGCCTCGCCCATGCTATTTCGCAAGTCTTTATTCGCAAGCAATGTCATGATCCACTGAGCGAGACCGAGGTGATCCTTCGGCTGCACAAGAAAGCCCGTCTTGTGGTCCTCGATAATATCCCTCAGTCCTCCCAACCTGCTTGCTACCACCGCTCGCTTGCATGCCATGGCTTCCAGCGAGACCATCCCGAACGGTTCGAACACGCTGGGAATCACCACTAGCAAGGCCCGCTGGTATAACTCGGCCAGTTTCTCGTGGTGGACCCACGGCACGAATTCGACTTCGCTCCGAAGCGCGAGGTTGATCGAAAGCCGCTCCAACCATTCCTTGTATTCCCCATTGCCGACAATCTTCAGTCGGACATCGGGGAACTTTTGACGCACATAGCTGAAAGCCCTAATCAGGTACTCCACACCTTTCTGCTCGACCAAGCGCCCTACGATCAGTATATATCCATCGTCCGCAGGCCAATCTTTCGCAGGCTGAAATATGGCGAGGTCCACGCCCGTTCTTGACGACTTTGAGATTCTGGATCTTCACTTCTCGGCCAATCAATTCAGCTTGCATTGAACGACTACTAACGATCACTATATCTGCCGAGATGAGTCCCAGATTTTCGATCGAATCGCACAAGCGCGTGCGGTTCGGAAGATGGACGTGGAAAACCAGCGGGATATTCAAAGCCCACCGGCATTTTATTCCGGCTAGCACCGTCACCCAGTCGTGGCAGTAAATCACATGGGTAACTCGCTCTTGGATCGGTTTGCCATCTCGTAAAACACATTCTGGGCAAGGCGGCACCACGACCCCGTGTCGTCATAAGATGCGGTCACGGGCATTGTAATTGTTCGGATATTATCCGCGAGTTCAAGGTAAGTATCCGTCGTTTTCGCTGGTCTGGGAAGCACCACATCCACGTCCAAGTGCGTTGATAGTGCGGCTGTGAGCTTCTGTACGTGAATACCGAGCCCTCCAACGATGCTTGGCGGGTATTCGGACGATATGAAGCACACCTTTCGGAGGCGAGATGATCCATCGTCGGGCGCTCGCTCGGTGCGACCCTCGCAAAGGGCAACCTGATCACGAACTGCGTCTTTGAACCCCCGAACTGCCAAGACAGGTCTCGATGCGAACTGCACCGAAGTCGTAGCGCTGATCGGACGATTTGCGAGCGATCAGGATACCGATCACGCGGCCTTCAGCGATCAGAGCGGCCCCCGATATGCCGTGCCAGTCAAGTTGCCGATTAAGCTCTTCTCGATCGCGGACGGTCATGTCCGAATCTCATACCGGCCCGCGACCATTGCTGTCCCGAGTAGTACGTCTCCCGCGATTTCCTCCGTATCACGTCGCCCGTCGACCATAGACCTGAAAGCCGGAAACCCTGTGGCACTTGCGTGTATTCTGGACTTGTTGTCGTCCGGTGGACTCAAACGCGGCCGAACGTCTTCACCAAGAAAGTCACCAAAGTCACCAAAGTCACGTAATCTCAACAAGGCGGCGTCAGGCAAGCGTGCATCGGCCAATTGCGGCATGTCAGGCCAAAAGAGATCGGCGACCAGCAGTCCCGTGACGCGGTGGGCAATTCCTAACGGTCGCGCCTTGATAACGGTTGGAGGCGTCGCCGCCACGGGCATAACCACGTGACGCGCGGTAAGAATCAGGCCACCTCCGAGATAGTAGCCGGTACCGAAGCAGCCGCTGGCGCTGTCGCACCACACTTCGGTGACGCGCCCCCGATCGCCGGAAACGACTGATTGTCCCAAGTTCTCCATGCTCAGGACGCCTGTAGGTTACCTTGGCTCTGCCACGCCTTCCTCGCTAACATAAAATTCCGATTTACCGTCCTTGCCTACGGGTTCCAGCACCAGTTTTAGTGTGTGCGTCATCGCGTCGCCGATCGTGCCTTTTGCCCCGATGTCAAGAACCCAGAATTTTACGCTTGTATCCACGCCGGCGTCTCGCGTTACCGCCAGCTTCAGCTCAAGTTCGATAGGTTTGAGGCGGAACTGAAGCGGCTGGCCCTTTCCGCTGGCGACCGCGTCGAGTAACTCGGATCGCAAATCCTTGATCACTCGAGCCAGGGGTATCCTCACGTCATCACTCATTGGGCTTTGTCCCTCTTGCAGTCGGATTCTCCGCGGGCTTTTGAAAAATACAGATCGCAACTCGTGATGTGGGCAGCATCGGTATCTCGGCCGGCGCTATTCTTCGTTTTGAACCCGAAATCGCCGGACCCTGACTCGGAACGGTCAGGATGGCCGATATTGGCGACTTTCTCAAGCGGGTTGCCTGTTCCATCCTGTTCCATAGCAGCCCCGACGCGATCGAGGCGTCAGGAACAGCCGTCACGCGGTGAACTCGGTCCAGCCCGGCGCCGTCGTGGGGCTCGGCAGTCGCCCATGAAATCGTAGCATGAATAGGAAAGGCTGTAAGAGCGGATCAATGCCAATCTCAGTGGTCTTCAGAGAAGGGCAGGTATCAATCGGATAGGAAGCCTTCGCTCGTAGCCCGTTATAGGGCCGCTCTCCGCCCGTTCCTGCCCTTCGTTGCCGGCATCCCTATTTTCCGGCTCCGGCTTTCGGCCTTCTCACTTTGGCCGCGAAGGTCGCGGTCCGCCTCGAGTCGGGTCCGCCCTTCCCCGCCCTGGCAACCCCTTGCATGAGTCGTTTTTTGTTCTATATATGTTCTCAAGGTCGAGAGTGAGAACAAGGAGGCCCGCCGCGTGTCAGCGTCCGTAACCGTTTCCTATCCCGTAACCCGCAACCGATCGGATCGAGACCCGGCGCGCGGCGCGCCGCAGGACGTTCGAGCGGGAACGGCTGGTCATCGCCGATCTGAACCGCGGCGTCTCGGTCCGCGAGATCGCGGCGCGGCTCGGCGTGACGGAGAAGCGCACGCGCGCGATCGTCCGCGAGGCGCTCGCCGCCCATAGGCCCGCGCCGCCGGAAGAGTTCGTCGCCCTGCAGATCAGCCGTCTGAACGAGGCGCTTCTGGTGGCCTACAGCGCGATGTCGGGGCAGAACCTCGCGGCGGTCGGCCACGTGGTGAGGATCCTGCGGGAGCTCGACCGCTATCATGGCTTCGTCCCTCTTCCCCACGCAGTGGGGAAGATGTCGGGCGAAGCCCGACAGATGGGGTGTGGAAAGCAGGGCTTAAACAGTGAAGGTGAAGCGGGCTGCTTCTGCAACCCCGCCAGCATCGAAGCAGCGGGCCACACCCCATCCGTCGCCTTCGGCGACACCTTCTCCGGCGGAGCCGGGGAAGGGGCAGCGCCCGACGCGCCGCCGACGCAATCGCCCGGAAACGGCGCCGCAAGCGGCTGAAAAGCCTCAATCCGCGCCCGGGATCGACGCGGCGCCCGACGCGTCGGACGAAGCCTTCGCCTCGCTGGCCGGCCCGGCGGAGCGCCTGAGCGCGCCCGATGCGCCGCGGATCGCGCGCCCGGAAATGGCGCCGCAAGCGGCTGAAAAGCCTCAATCCGCGCCCGGGATCGACGCGGCGCCCAACGCGTCGGACGAAGCCTTCGCCTCGCTGGCCGGCCCGGCGGAGCGCCTAAGCGCGCCCGATGCGCCGCGGATCGAGCGCCCGGAAATGGCGCCGCAAGAGCCTGAAAAGGCTCAATCCGCGCCCGAAGACGACCGAGGCGCAGAGCTTCTCCGAGGAAGCCTTCGCGGCGGAGGCCGCGACACTGGCCGATGGTTCGGACCCGGCGGAGGAAGCCGCCCTTGCGGCCGAAGCCGCGCCGCCTCCGCCGGCGACCGCAGCCAATCTCCTGCTCCCTCCCCATGCCAGGCGGCAACCGGGCCCGACCGCCTTCACCGGTTTCGTCCGCTGCGCCGGCCAGGTGACATACTTCCACTGAGGACATGCGAAACTCACGGGCGGCCGTCCGCGCGTCTCCGTCTTCGGTTGGAGGGAAGCGGTCGCTGCTGCTACAACAGCGGGCCGAAACAGGAACGGCGAGTCTCGACCAGGGGCGGAGCGCGATGGCTGCAATCGACGACATTCTGTCCGAAATCGACGCCGAACGGGAGCGGGCCCTCGAGAGACTGTTCGCCTTTCTCAGGATCCCGTCGATCTCCGCGGTTCCCGCCCATTTCCCGGATTGCGACCGCGCCGCCGACTGGCTCGTGTCTGAGCTCGCCGAGCTCGGCTTCGACGCCGCGAAGCATCCGACGGAGGGGCGGCCGATGGTCGTGGGCCATGTGAAGGCGGCTGCCCATGACGCGCCGCATGTGCTGTTCTACGGGCACTACGACGTGCAGCCGGCCGATCCCTTGAACCTCTGGCGCAAGCCGCCGTTCGAGCCGACGCTCGAACCCGGGCCGCGCGGCGAGCAGATCGTGGCGCGGGGCGCATGCGACGACAAAGGTCAGCTGATGACCTTCCTCGAAGCCTGCCGCGCCTTCAGGAAAACCGGCGGCCCGCCGTGCGCGATCACCGCGCTGATCGAAGGCGAGGAGGAGACCGGCTCGCCTTCGCTGCCCGCCTTCCTCGCCCGACACGCCGGGATGCTCAGGGCCGACATCGCTCTCGTCTGCGACACGGGGATGTGGGGACCGTCGACGCCGGCGATCACGACGGCGCTGCGGGGCATCGTCACCGCAGAGGTCATCCTGCGCGGCGCGGACCGCGATCTGCACTCGGGCCTTTATGGCGGCGCTGCGGTCAACCCGATCCATGTCCTCTGCCGCATCCTCGGCGACCTGCACGACGCGAACGGGGCGGTCATGCTGCCCGGATTCTATGACGAAGTCGCGGAGCTTCCGGAGGACATCCGGCGGCAGTGGAGCGAGCTTCGTTTCGACGCGGGCGCGTTTCTGGGCGACGTCGGCCTGACGACGCCGGCCGGCGAACGCGACCGCACGCCGCTCGAGCAACTCTGGTCGCGCCCGACCTGCGAGGTCAACGGAATTGTCGGCGGCTATACCGGCGAGGGAATGAAGACGGTGCTGCCGGCGCAGGCGAGCGCCAAGGTCTCGTTCCGGCTGGTCGGCGAGCAGAACCCCGACCGGGTCGCCGCGGCGTTCCGCGATTTCGTCGCGGCGCGCCTGCCGCCGGACGTGAAAGCGGAATTTATTTTCCACGGAGGAAGTCCGGCCATCGCGCTTCCCGGCGCAAGCGAAGCGCTGCGCCGGGCGAAACGCGCTCTCGAAGAGGAATGGGGCGAGCCTGCGGCGTTGATCGGCTGCGGGGGATCAATTCCCATCGTCGGCTCGTTCAAGCGCGAATTGAACATGGACTGCCTGCTCGTCGGGTTCGGACTCGAGGACGACAACGTCCACTCGCCCAACGAGAAATACGACCTGCAGTCGTTCTATAAGGGGGCCCGCTCCTGGGCGCGGATCCTTTCGGCGCTCGCCGCATGACGGATGCGCGCCGCGCCGTTCCGACCGGCGCGCCAAACCCGGCCGAGGCCCGGGCCAGCGTTCTTTTTTCGCTCGGCGGCAACGTCGGCGACAGCGCCGCAACGCTGCGCCGGGCGATCAAGGCGCTCGGGGAAGAGCCGGGGATTGAGCTCGTCGCCGCCTCGCGGTTGTATCGCACCCCGCCGTGGGGAAAGACCGACCAGGCGCCGTTCGTCAACGCCTGCGCGGAGGCGCTGACCAGCCTCACTCCCGAAGCCCTGCTCGACCGGGTCAAGCGGCTCGAAGTCATTCTGGGCCGAGTTCCCACCGAACGCTGGGGTCCGCGCGTCATCGACATCGACATTCTCGCCTATGGCGACGCCGTCGTGTCCACCGGCCGGCTGACGCTTCCTCATCCCGAACTCTTCAACCGCGCCTTCGTGCTCGTGCCGTTGGCCGAGATCGCGCGGGACCGGCTGATCGGGGGCAGGCGCGTCGGCGACGCCGCGGCGGGCTTTGACGCCGAGGCCGAGGGCATCGTTCCACTGGACTGAGGAAGGAAAAACGGTGAATGTCCGCAGCAGCGCCGCTTTGCTTCATACCCCGGGAGCTCGGGTCCCATGTCCGCCTGGTCGCAGACCTTCACCTTTCTCGACGGCGAGTGGATTGAAGGCAACGCGCCGTTCATCGGCGCGCGCACGCATGCCTTCTGGCTGGGGTCGAGCGTGTTTGACGGGGCGCGCGCCTTCGAGGGCGTGACCCCCGACCTTGACCGGCATTGCGCCCGCCTCAACCGATCGGCGAAGACCATGTGGCTGCAGCCGGTCATGAGCGACGAGGCGATCGCCGACCTGGCGAAAGAGGGGGTGAAAAAGTTCGGACCGGGGGCGGAACTCTATATCCGTCCCATGTACTGGGCCGAGCATGGCTCTGCGACCTCGGCGGTCCCGCCGGACCCCGAATCGACCCGCTTCTGTCTCTGCGTCTACGAGGCGCCGCTGCCGCAGCCGACCGGAATCGCCATCACCCGTTCCCCGTACGTCAAGCCGCTCGGCGTCACGGCGCCGATCGACGCCAAGGCCGGCTGCCTCTATCCGAACAACGCCCGCGCTCTGCTCGAGGCCCGCGCCCGTGGTTTCGACAATTGCCTGCTGTGCGACATGCTCGGCAACGTCGCCGAGCTGGCGACCGCCAATGTCTTCATGGCGAAGGACGGAATCGCCATGACGCCGATGGCGAACGGGACGTTCCTCAACGGCGTCACGCGCCAGCGGGTGCTGCAGCTGTTGCGCTCGGACGGGAACGACGCGCGCGAAACGACGCTCCGCCTTGCCGATTTCGACGAGGCGGACGAGATTTTCGTCGTCGGCAACTACGGCAAGGTCACTCCCGTCAGACGGATCGACGGGCGCGATCTGCAGGCGGGGCCGTTCTATCGCCGCGCGCGCGAACTCTACTGGGAATTCGCTCATTCCTGACCGCGAAAACGCGGCGTGGACGGGCTCGAGGGAGGAAAGACTTGACCCGACTGACCATTCGGCTCGATTTCGACGCCGGCCGCCGGCTCGGCGCCGGCAAGATCGCGCTGCTCGAAGCGATCGACAAAACGGGATCGATCTCCGCCGCTGGCCGGGCGCACGCGATGTCCTACCGCCGCGCCTGGCTGCTGGTCGACGAACTGAACCAGCTCTTCGTCGCCCCGCTGGTCTCGGCCCATCACGGCGGCGCGAAAGGGGGCGGGGCGGAGCTGACTGACAAGGGCCGGCGGATCGTCGCGCTTTACCGCGAAGCGGAGGCGAAAATGCGCGCGGCCGCGGAAGGGGAAATCAGCGCCATCGAACATGCGCTCGCGCCCGTCCAAACTCACGCTTCGACGTGAGGCTCCGCCCTTCCGGCAGGCTATGGCTTTTTCCCCTCCGGACCGAATTGCTTCAGATACGCGATCACGTTGGCGATGTCGTCATCCCTCGACAAGCCGGGAAAGGCCATTTTCGTGCCGGGTACAACTCCCCGTGGGCGCTTAAGGTATTTCATGAGCGTGGCTTCGTCCCACGTTAGGCCCGAGTTCTTGTTGGCGTCCGAATAATTGTACCCCGGGACCGTTCCGGCCCTGCGGCCGACGACGCCGTTGAGTTCGGGGCCGACAAAGTTCCTGGCGCCTTCGCCGATCTGATGGCAGGTCCTGCACACCTTGAAGGTCGTCTCGCCGGCCGCCGCGTCTCCCGCCGCCGTCGCGATGTTCCCGGACGCCGCAACCGCCAGGGCCGACCCCAGGATCATCTGAATTTGCTTCACACGCTCCTCCCGGTCATCGGCTTACCGCAGAGCAGAGGCGGCCCCGCCGAAGGATACCGACCGGGACAGACTGCGAAGGTTTTGCCCTGCGCCCGGCGGCCAAAAACGAAACCGATTGGTCTTTGTCAAGGCGAGCGGCAGCTCGCCTTTGACAGCGCGGGCGCTTTGACCGAAAGAGGCGCAAATGACGCCGATCGTCAAAATCTGCGGCCTTTCGACCGCCTCGACCCTCGAAGCCGCGCTGCAGGCCGGAGCGGATATCGTCGGCTTCGTCTTTTTCGCCAGGAGCCCACGCCATCTCGAGTTTGAGGCGGCGCGCGCGCTCGGCGCGCAGGCCCGCGGCCGGGCGCGGATCGCAGCGCTCAGCGTCGATGCGGACGATGACGCGATCGAGCGCATCGTCGAGGCGCTCGCGCCCGACATCCTTCAGCTGCACGGCCGCGAAACGCCGGCGCGGGTGAAGGACATCGGCCGGCGCTTCGCCTGCGCGACGATGAAGGCGGTCGGGGTCGCCGGGCCGGACGATCTCGCCGCCGCCGAGCGTTACGACGGCGCAGCGGATTATCTGCTGATCGACGCCAAGCCGCCGCAAGGCGCCGTGCTGCCGGGCGGCAACGGCCTGCCTTTCGACTGGCGCCTCACGAGCGGCTTCTCGCCGCGGGCGCCCTGGCTTCTGTCCGGGGGACTCGATCCGGGCAATGTGGCGGAAGCGATCACGCTGACGGGGGCCCGCGGCGTCGACGTGTCGTCGGGGGTCGAGAGCGCGCCGGGGATCAAGGACACGGACAGGATCGCGGCCTTCGTCGCCGCGGCGCACGCGGCTTTCGCCCGTGCGACCGAGGGAGCCCATTGAATGACCAAGCTCGACAAGCCCAACTCCTTCCGCAAGGGACCGGACGAGCGCGGGCGCTTCGGCATCTACGGCGGGCGTTTTGTCGCCGAGACGCTGATGCCGCTCATTCTGTCGCTGGAAAAGGCCTATGCGGAGGCGAAGGCCGATCCGACGTTCCAGGCCGAGCTCGACCGCTTCCTCAAACACTACGCCGGCCGGCCGAGCCCGCTCTATTTCGCCGAGCGGCTGACCGAGCAGCTCGGTGGCGCGAAAGTCTATTTCAAGCGGGACGAGCTGAACCACACCGGCGCGCACAAGATCAACAACGTTCTCGGCCAGATCCTGCTCGCCCGCCGCATGGGCAAGAAGCGGATCATCGCCGAGACAGGCGCGGGCCAGCACGGCGTCGCCACGGCGACCGCCTGCGCCCGCTTCGGCCTCGACTGCGTCGTCTACATGGGCGCGGTCGACGTCGAGCGGCAGAAGCCAAACGTGTTCCGCATGAAGATGCTGGGCGCCGAGGTGCGCCCCGTTCAGGCGGGCGCCCGCACGCTGAAGGACGCGATGAACGAGGCCTTGCGCGACTGGGTGACCAATGTCTCCGACACGTTCTATTGCATCGGCACCGCCGCCGGGCCGCATCCCTATCCGATGATGGTGCGCGACTTCCAGTGCGTCATCGGCAACGAGACGCGGTCGCAGATGATGGAGCAGGAGGGCCGTCTGCCCGACAGCCTGGTCGCGGCGATCGGCGGCGGCTCCAACGCCATCGGCCTCTTCCATCCTTTCCTCGACGACGAGGGCGTCGAGATGTTCGGCGTCGAGGCGGCGGGCCACGGGCTCGACAAGCCCAACGCGCACGCGGCCTCGATCACCGGCGGCCGCCCCGGCGTGCTGCACGGCAACCGCACCTATCTCCTGATGGACGACGACGGGCAGATCCTCGAAGGACACTCGATATCCGCCGGCCTCGACTATCCCGGCGTCGGCCCGGAGCACTCCTGGCTGCATGACGTCGGGCGGGTGACCTATCTCTCCGCGACTGACAAGGAGGCGCTCGAGGCCTTCCAGCTCTGTTCCAGGCTCGAAGGCATCATCCCGGCGCTCGAACCGGCGCACGCGCTCGCCAAGGTGATCGAGCTCGCGCCGAAACGGCCGAAGGACCACCTGATGGTGATGAACATGTGCGGCCGGGGCGACAAGGACATTTTCGCCGTCGCCGAGCATCTGGGCGGGATGTAGGGCCGCGCTGGAGGGCAGCCTCCCTCCGGCCTGAACGAATCCGTCATCGAGTCAATCTTTTCAGGGCTTTAGGCGCCAAAATCTGCAACTTTTGCGCGGCGCCGCCCGGGTTGCTTCGACAATAAATAACATGATAATATGGTTATAAAGCGCCGGACTGTTGCCGGCATCTTCCGTACGTCTATGATTTCGAGGGAAGACAGCCGGGCGGTGTCCTGATGAGCCTTTCGGTCGAGACGTTGTGGGCCATGCCCCTGATCGAGTTGATTGGCGCCTACTATCGGGCGCGGCGCGAGTTCGTCGAACGAAAGTTCGCGCGGGACACCCAGCGCGCCCGGCTCGAATGGCTGAGGGCCAAGGCGTTCGCGGCGACCGCCGGCGGCGTCACCGAGCGGCGCAACGCCGTCGAACTCACGGAAGAGCTCGCGCGCAAAGGCCAGGACCTGCGCGAGATGACCCGCGACGTCGACCTCGCGAAAGGCGACGTTGACCTCATTGCGATGATCGTGCGGCTCAGGGGAGCCGCGGCCGAGGAAGTCCCCGGGGAGGCCGCCGAGGAGGAGCCGGGGCACGAGACGACCGAGGAAGGAGGCTGAGCGTGTATGCGAGTGGCCGATTACGAGTCTCAAAATGTGCTAGCCGCGGCCTTGGTGCTTAGCATCAGCGGACTCAACATAGAACGACCATCTGGCGGACAACTTGTCAAATCGTGCAATTTGCATAGCTTGGGCTACGAGCCTCAGCGCCGCATCAATCCTCTTTTCAGCGTGTGCACCAGAGGTAACGGTTGACTACCATCCGATCGGTTGCAGGGTTTTGTGGTCCGATCCCGCTATACATTTGGGGGCTCTGACTAAACGATTGAATGACCTCACGCGGCGTGCGCCCGGATCCCATTACAAATAAACTGAGAAAACTGATTGTCGGAGACATCAGCCTACCTTGTCTGTACCAAACGTCGATTTGCACGTTAACCAGGGCCCCGAGCCCGGAATTATTCGCGGCTCGGATTTGGTTTTGGATGTTCGGGGCCTCAAGCGCTTGTTGTGTTTGTCTCGCCAAGGCTAAGTTCTGAAAGAAGTCCACGGTGCTCGCGAGAAGCGAAACAGCGGCGGCTGTTGAGTTCCCCCTGGGGCTGGTTGGGTCCGCAAAGTAATCGCGCGCTGGTCCGGGTTCGACGACTTGGTACACAGTCATATCGGCACCTCTGAATCGAGCATTCGTTCATCGCCAAACGCCGGATGAACGCCAGCGTGATAATTCTACAGCAGACCCATGGCTCAAGTCCGCGACGTCATTTAAATGCTTGGGAGAGAGTGCGACATCGCGAACGGCACATTATCCCGCTCCACACCCCAGAAGTCCTGACGAAATTCTGATTTCTTCCTGAAAGTTTCCCATTTACACGGCAGTTATTCTCAGCATGTCGTGATTATGGAAGAATAATACAATTGTGTATTGCGCACATCTATCGGATGCGGCCCCGGGTTCGATAGCCCCTTCGCTAGCTCAACAATCCTCAGGTTCACGTCGCCGTGGCCATCGCTCGGCCCGCGTACGCGGTCAGGCGATCGATGCTGGGCGGGTCCACCGGAATCCGATGCACGCTAACTTTTCATCGGCCTCGCGCTTGAGGCTGATGGAACTCGCTACGCCCGCTGGCGCGACGACCTTCGCTTCGCCGCTGTCCGCAAATCGTATCCCGGCCTCGGCGCAAGCGCGAATCCAGGGCAGGATGCCGCGGGCGTCCTGCGCCACAGCCGCAAGGATGATCGCGGCGTTTGCCGCTCCGGCGCATGCCGACGGCTGCGGCGGCATCGGCTTTTGTTCGGGCGCAGCCAGGCTGCCACCCGACTGGCCGGCGGCGAGCGCGAGCCAGGTGGTGGCCTTGGCCCGGTCGGCGAGCCTGCCGACGTCGAGAGCTACGCGTCGATTTACTTCGTCGGGCTGTCGCACCCACGCTTCCGCGGCGCGCAGCGCATCGTCCTCGGCGCCCGCGCCGAGTATCGCCTCGACGCATTGCCGTGCCCACCAGACCGCCTCGCGGCGCGGAAACACGTGAGCCAGATACAGGATTGCCACAGCAGGACGTTGGGATGTGAGCAGGCGGCGGGCGAAATCAAGCGAAGGCGTTTCGTCGACCGGGACGGACAAGAATCGACCAAGGTCCGGGAACGCCTCGAAGACGTTGTGCGCAGCAGGGAACCGAATCAGCGAAACCATGCTCTCTCGCTAGATCGTAACGCCGCTGATGGTTGCGCCCGCGGCGACCAAAATTGGGGTGTTGACCGAGGTGGACGCAGTGAGGCCCGCCGGAGCCATAATACTCATCTCCGCCATAGCCAGGACGTCGACAGTCGGGCTGAAGATCGACACACCCCCGGGCCGAAAGGCCACATTCGTAATCCCGCCCATGACGGAGAACGTTATGCCTGAGAGGTCCATCACGATCTTGGCAAACTCCCCTTCAGGCCCGACACTGAGCGTTATGTCCTGTTGGGTCATCACGATCCGGCTGAGAGGCATCTCCTTCGGCCCGACGTTGATCGTCGCGGTCTTGAATGCGTTCAGCGTAAAGTTGCCGCCGCCGAGGGTGAGATCCGTCGGAGCCATCCCGACGTTAATCGTCTCGTCGCGGCCGACGTTCTCGGTCTGGTCGCCGCCGATGTCGCGCCGCTCGTTGGCGAGCGCCTTGAACAGGAGATCCTTCTGCGAACGCAGCTTGACCCGTTCCTGACCGGCGGTGTCGTCGAACATCAGCATGTGGTAGCCTCGGCCATCAGGGCTCGATCTGGTCAGGATGCCGGACTGCGTTTTTTTCTGCGGGAGCGGCATTGGCACAGTGTTGTTCCCGTTGTAGACCGAGCCCACGATGATCGGACGGTCCGGATCTCCGTCTTCATAGGCCACCATCACCTCGTCGCCGACGCGCGGAACGAACAGCGCCCCGCGCTGGGCGCCGGCCCAGAACTGTCCGACCCGAACGCGTCGTGACGGCATGCGGCGCGGTTTGCCGGGGCGGATCGCATCCCAGTAAAACTCGACCAACACTCGTCCGAGGTTGTCCACGTCGATTTCTTGCCTCTCCTTGCTGATGACCTTCGCCGGCTGCGTACCGATGATCGCCGGGCGGTGCGTGCGGAGGGGCATCCGGTAAGGGATCGAATGTCGCGAAAGTTCGTACTTTCCGGAATAGGATTCGCCGAAATCGGCGGCGCCAAGGCCAGCCGAGACGTACGACTGGTCGCCAAACAAGTGACTACAGCGGAGGATGAGGTAGGTACCGTCCTGCAAGTCGCTGTCAGTGGAGGTCCGCTTGATCGCGTATCCCGGCGTGAGCGACGGGGCGTAACCACTTGCGCGGCAGCGTTCCCCCCGCCGATCCGCGTCCAGTCTCACCCGTGTGAGGCGCTGGCCGAGCGCGGTCTCTTCGTACCCGCCGGTATAGTCGTAAGCGTGGCTCCCCCGGTCATAGGCGTAAGGAAAATCGCAGTGGGCCAGCAGGTCTCTGCTGGGGTGATTGTAATCGTAGTCGTTGAGTTCGAAGACGCCGGCGACCATTCCCTGCAACTTGGCCCAACTCGTGAATTGCTGAATGTCGCGACGCCCCGCAACCGTCGGTGGCAAATAGAGGACGTCGCTCGGCCGCGGCAACGATTGGTAAGTCGTCGAATCGGCGAGGACGAGCTTGTGTTCGCTCGGCGTGACGCCGTCGCCTCGGGCGAACTCGAAGTAGAAGTAGATGCCATACTTCTCCATGAGGCGCAGAGCGAAATCGAGATCTGTCTCGCGGTATTGGACGGTATATTCGAGGGTCGGATAATCCTCGGTCGTGATGTCTGCCATCGGACCGAAGCGACTGTTCCCGAGAGCCTCCTTGATGATGTCCTTGGGGGACATGTTCGAGAAGATCCGGCAGTCGGAACGGAGCGACAGCAGCCAGAGCCATGGTCTCAGGACGAGATGATAGACCTGAAGATCAAGGCGCGTGCCGACCCAGAGCGCTTCGGTCAGAACCCCGCTGAAATCCCGACCGACGTTGTCGGCCGTTTCGAGATGAACGCTGCAGGTCTTGCCGAGCGCCTCATTGAAATCGATGTCCGCATCGAGGCTGACCGCTTCGACGCGAAATTCGAACAGTTCGCCCATCGCTTCGGCCCCCTCGAAACGCACCAAGCACAATTTGTCCTTTCCGAGCGGAGTGGCGAGCCTACCGGTCCGGTTGTACTGGGTCGGAATGTTAGCCATCATAATGCCCCTCCCGTTTCGCCATTACGGGCTGCCCGTCCTCCGAATCCAAATTCAGGTCCGGCGCGAGCGAACGGCCGAGCGCACCAGCCGCTTATCGCCGTTGCACGAACCGCGCACGGATCCATGACTGTTTTGGCCGACCGGTCATTGCATACGATTTCAATTGCAAACTACCTCGTTGGGAGTTCGTCGCGCACCCAATCGGGCGTGCGACGGTCCACAGATGGCCGCGAGTGAGTGATCGAGCGCACCGACCGTTCGAGGCGATCCCACGCCCATGAGAGGGGTGGGAATAAATTGGGCGAATTGAATGTCGTTGCGCTCCGCAAAAGCGAGACTTCGAGGTCGAACCGTGTCGGGCTCGGGACGCCCACGATGGAGTTGCTCTGTCTGCGGATCGGGAGGCAAAGCGCGGGCAGCGCGTTGCCGACCACGCCATTGGTAGGGTCAAGTCTTATCATCGCCGCCGTTGCGAGATCCTGGCACAAAGTCTGACTAACGTCGTCGTCACCAACACCACGCCAAACGAGACCCACCGGATCCTCGGGGGGGAATGTTCCACTGATAGTCGTAGAAGCAACCGATTGCCCGCCGATATCGACTGCATAAGTCCCGACGCCCCCAGTTGTAGTTCCAGACAGCTGAGTGACGATTTTCGTGCCGCCGACGACATTGGTTCCTGAAATCGTTTCTCCAGGGGAAATAGTCCCGTAGGAAACCGCGGCAACCGTCAGCACGTTATTGGTAATCGAACCCGTTGCCGAAAACGGCGAAGGCGCCACCGGTATGCGCGGACGGCGGGGTCGTGCCGGTTCCGAGGGCGAGCGGGGAGCTTCTAGCAACGAAGCCACGGCGGTGCGAGAGCTGGAAGCTTCTGGTGGAGGTCCCGACGGAGCGGGGTTTGCTTCCAAAAAGAGGATTTGCACGGGGCCGAGCGCCAACTCCCATTCGGGG
Organism: uncultured Alphaproteobacteria bacterium; assembly: GCA_963741405.1. Classification (GTDB taxonomy): domain Bacteria; phylum Pseudomonadota; class Alphaproteobacteria; order Rhizobiales; family Beijerinckiaceae; genus Roseiarcus. The sequence goes on from CAVUHX010000045.1 coordinate 84,392, forward strand.
CGCGTCGCCGCGGTCACAACGATCATCGACGGTGGCACCCCCAAAGCCAATAGAGTCAACGCAACCTCCTCCGTGCGCAGCACGCACAACGGGAAAGACGACGCTAGCCGCCCCAGCGCGCGCAGAGGCAGCGTCACCTCCTCTGAAAAATGCCGTCTGTTGAAAAAAAGTTCTTCAATTCGCCGCAGCCCGTTCGCGTCCGTCACCGCCGTCACCTTGACTATCCCGGCCGGACTCCAAACCCGCAAGCTCCGCACGATGTGAGCGACATCGTCAAGCAGAGGCATGTGTAGGCTTGTTACTTGCCATCCGCCGGAGGCGAAGTCGTCAACGACGACCGGATCTCCGTGGATTAAAAGCGATTCTACAAATCTGAGCATCATATCAGTCATGAGGATTTTGCTTCCATCATTGAAAAAAAAAGCTCGTGAGTTTTGACCGAGGTATTCCGGTACGTTTCTGCTCTTCGCCTATGCAAATCTAAATTGGCTCAACGACATCCCCCTAGAGGCCGCCCGAGTTGACGAGCGCGACGCTTGCGACGTTCAAGGTGTCCGCCACCAGTTCTCCGCTTCGCCGCTTACTCGTCTCCATCTCGACCTCCTCCGATCGAACCAACGAAATCTCCTTGTGCACGGCGGCGATCGCTTGATTGAGCGCGCTCACCGCTTCCGCCTTGGTCCTGGCGACGCGGACGCGATGCGCGGCCTCGGCGACGACCCGTGGGAGATTGCGCAGCGGCTTCGGCAGGCGCGGCGCGACCACGGCGAGCGCCTTGGCGTATTGATCGAGCGCATCGGCGATGCATTGCGGCGTGTCGCACGCGCATTCCCTGATGTAGGCCTGCGTGGCCTCGGACAGAGTCGCGACCGCCTTGACCGCGCTCACGTCGGCCGGCGGCGGCTCGAGCATGAGCCCGCCGCCGCAGGCCGAAGCAGGCGGAGGCGATGCGTGAATTTGCGGCGTGGGACCATGCCCCCCAGGGGCGGGGGCGGGCGCAGGCGCTGGGGCTGTTGCAGTGGCGGTGGTTGACCCGGCGCCGGACGTGGGGCCGCCGCCAATGGAGACGCCGATGGATGAGATGCCTCCGGTCGACGAGCCTTTGCCGGACGGGGAGACACCGGAGGTTGTGGCGCCACTTCCGGTGGTGGAGCCGTGGCCTCCCCCGGCCGATTGCGCCTGCGCCGCACCCGTCGATAGAGATGTGGCCAGCAATGCCGCAATCAGGCCGGTAACGAGCGCCGGAACCGAGAGCGCGGACATTGAGCTTCCCCAGCGCAAAAATCGCAAACGGCATAACGAAGGCTCCGCGCTTGCCGCAGGCCCTCCGCCGCTCGCAAGGCGTTCCGGCGCAAAGCCTGCCGCTCCTCGCGACGAAAATCCTGACGGAAATCTGATTTCTTCCTGAATTTTCGCCTTTACCCTATGGTGATTGCTGAGTAACGTGATCACAGGAGCGTGATCGCAGCGGAGTGCTTGTTCAGACTATTGCCGGCGAGGGGGAGCAATGATGGGCGCTTCCGTTTCACCAAATAATTTGTGCGATTTTACCCTGGATCTTAAGAACGGCCTGATCATCAAGGCCGGAAAATCTTTGGCCGTTCGCCATAAAATCTTCGAAACATTGGCGTTTCTGGCGAGTAACCCAAATCGAGTCGTTTCCAAAGACGAGCTGGTTCAGGCCATCTGGGGCGGCGTCGCCATCACCGATGACGCCTTGACGCAAACGATCAGCCAGGCGCGCAAGTGCATCGGAGATGAGAGCAGAGAGATCATTCGCACGACCCCGAAAAGGGGATTTCTCTTTGCGAGCAACATGGCGCCCCCGCTAGACCCATCGGAAGAAAAGCCCCTCGGATGGCCTTATACTCGAGAGAAGCCGGTCGTCCGGCCGATAGCGCCCCCGGAGGATGCTTTCGACACCGAAGCGGTCCGCCTGCCCGGCGAGGCCGATGACCAAGCGAGTGACCCGGCGAGGGCGAAATTTGCCAATCTCGACCAGAAAATGCGCAAGGTCGTCGCTCGGCCAGCGCAGGCCCATGCAGTCGGGAACCCGCCGACGAGCGCGGCCGGGCCACATCATAGGCTGGCGCAGGAATTCGACCCGCCGAGGCGTTCCATCGTCGTGCTTCCTTTCGACAACATGGGCGGCGATGCGAGCCAGGAGTATTTCGTCGATGAAGTCACGGAGAGTTTGACGACGGATCTATCGTGCCAGGACGGGATGGTTGTCATCGGGCGCAACACCGCGTTCACATACAAGAGGAAAGCCGTCGATCTCAGGCACGTCGAACGAGAGTTCAACGTACGCTATGTTCTGGAGGGAAGCGTTCAGCGGTGCAGCAATCGGATACGGGTGAACGTCCAGCTTGTCGATGCGGAGACCGGCAATCACCTGTGGGCGGAGCGGTTCGACAAGCCTTTGGCCGATCTTTTCGACATGCAGGACGAGATCGTCGCGCATGTCGCAAACGCACTCACGATCCAGATCACCGAAACCGAAGCCCGTCGCGCGCAACGCGTTTCAAACCCGGACGCAATTGATCTCTATTTTCAGGGCATGGCCTGGTTCAACAGGGGACCCACCATGGAGCACCTGACAAAGGCGCATGCCTGTTTCCAGCGCGCCTTGGCGCTCGACCCCGACGATGTCTGGGCGCTTGTCGGCATTGCCCGTGTGGATCAAACAGTCGCGGGAAGTTTCTATCCCGACGACCGCGCGGAACGGCTCGCCGCCGCCGAGGCGGCTGTGACCAAGGCGCTCTCCCTGGCGCCCGACTGTTCGCTCGCCCGCCTGTGCCTGGGCCAGATCATGATTCAAACTCAGCGCCCCGGCCAGGCGATCGCCGCATTCGAACGAACATTGGGCCTGAACCGAAATCTTGCGCATGCGCAGGCCTACATCGGGTTCGCCAAGGTTTTTGCCGGCCGGGCTGATGAAGCAGAGGCCCATATCCAGGAGGCGTTGCAACTCAGTCCTCGCAATACGTTCGCCTATGTATGGTTCGCGTTCCTGGGCTACGCCAAGTTGTCTCTCGGCCTTGATGAGGAGGCGGTTGTCTGGCTGCGCCGGGCCACCGCCGGCGACAGAGTTCTTCCACTTGCGCATTTTTGGCTCGCGGTCGCCCTGGCTCATTGCGGACGGCTCAATGAAGCCCAGTCGGCGGCCAGGGCGGGATTGAGCATCAGCCCGACCTTCACCATTTCACGCTTTCGCGCCACCGCGCCGAGCGATAACGCAACCTTTCTTACGCAGCGCGAGCGCTTCTATGACGGCCTCCGGAAGGCGGGGGTGCGTGAGGGATGAGGGATCAGCGAACCCTCCACTAGCAGTCGCACGTTCAACACAATCGCCGACCAGAGCCGCACCGACCTGAGCGCCTCGACCGCCTGCATGACACCCCGCGGTCGGCCCGCCCCTTCAGCCGGCCGATGGCAAATCGTCGTCCTGTCGTTCACGGTGTGGGTGCACCACTTCTTCACGATGGGGCAAAGCGCAGACATCAACGTAGCGTTCGGCATCGCCACGATGCTGATCGGCATTCCCACCGGGGTGAAAGTGTACGACTGGCTGTGGACGATGTATCGGGGCCGCGTTCGCCTGACTGCGCCGCTTGTCTACGTGCTCGCACTCGTGATGCTGTTTGTCATCGGCGGGATGTCGGGCGTCAAGGCGAAGGTCAGGATCAAACGCCGGGCGCGGTCGCGACGGATCACAAGTGGAAATTCTGCGATCGGGCTGACTTATCGCTTGAGTATCCCGGGCATAGGTCCGCAAGTTGCGGACATGTGGTGTCGCCTGCTCGCCCTCGCTTTGCTCCTGCTCCCAACCCCGGCCCTGGCAGGCGTCAAGGAGAAGGTCGCGGCCCTTGCGCCCTCGGCGTTGGTGCTGGTGATGGACGCCGAGGGCAACGAGTTGGTCGCCCAGAACGCTGACCAGCCCTTCGTCCCGGCGTCGGTCACCAAGATCGTGACCGCCTGGCTGGCGATGGCGGTTCTGGGCGGCGACTACCGCTTCGAGACCCGCTTCTATCTCGACGACAAGCGGGTGCTTTATGTGCGCGGAGGCGGCGATCCGTTCCTGATCTCGGAGGAGCTGGCGCAGCTCGCGACCGAGCTGGTCGCAGCGATCGGCGCGCAGCCGATCACCGGCATCGTGCTCGACGCGAGCTACTATCCGTCGAACCTCCGCGTCCCGGGCATCGAGGACACCGACGAGGCCTATAATGCGCTCAATTCCGCGCTGGCGGTGAATTTCAACACCGTCTACGCCGTGCGTAGCGGCGCCAAAGTGCGCTCCGCCGAGAAGCAGACGCCGATCACCCCGCTCGCGATCACCCAGTTCCTGGCGCATGGCCCCAGTGGAAGCGGCCGCATCAGCCTGAACCAGGACGCCGCGGTGAGCCTCCAATATGCCGGCGAACTCATCGCCGCATTCATCGAGCGGGCGGGCAGCAGCGTGAAGGGCAAGATCTCGACCGGAACCGTGCCCGAGGGACTGAAGCCGATTTATGTTCACCGACAGTCGCGCGATCTTTCGGAGGTCCTCATCGAGCTGCTCCGCGCCTCGAACAACTACATCGCCAACCAGGTTTTCCTGGAGATCGGCGGACGCCGCCTGGGCGGACCGGTCAGCCTCGAGAAGTCGCTTCAGGTTGCGAACGAGATGCTCGCCGCGCATGGCCTCGCCGGGGACATCCACCTCGAGGAGGGGTCGGGCATCAGCCGCGACAACCGCTTCACCGCCCGCGGCCTCGCCAAAGTGCTCGCGCTCTTCGCGCCCCACGCCGACCTGCTCCGCGGACACGACGGCGGCATGGACAAGACCGGCACGATGGAGGGGGTCCGCACGCTCGCGGGCTATGCCGACACCTCGAGCCACGGGCGGGTCCGTTTCGTGATCTCGCTCACGAGCGACGACGGCGTGATGCGGTTCCGCCTGCTGCGGGCAATCGAGTCCGCGCTGTAGCCGGAGTCTCGGCTCGCCCTGCTCGTCCGCGCCGCGCCGGACATCAGCGTCAGGAGATAGGACGTTGTCCGCGCGCCGTCCTTTCACGAGTCGCTTGCAGGGAGCGCGCGCCCGCCGATATTCCTTGCGGCATGTGTGAAGCCAATGATCTTCTGGACGCCGCCCTCCCTCGTGCGGACCGTCAGAGACCTGTGCGGCGGGACGGCGAAACGATCGCTCTCGCGGCCTTGCTGCTCTGCTTGGTCCTCGGCCTTGCCGCGCCGGCCCGCGCGCAGTCGCCGCTCATCCAGGGGTGGCTCGCTTCGAATTCGCAGGGCAAGGGAGGCCCCGCCGACGATCCCAAGGTGGTGCAGGCGTGCAAGACGCGCGACAGGCTCAACGAGCGGCTGAAGCGCCGGGGCTGTTCCTACCAGGCGGACGGCGACTGGTGGAGATGCCCGCATTAGTCCGCGGAGCAGAGCCGGCGAAGCCAAGCGCAGGTATCACACGCCTGTCGATTGATAATACGCCGGACTCCGCCGTATTGCCGTAACTCTCAACCTATGCTGAAAATGGGGCCGACGGGGCGCAGACCCCGACTGCCTTGTCCGACCTGCGTGCGAGTCTCGGACCGTCGACTCGACAGCAGGACGCCGAACGCCAGCCGAAACAAGTTTCATCCTTGGAGATCGCTGTCGCCGTGTTTGCGGACTTTCCTTTCTCGGCCTGTTGGGGCCGGCGCATGCTCCTTGCCGCCGCGGCAGGGATCGCCGCGCTCGCGCTCGCGGGCTGCAACGGCGCGAAGAACGCCTACGTCCCCCCTCCCCCGCCGAAAGTCGCGGTGGCGCAGCCCTTGCTGCAGCCGGTGACGCTCTACCTCAACCTGACGGGCAATACGTCGCCCTTCAATTCGGTCGATCTCGTCGCCCGCGTGCAGGGGTTCCTGACCGACATCGATTACGTCGACGGCGCCGCGGTCAAGGCGGGCGACAAGCTGTTCGGCATCGAGCGCGACACCTATCAGGCGCAACTCGACCAGGCCAAGGCGACGCTTGCCTCCAACCAGGCGACGCTCGCCTACAACCAGGCGGAATACCAGCGCCAGTCCCAATTGGGGAAACAGGATTTCGCCAGTCAGGCGACCGTGCAGGAATGGAAGTCGAAAGCCGACCAGGCGGCAGCGGAGGTGCTGAACGCCCAGGCCGCCATCGAGACCGCCCAGATCAATCTCAATTACACGACGGTCGCGGCGCCATTCGACGGGGTCGTCACGAGGCACCTCGTCGACAAGGGCGCGCTGGTCGGCGTCGGGTCGCCGACCAGGCTCGCAACGATCATCCAGCTCGACCCGATCTATCTCTATTTCACCATGAGCGAGCCGCAGATCCTCCGGATCAAGGAGAGCAACGCCAAGGCCGGTCTCGAGTTCCGGACGACGGATCTCTCCGCCATCCCGGTCGAAATCGGGCTCCAGGGCGAGGACGGCTTTCCGCACGCGGGCCACATGGACTACGCTTCGCCCCAGGTGGACGCCTCGACCGGGACGCTGGAAGTCCGCGCCATTTTCGACAACAAGGACGGCCGGCTGCTGCCCGGCCTGTTCGCCCGGGTGCGCACGCCGGTCGCCAAGCTGGACGAGCGCGATTCTCGTGCCCGATCCGGCGATCGGAACGAGCCAGGAGGGGCGCTACCTGCTGGTGGTGGGGCCGGACAACGTCGTCCAGCGCCGGAACGTCAAGACAGGCGACCGCGAGGGGCCCTACCGGATCATCGAATCCGGGATCGAGCCGGGCGACTGGGTGGTGACGGAAGGCGTCCAGCGCGCAATCCCCGGCGCGAAGGTCGATCCCCAGCAGACGAAGCTCAGTGCGGCCGCCGCCGACCAGGACAACGCCCCGGCGGCGCCGTCCGGGCCGGCAAAACCGGCCGCGGCGGAGCCGGCGAAGTGACGGCGCGGGAGACACGCTCATGATCTCCCGCTTCTTCATCGACCGGCCGGTGCTCGCCAACGTCCTGGCGCTGTTCTTCGTCGTCATCGGCCTCGTCGCGCTCGTCAACCTGCCGACCTCGCAATATCCGAATGTCGTGCCGCCGACCGTTCAGGTCACGACCCGATATCCGGGCGCGAGCGCCTCGACCCTGGTCAACACCGTCGCCCTGCCGATCGAGCAGAACGTCAACGGCGTCGAAAACATGCTCTACATGCAGTCGACCAGCGCCAGCGACGGCACCTACAATCTCACCGTCACTTTCGCGATCGGCACCAACGCCGACGAGGACGAGATCCTGGTGCAGAACCGGGTCTCCGCCGCGCTTTCGTCCCTGCCCGCGGAAGTGCAGATCCAGGGCGTGACGACCAAGAAGCAGTCGACGTCGATCCTCGAATTCGTCGGGCTGAGGTCGCCGGACGGTCGGTTCGACAGCCTGTTCCTCGCGAACTACGCGGTCATCAATGTCCTGAACGAGCTCGAGCGCCTCCACGGCGTCGGCGACGTCGCGGTGCTCGGCGCCGGCCAATACGCCATGCGGGTCTGGCTGGACCCCAACCTCATGCAGGCCCGCGGCCTCACCCCGCAGGACGTGATCGCCGTCATCCAGCAGCAGAGCCAGGAGGTGGCGGCCGGCCAGATCGGCGCGCCGCCCGCGGTGAAGGGACAGGACTTCCAGTATACGCTGAACCTCAACGGCCGCCTGAACGACGCGCCCGATTTCGAGAATATCGTGGTCAAGGTCGAGCCCGGCGCAGGTGGCCGCATCACCCGCGTGCGTGACGTCGGGCGGGTCGAGCTCGGCGCGCAGACCTACAGCGAATCGTTCAATCTCGACGGCCGGCCTGCGGCCGGCATCGCCGTCTCGCTCCTGCCCGAGGCCAACGCGGTCGCGGTCTCCGGCGAGGTCCACGACAAGATGGAGGAGCTCAGGAAAAGCTTTCCCGAGGGGCTCGAATATGTCGTCCCCTACGACACGACCAAATTCGTCAAGGCCGCGATCCGCGAAGTCTACCGCACGCTGATCGAGGCGGGCATCCTCGTGCTGATCGTCATCATGGTCTTCCTGCAGGACTGGCGGGCGATGCTCGTGCCCGCGACGACCGTGCCGGTGACGATCATCGGCGCCTTCGCCGCCATGGCGGCGCTCGGCTTTTCGATCAATCTTCCGACGCTGTTCGCCATCGTGCTGGTGATCGGAATCGTCGTCGACGACGCGATCGTGATCGTCGAGGGCGTGGCGCGCCATGTCGAGGACGGCATGCCCGGACGCGAGGCGGCGATAAGAGCGATGGAGGAGCTGACCGGACCGGTCATCGGCATCACGCTCGTGCTCCTGTCGGTCTTCCTGCCCGCGGCTTTCCTGCCCGGCCTGACCGGGCAGCTCTATCGCCAGTTCGCCCTCGTCATTGCGGCGACCGCGCTGATCAGCGCGATCAACGCGATGACGCTGAAGCCGACCCAGTCGGCCCTGTGGCTGCGGCCGCTGAAGCCGCCCGGACAACGCAATGTCTTCTTCCGCGGTTTCAACTGGGTCTATGACGAGAGCGGAACACGGCTACGTCCGGCTGATGGGCGGCATGACCAGGCGCGCCCTCATCATGGTCGGCCTGGCGCTCGCCCTCGTCGTCTTCGCCATCTGGTCGCTGACCCGCGTGCCGACCGGATTCCTGCCGACCGAGGATCAGGGCTACATGATCGTCGTCGTGCAATTGCCGGACGGGGCGTCGAAGGAACGCACCGACGCGGTGCTGGCGAAGGTCCAGGCTCTCGCGTCGAAAGTCCCCGGCGTCGAGCATGTGGTGACGGTCAGCGGCATCTCGATCCTCGACAATCGCGCCAGCCTCGCCAATGCGGGCGTCGCCTTCGTCGTGATGAAGGAATGGGACGCGCGCCTCAAGGAGCAGGGGCAGGATCAGGAGTCGATCCAGCGGCGCATCAACGGCGGGTTGCAGTCGATCCCCGAAGCCTTCTCCTTCGCCGTGCTGCCGCCGCCGATCCAGGGCGTCGGCAATGTCGGCGGCTTCACCATGCAGGTCGAGATCCGCAACGGCGATTTCGACTACGACCTTCTGCAAAGCCTCGCCAACACCGTGGTCGCGGACGGCAACGCGCAATCCGGCCTGCAGCGGCTGGCCACGACCTTCCGCGCCGGCGCGCCGCAATTCTCGGTCGTGGTCGACCGGACGAAGGCCGAGGCGCTCGGAATGACCGTCGGCCAGGTGTTCGCCGCGCTGTCCGGCTATGTCGGCTCGAACTACGTGACGCAGTTCAACAAGTTCGGCCATGTCTTCCAGGTCTACACCCAGGCGAACGCGGACAAGCGCGCCTCGGTCGACGACATCCGCAATCTCAAGGTCAGGGCCGGCAACGGAACGATGACGCCGATCGGCACGGCGATCGAGGTCAGCCAGGTGACGGGGCCGCCGCTGATCAGCCTCTACAATCTCTACCCGACCGCGACCGTCGTCGGCTCGCCGGCGCCGGGCTTCAGCTCCGGCCAGGCGCTCGACATCATGGACCAGGTCGGCGCCCAGGCGCTGCCGCAGGGGGACCGGCTTCGACTGGACCGCCATGTCCTTCCAGGAGAAGGCGGTCGGCAACCAGACCTATTACATCTTCGGCTTCGCCATCCTGCTCGTCTATCTGGTGCTCGCCGGACAATACGAGAGCTGGATCCTGCCCTTCGCGGTGATCCTCGCCGTGCCGCTGGCGCTGCTCGGAACCGTCGCCGGCCTCAATATCGTAGGCTCGGACAACAATCTCTACACCCAGATCGGCATCATCCTCTTGATCGCGCTCGGCAGCAAGAACGGCATCCTCATCGTCGAATACGCCCGCCAGCAGCGGGCGCTCGGGCGCGACGTGGTCGAGGCCGCGGTCGAGGCGGCGCGCCTGCGCTTCCGCCCGATCATCATGACCTCCTTCGCCTTCATTCTCGGCGTGCTGCCGCTGGTTCTGGCGACCGGCGCGGGCGCCGCGGCGCGGCGCTCGATCGGCGTCGCGGTGTTCAGCGGCATGATCGCCTCGACCTGCCTCGTGGTCGTGTTCGTTCCCTCGTTCTACGTGGTGATGCAGCGCATCGAGGAATGGCGGAAGCGGCGCTCGGCGGGGAAGGACAAGGCGCCGGTCGGCGAAGCGAAAGTGGGGGCGGCGTGAGTAATGCATATTATAACTGTTCTTTCAGGGTGGGATGAGTCTTGCCCCCGAAGTCGAAGAGGGAGCGGCACCCGTCAGAGGACGTCGCAATTGGGCGGAGAGCGGGCGCTGGGCGAACGGCGGCGACGGGCGGCATAGCGGGCGTAGAAAACCGATCCTGTAGGCGAAGACCCCGGCCAAAGCGTTTGTTAGCTTGGCTCCCCGTCGCCGACGAAACCTAAGCTCAGGTTCGATTCCTTTCAGGCGCCAGATTTGGCATAACCAAACGGGGGCTTCCACCAATCTGGCGCGCAGGGGCGGATGATGCCGGCGCGGTCGACGACTGCGCGTCGGTATTCCGCATGGCCAATACAAGACCATCACGCTCGTCGCCGGCCTGCGCCTTTCCGGTCTCGTGGCGCAAAAGGCATACGACCGGCCGATGAACGCGGCCACGTTCGAGGACTGGGTGGAGAAATGCCTCGTTCCCACGCTCTCGCAAGGCGATGTCGTCGTCATGGACAATTTGTCGAGCCACAAGGGGGCGAGGGTCGAGCAACTCATCAAGCCGCCGGAGCCGAGTTGCGATATCTGCCGCCCTACGGCCCCCGACATGAATCCGATCGAAAAAGCCTACTCAAAGCTCAAGGCCTTCCTGCGCAAAATCGCGGAACGAACCCTCACAGGCCTCTTGAACGCACTCGAAGCCTGCGCGGAAATCTTCAAACCAGTCGAATGTGTGAATTATTTCATGGCCTGCGGATACGATACAGATTGATCGGAAAACGCTCTAGTCGGATCGTCATTGAAATTAAACAGTTTACAGCGCCAATTTTCCTTTTCTTGGGGTTGATGTAAGGAAACCTATCCGCTATGTTGCGGTCGCCCTCCTCTCGAGGCACAACTAATAGTGTCCAGTCATCGCCGGACGATGCCATTCCAGATCCTGAGCCTCAGCGGGGGTGGATACCTCGGCCTGTACACCGTTGCGGTCCTCGCCGAGATCGAGGAGCGCATCAAAGCACCCTTGGCGTCTCGATTTGACCTGATCGTTGGTACGTCGGTCGGCGGCATCATTGCTCTTGGCATCGCCAACGAGGTTCCGGCGGCCCACATCAAGGAGGCTTTCGAGCGCAACGGGACGGATATCTTCTCAGCCCGGAAACCGCCCAAGACCTCGGTCGGCAAATTCTATGATGTCCTTCGCTGTGTGCTCAAACCGAAATACGATGCAAGCGCTCTTCGAAAGACCATCACCGACATCATCGGTGCTGAAACCACGATTGGCCATCTAAAACATCCGTGCATCGTTCCGACGGTCTGCCTGACCAAGGGCGGACCCCAGATATTCAAGACCGATCATCATCCCGACTTCAGCAGTGACCACCATCTTAAGGCCGTTGATGTAGCGCTCGCGACCTCCGCAGCCCCAACCTATTTCCCAATCGCGGAGATCGGCGACGGGATGTACGCGGACGGTGGTCTTTACGCCAACTCCCCCGATTTGATCGCCATTCACGAGGCCGAGCATTTCTTAGGAGTCAATCTTGCCGATATCCGCGTTCTGAGCGTGGGCACAACCACATCAAGATTTTCCTTCGCGCACGGGTCCGGAATCCGGTTCGGTCTTCTCAAATGGGCCATCGGGCAGCGCCTCGTGCAGGCAACGCTTTCATCCCAACAGCAAATCGTTGACCATGTAACGCGGCACAGGCTTGGGTCGCGTTACGTGCGCCTTGATGCCGAGCAGTCACGCGAACAAGAGCAATCGCTCAGTCTCGATACGGCCCATCCTGACGCACAAAAGACAATAAGGGCTATGGCCGCAGTCACTGCTCAAGCGTCGCTCGTCAATCCCGACCTTACCTCCGTCCTGACCCACATTTCGCCGCCACCGAAATTCTTCCACCGCTCATCACAAGAGGCTTAAGTTCAGCCATGAGCATCGCATCGTCTTTATTCTTCAACTCGAACGACACAGAGAAGCAGACTCTGCATCGGCGCATCACACCGAGTGCCGAGCAGATCGAAGAGCAACAGGATCGTTGGAACAAGCTGGCCGAACATCTCGTGGCCGACATCAAGGCGGAGACCGGCTGCGCCGTTAAAACCTGGCTTCAAGGCTCATATAAGTACGGAACGCAAATCCGACCGCCGAGCAAGAGCGACGAGTTTGATATTGATCTCGGTATCTTCGTCTGCTGGCCGGGCCACGCTCACAACGGTCCCCATGAGCCCGAACACCTCCGCCGCATCCTGCAAAAAAGCCTACAGGCTTACTCCGCCTCAACCGACGCCGTCCGTAGCCTCGACAAGCTGCTCAAACCGCGTTGTGGGCGCATACACTACGACGGCGATTTTCATATCGACATCCCGATCTATCACCTTGATCCAGAGGCTGGCCGACGGACACTCGCCACGGACGACGGTTGGGAGACCAGCGACCCCAAGGCACTCTATGTTTGGTTCAAGGATAAATACGACGATTCCGCTAGGGCAAAGATCCGCCGACAGATCCGCTATCTCAAATGCTGGGCGGCTCTGAATTGGCGGATTGACGAAGGTCGCCCTTCATCGGTCCTCTTGACGGTCCTCGCCGCTGAAGCTTTCGCCATGCTCACTGAAGACCAAATCGGGACCGATGACGACACACTTCTCAATCTCCTGCGCCAAATTGCCAACAGAATCGCTCGCGGACGGCGCGTCTCAAATCCCGCCAATTCCTACGAAGACCTCAATCGTCTGACGGATGTGCAGTGGACGGCCTTCTGCAAGGGTATCCATGAATTTGTCGGCATCGCGGCCTCGGCCTGCGCCGCTGATAACGAGATCGAAGCCGCCGATCTATGGTCGCAACCGTTCGCTCATTTCTTCCCAATGCCGGATATCAAGACTGGCCTCGTCAACGACAGCCTTCAGAAATCAATGTCGCTCGTCCCCATCGCGGTACCAGACATCAACGTCCGCGCCGTCGGAAAGCAAAATACGAATGTCAGGATCGACGGCAGAAATGGCATCGGACCAATCCCGAAAGACTGCGACATCACATTCGAAATCGCCGACTCCAGCAAACTGAGGCCAGGCACCTCTATCGACTGGATGGTTCGCAATGAAGGCACAGAAGCCGAAATGCTCAACGATCTTGGACATAGGGCCGGAAGCGGCCTTACCGCCCGCAGGGATTCGGCTTATACCGGTACCCACTACATGGACTGCATTCTTCGCCAAAATGGCAGGATCTACGGTGTCCGACGGGTTCCTGTCCGCATCAGTGGCGTGAACACGCCACCTCGGAATCCGGCTAAGCGGCCATCATGGACGAGCTTGCGGGCGCGGCGGTAACCGGTTCTCGATTTTGGAAATTCTCATTAGTTCGCAACAGCCGGTTAGAAGCATTTCTATGTCGATAAGTCAGTTGATATCATGTCATAAAAACGAGACTGCGAATCTAGGAGTGGGAGTTCGAATCTCTCCGGGCGCGCCCGACAGGATGAAACTGGGCACTCCTATGTGATTGCTTTTACTATATAATTTTTGATCTGCGCGAAATCGAGCCGGCAGGCGCGCGACCCTCGCCATCAGGAATGGATCATCGCCAAGCACGCCTGCAGCGCGTACCGTGTGATCTGCTTTGATATATCAATCGGCGAGAAGGCCGGCGGACAGCAGGTCGGGAAGGAAGCGCCGCCGTGGCGAGAGGCTGTCGATCAGCGCAAGGCCGACGCCGGAGCATCCAGTGAACAGTCCAAGCGTATCGAGGAAATTGTACCTACCCGTCTGTCGCCGAGCGAGAAAGCGACTGTTGTTCGAGCCTATCGGCCGCGGTGCTCCATTTTAATTCCCCAAGGCTCGCGCCCGCGAACCTGAGAATAGCCGCGCGCCCGAACCGGCCGCAGCAGAGCGAATCTCCGCCGAAGTTTTGACTGACCGTCGTCTCCAGCGCGATGTCGAGGTCTGCGCGCACCGACGCGTTCCACAGGGGCGAACCCGCGAGCAGTAGGCGGCCGAGCGCGATGCCAGGGGCGCCGTGACACCAGCTCAGCATGAATCGGGGCGGTCGTCGCATTGCGCGAAAGTCCGGCCAGTTCCCTTCGACGGCGTCGAAGTGCTCCCGTTCATACCGCAAACCTTGGCGGCGGCCTCAAGATAACGTGTGTCGCCGGTGATGCTGTGCAACTTGGCCAGGGCCGCCGCTATGCCGGACGCCCCGTGCGAGAAGCCAAGTCAACGCCAAGCCGCCGGTCGTGCCTGCGAGCCACCCACCGTCTGGATGCTGCTGCGAGACGAGGTGGTCGCCCCCGACCCGGGCAGCGATCGCTTGCTGTGAGCCCAGCCGGAGAAGGGCACCGATGAGTCCGGCCGCGCCATGGATCACGTCGAGACGGCGTCCGACCACAGCAGATCCGGGTCGAAGCGCGGTAAGCAGGGGGACATGGCCACGGACAGATCCCGAGCAAGTTCCGGCAACAGGGTCCGGAGATGCAGGAGCGCAAGAAGGATGCCGCCCGATCCTGCCAGTCCGAAGGGCTGGTCGCGCCACCATCGGTAACGGTCGGCCTCGTTACCGCCGCCTGTGAGGCGTCGCAGATCAAAACAGGCGCCGAGGGCGACCGCCCTGAAGCGATCAGCATCCGCGACGCTGGTTTGCGCGAGGGCCGCCAAGAATAGCGCGATTCCGCTCCTTCCGTCGTAGAGGGAGCGCCCGAGCGGGCCATACCGGTGGCTCGTCGTGTCTTCCGCGAGGTTGATCCCAAGCCATTCGACCGAACTGTCCTCGAAAGGCATTGCGGACTTGAGCAACGCCCGAGCGATGCGGTCTATCTCGGCACGCCGGTCCTGCCGTGTGACGTTCTGGTGCGAGACTGGATCGTCGGCGGACGAAACCCCGTGCAGTCCGTCCTCCGCCTGCATGTGTTTCGCTAGGATCACGCCGCGAACAAGTTTGACCTCAAAAGCGATTGTCGCCGCGTCGAGGCCCAAGAATTCTCGCTTTGGCCGCCTCGTACCCGCTCGTGTCGAAGAAGTCCTCGATGACGTTCCCATCGCCGAGCGGCATGTCGAGAGCGTCGACGCGATGCTCGAATAACGGAACGTCGAGGGCGTCCATCTGGACGACCTCATCGGTGAACATCGGCCAATTCGCCGGACGGGCTGGGGAGACTAGGTAGCTCCTTGCCAGCCGCTCCAATACCAGGCGTTGCGCGGTCTCTGATTTCAGGGCATCAGGTTCGATCTGTTTCCGCTGGAGCCACGCATAGATCCAGGTCGGCCGGGCGACGAACCGCCGCGTGAACGGCCTGAAAGCGGCGAGCAGGCTTTCGGGTCCGACCCATGCGGCTCTGTCGTCCGCGATCGCAACAAGCTGGCGCTCGAACCCGTCGCAGAAATCGTCGGTGAACTCGAACAGGCGGTTTGGGCTGCCGATGCCGACTGGAAGCGAGGTCGGCAGCACGGCCGGCCGTTCGACCTCGCCAGCCATCATCGCATCGCTGTTCAGGTCGACCCACCCACGGGTAAGTCGCATGCGTTCAGGCGGAGACTGCACGCCGAGCGCACTCACGTCGCGCGGAACCCTACCCTCGCCGAGGAGGTGCCATTGCGGCAGCAAGCCCGAGCGAAGGACCGACTGTCCAACTCGCGCATGAAGCCCACTTAATTCCAACCGCATCTCGCCCGCGGGTTGGTGGTTTCGGGGCAACGCCTCGAAGAGCGTCTCCGCGTCCACAAGGACCAGGTGATCGCCATGCGCGATCAGGTTCTCGTGGTGGCAGTCTGTACAGCCGAGCACGTGGAGCAGCGCGGTCAGTCGGCCAGCGTTCCGGTAGAAGGTGCCGAACTCGTCCGCGTCCCGGCACGGCCTGTGCTCGACCCATCGCATATACCCGTAACCAGCCCTTGGGAGAACCTCCACCGTTTCGAGCTGGCGCCCGTCCCGGGGCCAAAGGCGGAAGGCGGGCGAGCAGGCGCTGGAAGGCATCGTCGAGGCTGAGGTCCTTTGGCTTGTACATGACCTTGAGGGTTGAAGTCGGATCGGAGTCCGATCGATAGCTCAGCTCCGCTACGGTCAGACCGCCGCGATGAGGATCACTGAGATGCTCCCGAATGCCTGCCAGAACGGAGTCATGCGGGAGCCCGAAGCAGCGGATCACCAAGTCCCTGTTTGCAGCGAGACGAGTCAGCATCTGCAGACTAGCTTGCGACCATCGGTCGACCGTGGTCGCGAGATGTCGGCCGAACACCGGATGGGACGCGCAGAGGCCGGCAAATCCGGTCGACCGCATAGTCTCCAGGAACGCAACGTAGACTGATCGGCCCGCTTGCCGGTTCTCCTCCGTTCAAGACGGGCCGTGATCAGGCCAGCGGTGTTCTACGCGATTGAACTCCTCCCAGAACACGGCTTCGCCAAGGGCGGCCAAACGCGCCGCGAAGCCGCCGACAAGCTCCTCGCGCACGCTCCGATACCGACCCCAGCCTTCGACATCGGCTTCAAATAGCGAGGCGACGTCTAGCGGCAGCCGCGTCGCGACGTCCACGACCGCAGCTGATGCGATGCGATGCCAAATCTCCCAGAATGGCACATCGGTCGCGCTGAACGCGTCGCTCGTCCCGATCGGCTTCGATGCCTGGAGCCAACGCGCGATCTGCGCAAGTTGGCCAGCGTGTCCCGGGGGCGGCGGGGGGGTCAGCAGGTCGGCTTCGCTCAGGGTCGTAAGCCCATCCCATTCCAGAGGGCGCTTGAGCAGCCCGGCGTCTGTCGTGGCTAGAGCGTCGAGCCAGGCACGTTCAAGAGCGCCCAAACCCCCGAGACTAGGCAGAGCAGTTCTCGCGTCGGGTTCGTTCGTCACGACTGGGTCGTTCCCGTTTAGCGCAAAGGGAATCGCGAAAGGTCGCGCGGCGCCGCAGCCGGCGAGCCACGGCGGACGTGACATCGCGCCGCTCGGTTCAGTTGAGGCTTAGAACCCGGTGATGCTCGGGCCTTCCGTGTCCCACACGGACGTTTCGATCCAACAACAAGTCAGCATGCATCTCAGGTCCTCAACTTCCTGATCAGTCGGCTTGTACAAATCCTGATCGGGCCGCGCGGTGTCGAGCGCAATGTCGTGGCCCCGTCCTTCGCAATCTTCTTGAGCTTCTCAAAATCGGCCATTGCCGACTTCTCGGCTTCTTCAATCTTGCTCCGTAGGGCCGGATCGCTCTTAATCTTTTCGACGAACGCGTCGAGTGAAGTACTGTTCTTCATGGTACACCTCCCCAAAAAAGCCATTCTCGGAAGGAATCGGCTCAGTGCTTCTTCCGTGGCATAGGGTGAGTTATCATCCGCGCTTGAAGAGACGAATGCAAGGATGTCGAGGGCCGCCGTTCTGGTGCTGTTAGGTACGGACCAAGTGTCGTCGCCGAGCGACGTGGGTGGTGGCTTCCCTCCAGTCTTTCGCCTTCGCGACGATCGTCCTCGCGTTCTTCACCTGCTCTGGGGTACCTTTACGGAGCGGTCGGGGTTCGCGGATATAATGGCTACGGGTCGATGGCTCCGTGGTCGACATTCTGTCGGCACGCATGCTTGGCCGGTGTGACGCCGAGCTTCAAGGTCAGCATGCGGTGCTGGTCGAGTCACGAGAGGCCGCTTCCGAGGCCAACCGGGCGAAGTCGGCTTGGCAAAATCGTCGAAGAGATCGGCGAGGAAGGAGCGGCCCATGGCTCTCCAAAGGTTTCGGCATCGTGCCAAAGAAGGCTGCCTCATCCCTTAGGGACGTGCGCTTTCGCTGCCGCGGGCCGAAAGCGGAGAGTCCGCTTTCCGCTCGTTGCAACCGCGAGCGCATCGGCAAGTGCCCATCTTTGTTCCGGAGTGGTAGCAAAATGGCGCGCCGGACAGGATTCGAACCACTATGCGGAAACAATTCCATTGAAGAATTATTGCTGCTGCCGACCGCGGACTGAATGACCGTTCGTGGCGCGGCGGTCGCGTTCCGTCTGTGCGCAGTTTCCGGCGTTCACCGCCCCTACCGGGCTGGATCGGGAGGGAACTCAAGGGGTCGACAGCCGC
>CAVUHX010000046.1:0-93103 GCA_963741405.1 uncultured Alphaproteobacteria bacterium
GCCTGCCGCCGGGCGGCAGGGCCGCCACGGCGTCCATCAGGACGCCTCGTCGCCGGGCATCGACAGGCCCAGCAGCAAAGCCACTTTTTTTTGGATTTCGACGATCGCCTCGGCGCGCTGCAAGCGCAACGTCACGCTCTTGTAGTCGCGCTGCAACTGGGCATGTTCGGCCGCCAGCGGGTTGGGCTCGGCGACCTTGGGGCCGCGCTTGACCGCCTTCAGCGCCTCGCAGGCGCCGGCGTCGCGTTGCCGACGCCAATCCGTCAACAGTGAGGAATACAGCCCCTCGCGCCGCAGGATCGCGCCAATGCCGCCCGGCCCCGCCTCATCGACCTGGCGAAGTATCCCAAGCTTGTAGGCGGTCGTGAACGTCCGACGGCGTGGCCGGTCGGAGAGTTCAGGCGAGGCCGCCGATGGCTCCGCAACAACGATCGGCCTACGGCCTCCCTCTGTTGCGGAGCCATCGGCAAGAGTCGTTTCGAAGGGGATGCGGCATGACCATGGGAGCATGTGACCTCAGCCCTCAAGGGTAAACTCCAGGGGGCGTTTGTCTCATCGTCATTGGCACGGAGGGGAGGATGCCGCCTTCGTCGCCAGAGTATGAGACGCCAGTCACAATCTGCCGCGGTTCGAGGTCGAATGGTGGCGACGAGGCGCGAAGCTGCGCGATAAGCGGCGGCGTCAATTCAACCTCGAACGGCGCGGACGCTTTCAGGCTCGCGATGAGGTCTCGCGTTTTTTCCCATTTGTCGAGCATGGCGGCATTGTAACCATGCCCTTCCCCTTTGCCAAACGCCCGCCTACTCCGCCGCCTCCGCCCGCGCCGCGGCGGCTTCCGCGTGCGCGTGCTTGCGCTCTTCGATATGCTTCGCCTTGGCGCCCGCCTGGCGGGCGGAATCCGACAGCTGGTACATCTCCTGGCCGTCATAATCATCCGCCGTCCGCAGCGCTTCGTCGGTGTAGGCCTTGGCGTTCGGGTCCTTCAGCACGGAGCGCATGAACCACCAAATCTTCGCCAGCTTGGCCGCGGCCCGGGCGTGGATGACAGCCATGTTCCAAAAATATTTCGGATAGAAGACGAGCGGGTTCTCGATCCGAAGGGTCGGGCGCCGGTCGCGCCGCACCTTTCGCCTTATGAGGCCCGCCTCCAGCGGATAGATGTTGTACAGCGTGCTCGCCGCCCAGAAGGTCACCATCAGGAACGCCACCGTGTCGGCCCGCGCGCCGCCGGCCGCGGCGCGGCGGATCACCGTCTTCATGTGGTCGTCGGTGTAATAGGCCTTGAAGGCGTCGTGGTAGAGCTTCTGCCATTCGGCGCGCGACATGCGCGGATGGTCGGTCACCGCGTGCTCGAGGTCGAACTTGTTGAGGTCCGGGTCGATGTCGACCCCCCCCGCGACCGCTTTCGCGTGGTCCTCGCAGCCGGGCAGCGGCGTCAGGCACGAGAACTGCAGGATGTCGAGCGGCAGCTCGCGCTTGATGATGTCGATGCGGCGCAGCACCGATTCCGGCGTGTCGGCGGGGAAGCCGATGATGTAGCCGCAGTAGGTGATGCACCTGTGCTTGCGCCACTCGAGCAGAAGCTCGCGATAGTCGGCGATGTGGTTCTGCTTCTTCTTCGCCGCGATCAAATTGTCCGGATCGATGTTCTCGAGGCCGATGAACACCCGCTTGACCCCGGCCGCCGCCGCCTTCTCGATGAAGCGCGGGATCTTGTGGCAGGCGGTGTCGACCTGGATCACAAAGCGGGAGTTGAGCCCCTCCTGCCTCAACTGGATCAGCCGGTCGAAGATCGATTCCCAGTTGCGGTTGCGCGCCAGATTGTCGTCCGTCATGAAGAAATAGCGCACGCCGTTGGCGTGGTTCGAGCGGACGATCGCCTCGATGTCGTCGGCGGTGCGGTAGCGGGACTTCCGCCCCTGCACGTTGATGATGGTGCAGAACGAGCAGAGGAACGGGCAGCCGCGGCCGGCGTCGAAGCTCGAGATCATGCCGAGCGAGCGGTTGACCCGCTCGCGCGGCAGGATCGGATGGGTCGCGCCTTCGAGGCCCGGCAGGTCGTTGAGGTAATTGTAGACCGGCTTCAGCGTTCCCGCCGCCGCGTCGCGCAAGACGTCGGCGAACCGGCCTTCGGCCTCGCCGGCGAACAGCGAAATGCCGAGGCCGAGCGCCTCTTTCAGCGAATCCGGGGTCTCGGGAAGCATCGCGAGGCAGCCCGACACGTGGAAGCCGCCGATGCACACCGGCACGCCCGCGGCCCGCAGCGGCCTTGCGCAGTCCATCACCCGGGGGAACTGGTTCGACTGCACGCCGACGAAGCCGACCAGGCCGAAGCCGCCGGCCTCCTTGATCTGCCGGGCGATGCGGTCGGGGCGGATGCGGGTGTTGGTCTCGTCGAGGGCGAAGATCTCGACGTCGACGTCCTCGCCGAGCGCGCCGGTCTCCATCGCGTTCCTGGCGATCCCGTACAGGCAGGCGAGCGAGTTCGACGGCAGGGCGGATCTCACCCACTGAATGACGTAGCCGTCGTCGTCGTAATGGGAGGGCTTGACCAGAAACAGCAGAAACCTGCGGCGCTTCGGCGTGTCCAACATGAAGTCAGGCTCCGTCAAACGGTGATGTTCCGCCTCGCCCCCGCGATTGTGATTGAACTGTGGTCACCCGGCGGCGGAGCGATAGCAGCCTTTGGGCGGCGGCACAACCGCCGGGGGCGGGCCGCGCCCTGCAACGGGCGGAGAGCATGGGATGTCAAGCGATTCTCAATACGGGCAGGGCGGCCAGGCTGTTAGGAAGCGGCGTCATCGATGGCCGCCAGGCCGGCCGCGCTTCCGCGAGGGAAAGCGTCGACCAGGCGGCGCGGCTCGGCTCGTTAGGGTGGGGGGCGGGGGAGCCTGGCAGCGACGAGATATCCCTGTTTTGGGTCGAACAGGGAACTTTAATTCCCTGATGCGCCGAATTCATTCCCTGTTCGGCCGCGTAGGGAATTTTCCCAAAACCGCCTCGATCCGTTGCGTTTTTCGGGACCGCTTTCCCTCGATCGGCCGAAATGCGGGAAGTTCCCAGCTTTTTTCCCTCACATGGGGCGTTTCCGGTCAAGGGTGATTTTCATTTCGGCATTTTGGGTTCTCCTTTGGGTTTGGATCCGAAGCGTGAGCCCGTTTTTCGCCATGCAGCCTTGATGGCCGCATCACCTCACATCCGGTTGAGCCTGGGCTCGGACCATAATCCCTCATGCTCGAGGGCATCGGGCTCGGGTTGGCGGGACCATCCTGTTGAGCGGCGTGTTTCAGCCAAGGGAAAACACCGGTCACCGCCCGCCCGGATCCGGCGAAGCCAATATTCAGCTTCGCTGGAATGGGTGGGGTGGGTTAAGCCATTACTGAGGTGGATTGAGCCCTCGCTGGAGCGGGTCGAGCCATTGGATCATGCCGCCTTGAGCTCGGCGCCCTCGGGAACGACGCCCTGGGTGACATAGCGCCACAGGGCGACGAGGAGTTTGCGGGGCAGCGCCACGATGGCGATCCGGCGGATTCGCCCTTTGGCGGCGCCGACCCGCGCCCGAAACCAGCGGCTCAACGCCGAGTTGGGCTGATGACGCAGCCACGACCAGGCAAGCTCGATCATGGTTCGGCGCAGGCGGTGATTGCCCGACTTCGAGATGCCTTGATCCCGTTCGATGCTCCCGCTCTGCCAGGGACTGGGCGCCAATCCGCCGTAAGCCCCTACCTGGCGTCGGTTGGCGAAGCGGCGAAACAACGCTTCCAGCCACAGGAGCGAGGCGAACTCAGGGCCGATGCCCTTGAGCTTGATGAGCACGCCGGCGGGAGTGTCCGGCTTCTCGACTTCCGTATGGACCAGCGCGTCGCGGGCGCGTTCGACCGTAGCCAGTTGCGTCGTCACCACCGCTATCCGATCGAGTTCCCGGAGGATTTCCGCCTTCAGCAGCGGCGGCAGAGGACGGCCGTCGCCGGTCCGCAGCGCTTCAAGCCGTTCAAGACAATCGCGCCGAAGCGGATTGTAATCCCGGACGCCCTGGCCGCTGAGCAGCCCCCGGATCCGATTGGTATGCTGAATGCGTTCCTTGACCAGCGTGCCGCGCTCACGCGTCAGACGCCGGCGATCCTCGTCTTCCGGGCTCGCCGCCTGAACCATGGAACAGACCCGCCGCTCACCCCGACCCCAGGCCATCAGCGTCCGCAACAGTGTCTCGCCGTCGATCGAATCGGTCTTGGCCCGCCGATGCCGCCGCGCGACCGCGATCGAACCCGCATCGACGACATGGCTCTCGATCCCGTTCGCGAGCAGCAGCCGATGAATCCAGAACCCGTCCAGTCCCGCTTCCTGAATAACCACCGTCTTGATCGCAACGCCGTAGCGCTCCTCGGCCTTCGCCCGCCACCGCGAAAGAAGGCCGAGCAAACAGCCGCCGTTTCCTCCTTCAACTGAATGCCTGGAAAACTTCTCGCTGCCCGGACTGTTCATCGTCACAACCCATTTCGATTTGCTCAATTCGAGCGAGGCGAACAACGTGATCGCATTCGCTCGGACGGTGGCCGCGATAACGGTCGCAGAGGGGACGGACTCCATCGGTTGCCTCCATGCTGGTGTGGAAGCTCAGCCTACCAAGTCCGGCCGCCGTCCACCCGCATAGGATCTGTTATATATCACGGTTTCTATTTGCTACGTCATTGCAGATTGTGTTGCAACAGCTTGGAAAGACGTCTGTTTTCCGGCAGAAGCCGGACGACGGGCGCGCGGCTCGCCCTGTTCTTTTTACGATGATGGGGTGGACGGCACCCCGAACGGCATCAGTGTGCCAAGATGGTCGTTGTCATCAACCCATCTGAAGGAAGCCGTCGATTGCGCAAGTCTACCCGGAATTTGACCGCTGTCACGCGCGTTGGGCTCGATCTGGGGAAGAAGGTTTTTCAGGTTTACGCCGTCGATGCGAAGGGCGAGGTCGTCGTGGCGCGCAAGCTGACGCGTGGCCGGCTCGTCGCCTTCTTCGCCGAGCTGGCGCCGTGCGTGGTGGCGATGGAGGCCTGCTCCTCGGCCCATCACTGGGGGCGGCAATTGCTGGCGCTCGGGCACGAGGTGAAGCTGATCCCGCCGGCGCATGTGAAGCCCGATGTCCGGCGCAACAAGAACGACGCGGCCGACGGGGCGGCGATTTGCGAGGCGGCATAGCGATCCGGAACGGATCGCGTTCCGCGATCCTATGTCGGCCGGCCCAGAGGTTCGTGTCGGTGCGCGGAATCGACAACCAGGCCGAGTTGATGCGCCATCGGGCGCGCGAGCTGCTCGCTGGTCAGCGCACGTCGCTCCTCAACGCTTTGCGCGGGCACATGGCCGAGATCGGCGTCGTCGCAGCGTAGGGGGCGCAGCACGCCTACGACCTCAAGCGCCTGGCCGTCGACGGCTTCGACGATAACGGCGAGATCGTGGTCCCCGATAGCGTGCGCGCGGCGCTTCGTCCGCTCATCGGCCAAATCGACGCGCTCGACGAGGCGATCGGCGCGATCGACAAAGAGCTTGAGGTTGCGGTCAAGGCGGACGAGACGGCGAGGCGCTTGATGACCATTGCCGGCATCGGCCCGGTCACCGCCTCGGCGATCACACCGACGATCCAGGACATGAGCGCCTTCGCCAGCGGGCGCGAGTTCTCAGCCTTCCTCGGGCTGACGCCACGCCAGAGTTTGAGCGGAGGCAAGGAGCGGCTCGGGCGCATCACCAAGATGGGCGACCGTTACCTGCGCAAGCTTCTGGTCGTCGGCGCCTGCGCGACGCTCAGCCACCGTAAGGGCCATAACGACGCCCTGCGTCGGTGGGCGAGCGGGCTGCTCGAGCGCAAGGCGGTCAAGCACAAGTTCAAGCTGACCGCGGTGGCGCTCGCCAACAAGGTCGCGCGTATCGTCTTCGTTTTGATGACGAGGGGCGGCCAATATGACGACAGGCCGGTCGCGGCCTGAACCAGGGCTCTTCAAGCAGGAGTTTTCGCCGCCAAGGCGATCAGCATCGAGGGCGCCGACGAAGTGATGTGAACCAACGGACAAGGCTTGGAAGCCCGTTGCACTGTCTGCGCCGGTACGAGCGCGATGTAGAGTCGAGGAAGGGCGCGGTGGCGTTGAGGCTTGGCCAATGGCTCCGTTTCCCTTTCTCGCTCATCAGTAGGGTCGAGGACAGGCGCGCCGGTTTAGGCCGAGCTTCTTTCTTTCACGAAGCGTAAGTCATTGATCTCGCTCACGGCGAGCGGCTCCGGGGTCGCTGCTACTGGGTACAGGCGATGGGGAATCCCAGGAGGTCGAAGGCCTTTTGCTGGATCGGAGTCGGGCGGGTGAGGATGGTGAAGGGGCGGTCCGGCGCGTTCGCGGTCACGACGGTGTTGCGCGCGAGGGTCGCGAGGTCGGCGAGCAGGGTCTGGAAGGAGTGGACCGGGGCGCCGTCGACGGCGCGGCCCGTGGCGCTCTTGGCGAGGGCGGCGGGGGAGCGCTGCGCCTTGGCGACCGGGCTCTCGCGCAGGGCCTCGGCGGCGGCCTTGTCGTCGTCGTCGTAGAGCATCGGCGCCAGGCGCTCGCGCATATGCCACTCGACGTAATAGGCCAGCATGCACAGGAACACGTGGGCGCGGACCCGATCCTCCAGCCAATGGTAGATCGGCCGGACATGCAGGTCGACCGTCTTCAGGCAGCGAAAGGCGCGTTCCACCATGGCCAAGGATTTGTACGTCTTGACCGCGGTGTTGTCGGCGAGGGTCTCTTCGGGCAGGCTGGTGCGCACGGCGTAGAGGCCGTCGAGCGCGGCTTCCTGCGCGATCTGCTCGCGCTTTCGGGCGAAGGCGAACCGGTCGTCGGCGATCGTCAGCTCGAAATGCTTGGCCATCTTGTGCCTGCCGAGCACGGCGCCGACCGCGATGCCGATCTCGGCCGCGCCGCGCAAGGGACGGGTCTTGCGCGCCACGCTGGCGACGGTCTTGGCGAGATCCCGCTCGGTGGCGGCGAGGAGGTCCTCGCGCTTGCGGGCGCGCTCGCGCGCGAGATCCGGGTTGCGGCAGACGATCAGCCGCTCGCCGGGAAACTCGGGCGACGTGATCGCCGCCATGTCGCGCTCGTCGAACAGCGACATCTGCAAATGTCCGCCGCCGACCAGCTCCTTGAGCGCAGGCGCGCGCAAGGCGGTGATCCAGTCGAGCCCGGCGGGGCGCAGATCCTCGTCGATGCGCGCCTGGGTGATCATGCCGCGATCGCCGACCAGCACGACGTGGTCGATGGCGAAGCGGCGCTTCAGCTTCGAAACCTGATCGGCGAGCGTCATGGGATCGCCGGTGTTGCCTTCGAACACCTCGATGGCGACGGGACAGCCGTCGGGCGCGCACAGAAGGCCATAGACGATCTGCAACTTCCCCTTCTTGCCGTCGCGGTTGTAGCCGCGTTTGGCCAAGGGGCAGCAGCGGCCTTCGACATAGCTCGACGAGACGTCGTAGAGCACCAGCGTCCCGCCCTTCAGGCGGCGCTTTGCCAGCGCGGTCTCGATCGGACCCTGGCGTTCGAGGAGCCAGTCGAGCGCAGCGTAGAACTCGTCCTCGCGGACGTCGCCCAAGGCCAGCTCGACGCCGAGGCTCGAGGCGGCGGTGGCGGGATCGAGCGCCCTGGCTGTGGCGAGCTTGGAGGCCGGGGCGATGATGCGGCTGACGATCATGGCCAGGACGAGGTCGACCGGTCGACAGCTCTCGGGGTCGGTCTCGCGCGTGGCCTTGGGACCGATGATTTTGTCGAGGCCGATCGCGCGCGTCGCGCCCAGGACGGCTGCGACATGGCCATGCGGCAGCGAACGCTCGATGACGAAGGGCTGTTCGCCCGGCGGCATCACGACCCCGCCCTTGAGGACGCCGCGCAGCCCCTCGACGTGCTCGGCCGGCCAATGGGAGAGGTTGAGCAGCGTGCGCTTTCGCACGGTCTTGCCGTCCCGGTAGCTCTCGCGCAGCAGGATCGCGGGCGGGGAGCCGCGGTTGGGGACGGTCTCGATGTACATGGGCGTAGGATAGCGGATGCGCGTCGCACAATCAACAAAAATATCTGATTTACATGGCTACATTTTCACCCCTCGCAACCCCAAATATGCGCAAAATCAGAGGCTTGACCCTCGCGAAAGAAAGAAGCTCCGTTTAGGTCGAAGTTTGAGTTTCCTGTTAGCTCGCTCTTTCGTCTGCGAGTGTCTCAGTATCTCGACCGTACCACGTCTCCTGTCCCCGCCACGTCGAACGCAGCTTGCGGATTTCCCGCACTGCGCTCCCCCATCTGCTTCGCGTCGAGGTTTATGGGACCTATCCTGCTGGGACGACTTTCGGCGCGGATCGCTTCACGCGATAGCTGTCGAACAGCCCCAGCGTGTCGTAGAGCCAACGCCTATTCCACCGCTTCCAACCGAAGCCTTGTCGTTTCCGTGCATGCGCCAGATGACGCATGACCTTCTTTTCTGCCCAGTCCTTGATGAAGCTGAAGCACTCGCTAGTTCATCGATTTTGAGATTCGAATCATATCAGGCTGCCTGGTCGAGCTTATAGGACCAACAGTGGACGACGGGGTGTCGATTGAAGTGATCCATGGCGGCCATGATGCGGTCCTTGAGTTCCTGTTTGGATGCGACGCGGATGTGGCGCAGCACCGAGCGGGCGAGCTTGGAGAAGAAACCCTCGACGAGATTGAGCCAGGAGCCATGCTTGGGGGTGAAGACAAAGGTGAAGCGGCCTTCCGGTTGGGCGGCGAGCCAAGCCTTGGTCTCCTTGGAGATGTGCGCCGAATGATTGTCGAGGATCAGCTTGATCGCCGTATGGCTCGGATAGGCGGCGTCGAGGAGCTGGGGGAATTCAATGAATTCGCGGCTGCGGTGGCGGTCCTTGACGAGAGCGTGGACCTGGCCGGTGAGCAGATCAATGCCGGCCAGCAAGCTGACCGTGCCGTGGCGCTTGTACTCGTAGTCGCGCCCGAAGGTCGCATGTCTGCCGGGCTCGGGCGGCAGGTCCGGGGCCGTCGTGGCGATTGCCTGAATGCCGGGCTTTTCATCGTAGGAGACAATCGCCACCGCATCGCTCGGCTTTTGCTTCGCGGCGGCCGCGCTCTCCCGAATAAGCTTCACCTCGCCATAGACGCACAGAACCTCCGCCATCTTCTGCTTGAACTCCGGATCGCGGCGTTCCAGGTAATAGCGGACCTTGTGCGGCTTGATCTCCTGCTCGTTGAGGATATTGCACACCGTCCCCTGAGCCAACTTGGCAAGGCAAGCGTGGCCCTCCGCCGGCCCATGCTCACGCGCATGGCAGGCGAGAAGCCGCGTTGTCCACAATTCGTGGGGATAGCCGAGGTCCTTGGCCTTGCGGCAGGCGAGGTCGACAACCCATGCCTTGGCCTCGGCGGTGATCGTCGCCTCCCTGCCGGGCCGCGGTCGATCGTCGAGCGCCGCCATCGGGCCATAGACCAACGCCCGCTCGACACAGCGCTGGACGGTCTGATGGTGCGCGCCCAAGGCTCGCCCCACCGCAAAAAACGATCCGTCTTCCCGGTAGGCCAGCAGCATCCGCGCTCGATCAACCCGGCTCGCCAATTCCGTACGCGAGCGGGCAATCGCGCCCAACGCCGCCACATCCTCCTCGCCAATCGCCAATTCAATCGCCCGCCGTCGACCCGCCATCACCTCACACCTCGCTTCCGAATCAAAGCAGCAAGGCTACAAACCACGTCAGGAAAAATGAATCCCGCGCGCATATGATTGGTTTCAACAATTCGATGAACTAGAGTGCCCCCACGGCGAAGTAGTTGACCCACCCTCGGAGAACCGGATTGATCAAGCTGATCACCCGTTCTACCGGTTGCGATTGATGGCGACGGAACACCTCTTTGAGCCCTCGCACGAGCGCCGTCCGCTTTTTGAGCTTGGGCGTGTAGTGCGGCCTCCACTTCCCGCTTAGACCGCGGAGATAGCGGAAATCGAAGCCTAAGAAGCCGAAGCTCTCGCCTCGGCTAAGGTCCACGATGCTGCTCTTCTCATCATTGATCTCGACTTGCAGTTTGTCGAACTCCTCCCGCAGCCGTCGTTCCACGGCCCCAATCAGCCAGTCATGTCGCGCGAAGGCGTCGATCAAGAGTAAGCGTGATGTGACGGCCGCCTTACGGAAGCGGTTGGCGTTGCTTAGGTGTCCACCTGCGATTTGGTGGGCGCCTGATGACGACGGCGAAGAGATCGAGAGGGCTTGAATCTGGCGGGGTCGGGGCCGGCCCGCGGGCGAAGCGCCGCTCGTGGAGCACGGCGGAGCGACAGCGGATCGTGGAGGCGGCTCTGGCGCCGGGCGCTTCGGTTGCGGGCGTGGCGCGGGCGCACGACGTCAACGCGAACCTGGTGTTCAAATGGATCCGTCGGTCGCGGGAAGGCTGGCGCGATCGCCGCCGCGCATTGCGGCGATCGCCCGGGGCCGACGCGGCCCCGTCGTTCATCCCCATTCGTCTTATTGCGAAGGATGCGGTCGCGGGGGAGGGCGGCGCGCCGAGCCGGCGGTGTGATCCGCCGAGCTCTGCGCGGCTCGGGACGATGGAGATTCGCCTTCCCGACGGCGCGCAAGTTCGCATCGAAGGCGGCGTCGACGGCGAGGTCCTGCGTCTCGTGCTTTCGACGCTGAGCGGTCTGTGATGCTGCACGTGGCGCCTGGCGTCAAAGTCTACCTCGCATGCCAACCCGTCGACATGCGGCGCGGCTTCGACGGGCTGTCGGCGGACGTGGCGCGGATTCTCGCCGCCGATCCGTTTTCGGGCGCGGCCTTCGTCTTCCGAGGCAAACGCGGCGACTACGTGAAGATTTTGACTTGGGACGGCTCGGGTCTGTGTCTGTTCGCCAAGCGGCTGGAGAAGGGCAAGTTCGTCTGGCCGCCGATCGTCGAAGGCGCTCTGCAACTGACGGCGGCGCAACTGGCGCTGCTGCTCGAAGGCATCGATTGGCGTCGCACCGTGGCGTCGCCGCGGACGGAGCGTCCAAGGATCGCCTGAGCGCCTGGACTCACCACAAAAATCAGGTGACTCCGAGAGATTGCGGCTGCGCCGGAGGCGCGCTTGTGGTACGAATCGTCATGTCGCTGTCGACGCCTGATTCGCCTCGAGATCCCGACGATCTGCGCCGCTTGGCGGATGATCTGCAACGCGACGTCGCCTGGCTCAGGGCCGAGGTTCACGCCAAGGCGCTGCTGATCGAGAAGCTGCGCGCCCAGCTCGCCGTTCTTCGTCGCGCCCGCTACGGCCGCAAGTCGGAGAAGCTCGATGCGCAAGTCGAGCAACTCGAGCTGTTGATCGACGATATCGAAGCGGGCGTCGCCGAGACGCTCGCGCGCGCCGGGGTCGCGGAGTCGGAAGCGGACGAGGCGACCGAGACCGGCGCCTCGTCGAAGAAGAAGCGCAAGCCTTCGAACCGCGCTCCCTTGCCCGACCATTTGCTGGCGGAGACGGTCGTCCACGAAGCGCCGTGCGTGTGCCCGATCTGCGGCGGCGACAAGTTCGGCCGGATCGGCGCCGACGAGCGCGAGGTGCTCGAATACGTCCCCTCCCACTTCAAGCGCGTCGTGCACGTGCGGCCGAAGATGAGCTGCCGGGCGTGCGAGACCGTCGTCCAGGCGCCGATGCCGACGCTGCCGATCGAGAAGGGGCGCCCGGGCCCGGCGCTGCTCGCCCATGTCGTCGTGTCGAAGTTCTGCGATCATCTGCCGCTGTATCGTCAGGCCGACATCTACGCCCGCAGCGGCGTTGAGATCGACCGTTCGGTCATGGCGGGCTGGATCGGCCGTCTCGCGGGACTGCTCGAACCCTTGAGCGAGAGGATCGAGCGCCATGTTCGCGCCGGCCTCGCGCTGCACGCCGACGACACGCCGGTCCCGGTGCTCGATCCCGGCAAAGGCAAGACCAAGACCGGCCGGCTATGGACCGCAGTGCGCGACGAACGCCCGTTCGGTTCCACGACGCCGCCCGCCGCCTTCTATCGGTATTCGCCTGACCGCAAGGCCGAACACGCGCATGCGTTGCTCACGGGCTGTCGCGGCTTCCTGCATGCCGACGGCTACGCCGGCTTCGCCGATCTTTACAAACCCGAGCCGGAGACCGGCGTTCCCCGCCTGACCGAAGTCGCCTGCTGGGCCCACGCCCGGCGCAAGATCTATGACGTGCATGTCGAGACCGGCTCGCCCGCCGCGCGCGAGGCGCTGGAAAGGATCGCCCGTCTGTTCGCCATCGAGGCCGACATTCGCGGGCGCAGTCCGGGCGAGCGCCAGCAAGTCCGACGGCGACGCTCGGCGCCGATGCTGGCCGACCTCAAAGCCTTCCTCGACGCGACGCTCGCCACGATCAGCGGCAAGAGCTCCCTCGCCGGCGCTATTCGCTATGCGACCTCGCGCTGGGCCGCTCTCACCCGCTTCGTCGACGACGGCCGGCTCGAAATGACCAACAACGCCGCCGAACGCGCTATCCGTCCGCTGGCTCTGGGGCGTAAAAACTATCTCTTCGCCGGCTCCGACGACGGAGGCCGCCGAGCCGCCATCATGTACACGCTCATCGAGACCGCTCGCCTCAATGACGTCGATCCCGAGGCTTGGCTCGCCGACGTCATCGCCCGCATCGCCGACCATCCGATCAATCGCGTCGACCAGCTCCTGCCTTGGAACTGGTCGCCGATCCCAGCCCAGGCCAAGGCAGCCTGATCAGCCTCGCGCGGTCATCGCATCACGCTTACATCGCGTCGACCAGCTCCTGCCTTGGAACTGGTCGCCGATCCCAGCCCAGGCCAAGGCAGCCTGATCAGCCTCGCGCGGTCATCGCATCACGCTTACCGTGCAACAGCGTGCGATGCTGGAAGAAGTCCAGATGCCGCCACGTCTCGTCCTTCGTGTCGTGAACCGCACAACCCTCGCCTCCGCACTCAGCGCAGGCGAACCGGCTCCCGCGTGGAAAATCCACGTACAAATCGAGCCGACCATCCTCGACCGCAAACTCGCTACGCGTCACCATCCACGGCGACTGCAACCCAAGGGCCAACTGGAAAAGATCGGTGTCTCGGATCCCCTCAGGCTAAACTCGATCCCCCCTCAGCGATCGCCAACCCGCCCCCAGATTCCGACTTACCCACTCCTTTCAGCGAGGAGCCGATCAAGATCACCAGATCGTCAGCAAATCTCGCATATTCGATGTCGGTGTACTTGCCTTGGCGAGTGACCTCCTTGGCCCGCTCCAGCATTCGGTCGACCTCATTGAGGTAGAGATTGCTGAGCAGCGGGGAGATCATTCCGCCTTGAGGAACGCCCCTTCTGCCCGAAGCCCTGAGAATGACCCTCAGGAGATGCATGATGTCCGCGTCCTCCACCCGCTTGGCCACCTTTTCCAACAACCGGTCGTGCCGGACATTGTCGAAGTAGCTGCGCAGATCGAAGTCGAGAACTCGCGTCTTCCTTTGGACGATGGCTTCAGCCACGCGCTGTATAGCTACATGCGCTGTCCGCTTGGGACGGTATCCAAACGACCCCGGTTGGAAATCCGCCTCGAAGATGGGCTCTAAAATCAGTTTGAGCGCCCCTTGCACCACCCGATCGCGAATGGCCGGAATCGAAAGGACGCGGACTTTGCCCCCGTCCTTCGGTATCTCCTGCCGCCGCGCCGGAAGAGGCGCGTAGATACGCCCAACCAGTTCCCCCCGTATCTGCTCTAGGAAAGCCTCTGCGCCTTGCGCTTCGATGGCCTCGAAAGTCATCCCGTCGATCCCCGGGGCGCCGTCGTTCTTTTTGGCCGCCTCATACGCTTCTCGCAGAGTCTCCAATTTGCAGACGTGGACGTAGAGTCCCCAGAAACGCCAAGACGGTTCAGCCTTCGCCTTGACGTATATCCTCCGCCTCAGGTCCTGCAATTCGATGGACGTCTTTGTCATCCCGTCCGCGCCTTCCCTTGGTCGGAGTCGTTACAAATGGCAGGGCCCCTTCGCTCCCCTCGGGACTACTCATTTTCGAGGCCACATCGCGTTCACTTTTGTTACGGCGGTGACTCGTGGATCTCCCCGATAGGGAGACCTTGTCGATAGGCTTCAGAGTTTCGGTTTCCTTCGCCTCTGCTATCCAAACTACGGGGCCTCTGACTCTTGCCCCGGCAGGTCTATCCCCTGCTGAACACGCCAGCCTTCGCTGGACACACAACCGGACGTGCGGATTTGCCGCATCCGGCTTTCCGACAGAGTTCATGTCAGGCTCACGGCCGGCGCGGCCGGTCTGTCGCGGGTTAGACGCTGCACGCCGAGCCTCCCGAAGATTTCGCTCCAGGAGTACTCACGCGCGCCGCGTCCGCCGCGCTTGGCGCGCCGGTTGAGGAAGCGCCGGACCCGATCGCCGACATGTCGGTCGACGCTCCTGTAGGCCGCGTTCAGGGTTCCGTAGCCGAAGTACGCCGACCACCCGCCAAGAAGGCGGTTCAGTCGCTTGCGCACGCCCGGCCAGTCGCCCGTCTCGCACGGCCTCAACAGATCGCCGATCTTGCCTTTGATCCGCGTCAGGCTCTTCATCGAAGGACGCGCGCCCAGATAGCGCTCTCCGTCGCGGGCGTATCTCGGCCCGAACGTATAGCCCAAGAAGTCGAAGTCTTCCGCACGGGCGTCTCTCACCGAGGTCTTGGCCTCGTTGAGCGTGAGCCCGAGCCGGGTCATGACCGCCCGCGTCCACGCCAGGGCCTCGGCCGCTCTGCCGCGGCTGAGGATGACGAAGTCGTCGGCGTAATTGACCACATGCGCGCGGAACGTCTTGCCGCACTCCTTCACACGCCAGAACTTCAGGAAACGGTTCATATAGAGGTTGGCGAGCAGCGGACTGATCACGCCGCCCTGCGGCGTGCCCTTCCGGCAGCTCTTGCCTCCGCTCACGCGCCGTCTCCCCGCGCCATCCCGTTCTTCCGCCGGCGAGCTCAGCCACAGCTTGATCAGCCGCAGCACTTTTGCGTCGACGACGCGCCGGGCCACGCTCTTGAGCAGCTCGACGTGCGGAATTGTGTCGAAATATCTCGACAAGTCGGCGTCTACGACATCGGCGTAACCCTGCCGGATCAACCGGTGGGTCGCCTTGATCGCGTCGCCCGCGCTTCGTTCGGGTCTGTATCCGTACGCACAGTCCTCGAAGTCCGCCTCGAAGATCGGCTCCAACACCAGTTTGGCGGCCGTCTGCGCAACCCGATCGCGGATGGTGGGAATGCCCAACGGGCGCTCCCCGCCTCCCGGCTTCGGGATCATCACGCGCCGCACCGGCGAGGGCCGATACGTCATCGAGGCGAGGTCCTCACGCAAAGCCTCGAGCCACGCCTCCACTCCCGCCCGCTCGATGTCGTCGAACGTCACCCCGTCAACGCCCGCCGTCCCGTCGTTGCGACGGGCCAGCGCATAGGCGTGGGCGAGGATGTCCGCCCGACAGATCTTGTCGTACAGAAGATAGAAGCGGAACTTGGGCTCCGCCTTCGCCTTCACATAAAGCTTCCTCTGAAGGGTCCTGATCTTATCCGGCGTTTGCAGACTCGTCGCCAATCGCCGCTCCTTCCCCTCTTCGAAAGCGCCTCTGAAGTCAGGGGCCTTTGCTCCGCCGGAGTTACCCGGCCTCGACGCTCTTACGCCCCTGTCCGACTCCCGCTTCCGGCCGGCGCCCTCAAAGACGCCGTCGAGGCCGAACCCTCGCCGGACGCGGGTCTCCCCTGATTACCCGTTCCTCTCTTCCGGCCTGCCGCGCCCAATACCCCGGCGGACCCCATGAGTGCGCATGTCGATGCCTCCCCCATGGATGCTGCCTTCCCCGTCACCGTGGCGGGTCGGCGTCCGCATTGAACCTTTCGAGGCCTGCTCAGGCTATCACTCAAGTTGCGGCCGGCCGGATCGCTCAACCGCCCAAGGCGGCCTTTGTCGCGAGGCTCCAGCCCGGCCGGTTGCCCCGCCAGACCGCTCGCCAGCTACCGGACCCATCGACACTTATCCGGGTGGAACCTTCCTCCACTAGAGAAACGCGCCTTCAGGGCGCACACGGTGACAGTGTATTGAATTGAACTCGTGCCGCGCAAGCCTGTAGCCTTCATCCATGGCTCGTCTCGCCCGCGTCGTCGTTCGCGGCCTGCCCTATCATGTGACGCAGCGCGGCAACGGCCGGCGGCGGGTGTTCTCCGTCGATTCCGACTACGCCGCCTATCGCGACTGGCTGGCCGAGGCGGCGCACGAAGCGCGGGTGAGCGTTTGGGCCTGGTGTCTGATGCCCAACCACGTCCATCTGATCCTCGTCCCGCAGGACGACGACGGCCTGCGCCGCGCCCTGGCCCGGGTGCACCGCCGATACGCCCGATTGATCCACGCGCGACGCCGGCGAACCGGCCATTTCTGGCAGGGTCGATACGGCGCGGTGGCGATGGACGAGGACCATCTCGCCGCCGCGTATCGCTATGTGAACCTCAATCCCGTGCGCGCCCGTCTCGTCGGGCGGGCCGAAGACTGGCCGTGGTCGAGCGCGCGCGCCCTTCTGGGCCTCGCCGACGACGGCCTCACCGACCTCGCCCCGGCCCGGCAACGCTTCTCCCGCTTCGCCGACCTCCTGGAAAGCGACGAGGACGAAGAGGCGACTGCGCGGCTGCGCAAAGGCGAAAGCGTCGGGCGTCCGGTCGGTTCGGAGGCGTTCCTCGCCGCGCTGGAAACCACGACCAGCCGCCGCCTCCGGGCCCTCAAGCGTGGACCCAAGCCAAAGGGCGAGGGGGCGACCGCGGAGTATTCTGCACTGTCGTTATCCCGTCATCCGAGCGAGTAGCCTGCCGGTTTGGGAGCTTCATCGCCACTGGCGGTGGAATGCTTACTCATCGAGGGCGCGCGCCACGCCGTCCGGGTCCTTTGCAATCACCGCGAGCAACACACGGGCCGTCAGGTCGGGACGTTACTCGCCTTGCTCCCAATCCCGTATTGTGCCGAGCGGGAGGTGGAACCGTCGAGCGAACTCCTCCTGAGTCAGGTTCAGTCTCTTGCGCAGGGCGCGCAGGCTGGGCTCACGGCGAGCGCGCTGAAGCTGCGCCCCGGTCGCCGGCGCGGCGTCCGGGTCCGAATGTGCAGCCCTATGGCGCTTTTCCTCGCTCATGGCGTCGCGCGAGCGACCGTCCGTTTCGGGCGGCTTCTTCGGATCGATCTTAGAACGGGTGAACCTTCCGTTTTTCACCGGGTTCTGCTTCTTTGGCGGAAATGATGCTAGCCGCCCAAAGCCTGCGCCAGCTTGCTTCGGAGGCGTTCCGCGCTGATCGGCTTGTGGAGCAGGGGTATTCCGCTGGCGGCGATTTCACCGATGGCCTCTCTCGCGGTTTCGCCGGTCAAAATGACGGCTGGAATGTTCCGGCCGATCCGGCGCGCGATGGCCCTCACAGTGGCGAGGCCGGTGAGCGGGCCGCCCAGCCGGTGATCGGTAACGACACCGCCGAAGCGCCACCCCTCGCTCTCTCCGACCGAAAGCGCCTCCTCCCCACTGGAGGCGGACACGGTTTCGTAACCCCACTGGCGCAACATGCTTTCGAGGCCGTCGCGGAGGATGGAATTGTCCTCGACAACCAGGAGGCGCCCGCCGGTGTCCGGGGCTTGCGCGTCTTCCTGATCGACTTGCGGCGAGGGTTCGGATACGGGCAGGCTCAGCGAGAACCGCGATCCGCGACCGACGTTCGAGGCGACGTCGGTCGACGCGCCGAGAAGCACCGCGAGACGCGCCACGATCGCCAGGCCGAGTCCGAGCCCACGATTGAGGTCGCGGCCGGGATTTGCGAGTTGATGGAACTCCTTGAAGATTTCGGCCTGCTGTTCGATCGCGACGCCGATCCCGGTGTCGACGACGTCGATCCGGACGCGACAGCTCCGGCGTCTCGCCCCGATCAGAATGCTTCCCCTCGCCGTATAGCGCAGAGCGTTTTCGATCAGATTGCGAAGCGCGCGCTCGAGCAGCGTCGGGTCGGCGACGGCATGAAGGCTCGTCTTGACCACGCGAAAGGCGAGCCGGCGGGACGCGGCTTTCGGCTCGTATTCCGTCGCCAGGCGGAGGAGCAGGGCCTGAACATCGACGACCTCCGGCCGCGCTTCGACGACGCCGGCATCAAGACTGGATATGTCGAGAATGCTTGCGAGCAGGCGGTTCAACCCGCTGAGCGCCTGCTTCGCCTTGCCTAGGGTCTCAAACGTCGGAGCATGGGCGCCGGCCTGTCGTTCGGCCACCGCCAGCAGCAACTCTAACGACTGCACCGGCTGGCGCAGATCGTGGCTCGCTGCCGCCAGGAATTTCGATTTGGCCCGGTTGGCCCGCTCGGCGTCGGCCTTTGCGGCCACGAGTTCGGTTTCAGCCTGCTTTTGCGCGCTGATGTCGCGGAAGAAGACCGACAGGCCTCCTTCCCCGGTCGGGTAAGCGGAAAACGCAACCCATCGCTGGAGAACGGGCCCGAAGGCCTCGAAATCGAGCGGCCGGCGCTCGGCCACGACGCGCTGGAAATTGGTCTGGATCCCCGTGCCGTCGAGCTGCGGGAACACGTCGAGGAAGCGGCGGCCGACGACCGTGTCGGACGTTCTGCCGAGGACGGCTTCCGCGCGAGCGTTGAAATAGACGAAGCGCCACTCCCGATCGAGCGCATAGAACCCGTCGGCGATGCTGACCAAAAGCTCGTTCGCGTTGCCCTTCGCCGCCTCGAGCTCTTTCCTCGCCTCGATCTGCGGCGTGATGTCGAGGCAGGTCACAGTTATGCGCCTGAGACGGCCGTTTTGACCGCGTTCGGTGTGAAAGAAGCTGGCGATCCAACGTTCAATTCCGTCGTCGCCAGTCACACGGTATTCAATTCTCCTTTTTGGACTTCCGACGTAAAACCCCTGCACGGCCTCCACGATTCGGTGACGATCGTTCGCCGCGACATGTTCCAGCAGCCGGAAAAGGGCGGCGTTGGTGCTGGCCGCGCCGGAAGCACTCAACGGTTGATAACCCATCACCTGCGCGAAGTTCTCCGCTGCATGAGTCTGCCCGGTTTCGATGTCGAATTCGGCGTAGGTCAGATGTCCGGCGTCGGCGGCGAGGCGCAGCCGGTGCTGGCTCTGGCGCAGCGTGGTTTCGCTCTGTCGAAGAGCCTGTTCCGCCCGCTTGCGGACTCCAATGTCGCGCATGACGTGCGAAGCGCCATAAATTGTCCCGAAGGAATTCCGGATCGGCGAGATCGTCAGCTCGACGTCGAGAACGCGCCCGTCCTTGGCGATCCGAGTGGTCTCGCGAAGCGCAACGCCCGCGTCCGGATGCAGCTGCGTGAAGCCTCCAGCGTCTTCCGCGAGACGCTCCGGGGGAACGATGAGACTGATTTGCTGTCCCACGATTTCGTCGGCCTCATAGCCGAGCAGACGGGTCGCGCCCGCGTTCCAGGCGGTCACGACGGAATTGAGGTCCGTGCTTATGATCGCATCATGCGACGATGCGACGATGGCGACGAGGTGATCGGCGGACGCATCCGCCTGTTTGCGCGCCGTGACGTCCTCGGTGGTGATGACGATGCCGCCAATATTGCCTGTGTCGTCGCGCCACGGACGACCCTCCCATCGCACCCACTGGATTCGCCCGTCGGCGCGCGTGAACGCCACGGCGTCGATCCGTTCGGTAGCGCCGCCGAGGCAGCGATTGTGGACGGCCTTCCACAACTCCGGAATGTCTGGAAGCACCCGATAGTGATTCTGTCCGACCGGCGACTCTGCGAGACGGAAGTCCGTCAGCCATTGGGTGCTGGCAGCGAGATAAACCATGCTTCGATCAAACATGGCCGCGGCGGCGGGAGCGCCGGCGACAAACGATGCGAGTTCGCTCGTGCGCCGTACGTCGGGCGCCTTGTCGGCCTTTTCCGTCCCGCGCCGTTCGATCGCTTGCAGTCGACGATGGGTCACGCGCGCCGCCGTTCCGGCTGAGGACAACAATATGCCCGATGCAAAGCAAGTTTACGGCCGTTCTAAACTCGAATCGAGATTAAGGCAAGGGCACCCAGATTTCGCCATGCGGCTGTCGAATTTTAGCCAAAAATACGTTCTGGCAATCACCGGCCGCGGTAAGTTTATTGGGGAAAAACGACGATGCCGTCCAGACGGACCGGTGGCCATACAGTCCAGGAATGCCGCCTGATGAAGATCTACGGAGCTCCGCGAGGCCCTGAAGCCCGCGGCAACTCGAATTGCGTAATTCCGGCCAGGTCGAGGTTCAATGGGGGAAACACAAGAGTGCTGGAATATCAGCAGCACGCGCCATGGATTTTAGGGAGAGACAGTTTTGCACAAGCATGAACGAACGCGTCCCGTCGATGATTTCAAACCTTCTCCGACGCCAATCCTGCGTCCGACAATTTCTTTTACGGAACTCCAATACCTTATCTCGGTCAAATCGCTTGCCGCTCGCATCATCCTGCGCGTTTCCGAATAGGCGTCGTCTCCGAGATCCCGGATCAGAACGTCCGCCTGCCTTTCGATGCCTTCCTCTCGACTGCGCCGTTGGAACATGGGTCGCCTCCCCTGGCGCTCTTGTCAGCCGCATCCGCTATCGCGCGATTCGAAGGTGGTCGAAATCTGATCTGTCCTGAATCTCTCGTTTCCACAAAGGTCAATGTTTACAATTCAGTCGGAGAAACGCCACGAGCCGGGCAATTTTTTGGTCAGGACCAGCGACAAATCGTCGCTGCACACGAATCGGCCGGGGGCGCGAACGCTCTTGAGGGCGCCGCCGTCTGCGAAACGCCTCCTCACTGAAGGCTGCGCGGGACTCCCTCGTCCGTTCCTTCGCCACAGGCGCCCCGCTCAACACTCTCAACCTCGTCCTTTGGCGCTGGACCGCCGCCCCGCCGACCAAGCTCGTCGTCATCGACGACGAACAACCGTCTGCAAAATTCCAGGGCGGGTCGGCGCTCCCTACTCGCCCTGCGCGGTCCAGGGCGGCCGGCGGTCGAACCAGGGCCGGGCCTGCTCGAGCTGGCGGCCAAGCTGCAGGAGCCGGGCTTCCTCGCCGAACCTGCCGACGAACTGGACGCCAAGCGGAAGGCCTTCGGCGGTCCAGCGCAGCGGAACGCTCATCGCTGGCGTCCCGGTCAGGTTGGCGAGCTGGGTGAACGGCACGTATTGCAGGGCGTCGCGGGCGATCTGATCGACCATGCCGTCGAGCGCGCCGAGGCGGCCCGCAAGGCCGAGCAGGCCGGTGCGGTCGAGAAGGTCGAGCAGCCTCTGCTGCGCCGGCGGCGGATCGCCCTCGCCGTGCCGGATCGGCGGATGGGCGATCGTCGGCGTCAGCAGCATGTCGTAGCGCTGGTGGAACCGGCCGAGCGCACGGGCGAAGTCGTTCCACTTCAGGAGCTGCGTCGTCAGCGCTCCGGCCGACAGCGCGCCGCCGAGGGTCGCGAGCAGGCGGGAGAGCAGCTCGAAATCGGTGCGCCTGGCCCCGCGCGCGCGAGCCTCTGCGACCGCCGCTCCGACCTGCCCGAAGTAGACGTGCATGTAGCTCCTGGCGAGCGCGGCGCCGTCGATCCCGGGCGCGGCTTCCTCGACCTCGTGGCCGAGGCTTTCGAGCAACACGGCCGCATCCGTCACCGCGGCGATGGCTTCGGGATGAACCTTCGTTCCAATCGGCGAAACAGAGGCGAAGCCGATGCGCAGGACCCCAGGCTCGCGCCGCGTCATTTCCGCGAAAGAGGCCTCGGGCGGCGCGATGACGAAGGGGTCGCCGGGCTCGCCGCCGGCGAGGACGTCGAGCGCGGCGGCGGTGTCGCGCACGCTGCGCGAGATCACGCCCTCGCTGGACGCGCCGAACCAGACTTCCCCGGCCGCGGGGCCGAGCGACGCCCGGCCGCGCGAGGGCTTCAGTCCGAACAGGCCGCAACAGGCTGCGGGGATCCGGATCGACCCGCCGCCGTCGTTGCCGGCCGCCATCGGGACAATTCCCGCCGCGACCGCGGCCGCGGCGCCGCCGCTGGAGCCGCCGGGCGTCCGACAGACGTCCCAGGGGTTGTTTGCGCGTCCGAACAGGGCGGAGTCCGTCACGGCCTTCAGCGCGAATTCGGGCAGGTTGGTCTTTCCAAAGACGACGAGCCCCGCCTCGAGATACCGCCGCACCACATGAGCGTGCTCGCGCGGGACGACCGGCAGCATCGACCGGCTACCGTTGCTGGTCGGCAGTCCGGCGTAGTCCTGAGCGCTGTCCTTGATAAGGAAAGGCACGCCGGCGAATGGTCCCGACAGCGGCCTGGCGAGCTGCGCCCGCGCCTCCTTGTCCATGAGGCGGCAGACGGCGTTGATCTTCGGATGGGCGCGCTGGTTCTGCTCAAGCGCGACATCGAGCAACTCCTGCGGGCTCGCCTCGCGACGCGCGACGAGACCGGCGAGGTCGACCGCGTCGTGTTTCAGGTAGTCCCCAGGCCGCATGACGGCGTCCTCCAAGGCGCCGCCTAGCGGTTCCCCGCTTCTTCGCGCTGAAGAAAAGCGTTGTCATACGCCGCCGATCTGGGCAAGCGGGCGATCCATCCGGCGATCCGGCGCCAAGGGCTGTGACGAGCCTCACTGTCTCCGATCGAAGAAGCGTCTATCCAGACCCTGAGACTGTGGAGAAAGCAATGCTCAAGGCCCTCGCTTTGGCCGCTCTCGGTGTCGCGCTCGCCCTCCCGCCCGAGGCGGTTCTCGCGGAGCAGGGCGCGTCTTCGTCCTATGGCGGCGTCGGGTGGAGGCCTGTGATCCCCATACAGGCGCTCACGCCGAGGGATCGGGCCTGGAACCACAACAATCAGTCGAATTACCAGGCCGAAAACAGCACCGAGTGGCTTCGCCAGCACGGGAAGGGTCTGTTTCCCCTCTTCTGACGCTCGTCATGTGTCGATCGAGGCGCCGGCCTGCGGTGCGTCGCTAGCGGCCGCCCCATCCGCTCGCGCCCACGACCCGCAAAGCGAGCAGGAGCACAATCGCTCCGATCGTCGCGTTGATGACGAGTCCGGCGAGGCCACCGCTGAAGTGAATTCCGAAACGATGCAAGAGCCAGTCGCCGACCAGCGCGCCGACGATTCCGATCGCCGCGTCGCCGACGAGGCCGAATCCATTGCCCTTCACGACCTTGCCCGCAAGCCATCCGGCGACGAGCCCGACGAGCAAAATGACGATCAGCCCCTGGTCCGACAGTCGCATGCGTTCTCCTTCGCTCGCTGGCCCTGATTCGCCGCGGGCGGCAAGAGATTGCAGAGGAATCGGGATTAAAACAAATCCTGGGCGACGCTCGGCCGAGCTATGCCGACGGCGCCTGGCCTCTGGCCACGCTCCTCGCCAGAGCCCAGAGCATTCGGGTCGCGAGCAGCCTCGTCAGCCGGGGGCGCCCGCGCACGCTTGCGCCTGCGGCCTGAATGGCGGGCAGACGCCGCGCGATCGCTTCCGACGTCCACACGTCGGACTGCCGGGCAAGCGCCTTGCGAGCGGCCGCCGGCAATCTGGCGACGAACGGCGAACGGGCGGCGTCCGTCTCCAGCCGCGATCGATGCAGCAGCATGAGCTGCGAGATCAGGCGGGCCATGAGCTGTTCGCCTTCGCCGCCCTCGTTGAAGAACTGGGCCGCCGACACCGCCGATCCCGGCAGGTCGCCGGTCAGCGACCGGTCGATCACCTGCTCGAGTTTCGACGGCGCCGCGCCGGACACGATCGCCTCGAGGTCCTCGACCTCGATTCGCTTCCGGCCGACCGCATAGAGCATCAGTTTCGCGATCTCTCCCCTGGTCGTCTCCCGATCCGCTCCGAGGAGCGCAATGAGCGCGGTTCGCGCCTCTGGGACGATTGCGATCCCGGCCGCCTGGGCCTCGCTGTCAAGCAACCGCGCGAGGCTCGCCTGCTCGTCAGAGTAGCACTCGACCGAAGCGGCGCCGGTCATTTTTTCGAAGGCCTGCCGGAGCGCGCTGTCCCTCTTCAGCTGCCCGGCCCTGACGATGATGGTGCAGCTCTGCGGCGGCTTCTCGAACAGGGGACTGAGGGCCCTAGTGAGATCCTGCCTCTGCGCCTCGATCCAGATGACCCGGCGATCGCCGAACATCGAGATCGCGTGCGCTTCGTCCGCGAGGGCGCCGGGCTCGCGCGCCACATTGTCTCCGTCGAGCCGCAGGAGGTTAAAGGGGCTTTCGTCGCCCCCGAGGATCAT
This sequence comes from uncultured Alphaproteobacteria bacterium, assembly GCA_963741405.1. Lineage (GTDB taxonomy): Bacteria > Pseudomonadota > Alphaproteobacteria > Rhizobiales > Beijerinckiaceae > Roseiarcus. The sequence continues at coordinate 24,206 of CAVUHX010000046.1, forward strand.
GCGCGCGATTCTCCGCGCCCGCTCATGGGTCAACCCTTCGTCCGGCCCGTGCACGAGATGGAACGCGTAACGCCCGGCCTCGCGCTCGATGAAGCGGTCCGCGGCGCCGTTGCCGATGGCGGTCACCGCAAATCCTCCGCAAGAGGCGGTGTTGTCATGACTGACAGAGGCTTGGACAAGCCCGCGAAAGTCACGGCATCATCTCGTCCGGCCGCGGCATGGATATGGTGTGGAAGCCGGCGTCGACAAAATGAACTTCCCCGGTCACGCCCTCGGAAAGGTTCGACAGCAGATAGAGCGCCGAGCCGCCGATATTCTCGATCGTGACGCTGCGTCGGAGCGGCGAATGATCGCGCTGGAAATTATACATGAATCGCGCATCGGCGACGCCCGCGCCGGCGAGCGTCCGCACCGGCCCGGCGGAAATCGCGTTCACCCTGATGTTGGTCGGGCCGAAATCGGCGGCGAGATATCGGACGCTCGCCTCGAGCGCGGCCTTTGCGACGCCCATCACGTTGTAATTCGGCGCAACGCGCGTCGAGCCGCCGAAGGTAAGGGTCAACATTGCGCCGCCTGACGGCATGAGGGCGGCCGCGCGCCTGGCGACCTCCGTAAAGGAAAAGGCGGAGATCACCATCGTTCGGATGAAATTCTGTCGGCTCGTGTCGGCATAGCGCCCTTTCAGCTCGTTCCGGTCCGAGAACCCGATGCAATGAACGACGAAGTCGAGCGAGCCCCAGCCCGAAGCGATTGTCGAGAAGACGGCGTCGACCGATTCGATGTCCTCGACGTCGCAAGGGAGCACGAGATCCGAACCGAGGCTCTTCGCGAGAGGCTCGACCCGCTTGCCGAGCGCCTCGCCCTGATAGGTGAAAGCGAGGCTCGCGCCCTCGGCGGCGAGCGCCTTGGCGACGCCCCAGGCGATCGAGTGATCGTTGGCGACCCCCATGATCAGGCCGCGTTTTTCGTGCATCAAGCCAGACAGCATCGTTCGCTTTTCCGAAAATTGGGTATCCCCTTAACGCCCGCCGGCATCGGCGGTATGATTATAGGGAGACGCCGTGCAACGCCATTTCTGGAGTTGATTATCCACGGACGTTCCAAGAGGTGGATGAGTGGTTTCGTAGCGACGCTGCTTGCCGGGAGTACATCCGCCGCCTGCGTTGGCCGGACGGGTTCCTGTGCCCGGAATGCGGCGTGGCCGCGGACCCGTGGGAGATGTCGCGCGGACGGTTGCGATGTCGCGCCTGCGAGTGGGAGACGTCGCTGACGGCTGGCACGGTGTTCCAGGATACCCGCAAGCCGCTGCGAATGTGGTTTCTTGCGATGTGGTTCGTCACCAGTCAGAAGAACGGCGTCAGCGCGCTCTGGCTGCAGCGGGCACTGGGGCTCGGCAGCTACGAGACGGCCTGGACTTGGCTGCACAAGCTGCGGCGGGCGATGGTCCGGCCTGGTCGGGATTGTCTCACGGGGACGGTAGAAGTCGACGAAACCTACGTCGGAGGCCCGGAAGGGGGCAAGCGTGGTCGGGGCGCCGAAGCCAAGACCATTGTCGCCGTGGCCGCCGAAAAGCGCGGTCGGGCCATCGGCCGGATCCGCCTTCGGCGCATCAAGGATGTGTCGGCGGATAACCTTCTCCCCTTCGTTCGGAGCGTCGTGGCGCCGGGGTCGGCAGTCCACACCGACGGATGGCGCGGGTATTCCGGGCTGGCGGACGCTGGCTACCAGCACCAGATCACCGTCATCAGCGACGGTTTGGATCCAGCCCATGAAGTCATGCCGCGTGTTCACACGGTCGCCTCGCTTCTCAAGCGGTGGCTGCTCGGCACTCACCAGGGCGGCATCCAGCAACAACACCTCGATTACTACCTCGACGAATTCACTTTTCGGTTCAACCGGCGACGCTCAAATGCTCGCGGGTTGCTGTTCCACAGGCTCGCCCAGCAGGCGATTGCGGTCGACCCCGCGCCTTACAGTTCGATTGTCGGTCACGCCAGGACAAAGAAATCAGCTTAACGGGTGTGAAGGAGATACCAATTTTCCGAAATTGACTGTTGATTGAAAGGCGGCCGCCAGCGGCGCAGCGCGACGGCCGCGAGCACGGGTCAGGCGTCGACGTGCTTGAAAACCAGCGTCGCGTTGGTTCCGCCGAAGCCGAAGGAATTGGACAGCACGGCGCGCAAACTGACGTTGTCCTGCCGCGACCGGACGATCGGCATGTCGGTGAATGCGGGATCGATCTCTTCAATATGCGCGCTCTCGCAGATAAAGCCGTTGCGCATCATCAGGAGCGAATAGATCGCCTCGTGCACCCCGGTCGCCCCCTGCGAATGCCCAGTGAGCGACTTGGTCGCCGAGATCGGGGGGCATTTCCCGCCGCCGCCGAACACGTCGCGCAAAGCCTCGATCTCCTTGAGATCTCCAACCACCGTCGACGTGGCGTGCGGATTGATGTAGTCGATCGGCGTCTTCACGGTGGCCAGCGCCTGCCGCATGCAGCGCGCCGCACCCTCGCCCGACGGGGCAACCATGTCGCTGCCGTCGGATGTCGCGCCATAGCCGACGATCTCCCCGTAAATCTTCGCGCCCCGGCTCCTCGCCCTTTCGTATTCTTCGAGGACGAGCACGCCGGCGCCCGCCGAGATCACGAAACCGTCGCGATTCCGGTCGTAGGCGCGCGAGGCCCGCGCAGGCGCTTCGTTAAAGGCCGAAGACATCGCGCCCATCGCGTCGAACAGGACCGAGAGCGTCCAGTCGAGTTCCTCGCATCCACCGGCGAACATGACGTCCTGCTTGCCCATGGCGATATGCTCGAACGCCGCGCCGATGCAGTGGCTTGACGTCGCGCAGGCCGACGAGATCGAATAGCCGACGCCCTTGATCTTGAACCAGGTCGACAGGGTGGCCGACGCGGTCGAGGACATCGACTTGGGGACCGCGAACGGCCCGACGCGCTTGGGGCCTTTCGTTCGCGTGACGTCCGCCGCCTCGACGATCGCGCGCGTCGAGGGTCCGCCCGACCCCATGATGATGCCGGTCCGCTCGTTCGAGACCTCGTCCGGCGCAAGACCGCTGTCGGCGATGGCCTGATCCATCGCGACATGGTTCCAGGCGGCGCCGCCGCCGAGGAAGCGCATCGCCCTGCGGTCAACCACCTCTTCGGCGACGAGCGTCGGAGCGCCGTGCACCTGAGAGCGAAACCCGAGCTGGGCATATTTCTCGGCCCGGGTCACCCCGGACCGGGCGTCGTGGAGGCTCGCCGTGACTTCCTGGGTATTCGAGCCGATCGAGGACACGATGCCCATCCCCGTGACCACGACACGTCTCATTTGAACTTTCTCCGTGCTTCGCCGGGTCGGGCGCAACCAGCCCTCAGGCTGGAGCCGCCGGGCTGAACAGGCCAACACGCATATCCTTGACATCGTATATGCGCTTGCCGTCTGCCTCCAGCCATCCGTCGGAGAGGCCGAGGACCAGCTTGCCCCTGAAGACCCGTTTCATATCAACGCCGTAAACGACCTTCTGCACTGTCGGGAGCACCTGATCAGCGAATCTCACTTCACCCACCCCAAGCGCCCGGCCCCGGCCGGGCAGGCCGAGCCAACCGAGGAAAAATCCGGTCAACTGCCAAAGCGCATCGAGACCGAGGCATCCCGGCATGACGGGATCGCCTTTGAAGTGGCAGTCGAAAAACCAGAGGGTGGGCATTACGTCGAACTCGGCCCGAACCTCGCCCTTGCCGTTTGCGCCGCCAGTCTCGGAAATCCGGGAAATGCGATCAAACATCAGCATTGGGGGCAGGGGCAGCTGGGCGTTTCCCGCGCCAAACAGCTCTCCCCTGCCACAGGCGAGGAGTTCCTCGTAGTCAAAACTGCTTCGCCGCTCTGTCATCGCGCGGTCTGCCCTCCGTCCACGCGAGGCGCGCGCGGACCCTTCCTTCTGCCGGTCTCGTAACACAAGCGGCATGCGATCGAAAGCGCGGCCGCCTGCCCCATTCCCCTGTGATCCGAATGAGGCGTCGCGGCTCGCAAAGCAAGCGTGCTCTTCGCCGCAGGCGTCGCGGGATCGCGACACCTGACGCTGGGCGCGCAAGCCGCAAGCCCTTCGGCAGATGGTCAATCAGCTTGCGCCTGGCCGGATCATCTCCTCGGCCGCTGCGTCGGACCGGATGCGGTCGATCATGGCGCGGACGCCGTTCGACCGCTGCGGAGTGAGATGCTGATCGAGGCCCAGCGCGCGAAACGTCGCCATCGAATCGACGGCGAGAATTTGCCGCGGGGCCTGGTCCGAGAACAGGGCGATGGCGACGGCGATCAATCCGCGAACGAGGTGCGAGTCGCTGTCGCCCCGATAATGGAAGGTCGTCCTGCCGGCGTCGTCGACCCGCGGCTCTTTCTCCAGCCAGACTTGGCTCACGCAACCCCGCACCTTGTTCATATCGTTGTGCGCGGCCTCGCTCAGGGGCTCGAGGCCGTTCCCGAGTTCGATCAGGTAGCGGTAGCGGTCCTCCCAGTCATTGAGGGAGGCGAAATCTTCGCGAATCGTCTCGAACGCCGTCACGGCATCATCCTGTTGGCTGCAGTAGAGGGGCAGGCCGAAGGCCAGCGCGGCCAGCGGTCGCCTGCGAGGCTGACCTCTCGAACGTCAACGCTCGGTCGACCAGGATCGACCCGAGCAGCGCAAGCTCCGACAAAGGGCCGTTCGTCATCGGCGCCGCAACGCGAAGCACGGTCTCTATCTGGCGCGGCGATTCTCCGAACCCGCAGGGAGGCACCGTTTGGGGCGGCAGGGCGGGGCGTAGCCGCGGAAGTCGAACTCCTCGCAACCGCGTGCGTTCCGACGGGCCGATGGACCTGTTTTATCGCTTCCACCACATGCACCCCGGCAAAAGGCAGACGCAACGCGGCTCCGACGCGTTCAATCGCGGAGGCGGAGCGAATGACATAATTCCTTGCTATCGGTGGAAAATAAAGCGCCTCGCCCCAGAATACCGGCGAGAGGATGGCGTGGTTGAATAATTCACGCAACTGGGCCCTGGAATAAGGCGAGCCCTGGCCAAACGGCGTCCGGTCGGCGCGGGCCCATATGCCCCGACGGGAGGGCGCCACCACGATCACGCGCCCCTGCGGAGCCGTGACGCGCCACGCCTCTTCCAGCAGCGCCTCCGGCCGCTCGACCGCTTCGAGCGCATGCGCCACAAGCAGGCGATCGATGGACGCGTCCGGTAACGGGAGCATGTCCGCCCAAACGAGCGCGGATGCGCAGCCTGCGGACTCGGGCCACACGACGGCCCCCTGCTGTGAGGGCATCAGCGCCACGCAGCGACTGGCGCGATCGCGAAACCGATCCAGGTAAGGCAATCCGTATCCAAGCGCCGCGATCGTCAGGCCGGTCGTATTCGCCCAGCGCGAGCGTATGACTCTCCCGACAATCCTTCTCGACACCTCGCCGAGGGGGGAATCGTAAAAATCGGATAGTTTTTGAGCGTCGAGGGTCGTCACGAATTGCCGATCCAATTCCGAGCCATGGATGACTCCGGCGACTTTCGCCGCGACACGCGGCAATCGGCCCTCTTGCGCGACGCCGCCGCAAATCGATGACAAAGCCAAGCCCAGACCTATAATTTCGGCCGGTCGGCAGCACAACCCCGCGTCGAGCCTTGGCGATTGGAATAAGGCTATTCCCAGGGGGATCCCCGTAAACGGCTGGGGTTGCTAATTCGCACGACGTGTCGCGGTCGCGAGCCAGCGCCGCGTAGCGGTGTCGACGAGCGGCGACAGCGACTTGCGGACGCGGGAATGATAGTCGTTGAGCCACCTGATCTCCACCGGATCCATCAACTTCCAGTCGATGAGGCGCAGGTCAATCGGAGCGAGGGTGATGGTTTCGAATCCCAGCATTTGCCTGTCGGACCCCGGGATCGCCCGTGACTCGACGATCAGCAGATTTTCGATCCGGATGCCAAATTCGCCCGGCAGGTAAAAGCCGGGTTCATTCGAAAGGATCATTCCCGGAACCAGCGGCGTCTCCGCTTTTTTCGATATGCGGTGCGGTCCCTCATGAACGGAAAGATAGGATCCGACGCCATGTCCGGTGCCATGGTCGAAATCCCCTCCGATCCGCCAGAGCGGAAGACGCGCCAGCGCATCGATCTGCGATCCGCTTGTTCCTTTCGGGAACAACGCCTGTGCGATCGCGATATGACCTTTCAAAACGCGCGTGAACCGATCCCGTACGAGGCGCGTCGGGCGGCCGACCGCGATGGTTCGGGTTATGTCGGTCGTTCCGTCCTCATACTGGCCGCCGCTGTCGACGAGAAATATGCCGCGGCCGATCATGGAGTTCGACTCCAGCGTGACGCGGTAATGCGGAAGCGCGGAATGGGGTCCGGCGGCGGCGATCGTCGGAAACGATATGTCTTTCAGCGCGCCGGTTGCCCGTCGAAAAGTCTCCAGCGCTTTGACCGCGTCGATTTCGGTGAGCTTTCCGCGCGCCGCTTCAGCATCGAACCACGCCAGAAACCGCGCCATTGCCGCGCCGTCGCGTAGATGGGCGGCCCTCGCTCCCGCCAATTCTGCCTTGTTCTTGATGGCTTTCATCAGCGAGACTGGATCCTTGCCGACTTCCGCCTTCCCGCCCGACCTCTCCAGGGCCTGGGTGAGAAAGGCAGGCGCGGTGGCGGCGTCGAAGAGGACGCGCGCTCCTTCCTGACCGAGCCGCCTGACAAAGGGCTCGAGGGCGTCGGGCTCGAGCCGTTCCGCGAGTTCGCCGAGACTGTCCTCTACGGCGTCCGAGAGCTTCCGCGAATCGAGAAACAGGGTAGGCCTCCGCTCGGCTGGCACGTAGGCGAAGCCGAGGGGCAGAGGCGTATGCGACACGTCAGCGCCGCGGATGTTGAACAGCCACGCCAAATTGTGCGGGTCTGTTATCAGCAACCCGTCGGCGCCTGTCAGCGCCGCCCGAACGCCAGCGATCTTGGCCGCGGCGCTTTCCCCCGCGTAGCGCCCCTTGTGCTGCGTGATGACGCCCAACGGGGGCCCCGGACGATCTTTCCAGATCGCATCGATCGGATTGACGTCGACGGCGACCAACTCCGCTTGGACCCCCCTGCACGCTGAGGCGAATCGCGCCGCCGAATCCGGAGTGTGAAGCCGCGGGTCGTATCCGAGTCTCTCGCCAGGGCGGAGGGTTCGTCCGATCCATTCGGCCGGCGGATCGTCGACAAGATGCCGGAGTTCGAAAAGAGACGCATCCACCTGCGATTTCGCCTGCTCGGTATAGCGTCCGTCGACGAACAGCGCCGCTTTCTCCTTCAACACGACGGCGATCCCCGCCGATCCGCCGAAGCCCGTCAGCCACTGTAATCTCTCGGCGTTCGCCGGAACGTACTCGTTCTGATGCTCGTCTGCCCGAGGAACGATGAAACCCTGTAGGCGCAAGCTTTCCAACTCCCGGCGCAACTCGGCCACGCGCCCGTCCTGTTTTCCCGGGCCTCCGGATGCGGCAAAAGACTGAAATCGACTCTCAGGCAAGGAAGGCCCTCCGATATCCGCTACGCCCCGGATCGCGCCGCACATCGAACGCGCCTCGGTGACCCCCTGCGGCCCGTAAAACCTCGGCGCCGCGCGACACGTTGCGCGGGCCAGCTCAAGAACGGTACACGCGAGGATCGATGCGGTTCCTCGGCCAATCCTTGCCCATAATCCTGCCAGGCCGCAAGCGTGGACGCGGCGTCCGTTCGCCGCCTAGAACGAATGCGACTGCGGATGCTGGCGTTCGCCAGGGTTTATGGCTAAAGCCCCACGAAATGGGTACGGCTCCGCCACCATCGGAGAGCGCGTGTTACGGTTCGAGAACGTCGGCTTGCGTTACGGTATGGGGCCGGAGGTCGTGCGTGATCTCAATTTCTCCATTGAGCCGCAAAGCTTTCAGTTCGTGACGGGTCCGTCCGGCGCCGGCAAGACCACCCTCCTGAGACTGATGCTGCTGTCGCTGCGCCCGACACGGGGAACGATCCACATTTTCGGCCAGGATGCGGCGGCGCTGAGCAAGGCGCAGGTGACGGCGCTGCGAAGGCGCATCGGCGTGGTGTTCCAGGACTTCCGGCTGCTCGACCACCTCACGACGTACGAAAACGTAGCTCTTCCGCTGCGTGCGATGGGGCGGGCGGAATCGGAATACCGCTCCGAAGTCATCGAACTGTTGCGGTGGGTCGGTCTGGGCGACCGCATCAACGCGTCGCCCGTCCTTTTGTCCGGCGGCGAAAAGCAGCGCGCCGCAATCGCCCGAGCGCTCATCGTCCGACCGGAGCTCCTTCTCGCCGACGAGCCGACCGGCAACGTCGACCCCGGCCTTGCCCGCCGGCTCTTGAGGCTGTTTATCGAACTGCACCGGCTCGGAACGGCGGTCGTCATCGCCACGCACGATCTGCCGCTCATGGATCAGTTCGGTTTCGCCCGGCGCCTGGTCGTCGGGAATGGAAGAGTCGCGACGTTCGACGGCGTCTCGACATGAAGGAGGCAGTTCGCGACCGGCAAATCGCGCTCGCGCCGCAGGCGGCCCTGAACCGGCGCATGCCCCTCATTCCGAGCGAGTCCGTCGCAGGACGCGCACTGGCCGCCGTCATCGCCATCATGACCTTCCTGGCCGGTCTGACCGCGGGTGGCGCCCTCCTCCTGGCGCAGGCCTCCGAGGGCTGGCGATCGGATGTTCTGAGAGAGGTCACGATCCAGGTGAAGCCTGATGCGGGGATTGACCTCGACGGCCTTGTTGCGAAGGTCGTCTCCGTCGTGTCGCAAGCGCGCGGGGTGAAACACGTCCGCGCTTATTCCGCCGCCGAATCCGGGAAATTATTACAACCCTGGCTGGGGGATGGACTCGATCTCGACGCGCTGCCCGTTCCTCGAATTCTCGTGGTCGACATGGAGGGCGGGACCGAAGAGGACCTGGCGGGATTGCGGGACGCTCTGGCGCATTCGGCTCCGCAGGCCTCGCTCAGCGATCGACGGATATGGGCCGCCCGGATTGGGACGATGGCCAACGCCGTCGTAGTCCTTGCGCTATCCTTGTTCGCGCTGATGATTGTTGCGATGGCCATCGCGATCGGGTTCGCGACCCGCGGCGCGGTCGCGGCAAATCGCGAGATTATCGAAGTGCTCCATTTCGTCGGAGCTTCGGACAAATTCATCGCTCATGAATTTGAAACTCACTTTCGCAACATAGGCTTCCGCGGAGCCCTGATCGGGGGGGCGTCGGCCACGGCGTTCTTTCTGGCCGCGGCGACTTTCTCCCGGTCGTTGGCGAATTCCGAAGGCGGCGCCCAGATCGCGGCGATGTTCGGGGCTTTTGCGCTCGGCCCGCCTGGATATGCCGCCTTGATCGCCATCGGCGGGGTTGTGACCGTGCTCACGGGTCTCGTCTCCCGAGCAATCGTCTTTCGTCATCTCGGGGGCCTTCAGTGACGACGAACCTCCGTCTCCGGTCTGAACAGCCGAGAGACGCGGCGATCGCCGTTCGATCGGTGATCTTCAACATCCTCTTCTACGTGGCGCTTGTCGTGCTGATGATCGCAGGTCTGCCAATGATCCTGGGCGGCCGGCGGGGAATTTTCGCGCTCGCCTCGGCCTGGCGGGCGGTTTCGGTCTGGCTGCTCGAGCACGTTTGCCGGCTGAAGTTGGAATACCGCGGGCTTGAGAATATTCCGCCCGGAGGCGTTCTGATCGCAGCCAAGCACCAGTCCTTCCTGGAGACTTTCGCGCTGCTCAAATATGCTCCGGACTTCGCCATCATATTGAAACGGCAACTGACTTATATTCCTTTGTTCGGCCTCTACCTGATCGTGTCGAAACAGATCGCGATCGACCGGACCCGCGGGCGGCAAGCGCTGCAACAGATTGGCGACGCCGCAAAACCCGTTCTCGCCGCCGGCCGGCAGATCTTCATTTATCCCGAAGGCACTCGACGCCCCCCAGGGGCTCCGCCCAGGTACAAGAATGGGGTTTCGGTCATCTACGCCGCCACGGGAGCGCCGTGCCTGCCTGTGGCGGTGAATACGGGACTCTTCTGGCGGCGAAGGGGGTTTATCCGGCGGCCGGGGATCACCGTTATCGAATACCTGCCGCCGATCCCCCCGGGCCTTGACCGGGAAACATTCGCCATTCGGTTGCAGGATACGATCGAGACGGCGTGCGCGCGCCTGAATGCGGAAGCCGTCGCGCGCGATTCCTCCCTCCAGGCGCTGATCGCGGAAGGCGCGGATTGTGACGAATCGCTTCCGGCGTCGTCCTGACGGGCTTGCCGTCGGGCGCGACGCTTCGCTTTTCAATCGCGGCGCCCGCCGAAGGAGCGGGGCCGTCTCCTGTGCGCTGGCGGCGGGGTGCTAAATGCGCTTGCGATCCGATATTTGGGTCTCCGCCTATCTGCGCCGCTGCGGCGTGGAAGGGGTCAGCGCCGTATTGCGCCGCCGGGGCGCGCCGGACGCCGGCGCGATATTCGTGAAGATCGACAGGCTGGACGGACGATCAGCTCTCTACGGACCGGCTCCACAATCCTTGGCGACGGGTCTCGAGCGCGGTGTCGACAGGGTCTTCACGCGAATGCACCGCGCGGAGTGGATCGGGGATCGAGACGCGGAGGAACGCCTTTCGCGCGAACTCTCGTTCGATCCCGACGTGTGGATCGTCGAGGTCGAGGACCGTGAAGGCCGGCCGCGGCTCGACCTGACGCCCCAGGCGCCCGGCGAAGCCGGCGGGGCGTGACGGTACAGGCGTCGATTCTGAACGCGCCGCTTCTGTCCCCCGAACCTTGTTCCGCCGCTCTCAAGGCAGACTGCGTCGACGGTCATTAACCCGCTTGAAAGTCGATGGGGATAATTATTCTGCCGGTGACAATGGAAAACCAAAGGCGCTTTATGATGCACGATGACCAAACGGAAGGATCAACAGTGCACGCGGGACTATAAGTATGAATCATTACCTATGAAAGACATTGTATTACATTAAAAAGCGAGTTGGCGCTCGTCGATGGCTCTCACACTATTCATCGCCATGGTTTTTCCTGGGCTGATGGCCCTGTCGGCTTCGATGGACTTTCTGACGATGAGGATCCCCAACCCAATTCCGGCGGTCCTGGCTCTTACCTACTTCACGCTGGCTGCTTTGTGCCTGCCGTCGCAAGTGATTCTATCGGATGCATCCTGTGGGATCGTGATCCTCATTGTGGCGTTCAGCATGTTCTCGGCTGGCTGGATCGGCGGGGGCGACGCGAAACTCGCCGCGGCAACGGCCCTCTGGATGGGTTGGAGTCAGGTTCTCGACTACGGAATCGCGGCTTCCATCTTCGGGGGTGCGCTCACGCTCGGCCTTCTGATGGCGCGCGCAACGCCGCTCCCGGCTATCCTTGCTGGGTTCCCGGCGATCAGTCGATTGCACAATCCGAAATCCGGCGTTCCCTACGGAATCGCGTTGGCCGCCGCCGGCATGATCGAGTATCCCCACACCCCAATTTTTTCGAAACTATTGTCATAGTTCATGGACAATGTGCATCACCTATGCGTCAGTCTTTATGAGTTGTATATGAACTGAGCCACATGACAATTGACGCAATGTCTTCCCAATCGGAATAACGATTGAAATTTATATTATTATCATCGTTCTAATTTCGGGATCAGCCGCCATATTAACCATGTTTTGACAATCGTTTGGATAGATTGACCTGATAGAGGTTGGTTGGTCGAGGACTCGGCGCCTGATGAATCAGAGACTATTCGTTGCCGGCGCCATCGCCGTGGTGGCTTTCGGAGCTGCATACGCGCTTTTTGCGACCGGCCAGAGCGCCAAACCGGCCCAACCACAGGCGCGGGAGGCTCCCGCGGTCGATGTCGATCAGGTGTTGGTCGCCCGGCAGGACCTGCCAATGGGCGTCACTGTCGACGAAAGCGCGCTCGGCTGGCAGACATGGCCGAAGGCGGCGCTGTCCGACCCGATGATCATCAAATCAGCGAACGCAAACGCCATACAGGACATCAAAGGCTCGATGACGCGCGTGGCGCTCATTCGCGGAGAGCCCGTTCGACGCGACAAGCTGGTCAAGCCGGGGGACGGCGCAGGCTTCATGGCAGCCATCCTGCCGACCGGCATGCGAGCGGTCGCCATCAAGATCGACAATGCGGGAGATTCGTCGGCTGGCGGATTCATTCTGCCCAATGACCGCGTCGACGTCGTCCGCATCGCGCGCGACGACGAAGCGACGAAGGCGCGCGGTGTCGAAGTTTTCTCCTCGCAGACCATACTCGCCAATGTCCGTGTGCTCGCCATCGGACAGAACGTCGAGGAGCAGAACGGCAAGAAGGTCGTGACCGGCGGCAACGCCACGCTGGAATTGGACCCCGACCAGGTCAATCTGATCATTCTCGCACAGCAGGCGGGCAACTCGAATCTCCACCTCGTTCTGCGCAGCCTCGCCGACAGCGCAGGCCCGGCCCAAACCGTCGCAGGCGTCGGCCGCGGCCAGAAGGGCGATATGACAGTTGTCCGCTTCGGCGCCGCACAGCAGGTCGTCCGATGAGCGCGCTCAGGCTCGCCTTTCGCGCCGCGATCGCCCTCAGCGTCGTCGCGGCGGCGACGATCACCGCCTCCCCCGCGGCTGAGCCCGATGCGTCCCAATTGATGACGTGCGCGAGCGGGGGTCTCGTCAAGCATTTGCAAATGGGCGTCGGCAAGTCAGTCGTTTGCGACCTGCCGGAAGACGCGTCGGAAATCTATGTGGGCGACCCGAGAGTCGCCAACGCCATCGTCCGCTCGGCAAGGAAAATCTACGTCTCGGCAATCGCCAGCGGCCAGACGAGCATATTCGCCTTGGGCAGGGAAGGCCAAAAGATCAAAATCATAGAAATCTCGGTCGGTCGCGACGTGGGAGAATTGTCGCTTCTTCTCAACGCCGCGATTCCCGGCAATGAGATTCGCGTTCGCACCGTCGCCGATTCGATCATTCTCTCGGGGTCGGTCGCGTCGGCTGAAGAGGCGCAGAAGGCGATGGATATCGCTTCCGGCTTCGTGGTTGACGCTGCGGGGACGCCTTCCTCCGGACCAGCCGGGGCGGGGGCCCCTTCCTCATCAGCTTCCGGCGCTGCCGTCTCAATCAGCTCCGGTGGAAGCGGCGACAACAAGACCAACGGAAAAGTCATCAATTCATTGACCATCCGCGGCCTCGATCAGGTCAGCCTCAGGGTCACGGTCGCCGAGATCCGTCGAGATATCGTCAAGCAGCTCGGGGTCAACATGAGCGGCAGCGGTCCGAACGGCAGCCTCACGCTGGATAACCCGTTCGCGATCAACGGCGCGCTTTCCGCGACCCAGGCGACGTTGAACTGGTTCAAGGGGAGCGGAAGCTTCAGCGCCACCTTGAGGGCCTTCGAGCGTCAGGGAGTGGCTCATACGCTCGCCGAGCCGACCGTGACGGCGGTCTCGGGCGAGAGCGCGAAATTCATGGCCGGCGGAACCGTTCCTATCCTCAATAGTATCCAGTGCAACCCCACTTGCCAGTACGGTTTCATCCAGCAGCCCTATGGCGTGACCCTCAATTTCACTCCGGTGGTCCTGTCCCAGGGGCGCATCCAGCTGCGAACCGCAACCGAAGTCACCGACGTCGACTATGCGTCGCAGGTGACGTTCCAGGGGATTTCGATCCCGGGATTTCGCACCCGCAACAACGTAACCACCGTCGAACTGCCTTCGGGCGGATCGATCGCCACCGCGGGCCTGATCTCGACGCAGACCCAGCAAGCCATCAACGGCTTGCCGGGACTGATGAACCTGCCGATTCTCGGCGCGCTGTTTCGCTCCCGCGACTACCAGCGCAACGAGACGGAGCTCATGATCATCGTCACGCCCTACATCGTGCACGCCATCGATTCGTCGCAGGTCGTCAGGCCGGATCAGAACTTTGAGGACGCAAGCGACCCGCAGGCTGTGCTGCTGGGGCGGGTCAACCGGATCTATTCCACGTCCGGATCGCTTCGACCTCTGCCGGGGTACGCCGGGAAGATCGGATTCGTCACTCAATGAAGTCGAGCTACGCCATGACCGGAACCAAAGTGTCGAGAACCGATCGCGCCAACGTTCGTCCGGCTCCGGCGAACGCGATCACGAGGCGCTGCGCCGGCGTCGGCATGCTGGCGGCGCTCGCCTGCCTGCAGTCTGGGTGCATGACAGATTATGCTTCGTCCGAGCCTGCCTTCCCCGGCGATTTCCAGACGCGCCACGCGATCGCCCTCGCCACGGCCCCGTCCCGCCTCGATGTCTATCCCATCGGCGGGGCGCTCGATGCGCGCACGGTCGCGAACCTGCGGTCATTCGCCGAACAATATCGCAACTTCGGCTCGGGCGAGGTCGTGATCTTCGTCCCGGGCCACGCAGGCTCGGATTGGCGGGTCGCGAGCGAAATTCGCCAAGTCTTGCGCAGGTCGGGTCTCCGAGCCAGGGTCGGCTCGGGCGCTTACTTTCCCTATGGATCCGGCGCGGCGCCGATCCAGGTCGCTTTCATGAGTCTCAAGGCGGAGGTGAAGACGCCCTGCGGACTGTGGCCGGAGGACCTCGCTTCCGGATCGTCCCTCGAAGGGTGGAAGAACGAGCCATACGAGAACTTCGGCTGCGCGACCCAGTCCGTGGTCGCCGCTCAGGTCGCCGACCCGCGTGATTTCGTTCAGGCCCGGGCTCTGGGCCCGTCCGATGTCGCCATGCGCACCCGCGCAATCGAGGCTGTCCGCAAGGGCCAGGACCCGGGCACGGCCTGGTCCACCGGCCTCACGCCGATCGGCGGGACCCACCAATGACCGCCGCGGACGTGCAAGAGAACTCGACGACTCATCTGCATCATCGGATCGACCCGATCCCGCGCGTCTCGATTCACGCATTCTGCGAGTCCGCCGAGGTCGCCGCCCTGATCGAGGCGGCGGCCGCCGACCGAAGGCTCGCCAAGGCGCACGTCAGGCACAACATGGGAGGAGCGGCGGCGGCGATCGAAGCCTATCAGGCTGCTCCGACGCCGAACGTCATCGTGCTCGAAGCCCCCCGCGACGAAAGCAATCTGATCGAGCGGCTCGACGCGCTGTCGCTCCTTTGCGACTCCGGGACGAAGGTCGTCGTCCTGGGGAGCACGAACGACATCGTTCTTTACCGCCAGCTCGTGGCGCGCGGCGTCAACGAATATCTGGTGGCTCCGGTCCACGTCGTCGATTTTCTGCGCGCGATGTCCGAACTCTTTCGCGCGCCCGGCTCCAAACCGCTTGGCCGGCTGATTGGGGTAGTTGGCGCGAAGGGCGGCGTCGGCGCTTCGACGATCGCGCACAACCTCGCCTGGTCGCTCGCGTCGGTCACCGAAATGGCCACGATCGTCGCCGATTTCGACCTGGCCTTCGGGACGGCCGCGCTCAATTTCAATCAGGATCCGCCGCAGGGTGTCGCGGACGCCGTGTTCGACCCCGACCGGGTCGACGCCATGCTCGTCGATCGGGTGCTGTCCAAGTGCGGCGAGCGCCTCAGCCTTCTCGCGGCGCCGGCGATTCTGGATCGCGTTCTCGATTTTCCGGAAACGTCGTTCGATACGCTGCTCGACGCGATGCGCGCGGCGGCGCCGTGGTGCGTGCTCGACGTCCCGCATGTCTGGACGGGATGGGCACGACGCACCCTCGTCGCTGCAGACGAGGTGGTGGTGGTCGCCAATCCGGATCTCGCCAACCTGCGCAACGCGAAGAATATGATCGACCTGCTGAAGGGGGCCCGGGCGCACGACCATCCGCCTCGGCTCGTTCTCAACGCCGTGGGCATGATGAAGCGGCCGGAAATCGCAGCGGCCGAGTTCGCCAAGACCGTCGAGGTCGCGCCGGCCGCCATCATCGGGCATGACGCGAAACTGTTCGGGTCGGCGGCCAACAACGGCCAGATGATCGCCGAGGTCGAGCCGAAGGGAAAAACAGCGCAGATTTTTGTCGACTTGGCAGCGGCGGTCGCCGGACGCAGGGACGCGGCGAAGTCCAGGAAAGGCTTCTTCAATCCGCTTGTCGGAAGATTTGCGCGCCTGCGGGCGTAAGAGGAATTGGCGCGGTGCGCCAACCGGCGTCCGCAGCCAAGAAGGAAGTTGGAGATGTTCGGCAAACGCGGAAACCCGGTTCCCGGCTCGCCGCCCGTTCCCGCGGGCGTCGTGATCGCGAGCGCGGCCGCAGAGCCTGTCAAGCCGCCGCCGCCGCCGAGCGCGCCCGCCGAACGGAAGTCGGACGCCTATTATCAGACGAAATCGTTGATCTTCAGCGCCCTGATCGAAGCTATCGATCTAGCCGCCCTGTCCAAGCTGGACACCGAAGCCGCGCGCGAGGAGATTCGCGATATCGTGCACGAGATCGTCACGATCAAGAATCTCGTGCTGTCCATCGCCGAGCAGGAAGACCTGCTCGATGACATCTGCAACGACGTTCTCGGCTTTGGTCCGCTCGAGCCCCTGCTCGCCCGCGACGACATCGCCGACATCATGGTCAACGGCCCGGCGCGATGCTTCATCGAGGTCGCCGGAAAGATCCAGCTCACCAGCGTGCGCTTCCGTGACAATGCGCAGCTGATGAACATCTGCCAGCGGATCGTCAGCCAGGTCGGAAGGCGGGTCGACGAATCCTCGCCGATCTGCGACGCCCGCCTGCTCGACGGGTCCCGCGTCAACGTCATCGCTCCCCCCTTGGCCATCGATGGCGTCGCGCTCACGATTCGAAAGTTCAGGAAGGACAAGCTGACGCTCGACCAGCTTGTCCGGTTTGGCGCCATCTCCCCGGCCGGAGCCGAGATTCTCAAGGTCATCGGCCGGGTGCGCTGCAACGTCATCATTTCTGGCGGCACCGGCTCGGGCAAGACGACCCTCTTGAACTGCCTGACGAACTACATCGACGTCGACGAACGCGTGATCACCTGCGAGGACGCCGCCGAATTGCAGCTCCAGCAGCCGCATGTGGTGAGGCTCGAGACCCGACCGCCGAACCTCGAGGGGGCAGGCCAGATCACCATGCGCGACCTTGTGAAGAACTGCCTGCGCATGCGCCCGGAGCGGATCATCGTCGGCGAAGTGCGCGGTCCCGAGGCGTTCGACCTGCTCCAGGCGATGAACACCGGTCACGACGGCTCCATGGGTACGCTGCATGCCAATTCGCCGCGCGAGGCGCTCAGCCGAATGGAGTCCATGATCACCATGGGCGGCTACGCGCTGCCAACCAAAACGATACGCGAAATGATCACCTCGTCGATCGACGTGATCATTCAGGCGGCCCGCCTGCGCGACGGGTCGCGAAGGATCACCCACGTCACCGAAGTCGTCGGCATGGAAGGCGACGTCGTCATCACTCAGGACCTCCTCGTCTACGACATTCAGGGCGAAGACGCTCAGGGGAGGCTGAAGGGTCAGCACCGGTCCACCGGAATCGGGCGGCCGCGTTTCTGGGAACGGGCGCGCGTCTTTGGCGAAGAGAAGCGTCTCGCGGCGGCTTTGGACGCTTCCGAAGTCGCCGAGGCGCACTGAAGTTGAGGGAACGGGGTCCGGATCCGCATGATCAACCCTATGGCGCTCGCAGGCTTGCTGGCGGTCGGCCTTGGCGCCGGCGCCTTTCTCCTGGTGGGAGGCGACTCTCGAGCGCAAAAGCGACGCGCCTCCGTCGCGCGGGCCTCGACCACGACGAACGCGGTCTCGGCTCAGGACGAGAGAACGGCGCGCAAGAAGCAGATCGCCGAGGGCCTGCGCGATCTCGAGAAGGCGAAGCGGCGGCGGAACAACCTGCAGGCCAGGATCGAACAGTCCGGGCTCGCGGTGAGCCGCCGGCGGTTCATCGCGGCCAGCGTCGTGTTGGGGCTCCTGCTCGCCGCGGCGGCGTGGGTCGAATTCGAAGAACGCGCTGCTCGCGGCGATGGTCGCGCTGATCGGCTCGGCCGGTCTGCCGCGCTTCCTGCTCGAGCGGCTGCGCCGGCGGAGGATCGCCAAATTCGTCGCCAATTTCCCCAACGTGATCGACATCATCGTGCGCGGCGTCAAGTCCGGGCTGCCGCTCGGCGACACGATCCGGATCGCGGCGAACGAGAGCGCCGAACCGGTCAGATCCGAGTTCGTGAAGATCGTGGAGTCGCTGTCGCTCGGGCTCACGCTGCCCGAGGCCGTCGAGCGGATGGCCCAGCGGATTCCCGTCGCGGAAACGAATTTCTTCTCGATCGTGATCTCGATCCAGGGACAGGCGGGAGGCAATCTTTCCGAAGCGATCGGCAACCTGTCCCGCGTCCTGCGTGAACGAAAGAAAATGAAGGGAAAGATCGCCGCCATGTCGATGGAGGCGAAGGCTTCCGCCGTCATTATCGGCGCGGTTCCGTTCCTGGTGGTCGGAGCGCTCTACGCATCGTCTCCCTCGTATGTCTCGCTGCTGTGGATCACCGCGCATGGGCGCATGATCGCCGGAATCGCGATCGGCTGGATGGCGATCGGCGTCGCGATGATGAAAAAAATGATCGCCTTCGACATCTGAGGGGAGCTGTGCTTTGTGGGATCTTGATCTTGTCGAGGCCAGGCTGGCGAATCCTCACACTCTCGCCGTTCTGCTCGCCACCGCCGGCTCCGTGGCGTCGCTGGTCGCCCTGGCGTCGCCATGGCTGCAGGGCGACACGCTGTCGCGCCGAATCAAGGCGGTCAGCACCGAGCGCGAGCGCATTAGAATCCGCGAACGCGAACGGCTGCGCGCGGCGCAGATGAAGTCGACGTTGCGGTCGAAGCCGAGCGGGATCGTCAAGCAGCTCGTCGAAACGCTCAATCTGTCCACGTGGCTCAGCACAGAGTCGGCGAAGAGGCAGCTGGCCAGGGCCGGATATCGCGGAGCGGGCGCCGAATACGTCTTCCTCGCTTTTCGCCTGATTGCGCCGATCGCCTTCTTTCTGATCGCGGCGGTCTACTCCCTCTTCATCGTCCACTGGGATCGCCCTTTCATCGTCAAGATCGGGGTCGCGATCGCCGCCGCATATGCCGGCATCAAGGCGCCGGAGGTGTTTCTCCGCAACACCATCGCCAAGAGGGGCAAGGAGCTCGAGCGAGCCTTTCCGAACACCCTCGATCTTCTGCTGATCTGCGTCGAATCCGGCATGTCGATCGAACTCGCCGTGCGCAAGGTCAGTCAGGAGATCGGCGTTGAAAGCATCGCCATGGCCGAGGAAATGGCGCTCATGGCCGCGGAGATGTCGTTTCTGGAGGAGCGGCGGACCGCCTTCGAGAAATTCTGGAGCCCGGACGAGCCTCGAGTCCATTCGATCGCTGATCACTGTTCTCTCGCAATCGGAGCGTTACGGAACGCCGCTCGGCGCGGCGCTGCGGGTCCTCGCCCAGGAAAGCCGCGACCAGCGGATGAATGCGGCGGAGAAGAAGGCCGCGGCCCTGCCCCCGACCCTGACGGTGCCGATGATCCTCTTCTTCCTGCCCGGCCTGTTCGCCGCGATCCTGTCTCCGGCCGCGATCCAGATCAACCATTGGAATTGAAACGCTCGGCAGGATAGACCGCGGCGATGCGACTTTTCCGCAGGTTTTGGCCCCGACACCCTTGCAGACTGGCGCCAGCGCGCGCCCGACTCTTTCTCACGCTCGAGGCGGCCTTCCCTTCTCCGCCGCCCGGCGCAAAGCGTCGGCAAGTGCGCCCGCGCCAGACGGGGGCTGGCTCGCCTTTGCGTTGACCGCGCGGATCGCCTTGGCGTCGTTCCTTGCGCCCCGCGGGGCTTCCCTCGCCCCTTCAGGGTCGGCGAGGCGCATGGTCAAGGCGATGCGCTTGCGCGGGACGTCGACGCTCAGGACCTTCACCTTGACCACGTCGCCAGGCTTCGCCACGGCGCGGGGATCCTTCACAAAGCTGTTCGCCATTGCCGAGACGTGGACGAGCCCGTCCTGGTGGACGCCGACGTCGACAAAGGCGCCGAAGGCGGCCACGTTGGTGACCACCCCTTCGAGAACCATGCCGGGCTCGAGGTCGGCGAGCGATTCGACTCCTTCCCTGAACGCCGCCGTCCGGAAGGCAGGGCGGGGGTCGCGCCCCGGCTTCTCGAGCTCCTTCACGATGTCGACGACCGTCGGGAGGCCGAATTGTTCATCGGCGAATTCCGCGGCCTTGAGGCCCTGAAGCGCCCGCGCGTTGCCGATCACCGCGTGGATGTCGGCTGAAAGCCGGTCGAGGATG
This sequence comes from uncultured Alphaproteobacteria bacterium, assembly GCA_963741405.1. Taxonomy (GTDB): domain Bacteria; phylum Pseudomonadota; class Alphaproteobacteria; order Rhizobiales; family Beijerinckiaceae; genus Roseiarcus. Next base: position 44,433 of record CAVUHX010000046.1, read on the forward strand.
CGGCGGACCACCGGATAGGCTTCCGGATGGACGCCCGAGCGGTCGAGCGGCTGGTCGCCGCCGCTGACGCGAAGGAACCCGGCCGAGAGCTCGAAGGCCTTCGGGCCGAGGCGCGGCACCTCCTTCAGCGCGGCGCGGTTGCGGAACGGCCCGTGCGTCTCGCGATGGATGACGATCGCCTGCGCCAGCGCTTCCCCGACGCCGGAGACGCGCGCCAGCAGCTTGGCGGAAGCGGTGTTGACGTCGACCCCGACGGCGTTGACGCAATCCTCGACCACCGCGTCGAGCGAGCGGCCGAGCTTCTGCTCGGAGAGGTCGTGCTGATATTGCCCGACCCCGATCGACCTGGGATCGATCTTGACGAGCTCGGCCAGCGGGTCCTGCAGGCGCCGGGCGATCGAGGCCGCCCCGCGCAGGGTCACGTCGAGCTGCGGCAGCTCCTGCGCCGCGTAGGCGGAGGCGGAATAGACGGAGGCGCCCGCTTCCGACACCGTCACCTTGGTCAGCTTGAATTGCGGGTGGCGGGCGATAAGGTCGGCGGCGAGCCGGTCGGTTTCGCGCGAAGCCGTGCCGTTGCCGATCGCGATCAGCTCGGCCTTGTGTCGGGCGGCCAGCGCCGCCAGGACGACGATGCTCTCGTCCCATCTGCGTTGAGGTTCGTGCGGATAGATCGCCGTCGTGTCGACGATTTTGCCGGTCGCGTCGACGACCGCGACCTTGACGCCGGTCCGAAACCCCGGATCGAGGCCGATCGTCGGCCGGCCGCCGGCCGGCGCGGCGAGCAGGAGGTCGCGCAGGTTCGCGGCGAACACTTTCACCGCCTCGTCCTCGGCCTGGGTCCAGATGCGCAGGCGCAGGTCGACGGCGAGCTGCGTCTCGATCTTCGTGCGCCACGCCCAGCGGGCGGCGTCGAGGAGCCACCGGTCGCCTGGCCGGCCGCGATCGGCGATGCCGAAGCGATGGGCGATCGCCAGCTCGAAGGGCCCGAGCGCGCGGCTCGCCGGGTCGGCGTCCGGGTCCGGGACCAGTCTGACGTCGAGAACCTCCTCGCGTTCGCCGCGCATCAGCGCGAGCGCCCGATGCGAGGGGATTTTCATCAGCGGCTCGAAGAAATCGAAATAGTCGGCGAATTTCGCCCCCGCGGCCTCCATGCCCTCGCGCACTTTCGAGACGATCCGGCCGCTTTTCCAGAAGTCCTCGCGCAGCCGGCCGATGAGCTCGGCGTCTTCGGCGAAACGCTCGACGAGGATCGCGCGCGCGCCGTCGAGCGCATCCTGCCCGCTCTTGACGACGTCGGGCTTCAGGTAGGCTTCGGCCTGGGCGACCGGCTCGCGCTCCGGATGGGCGAAAAGCGCCTCGGCGAGCGGCTCGAGCCCGTTCTCGCGCGCGATCTGCGCCTTGGTGCGCCGCTTCGGCTTGAACGGCAGGTAGATGTCTTCGAGCCGGGCCTTGGTGTCGGCCTCGTTGATCTGGGCCTCGAGCGAAGCGTCGAGCTTGCCCTGTTCGCGGATCGAATCGAGGATCGATCGGCGTCGCTCCTCGAGCTCGCGCAGATAGGCGAGGCGGGCCTCGAGCGTGCGCAGCTGCGTGTCGTCGAGCGCCCCGGTCGCCTCCTTGCGGTAGCGGGCGATGAAGGGCACGGTCGAGCCTTCGTCCAGAAGGCCGATCGCGGCGGCGACCTGGCCGGTCCTGACGCTCAGCTCCTCGGCGATGCGTTCGGCGATCGATTTCACGGTTCTCGAATCCTTTCCGTCGATGGAGCGCCGCTTTTAGAGCAAGATGGATTTTGGTCGAACCGGATTTCTCCTCATCCCGCCCCCTCCCGCAAGCCGGGCCGGGCTCACGCGCGAAGACGCCGGACCGGCGGCGCGTCAGACGTGAGATATCCCTGCTTTTCGCCGAGCAGGGAATTCGAGTTCCCTGCAAGGCCGAATAAATTCCCTGCACGGCCGCGTAGGGAATTTTCGCGGAATAGCCTCAAAACATTGAGTTTTTCTGGACGGCTTTTCCGAAAACCGGCCGAAATGAGCGAAGTTCCCTGCTTTTGTCCCTGCTCAGGGAATTCGGTCCCGGCTCGGAGCCCCCGGTTTTCCCGGTCCTTCTCTTCGCCGCGCGGCGAACGCCGATCAGCGGACAGCGGCGACGATCCGGGCGAGTCCGAAATTGAGCGCCCGGGCGGTCGCGGCGGCGCAATCGCCCTTCAGCGCCAGGGCGCGCTTCTCGACCCCGTGCCAGGACAGCGCGGCGACGCCGAGCGTGAGAAGACCGGACAGGGTGATCATCACGAAAAGCGACAGCGCCGGAAAGACCTGCGCCAGGGTCTGCTGGATCGGAAAGGCGTAGATATAGACCCCGTAGGAAAAGTCGCCATACGCATTGAACGACCTCACCCGTCCGCCCGGGATATAGGCGAGGAGGAGAACAAGCGGCGCGAGGAAGAGGAGGTACGCCACGAAGAAGACGGACTTGTTGAGCGAGGCGATCGCCAGCGCCGCCATGAGAGCGAAAATCGCGCCGCGGTTCATCGCGACTTTGTCGCGCCACAGATAGAGCGTCGTTCCGGCGAGGAACATGAACACGCGAATGTCGGCGGCGTTGAACGGGCCGCCCGAAAGGCGTCCGCGGAGGATGATCGCCAGAAAGGCGGCCGCGGCGACCGGCGCGATCAGCGTCAGCGCCTTGACCCGGATCGCGGGGACGGCGGCAAGGACGAACCAGCCCGCCGCGAGATAAAGGTACATTCGGAGTTCAATCGGCAACGTCCATAGCGAGCCGTTGAATTCGCCCTTCACCGGCATGGTCTCGAACACGCCGGGCAGCGAGTAGCGGACGCCGCCGATCAGCGTGGCGCACTTCCAGAAGTATTCATATGTGCCAGGGGCGCGGAAATAATCGGCGACGGGCAGGATGGTCAGCGCCGGGGCGAGGACGAACACGGTCAGCACGAGCATGACCCAGAGCGCGGGGTAGATGCGCAGCGCCCGCGCCCAAAGGAAGGCAATTAGGCTGCCTCGATTGACCAGGCTGCCGGTCACCAGGAAGCCGCTGGCGACAAAGAACACGTCGACCGCCATCTCGCCCGCCGAAAGCCCGAGGCGGTCGAAGAAGATCTCGCGATCCCCCGGAAGTCCGAGCACCGCGGTGCTGTGGCTGAAGATGACCGACAGCGCCGCCAGAAGCCGGATCAAGTTGAAATTGTTGTCCCGGCCGACGGCGTAATCGGAGAGTCGCACTTCAGGCTCCGGGCTCCCTCTTCCGAGCGGAAGAGGGAGGCGGGAAGGGAAAACAGGATTTCGCCGCCGTCACTCCGCCGCCCGAACCGGCCGTTCGGGCTGGGCGAGCCGTTGGGCCTTCAACAGGTCGGCGACCATGAAAGCAAGCTCGATCGACTGCTCGGCGTTGAGCCGCGGATCGCAGTAGGTGTGATAGCGGTTGCGCAGGTCGGATTCCGAGATTGCCCGCGCGCCGCCGGTGCACTCGGTGACGTTCTTGCCGGTCATCTCGAGATGGACGCCGCCCGCGTAAACGCCCTCGGCGCGGCAACCCGCAAAGAAGCTTCGCACTTCCTGGGCGATGCGCTCGGTCGGCCGGGTCTTGTAGCCGGTCGAGGTCTTGACCGTATTGCCGTGCATCGGATCGCAGACCCAAAGCACCTTGCGGCCATCGCGCTTGGCGGCGCGCAGCAGCGGCGGGAGGGCGGCCTCGACCTTGTCTGCGCCGAACCGGCAGATAAGCGTCAGCCGGCCCGGCTCGCCGTCGGGGTCGAGGACATCGATCAGCCGCAGCATCTCCTCCGGGCCAAGCGACGGCCCGCATTTCAAGCCGATCGGATTCTTGATTCCCCGGCAGTACTCGATATGCGCGCCGCCGAGCTGTCGGGTGCGGTCGCCGATCCAGACCAGATGGCCTGAAGTCGCGTAATGGTCGCCCGATGTCGAGTTCGAGCCGCGTCAAAGCCTGCTCGTAGCCAAGCAGGAGCGCTTCATGGGAGGTATAGAAGTCCGTCGCCCTGAGCTCCGGATGCGACTCGGCGTCCAGGCCGATCGCGCGCATGAAGCCGAGCGTCTCGGTGATCCGGTCGGCGACGCCCTGATAGCGTTCCGATTGCGGGCTGTCCTTGACGAACCCGAGCATCCACCGATGGGCGTTCTCCAGGTTGGCGTAGCCGCCGGTGGCGAACGCCCGCAGCAGGTTCAGCGTCGCCGCCGACTGTCGGTAGGCCTCGATCTGGCGGCGTGGGTCGGGCTCGCGCGCCTCAGCCGTAAACTCGATGTCGTTGACGATATCGCCCCGATAGCTCGGCAGGGCCACGCCGCCGATCGTCTCGACGCCGGACGAGCGGGGCTTGGCGAACTGGCCTGCGACGCGGCCGACCTTGACGATCGGCGAGGCGGCCGCAAAGGTCATCACCACCGCCATCTGCAGGAAGACGCGAAAGAAGTCGCGAATATTGTCGGCCGAATGCTCGCCGAAGCTTTCGGCACAGTCTCCACCCTGCAGCATGAAGGCTTCGCCCGCCACGGCGCTCCCGAGCGCCCGCTTCAGTTTGCGCGCTTCGCCGGCGAAAACGAGCGGAGGATAGCCGCCGAGCTGACGCTCGATTTGCGCCAACGCCGCGGTGTCCTTGTAGACCGGCGCCTGCTCGACCGGCTTCAACCGCCAGCTGTCAGGGCTCCAACGTTGGTTCGCCATTCCTCTGCGCCTCGATATGTCCCCGAACGCGGCCTTTTGAAGCGAAACCTCGGGCATGACAAGCCGAATCGCCGTCGTGGCATGCCGAATTTCGCCTTTCCCCGATTGAATTCGTACCCCGTGCGAGCATAAGCGCCTCGCGCGGACGCGGATGACGTGTCACGATGAACACGGCCTCCCTCCCCGATTGCTCGCTTGACCACTGCCCTCTCCTCGATCGCCGCTCTGCTCTTTTCGGTCGTCCTGCTGATCGGCGGCAACGCGCTTATTGGCGTCACCACGCCGTTGCGCGGGCGAATCGAGGGCTTTTCCGATCTGGCGATCGGCCTTCTCGGCTCGGCTTATTTCGCCGGAATGCTTGCCGGAACTCTCGCTGCTCCTGCCGCGATCCGTCGAGGCGGACACATCCGGGCCTTCGCCGCCTTCGTCGCACTGGCGGTGGTTTCCGTCGTCCTCATGCCGGTGTTCGTCTCGCCGTGGGGGTGGCTCGTCTTCCGCGCGCTGATCGGTTTCGTCTTCGCCGGGATCTATGCGGTCATCGAAAGCTGGATCAACGCGAAGGCGACCAACTCCAATCGCGGCGCGCTTTACGCACTCTACCAGATCGCGAATTTCAGCGCATCCGCCAGCGGCCAGATGCTGCTGCCGCCGCTGGGACCGGGCGGCTTCTCCCCGTTCGCGGTGGCGAGCGCCCTGCTTGCGCTCGCAATCCTTCCCATGGCGATGACGAGCGTCGATCCGCCGGCCCAGCCGCGCAGCGTTCGGCCCCGTCTCCTTTGGCTCATCCGCGTGGCGCCGCTTTCCTGTCTTGCGGCCCTCGCGGCGGGGGCGGCAAACGGAGCCTCCTTCGCGCTCGGACCCATCTTCGCGGTCGGAGTCGGCATGTCGTCCGACCGCGCGCCGCTGTTCACCTCGGCCATCGTGATCGGTTCGGCGATCGGCGTCTTTCCGCTCGGCTCGCTCTCCGACCGCATCGACCGCAGGCTGGTGATGGCGGTGGCCATGGCTGCGGGCGCAGCCTGCGAGATTGCGCTGAGCCTGCAGACCGGCCCCGGGGCGCGGCTCATCGGGCTGGGGTTCCTCGTCGGGGTCACGACCTACGCCCTCTACACCCTCGCGGTGTCGCTCGCCAATGACGGCGCTTCCCCGCACGATCTGATCTTCGTCTCGGTCGGCCTCTTATTCATCTACTGCGTCGCCGCGATCGCCGCCCCGGCGATTGCGTCCGTATTGATGCAGCGCTTCGGCCCGAGGGCGCTTTTTCTGCAAAGCGCTGCTGTCCACCTGGCGATCGCGGCGTTCGCCGCCTGGCGACTGATCGTGGAGCCGCCCAAGCCTCGCCGGAGCCGCGGCCACTAACCGTCCTTGGCGACGGAGATGTCCGGAGCAGCCGGATTTTTCATGCCGACCACATGGTATCCCGCGTCGACGTGCAGAATCTCCCCGGTCACGCCGCGCGACATAGAAGAGAGCAGATAGACCGCGGTTTCGCCGACCTCTTCGATCGTGACGGAGCGCCTGAGGGGGGAGTTGTACTCGTTCCAGCGGAGAATATAACGGAAGTCGCCGATCCCGGACGCCGCCAAGGTCTTGATGGGTCCGGCGGAGATGGCGTTGACACGGATGCCCTTTTCACCGAGGTCGGCAGCGAGATAACGGACGCTCGCCTCCAGCGCCGCCTTTGCGATGCCCATCACATTATAGTGCGGCATCCATTTTTCCGCTCCGTAATAGGTCAGCGTCAGCATCGAGCCGCCGTTCTTCATCAGCTTTTCGGCGCGCTGGGCGATGGCGGTGAATGAAAAGCAGGAGATGGCCAGTGACTTGGTGAAGTTCTCCTCGGTGGTGTCGATATAGCGGCCGGTCAGTTGGTCCTTGTCGGCGAAAGCAATGCAATGGACAACGAAATCAATCGTGCCCCAAGTTTTCTCGGCTTGGGCGAATACCGCATCGATACTCGCGCCGTCGGTCACGTCGCAGTGCCCAAGCACTTCCGCGCCGATTTCCTTCGCCAGCGGACGCACCCGCTTTTCCAGCGCCTCGCCCTGGTAAGTGAACGCGACCTCGGCCTCGGCCGCGCGCGCCGCCTTGGCGATGCCCCAGGCGATCGAGCGATTGTTCGCCAGCCCAAGGATGACGCCGCGCAACCCGCGCATCACGCCCGGTCCGGCGACGACCAGTTCCGACTGCTCCATCAAAGCCTCGCTGCTTCGTCCCGAAAGGCGAAAGTCTGCGAGCATCCCATAGCGTTGGGGAACACGCATGGGAAGCATGGGATCGCCTGCTGCTGTCACAAAATGTGTGGATCCGGTCACAAGCACTTCACCCCGGCTGGACGGGGCCGTGCTCCGTCCTGGTCAGCTTATGCCGGACCGTGGATCATAGGGCTTGTGGTCGCGCCACCTGCGCATGAGCTCGGTCAGCTCCGCGTCCGCGCTGCTCGGCAAAGCAATGCGAACTGTCGCGAGCAAGTCGCCCGCGGGCTGACCTGCGGTTGCGGGCATGCCCTTGCCGCGCAACCTCAGCACCCGCCCTCCGCTCATGCCCGGAGCAATCGACATTTCCACCTCGCCGCCGAGCGTCGGCACGCGCACCTTTCCCCCGAGGACCGCCTCGTAGAGGGTGACCGGCAAGTCGATCCGGAGGTCGCGGCCCTCGACCTTGAACACCGGATGGGTCGCATAGCGGATCGTGACGATGACGTCGCCGGCGGGGGCGCCGCGCTGGCCGGCGTGGCCTTGGCCGCGTAACCGGATCGATTTGCCCTCCTCGATTCCGGCCGGCACGGCCGCGTCGAGCGTTCTGCCGGTCGGAAGGGCGACGCGGATCGAACCGCCGTGGGCGACGGTAGCGAGCGGTGCGGCCACGGTGACGGCGATATCCTCGCCGCGAGAGGCCTGCGGCCGGGCACGGCCGCCGCGGCGGCCGGACCCGAAGAGCTCGGAAAGGATGTCGGGGTCGATCGAGCCGCCGGGGGAGAATCCGCCAGGGCCGAAGTCGAAGCCGAAGCCACGAGAATCTCCGCCGCCCGGCTGCCGGCCGAAGCCGAAGCCTTCGAACTGCGGCGTGCGAGGCTTGCCCTCCGCGTCGATCTCGCCACGGTCGAACGCGCCCCGCTTCTTTTCGTCGCCGATAATCTCGTACGCCGATCCGACCTCGGCGAAGCGTTCTTTCGCCCTCGGCTCTTTGCTTTGATCAGGATGATATTTCTTCGCAAGCTTGCGAAATGCGGACTTGATTTCGGCGGCGCTGGCCGATTTCGTCACCCCAAGAACGTCATATGGATTACGCATCACGAGCCCATTCTAAGCCGCCCGCCTCGTCAGAAGCGCGGACGCCAATGTCTCCCTTGCCTATCTGGGCCTTCGCAGGGCGCCCTGCAAGTCCGGCTCAGTCGCCGGGATTTCCGGCGTGATTCGCCCAGAGCTTCGCCGAGTCGGAGGTTGTTGTCGATTCCAATTGGGGCGACTATGACGGTTGCGCCGGATCGGGCGACCGGATTGACCGGAAACCAGCGGGACCGTCTTGAACGCATCGACACAACCCGACTTTACCGAGGCCCAGGACCCGGTCGCGCTCTTCCGGCTGTGGCTCGAGGAGGCGTCAAGATCGGAGATCAACGATCCCGAGGCTATGGCGCTCGCGACCGTCGACGACGACGGGCTGCCCGACGTCCGGACGCTCCTGTGCAAAGGCGTGGACGCCCGCGGTCTCGCCTTCTACGGCAATGTGGAGAGCGCCAAGGGGCGCGAACTGGCGGCCCATCCGAAAGCGGCGGCGCTTTTCCACTGGAAGTCGTTGCGCCGCCAGGCGCGATTCCGGGGGCCGGTCAGCCCGCTGACCGACGCGGAAGTCGATTCGTACTTCTCGAGCCGTCCGAGGCAAAGCCGGATCGGCGCCTGGGCGAGCCAGCAGTCCCGCCCGCTCGAATCGCGCGCTGCGCTCGAGGCGGCGGCCGACGCCTTTGCGACGCGCTTCGGCGACGGCGACATTCCGCGGCCAGCCTACTGGCGCGGATGGCGGCTTGCGCCGGTCGAGATCGAGTTCTGGCGCGACGGCGCCTTCCGTCTGCATGATCGGGTCCGGTTCACCCGCGCAACCCTCGATTCTCCGTGGGAGCGGACTCGGCTCTTTCCCTGAGGGCGCGAATGTCCTGGTCGGCGGCGCAATACGTCATATTCGAGGAGGAGCGCACGCGCCCGGTGCGCGACCTCGTCGGCCGCATCCCCAACCCGGACGCTCGCCGCGCCGCGGACCTCGGCTGCGGACCCGGCAATTCGACCGAGGTCCTGCGTCAGCGCTACCCCGATGCGGAAATCGTCGGCATCGACAGTTCGTCCGACATGATTGCGACCGCGCGCAAGCGGCTGTCCGACGTTTCCTTTGAGGTCACGGACATCGCTGGCTGGGGTGGCGACGGCTTCGACATCATCCTCGCCAACGCGGTCATCCAATGGATTACGGACCACGCGGCGCTGCTGCCGGCGCTGGTTGCGAAGCTCGCCGCCGGTGGCTCCCTCGCCGTCCAGACGCCCGACAACCTCGACGAGCCTTCGCACCGGCTGATGCGCGAGGTCGCGGGCGACGGCCCGTGGGCGGGCAAGCTCGCCGACGCCTCGATGGCGCGCGCGGCCCGCCATCGCGCCGAGTGGTACTTCCGCCTGCTGCGGACGCAGGCGCCGCGCGTCGATGTCTGGCGCACCACCTATTTTCATCCGCTTTCCGGCGCGCCCGCGGTGGTCGAGTGGGTGAAGGGAACGGGCCTGCGCCCGTTCCTTGACCCGCTCGATCCGGCCGAGCGCGAAGCCTATCTCGCCCGCTACGAGGCGGAGATCGCCAAAGCCTACCCGGCCGAAGCCGACGGAACCGTGCTGTTGCCGTTCCCCCGGCTGTTCTTCGTCGCGACGCGGTGATCGCCCGACTTGGAGCGAAGCCGAAGTCTGCGCGCCGAACTGCGCAAACCCCACGCTGCGCACCGAGCGCCACGGTCCCAACTCGATCGCCGCCTTGCGCCGAAGACTGACGGTTGCCATCGCTCGGCGCCTGTATTCGCACGTCACAGACTTTCTGACATAGCAATACGAATTATAGCGAGCGCGGTCTTTCTGCGGCAGAAGTCTTGACCTGTACGCTTGTTGCGCGCTTCCCTTCGCGCTGCTGCATCCTTCCGAGACATGAATGCCCAACGCTCCCGTCAATTCCCAGCCCGCCCGCTCTGGAGCCGTCGCCGACGCGAAGCGACTCATGCGGCTTTCCCGGACTGCGGCGCTGGCGACGCTCGATCCGGCGACGGGCGCGCCGCTGACCACGCTCGTCGGGGTCGCGAGCGACTTCGACGGCGCGCCGCTTTTCCTCATGTCGACCCTCGCTCGCCATACGCGTCACCTCGCCTCGGATCCGCGCGCCTCCCTGCTGCTCGCCGAGGAGGCCGAACGGGGCGACCCTCTGAACCATCCGCGCGTCACGCTGAACGGCCGGATCGAGCGCGCCGCGGATCCGCGCGCCCGGACGCGCTACCTGCAGCGCAATCCGAAGGCGAAGCTCTATGCCGACTTCGCCGATTTCGCCTTTTTCCGGCTGGCGATCGAAAACGTCCATTTCAACGGCGGCTTCGGCCGCGCCGATGCATTGGCGCCCGCCGACATACTGGCGTCGCGTGACGGCGAGGCGGAACTGGCCGAAGCGGAGCCGCGGCTCATCGGCTGGGTCAACGAGCTTGGCGACGAGACGGTCGCGCGCCTAGCCGGCCGCGGGCCGTCCGGGCGGCAGGTCTGGCGGGCGGTCGGGTTGGACGCGGAAGGTCTGGATCTCGCCGCCGGCGGTCAAGTTGGGCGGGTTCGGTTTCCGCGGCCGGCGTGCGAGGAGGAGTCGTGGCGGACGATGCTGATCGAGATCGTCGAGTGCCCGGAGGCATGAACGAAGCCGCGACCTCTCGATCGGGCCGACTCTCGAACAGGTCATTTGACGGGTTACCGTTAGGGGAAGCCCGCCGCAAAGAGCGCGGACAAACAAATCGCGGGCCCTCGGGAAAGGCCACTCACGTCGTCGGGGCTACCGGAATCGCCAACCCCAAAGGACGGTCGTCCGACGCGTTGCGCAGAGACTTTGGGGTCAGGGGCGACGGTGTTCGCAGAACGATCCGGTAACGACCAGCCCTGGCAAGATTGATCTCGGCGACGATCGTCTTTCCCTCGATTCTCGTCGTCGCCTCGGACCCGTCGACGAAAATACGACACTTTGCAGCGAAACCCTCGGCGATTTCCATGAGAAACGGGACACGAATGAAGGTCAAACCGGAATTGAGGCCCTTCGGAGGCCAGGCCAATTCGCCCGCCGCCGTCCAGCGGAAGGAACTGGACCCGAACATTTCAAGCCCATGCCAGCGCGGATCCAGCCCGGCGGATGGAGCGAACAATTCAGTTCGTTTTACCGGGGTGCCGATTCTCTCGATGGCCCGCTGCGTAGCCACATCCAACCCGGTCCTGCCAAAGACGTAAGGGATACCGCGATAGTAATCGAGACCCAATTTGGAAGCGATATTGATAAAAGTATATTCCGAATAAGTTGAGACATGGCCATTTCGGGGGCCGAGATACCACCAGGATCCTCTAATCCGCTCAATGTCATCCGGCTGGAAAGTCTGTCCGACAAAGATTGCTCCTTTGTCAGAGAGAAACCCCTCGATGTCGGAGAACGTTCTCATTGGATCCGGGGAGTGCTCGACGACCTCAAAACAGGTGATCAAATCGAACACCCCCTGCGGCCGCTCTGGGCTCGAAAAGGGGTCGTAGCCGAGAACTTTCGGAAAGCCGAAGCGCTTCATCTCGTCGGCGAACCGGCCGGAGCCCGAACCGTAATCCAGGATTTTAAGGTGCTGGCATCCATCGAGGACGGATTTCATATAAAGCGCCGTGCGCACCGCCCTGGCGCCTGCATAGTCGCCGTCGACTTTAATATAGTCATCATTGTAAACGAACCGAGCAAAGTCAGCGAAGGTCCAATCATCGGTAAAGTCGGTAAACAGGAAATCGCAATCCATGCACCGATAGTATGGAACCTGCACGCCCGCAAAACCAAATGCATATGGAAACGGGGAACACAGTTTATTGAAATCGACAAGATCAAACAACACAGCCGTTCCCGCGCATATCTTGCAAGTCCTGCTTGGGTGATTCCCAAGCCCCAACCTTGGCAGAGAGGCTAGCTTTTCCTCGAGCGAGCGGTCCACGTAGAATTCCTCTCTGCGTATTATATATAGGTCCCTTCCTCCCGTCCCAGTTAGTTAGCACGAACAGGGCAGATCATTGTTCAAAAACATGCAATGCAACCGGAGACCGACGCGGCAGAAGTTTCCCTGGGCAGTTTCGTCGACCTACGACCCGCCAGAATTGAATTAGCGCCGGGCAGCGAGCGCTTGGGCATTAAATCCCGCAAGACCTTCGTTGAACGGCCTCATGGTGCGGCGAGCCTTGATTGAACTCCAGCCTCCATCCCGCATATCCGGAGCTCAACGGTTCCATTGAACCCAGTAACTTGGATCTTCAGGACCGAGAGCCATACGCTTGCGCCCCGTCGTAAACACTCAAAACCAAAGAATCCGTTCCGCGGCGCAATTTCAAAAACGTGCAGTCCAGCAAGCCGGGCCGGGACATCGAGTTCCTTCTGATGGGCTTCGACAGCCTTGATCCCTGGCGTCGTGTTGCAGGGAACACGTCCAAGGACTGGAAGAAATAAACTCCGAGAAAAAAGCCGCCGCTTCAAAGCCCTCTGGGGGCGCTGTTCGCATGGATTTGTCTCCTCATTTCCCACTGTCGCAAATCTGCGCGCGGTCGTCCCGGCCCCCCCTGTAAAAAAAGAGGCCGCACGCCGACGGGATTGGCGAAATCGAGCGCCAAGCCAAAGCCGCTGCAGCGGGCAGCCTCGAAACCGACGCCGCGGCGTGGCCACTGGTCGCAAGCGTTGACGCCACCGATTGTCCGGTTTGTGTCGTCCCGTTCACTCTCGACAGCCGCTCCGGCCGCCTCTACCCTCGCCGGCCCATGAAACACGGGCAGGCCAGCCGCACGGCCCTCGGCGCGGCCGGGCATCGGGCCGCGCATCAGGCGCTGGATGGGGGCGTCATCTTCTCCGACCCGCTGGCGCTGGCGATTCTCGGCGGCGATGCGGAGCAGGCCATCGCGTCCGCCATGGAGCGGCCGGAGCGGCGAGCAATGCGACTTTTTGTCGCCATGCGCAGCCGGTTTGCCGAGGATGCGGCCGGCCACGCAATCGAAAGCGGCGTCGGTCAGATTCTCGTTCTCGGCGCCGGACTCGACACCTTCGCTTATCGGGTCGAGCGCCGCGAGGGCCTGCGCGTGTTCGAGCTCGACCATCCCGCCACCCAGCGCGACAAGCAGCGCCGTCTCGGGGACGCGCACCTCGCGGAGACTCCGCACGTCGCTTATATCGCGCATGATTTCGAACACGGATGCATGACCGGTGCGCTCGAGGCCGCCGGCCTCGACCCGGGCCGGCCGACTTTCGTGCTCTGGCTCGGCGTCACGCCCTATCTGACGGAGACCGCGTTCTACGCCACGCTCGGCGAACTGGCGCGCTTTCCCGGCGGGGCGGAAGTCGTGTTCGACTACGCCAATCCGCCGCATACAGTTGAGGAGGCGCATTTGCGGGAAATTCATCGCGAGCTGGCGGAACACGTCGCGGCGAGCGGCGAACCCTTCCGCTGCTATCTCGATACGTCCGAACTCCACGAGCGGGCAGGCGCCCTCGGCTATAGCGAGATCGAGGATCTCGACCGCGCCGCGCTGGTGGCCCGGTATCTGCCGCATGTTCGGAAGAAGCCGCGCCCGGGGCCCGGCGGCCATGTCGTCCGGATGGCGAGTCGGTAGATCCCGGTCCAACGATCATCGAACCGCAGCCTGGTCCTGGCTTCCCAATACGGCCGCCCTTCGGGGTCTATCGGCTGCCGCCAAGGCCGGGCAGCCGCCCAATTCCGCAAGTACGCGCCGTTCGGCGCGCGCCCATGCCAGCCCAGGCGGGCCGCCATGGGTCCCGGTCGGGTTTGGCACGCTTAGGCGAAGGTGAGTTCCTTGCCGAAGGCGAGTTCCCGGGCGCCCGGCGCCAGAACGGAATCGCCCATGCGCAATTCGTTGCGGAAGGCCTCCAGGCGTTCCGGGTTCGGCTCGAACAGAGCGGCGTAAGCCATCACGTCGCCGATCCGCTGCGGTCGTCCAATGACCTCGGGCTCGCATCCGACTGCCTTCAGCACCCGGAGGATGCGCGCATCGAACACCGAGACGACCTGGGTCAGACCGGCAAGGAGCGCCACCTCGCCAATCCCTGCGATCAACTCGCTCAAAACATAGCCGACGCCGTTCTTCATTCGCTCCGGCTGTCCCGGCGCCGCGACCGCGCAAATGCGCGAGCTCTCCCAGATGCTCGCGCTCTCCACCACTTCGCCCTCCTCGAGCAACTGAGGAAAAACGTCACGCAGCATATTCGGGCCGGTTGTCGGAAGAAGCCGCAGCGAGCCCCAGTAGGCGCCCGAGTCGGGATCGACGGAAACCAGATACAGGGGATCGAGTTCGTCAAACCGGTCCCGCTCGTACCCGTCCTTCACCTCGACTTCCCAGCCCAGCCGCTTACCAAAGATCTCGGCGCGGTTGCGAAACATGGCGTCCATGTCGCAGGGGAAGCGGGACGCATTGGCGCCTTCAATCAGTTTCAACATTTCGTGCTCCTCTAAGCAAAAAGGTTCGCCGAATTCGCCGCACGCCGCGGCAATCGTCGACCTCGCTTAGGGGTGCGCGCCCCGTTGTCCAATCAGCAAGCTTCTTAGGAAAGGGAAATAACCGTTCACGTTGTGTGAATGCACGTAAACACAATGAAGCCCAGACCGTACACATCCGATTACGTTGTTAACTTACCTTCGGGAATTCTTCTCAAGTCGATATGTCAGACTAAAGTCTAATGAGAGCAGTTTAGCTCGCCCGCAATTCGTCATCCGATGTTGTCGCTCAACCTGGGAGTGCAACCGCGACACGTTCGGACGAAAGATTGTTCGAGCCGAAGCCCAGCGGGTGTCTAGATATGAACCTTCACTTAGCCGACGCGTGCTCACCCAAACGGCGCACGAACCGCCGGCTATTGCAACGCCTTGGCGGGAATCGCTCCGGTCGCAATGGCGACGGCGATCGCATGGGCCAGGTTCATGCAGTGCAGTTTGTGACGGGCGACGTCGAGGTGAACCTTCACGCTGCTGAACCCGATATCCAGGACGCCGGCGATTTCCTCGTCCGTTTTTCCTCTTGCCGCCCAGGTCAGGCACTCTTCCTCGCGCCGCGACAGTCTGATCGGCTCCAGAGGAAGCCTTGAATTCCTGTTGGCCGCCGAATCGATCAGGAACGCCAGCTTCTGAAGGCTGGCCATGTTCCGAACCTTGTACCGGTTCCACTTGGGCTTTTCGTGATCGCTGCTGAAGGAAACCAGCGCCTGACCCCCGCCGCGGTTCCGGACCGGCGCTGACAGGCCATTCCGCCCGACGCCATGGTTCGCCGCATCGGCAAAGAACGCCAGAACCGCCGGATCGTCGCGCGGGAGCGCCTCCCAGTCGAAGGGGAGCAGGGCCTTTCGGCCATGGCCGATCACCGGATCGACACGCACATAGCCGCTCACGAAATAATGCGTCTGCCACGCTCTCGAATAGGTGGAGATCGCCGTCGGCAAGCAGGCGTCGCATTCCTCGTCGGATGCAAATCGAACATAGGAAATATGGCTTATGCCTATCTCAGCCGCGATCGCCTTCAGTGCATCGCCGAGGTCTTGCTCGTCATAACCGAGAATCGCATCGGTCAGCCTTATGGCGGACCTGTCGATATTGACCCCGTCCGATCCCTGCTGCGACATCACAAATCCCCCGGCGCGTCCGATCTCGATCGAATGTTTCGACACGAGCGCCAGTGGTCGGCCACGGACCTGATCCTGGTCCGGTCGAAAACGATGCCGTGGTCCTCTCCTGCCTTACGCATAATCTTCAACGCAGCCAGAACGCGTCCAGAACTTCCCCACCGGACGAGGTGTTACCAGATTGTTAGGGAGTGCGATAGACCGCCGGTTGACGGCGACAAAAACGATCATGGGTGGCCCGTTTTGTTCTTCAGTCCGAGTCCCTCATTGTGGGCCTCATGTGTGTTTTTCATGACGCCCAATTCCTCGAGGCTCTCCAGCACTGAGGCACGAGATTTCATTTCATGTTGTGACGGCGATCACAGTGACGATGTTAACACATCAAATCTATGTATAAAACTCGCAAAGCTGGGGATTGATCAGTCGCTGGTGTGGCGCGATTCCTGTCCAGGCTTGCAGGTCCGTCCCGCTCTAGCCGCGTCCTTATGACTCAGGCCTCACGATCGGATTCAGGAACTACCGCGCCGCGGCGCGTCTGACGATCGCCTCGACGTCGACGCCGGTCAGCGCCCCGTAATTGTGCGTCCCGCGCAACTCGAGCCGCGAGCGGCAGAAGGCGCCCGCGAGGGGAGATCCGGCGCGGATGAGCGCCGCCGCCTCGAGTCCGATCGCCAGCCGGTCGCAAAGGTCGCGCGCCCGCGCCTCGAAGTCCGACAGATCGCGCAGGTCGTCCTTCAGCGCCGCCACATGCGCATCGAGCGGCGCGCTTTCGCCTTTCGCCGACGAAACCTCCGCGAAATACATCTGAAGCGTCTGCGGCGAGCGTGAAATCACGCGTGCGATGTCGAGGCACTGGACATTGCCGCTGCCCTCCCAGATCGCGTTGACCGGCGCTTCGCGGTAGAGGCGCGGCATCGGCGAATCCTCCATGACTCCGGAGCCGCCGACGCATTCGAGCGCCTCGTAGGCGTGGCCCGGCGCGCGCTTGCAGATCCAGTACTTGCCGATCGCCGTGCCGAGCCGCGCGAGCGCGTCCTCGTGGGGGTCGTCGCGATGGTCGAGCGCGCGCCCGACGCGCATGGTCAGCGTCAGCGCCGCTTCCGCCTCGATCGCGAGATCGGCGAGCACCGCCGTCATGATCGGCTGGTCGATCAGGAGCGCGCCAAAGGCCTTTCGCTGTCGGCAATGGTCGATCGCCTGCGAAACCGCCATGCGCATGCCGGCCGACGAGCCGATCATGCAGTCGAAGCGGGTCATTGCGACCATCTCGATGATGGTCGCGACACCTCTGCCTTCGCGCCCGACCATCCAGCCGAGCGCGCCGCGCAGTTCCGTCTCGCTCGAAGCGTTCGAGACGTTGCCCATCTTGCGCTTGAGGCGAACAATCTGCAGCGGGTTCTTGGTCCCGTCCGGCCGCCAGCGCGGCACGAGGAAGCAGGACAGTCCGCCCGGCGCCTGGGCGAGCACGAGGAACGCATCGCACATCGGCGCCGAGACGAAGAATTTGTGTCCGACGAGTTCGTAGGCCTGCCCGGGCCCCTCGGCGCCGGCGGGAATGGCGCGGGTCGTGTTGGCGCGCACGTCCGATCCGCCCTGCTTCTCCGTCATCGCCATGCCGATCGTGACCCCCTGTTTCTGGTCGACCGGGACGTTGCGCGGATCGTAGAACTCTCGCGGTGATCTTCGGCAGCCACGCAGCGGCGAGATCGGGCTGGGCGTCGAGGGCGGGGACCGAGGCGAACGTCATGGTGATCGGGCAGCCGTGCCCCGCTTCGACCTGGGTCTGGATGTAGGAGCGCGCCGCGCGCGCGACATGCGCGCCCTCGCGCGGCTCGGTCCACGGCGACGAATGGATTCCCTCCTCGATCGCCGCTTTCATCAGCGCGTGATAGGAGGGGTGAAAACGCACAAGGTCGACCCGCCGCCCAAAGCGGTCGTGGGTGTCGAGTTCCGGCGCATTCCTGTTGGCGAGCGCGCCGAGCTCGAGATAATCAGCCGATCCTGCGCGCGCCCCGAAGGCCTCGAGTCCGCCCGTCGCCCAACCCGCGCCCTCGCGCTCGACCGCTTCCTTAAGCGGCGCGTCCGAACCGAACAGATTGTAGTCGGACAATTCGACGGGTTGGTTGAAAACCTCGTGCGTCACGGCTCCGTAGGGGTCGAGCGGCGCAAGGAAATTGTCTTGTCGGTCGGGCAGGGCGCTCATGGCGGCGATCCTCTTTTATCCGCAGGCTACAATGGGAATGGGTCGGCGGGAAGGCGCTCGACCCGAATCGAGATGGTGGCGCAAATCCTTCTTGGTCTCCGCCAATGGCGACGCGAGGCTTGGCCTGCAAGCGGATCGACGGCGATCCGCCCCCTTTTTCCGGACCGTTGATCAAATCATGGCCGGCTCGCAACGCTTCGCTACACTTTGACGAAATTTCGCCCCGTCCAGGCTTCGGGGAGGATTGCCGGAGGGGTCGCGGCCAAAGGAGGCTGCGGCATGAAAAGGCTGGTACCGCAAGGCGTTCTTCAATCCCCTGAGGTCCGAGTCTGGCGGCTGACATGGCTATGGCTAGTAATCGGATTCGGCTTGCTTCCGTTCACGATCGTGCAGACCATGCTTCCGCTCGCGGGATGGCTTGCGCCGATCTTCCTGCTGCGATTCGCCCGCACTGCCCGTCACGCAGCGACGGCGTTGACACTGATCTGGCTCGCGCAGGTTATCAGCAAGTTTGTTGCAGTTCGCGGCGGCGAGGCCCCTGACTCCTATGCGGCCCTAACCGGTCTGACGCTGTATTTCTTGGTCGGGGGACTGATATCCACTGCGCCATACGCAACCGTCCGTCTGCTTGGTTCGCGCCTTGACGACAAGACCCGAACGCTTGTGTTTCCGCTGACGCTTGTCACGATCAACTGGCTGTTGACATTACGGCCGGAAGCCAATTCCAGCGGGTTCGCAGTATATTCGCAATACGACAGCCTGTCCTTACTGCAGATACTCTCAATCACCGGCATGTGGGGCGTCACCTTCCTGATCGGTTGGGGCGCCTCGACCGCCAACGCGGTCCGGGGACGGGGTTTCGGCTGGCCGCCGGCGCGCGGCGCAGCCATCTCCTTTGTTGCCGTTCTGATGGCCGTCGTCCTATTCGGAAGCGTCCGGTTGAACTTCGCGGCGCCGTCCTCACCGACTGTCGTCGCTGCTACGGTGACCATGGATCGCGCTCTTTTCGAGCAAGCCTTCCCCCAACGGCTCGACTGGGCGACATTCAACAAATGGACCGACGAAAAGCGTGCCGCTCTTCGCCCGCAATTCCAGGCAACCGTCGACCAGATGCTGCAGCGCAGTGAATCTGCTCTGCGCGCCGGCGCCAAGGTCGTCGGCTGGCAAGAGGCCTCGGCGGCCGTCCCGGAAGAGGACAGGCGACAGGTCCTCGACCGAGCGTCCGATCTCGCCAGGCGTTACAACGCCTTCATGCAGATCTGGCTCGCGGTGTTCACTCGGGCGCCGACGCATCATTACCTCCTCAATCAGTCGATCCTGATCGACAATGAGGGGCGAATACGCGCTACCTACACCAAGACCTATCCAACATTTCCTGTTGAGGCCTATATTGGAATCGCCGGGCCGGGAAAGCTGCCCATCGTCCAGACGCCCTATGGCCGCATTGCGAGGGCGATTTGCAATGACTTTCATTTCCCGGCGCTGATCCGCCAGGCGGGACAAGGCGACGCCGACATCATGATGGCGCCCACCAACGACATCATTCCGTGGGAACAGCAAGACGCCGTGGTTGCGACCTTTCGCGCCATCGAAAACGGCTATTCCGTGGTGAGAGCGACGGGCATCGGCGTGTCCATGATCTCGGACTACCAGGGACGCATGCTGAGCCAGCAGCACTATGGCGACGGCGGCGGGGTCATGCTGGCGACCATTCCTACGCGCGGCGTCGTTACGATCTACAGCCGGATCGGCGACTCGTTCGCCTATTTGAACGTTCTCGGACTGATCCTTCTCGCGGGTTGGGCGCTGGTGCGGAAACCATTCGTCGAGGCCAATTTGAGCCTCTGACTCGCACAGTTGCCATAGTTCAATTGGACCGGTACCGAGCGTCTATGCGCTCCGCCCCATTCGACCCTCGCCTCACCCCCGTCCGTCCCGACCTCGCGGCGGCGCGCCTGCGGGGCCTCGTCGACGCGCCCCGCTATGCCGAGGGCCACGCGATGCAGGTCGTCGAAGCGAGCGCGCCGATGAGGCGCGCTCCGGCGCCCGACGCGCCGCTCGACACCGAGGCGCTCTACGGCGAGGCCGTCACGGTTTTTGACGAGAGCGAAGGCTGGGCTTGGGGACAGCTCGATCGCGATCACTACGTCGGCTATCTGCCGTCATCCGCGCTCGGGACGCCGAGCGAGCCGACCCACCGGATCGCGGCCCTGCGCACTCACGCCTATCCGGGGCCAAGCATCAAACTGCCGCCGCGCATGGCGCTTTCCCTTGGCGCGAGAGTGGCGATTGCCCGGACCGAGGGCGATTTTGCGGTCAGCGCGGACGGCCTGTGGCTGTGGGTCCGCCACTTGGCGGAGGTCGGCTCGCACGAGCCGGACTTCGTTGCGGTCGCCGAGCGTTTTTTCGAGGCGCCCTATCTCTGGGGCGGGCGGACGTCGGAGGGGATCGACTGTTCAGGGCTTGCCCAGACCGCGATGACAGCGGCCGGAATCGCCGCGCCGCGCGACAGCGACCTGATGGAGGCGGCGCTAGGCGAGCCTCTGCCGGTGGACGGACCGATGCTGCTTTTGCGCGGCGATCTCGTGTTCTGGAAGGGCCATGTCGGAGTCATGCGCGACGCGCGGACCCTGCTTCACGCCAACGGGTTTCACATGAAGGTCGTCAGCGAGCCGCTGGAAGAGGCGCGCGCCCGTATCGCCGCGAGCGGCGGCGGAGCGGTGACGAACGTGAGGAGGATCGTTTTCCCCCTCGCCCCGCTTTCGGGGAGAGGGTCGGGGTGACGGGCGGGGCCCGACCTTCGTCGCGACGCGTCGCCCCTCATCGGGCGCTCCGCGCCACCTTCTCCCCGCGAGCGGGGAGAAGGGACCGCGGCGCGTCTTACTTCTTCCCGCCGATGCCGAGGCCGGCGAAGCGGCTGTTGAAGCGCGACAGGCGGCCGCCCCGGTCGAGGAGCTGCTGAGAGCCGCCGGTCCATGCCGGGTGGGTGTTCGGGTCGATGTCGAGGTGCAGGGTCGCGCCATCCTCGCCGTAGGTCGAACGGGTCATGAACTCGGCGCCGTTGGTCATGACGACCTTGATCATGTGGTAGTTGGGGTGAATGTCGGACTTCATCGTCATAGGCCTCGGGCGCAAACAACGAAGAGCCGTCCGGGGGACCGGCGGCTCTTTGGCTGGCGGTCCTATACGCCGGCGGGTCAGGCGATGCAATAGGTCGCAGGCCCGGGCCTTGATTTCGGCTCAAAACTGGTCCGTAAAGTCCGTCTGAGTTTGGAGCCCCGCAACCCATGTCTGCTGACGCCACCGCTGGCCCCAGGGCGCCCCGAGCCCCGCTCGGCGCGCTGAAGTCGGTTCTGCCCTATGCGCTCGCCCATCGCGGACGGATTCTCGCCGCGATCGTCGCCCTGGTGATCGCCTCCGCGGCCACGCTGGTCGTCCCGCTTGCGGTCCGGCGCATGGTCGACTTCGGCTTCTCGGGTTCCAACGCCGGCTTCATCCGCGTTTATTTTCTCGCCATGCTCGGCGTCGTTACCGTGCTCGCGATCGCTTCGGGAGCGCGATATTATTTCGTCATGACGATCGGCGAGCGGGTGGTCGCGGACCTGCGCGCGGACCTGTTCGCCCATCTGACGCGGCTTGATCCCGGCTTTTTCGATGCGGAGAAAACCGGCGAGATCGCCTCGCGCCTGTCCGCCGACACGACCCAGCTCAAGGCGACCTTCGGCTCCTCGGCCTCGATCGCGCTGCGCAATCTCTTCCTGTTCGTCGGCGCGATTGCGATGATGGCGGTAACCAGCCTCAAGCTGTCGGCCTTCGTGCTGGCGGCGATCCCGATCATCGTGCTGCCGCTGTTCGCCGCCGGCCGGGCGGTGCGGGAGCGCTCGCGCCGCGCCCAGGACACGCTCGCCGGGGCGACCGCCTTTGCCACCGAGAGCCTGTCGGCCGTTCGCGTCATGCAGTCCTTCGTGGCGGAGGCCTTCACCGCAAAGCGCTATCGCGAGGCCGCCTACGGCGCCTACGAGGCGGCGCGGCACATGGCCCAGGCGCGCGGGATCGTCACCGCGGCGGCCCTCTTCCTCGCCTTCGGCAGCGTCGTCGTCGTTCTCTGGCTTGGCGCCCAGGACGTGGTCGCGGGCCGAATGTCCGGCGGAACGCTGTTGCAGTTCGTGCTCTACGCGGTGTTCGGAGCGGGCGCGCTCGGGCAATTGTCGGAAGTGTGGAACGAGGTGTCGCAGGCCGCCGGCGCCGCCGGGCGGATCGGCGACCTGCTCGCCGTCAAGCCGCGCATCGCCGCGCCGGCGAGACCGCTGACGCTGCCGAAGCCCGTCCGCGGCGAACTGGCCTTCAAGGCGGTCGATTTCGCCTATCCGGGCCGCGACGAGGGCGCGGTGCTGAGCGACGTCAGCTTCCGCGTCGCGCCCGGCGAAGTCGTCGCCATCGTCGGCCCATCCGGGGCCGGCAAGTCGACCCTGTTCCAGTTGGCGCTGCGTTTCTACGACCCGACCCGCGGCGCCGTCACGCTCGACGGCGTCGACATCTCGAAACTCGATCCGGCCGCACTGCGCGGGGAAATTGCGCTCGTGCCGCAGGACGCCTTCATTTTCGGCGCCAGCGTCGCCGACAACATCGCCTATGGCGCGCCGAACGCCAGCCGCGAGGCGATCGTCGCCGCCGCCAGGCAGGCGGCCGCGCACGGTTTCATCACGGCCATGCCACAGGGCTACGATACCGAACTCGGCGAGCGCGGCGTGACGCTCTCGGGCGGCGAGCGCCAGCGCATCGCCATCGCCCGGGCGATCCTGAAAGACGCGCCCGTCCTGCTGCTCGACGAGGCGACCTCGGCGCTCGACGCCGAAAGCGAGACGCTGGTGCAGGGCGCGCTCGAGGCGCTGATGCGGGGGCGCACCACGCTCGTCATCGCCCATAGGCTTGCGACCATCGTCGACGCGCACCGCATCCTCGTCATCGAGGCCGGCTCGCTGGTCGAGGAGGGAACCCACGCTTCGCTCTTGGCCGCGGGCGGCCTCTACTCCCGCCTCGCGCGGCTCCAGTTCGAGACGGGGGCGGCCGCGCTGACCGCGGTGGCGGAGGCGGCGCAGTAGAGAGCGCCCCTCTCCCTCCGGGCTGTGACCCGGGGGTTGCGGGAGAGGGCCCGGGCGAGGGGAGGCAACTCGATTGACACGGGCCATGACGGCGATCGGTCTGTCGGCCGCGATCGGTCTTTCGCTATCCGCCGCCACGACGGCGGCGAACGCGCAACAGCAGCCGGCGATTTTCTTTTGCCCCGCTCCGGTCGGACATGTCTGCCAGTTCGCGGTGCAGGCCGGCGCCGCGCCCCTCGCTTTCGCCCTGCCTTCGGGCGAGCGAAAGCTCGTCCCCGGCCTCATTCCCTACTCAGCCACCTATTGCGTCTGCGACCCGGGCCCTGTCACGCCCGATTGCACCGCGCCCCGACCGGACCAATGGTGCCTCGGCCGATGGATGGCCGTGATCCCGGGTGTGAATGCGCAGATCGAGGCTTCGCCTGCGCTTGCGCAGCGCGCGGGACGTAGGGCAGCAGGCGACCTCCTTTTCCCGTGTGGGATAAGGGCTGGGATTAAGGACAAAGTCGGGCGAATGCGCCTGCGTGCAGACTCCTCTTGAAAACCGCGAGTAGAGTCGTGGAACGCTGTTGCTGCCGAGCAACCGCGCCCCTACCATCCCGACGTGACACTGAAAACCGAATCGCTCGAAATTCTGCGCCATCTCGCTAGGGCCTGTCTTCAGTTGAGGAGGATAACGGCACAGACGAGCTGAACGCCGGCGAGGAAAATCTTGGCGAGCTTGTCGTAACGCGTGGCGATGGCGCGGAAATGCTTGAGCTTGTTGAAGAAGCGCTCGATATCCCATTCACGACGCCGCTCATAAATTGACGAACACCGACGAATCGCCGAGAATCGGGTTTGAAGCGCTGTCCGCCCTGGCGCGTTGGCTTGGATCCCGCGATGAGCGATCTGCCGGCGTCGATCTGGACCCTGTTGTCCCCGGAACGACGGGAACGCATAGCGACGCTGCTGGGACAGATGGCCTTGCACCGGATGCGCAGCGCCACGGTCGCCACGGAGGCGCCTCATGACGAATGTGGGCCTTGTCCAGCGTCGCAGCGGCTCGTCCTGCGACAAGATTCTCCGGCGCCATCAGGATCGTCTGGCGATCGTCTATGTCCGCCAATCCACGGCGCAGCAGGTTGAGCGCCATCAGGAGTCGACCAGGCTGCAATATGCGCTTGCGGACCGGGCGGCGCAGTTTGGCTGGCTGCGCGAGGAGATCGTCGTCATCGACGACGATCTCGGACGCTCCGGCGCGAGCGTCGAAGGACGGCTGGGCTTTCAGCGGCTGGTCGCCGAAGTCGGTCTCGGCAAGGTCGGCCTCGTGCTCGGCGTGGAGATGTCGCGGCTGGCGCGCTCCTGCCGGGACTGGCATCAGCTCTTGGAGATCTGTGCGCTGTTCGACACGCTGATCGCCGACGCCGACGGGGTGTATGATCCGGCAAACTACAACGATCGCCTGCTCTTGGGTCTGAACAGGACGGCGACATAATGCAGTACCTCATGATCTCATTGAAAAGGCAGGCTTTCTTGTCGCGGATCGGATGATACTGGACGTCCCCTTGCGATTGCCTGCCCGACGGCTGGCCGGGCCAGGTCACTCTCGCGGATGACATAGGGGGCGCGAGGGCAAACCTGTCTTGCCGGCAACAGTCCATCTCGGATCAAGCGAACAACGGTCATGTTGCTGACGCCGAGGCGGTTTGCGGCCTCGGTCAGAATAAGCTCATGGCGCTCTTCACGTTCGCCCTCGCGGTAGACCGGTATCCGATGCGTGCCGCGGAAATTGCGCACGCGCAGCTGGGTCCAGGTCTGGCCTCTGGCAGAGCGGACGCCCAGCCGATTGAGAACCGGTGCGATGCTGTGGTCCGGCAACAGGCGGGCAAGTTCGCACACCAGCTGCTCGGTCGCCGCATCGGTCTTGAAGCGGTTTTGGCCCGAGCGGTTCTTCAGCACCTCGAGCCGCGTGTGATCCCCACCCTGCCAGTGCAGCACGAGGTGTAGGCGACCGGTCTCGACGGTCACGACGATCTCCTTCAGCACGGTGCGCAAGATCCGCTTGCGCGTCTCGACGGACGCAGCGGCGTCGTTCCAGAGCCCTGGCAGGTCTCCGGCGAGCGCCATAAGCGCCACGCGCTCGTCGTCGCCGACAGCGCACGGCTCCTCGTTGCGCAAGCTCCGGATCTGCTCTTCGAGCCGCGCGGCCGTCGCAAGACAGTCGTTCCATCGCCGTTCGAGTTCGCCGGCGACCAGCCGGTTGTCGGGATCGACGGCGTCGTATTGCCGGCGCGCATGCTTCGCCTCGTAGCGGGCCTGCTCCAGCGCGGACTCTCTGTGCCGTAGCTGTTCGCTGCTGGCCTCTTTGCGCTCAGCGATCAGCTTCAGCGCCGCCTCGACGGCCAGCGGCGAGATCGCACGCAACACTTCCGCCGACACCGCCGCGTCGATGCGCATGTTGTTGAATGCGGTGCACCCCTTTTCGCGAGACGGGTCGACATGGCTGGCGCAGACATAGCGCGCATCGCGCCTCGAATGATGCAGCACCTTGAATTTGCGTCCGCAGCGTCCGCAGCGCAGCAGGCCGACGAGCAGCGCACCGCCGTTCCGCACCGCGCCCGCCACCATCGACCCCTTCATGTTCGCATTCCCGGCGATGATCGCCAGGTTGCGATCATACTCTTCCCAGGTGATGTAGCCATCATGGTGGTCCTGGATCAGAACCGTCCAGTCCTCGCGCCGGCGCGCCACGCCGTGGATAATGACTTTGCGTCCGCCTTCGACGCGGGTGCGGGACAGGGTCCGTCCGAAGACATAGGCCCCGGCATAGACCGGGTTGGTCAACAGCCGGTGGACGGCATGGTAGCGCGGCGGGTCCCATCGCACCGTCCGCCCGTGCCGACTATGCACGGCGGTCGGCACGTCGATTCCTTCCTGGCGCAGCCACAGGACAAGCTGGCGCACGCTGCCGATCTCACGAAACTTTCGGAACACCAACGACAGGGCCTCGCGGATGCGCCGGTCGGGGTCTTGTTCCAGGCGATCATCGGCGCTGCGCCGATAGCCGATGGCGACGGTCGTGTGCAGATCGCCGCGCGCCGCCTTCAGGCGCAAGGCCTCCTGCGAGCGCTGCCGTAACGTCGAAAGCTCGAGCTCGCTGAAAGCGCCTTTCATGCCCAGCAGCAAGCGATCGTTGACGAGTTGCGGATCGTACACTCCGTCCTCATCGATGATCAGGCTGCCGACCAGGGCGCAGAACTCCAGGAGGGTGTGCCAATCGCGGCCGTTGCGGGCCAGGCGCGACGCCTCGAGAGCGAAGACCGCGCCGGCCTCGCCGCCGCAGATCCCCACGAGCAGGCGCTCGAAGCCGGGGCGCGCCGTCCCGCCTCCTGAGCGGCCGAGATCGTCGTCGATGACAATCACGTCCTGCCAGCCAAGGTCGCGGGCGCGCGTCGTCAGCGCGTACTGGCGTCGTCGGCTCTCCGGATTGTGCAGGAGTTGATCCATGCTGGATTGCCGCACATAGACATAGGCGCTGCGCGCCAGGTGGTCGCCGGTGATCTTAGTCATCGTCCGTCTCCGCCGGCGTTCTGACCTGGCTGAGGCGATCGCTCAGGAGGGCTTTGAGCAGGTTTACGATCTCCGTGCGTGTCGTCGCATCGAACAGCCGTGGCGTAGCCTCGCCGGCCGTCAACATGAGAAGTTCGAGTTGCTGTTCCTGGGCACGCTGCTCCATCGTCGCCTCCACCGCCGCGAATCGCGTCATTCGCCGGTGACGAGGATATGTCCCGCTGATCCGCCAGCCGGCGCAGCTCTCTCAAGCAGGCAAGGGAGAGCCGCGGCGCAGCCATCATCGGCAGCGTCGCCGCGTACGCTTCGGTCATCCATGCCGGCAGCATCAGCCTGACGCCATCCGGCAGCTCGACGACGAAATGCGCATCGCCGGCGTAAGCGAGACGTCGAACGACCGTGAGTCGTTCGCCGGCATTCGGATGATGCGGATACCGGAGGATGACCTCAAACGGCTGTTGCTGGGGAGTATGTCGTGTGTTCGAAAGGGACGATGTCGGAAGCCGAGCTTCATATCCTCAAGGCACGGATGCTGGCGGGCCGGAAAGCCAAGGCGCGACGAGGCGAACTCGGCAAGCCCGTGCCGATCGGCTATGTGCGCCGTCCCTCGGGCGAGGTCGTCCTCGATCCCGACGAGCAGGCGCAGGCGACGGTCCGCCTGGTCTTCGACCTGTTCGATCGCTTCAGGACGGTCGGCAAGGTGATGACCTACCTGGTCGAGCACGACATCCGCATGCCGGTGCGCCGGCGCGGCGGCGCGGGCAAGGGCGAGCTGGAATGGCGGCGCGTCAGTCGCCCCACCCTGCTCAATCTCTTCGCCAATCCGATCTACGCGGGCGTCTACGCTTACGGCGTGCGTGCGGTCGAGAAGCGCAGACAAAAGCTCGGCCGCCCGGGAACGGGACGCCGATCGCCGCGCTCCGAAGAGGCCGAAGTCTTCTTGCCCGATAGGTTGCCCGGCTACATCAGTCTCGATCGCTATGAGCGCAACCAGGCGCAACTGAAGGCCAACAAGGCGGCAGGCGGCGGGACGGTGCGGGCCGGAAGCGCACTTCTCTCGGGCGTGCTGATCTGCGGCCGCTGCGGTCTGCGCATGCTGGCGCAATACAACAACAACGGCCACGCCGCCCGCTACGTCTGCTCGCAGATGCAGAGCTGCTACGGCGAGGCGTTCTGTCAATCGCTGACGGCTGCGCCGCTCGACGCGCTGGTCTCGGGTCTGGTCTTGAAGGCGCTCGAGCCGGCGGCGATCGACGCGAGCCTGGCGCTCGCCGGGACCCTCGAGGCCGAGAGCGCGGCGCTCGATCGCCATTGGAGACAGCGGCTGGAGCGCGCCGCCTACGAGGTCGAGCGTGCGCGCCGGCAATACGCCGCCGTCGAGCCCGAGAACCGGCTGGTGGCGCGCACGCTCGAGCGCGACTGGGAGAAGGCCCTGACCGAGCAGGCCCGTCTTGAGGCGGAGCACGAGCGCGTCCGGCGCGCGCGCAAGGAGGCTCCCTCTGCGGCTGAACTGGCCGCGATCCGCGATCTGTCGCAGGATCTGCCGGCGCTCTGGCGCGCCGAGACCACGACGCAAGCCGAGCGCCAGACCATCGTGCGCCTGCTCGTCGAACGGGTTCTGGTCGAGGTCGTCGGCGCAACGGAAAAGGTCCGCGTCGAGTGTCATTGGCACGGCGGCGTCCGCACGACACACGAGCTGACGCGCCCGGTCGCCCGGGTCGCGTCGCTGAGCACGTACGCGGCGTTGACGGGGCGCGCTGCGGAGTTGCGCCGCGAAGGCCTCGAATGCGCGCGGATCGCCGAGATCCTCAACGCCGAGGGATGGCGCCCGGCCAAGCGCCGCAACACCTTCAATGCGCCAATGGTTCATCATCTCCTGCTCAGATCGGGCGCGGAGACGATCAAGTATCGCCGGCGACCGCCACAAATCGGGCGCCTGGAGAACGAATGGACGATCCGCGAACTCGCCGAAGAGATCGGCATGCCGCAGCCGACCCTCTATACCTGGGTCCAGAAGGGACGCCTATCCTGCCGCAAAGCCGGCTCCGGCTCGAAACGCGCCGTGCTCGTGCGCGCCGATCCTGAGACGGTCGCGGCGTTGAAGGCGATCCGCGCCATGCCGCCGCCCTGGCGCCGCCTGCCGCCGAGGCCCGCCGACAGCGCCGCCGCCCCCGCCACAGAAATCTTGAGAGTCGCCATGCCTGGTCGATATCAATGAGATTGCGTTCGCAGTAGAGGGCGAAATCGCACGGGCGCGGGGTTTTTCGATTGGATTTGGATGGGATGACTGGCGTGATCGCTCGTGCGTTGAGGGCGCCGATGAAGGCATCGGCGTCGAAAGCCTTGTCGGCGATCAGAGCGCCGGGATCGACGGCTTCGATGAGAGATTCAGCGCAAGTCAGATCGTGATCCTGGCCCGGGCTGAGCATCACCTCGACAGGATTGCCGAGGGCATCGACGAGCGCGTGTATCTTGGTGGTCAATCCGCCGCGGGATCGGCCGATGGCTTGCGCACCGTCTTTTTTCTTGGCGCCGGCGCTATGCTGGTGAGCGCGCACGATGGTGGCGTCGATCATCATGTACTCGTTGTCGTGATCGCTGGCCAAGAGCCTGAAAACACGCTCGAAAACGCCGCTCTTGGCCCATCGGTTGAAGCGCTGATAGACGATCTTCCAGCCGCCAAAACGCTCGGGCAGATCACGCCAAGGGACGCCGGCGCGAAACCTGAAGAGAACGGCTTCGACGAACAGGTGATTGTCCGCCGCCGTGCCGCCCACATGGCCTTCACGGCCCGGCAGAATGTCTTTGATCCGATCCCACTGGTCGTCGCGCAGTGCATATCGTCGCATCGGTCAGCCCCTCCTCGGGCCGACCACTCACGAGTTAGACTTTTGCTGATTTGGGAATCCCTCGCGTATCCGAAACACCAAACGTTCTGCGTCCGATTCCACTCCGTTCTCACGTCAACTGAAGACAGGCCCTAGCAAGCCCAGGCATGATGAGGTCAAGTCCGACTTTCGTCAGCTGCTAGTGACCGAGTTCGACGTTCCGCTCGCCGACGTTCATTTCGAGCAGCGTATCGAGGTCAAGAGCCGCACCGATGCGCTGATCGGCCGCACGGTTTTCGAGGCCAAGCACGACCTTGCGCGCGAGTGGGCTGACGTCGATCGCAAGATGCCGGACTACCTCGCCAACCGCGAGGAGGAAACGGGCGGGCCATTCATAGGCATAGCATCGGATGGTCGGCTCTGGCGGGTGCTAGCGCTTGAAGGCCGCGTCCTGGTCAAGGTCAAGGAAACGGTCCTCGATCCGAACAAACCCGGGGAGTTCATCGCCTGGCTTGACGGCGCGCTCGCTCTGAAGGTCTCGCTGTCGCCCGACCCGACAACAGTCAGGATCGAGCTCGGCGCCGACTCGCCAGCCTATCGAGTGGCGGAGACGGCGCTACGCCGATCATGGGAACGAGTGAAGGACGAACAGGCGACGCAACTGAAGCGGCGGCTGTGGGCGCAACTCCTCAAGTTCGTCTATGGCCGCGACGTCGAGAGCGACGCGCTCTGGCTTCAGCACACTTACCTTGTGATCGTGGCCAAATGCATCGCCTTCGCCGTTCTCAGACTATCGGAGGAGGAACCCGGGCGGCTCCTTTCAGGCGACGCGCTGGTTGGCGCAGGCGTCAACGGCACGGTCGAGAGCGATTTCTTCGACTGGATCGTCGCCGACCCCGAGGGCGCAAGACTGGTCAGGCGCATCATGGCCCATGTGCGACGCTTCCGCCTCGCCGAGCGAAAGCGACGTGATGAAAACGCTCTACGAGTCGCTGACCGACCGTGCTGAGCGCCACGGTCTCGGCGAGGATTACACGCCCGACTGGCTTGCGGCGAAGATGGTCAAACACGCCATCGACCGGCCGTTGGAGCAGAAGGTTCTCGACCCCGGTTGCGGGTCCGGGACGTTCCTCTTCCATGCGGTGCGCCTGTTTCTACGCGAGGCTCGCGAAGGCGATCTCAATCCGTCCGTCGTCGCGACCGAGGTTGCGGAGCATGTCGCGGGCGTCGATATCCACCCCGTCGCAGTGATCCTCGCGCGGGTTACCTATCTGTTGGCTCTGGCGCCAGCGCTGGAGTACCGCAGGGGAAGGTCACCGTGCCGGTCTATCTCGGCGACTCGCTGCAGCTTTCAGTGTCGCAGCACTTCAACGAGAAACAATTGACCATCGTCGTGCCGGCGGTCGGCGCTCTGCCGCAGACCCAGCTCGAATTTCCCGAATTGTTGTGCCGCGATCCCGACATTTTCGACCAGATGGTCGAAATGATGCGGCGCGGGTCTGAGACGGGACTCACGCGGGTGCAGTTTGAGGCGCGGCTCAGCGAGGCGATCGAGCGACATTACGAGCATTTGCGCTCGCGCCACATGAGGGCCACTCCCGTCGTCGGCAAGGAAGAGCGCGAAGGGGTCGCGGACGCTGGCGCGACTTATCTCGTTTACGACGGGTCTGCGGCGCGAGGGTCGGGATTCGATCTGGGCCTATGTCGCGAGCAATCTGTCGCGTCCGCTCTATTATTCCGCGAACGGCGGCCGGGGTAGTGATCGGCAATCCGCCCTGGCTCGCCTTCCGCCATGAACGCCGAATTGCAGAGGCGGTTCAGGGAACTCGCCAGGGGCCTCGGCGTCTATGTCGGTGGCAAGCTCGCGACGCAGAACGATCTCTCTGCGTTGTTCACCGCCCGCTGCGCGACGCTCTACTTACGCGGGTCGGGTCGCCTCGCACTGGTGCTGCCGCTGGCGGCGCTGACACGCGGGCAGTTCGACCGCCTCCGCTCCGGTTCGTTTCACGGCGGCGCGATCCAGTGGGACGAGGCCTGGACGATGGACGACAGCGTCCAGCCCCTGTTTCCCGTACCCTCCTGCGCGGTATTCGGCCGCCGCCGGGCGACGTCGAAACCGATCCCTGAAACGGTCCGCGCGTATTCGGGCGAATTGCCGTTGCGCGATGCGCCGGAGGGTTTGGTCGATCGCCTGATCGCCGAAGGCAAATTCAAGGTGACCGAGAACGGGCCGAAACCGACCGAGGCGAAATACGTCGGTGGCTCAGCCTACCGAAAGGCGTTCCGCCAGGGCGCGACGCTCGTGCCACGGATGCTTTGCCTCGTCGAGCGGAAGTCTTTCGGCCGCCTCGGCTCAGACCCGTCAGCGCCGATGGTCGTGAGCCGCCGCAACTCACAGGAAAAGAGACCGTGGAAGGGTTTGCCTGCAATTGAGAACCAGGTCGAGGCGCAATTCATTCGCCCGGCATTACTCGGCGAAAGCATCTTGCCTTATCGCGTTTTCCAGCCGTTCGAGGCGGTCATTCCGATAGCCGAGAATGGCGACGTCTTTGACGCCAAGGGCGCGCTCGACCGTCGTTTCGACAGGCTCGCCGAATGGATGCGGAAGGCCGAGGCGGTTTGGAAAACCAACGCGGAAAGCGGCGACATGACGCTCGTCGAGCGCTGGAACTACCACAACGAACTTGGCGCACAATTTCCTCTCGCTCGACTGCGCGTGCTCTATGCAAAGGCGGGCACGCAGCCGGCAGCGTGCCTGATCCAAGACAGCCATGCCATCATCGATCACAAGCTTTATTGGTCTGCGCCGGCCAACCTCAATGAGGCGCGCTATCTCGCCGCCGTCCTCAACAGCGAAATGGCTCGCTCACGCGCCGCTGCCTATCAGTCTCGCGGTCAATTCGGCGCGCGAGACTTCGACAAGGTGATGTTCAACCTCCCCATCCCCCGTTTCGATCCAAAGTCCAAGCTCCATCGCGACCTCGCCGCCGATGCCGAGAAGGCCGAGACGATTGCCGCAGCCGTCGCGCTGCCCGAGGGTGCCAAATTCCAGCGGGCTCGGAGAATGGTGCGCGACGCGCTCGGGGAGGCAGGCCTGTCCGAACGTATCGATGCGTTGGTCGCGCGGCTGCTCGATGGCCGCTGACAACGAAATCCACAATTAGGGATTGCGGTGATGGTTGGAAGGGAGGGCGCGTCCGCCGAGGCATACGGCGCCAATCGCTGAACGACAATTTCTTGCCAAGGCTGCAAGAATGTTCTTTATTTGTTCTAACGCTGCGACCCCCGAAGGAGAGCCCCGGTGTCCGGTTCCGTCGAAGCCATTCCGCAGAGCGCCGGCGCTTGCAACCGATCCGCCGGCCGCAGCCGATCGACCGGGTGGGGAGCGCCGCGTACGCAGCCACGATCGGTCGGGTGAAGCCGGCCATGGATCTCTCGATCGGGCCGCTCTTCGGGCGGAAATCGCCCGGGTTCCTGACCGCGGTGGCGGAGGCGGCGCAGTAACCGTTCGACCGAAAAGACGGCGAACTGTCGGCCCCATTTCCAACGGGCGTAGGCGCCCACGCCGATCGTCGAAGCGCCGCTCTGAAGTCGACTGCGCCCGCGTTACTCCGGCGCATACATTTCTCTCCACCGGGCGGGGGACGCTCCAAATTCGCGCTTGAACGCCCGGCTGAACGCCTCCTCGGATTCATACCCGACCGAATAGGCGAGCTGCGCGATTGTCTTGCGCGTCTCGCGCAAACTGAGCTTTGCGGTCTGCAGTCGCCAGAACGTGAGATATCGGATCGGCGGCATGCCGACGAGCGACGAAAAGCGTTCGACAAACGCGCTGCGCGAAAGCGCGACCTCTCTCGCCAGCGCTTCCGCCGACCAGGGCGCGCCGAGCTTGTGATGGATCAAGGCCAGTGCCCGGCCGATATGCGGGTCTTTGACGCCCTTGAGCCAGCCGACTTCCCCTTTGGCGAGTGTCGACGCGTACTGCCGCACAGCCTCGGTCAACAGGGACTCGGAAAGCCGCGTGATGACGCTCGACGACGCCAGCCTTCCGTCTGCCAATTCGTTGGCCGCGAAGCGGACGGACGCCTCGATCCACTCGCGCGACGCGGCTCCGCGTACGTCGATCTTGAGCGCCTTGGGCAGGGTTGAGAAGAGCGGATTGTAGGAGTTGTCGCTCGCAAGAAATCCGCACACGATCCGCGTGGCGGCGCCGCCTCCACCGTGAACGATCCGGTAAAGGTCTCCGCCCGGGGACCGTTGAATGAGGTCGCTCGCGCTGACCGATCGGACTCCGAGCCGGTCAGCCAGAATATGAGCGTCATTCTGTGGGAAGAGCACGATCTCGCCAGCGCTGACTTCGAGCGGCGGCTCGCTGTCCACGCCGACGAGCATCCTGCCCTCGACAACGACGTGATAGCCGATGATCTGCGCCGGACGTCCAGGCAAGTGACGCGCGCATTCGTCGGCCGTGATCTCGACGCCGATGCCCCAGGGCGCGGTGAAGTGCCCGGAAAGAAACACGCTTCCAGTGAGCCGAACCGCGCGCAGCACGTCGGACAGCGGATCCGTCGAAACGGCGGTCGTCGGATTTGGATGAACGATCAGATGATCCGGTCGCGCGATCATTCGAACCAACCTCGAACGAACGTACAAATTCCACGTCAGGCGCGCCACACCGAGTGCGGCGCCGTCGATGACCGAGGCGACGGGGCCGAGTGGCCAGGCGCCTCAACCAAAACCTTATGACAAAACGAGGAGAGGGACTATGGCCCAACTAACAGAAGCCTCCAAGGAGGCCAAGCGCCCACAATCCCCGATCAAATCTCGGCGCGCGCCTTGGCGTGAGGCCAACGGGGAACTTCAATTTCTTGACGATGAATCCAGGGCGCCTTGCTTGCCTTCAACGTTGTTCTGTGCATGACGATGGGTTACTGACATCAATAGGGCCTCCCCCTGCGGCGGACGCTCGCAGGGCGATCGGGCCCCCAGTAAACGGCAGGGCGACATGAAGCTGGTTATGGCGGTCATCAAGCCGTTCAAGCTCGACGACGTGCGGGCGGCGCTCGATCGGATCGGCGTGCACGGCATGACGGTGACGGAAGTCAAGGGTTATGGCCGCCAGAAGGGCCACACGGAGATCTACCGCGGCGCCGAATATGTCGTGAATTTCCTTCCGAAGGTCCGGATCGAGATCGCGGTCAGCGACGACCGCGCCGACGAGGTCGTCGAAACCGTGGAACGGGTGGCGCGCACCGGCCAGATCGGCGACGGAAAGATCTTTGTCACGCCGCTCGAGCGCGCCCAGCGCATCCGCACTGGCGAAACCGGCGACGACGCGCTCTGACGCCGCGTTACCGGCCCTCGCGTCTTCCCCGCTGGCGCGGCAAGGCGTTCGCTGGCATAAGTGTGAGATGATTCGGGACGGGACTCGCCCCAGGGCCGACGAGCGCATCGCCGCCATCGGAGACGCCAACCCCGGGTTCGGGGTCTATGTCCATTGGCCATTCTGCCTCGCGAAATGCCCTTATTGCGACTTCAACAGCCATGTGCGCGGGACGCCGATCGACGAGGCGCGCTATCTCGCCGCCTTTCGGGCGGAGATCAGGAACCGCGCCGGGTCGACGCCCGGCCGGATCGTGCGTTCCGTGTTTTTCGGCGGCGGGACGCCTTCGCTCATGCACCCGCACACGGTGCAAGGCGTCATCGACTCGATTGCTTCGGCCTGGCGGCTCGCGCCGGACGCCGAGATCACGTTGGAGGCCAATCCCACCAGCGTCGAGGCGGAACGGTTCCGTGGCTACCGCGCCGCCGGCGTCAACCGTCTGTCGATCGGGGTCCAGGCGCTGAACGACGCCGATCTCAAGGCGCTCGGGCGCCGGCACACGGTCGAGGAGGCGCTCGCTGCGGTCGGACTCGCAGCTTCGCTCTTTCCCCGTTTCAGCTTCGACCTGATCTACGGGCGGCCGGGACAGAGCGAGGCCCAGTGGCGCGCCGAACTCGCCCGCGCGCTCGACCTCGTCGGCGACCACGTCTCCCTCTATCAGCTCACCATCGAGCCTGACACGATTTTCGAGCGTCTGAGGGATGCGGGCAAGCTCGCGCTTCCCGAAGAGGAGCTGAGCCTCGCCCTGTTCCGGGTGACCCGTGACCTGACGGAGGCGCGGGGCCTGCCGGCCTACGAAGTCTCCAACCACGCCCGGCCAGGCGGGGAGAGCCGTCACAACCTGATCTACTGGCGCTATGGCGAATATGCCGGCGTCGGCCCGGGCGCGCACGGCCGGATCGTCACCCCTAAGGGCCGCTACGCCCAGGAGACCGAACGCCACCCGGAGATGTGGCTGACCCAGGTCGAGACCGAAGGCCACGGCCTGGTCGAGAACGCGGCTCTGAGCCGCGAGGAGCAGGGCGACGAATTTCTGTTGATGGGCCTGAGACTCCTCGAGGGGATCGACCCGAGGCGCTACGAAAAGATCAGCGGCCGGGAACTCGACCGCGAACGGGTCGCGAGTCTGGTCGAGGACGGGTTCATCGAGCAGGACGCGCGCGGTCGCTTGAGGGTCACGCCGGTCGGGGCGCCGCTCCTCGATACCGTCGTGGCGGACGTCGCGGCCTAATGCTCGGTTGATTCCGGCGTTCGCGTTCGGCTCACGGGGAAAGGCGGGTCACCCCTCGGCCTCCTCCCGCGCATGCTCGGCATCGAGCTTCTGCATCGCGTCGGCGGCCCTGCAGCGCGCGGCTTCTTTGTAGAGCCTTTCGGCCTCGGCGAGCTTCGCCTTGCCGAACAGCATCACGAGTCCGTTCGCCTCCTCGACCCGGACGATCGCCGACTCGGGCAGGAGCTTGCGGGCGAGGGCGAAATGCTTGAGCGCCTCTTCCCGGCTCGCTCCGTACGTGAGTTTTGCCAGCATCCCCCCGACCTTGCTGACGATCTCCGCGTGATAGGCGCCGAGCGCGATATGCGCTTCCGCATGGTTCGGCTCGAGCTTGACCGCCCTGTCGAGGCTCGCCTTCACCTTGCCGCCGATGCCCTGGGCCAAAGCCTTGGTGATCGAGATCTCCTGCGAATAGCGTCCGAGCGCCTGGGCGTGGAAATAGTACGCGTTGACGAAATCCGGCGCCGCCGCCTGCAGCGCCTCGGCCCGCTCGGCGGATTTCAGGAAAATCTCGCGCTTCCGCTCGCTGTCGGTCTCGAGGTAGGTCGCATAGATGTTGGCGGCCTTGTTCGCGGCGTTGGCGCCGATCGGACCCAACGCCGATCCTTCGGCGACAGCGGCGGCGAAGTCGCCCCGGTGATAGGCGCGCCAGGCGGATTGCAGCGCCGCCGCCGCCTTGTCGGCGTCGGGGCCGCTCTTGAGTTTCGGATGCCGCGCCACCGCCTCCCTCACGAAGCCCGCGTCGGGAAACGGCTCGCAGTCACCGCGATGCAGCCCGGGCCAGGCCTTTTTCAACGCCGCCCCTTCGTAACAGTAATCGCCGGCGTCGTATGCGAATGGCTTCCAATTGGCCGTGACCATGACGTTCTCCTCAGGCGACGTAGCGCTTCGCCAGTTGATCGAACAATTCGCGCTCGCGCGGCTCGAGATAGGGCGCGGCGAGGGCGATGACGTGAAACGCCCCGCGCGCGAGCGTCTTGTCGTCCAGCGGCGCTTTCGGGTCGCGGGCGAATTCGAACGACATCCAGTAGCTCGCCACCACCACGATGTTCTGCGCCAATGTCGGAATTTCCGCCTCCGAAGCGCGCATCTGGCCCCCCTTGACGAGGCCCGAAAGAATCTGTTCGGCGACCCTGATCTTGTGCGCCAGAATGCGCCGGAACTGCACCTCGATCACATGGTAGCGAGCCACGAGGAGGTTGATGTCGCGATAGATGAAGCGGTATTTCCAGATCCCTTCGAACACCAGGTGCAGAAAGAGCCAGCAGTCCTCGGCGTTGGGCAGGCGTCGTTCGGGCGCCGCCAGGGTGGTTTCGATCTCGCGTCGGAATTCGGCGAACAGGTCCGCGACGATCTCTTCCTTGGAGTGGTAGTGGTAGTACAGATTGCCGGGACTGATGCCCATTTCGATGGCTATCGAGGTCGTCGCAACCGACGATTCGCCGAACTGGTTGAACATCGCCAAGGCGGTCTGCAGGATTCGCTCGCGCGTCCGGCGGGGCGGCTTTGGCGGCATCGCGTTTCACACCCTCTTCACTGGCCGGGATTGTTCCGGTTCAAGGCCTTCTCGAGGTCATGGAGCGTTTTCTCGAGCGGCTTCACGCTATCCCACAGTTTGCCGGCCTGACTAGGCTTCGCGGGAGCCTGTTCCACATCCCGCAGGGCCGAGCGGTCGAGCTCGACGCCGTGGCGCGCGAAGACGGGCGCAAGCTCGTCGGCGCGGCGTTTCAGTTCCGACAGCGTGTGGCGATAGGCGTGGTCGGCGAGCGTGCGCCGGTCGGCGTAGCTGAAAATGTTGGCAAAGAAGATGACTTCGTCCTCCTGCGCGGGCTCGAACAGCACGACGTCGGCGTCCGGAAAATCCTTGGCGTAGCGCTCCATTCCGACCCGCATGCGTGAATGGATGAGCGCGCGGAACGTCTGCGACAGGACGGTGACGAGGCCACGATCGGCCAGATGGGCGGCCTTCGCGCCGGCGACCGATGCGAGGTCGGCGTTGAAGGGGACGAGGGGATTGACGCAGAAGAGGAGCTTCGCGCCTTCCCTGAGCGCGACGGAGGCATGCAGCGTCTTCTTCAGCGCCCCGTCGACGTAATCGCGGCCGGCGATTCGTGCCGGAGGATAGAGACCCGGCAGGGCCGAACTCGCCTTGACCGCCTGGGAGATCGGCACGTCGTCCAGTCCCGGCGCTCCGAACGGCGCCGCCTTGCCGTTGTCGAGGTCCGTCGCGACGATGAACAGCCTGTGCGCAAGCTTGCGAAAGTCGTCGGTGCGGCCAGGCTGGCTGAACAGGCGCGACAGGTAGGTGGCGATCGCGTCATTGTCGAACAGGCCGTTCGGCAAACCGCGCGCGAGCCGCATAAACAATTCGATGAAGCCCCGCCCGGGAGCGGTGCCGAAATAGGCGAAGGCCGCGCTCTGCATGAGCTCAGGCATTCCCATGAGTCGCCGGACGAACTCGCCGAACGCGGGGCGCAGCAGCAACTCTGGCTCGAACGGGTCGTGGTGCGACCTGTCGAGGATGAACATCGCGTGCATCTCGCTGGGAGTGATCCCGTTGGCGAGTCCGGCGGCGACGAAGGCGCCGGAACTCACGCCGACATAGAGATCCACGTCAGTCAGAGTCACGCCTTTCAGCGCTTTTTGCAGAGCGACCAGCGCGCCAATCTCATAAATGCCGCCGAGGGGGCCGCCCCCAGCAAGGGCGATCCCCACCTTGCCCTGGCGCCCCCCGTTCATTCGACCACTCCCCGGGCCCTTAGAGCCTCGCTGGCGTCTTCAGAGCGGATTGCCGAGATCTACTCGGCTTTCGCCCTTCCCCGCCCCCGTGTATGCGGTTCTTCTTCGGCCGACAGTCTCTTGGCAATCTCCGTCAGTTCGACGACCCGCTGCGACAGGACGTCGATGTCCTTGCGGCTCGGCACGCTGAGGCTGTTCAGCGCCCGCGCGACCCGGTCCTCGAACACCTGCTCGAGCTTGTCCCAGGTTCCGCTCGCCTTGGCTCTCACTTCGGCGATACGCTCGTCGGCAGCGGTCTTGGTCCGCTCCTGCACCTTCTCGCCCTCGGCGACCAGCGCTTCGAACATTTTGGCGCCCTCCTGCTGAGCCTTGGAGAACGCCCCCAAGCCAGCGAGCCAGATCTGGGTGGCGGACTCTCTCACCTTGACAGCCAGTTGGTTTTCCGTCGCCTCACTGGCGAGTTCTTTCAGTTTCTTTGGCATGACCATCCTCGTTTCGGTCTCAGCGGCCAAGCCGCCTTTCTACGACGCGGATAAAAGCATAAGATTTTAGAATTCGCTGCCCAAAGTTCTAGGCGGATGATTCTAGACTTATCAGCTAAGAAAACGATCGAGGGAAAGGAAAGGCTCATGGGTGCGTTTGTAACGGGGGGAACGGGGTTTATCGGCAGGCGGCTTATCCGGCGGCTGCTCGAGCGCGGCAGTGAGCCTGTTTACGTTCTTGTCTATCAGCCGACGGCGGAGCTGGGTGAGACCCTGAAAGAGTTCTGGGGCGCCGGCGCCGACCGCGTGACGATGATCGAGGGCGATATCTCGAAGGCCGATCTCGGCGTTGCGGCCAAGGACGTCCGCAAGCTCAAGGGAAAGATCGACCATTTCTTCCATCTCGCCGCGGTCTACGACCTCAAGGCGCCTCCCCAGCAGGTGGTGACCGCCAATGTCGCGGGCGTCGCCAACGCCCTCGCTTTCGCCAAGGCGGTCAAGGCGGGTTGCTTCCATCACGTGAGCTCGATCGCGGCGGCCGGTCTGTACGACGGCGTCTTTCGCGA
Organism: uncultured Alphaproteobacteria bacterium; assembly: GCA_963741405.1. Lineage (GTDB taxonomy): Bacteria > Pseudomonadota > Alphaproteobacteria > Rhizobiales > Beijerinckiaceae > Roseiarcus. The sequence goes on from CAVUHX010000046.1 coordinate 84,152, forward strand.
GGACATGTTCGAGGAGGCGCGCGGACTCGAGCATCCGTACTACTCCTCGAAGCACAAGGGCGAAGGCCTGGTGCGGGCGGAGAAAGCGATCCCCTGGAGGATCTATCGTCCGGGCATCGTCGTCGGCGACTCGAGGACCGGCGAAATCGACAAGATCGACGGCCCCTACTATTTCTTCAAGCTCATCCAGAAGCTGCGCGACGTCGTGCCGTCCTGGGTTCCGATGATCGGCATCGAGGGCGGCCGGATCAATGTCGTGCCTGTCGACTTCATCGTCGCCGCGATCGACCACCTTGCCCATCTCGACGGGCTCGACGGCCGCGCTTTCCACCTGACCGATCCCAATCCGATGCGCGTGGGCGACATGCTGAACGTCCTGGCCAAAGCGGCGCACGCGCCGCCTTTCACTGTCAGAATTAACGCAAATTTGTTCGGTTTTGCACCTCCGGCGCTGAGGCGCGGCCTGATGGCGCTGACGCCGTTCCGCCGCATGCGCAAGATGATGATGAAGGAGCTCGGCCTGCCGGACGACGTCTTCATGTTCGTCAACTATCCCACCCGCTTCGACAGCCGCGAGACGCAGAAGTTGCTCCGTCCAGCCGGAATCACAGTCCCCGCATTCGAGGACTATGCCTGGCGGCTCTGGGACTACTGGGAACGCAACCTCGATCCCGCCCTGTTCGTCGACCGGTCCCTGCGTGGCGCAGTCGCCGGCAAGCGCGTTCTCGTGACGGGCGGCTCCGCCGGCATCGGCAAGGCGATCGCGCTCAGGCTCGCCCAGGCCGGCGCGAAGACGCTGATCGTGGCCCGGGACAAGGAAAAGCTCGACCTGACGCGCGACGAATTCTCCGTCCAGGGCCTCGAGGTCGAGGCCTACAGCGCCGACGTTTCGGACCCGGCGCAGTGCGCCGAGTTCATTCAGCAGATATTGAGCGAGCACGGCGGGATCGACATTCTTGTCAACAATGCCGGACGCTCAATTCGGCGCTCCGTCGAGAATACCTACGACCGCCTTCATGATCTCGAACGGCTGATGAGTCTCAACTACCTCGCCGCGGTCCAGCTCGCGATGGGCTTCCTGCCTGGCATGGCGGAGCGGGGGAGCGGCCACGTTGTCAACGTCTCGTCTCTCAGCGTGCTCGTGAGGGCGCCGCGTTTCTCGGGATACGTGGCCTCCAAGGCGGCGCTCGAAGCCTGGTCGGACTGCGCGGCGAGCGAGTTTCTCGATCGTGGGGTGGCGTTCACCAACATCAATATGCCCATCGTGCGCACTGAGATGATTGCGCCGACAAAGTTCTACGAACATGTGCCGACGCTCGACCCCGACGAGGCGGCGGAACTCTTGGTCGAGGCGCTCATCCATCGCCAGCCTCGCGTCGCCACCCGGCTCGGTCGGTTCGGCCAGATGGTGCACGCTCTCGTTCCGAACATGCTCCTGGTGGTGATGAACACCGCGTTCCGCATGTTTCCGGAAAGCGCCGCCGCAAGCGGAACCAAGGAAGGCGAGGTCGCCCCGAATGCCGACCAGATCGCTTTCACTCAACTGCTCAAGGGGCTGCACATTTGATAGGTGAAGTGAGGAAAAGATGGAACGGATCTGGCTGAAGTCCTATCCCGAGGGCGTCCCGGCCGACATCAATCCGACCGCCTATGCCTCGATCGGCGATTTCTTCGCCGCGAACGTTGAACGTTATCGCGACCGAACCGCCTACATCTGCCTGGGTCGAACGATGTCGTACCGCGAGCTCGAGCGCCTGTCGCGGGCGTTTGCGAGCTATCTGCAGAATGTCGCGCGCCTGCCGCGCGGCGCGCGCGTCGCGCTGATGATGCCGAACCTGCTGCAATATCCGGTCGCGCTCTTCGGAGCGCTGCGCGCAGGCTATGTGGTCGTCAACTGCAACCCGCTTTACTCGCCGCGCGAACTGCACCATCAGCTCGCGGATTCCGGCGCCGAAGCGATCGTCGTCGTCGAAAACTTCGCTCAGACGCTCGAGAAGTCGATCGACGGCACGCAGGTGCGCGTCGTCGTGGTTGCGTCCGTCGGCGATCTTCTCGGAGGCTTGAAGGGGAGGCTGGTCAACTTCGCGCTTCGCCATATCCGGCACGCCGTTCCCGCCTGGCGCCTGCCGCAAGCGACGCCGTTCAAGCAGGCGCTTTCGCTCGGCCGAAAGGACTCGGTCGAGTTCCCGCCGGTCCAGCCCGAGGACGTCGCGTTCCTCCAGTACACCGGCGGCACCACGGGCGTTCCCAAGGGCGCCATGCTCACCCACCGCAACATGATAGCCAACCTGCAGCAGGTCCACACCTGGATCGCCCCGGTGCTTCGAGCCTCCGAGGAAGTGTTCGTGACGGCGCTGCCGCTCTACCATGTGTTCGCCCTGACGGTGAACTGCTTCGTGCCGCTGATGGTCGGCGCGAACAATCTGCTGATCCCCGATCCGCGCGACATCAAGGGATTCGTCAAGATCCTCGGGCGCACGCCCTTCACCGTGATCAGCGGAGTCAATACGCTGTTCAACACGCTGCTCAGCGACCCGGACTTCCTGCGGCTCGACTTTTCGCGCCTCCATCCGGCGGTCGCGGGCGGCATGGCGCTGCAGCGGGCGGTGGCGGAGCGCTGGAAGGCAGTGACCGGCAAGCCGGTCGTCGAGGGTTACGGGCTGACAGAGACGTCGCCGATCGTGGCGGTCAACCCGCTCACCATCGACGGCTACACCGGCGCAATCGGCCTGCCGATGCCGTCGACCGACCTCGCCATTCGCGACATGGAGGGACGCGACGTCGCTTTGGGCGAACCGGGCGAGCTTTGCGTCAGAGGCCCGCAAGTGATGGCGGGCTATTGGAACAGGCCGGACGAAACGGCCAAGGTGATGACCGTCGACGGCTATCTGCGCACGGGCGACATCGCCCGTGTCGACGAGCGCGGCTACGTCTACATCGTCGACCGGCAGAAGGACATGATCATCGTCTCCGGCTTCAACGTCTATCCGAACGAGATCGAAGACGTGGTGATGACCCATCCCGGCGTGCACGAGGTCGGCGTGGTCGGCGTGCCGGACGTGAAATCGGGCGAGGCGGTGAAGATCGTCGTGGTGCGCAAGGACGAAAAGCTGACCGACGCGGAGATCATCGCCCACTGCCGGCAGTATCTGACCGGGTACAAGACGCCGCGCCATGTCGAGTTTCGCGAGACCTTGCCGCGCACGCCGATCGGAAAGATCCTGCGCCGGGAGTTGCGTGAGAAGGTCGAGCCGAAAGGCGAGTGACGCGGCAGGGCGGTGAAGTTCACGGCGCGCTTGCCTCGTTGAGCGCGGCCATGTCCGCCTCCGACAGCGAAAGCTCGGTCGCGCGAATGAGGCTGTCGGCCTGCTCGACCGTGGTTGCGCTGGCGATCGGCGCCGTCACCCCGGGGCGCGCGATCACCCAGGCGAGGGCGACCTCGGCCGGCCTCGCCTGGTGACGCGAGGCGACGTCTTCGAGCGCGTCGAGAATGCGAAAGCCGCGCGGGTTCAGATAGCCCTTCACAGCGCCGCCGCGCGGGCTCTTGGTCAGGTCCTCCGGACTGCGGTACTTGCCCGACAGGAATCCCTTCGCCAGGCTGATATAGGTGATGACGCCGATGTCCTCGCGCCGGCAGATGTCGGCGAGGCCTCCCTCGAACCCGGCCCGATCGACGAGATTGTATTCCGGCTGCAGAACTTCGTAGCGCGGCAGCCCGTGCTCCCTTGCCACTGCGATTGCGGATTCGAGCAGCGCGATGGTGAGATTGGAGGCGCCGCACCAGCGGATCTTTCCCTTCTCGATCAGCCTCTGATAGGCGCCGAGCGTCTCCGAGAACGGCGTCGCCATGTCGGGAAAATGCGACAGGTAGAGATCGATGACGTCGCTCTGCAGGCGCCCGAGCGACGCCTCGACCGCCTCCTCGATATAACGCGCCGAAAGGCCCTCCTTGCCTTTGCCCATCGGCGAGCCGACCTTGGTGACGACGATCATCCGGCTGCGGTTTCCGCGCGCCTTCATCCACTCGCCGATGATCGTCTCGGATTCGCCGCCCTTGTTGCCCGGCGCCCAGGACGAATAGGCGTCGGCCGTGTCGATCGCGTTGAGGCCGGCCCCCGCGAACCGGTCGAGCACCTTGAACGACGCCGCCTTGTCGGCCGTCCAGCCGAACACGTTTCCTCCGAGAACCAACGGCGCGATCCGGAGGTCGGTCCGGCCGAGGCGGCGCTTCTCCATTCGTTTTCTCTCCCGTTTGAGGCAAGTGTAGCCCAAAGCGCGCGTGGGCGAAACGCCTCCGGCGCCCGCGCGGTTTCGGGCGCAGATTGAGCATTTTCAAGAGGTTGCAATGACATTTCCGGGCGGTGCGCGCTTTGCCGGCCTTCGCGGAGCCTTATCGGAGAAGGCGCCGCAGGCGAGTCTTGCGAACCCTTCGCCGGGAGCGCCAATTCCGGGCCCGGATCGAGCGTTTTCAATGCTTTGCGATGCGATCTGCGGGCCGCTGCGCATGGCCCAGGCGGGGTTGGCGCCATCGCGGCGCCGAGCGATTTCAACGCTTTGCGGCGGTTTTTGCCGACGATTGGGGCCGCGAAGGTTATTCTTGCAACCGGCCGCCTCGCCACTCGCTGCACTGCGAACGCTTTCATGAGCAAAATACCGTCAGCGGGTTCGTCTCGGGGCCGGGATCTCGCCGGTTCCGGGCTCGACCTCGCAGGCGCGCTTGTCCGCACCCGCTTTTCAGGTTTCCGGCAGATGGAGGTCAGCATATTTAGCAACATTATCAATATGTTATATATCCGGTTGAGTGTCTCGAACATAACATGAACATACATGGGAAGCAAGAAAACTCTCTGTCCCGACTCTGCGCGACGCGGGCACGCTCGAGGCGAGCTCATTTCCGGCACAGCGGGGCAGGTCAACTACGGGTAAAACCGCGCCTTCGCTTTTGTGATTGGCGCGGCCGCGCCGTTTTCCCCTATGAAGGCGGGTCCGATTCCTCCCCCACGAAACGCCGATGTCCGCCCTCACGACGCACCGTCCGCTCGTCCTCGCCGCCGTCATGGCGGCGAATTTCATGATCGCCATCGAGGCGACCATCGTCTCGACCGCCATGCCGCAGATCGTCGCCCAGCTCGGCGGCCTCGAGCTCTACAGCTGGGTGTTCGCGGCCTTCCTCCTGACCCAGACCGCCACCACCGTGGTGTTCGGCAAGCTGTCGGATCTCAGGGGCCGCAAGGTCGTCATCCTGTCGGGGATCGGGATCTTTCTTCTGGGCTCGATCCTGTGCGGCTTCGCCTGGTCGATGCCGTCCCTGATCGTCTTCCGCCTCGTCCAGGGCATCGGCGCGGGCGCCGTCCAGCCGGTCGCGATGACCATCGTCGGCGACCTCTATTCCGTCCACGAGCGCGGCAAGATCCAGGGCTGGCTCGCGAGCGTCTGGGCGGTCTCGGCCATCCTCGGCCCGCTGGTCGGCGGCCTGATCATCCAGTTCTGGTCCTGGGCGTGGATCTTCTGGATGAACCTGCCGATCGGCCTTCTCGCCTCGGCCGGCTTCTGGTTCTACCTGCACGAGAAGAAGTCGGAGGCGCGCGGGACGATCGATCACCTGAGCGCCGGCGTCTTCACCATCGCCATCGCCGCGATCATGGCGGACCTGACCGCGCTCTCGACCGCGAACCGGACCGAGATCTCCATCATCACCGCCATCGCCGTCGCGGCCGTGGTCGCCTTCGTGTTCCAGGAGCGCCGCTCGCCCGAGCCGATGATCTCGCTCGAACTCTGGGGCCGGCGGCCGATCGCCGCGGTCAACGCTTCGTCGCTGTTCGCCGGCATGGCGATGATCGGGCTCACGACCTTCCTGCCTGTCTTCGTCCAGGGGGTGATGCAGAAGCCGCCGCTCATCGCCGGATTCGCGCTGTCGGCCATGGTGCTCGGCTGGCCGATCGGCGCGACGCTGTCGCCCCGGCTGTGGATCCGCTTCGGCGTCCGGACGATCCTGCGGACGGGCGCGGCGCTGATTCCGGTCGGCGCGCTGGTCTTCGTCTTCCTGCGGCCGGAAACGTCGCCCGTTGTCGCGGGCGTGGGGTCGGCGATCGTCGGCTTCGGCATGGGGCTGTCGAGCAGCGCCTCGATCGTGCTGATCCAGGAGATCGTCGACTGGTCGGAGCGGGGCAGCGTCACCGCCTCCTATCTGTTCGCCCGGACGCTCGGCAGCACGTTCGGCGCGACCGTGTTCGGCGCGGTGCTGAACATCGGCCTCGCCCGCTCGAGCCTCGGGCGCGGTGACCTCGGACGAGCTTCGGCGGCTGCTCGAGGGCGGCGCGGCGGCCAATCCCGCGCTCAAAGAGGCGCTCGAAGCCGCGCTCCACGTCACCTTCGTGTCGATGTTCGTGGTCGCCCTGCTGGTCGCGCTGACCGCGGCGCTGGTGCCCAAGGTCGTGTTCGCCGCCCGGCGCGCGCTGGCGGAATAGGCGGCGGACCCGGCCGGCCTGTCGCCCTTTGTAGGGATGCGAATCCTACGCTTGGCGCCCGCCATCGCCGATAGGTGCGACGGCCGCTGTCGACCCTTGCTGTCCTTCCCGATCGGCCCAGTACGGGCGGAGAAAACCAGATAGTGGGAGTAGGCTGAACGCGTAGGTTGCACAGTAGCGGCCATTCGCCGACCGTGTGTTGCGAACGGGTCGAACCGACCCAAAAGTGACGATTGCAGCAACGCGCAAGTGGCCGAACGTAAGAGATGTTTACCTCGAACGTCATTCGGCTGAAATTGATGATCCGGATCAACTCCGAAGCTTTCGCTTGTCAGCTTCTAGGTCTTCCCTCTCAGCATCGCGCAGCCAGCCCTTGCCAATAGCGTTAAGTAATGCCGACGTGCGTGGCCAAGCCGCGGCGATTGAGACGTATCGCCTGTATTCTTCCGCCAATTCCCTCTCCTTGTCTCCCCCCTCGAACACCGCCTTGGAGTACACCCCACGCATGTTGTAACGCTCAATTTGGATGCCCCGCTCGAGCTCCACTGATTGCCTCCGCTCAATCTCGTCACGTATGCAACGATGCGGCCAACCGCCGTCGGAGTCCGATGGAGAATGCGCGAGGAGGCGTCCGATGCAGCTGTCGGTCACTGCAACCCGATCGGTCTCTCGCCCCAACTCCTGCACACGATCAATCCACGATCTCAACGCTTGTGCGTCGATTCCTGCGGGGGTCAGGCCAGGAATGGTCGAGAAATGTCTAAACAAGGAGTAACTCAACCGCCATCGCGCTTTTGCGCGGTCGTCGGGTTCATCCGGAGTCGCTCTCACTCTCGTTCTTGCCCTTGAAAACGTCGCGCAGAATTTGATGGTAGAATGCAGGATCACGCGCCATTAGGTGGTGGACGCGCAAAGACCGCCCGCCATACTCCAGAAGCGGTAAAAAGCTATATTCGCGCGCGGCGATATGCTCATTCGGCGCGTCGGCGCGCCCGTCGAGGGCCTCTAACGCCTTCTCAATGTAGTAGCCAGTCATGTTATCGACGGGGACCGCGTTCGAGTTCAGCTCCGGGATGACGCCATCAAGCATTCGAAATAGCAGTTCTGTCGGCACCTCATCGATGCGGTTTAGCGACGACTGAATGGCCTCGACGGCTCGGCCGAACCGCAAGAACATCAAGTTGCGCTCAAGTAGAGCGCGGCGAGTTCCGGTCAGGTAACTCGGGCGCAGTCGCGTCCAGTAGGCCGTGACGCACTCCGGTCCGAAGCGACGGACCGCGCTCCAAGTCTCGCGTCCATCGGGCCAGCCTGCAGGAGAGTGGAGATAGCTTCCGGATCGAGACCGACGTCGGCCGCCACGGACCGCAGCCAGCGCTCGGCATGCTCGCTTCCGACCATTTGGCGGAAGATGGCCGCCAGTCCCAGAGTTAACGATGAGCCCAGATCCTCGCGCAAACTCCTTGAAATCAGATCTTCGATCTGGACCGGAGTCAGCCCCGCGCCGCTGATTGCTTCAGTGACCAGATACGGGACCTTGCAGACCTAGCGAGCCGTAAGATCGCATCTGGGCCGACATCATGGTAGAGGCGAAGCAAAGCGGCTTGCCGTTCCTGACTGCCCTTCGTGAGGTCGTAATCGAGCGCTCGTGCATCGAACAGCGCTGCCACGGGCATGATTGGGTCCGACGGCGCGTAATTTTCCGCGAGCGTCGGAATGGGGCCAGTTGGTCACTTTGAGGGCCCGATCCGCGGAGTTGAAGTGCTCGTGGCGGGCAATTGCGTCGCGCAGCTTCCCCAAAGGCGAGTAACACCTTCGGGATCAGCTTCGGCCATCGCCTGATCCAGACCTTCGATAGCGATCTTCAACCGGAGCAAAGGCGTAGATGCGGGCACAGGTCAAGCCGACGCGATGGTCGTTGCTTGCGAAAATTCACCGAAGCCGGGCAACCGCCCCCTCATTCTCCCAGAGCTCGTGATATGTCAGGGCTTCGGTCTGAAGCCCCCGCCTCGCGAAGCTGGGCTTCGCTGTCGGACTGGATGCGCCATGCGTGGATGGCAAGAGGGTCGTGACGAGTTCCAGCCTACCTTCGGAAAAGACGTGCGATCTCGTTCAGCGCGCTCAGACGGTGAACTGACGAGGCATTCGTGTTGGGATGCCAGAGCACAAAGATTTCGGCCAAGCTGTTGTCCGGCGTGTTGCCGAGTTTCACGCCGGGATCGATGCTCGCAAGCTTCGCGAGCGCGAGAACGGCGCGTCGAAAATGCTCGGGTCCCAGGCCATCGTCTCCAGAGCCCACAAGACGCCGGTATGCTTGTAGGTCGGGTGCAGGAAACCCTCATGCTCATTGAAGATCGGGCGTATCTGCGCGCCATCGCCCTCGAGCATGTGCTCGAGGGCCCTGACAAAGGGTCCGGAGCTGCTTCCGCGAGCAGAGGCAGCTCGCTTTTCAAACTCGTCAATTTTTAGGGTCTCTTCTCAGGCCGGG
>CAVUHX010000047.1:0-194655 GCA_963741405.1 uncultured Alphaproteobacteria bacterium
CGAGCGCCGGATCGATCGCGCCGCCGCGGAACCGGTAATAGGCGTTGCCGAACTGGTCGTGTCCGACCAGTTCGCCGTGCCGACGGGTGTAGTACAGGGTGTTGAGGGTCGCCCCGTTCCACCAGGTGAAGAACCGCAGAAGAAACTGCATCATCCGTCGAAGGCCGCTGATCGTCTTTCAAGCCCGCCCCAGCCGGGCGAGCGGAACTATGGCGAGGCTCGCCACGCCTGTCCAGTCGAACTTTGCGGGAAGGGGCCAAGGAGCCTCTTGCGCCGCCCGGCCGACTCGGACGATGCTGTCAATCGAACGCTGCGTTAAGCTCGCGTTATACATTGTTGTCCACAATATGTTGTGTCGAGGGCGCCAGGCTGTCACAAGCTGTTGACGCCGTCGTCACAGAGTCGTAATCTTCGAGTCGTTGGTGAAGGCAGGCGCGAGCCTGCGTGAGGGTCACGGTTTTCAGGTCGATCGGCCGGAGGCCAAAGCCCCGGCGAACGCGTCAGACAGTTTGCACATAGGGCGTATCGGGCGGCGGGGAGCGCGGGGAATCGCGCGGCCTTGGCTCATGGCTGCGAGCGCTTCGAGGCGTCGAGAACGCGGGGCGGCGGCCCGCGTTCGAAGTCGAGGACAGAGGGCGGGCTGCGGGGCAGATCGCCGGAACGGGAAAAAGGGCGAGAACGATGAGAATCGAGCGGCACTACACGCAGTCGGGCGCGTCGCCCTATGAGGCGATCGCCTTCGCGACGACCAGGAGCGAGATCAAGAACCCGGACGGCTCGGTGGTGTTCTCGCTCGACAACATCGAGGTTCCGGCCGCCTGGAGCCAGGTGGCGGCCGACGTTCTGGCGCAGAAATATTTTCGCAAGGCGGGCGTGCCCGCGCGCCTCAGGAGAATCGAGGAGAACGGCGTGCCGTCGTTCCTGTGGCGGTCGGCCCCGGACGACGCCGCGCTCGAGAATCTCCCGAAGAACGAGCGCTATGTCTCTGAAATCTCGGCCAGGCAGGTGTTCGACCGACTCGCCGGCGCCTGGGCCTACTGGGGCTGGAAGGCCGGCTGTTTCGATGGCGAGGAGGACGCGCGCGCCTATTACGACGAGATGCGCTTCATGCTGGCGCGCCAGATCGCCGCGCCGAATTCCCCGCAATGGTTCAACACCGGGCTTCACTGGGCCTATGGCGTCGATGGGCCGAGCCAGGGCCATTATTACGTCGACTTCGAGACCGGCAAGCTGGTCAAGTCGAAGTCGGCCTACGAGCACCCGCAGCCGCACGCCTGCTTCATCCAGTCGGTCTCCGACGACCTCGTCAACGAGGGCGGCATCATGGACCTGTGGGTGCGGGAAGCGCGGCTGTTCAAATACGGCTCGGGCACCGGCTCCAATTTCTCGGCCCTGCGCGGGGAGAACGAGAAGCTGTCGGGCGGCGGGCGCTCCTCGGGCCTCATGTCGTTCCTGAAGATCGGCGATCGCGCCGCGGGCGCGATCAAGTCCGGCGGCACGACAAGGCGGGCGGCGAAAATGGTCGTCGTCGACGTCGATCACCCCGACATCGAGGCCTATATCGGCTGGAAGGTGAAGGAGGAGCAGAAGGTCGCGGCGCTGGCCGCCGGCTCGAAAGTCGTCAAGCGGCACTTGAAGGCCATCCTGAAAGCCTGCGTCAACTGCGAGGGCTCGGGCGACGACTGCTTCAACGTCGAGAAGAACCCGGCCTTAAAACGCGAAGTGAAGGCGGCGCGAAAAAATGACGTGCCGGACGGGATCGTCAGCCGGATCATCCAATACGCCAGACAGGGCTATACCACCCTCGACTTCGACACCTACGACACCGACTGGGAGTCGGAGGCCTATCTCACCGTCTCGGGGCAGAACTCGAACAATTCGGTGCGCGTCACCGACGCCTTCCTGCACGCGGTCGAGACCGACGGCGACTGGACGCTGACGCGGCGCCTCGACGGCAAGCCGGCCAAGACGCTGAAGGCGCGCGACCTGTGGGAGACGATCGGCTACGCCGCATGGGCCTCGGCCGATCCCGGCGTGCAGTACCACACGACCATCAACGACTGGCACACCTGCCCGGCGTCGGGGCCAATCCGCGCCTCGAACCCGTGCTCGGAATATATGTTCCTCGACGACACGGCGTGCAATCTGGCCTCGCTGAACCTCCTGCAGTTTCTCAACCCGCAGACCAAAGTCTTTGATATTGCGGCCTATGAGCACGCCGTAAAACTCTGGACGCTGACGCTCGAGATCTCGGTCGCGATGGCGCAGTTCCCGTCGAAGGAGATCGCGCGCCTCTCCTATGACTTCCGCACGCTCGGCCTCGGCTACGCCAATATCGGCGGCCTCCTGATGTCCTGCGGCATCCCTTACGACAGCGACGAGGGCCGGGCGATCTGCGGCGCGCTCTCCGCCGTGCTGACCGGCCGCGCCTATGCGACCTCGGCCGAGATCGCCGGCCGGAGCGGCGCCTTCCCGTCCTTCAAGCCGAACGCGGAGGCGATGCTGCGCGTCATCCGCAACCACAAGCGCGCCGCCGACGGCGAGGCCGCCGGCTACGAGCAGCTCTCGGTCGCCCCGACGCCCCTCGACCATGCTTCGCTCATGAAGGCGGGCCCGGCCTTCAACGCCCTGGGCGAAGCGGCGCGGGCGGCCTGGAGCGCCGCGCTGGCGCTCGGCGAGGTGCATGGCTACCGCAACGCGCAGGTCTCCGTCGTCGCCCCGACCGGCACCATCGGCCTCGTCATGGACTGCGACACCACCGGGATCGAGCCCGACTTCGCTTTGGTCAAGTTCAAGAAACTCGCCGGCGGCGGCTATTTCAAGATCATCAACCAGGCCGTGCCGAGCGCGCTCCGGGCGCTGGGCTACAGCGACAAGGCGATCGAGGACATGATCGCCTACGCCGTCGGCCGGGCGACGCTCGCCAACGCGCCGGGGATCAACCACTCCTCCTTGCGCGCCAAGGGCGTGCCGGAGGCGGCGATCGACAAGGTCGAGGCCGCTCTGCGCGGCGCCTTCGACATCCGCTTCGTGTTCAACAAGTGGACGCTCGGCGCCGAGACGCTGAGCGGCGCGCTGGCGATCCCCGCCGAGCGCTATGAGGCCCCCGGCTTCGACCTCCTCTCGGCGCTCGGCTTCTCCCGCTCCGAGATCGACGCCGCCAACATTTTTGCCTGCGGCGCCATGACGTTGGAAGGCGCTCCTCATCTGAAGCTTGAACATTACGCGGTGTTCGACTGCGCCAATCCCTGCGGGCGGACGGGCAAGCGCTATCTCTCGGTCGAGAGCCACATCCGGATGATGGCGGCGGCGCAGCCGTTCATTACCGGGGCGATCTCCAAGACCATCAACATGCCGAACGACGCCACGGTGGAAGACTGCAAGGACGCCTACATGCTGAGCTGGCGGCTCGGCCTCAAGGCGAACGCGCTCTACCGCGACGGCTCGAAACTCTCGCAGCCCCTGAATTCGCAGCTGATCGAGAGCGACGACGAGGAAGAGGAGGCGCTCGAAACGCTGATCGCCGCCAACGCCCCGGCGCGGGCGACGCAGATCGCCGAAAAGATCGTCGAAAGGGTGATCGAGCGGGTCGAGCGCACCCGCGAGCGGGAAAAACTGCCCGACCGGCGCAAGGGCTATACCCAGAAGGCGGTGGTCGGCGGGCACAAGGTCTATTTGCGCACCGGCGAGTACCAGGACGGCCGCCTCGGCGAGATCTTCGTCGACATGCACAAGGAGGGCGCGGCCTTCCGGTCGCTCATGAACAATTTCGCCATCGCGATCTCGCTCGGGCTGCAATATGGCGTGCCGCTCGAGGAATATGTCGAGGCCTTCACCTTCACCCGCTTCGAGCCGGCGGGCTTCGTCCAGGGGAACGACGCGATCAAGAACGCGACCTCGATCCTCGACTATATCTTCCGCGAGCTCGCCGTCTCCTATCTCGGCCGCAACGACCTCGCCCATGTCGCGCCCGAGGAAATCGGCGCCACCGTGCTCGGCGGCGGCGTCGGGCAGGACAAGGCGCCCGCGCCCGGGCCCGGGGCGGCCGCGGTCATCTCCAACGGCCTCGTGCGCGGAAAGCCCGGCGACAAGCTGATGCTGGTGCGCGGCGCGACGGGCGGCGAGGCGCCGCTCGTCCGGGCGGTCGGCGGCTCGGGCGCGCAGCGGCTATCGTGCAGGGCGCGACCGCGCTGAAGGGCGACCTCGCCGAGCCTGCGCCGCTGAAGATGGGCGGCGTCGAGTTCGCTCCGGCTCCCGAGACGGTCGCCGACAAGCGGGCGGAGGCGCGGATGAAGGGCTATGTCGGCGAGGCCTGCCCGGAATGCGGGAATTTCACCATGGTGCGGAACGGGACGTGTTTGAAGTGCGACACGTGCGGGAGCACGACGGGGTGCAGTTGAGGGGTTGAACTCTCGTGCCGACAGTCTTCCGCCGGGATGGTTATCGGTTTTTCTTCTTCTCCAACGAAGGAGACCCTCGCGAGCCGCCCCATGTCCATGTGCGCCGTGGCGGCGACGAAGCCAAGTTCTGGCTGGCGCCCGAAGTTGCCGTCGCTGGGAGCTTCGGATTTAATGCTGCGGAGCTGAATGTGCTGATCCGAATCGTGCGTAAGGAAGGGTCGCGGATCGAAAGCCTGGAATGGATACTTCGGCCAAAGCGGTTAGGTTCGACGACAATTCCATGTGGGTGGATTTGTCCGACGGTCGCACGCTTGGCGTGCCCTACGCCTGGTTTCCTCGCCTCCTCAACGCGACGCCCAAGCAGCGCGAATCCGTCGAAATCGGCCGCTTCGGCTTGCACTGGGAGGACATCGACGAGGATATCTCGATCGCAGGCTTGCTGGCTGGGCGCCGCGACCAGACGGTTATGTCTCCGCCAGCCGAGGCGCCGAAGCGGCGGAAACGCGGATGAAGGGCTACGTGGGCGAGGCCTGCCCGGAATGCGGGAATTTCACCATGGTCCGCAACGGCACGTGCTTGAAGTGCGACACCTGCGGGGGGACGACAGGGTGCAGTTGAGGGTAACGCTGGTCGGGGCGACTTATGAAGCTCGTTAGGGCGCAAGTCACGAACTATCGCAGCGTCGAGGATTCCGGCGAGTTCACTGTCGACGACATGCTCTGCCTCGTCGGCAAGAACGAAGCGGGAAAGACCGCGATCCTGCAAGCGCTGGCCGGCCTTAACCCTCACCCTCTGACACCGGTCGCCTACGACAGGGAACGAGACTATCCGCGCCGCTTTCTGACCGAGTACAGCCAGCGGCATCCTAAAGGAGAGGGGGTGGTCGCTACCACATGGTGGCGACCTGACGCCGATAGCCTGAAGCAGATCGCCGAGCGTATCGGACCGCAAGGATTGAAGGACGAGCCTGTAAAGGTCCTTCGCCGTTATGGGTCGACCGATCCTGACTGGGAGGTACCTATAGCGAAATCCTTTTTCAGTTCGCGCCCCTCCCCCCTTTTGGGTTCAACTCTGGAGTCCTAACTACCCTTCGGCCGTCGAGTTCTTGATAAACCAAGAACGGCTAGACGAGGATGAGCGCCGGGACCTGAATACCGATACCAGCGACAATCTCCGAAAATCCCTTGAGGCTCTTGAAGAACCGACAGACAGACAGAAATTGCTGCTCGCACGTCTGAACGAGTTTCCCAATAAGAATGTGCGAGGGCTCGTTAAATCAATCCTCAAAGAACGGCTTCCGCACTTTATGTTCTTTACGCACTACGACCGAATGGTCGGTGACATGCGTGTCGACGATATTACAGGAACCGGCGATAGCCGCATTCATTCCGCGGTGCAACCAAGTCGAAGCCTTGAGACTGGCGAAGTGGTGTTTTTGGATTTCCTGGGGTTCGCGGGCACATCCATCGAAGAAATCCGTCAGTCGACGACTTACGAGTCGCTTAATGCGAAGTGCGAGGCTGCATCGAACACGATTACGGATCAACTGCGAGAATATTGGACCCAGAACCCGCACTTGGACATCGACATTCGCGTTACAAAAGCGGAAAGCGCTGATCCTGCCCCACTCAACGCCGGCACCATTGCGCGCGCGAGGGTTAGGAATACCGTCCATCGAGTCAGCGTCCCGTTCTCGGAGCGGAGCGCCGGTTTCATCTGGTTCTTCTCGTTTCTCGTCAAATTTGCACAGGTTCGAAAGCTAGGCGGAGAGCTTGTGCTGTTGCTTGACGAGCCCGGGTTAACCCTCCACGGGAAGGCGCAGGCCGACTTGTTGCGATATTTTGCAGACAAGATCATACCAAAGCATCAACTGATCTACTCGACGCATTCGCCGTTTATGGTACCCCCGGACGACTTGCAAAAGAGCAGAATCGTCGAGGACCAGCTGATTCAAAAGCGCCCGGGCGGCCCGCTAACTACGAACGGCACAAAAGTGCGCGATGATGTGCTCGCGACCGATCCCGACACTCTATTTCCGTTGCAAGGTGCGCTCGGCTACGACGTGACGCAGACGCTGTTCATTGGCCGCAACACGCTTTTGGTCGAAGGGCCGGGCGACGTTCTTTTTCTCAAGGCCTTGTCAGAGCAGCTTCGCCATCGAGAACGCGTTCACCTGGACCGTAGGTGGACGATTTGCCCCGCTGGGGGCATCGACAAAATTCAGTCGTTTGTGTCGCTTTTCTCCGGCGCGAATCTCGAGGTCGCTGCGATCACCGATTTTGCTCAGTCCGACCGAAAGAAGATCGACGCCTTACGGCGCGCAGGCATCATTCGCGATGGACGCATCATGACATATGCTGAGGTGCTGGGATTCGCTGAAGCTGATGTTGAGGATCTTTTCCACTCCGAACTATACCTTGATATCGTCAACCAAGCCTTTGATCTGCAAGGAGCAAACAAACTGACAATCGCTAAGCTCGACGCCGCGGCTCCGAGCGTCAATAAACTCATCAAAAGAGTTGAAACCGCATTCCGATTGATGCCGCCGAACATCCCGGAGTTCGACCACTTTGCTCCTGCCGATTGGCTGATCCGCAACCCAGCCGTCCTTGACGGCAATGGGCCGGCTGTCGCGGAAACCTTGGAACGCGCTGAAAAAGTAGTCCGGGAGATCAATTCCAAGCTTCCGCCGAACTAGTTGGGGCCGGTGCGCCGAGACTGGGTTCACATCATGACCAACTGACTGATGGAGCGCGAGGCCAACCTAATGAGCGCAATCTCAAGTAGAGCCGCGCCAGCGTTATGGTTCGTCGCCGGCTTGGCTGTTATGCTTGTTGCGATTATCGTTGCCAAATACTTCGAGGCCGACTCGGCCGCACTCATAACTATTTCGTAAACGGAATAGTAGAACTGTTAAACTCAGCGGGAGCGGCGATAATTGTTATCGGAGGAATTAACGCGATTATTGAGACCGGGCACTGGCGCCGTTATTTCGAGGAGCGACTTAAGGATATTGTTGTGCAACAGAACTATTTGAACACTCTTGACAAATCTATTTTGTCAAATATTCACGTAAAGCTATTACAAGCTCAGTTTAAGGACTCGACTATTAGTGGCGATGACAGTTTTTTTGCATTCTATAACAAAAACATACATCAGTACATTGGTGGTCCCTATAGAGAAGACGCAACCGGCGACATAATTATCAAAGAGACACCTGGAGATTTGCCTTGGCAGGTTAGTGAGACAATTAGATTCACCTGCAGAAACAATGGCAGTGGTATCCAAGAATCTGTCACATGGCACCCCGATGAAAGCCAAATTCTTGATTCGATAAGGATATCTGTTCAACCTCCAACGAGCGGGACTGAAACTGTAATATTCGAGTCTAGTGGCAACGAAGTTATAACTGGGTTGAGTAACGCTGAATTGAAACAATTAAAATCCGGAATCTGCCTTAGAGAAACGAATATTGATGGAATAAAACAAGATTTGAGTCAATGCGATAAATTAGCGATAGCAATTGTAGCCAAGTATCGGCTTAGAAAGTCAAGCGCATTGACTTGGTCGTTTGCACTGCCGACGAAGCGATTCCATATAAATATCTTGGCAGATCAGAGGTACGATGTGATATCCGAGCTGTTCGCGGCCAACGAGGATAGCGCGAGAATCGTTCGTTCCGATGGATCGCTCTCCTTGCACTACAGCGATTGGATGCTGCCGCAAAACGGCGTTGTCATTAGACTATTGCCGAAGCAAGAAACGTAGGGGGCAGCTCACGAATTCCCCAATAACGCGCGTGTGCAACTTCCGCCTCTGTCTCCCAGCCAACGGGCTGCCGATCTCTTGTCGGAGCTTCGGCGCCGCAGCCAGGCGCGGGGCGTCGGTCGGTCCCGTTCAGGCGATTGCAAAGCCTCCAGAGGGGGCGTTCACATCCGCAGCGCGCTCCCCGCCTCTAGGGCCGGTCAGCGGTCCTGTCTTCCAGCCGCGCGGCCTTGATCAGATTCATAAGCTGCCCCTTCAACGCCGGGCCTTCGATTTGACGCGTGTCGTAACGATCGCGCTTGAGCGATCCGACGATCTCCGTGATCGTCGAAACCTGTCCCGACCGCGCCAACTGAAAGGCCCGCTCCAGGGCGGTCATTCTGTGATCCATAGAGCCAAGCATAGCAGTGTTACGGTGACAGTGCCCTCAATGCACAACAACGCCTCGCGCTGTCGCCTGACCAACGGGCCGCCGGGATTACGGCTTACCAAATTCCCATTCTCAAAATTCGGACAGGAACCGCGTTCTCGGCAGCCCGAGCCGTTGACCTCTTGCCGAGCTCCGTTTCCGAGCCTTCAGCCCTGTCAAGGGCGCGCTGGCGGCCGCGGTTTTCGCGCGGGCGTCTTCCACCTCGGCTTGCTCATGAGGCTGGCCAACGAGGGGTTAATGGAGACTCGCAAGCGCTCAGGCGGCGAACGCCATCGCCGTCACCCACAACCCGAGCGCCAGCCCGACGATAATCCAGGCGTGGAAGAACCGCTCGAAGCCGACGCCCTTGTAGGCGACGGCGATCCGCTCGCCCGGAATCAGCAACAGCGTGACGCCTTTGAGGAGCGCCGCCCAACCCATGAGCGTGACGACAACCGGCAACGCGCCTCCGCTCCAGACCGGATGACCGACCACGACCGCCAAGCCGACTGCTGTCGCGACCATGCCGGAGAACAGCATCCAGGGCCCGCTGCGCGCCATCTCGTCGAGCGTCGCCAGTGTTCGGCGGCGGTTGGCGAGCATGCCGATCGAGATCGCGACGAGGTACAGGCCGAGGAGCCTGCCGAGGAAGATCGTGCTCGCGGACATAGACGGCGTCCAATCTGTGGCGACGCCGGGCCAACGATCGCCGCCGCCTATGAGATAAGCATCCGACATGTGGCGACCAAGGGCAGCCATCGCCAGTTCAGGCATGAGACCAAGAAAGGGCGGGTCACCGTGCCGGGTAAGCTCAGCGCCGATTTGCAACCGGGCACGCTGAAGAGCATCCTGCGTCAGGCCGGGCTCAAGGATTGACCCCATGCGTTACGCAGTCGTGATCGAGAAAGGCGAGCGGAACTACTCGGCTTACGTCCCCGATTTGCCGGGTTGCGTTTCGGTTGGCGATACGCTGGACGAGGTGAAGGCCGAAATCCGCGAGGCGATCGCCCTTCATCTCGAAGGGATGCGGGAGGACGGGACGCCAGTCCCGCCGCCGTCGAGTTGGGCCGAGTATGTGGAGGTGGAGGAAAGGGCCGCTTGAGGGAACGGCCGACGGATTGATATAGCGGATTCGTATCCTGAATTACGTTGACAGCCTCTTCAATCCCTATTTGCCTCTCTCACCCCGTCTCAAAGCCTCCACATGCACAACCCGATCCGACAGATACGGATGCTTGCGGACGGTGTCGGTGAAACGCCGGTCCGCGGTGACGACGGGATATTGCTCCTGAACCGCGAGCGCCAGGTAGAAACAGTCGTACGCCGGATGACCAAGATCGATCGCCAGGCGCGCAGCAGAGGGGGCGAGCTGGCGCATCGAATGAGGAATGCTGACCGGCGCGGCTTTCAGCACGCCCACGGCCTCCGCGAAATCCTGTCTGGTGATGTCGCCGCGTCGGCACAAGGCCCATAGGGCGTTTGTGGCCTCGGCGAAGAGGATGTCTGGCGCAATGAGCGTCGCGCGATTGTCCAGGAGACTCGCCGCCTCGTCGGAGAAAGCTTACGTTTACGAGCCACTTCACCGCGACGCTGGCGTCGATGACATAGCCAGTCATGCAGCGTCGTCGCGGTCTCTGTCGGCCCGAATGATGTCGCTGCTGTCGACTGTGGAGCGGAGGCGTCCGCGCAGGATTTTCGCGCGCGCCTCGAAATCGTCGGATCCCTCGCGAAGCGCCTCGCGGAGGATCTCCCGATGTTCGGCCTCCGCGGATCGCCCATGCTCCGCCGCCCGCTGCTTGAGCGACCGGACGAGCTCCGCGCTGATGTTACGGACAGTCAGTTGGTTCATCGTTGCCTGCAAAATACCGCCTTCATTGCATGCAATATGCGCGCTCACGATTGAATTGGCAATAGGTCAACGACGTTTACGGCGGAGATGCAGAAGACATGGACGGGTTACGTCGCCAGCATACGAAATACCCAACCACGCGCATTGCCGACTGCTCCTCAGTCGTTCGGTCGGCAGCGCGCTCCCGCCTTCAAGGCCGGTCGGGAGTCCTGTCCTCCAGCCGCGCCGCTCGGATGAGTTTCGCAAGCTGGCGCCTTAAAGCCCGGCCTTCGATCTGACGAACGTCGTATCGATCGCGCCTGAGCGATCCGACGATTTCCGTGATCGTCGATACCTGCCCGGACCTTGCCAGTTGAAAGGCCCGCTCCAGGGCGGTCATTCTGTGATCCATGGCGTCAAGCCTGGCAGGCTTTCCGGGGCGGCGCGAGCCGACGCGATCGAACGCGAATCCGACGCCCAGCGCCGGCCGCGCGGCGGGAAGGTGGAGCGGGTCGAGACCGCCAATCCACGTTGGCCCATACTTCCATGAGACGTTGAATCAATGTCGGCCGGGGGCGACGGCGGAAGCGATGACCAGGGCAAGCCTGGTCATCAGTCGTTTGGCAGTGCCTTATGGCCCTTGCTGAGCGTCAAACGTCAGCGCGGACGCTTTGCGCCGAATCGTCTTGACCCGAAGCGACTGTGGAGAATCGGTATTCGCCTTCGTCATGGAGATTCGGAATTCGTATTCGTGGACTCCTGTCCACGCCAAAGCTCAGACCGAGAAGTGGAAGCTGGGCTGGCCGACGACGCCGGCCTTGTGCATCGCGGCCTTCAGATCCTCTCCCGAGAGCCAGGCGCGCGCCTTCCCCATGTCGGCGACATCCTGAAGGATCAGGACGTCATTCGGATCTTCGGCGCCGCGAAAAACCTTGCCATTGGTGACGCCCGCCGCAACGCGGCTTTTCTCATGCTCGTCGTAGCCCTTGCGCCAGGTCGGATAGTCCTTGACTTTGTGGTGGATGGTAAGGTTTTCGGTCGGATGCTGCGCAGCCATCGCCATTCTCCAAAATAACTGAAAATATAACTTCGAACGATTACCCTTCGAGTTAGAGATGATAAGCTAAGGTGTTTTTTCGCGATTACAAGACTACGATCCAATTTATACATAATTTGTAGAATAACGACCCTCTGATATTCGATGCCGCAGCCGGATCAGTCCGGTTTCCCCGCCGCGCCGATCGTCCTGCCGGCAGGCGAGGAAGTCGGGCTCATCGAAAGCGCTCCGCCTCGGGAATGCGGGTTTTACATTGACACAAGCATATTTCGCGAATGAATCCCGCACACGCCCCCTTCGCGGAAAACAACGCAAAACGGGGCAAAATCGCAACTCGGGAGTGTTCGCCGCCCTCACAAGAGCCAACCGACGTTGCCGTGAAGAGGGGCCCGCGTTGGATCCGGCGGTTTCGGATTTCCCGCCGGCAGTTCCGGTGAGAGTGCGCTTTTTGGCCGTCAGTCAAACCCGCCATTGGGCTGGCCGCCCCGGCTCTCTTGAGAGAGCCATCGAGGAATGTTCGGTCGCCGGTCCAAACAGGACAAAGCGCCCGGCTACGCCGCAAGTCTCCAGTCAGCGGGCGATTCACAGCGAGGCTGCTCGGCAAACCGGCGAACGGGCGCGCCCGGTTCCGCCTCTCCCGTCTCCTCCCTGCGTTGGAGCTCGAATCGCGCTGCGAACCAGAAATCGTCGCTTCGAGCGTCCGGTCTTCCCGCACGCTCCCATAGCTCATAGGCCAGTTCACGGATCCCATCTTCCAAATTGTTCATTCTTTGTTCCTCCAACACCGCGGATCGAGGCGCCTCCAAACGCCAATCGTCGCAACAAATGGGCTCGATGAATGTCAATTCCCGGAAGCCGCATTTACGGCGCCTCGTCGGCCTTGGAGGGTGACCGCGCCCGCCTCAATTGCCAAGGAAACCTTGCTCCGCCCGCGCCGGCGCGAGCCGAAGTTGATTGGTGACGCCGACCACGCCCACGACCCTGCGCGCGTCGCATTCGGCGCAGGCGAGCTGATAAGGACGGTCGACGACGCCGGACATCGTCACCCACCCGTTGTCCACCTCGACCCTCACCCTGTGTGGCGGGACAGCGAGATCCCAATACAGCGCGTTCAACACCTCTGTCCTGACGGCATCGCTCTGCGACATGATCATCACCCTTCCTCCCCGCCTCCTTATTGGATTGAGTCCGAGCGCATGAACGGGCTTCCCCTCGAAGGGCGAGGCCGAGGGCGCTGCACCCTGCGACCCTGTTCCCTTTTTCAAGTCTCATACACACTTTGTCAGACTTTAGTTTGACGCGGATCAATAGTTCGATGCCGATCAATCCGAGCCGGGTTCGCCGGGAGCGTGGCGCTGGGGCTCGTGGCGGTTCCGGCGTCCGGCTTCATCCCCGTCTGATGCGCGACGACCGCATCCACGGCCACGGCCTTTCTTCGACCTCCAAAGGCCGCGCTGGCGAAGTCCTGCGGGGCATCCCATTTCAGCCTGGCGACGGCGGCGGTTATGCCCTGAAACTATCCGGTGCGGTTCACCTCTCCTCTTGCCGTGCGGGAGACGGTCATCGCAGTCGCCCGGGTCCTGGGACTCAATCTGCAGAACGCGACCTCGGCGGTCGAGGATTTTCTGGTCCTGACCGGGATCGAAGTGCATCCCGTGCCGGCCGAAGTTCGCAGCCTCGCGTTGGAGGCTTTCGACCGGTTCGGAAAAGGGCGCCATTCCGCTTCCCTGAATTTCGGAGCCTGCTTCGCCTACGCCTGCGCGCGATCTGCCGGGGCGCTGTTGCTCTGCAAAGGCGACGATTTCGCGCAGACCGACATGGAGACGGCTTGATCGACGACGCTACGGCTTCTTGTAGAAAGCCTGCTGTGGCAGGGGGATCGAGCCAGGTCCGACGTCCTTGAGGGTCACCTGCTGGCCCTTCCAGCGCGCCTGGAAATACCAGAAGGCGAGATTTGAGCACGGTTTCCCGTCCCATTCGAGCCACTGGCGAAAATTGTTATAAGTTTCCGCCGTTTGGGTTGCGAGAGGGAGGTCGGGCCCGTCGGTGTCGTAGAGTTCGTCGTTGCCGAGATTCGTGAGAGATTGCATCGCCGCCAGCGTATCGTCGACCGAGGGGACAAACGACTTCTTGTGTCTGTTCGGCGCGCCGTCGACATAGTCGTGCGCCGTCAATTGCCGTCGGATGCTGAACAGCGTGTGCTTGCCGGCCGCGAGCATGACTTTGCCAATTCCGGACGGAAACAGTTTGGCGACGGCGACGATCTGTCCGCGGGCGTTCTTTCCCATCGACAAGGACTGCACGTCGAAGGCCCCGCATTGATCGGGTCCGGGGAACATCTCGCCTGCGCTCCACGGCTTTGCCTGCGGCGGTCGAGGCCCCTTGGTCAATACGGAGACATCGGCCCATAAGGTCCAAAGCACGCGCCTTTGGCTGCTCCCTCCGATCGATGCGGTGATGGTCGTCGTTCCGGTCGCCTGACGGCTGATCCTGCGCTGATTGGCTTTGCCGAGGACAGGGTCGCCGCCGCTCCACGCAATCTGCGCCCATTCAGCGGGGCTGTTCTGCGGCAGGGTGTCGGCTTGCACGACGCAATCTCCGCGCGGCGACGGATCGGGAATTTCCTGCGGACCGAATGCGTCTCTCACAGCCAGCCAGTTCGTGGCGTCGATCGGCTTCGCATTGGTGATGGTGAGCCTGGAAATGGTGGCCATGGTCTCTGCCCTTGCGCGGCCGATATTCGGACTGCTCGAATATGGTGATGAGGTGGAGGGCGGCTCGCGGTCTCGATCGATCCTGCGAAGACGGCGTTTGGCTACGCGACAGGCGAAATCGTCATTGCGCGCAAGGTCACATCGGGTTCGTACCTCTGCCGGCCCCGCGTACAAGAGCAAGAACCGGCAGCAGCAAGGCCTACGGGGGCAACCGTCGGCGGTTCGCTCAAATACGACCGCCTACTGGCACGTTGCTCGATAGCGGCCACATGTGCCGGCTCCCTGCAAGCCGAGTTCATCCTTGTGGTCGCAAGTCCAGCGCAGCTTCGCACATAGCCGGGTGTCATACGAGGGATCGCCGCCGCTGACGGCGCTATACCCGTATCGTGAGCCGGAATACACCGGATAGGCTTGGGCGGGATAGTCGTCCTGTCCCTGAGCCGCGATGGCTCCGCCAATGAGTGCGCCTGCCGCCAGGGCTGCGGCGCCGGCCGCAACGCCATATCCAGGCCCCGGCCCATGCGCATGGCCATAATGCGGATGTTGAGCCTGCGCCGGATATTGAGCCGGGGCGGGGCCCTGTCCGACGTGTGCATGGGCAGGGCACGGGTGACCCGGGGCGCAAGGGCTGTTCGCCGACGTCGGCACAGGTTGAACCACAAACGCCATCGCGACGGCAATGCCGCTGAGCAAGGTAGCTTTCATCGGAATCCCTCCTCCTGGTGCAGGATGCGAGCTTTCGCGTCCCGCGAGGCCGATCAACAACGTCCCCAGCTCTGCGCTTTGCTAACGTGCTTGCCTTGGGTGTGCAGTGACTAGGATCACAGGGAGTAGAGCTTCGCCCGGTTCATTGCGGCGATAGTACGGAAATTCCATTCTTGACACGATTGTGGATTTGTTCTATTTTTGTTCCACAATCGCCGTCCTGAAACGAGGAGGCCGAGTGTCCGGTTCCGTCGCAACCGTACCCGCTTCCGCCCCTCGCACCCAGTGGGTTGAGACGCAGCGTGTAGCGCGCCCGGTGACTCGGTCGCCGGCCTCGCGCCGCGGCCCGGGCCCTGGGGCAGGCGCTCGCGCGGAAATGGCGGCGCAACGGCTTGGAATGGTTGAATTTGCGCCCGGAAAGACTACGGCGTCGACCGCCTGGAGCCCCAAGATGTGGCTCCCCGAGAGCGTCGGGGGTCGCGACCGGAACAAATCCCGTCTGCCTCTCGCGGGACAGCCGAAGCGACGGACGACGCGCGTTGCGTGCTTTGCGGCGGCGTCTGGCCGAGTTTCACCAGATCGGATCCGAAGCCTGCATCCGGGTCGGCCTGCAATCATCCGCCTCTCAGGCCGATTCGAGTGGAGAAACGCGCGGCCGGTCGAACAGGGGAAACAGGACGATCCCAACGGCAAAGCCGCCGAGATGGGCGACCCAGGCGACGGGCATGTCGGACAGGCCGAGCGGTCGCGCGAAGGCGCCGAATACGAAATTGGTGACGAGCCAGACGCCGAGAAAGATGAGCGCGCGCCGATCGGCAAGGATTCCGCCGAGCGAGGCGGCCGGAACCGTCTCGGCCGACCGGGCGCCCCTGAAGCCGGACGCGCCGAGCGCCGCCCCGGGCTGAAACATAAACCGCGTCACCGCGCCCATCAGTCCCGAATCCGCGCCAGAGGCGCCGATGAGCGGCGCGAACTCCATCGGAGCGCTGACCCATTGCGCCAGGGCGCTCACCACCGCGGCGACGAGCATGAATACGAGAAATCTCGCTGTCCCAAATCGGCGCGCCACCGGCGGCCCGAAGGCGATGAGCCACACCGTATTGAGGAGGACATGCGTCCATGAGCCGTGCAGAAAGGCGTAAGTCAGCAGGGTCCAGGGCTTCGCGCCGCCGCTCAGGGCATGCATCTCCCGCATGGCGCTGACCTGCTCGAAAGCGGCCGGGTCGGTCCTGGCTCTGACGAGGAGCTTGATCGCCTCCGCAGGCCAGAGCGCCACGGTCAGCCGGCCCGGGACGAAGGAAAAATTGACGAGGACGAGATCCTGCAACCGGGGACCCGCCCAGTCGAACGCCGCATAGATCCCGACGAACGCGACCGCAAGCGCGACAACGACCGCGGGCGCATCAAACATCGGTTCGTGGCGGGGCGAGTGGCCGTCCGGCGGTCGATCCATGCTGTCACGGCCTTTCGATGGAACGCCGCCTTGGCGGAAATCTCGACAAACTGCAACCGAGCGCCTGATGCAGCAGCGCGTCGACGACCGGATCGCCCCGGGACCACCTGTCCCACGCTGGCACGGCACGGTCTATGCTGTTTCACGCAGGGGAAGGCGAGACGACACGATTCCGTTTCGAATCGGCACCGGCGTCGACCGCCCGCATGGGGAGAGGATGATGGAACAGGCGGCTTCGATGGAGCTCCACGCCTATTGGAACGCTCTGAGAGCGGGCCGGGCGGCGCCCGAGCGCAATGAAGTCGAACCTGCGGCGATCCGACGTGTTCTGGCCGATACATTCGTCCTCGAATTTGACGCCGCAGCTGGATTTCCGTTCCGCATCAGCGGCTCGCGGATCAACGCGCTCTTTCTCCGGGAATTGCGAGGACTTTCCTTCCTCAAGCTCTGGCGCAGCGCCGACCGACGCGAGATCGAATCGATCCTCCAGCGTGTCGCCGACCAGGCGCAGCCCACTCTTCTTGTCGCCGAGGCGAGTGCGCCGGGGATGGGCGTGCTCAAAATCGAGGTCGTGTTGCTGCCGCTTCGTCACCATGGCTCGGCTCATTCCCGGGTTCTCGGCTCTGTCGCAGCCGACGTCGGCGCCAACTGGCTCGGGTTGGTCGGGGCAGGCGTCGCGACGCTGATGTCGGTCAAGGCGCTTGCGGCCGAGGCGCCGCCGACAGCCGTAAGGGAGCCTGGCGTCGCGGCCGACAGGAATCGTCCGCGCCTACTTCTCAAAGGGGGCGCAGGGCTTCAGCCTGATGAAGTTTTCCCGTGTAACATGGCGTTAATACGCGCTCGGTAGGCTTGCGACACTTCTCGACTCGCGTCGTTCCCATGCGTGGCGTGCCCTGCAACGAGCGGAAGATCCAAGGAGATCCGACGGGTGGGCGTCTTGGCGCGGACAGTCATCGAGTTGGCGACCGCTGACCGCCGACGTCATCAGCGGGTGAAAGTCTGCGTCAAAGGGCGGTTCATGCGGTCCACCCGGCAGGAATTCGATTGCGCCACGGTCGATCTGTCGCCGGGCGGAATCGCCTTCCAATCTGACGTCGGCGTCGAACTGGGCGAACGCATTGTCGCCTATCTTGCCCACCTCGGCCGACTCGAGGGAACCGTCGCGCGCACGTTCCCGGGCGGCTTCGCGATCCGCATGAAACTGCCGGCCACGAAGCGCGCCAAGCTGGCCGAGCAATTGACATGGCTTGCCAATCGGGCGCTGCTTGGTCTGTCGGAAGAC
The DNA here is from genome assembly GCA_963741405.1 of uncultured Alphaproteobacteria bacterium. Classification (GTDB taxonomy): domain Bacteria; phylum Pseudomonadota; class Alphaproteobacteria; order Rhizobiales; family Beijerinckiaceae; genus Roseiarcus. The sequence continues at coordinate 17,614 of CAVUHX010000047.1, forward strand.
AGGCGGCACGACCGGATCGAGCCGCGCAATTCTCGAACGACAGTGACGCTTGCGAGCGGTCGGGCCTTCCTCGGTAGGCTGATCGACGTCTCGCAATCGGGCGCGGCGGTCGCCGTCGACGTTCGCCCGGCGATCGGCGAACGGGTCACTGTCGGCTCGACGCCGGCGCAGGTGGTGCGCCTGTTCAACGACGGGATCGCGGTCGAGTTCGCGCAGGCGATGCCGGATGAAGCGTTCGGAGCCGACGTCGTTATCTGACTGCGGCGCGGCTATCATCGAGCCGCTTCAGCCCGGAGGCGAAGCGGCGCCAGTTCTCGACATAATGCAGGGCAGAGCCGCGGAGGGATTCGGTGGCCTCGGCGTCGAGCGTCCGGATGGCCTTGGCCGGCGCCCCGATAATCAGCGAATGATCCGGAAAGACCTTATCCTCCGTGACCAGCGCGCGCGCGCCCACGAGACAGCCGCGGCCGATTTTCGCGCCATTGAGCACGACCGCGCCCATTCCGACCAGCGAGCCGTCGCCGATCGTACAACCGTGCAGGATGGCGTTGTGGCCGATCGTGCAGTCCTCTCCGATTTCGAGCGGATAGCCCATATCTGTGTGCAGCGTGGTGAGTTCCTGGACGTTCGACCGGGCCCCGATGACGATCGGCTCGTTGTCGCCTCTGAGCACTGCGCCAAACCAGATACCGACGTCGCTCCCCAATCTGACATCGCCGATCACGCTCGCGTCGGGAGCGATCCAATAGTGTCCCTCGGACGGCAAATGAGGGCGTCGGCCTTCGAGCGAATAAAGCGGCATGACCTCGATCTCCTCGATGGCCGGGCGTGGGCGAGGCGACCCGTCTCAGGTCTCGTCGAGGTCGATGTCGAGGATCGCCATCTGCAGGGTGAAACTCGAACCCTTCGGGTCGTCGGCGGAAAGCACACCGAGGAAATCGGCGCCGTTGTTGAGTTCGACGGAGTCCGTTTTCTTCAGCCGCGCGGCGATCGTCAGGCCGTCGTTCTCGAACAGCTTCCGCAGGTACTCCTGCAGGACCGGCCGCCCGACAGGGACCTTCATCGCGAACGAGAACGACCGGTCGCCGTCTTCGTCGTCCACCGCGATCAGGCCGATCCTGCGCTCGCCGAGCGACACGTCGGCTGCCTCCGCCGACTTCGAATTCGGCGTGACCTGCAGCGCCGGCGCGCCGAACGACCTGCGCAGAAACTCGCGCAACTTGACGATCTCGGCTTTGTCCACGGCGCTCAACCTCGCTCGATTCCCCGCGAAGGTGGCTTTGCCAGAAGCAACAGCGCCCCGCAAGGCGTCCCGACGGCGCCGCCGCTCAGGCCTCAGCCGCCTTGTCGGCCAGGATCTGGTTCATGTCCCGCGCCGGCTCGGCGCAGCCGGCCTCGCCGACGATACGGGCGGGAACGCCGGCGACGGTCTTGTTATGGGGAACCGGCGCGAGCACGACGGAGCCCGCCGCGACGCGCGCGCAATATCCGATCTCGATATTGCCGAGGATCTTGGCGCCGGCCCCGATCAGCACCCCGTGGCGAATCTTCGGATGACGGTCGCCGGTCTCCTTGCCGGTGCCCCCGAGCGTCACCCCCTGAAGGATCGATACGCTGTCTTCGATCACGGTCGTCTCGCCGACCACGAGCGCGGTCGCATGGTCGAGGAATACGCCCTTGCCGATCCGCGCGCCGGGATTGATGTCGACGCCGAACGCGGCCGAGGCGAGGCTCTGCAGGCTGAGCGCGAAATCCCGCCGCCCGGCCCTCAGGAGCCAGTGCGACAGCCGATAGGCCTGCAGCGCCTGGAACCCCTTGAAGTAGAGCAGCGGCTCCATCATCCTGAGGCAGGCTGGATCGCGGTCGGCGACCGCCATGATATCGGCCCGGAATGCATCGCCGATCGACGGATCCCGAGCGATCGCCTCGCAGAAGGTCTGTCGAATGAGGGCGGCGGAAACATCCGGATTGTCGAGCCGCGCGGCGACCCGGTAGGCGACGGAACTCTCGAGAGTCTCGTGATTGAGGATCGTCGTCATCAGGAAGGTGGCAAGCTCCGGCTCGCGCCGCATGGCTTCTTCCGCTTCCTGCCGGATGCGCGCAAACAGCGGGTCGTTTCCGGCCAGCCCGACGATCCGAGCGGTCAAACCTTGCGCCATGGCGAACTCCTGGCCCCCGGAGAGGCCCTCTGCAGAAGGCCCATATATATAGCACAGTGTGCGGTTTTTGCGAACGCGGCAGGCACCCCGTCTATCGCACTGCCGGCGTCGGCCGGCTCCCCGGCCACATGCGGGCAAATACCGTGTCCCGCTTCACACGGGCGTGCCAGACGACCGCCGCGAGGTGCAGAACGAGCACGATCCCGATCGTCCAGGCGAAGACGAAATGGGCCTGGCTCGCCGCCTCGTCGAGCGGCTTGTCCCGGGGGACGATGTTGGGCAGGGTGAACAGACCGAAGAACGAGACCTCGTGCCCGCCGGCGCTCGACGTGACATAGCCGCTGACGGGCATCGCGATCATCAGAAAATACAGCAGGAGGTGGGCCGAGCCGGCCGCAGCGGCGACGAGCCGCCCGAGCGGAGCGGCATAGGCGGGCGCGCCGACAGCGAGGCGAACGAGAACGCGCAGGACGATCAGCCCAAGGACCGCAACGCCGAGCGACTTGTGAAAGAACAGGACCTCGGAGCGCAGATCGCCGCGCGGCAGCTGGGTCGCCCACACACCGAGGCCGAGCGCGCCGAAGATCACCAGCGCCATCAGCCAATGAAGGATGCGAAGCGCGGGATTGTAGACTTCGACGGGGTGTGGCGGTGGAAACATTTGCATCGGAGCGACCTGCGGCGAGTAGCCGCCGTCGCTTTGGCGCGCGGACGCGACAAACTCAAGACCGAATCCGGCATCCGCCGTTCACGCTTCGATGATCGGCGTGGCCCGGGTCCGTCAACCTCGCCAGAGCAGGGCTGCCACGAGATAGACCGCCAGAACCATGAAAATGAACAGGTCGGAAACCGTCGCAATGTCCTCGATGGCGTTCCGATCGCGCCTGATCAGGTGCTTGAGCCCCGCGAGCCCATAAAACAGCCCCCCGGCGAGCGCCGTAGGGATAGTTCATTCCCGATGGATGAGCGAAAGCGCGCCCAGCATGCCGATCGAGAGATTGGCGTAGCCGAGCTCCTGGACGATGGTCAGCGCCGCCTCTTCCTTCACCCCGAAGATCGTCGCGGCCGTGAATGTCGGATCGGCGATCTGCCGCAGTCCGGCGAGGATCAGCCGGACGCCGACCGGCCGGAAGACGAACCACTTTCCGACCAGCGCAACGAGGCCGGCCTGACCGTGCATAACGGCGAATTCGACGATGATCGAGGCGACTGGAAGAACGCCCAGGTAAGTATCCCCCGGCAAAGCCGGGGGCTTTAAGGTTGGGGGCCCCGCAAAGGGGCCCAATTCCAAACCTTTGACAACCCGCGAATACAGGCTTGCTTCGGGACACTTGATCACGCTGTCGGAATCGCTTCACCATTGGTGAGGAGCTCGCCCTTGCGCAGAATCAACGGGCGCGCTTCCAAGGGTTCGCGTTCTTAAAGACAGCGAATAGCGGGCGCGCGTACTGCCGGATATGTCAAACTTCTACTGCCTCCCCGGCAAAGCCGGGGGATCTCCCATGATATCAGGAGAATGACGACCGAAAAGGTACATGGCGACCCTTCCGTTCGGCCTCACGCCGGCAAGCCCTCCCGGCGAAGGCGGGGAGCCTCGGGACCGCGCCGTCAATCGTCGAGGATCGCGACCGCCCACGCCCAGCCGGCCGAGGCGCGCTCGATCTTCACCGGGAAGCACGAACCATGAAGCCGGTAGACGGCAGCGCTTCCAGATTGCCGAGCTTCTCGAGATGGCAGTAGCCGAGGTGGCGCCCGGCCTTGTGGCCCTCCCAGATGATCGAGGCGTCGCCGGTCGCCGCATATTGCTTCGCGGTATGGGCGAAGGGTGCGTCCCAGCTCCAGGCGTCGGTTCCCGTCACCCGAACGCCCTGCCCGAGGAGATGGGGGGTCGCCTCGGCGCCCATTCCGCAGCCGGACGACAGGTAGTCGGGCTTGCCGTATCTGGCGCCCGCGCCGGTGTTGACGAGAACGATGTCGAGCGGCTCGAGCTCATGTCCAATGCGCTTCAGCTCCGCGTCGACTTCGGCGGCCGTGGCGCGACATGGCCGTCCGGATATTCGCGGAAGTCGAGCTTCACTCTGCGCTGAAAACACCATTCCAGCGGAACCTCGTCGATGGTCGAGGCGCGCTCGCCTTCATTCATGGTCGGATGATGGTGCCGCGGCGCGTCGAGATGGGCGCCGTTGTGGGTCGTGAGTTGCACCATCTCGATCGCCCACCCCTGCCCGTCCGGAAGGTCCTCGCCCTTCAGCCCCGGAAAGAACGGCAGGATCTGCCCGACGCTCTGTCGGTGATCGATATAGTTGATCCTCGGGCGCATGATCGGAGGATCGACCTCCACGTCGTTCTGCAACGGCGTGGAAATATCGATGATGCGGGGGGCCATGGCTTCCCCTTCCGGGCGGATTCGAAGGGCCGCGAGCCTGTCACGCCGGCGCGGACGCATCAAGCGCCGTGCGGCTGCGGTCGCACCCTCACGCCTTCCAGAACAGCCCGATCGTCAGCGCAATTCCGATCGCGATCACGCCGAGCTTGAGCAGCCTCTCGTTCACGCTTTTGAGCATCAGTGCTCCGGCCCAGCCGCCAAACGAGGCGCCGACCGCGGTGACCAGCGCCTGGAGCCAGTGGACGTCGTGGGAAAAGGCGAAGATCGCCACCGCGGACGCGTTCATCACGCCGGCAAGAATATTTTTCGCCGCACCCGCATTGCGCACCGCGAGGCCCGCCATGGTCAGCGAAGCCATCATCAGGAGGCCGATCCCGCCGCCGAAGTAGCCGCCGTAGATGGCGATGAGGAACTGGACCGCCGCCGCCCCCGCCGGCGGCAGATGAGTCTCGCCCGGCTTCGGGGCTTTGCGGAAGAAGCTGCCCCAGGCGAACAGGGCGGTGGCGAACAGCACCAGCCACGGCACGAGCCTCGCGAACACGCTCGGCGGCGTCCCGAGGAGAATAAGCGCGCCGAGCGCGCCGCCGGCGAGGCTGATGGCGAACAGAGCAGCGAACGACAGGCCGGGCGGGCTGTGGGCGTCCGATCGACCGGTGTAGCCGGTGACGAGCTGGGCCGGGAAGAGCGCGACGGTCGAGGTTATGTTGGCTGCGCGCGCGTCCATGCCGGTCAGCATGAGCGACGGCAGGGTGATGAAAGAGCCGCCGCCGGCGAGCGCGTTCTGGGCGCCGGCCCAGATCGAGGCGACGAACAGGATGAGGAGGGACGCCGTCATCCCCCGGCCCGCTCGCGGCGCGGCGAACGGATCTCGGCTTCGGAGATCGACACGCCGCGCGTCGCGAGAAACGCCTGCATCCGCTCGAGCTTGCGCTCGAAGCTGCAGGTCAGCGCTTCGGTGTCGAGCACCGGCTGATAGGCGAGCATCAGCTCTGTCCGCTCGTCTTCGCTGAGCGAGGACCACGGGCGAAGGCGCGTGGAGTTGATCATGGTGGGATCTCGCTTCTGCAAGGTTTCGGATCTCGTCGTCACGACGGGCGAAGCGACCCAGCTCAGCCCGCGGTGACGCGCTGGCCCGAGCGAAAATGGCACGGCCGGTTCCTCAAGCAAAGTCCCGCGCCGCCGCCCGGTGCTCGGCGATGAGCGTGGCAAGGTCGAGCCCGACCGGCATGCCGTCGATCACGCGCCAGTCGCCGGCCACCATCACCCGGTCGGCGCGGTGCGCGCCGCAGAGCACGAGCGCGGCGAGCGGGTCGTGCGCGCCGGAAAAGCGCGGCTCGTCGAGGGTGAAGAGCGCGAGATCGGCCTCGCGGCCCGCCTCGATCCTGCCGATGTCCGTGCGGCCGAGGCAGCGGGCCGATCCCTCGGTCGCCCAGCGCAGAACATCGCGATGCGTGACCTTGTCTGCGCCGTAGCGCAGTCGCCCGACCATCAGCGCGTGGCGGACGGCCTCCATCATATTCGAGGAATCGTTGGAGGCCGAACCGTCTACGCCGAGCCCAAGCGGCGCGCCGGCGGCCTCGAGTTCGCATGTCCGGCAGATGCCGGAGGCGAGCACCATGTTGGAGGCCGCGCAATGGCAGATTCCGACGCCGGCTCGCCCCAGCCGCTCAATCTCCTCCGCGTTGAAATGGATGCCGTGGGCTAGCCAGGCCCGGCCCGACATCCAGCCCGTGTCCTCCAGAAGTTCGACCGGCCTCATCCCATACATCCTGAGGCAGAACTGCTCCTCGTCGTCGGTCTCGCAGAGATGCGTGTGGAGCTGGCAGTCGTAGCGCTCGGCGAGGCGCGCGCTTTCGCTCATCAGGTGCTTCGAGATCGAGAACGGCGAACAGGGCGCGAGCGCCACGCGGATCTTCGCCCCCGGCTTCGGGTCGTGGAACAGCTTCAGCACCCGCTCGCTGTCGGCGAGAATCGCGTGCTCGTCCTGAACCACGCTGTCGGGCGGCAGGCCGCCGTCCTTGGCCGAGCGGTTCATCGAGCCGCGCGACACCGTCATCCGCATGCCGAGCGCAAGCGCCTCCTCGACCTCGATGTCGACCGCGTTCTCAAGGCCCTCCGGATAGAGATAGTGGTGGTCGGCCGCGGTCGTGCAGCCGGACATCAGAAGCTCGGCCAGCGCGAGCCGCGACGCGAGGCGCAGGTGGCTCGGCTTCAGGCGCGACCAGATCGGATAGAGGGCGACCAGCCAGGGAAAAAGCGGCTTGTTGATGGCCTGCGGGTGAGCGCGCGTTAGCGTCTGGTAGAAATGGTGGTGGGCGTTGACGAGCCCCGGCAGGACGACGCGGCGCGATGCGTCGAACACCGTGTCGATTCGTTCGGGCGTTTCGCCTCGCCCGACAAGGGCGGCGATCCGCGTCCCCTCGACCACGATTCCCCGCTCCGCGCTTTCGGCGAAAATCGCCAGCGGGTCCCTGATCCACGTCCGCATGATGCCCCGCCCCCGTTTGCAAGCCGCCGTTACCGCTCGGCGGCGAGCACCAAAGCCGCCGCCTCCATCTCGCGCCAGCGCGCCGCGCGGCGCGCCATCGCCTCCGCGTCGTCGCCCCAGATCCCATTCTGGAAGTCCTCGTCGACATGCGCCGCGCGCCACGCGTCGGCGGCGGAAAGAAAACCCGCCGCCGTCGCAAGCGCCAGAATGGCGGAGCCGGTCCGGGTCGTGATGGCGCTGAGCGCCGCCAGCGCCGCAGGATCGTCGACTCGATCGACCGCCGCGCGGACGGCGGCAAGTGTGGCGGGCGGCTGCTCGATATGCGTCACGCCCGCCGTCAGCGCGAAGCGGACGTGAAGCGTCCGCTCCGCCCAGTCGAGGACCGGATCGAAGGCGAGCCGCTGCCGCTCGGCGAGCAACTCTGGCTCCCCGGCGCGGTAGCAGAGCAGATCCGAGCCGGCGTAGCGGACGATCTCGGCCCGGGTCTCCTCCATCATCCGCGCGACGCCGTCGATCGCCGAATTGATCAGCCGGGTCAGCGGCATGTCGGCCGGGTCGAGAAATTCGCCCTGCCGGCCCCATTCCTCCGCGACGCGCAGCATGAGCGGCCGGCTCGCGGCGGCGAGCGCGTTGCGGCCGGGGGTGCGCGCGGTGCGCCCGTCGAGGGTCAGCGCATGCCGGCCGTCGGTCTCGCGCACGTCGACGTTTCTGTAGAACCGCCTGACCAGCTCGGGGCGCATGTTCGCCCGGGCCGCGCGCATCGGGTCCTTGCGCCCGTCCTCATTCATCGGGCGCGTCCTCGATCGGATCGCGCGCCGGCGGCTCGAAGCCGAACATGTCGAAGCTCTTCTTCATGTGCTCCGGCAGCGGCGCGGTCACGTCGATCACTCCGCCGCGGGGATGGGGCAGGATCAGCCGCCGCGCCAGGAGATGCAGCTTCGGCTCGATCCCCGGCGGCACGGCGCGCAACGGGTCGTGCCGCGCCGGGTCGTTGGCCGCTTTCCGGTTATATTTTGGATCACCGACGATCGGATGGCCGATCGCCTCGCAATGGGCGCGCAGCTGATGGGTGCGCCCGGTGATCGGCTGCATCGATAGCCAAGCGAGGCGCGGCGTGACCTTGTCGACCACGGCGTAGAGGGTCAAGGAATGCTGCGCGTCGGGGTCGCCGTGTTTCGCGACCCGCATCCGCTCGATATCCGCCCTGCCCGGCCCGCGTGGCCCGCGCTCCTCTCCCATGCCCTCGCCCTTGGCGAGGAACATCGAGATCCGCCCCTGCGCTGGCTTCGGCACGCCCTCGACCAGCGCCCAGTAGATTTTCTTGGCCCGGCGGGAACGGAAGATTTCGCCGAGGTCGGCCGCGATCTTGCGCGACTTGGCCAGGAGCAGCACGCCGGAAGTGTCGCGGTCGAGCCGGTGGACGAGCACTGGGCGCGTCCCGTCCTTGGAGGCCAGCGCCTCGAGCATGCCGTCGATGTGGCGCTTCGTCCCCGAGCCGCCTTGGACGGCGAGTCCGTAGGGCTTATTGAGGACGATCACGTCGCGGTCCTCGAACAGGGTCATCGCCCGGATCACCTCGGCGTCCTCGGGATTGACCCGCCTTGCGGCCGGCGGGGGCGCCTCTTGAAGCTTCAGCGGCGGCACGCGCACCGTCTGCCCGGGCTCGAGGCGGGTCGAAACCTCCGCCCGCCGGCCCGACACCCGAACCTCGCCCTTGCGGACGATCTTCATCAGATGCGTCTGGGGAAGGTCGGGAAAGCGGCGGCGAAGCCAGCGGGCGAGCCGCATGCCCGCCTCGTCCTCGCCGATGTCGTAGACCGCGGCCTTGTCCGTCGCGGCGAGCGCCGCGCGCTCCATCTTCTGGTCGTTTGGCATGCCGCGCCTGATAGCGCAGCCTCGTTCGGAGCGATAGCCGCGTCCACGGCAAGGCTCGGCGAAGCGGAAAGCTCCCTGTTTCTCCCTGGTAACAGGGAGAAACCAGGGGGAGGCTTTGCTTCAGCGGACCGTCGTCATGCCGGATAATATCCGTATTATCAGAGCGTTCCGCATCAATTTGCATGCAAAAAATGACCGAGACAACGAGACGGGAACAGGGAGATCGTCTCCCTGTTCCGGTAGAGGAACAGGGAGCGCCAGCGCCGCGACAGAGAGGCGCCGAAGACGCTCGAAACCCGCCGAAAAGGGAGCGTCCGGGCTTCAGTCCCGGCGCGAGGAGGCCTATCTTTCGACGGCGAACAAGGAGCCGAATATGCCGGGTCATTTCCATGCAGTTGTCTGGATCGACCACAGCCGGGCGCGGATCTTCCATTTCAACGTCGAGAAGGCGGACAAGACGGTCATCCGCCCGGACCACGCTGTCCGCGACGTCCATCATGGGGAGAAGCGCACCGGCCACCGGGTCGCCGAGGACAAGGCCTTCTTCGAGGAGGTCGCCGGGGCGATCGCCGACGCGGGGGCGATCCTGATCACCGGGCCGGCGACGGAAAAGGACGAATTCGCAAAATTCCTCGCCGAGCGTCATCCGGCGATCCGAACGCGCGTCGAGGGGGTCGAGAAAGCCGACCATCCGACCGACGGCGAGCTCCTCGACTTCGCCCGCCGCTTCGCCAAGGCTGCCGACCGGATGCGACCGTAGGGTTTGAAACCCCCTCCCGCTTGCGGGAGAGGGTGGCCCGAAGCGCCGGGTGAGGGTGAGAGCCATGGCCATCCGGCCGCGCTTTTACCGCGTCCACTCTCTCCCCGCACAGCGGGAGAAGGGACCAAAAAGGAGACTTTCATGCCTTACGAACTCTACTACTGGCCCAGCATCCAGGGACGCGGCGAATTCGTCCGCCTGGCGCTCGAGGAGGCGGGCGCCGACTATGTCGACGTCGCCCGCGAGCATGGGGCCGGACGCGGCGTCAAGGTGCTGACCGCGATGCTGAACGGCGGCGCGGCGCCGCAAACGCCCTTCGCCCCGCCCTTCCTGCGCGACGGCGATCTCGTCGTTTCGCATGTGGCGAACATCCTTCATTACCTCGGGCCGAAGCTTGGGCTTGCGCCGAAGGACGAGGCACAAAGGCTGTTCGCCCACGGTCTGCAGCTGACGGTCACCGACTTCGTCGCCGAGGCGCACGACACCCACCACCCGATCTCGACCGGGCTCTATTACGAGGACCAGAAGAAAGCGGCGAAGGCGCGCGCTTCCGCCTTCCTCGCCCACCGCGTCCCCAAATATCTCGGCTATTTCGAGCGGGTCTTGAGCGACAACCCGGCTGGCCCTGCGCACGCGGTCGGCGCCGCGCTGACCGCAGTGGACCTGTCGCTGTTCCAGGTGTGGGCGGGCCTGGCCTACGCCTTTCCGCGCGGCTTGGCCGGCGCCGCCAGGGCCTATCCAGCGCTTGCCGCGCTCGTCGCGGGGGTGGAGAAGCGGCCGAACATCGCCCGCTACCTGGCGTCTGATCGCCGCATTCCATTCAACGAGTTCGGGCATTTTCCGCCATTACCCGGAGCTGGACTCTGCGCCCGGGAAGGCGGAGCGTAAAGGGTCGTAGAGGGTGGGCCGCTCGTAAGACACCGTCATCATCAAGCCCAGCATTTCCGCGATGTCTTGCTCGGCATCGCCCGAGACGCCGTCGCACGGCGCCGTGTCGCGCGTTGTCAGAGAAGGAATTTCCCCGCGTATATGGCCGCCGCGAAACTGACGACGGCGATCGCCAGCGCGATTCTGTCCGGCCGGTCCGCCGCGGGCCGCTCGAGCATGGCGTCGCCCGGGTTCGTGGGATCGTAATAGACCACCACGGGCCCGCCTTTGGGAAAGCGCGACGCGATGCTTTGCGCTTCCGCCAGCGAATATCCGCTCTGGTCGTCCGGCCCGACCTGGCGGCCGCGATATTCGTGATCCCTGATGGGATAGGAATACTCGACAATCGGCGTGTAAACGGCTTTCGCTTTTCCGGCGCGGCGGCTGTCGCTTTCAACCCGGCTGTCGACAATCACGCCGTTCACCGATGCCCAGGAGGCGCCTTTCTGCTTCGCGATGATGAGCGAACCGAAATAGGCCATCAGCAAAAGCAGGCCGACGATCGAAGCGATGATGGCGACGCGGCCGTGGCCGGTCGCCCAGAGCGGCATGATCACGGTGTCGAAGCGCATCGTGACCCAATAGGCGATGTAACCGAGCGAGGCGAGGCTCGCGAGCGTGGTCGCGCAGCCCTGCGTCGATCGGAAATCGGGAGCGTCACGCTCGAGCAGGCAATTTTCGGGATCGGCGGGATCGTAGAACACCGTCACCTCGGCGCCGAGGGGATAGCGCGCCAATGTCGCCTCCGTATTGGCGCCGCCGCTGTCCTCGCCGATTGCGATGCGGCTTCCCGTGTAGGTTTTGCCATTGGCGAGAAACCGGTACTCGATCATGGGCAGGTTGATCACCTGCGCGCGCTGGCCGGAACGCCTTTGGCGGCTTGCCGCGACGCTGGACTTCGTGATCCGCCCGGGCGCAGACGGCCATCGCGCCGCGCGGCGAAGTTGCAACCACTTATTGGCGAACATGGCGAGCAGCATGATCGTCATGGGGCCGCCCACGATCAGGGCGATCGGCAAAATGTGGTAGCCGTCGGGCCCCGAATCCGGCAAGATCTCGCCCAGACGTCCGAACGTGGAGCAATAATTCTTGGGCGTCGCCTAAGCGAGCGCTCTACGTTTCGATAGGCTCCGCTTCCACCCGCATGATCCGCTCGCCCATCTCGACCTGCTCGCCGACCGCCGCGACGAGGTCGCGGACGACGCCGGCGAACGGGGCAACGAGCACGTGCTCCATTTTCATCGCTTCGATGACCGCGAGGCGCTGGTCGGCCTCAACCGGCGCGCCGGCTTCGGTGAAGAGCGCGACAACGCGGCCATTCATCGGCGCGCGAACGCCGCCGTCGCCCTCCTCCAGTCCGCCGGCCGATCTTTCCAGCGGATCGATCAGTTGCACATAGGCCTGGCGGCCGCCGGCGAAGGCGTAGACGCCGGCGGCGGTCTCGAACAGCGTGATCTCCGGCCGTCCGGGGGCGGAAGACGTCCTGCGGGCGGCGCCCTCGAATCCGCGCTCTCCGGCGCCTGTCACATGCAGGCGTTCGGGCTTGCCGTCGAACGTCACGTCGAGACCGACGTAGCGCGCTCCGACGAGTTCGAACGAGTCGGCGACGCCCCAGGGGTCATAGGGAGAAAGAGGCGACGGGCGCGACGCGTCGCGGCGAGCGAGCAAAAGTTGCGCCGCGGCGCGCACCGCGCCCTGGTCGGGAGGATGCGGCGCCGCGCCGAGGCGGGCGAGATGCGCGTCGATGAAGCTGGTGTCGAACGCGCCGTTCACGACCTCCGGAGCGCGCATCAGCGCCCGCAGGAAGGCGAGATTGGTCTTCGGCCCGATCACCACGGCGTCGTCGAGCTCCTTGTCGAGCAGGCGCAAAGCCTCGGCGCGATCGGCGCCGTGGACGATGAGCTTTGCGATCATCGCGTCGTAGAACGGCGTCACGCTGTCGCCGGCGGCGACGCCGGTGTCGACGCGCACTCCCTCGTGGCCGTCCTCGCCGCTCAGGCTCATCGCGTGGATTCGGCCGGGCGAGGGCAGAAAGCCGTGCTCGGGATCTTCGGCATAGACGCGCGCCTCGATCGCCGCGCCGCAGCATGTGATGTCGGCCTGCGCGAGGGGCAGGCGCTCTCCCGCGGCGACGCGGAACTGCCACTCGACGAGGTCGAGCCCGGTCACCGCCTCGGTGACCGGATGCTCGACCTGCAGCCGGGTGTTCATCTCAAGGAAATAGAAATCGCTCGGACCGAGGCCGCGCGAGGCGTCGGCGATGAACTCAACCGTCCCCGCCCCCACGTAGCCTGCCGCCAGCGCTGCTCCCGTCGCGGCCGCCGCCATGGCGGCGCGCGTCTCCCCGGGCAGGCCGGGAGCCGGGCATTCCTCCACCACCTTCTGGTGGCGGCGCTGGAGCGAACAGTCGCGCTCGAAGAGATGCACGCAGTTTCCATGGGCGTCGGCGAACACCTGCATCTCGATGTGGCGGGGCGAGGCGACATATTTCTCGATCAGGACCCGGCCGTCGCCGAACGCCGCCTGAGCCTCGCGGCTGGCGCTCTCGAGCGCCGCCTCGAAATCCATATGCGCGTCGACCCTCCGCATTCCGCGCCCGCCGCCCCCGGCGATCGCCTTGACGAGGACAGGGTAGCCGATCTCGTAGGCCTTCTCGCGCAGGAACTTCGGGTTCTGGTTGTCGCCGTGATAGCCGGGCACGACCGGCACCCCCGCACGGCTCATCAGCGTCTTGGCGGAGTTTTTGAGTCCCAAGGCCCGCATCGCGTCGGGCGGCGGCCCGACAAAGACGATCCCGGCCCGGGCGCAGGCCTCGGCGAAGTCGGCGTTCTCCGACAGGAATCCGTAGCCTGGGTGCAGGCACTGGGCCCCGAGCTTCTTGGCCAGCGCGACGATCGCCGCGGCGTCGAGATAGCCGCTGCCGCCCTCGCCGATCTCGTGGACTTCGTCGGCGAGACGAGTGAAGAGCGCGCCTTTGTCGGCGGGCGTATGGATCCCGATCGAGCGCAGGCCCATGCGCCGGGCCGTCCGGATGATGCGGCAGGCGATTTCGCCCCGGTTGGCGATAAGGACGTTGGCGAACATGGCAGCCCCTTGGACCTTCTTGTCTAGCGAAGGCTCGCCTCGAAGGCGAGAGTTAGCGAATTTGGTCCCGTGACGACCGGCCTCCCTTTGTGTCCGCCTTCCTGACCAACCATGAAACCAATCGGACAACTCGTTGGTTGACCCGCATGATGACGGAGCCAGCAAATATCGCCGAAGAAAATCTGAGGCTCAATCCTCTGGACGAGCGCTGCGTCCATCTCTGCATCGACATGCAGCGCATGTTCTCCGAGCCGACCCCCTGGCAGGTGCAATGGCTACCCGGAGTGCTGCCCGGCATTTGTCAGACCGCCGCCCTGCATCCGGACCGCACGGTCTTCACCCGGTTCATAACCGCGCCGCGGCCCGACGTCGGACAGGGCGCGTGGAAGCGCTATTACGAGCGATGGGCGGCGATGACCGTCACCGAACTGGGAGCGGAGATGATGGATCTGGTTCCGGAGCTTCGTCTCTTCGCACCGCCGGCCGAAATCATCGATAAACGCGTGTACTCACCGTGGATGGCGACCGACCTCCACGCACGGCTCTAAGCGCGCGGCATGAATGCGCTCGTGGTTACAGGCGGCGACACCGAAATCTGCGTGCTCGCCGCAGTCATGGGCGCGATCGATCTCGGCTACCGAGTAGTGCTCGCCAAAGACGCCGTCTGCAGTTCCGCGGACGAGACCCATGACGCCATGGTCGACATCTATTGCGAGCGCTTCCGGATGCAAATCGAGGCCGTTGACACGGCGTCGATCCTCCAAGGCTGGAAGTGCCGCTAAAGCCCACGACCCGCGTACAAAAAGCCGCCCGCAGCCATGCCAGGCGGCGACCTTCCCGGGCGCCGCCCCCACGGCCGCTCTGACGCCAATCCCCGAGACGGACTTATCCGCCTCGTCAGCGTCGGTGGCCGAGGCCGATCCCGATCGTCTTCGCCTTCTGCCGCACTGCCCCTTCGGTCCGCTTCATCGCCTTCGCGACGTCGGCGACCGGAGTCTTCGCTTTCGAATGCGTCTTGAGGGCGCGCAAATCGTCCTTTGTCCAAGGATTGCGGTGCGCCGAGGTATTCTTCTTTGCCATATTCCTTCTGCTCCCTTTGCAATGGAGGACGCGGCCGAGGTCCGCGCCATAGTGGCGGTAGACTGCGGCACGGTCATCGACTTCGCCAGCGACCCCGGCTTGCGTGATTCGCTCCTCGGGCCTTCGCAGACCGGTACTACCACAAATCATGATGCTTGGATCGGGCGTGATCAAGTCCGGCCCGACCGCCATCCTAACGACCTGCTTTGCGTCGCCACGACCCAGTGGCCGCATCGCGGCGGCGGCCGCCAACTCCGGGCTCCGCAGGACCGGCCCTGCTCGGAGCGGCAGAAAACCGGTAGCCAAATTGACATCCATCAATGATAGGCGTTGCCGCCCCTATATGATTGGATAGTCTGTTCCCGGGCGCAATTCGCGCCGCCGTCGAGAGGTTTTCCCATGCCGATCCGCACTGTCGCTTCTTCCATGTCCGCTTCGCTCGCCGCGGCGCTCGCGATGACGGCATTCTCGATCTCGCCGGCGCCTGCACAGTCGAACACGCAGGTTGGCACCCTGACCTGCGACGTATCCGCGGGAGTCGGCATGATCCTCATGCAAAAGCAGACGATGGTTTGCCAGTTCGCGCCGAGCAGTGGCGCTCCGCCCGAAACCTATCTCGGGCGCATCGATGAATTCGGCGTCGCGCTCGGCGCGGTGAGCCAAGGCCGCCTCATCTGGGGCGTGCTCGCGCCGTCGACCGGGCTTCCGCGCGGCGCCCTGTCTGGAACCTATACCGGCGTCGGCGCACAGGCGAGCGTCGGCGCGGGCCTGGGCGCGAACGTCCTCGTCGGCGGAACAGGCCGCGCCTTCTCGCTGCAGCCGGTGTCTATCGAGGGCCAGACCGGGCTCAACATCGCGGGAGGCGTGACGACGGTCACCTTGCTGCCGCCTCCGCCGCTGCCGCCGTCCAAGTAAATATCTCCGAAACGAGGCGCGTGGGCGGCTGGTGCGAGCCGTCGCGACTTGTTCCGTTTGGGAAAGTGGGGCAGATGTCACTGATCGGCAATCGGTGGGCGAAGCGACGGCCAGACAAGGCCGCGCGACGCCCGCAACGGTCGAGAGGGGGACGCATGACGAATTCCGCAGACGAGACGGAACGGACGACGCCCGGCGGAACGTTTTCCGCCGCCGCCCGACACGCTCAGCACGCGATGGACAGCGCGAAGGGGATCGTCGCCGGGGCCGACCTCGACCAGTTGCGGACGAAGGCCGGGGACGCCGCCTCGGCAATCTATCGCGAGGGACGCGAACTCCTTGCGAGCGATGAAGTCGCCAAGGCGAAAGACCAGCTGAGCGAGTCGATCCGCAAGAACCCGCTCGCCGCCGTCGGAATCGCCTTCACCGCGGGCGTTCTCATCGCGCTGCTGACTCGCGGATAGAGCCGATGATCCACGAACTCGTTGCGCTTGCCGAGACCCAGGCGAAGGCCGCAGCGCGCCGCATCGCGATTCCGATCGCGTTCGCCGTGGTCGCAGGGTTGTTCGTCCTCTTCGCCGTGGCCGGGTTGTTCGCGGCGCTGTTCTTCTGGTTCGAGCCGGAGCACGGCCCGATCGCCGCTGCGCTGATCTGTACGGGGGTCGCGATCATCCTGGCGCTCCTTGCGCTGCTGCCGCTGGCCTTCAGGCGGCGCCCTGCGCCGCGACCGCAGCCGGAAGGCGCGCTGCCGCAGTTCGTATCACTGATGGCGAAAACGGCGCCGAACCTCGGCCCGCGCCAGCTCATCGTGACGGCGGCGTTGCTCGGAGCGGCGCTGGTTTTCACCGCGCGGGGAAACAGGAAATAGTGGTGCGGGCTTGGGGGCTGGTCTTCACAACCACAATAGCGCGCCTCTCCCGAACCCCATGACCGCCTCCTCGAATTCAGTTCGCGTCGACAAACGCTCGCTAGGAGAATAGTTTCCAACGCAGGTAACAGCCGCCTTCCGGACCCCCGGTAGAAGAAATTGAAGAATCAGTCTGGAAATTTACTCGACGAAATAGTCTTCGTCGATCCTCTTCACTTCATAGGTGTCTTTGACTCGGACGCCCACCCGATGACGGATCATGAGGCTTGCCAGTTCGGGACCGTCGATCAGTACGACGCGTTTGGAGACGCGGGTGATGAAGTCGTAGGCTGAGGATGGAAAATACGAAGTCGTGACGAACACGCCCTTGGTCGCCCGGTGGCCCTCGAGGCCGCCGACGAAATCGCGCACTTCGCGCACCGGCACAGCTTTGTCGGGGTCGAGGCGCTTCGCCTGCACGTAGACGACGTCGAGGCCCAGCGCGTCCTCCTTGATGACGCCGTCCACGCCGCCGTCACCGGCCCGGCCGAGGGCCCGGCCCATCTCCTGCCGGCCGCCGCCGTAGCCCATCCGCACCAGGAGATCGATGATGAGGCGCTCGAAAAAGGCCGGCGAGAACGAATGCACCCGGTCGACGATCTCGCGCGCGAGCTCGGAATTGAGCATTTCGAAACTCGATGCGATCGTTTCCTCGGGGCTCTCGCGCGGCGCCGTCTGCCCGGCCGGCTCCTCGGTCTTCTGCTGGGTACGCCATGCGACGAATTCGGGGTAGCGCTCGAGTACGCCGATATCGATCTCCTCCAGGCCCTCGGCGAGCAGCTGACGGCCGCGCTCAGTGGCCCGGCAATGGCCGCGTCGCGGCAGCTCGATCAGGCCGGCCCTCGAGAGATACGCCCGTGCCCAGTTCAGGCGGTTCGCGAGGACCGTCTGGGCGCCGCTCGGCAGCATTCGCGCCCGTTCCTCGCCCGAGATTCGCAGCGTCCGCACGAGTTCGTCCTCGAGCGTACCGACGCTGATTTCGTCGTATCGCTGCCCGAGCAAGACCAGTACGGGCAGCATAAGCTGGTGAAATGTGGGTAGCCCCGCTTTCGGCCTCGTTTCGGGCTCCTGATTCACATTCGGAAGACGCCGAAGCGGGTCTCCTGCAGCGGCGCGTTGAGCGTCGACGAGAAAGCCAGCGAGAGAACTCGCCGCGTCTCCGCCGGCATAATGATCCCATCGTCCCACAGGCGGGCGGTCGCATAATACGGCGACCCCTCCGTCTCGTATTTCGCCCGGATCGGAGCTTTGAACGCTGCTTCGTCCTCCTTCGACCATTCCTGACCTCCAGCTTCGATTGAGTCCCGGCGGAGCGTGGCCAACACGCTCGCCGCCTGCTCCCCGCCCATCACGCTGATGCGGGCGTTCGGCCAGGTGAAGAGAAAGCGAGGGGCGTAGGCGCGTCCGCACATTCCGTAGTTGCCTGCGCCGAACGACCCGCCGACAATCAGCGTGATCTTGGGGACTTCGGCGCAGGCGACCGCGGTGACGAGCTTCGCGCCGTCCTTGGCGATCCCGCCGGCCTCGTAGCGCTGGCCGACCATGAAGCCCGAGATGTTCTGCAGGAAGAGGAGCGGCACACCGCGCTGGGCGCAGAGCTCGATGAAATGCGCTCCCTTGAGGGCGCTGTCGGAGAACAGCACGCCATTGTTGGCGAGAATGCCGATCAGCATTCCCGAGAGGCGGGCGAACCCGGTGACGAGCGTCGTGCCGTAGCGCGGCTTGAAGGCGTCGAACTCCGACCCGTCGACGAGGCGCGCGATGATCTCGTGGGCGTCGACCTGCTTGCGCAGATCGAGCGGCGCGATGCGCGTCAGCTCTTCGGCGGGGTAAAGCGGCTCGACCGGCTTCGCCCATTCGATTTCGCGCTTCGGCGCCCGATTGAGGTTGCCGGTCGCCCGGCGGGCCAGCGCGAGCGCGTGCGCGTCGTCGCGCGCCAGCGTGTCGGCGACCCCCGACACGCGGGTGTGCAGATCACCGCCGCCGAGGTCCTCGGCGCTGACCGTCTCTCCGGTCGCCGCCTTCACCAAGGGCGGCCCGGCCAGAAAGATCGTTCCCTGTTTTTCAACGATGATCGTCTCGTCGGACATGGCCGGAACATAGGCGCCGCCCGCGGTGCACGAGCCCATGACGACCGCAATCTGGGCAAGGCCGGCCGACGACATGCGCGCCTGATTGAAGAAAATGCGGCCGAAATGCTCGCGGTCCGGAAAGACCTCCGCCTGGTGGGGCAGGTTGGCGCCGCCGGAATCGACCAGATAGACGCACGGCAGACGGTTCTCCGCCGCGATCTCCTGCGCCCGCAAGTGCTTCTTGACCGTCATCGGATAATAGGCGCCGCCCTTGATGGTCGGGTCATTGGCGATGATCATCACCTCGCGACCATTGATGAGGCCGATCCCGGTGACCAGGCCCGCTCCGTGCACGTCGCCTTCGTACATGCCGAAGGCCGCGAGCGCGCCGATTTCGAGAAAGGGAGAGCCGGGGTCGACGAGCCGGGCGACGCGCTCCCGGGTCAGGAGTTTGCCACGCCCGACGTGGCGCTCGCGCGCTTTCGCCGATCCGCCCTCCGCCGCCGCGCGGCGGCGCGCCTCGAGTTCCGCGACGAGCGCCCGCCAGTCGGCGGCGCTGGCCTCGTCCTCTTCGGTTTGCGCGCCAAGTGCGCTCTTGAGCTTCGTCATCTTGTCCACTTTTTCTGGGCGCCTCTAGGTGACCTTCCGCAGAAACGCCGTCGTTTTCGATGTCAACATACGTTCAGATTGGCCGATAACATATTGCCAATTGAATAACTTTACCCAGCGGAATCTCGCGACCCGGCGGAATCTCGCGATTCAACTTGCGGCGGCGCCGGCCGGGTTGAATCGATCTTCGAATAGTCGATGTGCCGCAGTCCGTCGCCGTCGATCCAGATGATGTCTTCGTACTCCTGCCCGAAGCGGACGTCCTGGGCGGCGAACACGTCCCGCGCGTGAACCGTCTGGCCGGAGGTCTCGTCGAAGCCGACGACGCTGACGACGAAATTGATCTCACTCGTCATCAGCGCCTGCTCGCTCATGCCGAACAGAGGACTTTCGGCGTCGATCGGATGGAACAGGATCCAGCTCAGGGCCAGGGTCGGGTTCTCCGACTTGATCAGCCGCATCGGCTGGAAGCCGACCATCCGCATGCCCTCCTGCGATACGCTCGGGCCGATCATCCACGTCTTCGCCACCGCTTCGCTGATGAAATTGCTGCGGGCGTTCGCCATGCGGAACATCAGCGTCGGCACGCCGTCGTGGGGGGCGACGACCGCATACCTGGCGAATATGAGCCTTGCGCGGGGACGAGATATGCGCGCGAAGACAAGGCCGGTCATCATTGCGAGCAGCATCATGCCGATGAAGTTTTCGGCCGTGGCGACGATATGACCGTAGTCCGTCTGCGGGTGCATGTCCCCGTAGCCGACGGTCGAGGTCGTCTCGACGCTGAAGAAAAACAGGTCGGGGAGGCCCTCGCGCGCGTTGGCGATCGGCGCGTCGCCGAGGTCGTAGATCAGCGCGAAGATGAAATTGAGCCCAACGAACGCCACTGCGAGCGCCGCGATGAACGCCGGCCAGGAGGCGGTCATCGCGTTATGGTAGACATCCTTCCAGAAATTGCCCTCGAGCCCCTCGGCGATGATCCGCCGATCGCCGATCCTGCGCACCCGCGGGCGTGAGATCCGGCGTCCGCGCCACCAGCCGCCGTTTTCCTCGCCCGCGGTCAAAGCGCGCCCTCTAGACCGCCTCGTATCGTTCGATCCGCCACGGCTCGGCCTCGGCGTCGGCGATCCAGGCCTTCCATGCCGGCAGCGCCATGATCGCCTCCATATAGGCGCGCGTCTTCGCCTTGACCGGGACGTCGTAGGCCTGGAAGCGATTGACGACGGGCGCGAACATCGCGTCGGCGGCGCAGAAGCGCCCGAACAGGAACGGGCCCGCCTTGCCGAACGTCTCGCGCGCATGCGCCCACGCCGCCTCGATCCGCGCGACGTCGGCGCGGACGTCGTCGCTGAGCGCCATCGCATTCGGCTTGCGACGGAAGTTGGTTGGGCAGGCCTGGCGAAGCGCGGTGAAGCCCGCGTGCATCTCGGCGGCGAGCGAGCGCGCGTGCGCGCGCGCCGCCTTGCCCCTCGGCCAGATCGCCTTCTCCGGAAATGTCTCGGCGACATAGTCGATGATCGCCAAAGACTCCCACACCGCGATGGCGCCGTCGTGCAGGGACGGACACCTCCCGGTCGGCGCGTATTTGAGCATCGCTGCGCGCGTCTCCGGCCGATCCATCGGGATGACGACCTCCTCGAACGGAATCTTGAAGTGCGCGAGCAGGATCCACGGCCTCAGCGACCATGACGAATAGGCCTTGTTGGCCACGACCAGCTTGAGCGTCATAGTTCGCGTCCCGTCCGGATTTCCGGGGATTGATCGGCGCGCGTCCGAGGGGAGTCAAGTCGGCGGGCGACCGCGTGGATTGACGCCGCGCGCCGCGCCGCCTCAAACATCGGCGCCCGCCTCAACCGGAGCAGACAGTGCGATCCCAGTCCGTCGCTCTCTTGGTCGTCGCCGCCGGCCGGGGCACGCGGCTCGGCGCCGAGCGCCCGAAACAATATTTGCCCTGCGCCGGCAGGCCGCTTCTTGCCCATACGCTCGAGGCGCTAGCCGCCGCGTGGCCGTTCTCGGCCGTGTCGGTCGCGATCCACGCCGACGATCGTGCGCTTTACGAGGCAGCGCTCGCGCCGCTCCCGGCGGCCGTTCGGGCGGCGATCGGCCCGCCGGCGATCGGCGGCGCGACACGGCAGAGAAGCGTGCTCGCCGGGCTCGAGGCGCTGGCCCCCGCCGCGCCCGACCTGGTGCTGATCCACGACGCCGCCCGCCCGTTTCCGAGCCCCGGCCTCATCGCTCGCGCAGTCGAAGCGGCTCAGGCGCATGGCGCGGCGGCGCCGGGGACGCCGCTCAGCGACACGGTCAAGCAGGTCGACGGCGACGGAATGGTCCTGTCGACGCCGGCGCGGGCGGGCCTGCGGGCCGTGCAGACGCCGCAGGCGTTCCGCTTTCTCCTCATTCTCGAAGCGCACCGGCGCGCCGCGGCCGAAGGCGTCGGCGATCTCACCGACGACGTCGCCGTCGCCGAATGGGCCGGCGCGCCGGCCTATGTGTTCGAGGGCGATCCCGCAAACCTCAAGGTGACGACGATGCAGGACTTGCGCGCGGCCGAAGCGCGGCTCACGGCTGGAGCGGGCGAGACCCGCGTCGGCCAGGGTTTCGACGTCCACGCCTTCGCGGCCGGCGACCGTGTGTGGCTTTGCGGCGTCCGCCTGCCGCATGCCCAGACGCTGGCCGGGCATTCGGACGCGGATGTCGGCCTGCACGCGCTCGCCGATGCGATCTATGGGGCGCTGGCCGAAGGCGACATCGGCGCGCATTTCCCGCCGTCCGAGCCGCAATGGAAAGGCGCGCCCTCGCATCTGTTCCTGGCGCACGCGGCGGGGCGCGTCCGCGAACGCGGCGGCGTCATCGTTCATCTCGACGCGACGCTGATCTGCGAAGCGCCGAAGATCGGACCGCATCGCGAGGCGATGCGCGCGCGGGTCGCCGAGATCGCCGGTCTCGACATTGGCCGGGTGGCGGTCAAGGCGACGACGACCGAGCGGCTCGGGTTTACCGGGCGGAGCGAGGGGATCGCCTGCCTGGCGACGGCGACGGTGCGACTGCCCTGACGGCGCTTTGGTGCTCTATCCTCAGAGAAATCAGAGGCTTGCGACCGGTTCTTCGCGATTCGCCCTGCCGCGTCCTGCCCCAGCCCGCAAATTCAACGCGGACTCGGGATCATCCCCGCCGCGCCGTCGTTCCCGTCTCGCTCTGTCCGAAGGAGAAATCGAACCTGCCGATGGCCCCCCTTCGCTCCGCCCTAGGCGCCCTGCTCGCGTGGGTGGCTACGGCTGCAGCCGACCCGGCCTCGCCGCCGCGACGGCCGCCCCTGCCGCCGGTCCGTCCGCTCCTGCTGGAGGCCGAGCCGGAACCGGCGCCACCCGCCCCGGCCCGGACGCCGGGACCTTCCTCGGGCGCGGGCAGCGCCTGTCTCGCGAACCTCAAGGCGCAGGGTGTGGCGGCGGAGGCCGTAGCCGCGCCGCTGGCTTTGCTTCCCGACTGCGGCGTCGCCGATCCGGTCCGAGTGGCCTCGATCCGCCTCGCCGACGGCTCGACCCTCGACCTTCCGGGCCGCCCTGTCCTCGACTGCCCCTTCGCCGCCGATTTCGCCGGGTTCGCCCGCGACCTCGTGGCGCCCCTTGCAGCGGTGATGCTCGGCGCGCCCGTCGTCGCGCTCGAAACCGGCCCGGGCTATGAATGCCGCGGGCGAAACCAGGTTCCGGGGGCGAAAACCAGCGCCCACGGGCAGGGAATCGCGATTGACGTTTCCGCGGTCGTTCTCGCCGACCGCCGTTGGGTCGCCGTCGCGCGTCAGGCGGACGCTCGCGAGGAAACTTACGTGCGGACGGTCCGGCGCGCAGCCTGCGGATGGTTCGCGACCGTGCTCGGCCCCGGTTCCGACGCCGCCCACGCCGACCACCTGCATCTCGACACGCAGCGTCACGGGGCGAGCGACGGCTACCGGATCTGCGAGTAGCGGAGACACAGGCGCACAGCCTTGCGCCTGCTGAAAACTCAGGCAATAAACATCATTATATTCGAATGTTGCACTCCGATGCAGCAACAACCGGGGGGAAGCGATGCCCAGGCGCTTTGTCGCGCGACATCAAGCCGATGTCTGCCTGCCGTGCTGGATCAAGGCCGGCGTCGGCGCCTTTGCGGCCTTCGCGATCGCGCTTCTGCTCGGCGACGTCACCGGCGCAAGCATGATCGTCGCGCCGATGGGCGCTTCGGCGGTGCTGATCTTCGGCGTGCCGGAAAGCCCTTTGTCCCAGCCCGCCCATGTGGTCGGCGGCCATGCGATCGCGGCGCTCGTCGCGCTGTCGGCCGATCATTGGCTGCCCGGCGGACCGTGGACGCTCGCGACGACCACCGCTGGAATCATCGTGCTGCTCGGCCTCCTGCGTCTGACCCACCCGCCGGCTGGCGCCACCGCGCTCGCGGTGATGCTGACCCACCCCGGCTGGACCTTTCTGTTCACCCCGGTGCTGGCGAGCGCCGTGACGCTGGTCGCCGTGGCCCTGGCGATCCATCGCATTCCGCCGAGCGTCCCCTACCCGCTGCCGCCGCGCGAGGCGGCGGCGCCCCGGGCGTGAGCGACAGCTTCAAACGGGCAGGCGCCGGCGCGGAGCGGGCCTCTCTGACCCTTGGTCAACCCGCGGAATCCAGCGCCACGAAGCCCTCGCGCGAGTGGGTCTCAGCGCTCGCGCGCTGATCGGTCGTCACCCCCGTCATGCCGAATTTGAGCCGATTGCGCGCCAACTCGCGCAAGGCCGGGTCGGCCTTGATGCGCCCCGCGCGTCGTAGCCCCTGCAGCCAACACCGTGAAAGGTTACGGTGTCCTTGGTGATCGTAGGGAAAAAGCCGCCGTTGGCCCCTCTTGTTCACTCAATCGCAATTCCCACAACCATCGAGCCTCACCGCATGGGCGGCAGAGCGCGGCGTTCGCGCGGCATGAGGGAAGCGCTCGGCCGCACCGTAAGGTGGCCGACGATCAACAATGGCCGGCCTCCCTCAACGCGAGAGCGTTGCTTCGCATTCCTCCAATCCGAATCTCAGGAGAATGGAGCCGCTCTTCTCCGCGATGCTCTTGAGATGCACAATTTCGTCGGCCAGGTCGGAGGATTGGTCTCCACGCAGAGACCGTGCGAGCGCACGTGCGCGACGAATGATCGCGTCCTGGAGGGGCGACAACTCGCGCCGGGTATAGGCGTCAAGAGCCGATGCGTGAAACTCGATCATTTGCGGATCGCGCAACTCCCAGCCGAGCTCAATCAGTTGCCGACGCCCAAGCCAATGGTTGTGGCTCACCGCCACGGTCGAAAGGAGTTCCTCGATCTCGTCGCTGATCTTGGAGCGGGTTTGGGGGTCCGGTTCGACTCGGGCGAGATCGGCGAGCGTTATGGATCCGAAATACGCCATGCCCGTGCGCCTTGCGATGTCGAGAGCCGCCTCGAGCGCGGCCCGCGCCTCTCCGTTTTGTCGGGCTCTCAGGCGGATTTCGGCTATGTAGGTCAGGTTCTCGGATTCGAACCGCCAGGCTTCCAACTCGCGTGTGATGCGCCGAGCCTCGCCCAGGTGCGCTAACGCCTCTGCATCCCTGCCAAGCTCGGCAAGAGTCATTGCACATATGTGTCGCCCGATCAGTTCGGCGCGCGGCTGGGTCATCAGGCGCGCGCGCTCAACGGAGGCGAGCGCCTCCTGCAGCGCGTCGTCGAGCCGCAGTTCGAAAAAAGTCGCAAGGGCCGCCATCGGGCGGTTCGGCGCCTCGATGCGTCCGAGGCCGGCCCGGACACTGGCGTCCACGCTGCGCCGAAAGTAGTTTCCGGCGGAAATCATGCGGCCTCTGACGTATTCCGCGTCCCCCAGACCACCCAGCGCTCGCGCCGTCGCCTCGAAATCGCCGGCGCGCTCAGCCATTTGCAGCGCAAGCCCGTGTTCCGCATGGCACTCGTCGACGCGTCCGGTCGGGAAAAGAAGGTTCCCACGGAGGTGATGACATTGCGACAGGAGTGCGGGCCAATCGTTCAGGAGCGCGAGCCGTTGGGCCGCTTCGAGCTGCTCGAGCGCTCCGGGAATGTCTTCAAGGATGCGCAGCGCGGACGCCAATCCGATCCGCGCGGAGCATTCCGATTGCAGAGTGAGATCGAGAGCCAGGGCTTCCGGGAAGGTCGCCGCCAATTCCCGCGCTCGCCCCAGCTCCAGCAAAATCCTCGCCTTGAGGAGCGTCAGTTCGGCGCGATCAGCGCTGTCGCGGCTAAGACCAAGTCCCGTTTCCGAGAGGTCGAGGGCCTCCGAGGTGCGGTATCGCCCCAGCCGTTCCTCAGCCGCCCGTCGGTATGCAGACCCCGCCTCTCGCGCCCCGGCCTCCTTCATGTGGACGGCGTGAAGGAGCAAGTCGCGATCCTCGAACCATTCCGCAGCCCGTCGATGCAGCGCCTGTCTTTTTTCGCGGAGAAGCGATCGGTAGGCGGCGTCCCGGATAAGCGCATGCCCGAATGCGACTTCCTGGCCGCTCGGGCGGAGCATTCCTGCGCGAGTGAGCCGCGCCAGATCCACTTGGCCTCCGCCAAGGACGTATCGAAGGGCGTCGGGATCAAAGCGCTCGCCAAGCGCCGAAGCTGCCTGAATCGCCTCTCGATCAGTCGCCCTAAGGCGATCGACGCGGGCCAGAATAAGCCCTCTGAGGGAGGAGGGCAGGTCATTGCGGACAAGTTCGTTGGCGTTGCGAAGCAACTGATCGAGAAACAGAGGATTGCCCGCGGCGCGCCCGAGGCAGCGTTCGCGCACGTCTTCGGGCACGTCGACCTCCCTGGCGAACTGCTTCGCCTCATCCGACCGAAGCGGACCGAGATCGAAGGTCACGAGCGGCGTCCGGCGCGGCGCGTCTCGCAGCAACGAATAGAACCGCTCGTCGTCAGGCCTCGACGTCGTCAGGACCGCCAACGGGTGATCTTCAGCGATGTCCAGCAGGCGGAGAATCGCGGCGGTGAGCTCGTCGTCGGCCCAGTGAACGTCCTCGACGACGAGGAGAAGGGATTCACTGCGCGCTCGACGGAGAACCAGCGCTCTTACGACGTCGTTACGCAGGGCTCTTCGTCGGGCGTCAGACATCGCCTCGACAAGAGCGCGTTGCTCGCTCGGCAGCTCGACATCCGTTAGCTCCAATAGAAGCGGCTCTCCGGCGGGATCAATCCCGAGTTCGGGAAGGGCTTTGGCGACCGCGGCAGAGCGAGAGGGAACAGAGACATCCGCCTCGAGGCCAAGAAGAGCGCTCGACAAAATGCGCAGAGGGTGTCGTGTATGCCCGACGCCGAAGTCCAGGGCCCGCGCAATGATCGAGGTGAAACCGGCTTCTCTTGCGACTTCGACCGCTCTTTCGGCGAGACGGCTTTTTCCAATTCCCGGCTCTCCCCTGATATGCATAAGCACGCCGGCCCTCGAGGCGACGCTGCGGCTCAGAATGACCTCGATCTGATTCAACTCCGCTTTCCGGCCCACGAAGGGATAAGCCGGCCGGCCGTCTTTGGCCTCGGCTACGAGGCGCCAGACATGAACGGGCTCGCTGAACCCCTTTGCGGCGAAGGATCCCCGGTCCTCGAGCCGAAATTGGGTTGAGAGCTGTCTTGCAAGCGAATCGCTGACCAGCACTTCACCGGGTTGCGCCGCGCCCGTCACTCGAGCCGCGAGGTTGACCGAGGCGCCGATCACGTTGTGGGGCGCCCCCGTCATGCCGCCGACGATCGCTTCTCCGGCGGCGAGCCCGACATGCGCCTGAAGCCCGCGACCAGACGCCTCCGACAGCGCCGCCATGCCATTCTGAATGGCGAGAGCCGCGCGCGCGGCGTTGGCTATGTCTTCGTCTCGGGCGACGGGAACGCCGAATACGCCCATGACAGCATCGCCAATCTGCTTGTCGACTGTGCCGCCGTTGGTCTTTATCGCCTCCACGGCCATGGACAGGTACCGCGCAAGGACGGCGTGCAGCGCCTCGTCCTCCAGCTCCTCCGAAAGGCGGGTAAAGCCGCAAAGATCGGCAAAGAGGACCGTGACGGGTCGTCGCTCGCTTGCGAAATTTTGGCCAGTCGCTTTCTGATCGACTTGAGAATGCGGGCCTGCGAGCTCCTCGTCGGGCCGTCTGGATAGGGCCGCGATCGCATTGAGTATGAGTCGCCGATGACCGACGGAAGCGACGCCCATGTCGCGCAAGTCTTCGGCGGTCAGCGACGGCAGGAGGGCTTCGTCGACGTGGTTGTCGTGGAAGTTTGGCGCATACTGCGGCAATCCAATCGCCCGTAGCCAGCCCGCGACTTCCACGAGAACACCTCGCTCGCCATCGCCATTCCGCCCACCTCATAAGCGCGTTTTGGCATCAGTTGTGGTCCGTCGCCGGGAACTATAGCCGCCTGATTGAACGCCAACAACGCCCCGCGCCCTTGCTGACTGTACAGCCCCCCCGAAAGCAGACCCAAGCACTGCGCGCAAGGCGGCCGGCTCATGCATCGCGTTCCGCCGCCCGTCTCCTATCCCCTGCCGCCGCGCGATGCGGCGGCGTGATTCGCGCCGCCATTTCTCGATGAGCGCCACGATCTCGCACGCCGTGAATACCGGGGGGTTGGGAAGGGCGCGCCGCACTGAGGACCAGCCGACACCGCTGCGCCCGCCTCTTCCCCGTCTCGGCAACCCAAAGAGGCGGGGAAGAAGATCCACTTCCCTTCGCCTCTTCCACGCCGCCCAATTCGCCTGGCGCGTATCGTCGAGCGGCGTCGTTGACGAGAATCGCGGTCACGCGCCACCCTCAGGCTGAAATTCGGCCTGGAAGAAAGGGAAGACCTGCGTCATGGCGAGCGAGGCGAAGGGCTGGGGGCTTGCCGCGCTGATCGGCGTCGCGCTGATTGCGGCGCAGGCCGCCGCGGAACTCGCGATGGGCCGGCCGGCGATCTGCACGTGCGGGACGGTGTTGCCGTGGTATGGCGATTTGTTCGGCCCCGGCCTCTCGCAGCACATCGCCGACTGGTACAGCTTCACCCACATTTCCCACGGTTTCGTTTTCTACGCGTTCACCAGGATCGCCGCGCCACGCGCTCCCTTATGGACACGGCTAGCGGCGACGCTCGTCCTGGAAGTGAGCTGGGAGGTCGTCGAGAACACGCCGCTCATCATCGACCGCTACCGCCAGTCAGCGCTGGCGCAGGGCTACAACGGCGACAGCGTCGTCAATTCCGTCTCGGACACGCTGTTCTGCGTCCTCGGCTTCTGGCTCGCCTGGCGGCTGCCCGTGCGCTTGAGCCTTGCGTTCGTCGTCGTCAACGAGATCGCGCTCGCCGCGCTTATCCATGACAACCTCGCCCTCAATGTGCTGCAACTCGTCCATCCGACCGATGCGGTGTCGAAATGGCAGGCCTCGGGCGGCCTTGTCGGCGGCGACGACCGCGCTCGCGGTGATGCTGACCCACCGCGGCTGGAGCTTTTTTTTCACCCCGGTGCTGGCGAGCGCCGTGACGCAGGTCGCCGTGGCCCTGGCGATCCATCGCATTCCGCCGAGCGTCCCCTTTCGAGCAAAATACCAGCCCGTCAGCGCCGACTGCGGCTGATGGCGGGTCCACCGCCAGGCGACCTGGAGCATCGTCGTGCGCGGCCGCGGATTGCCCGCCTTCGGCACGCCCTGCTCGTGGGCGATCGACCCGCTTCGCCACCCGCATAGCCGGCGCAAGCGCCGACCTGTCGCCGATTGGAAGAATGCCGCCACAGCCCTTCCGACCACAGCGTCGCCGCCGAGTCCTCAGCGATCCTGCGAAAATCCGTCAGCCTCGCCGCGCCCGGCGCCTGGGCTTCGCCCCGGCCGCCCCGTCCATGCGCCAACTCGCTTGGCCCGGCCCGCTCAGCCCCGCCGCGCCTGAGCGCGCAAGGCCGCGGCGCCGCGGCGGGGCGGTCTCGCCGAACCGTGACGCCAAGCCATTTCCAGCGCGGCCCTGAGCTCCGCTTCGCTGAGCGCCGCAAGCGTCGCCCGCGTCCAGCCCTGCCGGCCCCAGGCGTTGTCGAGGGCGGCGAAGGCGTCCGGTGCGACCGCGCATTTGAGGGCCTGTTCGTCGGGGGCGAATTTGATGTTGGCGGTCAGTTCGTCAGGCGCGAGGGTGGCGAACGTCACCCGCGCCTTGAACGCGCGTCGGTCAAAATGCGGATATTCGGCCGTGCCGTCGAAGGAGAGCGCGATGCGGCGGAAGTCTGCGGCGTCGACCATGGCGGCTCCCTCGAATACACGCGCCGGATCCGAGCCCGGGCAAGGCGGGCGGCGATCTCAGTCTGGCTCCGTCCCCTTGAGCCGAGCCGCCAACGCCCGGGCTATCCGCGACTGGAGGAGCTCCAGCGCATGGACCCGCATCGAAATGGCGAGATTGGGGCGGTCGTCGATCGCCGTCAGGAACGACAGGACGGCGACGTCGCCCTCGATCATGACGTCCGCGCTTCGCGCATGCAAGGTCTCCTGTGGCTCCATGCCCAACTCCTCCTGCTTCGCCCTTCCTCGCCGCCGCGCCCGGTCGGGCCTAGCATTCGACGTCGGAAACAATGTGGTCAAGGCCGGCGCGCCCTGGACGGTCGACACGAATTTATACCGTAATCATATGCGTATTTTTATCGCCCCGCGAGCCGCGACGCTAAGCGGGGTGGCAAGCCTTTGAAAGAAAAGGGGCCCGCCGCTAAACGGGCGCTAAACGGCGAGGAGCGGCGCGCACGACTGGCCGCCCGTTGTGGGAAAGCTCGCCCGGGCCCTTGCGTTCCGCCCGGGCGCCGGGCTTGTGGCGTCGCAGGATATCGAGGCAGCCATTGGATTTCTCCATCACCACCTGGAACATCAATTCGGTCCGCCTCAGGATCGACCTCGTCCTGCGCTATCTCGCCGAGCACAAGCCCGACGTCCTGTGCTTGCAGGAGACCAAGTGCCCCGACGCCAACTTTCCGTTCGGCGCGTTTCGCGGCGCCGGATATCCGCACATCGCGATCAGCGGCCAGAAGGGCTATCACGGCGTCGCGATCGTCTCGCTGATCCCGTTCGCCCATTCGTCGGTGCGCGACTTCTGCCTAAAAGGCGACGCCCGCCACCTGCGCGTCGTCCTTGACGGCGCGGCGAGGGACGTCGAAGTGCACAATTTCTATGTCCCCGCCGGCGGCGACGAGCCGGATCCTGAGATCAACCCGAAATTCGCCCACAAGCTCGCTTTCGTCGACGAAATGGCGGAATGGGCGGCGTCTGACCAAGCGGCGAGCGGCCGTGCAATCCTGGTCGGCGACCTCAACATCGCTCCGCTCGAGCACGACGTCTGGAGCCACAAGGCGCTCCTCAGCGTGGTCAGCCATACCCCTGTCGAGGTGGAGAAGCTCAACCGCGCGCAGGCGGCCGGCCCCTGGGTCGACGCATTGCGCAAGTTCGTTCCCAACGATCAGAAGCTCTACACGTGGTGGAGCTACCGGTCGCCGGACTGGACGAACGCCAACAAGGGACGAAGGCTCGACCATATCTGGGTGAGCCCCGCGCTCGCTCCCGCGTTGAGATCGATGGAGGTGCTGCGCGAGGCGCGCGGTTGGGAACGCCCTTCCGACCACGCGCCGGTCAAGGTGACATTTTGCCTTTAGATCGCGACGGCAAATGCGATGGACTTCGCGCGCCTGGCGGGTCCATTGTCACCCGCCGACGCAGGGTCGGGGGGTTGAATGGTCTGGCGGCTGCTTTGGGGCGCGATTCAACTCTTCGTCGGCCTCGCAATGGTCGCGGTGGTCGCCGGCGCCTATCTCTTCTGGCGCGCCATGCCGGTCTATTCGGGCTCGGAGACGCTGCCCGGCCTTTCGGCGGAAGTCCGTGTCTGGCGCGACGGCTACGGCGTGCCGCACGTCTTCGCCGCCACAATGGACGACGCCGCGCGCACGCTCGGTTACCTCCACGCGAGCGAGCGGCTTTTCCAGATGGAGTTGCAGCGCCGCATCGGACAGGGGGTCTGGCCGAGGTGAATGGCGCCGATTCACTCGGCGTCGACAAATTTATTCGCACGCTCGGTTTTTACCGCGAGGCTGAAAGCAGCTTCGCGGCCCTGGCGCCCTGGGGCGCAAAAGCGCCTTCAGGCCTCCGCCGACGGCGTCAACGCCTCCCTCGAGAGTCACAGGAATGCGCTACCGCCGGAGTGGAGACTCGCCCGAGCCATGGAAGCCGGCCGACTCCCTGGTGTGGGGCAAACTGATATCGCTCCAGCTATCGAACAACTATGCGATCGAGGCGCAGCGGGCCCGACTTCGCGAAAAGCTCGGGCCAATTCAGGCGACGTGGATGTTTCCGGGCCAGAAGCCGGGCGATCCGATCACCACGCTACCGTCGCTCAATCCCGCGCACGCGAGCGGCGGCAGCATCGAGGATGAAATCGGCGCCCTCACCGGCCTCGGCCGCGGCGCCTCCAACGAGTGGGTGGTCGCGGGATCGCGGACTGTGACAGGTAAACCGATCCTCGCCAACGACCCGCACCTTAGACTTGGCGCGCCGATCCTTTGGTATCTTGCTCGCATGGTCACAAAGGAAGGGTCGGTGAAAGGAGCCACCGTTCCTGGTGCGCCGGGCGTCGTGCTTGGTCAGAATGACAGGATCGCTTAAGGTTTCACGACCGCGGACATCGACGTGCAGGACCTGTTCGTCGAAACCGTCGATCCGTCCGACCCCGCAAAATACCTTACGCCCAGTGGCTCGAGGCCGCTTGAGACCCGCGAGGAGACGATCCGAGTCAAGGACGCGCCCGACGTCAGGTTGACGGTCCGCACAAGCCGGCATGGTCCCGTCCTGTCCGACGTCAGCAAGGAAGTTGGCGCGATCACCGGACCGGGTCAGGCGATTGCCCTCGCCTACCCCGGTCTCGGCGATCGCGACACCACTATGGAGGCGCTCCTGCGCCTCGACGTCGCGCAAGACTGGAGCGACTTCCTCGACGCGATGCGCGTATATCAGACTCCAACCCAGAACATCGTTTATGCAGACGGCTCCGGCGATATCGGCGTCTTCAGCCCCGGCCTCGTGCCCTTGCGCAAGTCAGGCGATGGCCTCGCACCGGTCGACGGCGCATCCGGCGCCTTCGACTGGATTGGTTTCATCTCCTTCGAACAGCTGCCGCAGCTGCACAACCCAGGAATCGGCTTCGCCTTCAACGCCAACAACGCCAACGTCGAGAACGGCCATCAGCCGACTTTCGGCCAGGACTGGGAGGAGCCCTTCCGTGCCCGCCGCATCCAGCAGTTCTTCGACGCGATCGGCAAGCACAGCCTCGAGACGTCGGCCGCCATGCAGGCCGACCATCTGTCGCTGGCCGCCAAAGAGATGCAGCCGTTCATTGCGATGATCGCGCCGTCCGACGAGCGAGCGCGACAGGCCCAGGCGATGCTGGCGGGCTGGAGTGCGGTCATGGACAAGGACCGCCCCGAACCGCTGATCTTTACCGCTATTCTGGGCTCCCTGCACCGGATCCTGCTCGAGCAGAAGACGAGGCTGAAATTCGAGGACATGGGGCCCTTCGCCGCGACAACCCTCCTTTCCCTGATGCGCGACCATCCCTCGTGGTGCGACGCCCCCGACAGGCCGGACCCCGACTGCCGCAAGGCGCTCGGGCAGGCGCTCGACGAGGCGCTGGCGCTGCTCGTCAAGCGCGACGGCGCGGATATGAGCCAATGGCGCTGGGGGTCAGTGCACATGAGCCTTCTCCAACACCGGGTCTACAGCCACGTTCCGCTGCTCGACCGGATCAGCGATCTCAGCGCGCCGTCCGGCGGTGGCTTCTACACGCTCGATCGGGGGGCGGATTCGAGACGCCTCTCGATAAGCCGTTCGCCCGCACGCACGCCGCGGGATTCCGCAGCCTTTTTGATTTCGCTGATCCGGCGAAGTCCAGCTTCATGATCACGACGGGCGAGTCCGGCCACATCTTTTCGCCCCATTACCGCGATTTCGTGCCCCTCTGGAACAACGTGAAGTCAATCACACTGACCGGATCGGAACAGGATCTCCGCGACGAGGGCGCGCCGGAATTGATCCTGTCGCCCTGACGACGCGCCACAGCAAACGGCGGCGCTCGTGACGGCCGGGCGGTAAATGCCTCCGTCCGGCCGTAGCCTTGCCGTATTCTCAGACTAGCCGCGCGACGGCGTAGCCGATAAAGTGTGACCAATGACACAGGCGCGGCGAATACTGATCGTTGACGATGACGTCGACTTGCGGAACGCGCTTGTCGAGCAGCTTAGTCTGCACTCCGAGTTCGAGGTCGACGCGGTCAATTCAGCGGAGGTCGCGCTGAAGTCGGTCGCCGATGCGCCGGCTGATCTCGTGATCATGGACGTGGGTCTTCCCGATCTCGACGGACGCGAGGCGGTCAGGCGCCTTCGGCGCGACGGTTATCGGCGGCCGATCATCATGCTCACCGCACACAACTCCGACGCAGACGCCGTGCAGGGCCTCGACTCGGGCGCCAACGACTACGTTGGCAAGCCGTTTCGTTTCGTCGTCCTGCTTGCGCGCATCCGCTCGCAGTTGCGCCAGTACGAAGCGAGTGAGGACGCCGAGTTCCAGGTTGGCCCGTACACATTCCGCCCGACCTCCAAGAACCTCGTCGACGCACAGGGAGTGAAACTGCGTTTGACGGAGAAGGAAGCCGCGATTCTCCGCTATCTGCACCGCGCCGACCAGCAGGCGGTCCCGCGCGAAACGCTGCTCAAGAACGTTTGGGGCTATAACGCCAACGTCACCACGCACACGCTCGAGACGCACATCTACCGCCTGCGGCAGAAGATCGAAGACAATCCGGGCGAGGCGCAGCTCCTCGTCACCGAAGGGGGCGGCTACAAGCTCGTGGCCGGCGGGCGGCAGGGGGGCGCTCGGAGTGACGCTTGACGACGACGTCGCCCGACTCGCCCGCACCCGTCCCTTCAGCCTTCTGCCGCGAGAGGCCGTACAACTCGTGGCGTTCTCGTCCCGGAAACGCCGCCTCAAGGCGGGCGAGTTTCTTTTTCACGCCGACGAGTCCGGCGACGAGGGGTATTTCCTCCACTCGGGCGCGGTTCTCCTGGCGAAAAGGGGCGGCGGGCCCGAGGAGAAAAGGCGCGTGGCGGCGGGCGCCCTGATCGGAGAGAACGCGCTTTACGCCCCGGTGGTCCGGCAGGTCGAGGCGTGTGTCGCCGAAGATGCGGTGGTCACCGCCGTCTCTGGCGAGACGTTCCGGCGCGTTTTGGCGGAGTTTCCGGCCGCGGCCGACGTGGTGCGCGCCGCACTCGCCGAGCGCGCCCGACGGCTGGTCGAGGCGCTCGACGCGGCGCGAATCCGGTCGCTCGACAAGGTCGGCCGGAAACCGGGCGCCGCGCCGTGACCGACAAGCCGGCGAGCGGGCTCGGCGGGCTGCGAGCGCCAACTCTCGCCGATGTCGAGGCGCTAGCCGACGCCGCCTTCGCCCAGCTTCCGACCCGGTTCCGGCGCCTGTGCGAGGGCGTCGTGATCCAGGTGGTCGATTTCCCCAACGACGAGACGCTCGACGAGATGGGCGCGGAGAGCGAGTTCGACCTTCTCGGCCTGTTCCGCGGCCGCGGCCTTCCCGACCGCGGCGCGGTGGCGGAGACGGGCGAAATGCCCAACATGATCTGGCTCTACCGCCGGCCCCTGCTCGACTACTGGTGCGACGGAGAGGACACGCTCGCGGCCGTCGTCACCCATGTGCTGGTGCACGAGATCGGCCATCACTTCGGCCTGAGCGACCCCGACATGGAGGCCATCGAGCGCGAATCGCGCTGATCCATTCGGCCGCGAAGGCGCCACGAACCGCTGCGATCCTCCGAAAACCGGCAGATTTCGGAGCCTTCACAAGGGCGTCACGCTAGCTGTAGAGTACTGCGGCAGGCTGGATTCTCTCCGGTCCATCAAGGGTGCGGAGGAACGGAGCGTCTTTGTGACGGTTCATGTTCAGGCAGTCACGCCAGGCAATTGCCCGGCGCTCGTGTTGAATGCGGACTTCCGCCCGCTGAGTTACTATCCCTTGTCGATCTGGTGCTGGCAGGACGCGATCAAGGCAGTGTTCCTCGACCGGGTCAACATCCTCTCCGAATACGACACGCTGGTCAGGAGCCCCTCGTTCGAGATGCGGCTGCCTTCGGTCGTGTCCTTGAAGAGCTACGTCAGGCCGACCCGCTTTCCCGCCTTCACCCGGTTCAACGTTTTTCTGCGCGACCGCTTCACCTGCCAGTATTGCGGCGATCGGGACGACCTGACCTTCGACCACGTCGTCCCCCGCTCCAAGGGCGGCGTGACGACCTGGGAGAACGTCGTCGCCGCCTGTTCGGCCTGCAACCTCAAGAAGGCCGACATGCTGCCCTCGGTGGCGCGGATGTGGCCGGCGACCGAGCCCTACCAGCCGACCGTTCACGACCTCCATCAGAACGGACGCCTGTTCCCGCCCAACTACCTCCACGAGAGCTGGATGGACTACCTCTACTGGGACAGCGAACTCGAGGCGTGAACGGAACGGCGAGGCCAAACGGATGCGGCGCCGGCGGCGCATCCATGCCAACTCGTTACAAGACCTGCCCTTGCCGTTTTCAGCATTTTCAACGCCCTGGCGCTCGGAGAGTGTCACGGGCGCCCGGGCGTCGGACCGGGTTGAGGCGCTGTCGTTCGCCCGCGGGGCGGCGCAGCGAGCCGGACGGCGCTTCGGCCGCGGACCAAGGTCGGCGAGCAGGGGCGAGCCGGTAAAGGAATCGGGCTCGCAGTAGCGGTCGAGGAGTTTGAACAGCAGGGGAATGGCCTTCGTGTCGCCCTGCGCCACGCCGCGCGCCGCCAGCCGCAACGCCGGCTCGAGCCGGGCGAACTGCATTTCATTGTGATCGGGCCCGCTCTGTCGCAAGAGCGCTCCTCGAGAACGTCAAATGGCAGGGGCAACTCTGGTTCAGCAGCGTGAGCCGGTATGTCGCAGTATGTGGGCCTCATTTTGGCGTGCCCGAAATTCTGGAAATTGGGTATCCCCTTAACGCCCGCCGGCATCGGCGGTATGATTATGGGATGGAGACGCCGTGCAACGCCATTTCTGGAGTCGATTATCCACGGACGTTCCAAGAGGTGGATGAGTGGTTTCGAAGCGACGCTGCTTGCCGGGAGTACATCCGCCGCCTGCGTTGGCCGGACGGGTTCCTGTGCCCGGAATGCGGCGTGGCCGCGGACCCGTGGGAGATGTCGCGCGGACGGTTGCGATGTCGCGCCTGCGGGTGGGAGACGTCGCTGACGACTGGCACGGTGTTCCAGGATACCCGCAAGCCGCTGCGAATGTGGCTTCTTGCGATGTGGTTCGTCACCAGTCAGAAGAACGGCGTCAGCGCGCTCGGGCTGCAGCGGGCACTGGGGCTCGGCAGCTACGAGACGGCCTGGACTTGGCTGCACAAGCTGCGGCGGGCGATGGTCCGGCCTGGTCGGGATTGTCTCACGGGGACGGTAGAAGTCGACGAAACCTACGTCGGAGGCCCGGAAGGGGGCAAGCGTGGTCGGGGCGCCGAAGCCAAGACCATTGTCGCCGTGGCCGCCGAAAAGCGCGGTCGGGCCATCGGCCGGATCCGCCTTCGGCGCATCAAGGATGTGTCGGCGGATAGCCTTCTCCGCTTCGTTCGGAGCGTCGTGGCGCCGGGGTCGGCAGTCCACACCGACGGATGGCGCGGGTATTCCGGGCTGGCGGACGCTGGCTACCAGCACCAGATCACCGTCATCAGCGACGGTTTGGATCCAGCCCATGAAGTCATGCCGCGTGTTCACACGGTCGCCTCGCTTCTCAAGCGGTGGCTGCTCGGCACTCACCAGGGCGGCATCCAGCAACAACACCTCGATTACTTCTACTGAGTCACAAGCCGATTGTGCGGATTCGCCGAGTGTAAGGCTTTGATATTCTGCCGATTCGTTTTGTTGGCGGGGGCGGCGAAGGTGGACGGGGCGAGGCGGGAGAGCGAGGCGCGGTTTGCGGCTTACGTGGACAGTCTGGCGGACGTGCTCGGGCACGCGGACCGAGCGGGGCCTTTGATGGATTATTGCACCGGTTTGCTGATGCCCTGCGAGCGCAAGAGCGTCGAGCCGATTGCGTCGATGGTGTCTCCGGCGCGCGCTGCGGCGACGCATCAGTCTTTGTTGCACTTCGTTGGGCAGTCGGGGTGGTCGGACGAGGCGATGCTGGCGAAGGTTCGCGAACTTGCGGCGCCGGCATTTGCGGCGCAAGGAGGCGTCGAAGCCTGGATCGTCGACGATACGGGGTTTCAGAAGAAGGGTTTGCACTCGGTTGGCGTGGCGCGTCAATATTGCGGGCGGCTGGGCAAGACGGACAACTGTCAGATCGCGGTGACGCTCTCGATCGCCAATCATCATGCGAGCCTGCCGATCGCCTATCGGCTCTATCTGCCCGAAATCTGGGCGGACGACGCCGAACGTCGAGAAAAGGCGCATGTTCCCGAGGACGTGGAGTTCAGGACCAAGCCGCAGATCGCGCTCGCCCAGATCGAGGCCGCCCTGAAGGGCGGCGTGGCCAGGGGCGCTGTTCCACAGGGTGCGATTCAAACCGATGCAGGGTAGGTTCGGTTTGATTGATTTGGCGGGAGGCGACGGATGTCGGTCGGGGATTTGAGCGATGAGGGGCTGATGGCGGCGTTGCGGGCGCATCCGGAGCTTCGCCAGCGGGTGTTTTCGATTGTGCTGGCGGTCGAAGGCGACGAGGGGGCATTGACGGAAGCCGACGCGGCGGAAGAGCGGATGGTCGAGGAGACGCGTCTTCTGGGACGGGAGGCGTTGCGCACTTGGGCCGAGCGGCGGGTCGAGGCGACGGAGCGGGAGATTCGCCAACGCCCGCAGATGCATCGCCAAGGCGAAAAAAACTCCGCTGGCATACGAAATTCGGCGAAATAGAGGTTCGGGAGCCGCAATATCGGTTCGGGAGGCAGCGGGTGCGTCCATTCGTGCTCGGGGCGAAGGTGAGCCCACTCGGGTGTTCGCGGCCGCTGCAGCGCGCCATCGTCGACTTCGCCGCCGATCAGCCCTTCGCGCAGGCGCGCGCCAAGCTTGAGGAGCACTACGGCTTCGCGATCGGCGAGAGCACGATCCAGCGGATCACGTTCGCCCACGCGCGGGCGATGCATGAAAGCAGTCGTCGGGATTTGGAGTTTCCGGAAGCGCCGGGCCTTCGCAAGCCGATCGTCGTCGAGACGGACGGCGGCATGGTTCCGATTGTCGAGCCGAGCAGCGAGGAGAAGGACAAGCGCAAGGGCAAGACGCTGTCCTGGCGGGAGGCGAAGCTGTCGCTGGCGCACGCGCAAGGGAACTGCACGCCGGTTTATGCGGGCTCGATCGAGGGCGGGGTCGAAGAGGCCGGGCGCCAGCTGCTTTCCTGCGCGGTTCGCGCCGGCTTCGGGGCGAACTCCCGGGTTCACGCGGTCGGCGACGGCGCGCCCTGGATCGTCGGCCAAATCGAGCAGCAGTTCGGCGATCAGGGCTGCTACCTGATTGATTTCTATCACGTCTGCGAATACCTGGGCGCCGCCTCGGCGGCGATCGCGCCCGACCCGGCGGCGCGCAGCGCATGGATGGAGACGCAGAAGGAGGCGCTCAAAGGCGGGCGTCTCGACGCCGTCCTGCGGGCGCTCGTCGGACATTGCGAGCCTCCCGAAGCCGACGACCAGCACGCGCCGGTGCGAACCTGCCATCGTTATCTTGGCGTTCGCGCCAACCAGTTGAACTATCGCCAGGCCCTGGCCGACGGACTGCCGATCGGCTCCGGCGAGATCGAAAGCGCCCATCGCTACGTCGCCCAGCAACGCCTGAAGCGGCCCGGCGCCTGGTGGCGGGTCGAGCATGCCGAACATATGCTCGCCTTGCGGATAAACCGAATCAACGGCAACTGGGACGCCTACTGGAAAGCCCTCGCCCGGCAACGTGCCGCTGAAGCCAATGACAATAGCCCGAACAAATCACTACGCCGCACCGCCTGATTGCACCACTTTGGATCGCACCCCTGTTCCACAGGCTCGCCCAGCAGGCGATTGCGGTCGACCCCGCGCCTTACAGTTCGATTGTCGGTCACGCTAGGACGAAGAAATCAGCTTAACGGGTGTGAAGGAGATACCCACTTTCTGGAATACGGGCTGGGGCTCAGCGATTGGCTGAGCGTAAGGGCTGCGGACATGCAGACGTTCAGTCGGGATGTCCGATACCCCGCATTGTACCAACTCTTTCCCTCCCACGAGATCGAGGTCCTGATCGACGTCAAGACCGGGCCGCAGGACATCTACGATCCATGCGGTGCGGCCAAATTCGGCCTCGACGTGAATAATCTCCGAGTCGCGCTTAAGTTGCAGAAGCAGCTCGACGATTTCTCGCACAAGCCGGTCGGCGTCCAATACGTCATCGTCGCCGCGTCCGGCCAATCGACCCATGAGAAGATCCAGTATGACGGTACAACCTTGGTCGGCATCCTGAAAGACGACGCGGGGGATGGCAGCAATTCTAAAAGTATGGAATTTTCAGGATTCGCAGAATCAGCAAAAGTCTGATTCACGGTTGGGATGCAGCTTTTGCCCTCCCTTCTGTCCGAGTTGAAGTCCGTATGCGCGACTTTTCCTGACACGCGAAAAGGGCGCGGCGGCAACATTGAGATCGCCGACTTCGGCCTCTCGGCTTTCGCGATGTTTTTCATGCAGGGCGCGTCGTTTCTCCGTTTTCAGCGCGCGCTGGAGAAGGGCCATGGCCGCTCCAACTGCCAGACGCTGTTCGGGATCGGTCGAATCCCTTCGGACAATTATATCCGCGACAGGCTGGACGAGGCCGACCCCGCGCTTTTGCAGCCTTGTTTCGAGCGCATGGAAACGCTGCTGACCGAGCCCCCGATCCGACAGGCCTTCAGTCGGCTGGACGGCAGAACCTTGGTTGCATGGGATGGAACCGAGTATTTCTGCTCGCAAAAGCTCGGCTGTCCGAACTGTCTCACCCGCAAGCGGTCCAACGGCAGGACCGAGAACTATCATAGCCTGTTGTCCGCGACGGTCGTGGCGCCCGGCCATTCCAAGGTCGTGCCCTTGATGCCGGAATTCATCGCGACCCGAGACGGCGCCGAGAAACAGGACTGCGAGCGTAATGCCGTCAAGCGCTGGTTCGGCAAGCATGGCGCGCGGCTCGCCCCGCTGCGGCCGATTTATCTGGGCGACGATTTGTTCGCCTGCCATCCCGTCGCCAAGATGGTCACGGACGCCGGCGATGATTTCATCTTCACAGCCAAGGAAACCTCGCACAAGGCGCTCTACGACTTCATCGCCGGGGCCGAGCTTTCGAGCCACGAGGAGAAAGCGCGCCGCCGCACCCCGAAAGAGACGTTCCGTTATCGCTGGATCGAGGCGGTTCCGATCCGCGAGGCCAAGGACGCCATCCTCGTCAACTGGATCGGCTTCGAGATCGTCGACGCCAAGGGAAAGATCAAATA
The DNA here is from genome assembly GCA_963741405.1 of uncultured Alphaproteobacteria bacterium. Taxonomy (GTDB): domain Bacteria; phylum Pseudomonadota; class Alphaproteobacteria; order Rhizobiales; family Beijerinckiaceae; genus Roseiarcus. Next base: position 58,361 of record CAVUHX010000047.1, read on the forward strand.
TTCCATGGCCTGGGTGACCAGTCTTCCCGTTTCCAAGGCCAACGTCGCAGAAATCGTCGCCTGTGGCCGCGCGAGATGGAAAATCGAGAACGAGAGCTTCAACGTCATGAAAAACCATGGCTACGAGCTCGAACACAACTTCGGGCACGGCCGGGACTTTCTCGCCATGACGCTAGGGCCTGTCTTCAGTTGACGTAAGAACGGAGTGGAATCGGACGCAGAACGTTTGGTGTTTCGGATACGCAAGGGATTCGCCGAATCAGTAAAAGTCTAACTCGTGAGTGGTCGGCCCGAGGAGGGGCTGACCGATGCGACGATATGCCCTGCGCGACGACCAGTGGGATCGGATCAAAGACATTCTGCCGGGCCGTGAAGGCCATGTGGGCGGCACGGCGGCGGACAATCGTCAGTTCGTCGAAGCCGTTCTCTTCAGGTTTCGCGCCGGCGTCCCGTGGCGTGATCTGCCCGAGCGCTTTGGCGACTGGAAGATCGTCTATCAGCGTTTCAACCGATGGGCCAAGAGCGGCGTTTTCGAGCGGGTTTTCAGGCTCTTGGCCAGCGATCACGACAACGAGTACATGATGATCGACGCCACCATCGTGCGCGCTCACCAGCATAGCGCCGGCGCCAAGAAAAAAGACGGTGCGCAAGCCATCGGCCGATCCCGCGGCGGATTGACCACCAAGATACACGCGCTCGTCGATGCCCTCGGCAATCCTGTCGAGGTGATGCTCAGCCCGGGCCAGGATCACGATCTGACTTGCGCTGAAATCTCTCATCGAAGCCGTCGATCCCGGCGCTCTGATCGCCGACAAGGCCTTCGACGCCGACCCCTTCATCGGCGCCCTCAACGCACGAGCGATCACGCCAGTCATCCCATCCAAATCCAATCGAAAAACCCCGCGCCCGTGCGATTTCGCCCTCTACTGCGAACGCAATCTCATTGAGCGCTTCTTCAACAAGCTCAAGCATTTCCGCGCCATCGCCACGCGTTACGACAAGCTCGCCAAGATTTTCCTCGCCGGCGTTCAGCTCGTCTGTGCCGTTATCCTCCTCAACTGAAGACAGGCCCTAGTTCTACTAAGTCACAACCCGATTTTGCGGATTCGCCGAGTGTAAGGCTTTGATATTCTGCCAATTCGTTTTGTTGGCGGAGGCGGCGAAGGTGGACGGGGCGAGGCGGGAGAGCGAGGCGCGGTTTGCGGCTTACGTGGACAGTCTGGCGGACGTGCTCGGGCACGCGGACCGAGCGGGGCCTTTGATGGATTATTGCATCGGTTTGCTGATGCCCTGCGAGCGCAAGAGCGTCGAGCCGATTGCGTCGATGGTGTCTCCGGCGCGCGCTGCGGCGGCGCATCAGTCTTTGTTGCACTTCGTTGGGCAGTCGGGGTGGTCGGACGAGGCGATGCTGGCGAAGGTTCGCGAACTTGCGGCGCCGGCATTTGCGGCGCAAGGAGGCGTCGAAGCCTGGATCGTCGACGATACGGGGTTTCAGAAGAAGGGTTTGCACTCGGTTGGCGTGGCGCGTCAATATTGCGGGCGGCTGGGCAAGACGGACAACTGTCAGATCGCGGTGACGCTCTCGATCGCCAATCATCATGCGAGCCTGCCGATCGCCTATCGGCTCTATCTGCCCGAAATCTGGGCGAACGACGCCGAACGTCGAGAAAAGGCGCATGTTCCCGAGGACGTGGAGTTCAGGACCAAGCCGCAAATCGCGCTCGCCCAGATCGAGGCCGCCCTGAAGGGCGGCGTGGCCAGGGGCGTCGTGCTGACCGACGCCGCCTACGGCTGCGACGGAGACTTCCGCGCCGGCGTCACCGCGCTGGGACTGCCCTATGCGGTGGGCGTGCAATCGACGCTGTCGGTCTGGCCTCCCGGAGAAGAGCCATTGCCGCCCAAACCCTGGAGCGGCCGGGGGCGCAAGCCTTCGCGCCTACGACACGACGCCGATCATCGGCCGGTCTCGGCCAAAGAGCTTGCGATGCGCCTGCCCGCCGAGGCCTGGAAAGACGTCGAGTGGCGCGAAGGCTCCAACCAGCCTTTGTCTTCGCGCTTCGCCGCCGCGCGGGTCAGGCCGGCCTCGCGCGACCACAAACTCGTGGCGCCGCACCCCGTCGAATGGCTCGTCATCGAATGGCCGGAGGGCGAGGCGGAGCCGACCAAATACTGGCTCTCGACCTTGCCCGAGGACATGCCGCTCGCGGCTCTCGTCGACGTCATTAAGCTGCGCTGGCGCATCGAACGCGACTATGAGGAATTGAAGAGCGAACTCGGCCTGGCTCACTTCGAGGGGCGAGGCTGGCGGGGATTCCACCATCACGCCAGCCTCTGCATCGCAGCCTACGGGTTCCTGATCCTCGAGAGATCGGCTTTTCCCCCCCTCAGCCCGCTGGCGCCGCGAAAAACCTGCCCTTCCCGGCCGTTCTCAATTCCCACGCGCCCCCGATCCGTCCCGAACGCCACGTGCCCAACTCGATCGCGACCATGCGCAAGCAATTGACGATCGCCCTGGCAAAATCGCTCTATCGATGCCCATGCTGTCAAGCCGTCGCAACGCGGCCGAACTTCAGCCAACGCTTGTGACACAGTAGAACTAGCGGCCCTCAATCTGCTCGCCTTCGCCTGGCATACCGTGCTCGAATTGCTGGACCCGCCCTGGCAAGCCGCCCGCCAAGCCGCTGCAAAGCGAACCAGCTTCTTCGCCCATATCCTCATGCTGACCGCCTACGTCGTCTTTCCCTCTTGGCCCGTCCTTTTCGAAGTCCTGACCAATTTCGCCATCCCCCCAGAACTCACACATATCCGAGGTGGCTCATGAATGGACCCCAATTCGATAGTTTTAGCCGAACTTAGCCGATTGGGCGGGTTTGGTGAGGCTAACTGGTTGAGATCACTGTGACCGTACCCCGCAGGTCGGCACTACACGGGGTTTGCGGCGACTGCAGCGGTGATTTTGGGTGGCGGTTTGGCGCAAAGACAGATGGCGCGGCATTGTTCACAGATCGCCGCTTCAGAAAATACCCAAGGTCGGCACTACAGCCGTTTTCGGCCCCTTCTCCGACTTCCACGCAAGCAAAATCAATACCTTGCGCGATCAGAAAACCTGAAAACCGTGAAAACCAGAGGCGAATCGGCTAACCTCGGTTAGAATTGCTGGTGGGATGTGAACTGGACCCCACTCGTGGGACCACGGGAGGTCGGACTTAAGGTGTAATCTCGCCTGCCCTTGTCTTTCAAGAATCAAGCCGCTTCTTGCTGCTTCTGCCTCTGCTGTGGGTATGTGGGCAACGCGTTTGCGTTGTCCAAGCGAAGCGGCATATCCACAGGCCTCGCCGCCGCCTCGATTTCGTCCATGCCGGCGCGCCACACCGCCATCGGCATCTGGTTGTTCATCGCCTGGTGCGGGCGTCGAAAATTGTAAAAGGTCATCCAGGAACCGATGCCGGCCCGCGCCTCGCGGCCGTCGGCGTAGGCTTTGAGATGCACCTCTTCATACTTGATCGAACGCCACAGCCGTTCGATGAAGATGTTGTCCATGAAGCGGCCGCGTCCGTCCATCGAAATCGCGACGCCGGCCGCCGCGAGCTTGCCGGTGAAAGCCTCGGCGGTGAACGTGGAGCCCTGATCAGTATTGAATATTTGGGGCTTTCCGAACCGAAGCAGCGCCTCCTCCAGCGCCGCCACGCAGAAGCTGGCATCGTTGGTGTTCGACAGCCGCCACGCCAGAACCGCCCGGCTGGCCCAGTCGATGATCGCCACCAGATAGAGGAAGCCGCACGCCATCGGGATGTAGGTCACGTCGGCCGCCCACACGTGGTTCGGCTCGACAATCTTCAGGCCGCGCAGCAGGTAGGGGTATATCTTGTGCCCGGGCGCGGCTTTGCTCGTGCCGGGGCGCGGAACCAGCGCCTCGATCCCCATCGCCCGCATCAGCCGCCGCACCCGCTTGCGATTGACCCCGCGGCCTTCCTTGTTGAGTTCGAAGGTCATTCGCCGCGAGCCGTAGAACGGAAGCTCGAGATGCAGTTCGTCGATGCGGCGCATCACCGCCAGATCGTCCGCCCCGGCGAAGGGCTTGGGGCGGTAGACCCCCGAGCGCGCCACGCCCACAAGCGCGCATTGGCGGCGCACCGACAGGTCCTTACCAGGCCGTTCGACCTTCGCTCTTCGATCGGGCGCGCTCATCGACCTGGCCTCTTGGCCAAGAAATCCCGTTCGACCGTCAGCTGGCCGATCGTGGCGTAAAGCTTGGCCGTCTCGCGTTCGCGCTCCTCCTCGCCATCGCCCGAACCCCTCGCCCCGCGCGCGAACAGGCTCGCGACGTTGTCAAGAACCTGCTTCTTCCAGGCATAAATCTGGTTCGGATGCACCCCGTGCCGCCTCGCCAGTTCCGGAACTGTCGCATCCTCGCGAAGCGCCTCGAGCGCAATCTTCGCCTTGAACGCCGCATCAAACTTCTTGCGTGACTTCGTCATTTCTCGCTCCATCGGTTGCGACAGAGCAGGTCATTTCACACCTTAGCCAATGGTCCTAAATCCGGGGTCCAGTTCAATGGGACGGTGCCGCTCTGGTCCGCCGCCAAGGCCCAGTTCACTCCCTTCGTGACGCCCGGCGACCATATCGGCGTTTTGAGCAGCTATGCGTTCCACAATTATCTCTGCAGCAATTCTAAAAGTCGGCCGTGGCGAGGGTCCTATTCGATTTTTTGGGTTGTGAGGAGGTGGGGTGGGATTATGAAGGTGGCGAGGGCTTCGAGGAGATCGGACCAGGCGGGGAAGACCGCCAGGGTGGTCAGGGTTGCAAGATGAGCAAAGAAGCTCGTTCGCTTTTCCGCCGCCTCTCTCGCTTTTCGCCAGGGCGGTTCGAGAAGGTCGAGAACCGTATGCCAGGCGAAGGCGAGCAAGTTGAGCGCGGCGAGCGTCATGGCCAGATTGGTCTCGCCGTGCCCGAAATTGTGTTCAAGCTCGTAGCCGTTGTTTTTCAGGACGTTGAAACCTTCGTTCTCGATCTTCCACCTTGCGCGGCCGCAAGCGGCGATCTCGGCGACGTTGCTCTTGGCGACCGGCAGCGAGGTAACGAAGGCCATCTTGTATGTGACTGCGCCCTTGGCGTTGAGGCTGTCGAAGCCGATCCAGTTGACCAGCACGGCGTCCTTGCCGTCGCGCAGCGGAACCTTCTCGACGAACCGGTAGCGATGCGTCTGGCGCGTCTTGCCTTTGCGGACTTGGACCTCATGACGCGTGAGTTCGGCTCCATCGATGAAGTCGTAGAGCGCCTTGTGCGAGGTCTCCTTGCAGGTGAAGATGAAATCGTCGCCGTTGTCCGCGAGCCTCTCGACCACGCTCTGGCAGGCGAACAGATCGTCGCCCAGATACACCGGTCGCAGGGGCTTCAGGCGCGCGCCGTGCTGCATGAGCCAGCGTTTGACCGCGTTGCGCTCGCAGTCCTGCTTCTCGGCGCCGTCCTGTTTGACGATGAACTCCGGCGCGAGCGGGACCACCTTGGAATGTCCCGGCGCGACAACCGTCGCGCACAGCATGGAATGATAGCTTTCGACCTTGCCGTTGCTGCGCTTGCGCGTCTGGCAATGCGGGCAGGCGATCCTCTGGCTGCAAAAATACTCGGTCCCGTCGAGGGCCACGAGCGCTCGGCCGCCCAGCCGGCCGAAAGCCTCGCGCATCGCCGGTTCGAGCAGCAGACGCTCCGTGTCCTCGAAGCAGGGCGAAAGAAGAGCAGGATCCGCGCCGTCGAGCATGTCCCTGATATAATTGTCGGAAGGGATCTTCTCGATGCCAAAAAGGGTTTGGCAGTTCGACCGTCCCTGACCTTTCTCCAGCCTACGCTGAAAGGACAGAAAAGACGCGCTCTGCATGAAAAACATCGCGAAGGCCGACAGACCGAAATCCGCCATCGCAATATTGCCGCTCCGCCCCTTGCGAGGGTCCGGAAACGCCTTGCAAACCGCCTTCAGGCCAGACAAAAGCGACGCCAAGATCTCCATCCCCAGCGTGAATCATGTTTCCGCTGATTTGGGAATCCCCCAGCGAAAAAATCATCCCGACCCTCTTTTAGAATTGCTGGCGCGTCGATGAACTTTTGCTGGGTTTCCACGTCGATCTTGCCGGGCACGGATTCCGGCTTCTTCCAGTCGAAGCCGGTGCGGTTCATCAGCTTGATCAGTCCGGAGCGGCCATAGTCGAACCCGAACCGATCCAGGATGAATTGCCCGATTTCGGTGGTCGACGTCGGCAGCACCTCCGTCGCCCAGGCGCGCAATTCGTCGATCCGGAGGGGCGACAGCCGTCCGGTTCCGCCCTTCAGGTCGAACAGGACGATCGCCTCGACGCCGCCTTCCTGGAATTCCTTGAGCCAGATGCGGATGGTCGAGTCGTCGAGGAACAGCGCTTCGCCGACCTCGGCGTAGGACCAGCCCTTGTCGAGCAGAAGGATGGCATTCGCCCGGCGGACGATGCGATGCTCCTCCAGCCCGTCCCTGACGATCTTCACCAGGTCGGCCCGATCCGCTGCGCTCAGGAAATAGCAATTCGACTTCACCAGGCGACTGGAATCGATCCCGCTGATTCGGTCAAACGATTTTTGGATGGGCGCGGAATCCCGCTATAGCGTCTCCAGGGCGGCCGCGATTCCCTCCTGCCGAGACGGGGCGCCGGCATGCATGAACCGGGAGCCCAGATGAAGGATAGTCAGCCGGCCGACGAACCCGGCATACTCGCGCGCCGGAGGATCGAGGCGGCGGTAGTCGCGCCGATCTACGACGAGATGCTGAAGGCGCTCGGCGAGGCGAAGGCCCGCGAGATTCTCAGCGCCGCGATCCGCCGCGCGGCGGTCGCTGCCGGAGCCGAGATGGCCGGACAGGTCCCCGGCGGGGCGGACCTCGAAAGCTTCAAGTCGATCCTGCGTCTCTGGACCCAGGACGACGCCCTGGAGATCGAGGTTCTGGCCGACGCGCCCGGCGTCCTCGATTTCAACGTCAAGCGCTGCCGCTACGCCGAGACCTATCGGGCCATGGGCCTCGGCCCGATCGGCGACCTGCTCTCCTGCAGTCGTGACGGGGCGTTCCGCGAAGGCTACGATAAACGCATGGCGCTGACCCGCACGCAGACGATCATGGGCGGCGCCAGCCATTGCGATTTCCGCTACCGGATCCGCGAAGCGAAGCGGGAGGCGGAGGCGCAAGGCTGAAGAAAATCGGGGGCTGCAGCCTCCTACGTCTCAATATCCGGCGCTCCGCAACGGGGCGCGAGGACGAGTTGGAGAACGTCATGCGTCATCTGTCACTCTTGTTGGTTGTCGCAGCCGCCCTCGCGCCGCTCGGGGCGCCGGGCGCACTCGCTGTCGATGCCCGGCCGGGCGACGCCGGCGAAGCGCGCTGGGTCGAGGTCACCGGCGAAGCCAGCATCAACGCGACGCCCGACTTCGCGCGGGTGACGCTCGGCGTGACGACGACGGGGAAGGACGCCCGCGAGGCCGCGGCGGCCAACGCCAAGGCCGTAAACGCCCTCATATCGCTGATCAAGGGCGAGGGAATCGCCGCGGCAGACGTTCAGACTTCAAGCCTTTCCATCTCGCCGCAATTCTCCAATCCTCGCTCGGGGGGCTCGGCCGAGCAAACGATCCTCGGGTACAGCGTCAGCAACATGGTGACGGTGACCGTCCGCGACTTGTCGCGCCTCGGCTCGCTGATCGACAAGGCGGTCGAGGCCGGCGCCAATGCGATGTACGGCGTGGCCTATGGCGAGAACGATCCGAGCGGCCTGCTCGACAAGGCGCGACCGCAGGCGGTCGCCGACGCGAAGCGCAAGGCCGAAATCTACGCCGGCGCCGGCGGTGCGAAAGTCGGCCGGTTGATGCAACTCAGCGAACAGGGCGGCTCCGTGCCCACAGTGTTTCCGCGCGCCGCCTACGCCCAGCGCGCCGCCGCAGCCCCGACTCCGATTGAGGCCGGCGAGGACCGCCTGACCGTCTCCATAACAGCGCGGTTCGAGCTGACGGAGTAGCCTCCCATCCGAGATTTCGCGAGGGCCGCCATGTGCCGCAACATTCGCCCGCTGTTCAACTTCGACCCTCCCGCCAGCGAGGAAGAGATCCGCGCCTCGGCGGTGCAGTACGTCCGCAAGGTGAACGGCTTCTCGAGGCCCTCGCGGGTCAACGTGGAGGCTTTCGACCGGGCGGTCGACGAAGTCGCCGACGCGGCGCGCCGGATGATCCTTTCGCTGCGCAGCGCCGCGCCGCCGCGCGACCGCGAGACGGAAGCGCTCAAATCGCGCGAGCGCTCGCGGCGGCGTTTCGCGTAGACTTCAAATCTGCGGGTCGTCGGGGTCTCCTTCGACAGGGTACAGACTGACGGGCGGCGACCGCCAGTCCCGCAGCGCGTCGGCGCGCGGGCGATAAACCTCGACCATCAACGGATGGCAGCGCGCCTCTTCGATCGAGTGACTGGCACCGCAATCGCCGCCTGGGCAGGCTGAGAGCGCGCCGATCGGGTCGATCTCGGCAAAGAACTCGATGTAGTCGCCGGGCCGAACCGGACTCGCCTTCATGAAGTAGCGGTGTTCGTCGCGAGTGAAGCCGGTACACATGAAGACGTTCAGCACGTCATGAATGTGAGGCTCGGCCTTATGGAACGACAGCTTCCGCGACCCAGCCAGGGCGCGCGTGAGATTCGAATGACAGCAATGGTGATAGTCGACGCCGGTCAGCAGCCGATTGGTATAGGGATCGCAACGAGTGCCGATCACGTCGTGAACGCCCGCGCCGTCCGCGTCGGAACCGTACCAGTCGAGCGTGTCGTGGGTGATGGTCGCCATGGGCCTGAGGTAGAGCAGCGCGCTCCATAGGCGGTCGCCGGCGCTCACGTGCGTGGCGTGCAGCGCGCGGGTCTTGCCGCTGAAGAAGCATTCGGAAAGATTGGCGGCGTTCCAGAGGTTCAGGTCGCCGACCTGAGGCCCCTCGACGCTGACGATGCGAAAGATGCAGCCGGCGGGGACGTCGAAAGCGCGCGCCTCCCGCGGCGGCACGATCGTCTCGCCGATCCTGGACATGTCTGCGCGTGCGTCGTCGTAGAAGGCCGCGTCGTAGACGGGCAGCCGGCGGATGTCGTAAGAGACGACGGGCGCGGCCGCCCTGCGGGCTTCGGCGTCAGGCCGCGGTTTGCGCGAGAAACGGGCCATGTCCGAACGTTAGTCGAAGCGAACGACTGCGGCAAAGACGCGCCAGATGCGTCTTGCGCCGACCCGGATTTCGTCGTTGTATGAGCGTTCTGTCGGGCGGGGGCGCGGCGGTCATGTTCGCCGCAGAATAGGCGGAGTGTCCCATGCGCGGCGATCAGCAGGTCATCGACTATCTGAACAAGGCCCTCCGGCACGAACTCGCCGCGGTCAACCAATACTGGCTGCACTACCGGATCTTCAACAACTGGGGCTATCGGGACTTCGCCAAGACCTGGCGCGAGGAATTGATCGGGGAGATGCGGCACGCCGACAGGGTGATTGCCCGCATCCTCTTTCTCGACGGCCAGCCGAACATGCAGTCGCTGGAACAGCTGCGGATCGGCAGAGGCGTCAAGGAAATCATCGAATGCGACTTGGCCGCCGAGATGGACGCGCGGAGGCTCTATCTGGAGGCGGCCCAATATTGCCTCAGCGTCAACGACCGGGTTTCGCAGAACCTGTTCGAAGAGCTGACGACAGAAGAGGAAAAGCACATCGACTTCCTCGAGGCGCAGCTCACGCTGATCGAGCAGCTCGGGGTCCAGCTCTACGCCCAGAAGCATGTCGGAGAGCTCGAGGGCTGAGGAAATTTCGCCTTCTGGCCGGTCTGGCTTCCGATCCCGCGCCACGGCGATTGCCGAAGGTCCCTTGACAACGTGCGATATTCGAAAGCGATATTGGCAGGCGCAGGGTGCGGTTTGACCTGCATCAAGGCGCGCGACGGAAAATAGAAGTAATCAATCATTTGAGGTTGGAGTTCAACCGGCTTCGTCGATGATTGAAGACATCCAATTTGAGCTCTTTCTCGAACACGCGCCGGCGGCGATCGCAATGTTCGACCGCGAAATGCGCTACATCGCCGCGAGCCGGCGGTGGCGCGAGGACTACCATATCGAGGGGTCGATCGTCGGTCGCAGCCACTATGACGTGTTCCCCGAGATCCCGGAGCGGTGGAGGGAGGTCCACCGCCGGGCGATGGCGGGCGAAACCGTCCGACAGGAAGCGGAGCCGTTTGCGCGCGCCGACGGCGCCCTCCAGTGGCTGCGGTGGGAGATCGGGCCCTGGCGCCGCAAGGACGGGAGCATCGGCGGGATCGTCATTTTCACCCGTGACATCAAAGCGTCGAAGGCGGTCGAGAGCGAGCTGCGCCTCGCCAACGCCAAGCTGAAGGCGGCCGCCGCGGACGCTCGCGAGAACCGTGAGTTCCTCCGGTCGATCCTCAACTCCCTGCCGCAGGAGGTCGCGGTTCTGGATCTCAGCGGACGTATCACCGCCTTCAATGAGCCGTGGGCGCGCTTCGCCCAGGCAGGTGGCGGCGTTTCGTCCGCGGTGGGGGTCGGCGCAAACTACCTGGAGGTTTGCCGCGCCGCTTCGGCCTCGGGCGACGAGGTCGCGCGGAAGGCGCTTGAGGGGCTACAAGACGTTCTCTCCGGCGCGCGGACGAGCTTCAACCTCGAATACCCCTGCCCCAGCCCGGACAGCGAACGGTGGTTCGAGATGCGCGCCGACCGCGCGAGCCTGGAGACGGTTGGCGTCGTTGTCAGTCACACGGAGATCACCGGCCGCAAGGAGATGGAAACGGCGATGCGCGAGGGCGAGCAGCGCTTCCGCACGCTCGCCGAGATGAGCCCGACCGCCATTATGGTCTATCAGGATGGCCGTTACGTCTATGCGAACCCCACGATGGCGCGCCTCCTCGGCGCGAAAGCGCCGGAAGACGTTCTCGCCCTGACGCCGTTCCAGATTGTGACCGAGCCGTACCATCAGTTCATCAGGGACCGCGTGCGCATCGCCCTCGACGAAGGCCGTTCGGTCCCGATGATCGAGTACCAGTGGCGCAGGCTCGATGGCTCGCTGATCGACGTCGAGGTCGCGAGCAGCCCGGTGACCTGGCGCGGCAGACCCGCCGTTCAGGCGGTCGCCCGCGACATCACCGAGCGACTCAGCATGACGCGTGCGCTGAAGGAGGCGGACCGTCGCAAAGACGAGTTCCTGGCCACGCTCGCCCACGAGCTGCGCAATCCGCTGGCGCCGGTCAGCAACGGGCTTCATCTGCTGGCGCGCTCCCAGCCGTTCGCGGCCGAGAACGGCGAAATTCTGACGATGATGGAGCGCCAGGTCCGCCACCTCGTCCGGCTGGTCGACGACCTGCTCGAGGTGGCCCGGGTCAGCAGCGGCAAGATCGAACTGAAAAAAGAGCGGGTCGAGCTCAAGGACGTCCTGCGTCACGCGGTTGACGCGAGCCGTCCGCTCATCGACACGGAAGGCCATCGGCTGGCGATTGACCTCCCCGACGAGGAGATCGAGCTCGACGCCGACCCCGTGCGCCTCGGCCAGATCTTCGCGAACCTCCTCAACAATGCGGCGAAGTTCACCGACACGGGCGCCCGGATCTGGCTGACGGCGCGGCGCGCGGGCGATCAGGCCGTCGTCACCGTCAGGGACGAAGGCGTCGGCATCGCCGCCGAAGCGCTGCCGAGGGTCTTCGACCTGTTCGCCCAGCATGAGACGCGCCGCGACCGGATCAACAGCGGCCTCGGCATCGGCCTCGCGCTCGCCAGGACTCTCGCGGAACTGCACGGCGGAAGCATCGAAGCGGAGAGCGAGCCGGGCAAGGGGAGCGCGTTCACGGTGCGCCTGCCCGTGGCGGCGCGCGCCCGCGACCGGGACGAGCGGGCGCAACGCGCCTACGCCACGCGCTCCGCGACGGCGAGAGTGCTGATCGTCGACGACGAGCGGGACGTCGGAGACAGTCTCGCCATGCTCATGCGCGCGCTCGGCGCCGAGACGAAGGTCGTGTACGACGGCGAGGCGGCGGTCGAGGCCGCCCTGCGGTTCGCGCCCCACCTGGCGCTGCTCGATATCAAGATGCCGGCCATCGACGGCTACGAGACCGCGCGGCGGATTCGCGCCCTGCCCGGCGGCGAGGCGATCACGCTCGTCGCCCTCACCGGCTGGGGACAGCCGGAGACGCGGCGCAGGGCGAACGAGGCGGGGTTCGACAGCCTGTTCGTCAAGCCAATGGACATCGCGGCGCTCGAGGGCCTGCTCGCCGAAGCGGCGGCGAAGTCTGCGGCCGAGGCCGACCCGGACCCTGCGGCCGCTTCGGCCGTTTTGGGTCCGGTTTAGCGTCGTCGTTCAGTCTTTTCAAGGGGTTGCGACCCCGGTTAGCGGGCGGCCTCGGCGAAGGCGCTTATTCGTTAATATTCTAAAATTCGAATGTGACAATATGTCGCATTTTCCGCGGCGCCGAGGTTACATATTTTCAGCGCACACAGGGACGAGGACCAGGCGCATCCCCAGAGATCCGGTCGCGGCCCTGCTGAACAGGACAGGGAGAGCGTCATGCGTGAATTGAGTTTGAGAGGATTGAGTTTGATCGCAATGGCGGCGGCGTCGGGCCTTCTGGTCACGGCCGCCCTCGCCCAGCAGGCGGCCCCGGCCGCTCCCCAGGCCGGCGCCTCCGCCCCGGCCAAGCCCGCCGCGGCGGCTCAAGCCAACCCGGCGAAGCCCGCCGGCGAGGACGACGAGTGGGGCATGAACGACCCCAACGAACCCGCCTGGGCGAAGAACCCGCCCCCGCCCCCGCCGCCGCCCTACGCCGGCGGCTATGGCTATCCTTATGGCGGCTACGGCCAGCCCTACGCCGGCGGCTACGGCCACCCCTATGGCGGCTATGGCTATCCCTACGGCGGCTACGGCTATCCCTATCGCGGCGGCTACGACCCCTATTACGACGGCTACGGCTCCGGCTACGGCTATGGCCGCGGCTACGGCCGCGGACGCGGCCACATGAGCGGCAATTTCGACTTCAGCGGCCTCGGCGACATGTTCGGGAACGGCTGGGGCGACGGCTGGAACCGCGGCCGCGGCTGGGGTCCGTGGGACCGCGGCGGCTGGGGCCCGTGGGACCGCGGCTACTGGTGATCCGACCGGAAGCGTCGCCGGCGCCGGTCCGAGGGTCCGCAGGGCGGGGTCGTCGATCCCGCCCGGCGCGCTCGATAGGGCGTCCGGAAGGACGCCCGTCTCGCGACGGGCTACGGAGCGCGCCCTACAACGCGAGCCTGAATGCGTACCCGAAGGCCGCCCCTCAAGGGCGGCCTTCGTCGTCCTGCGCCGCCGAGGCGCCTGCTCCATGCCGCGCGCAACGCGTCGTCGTTCGGTCCGGGCTCAAGTCCTCATCCTGAGTTGGCCACCGGCCGGGGCCGACACAGGACGAGCGGCGCCGCCGCCGCCCTCACCCCCGCCAGGGGAACGTCCACGTCTCGGTCAGCGCCTTGGTCCCGGCGCGCAGGAAGACGCGCAGGTCCGTGCTCTGCCCCGCCTCGACCGCGACGTCCACGCCGGCGCGGAAGCCGCGGGTGTGGGTGTTCGGGGTGAGGAACGTGCGCAGGATCCGTCCGTTCGACGCCGTGGCGATGGTCTCGACCATCGACGGATCGCTCATGAAGTAGGAAAGGTCGCCGCCGGAAAAGTCGATCAGGAACCGGGTCGCGCCGGGCGGCGGCGATTCGGCGGCGCCGAGGGCGCGCGGCGCCACGCGGAAGGTGCCGACCGCGCGCCCCGCCGGGGTCAGCGACTGGTCGAGGGTGAGCGCGGTGATGCGATAGCCATAGGTCAGCGCCTTGCCGGCCTCGAGCCCGCTCTTCGGCGCCCAGGCGGCGACGATGTTGTCGTTGGTCTCGTCGGTGGTCGGCAGCTCGAGAAGCTCCACCCTGCCCTCGCCCCAGCCCTCGTGCGGCTCGATCCAGTAGCTCGGCCTCAGCTCGTAGGCGAGCTCGAGATCCTGGTAGCTCGAGAAATTGCGGTCGCGCTGCAGGAGCCCGAAGCCGCGCGGATTCTGGTCGAGGAAGGCCGAGACCAGGGGCGCGGCCGGGTTCGAGAGCGGGCGCCAGATCCATTCGCCGGCGCCGGTGTGCATGAGAAGCCCGTCGGAATCGTGCAGTTCGCCGCGGAAGTCGTCGGAGAAGCGATGATCGTTCTTGCCGACGAAGAACATCGAGGAGAGCGGCGCGAGCCCCAGCGCCGGCACGGCCTTGCGGGCGAACAGCGAGACGCTCGCTTCGATATAGGTCTCCTGGCCGGGCACGAGGTCGAAGCGGAAGGCGCCGGTCGCCGATTCCCCATCGAGCAGCGCATAGATGGCGATCCGATCGGCGGTGGGATCCGGGGTGTCGATCCAGAACTCGCGGAAGAAGGGGAACTCCTCGTTGAGCCCCTGCCCGGCGCCGATCGCCAGCCCGCGCGCCGACAGGCCGTAGCGCTGCCCGCGGCCGAGAAAACGGAAATAGCTCGCGCCGAGGAACGACACCACCTCGTCCCACACATGCGGCGCGTTGATGGGAAAGCGGAGGCGGAATCCGGCGAAGCCGATGTTGACCGGCAGGTTGCCTGCGACCTTGGTGCGGCCATAGTCGAACAGGTTCGGCGCATAGGGGATGGGCGCCGGGGTGCCGTCGCGCAGCACGTTGACGATCACCGGGCGCTTGTAGAGATGGCCGAGATGGAAGAGCTCGAGGCGGAAATTGGCGTTGACCTGCGGGCCGAGCAGCGGCTTGTCCGACTTGAAGCGGATGTCGCGCCAGGCGTCGAAATCGAGGTTGGCGAGGCCGTCCGGCAGGGGCGGAATGGTCGTATCGTAGGGAGCGGCGGCGAGATCGCGCGCCTGCCTGACCACATCCGGATAGCCGAACGACGGCGCCGCGCCCGCCCTGCCCTGGGCCGACTCGGTCTGGGCCGCCGCATGAGCGAGGAAGCGCGCGCCCGAGGCGGCGGCGACGCTGGCGATGAGCGCGCGCCTTGAGAGTTCGTGCATGAGAGTCATTCGGAACCGGAAGTCTTGCCCCGCCAGGGGCCTAACCCGGCGCCCGGGCGAATGCAACCGGCGCGGCTAATAGGGCCAGCCCCAGGCCCCGGCCGGGTTCGTGTGCACGATCGCCTCGACGCCGAAGCTCAGATTGTTGTTGACGTGGTAGATGGCGCCGACGCCGACCGTGCCGACCGCCTGGACCGCGCCCGGCCCGGAGAAGACGGCGTTGACGTTGTCGAGGGCGCTGAACGAGCCGAAGCGGGTCGGACGGGCGAGGTCGACGCCGGCGATCACGTAAGGGGTCAGCTGCCCCATCCGGTAGCCGACGACCGCCGACCCGCCCGCGTAGGCCGTCCCGGTGAATTGCGAGAAGCCGTTCGGCGTCGCCCACAGGAAAGGCGCGTAGCCGCTCGACGCCCTGACCCCGACCATGACGCCGTTGTCGAACGCGTGGTCGTAGCCGAGATAGCCCTCGCCGCCGACCCCGCCCTTGACCCCCTTGCCGCCCCAGGCGGAGATGCCCGTTCCGACAGAGAGCCCCGACCAGGGATTCCATTCGGGCTCTTCGGGCTGACCCGGATTGGCGGCGAGCGCGGGATAGTTCGCGGGGCCGTTCGGCAGATCCGCGGCGCGTGCGAAAGCCGGCTGCAGGAGGAGCGCTGCGGCGCAGGCGGCCGGAAGCGCGCAGGTGCGGACGAAGGGCATGGGCCAGCTTGTCATCAACGAAGGTTTCGCCTCCCGGTATGCCGGGGCGAGTGCGGCGGATTCATGGCGGCCCACCCCCCGTCGGCCCGTCGCCGGGCGGGGCGGCAATCGCCTCGCGCCCGCTCTGGACAACCCGCCGCCCGGCGCCTATAAGCCCCGCGATCCGCATGCGCTGGCGCCCTGCGCCGCATGAGGGCCCAGGTAGCTCAGTTGGTAGAGCACGTGACTGAAAATCACGGTGTCGGTGGTTCGATTCCGCCCCTGGGCACCATCTCACATTTCCATAGCGTCTCATATCGTCTTATTTAGTCATTTACATTCAATGACTTACGCCGATTTCCGTGCGCATAGCGTTACATGCCGGCACGTTGCTTCACGATAAATTGGGGGTAGAATCGGGGGCGATTTCAAAATACCCCCAGGCTCGATACCCCCAATGCCCCTGTCTCACTTCGACATCCAAAACGCCACGTCGCAAGAGAAGCCCTACAAGCTCGCCGATGGAGGCGGTCTCTTTCTCCTCATTCAGCCCGACGGCAGCAAGCTCTGGCGTCTGAAGTACCGCCACCACGGCGTCGAGCGCGCTCTCTCCTTTGGCCGCTACCCCGGCGTGTCCCTCGCTGCCGCGCGCACGAAATGCGACGACGCGAAAAAGCTCATGAGCGAAGGCGTCGATCCTTCGGTGCGCAAGAAGCTCGACCGGATCGCCGCCGAGACCGCCGCACGCAACACCTTCGGCCTCATCGCCGAGGAATTCCTCGCGAACCTCGAAGCCAACGGCGCGGCCGACGCGACCATCGCAAAGAATTAGCTGCCGAGCCTTACGCGCCCAATGCGGCCGTGGACGCAACGCCGCTGGTCGAGTTCGCCAGAGAGAGCGGACGGCGGAACAAGGTGGGGCCGCCCTATGGAGCGCGGCGGCGGCGTTCTTCGCGTTCCTGTCGTGGGCATTGGGACTACTGACGGTCGCCGGATTGACGTAGCACCACGGCGCATCAGGTCCCCCTAAGTGTCTGGCCCGAAAGTTGTTGAGTCTCGTGAATCGGTTGTGATTTAAGGAAGGCGGACCGAATCGGGGGCCGCCGATGTGGACGAACGAGAACCGAGCGAAATACAAACGGGATCAATTGCGATACCCGAGCGACCTGACGGATGAGGAGTGGGCGCATGTCGAACCGCTCATTCCTCCGGCGAGGCGGGGAGGCCGCACACGCGAAACAAACATGCGAGAGGCGCTCAACGCCGTCATGTACGTATTGAGCACGGGATGCCAATGGCGTTACCTTCCCAAGGATTTTCCGCCGCGCAGCGCCGTCTATCGATACTTTTGCAATTGGGGCATTGATGGCGCGTTGGATCGCATCCATGACGCGCTCTACGAAAAGTGTCGCGCGCAGGCCGAACGCGAGGCCAGCCCAACCGCCGCCATCATCGACAGCCATCCCTCGACAAGCTCGGGATGAGGGCGTGAAGAGCGCAGAAAAAGGGGGCCTCGATCGATCCGCACGGGTTCGACGCAGGAAAGAAAATCAAGGGCAAGAAGCGTCATTTTCTGGTCGACACCCAAGGGCTGTTGATGCACGCGATCGTTCATTCCGCCGATGTTCAGGACCGCGACGGCGGCCTTTTGCTGTTGTCGACGCTGCTTGGCCGCTTCCCCTATCTCGAAAAAATGTTCGCCGACAGCGCCTATCAAGGGCCGATCTTCGCCGGAGCAGTCAGCAAAATCCTGTCTCGCCTCCAGGTCGAGATCGTCAAACGATCCGATCAGGCGAAGGGCTTCGTCGTGTTGCCCAACCGCTGGATCGTCGAGCGGACGATCAACTGGCTCAACCGCTGCCGAAGGCTGGCCAAAGACTGGGAGAACCTCAACCTCACCGCCCTCTTGTTCCTTCGTTTCGCCTCCATCCGCCTGATGTTGCGAAAGCTCTGCAATCCCGCATGAACTTTCGAGTCGGACTCTAAGGCCCCCATCAGTGCCACCTCATCACAGCCAAAGGCACAACCTCGGGCTTTCGATGCTGGCCGGGAGCGGCGATGGAGGCGAAAGCGGCTTGCGTGAGGGCTGTGAGGCTGCCACCTGCGGCGAGCCTGTAACACGCTCCGCATACTCCCAGACGCAAAGGGACGCACCGCGAACGACTTCCGCGATGCCCACCAAATGTGCACGTATTTGATTGGCGTCAATGCATAGAGGCACATGCGAGCTACACTTCTCTAACTTCAAAGACCTCGCCTGCTCATAAAAAGAGAAGTAACATGGGTCGTGATTGGGTATCAGTGCCGATTGGACGTGGAGTCCGGGTCGGGCACTCATGGGGAACCGGCGGATACGGTGGAGGGTACATGACAGGAGGAGGCGCTATGGTGGGCGCTGTTCTCTCGTTCCTCTTGTTTGTGTTTGTCTTCTACTGGGTCGCTGTCGTTTTCTCAGTGATCCTGTTCCTGCGAGGGTTATGGCATATTTTTAGCGGTAGGATCATACTTGGACTAATATGGACCGTTGTAAGTTGTTTCATGGGATTTGTCGAATACCAGTTGATGGATGCGTGGCAACATCCGCCCGCAGAAGTTGAAGGACAAGTTACCTCTTCTACTATTAAGCCATACGATCCGTCTTACCTGTCCAAGCCTGCCTGGGTCGCGGGAAAAGGGTGGCAGTAACATGCTCGGACGGGATTAGATTTGTGCGATGTCGTCTGGGGTGAAAACATGAACGTGCAAGAGCTTTGGCACTCCTTTGATCAGGTGGCGTGGGACTACGCCGAGGGTCCTCTCTATGACAGCAGGGTGAAGCCCGCGAACGTCAAACTTGAGCGCGACCTTGAACTCGCGAGCGACCTTCGGGACCTAATCGCCGCGATGGAGACCGAGGCATTTCTAGACTGGCTGCGCGACACGTACTTCCCTTGGAAGTTCACTGGACCCGAAATCGTCCAGCAGCGCCGATCTCTCGCCCGCCACTGGGCGGACGGTTCCACTGGCATGGCAGAGTTGGAGCGCGCTCGTGCGACCCTCATCGCTCGGAACGGCAGGACCAAGAAACAGATGATCGACGCCATGTGCAAAATACACGGGCTCAGTGTCGCCGGTGCCAGCGGCCTACTCGCGCTGACCTACCCAGAAACATTCGGGTGCGTGGACGTGATGGTGGTGAAGTCGTTCCGCACGTTGGGGATGTTTCTCGATATTCCATTCTCGGTCGTCCGCTCGAAGGACAAGAAGGGGAATGTTCGCCCCAGTGAGAAGGCAAGGATAACGGCTGAGGCAGCGGAGCGAATGATGGACGTAATGGCGGCGAAGGCGAAGGAACTCAACCGGGATTTCGGCAACATTAACAAGTGGAAGCCTCGTTCGATTGACCGCGTATTGTGGGCGGTTCGGGGAGGAGACTTCCAACCACGCGGTTCGTAGGAAGCATCAGGTCCCCATCAGGGCCACGTCAGCGCAGCCAAAGGCGACCTCGGGCTGTCGATGACGAGCCACCTATGCGAGCCCGGAGTCGATGGCGGCGAAGGCCGCTTGAGGGCTGTAGGGCTGCCCCCGCCGATGACTGCCTGAGCGCCCCCGGATGCCCTTTACGCCATCTTAACGACTGGTGTAGGAACGTGTGTGAGGTGCCAAACTTTTAGTTGGCGCCCCACTCGCATATACCGCGCTACCCAAGCGCACCAAATGACGGGGTGTCGACGGCAATCGGCACCCCACTCGCATGTACCGTGCTACCCAAGCACGCCAAACGCCTTGAGCAGGCCCAAGACCGCAGCTGCGATTGTGAACAGCGCGATCCATTTACTCACATCCATAATACTCTAAACCTTTCTGGCCGGTCCTTCCGACCCTCGTGTTGACCTTGCGTGCGCGAATGCAGCACCAATCAACTCTGAAGGCCAATGTTTAACAAAAACTTTGAACTGTTCCAGATTGGAACGACAGAAAAGGCGCTCGCATTTGGTGCGGATTGCTTTTAAATCAGTTGAAATCAATGTTTTACGCAAGACTAAGAAAATTGTGCACAGCATGATCTGAACTGGTCACCCCAAAGGTTTGTTGACGGTGCGTCAACCAACTCCTCAGGCAAATCAGGTCCACAGGGAACCCTCAGATAAACCACAGCTGGACATAGGTGGACATAGGTGGGCCCAAACTTTCTGGATCACGCACGCGAGACGAGTTTGACAAGCCCAGCGCGGCAATCTCCCCCCATCCGGGGTGGCCTCGCCGATACCTGTGCCTGCCCATAGGCTCTCCCCTGCCAGCGTAGGGCGGCACAGGCGGGCAGGCTAGGTGGGGTGATGCGGCCCACAGCTGCGGCGCGACAATCAGGATGAGAATCGCGCGACAATCAGGATGAGAATGCGCCGCCGTGGGGGTGACGAAGGGAGGGCGTAGCCCGACCGTAGACACCCCCACGGCGGCGGCGAGCGCCCGAGGGGCCTCGTCTGGCGGTACGGCGGCTGGATTAGGGATCGGCTTTCTCTTTCGAGAGGACCGACTTCTTGCCCGGCCGACACGTCACCGATCGTCAGATGAGGCTATTCATGAACTTGCGTCGCTACCACTCGCCGGCGATTGCCGGCGCGAAGGCCGGATTCAGCACGGCCGCCGCGTACCGCTTCGAGAAAGATCCGCGACTTCCCAGCCAGAAGAAGGCGGGTCGAGAACGACGCCGATCCGATCCCTTCGCCGATGTCTGGGACAATGAAGCCGTCCCGATGTTGAAGGCAGCGCCCGGATTGAGACCGATCGCCGTCTTCGAAGAACTCTGCCGCCGCCATCCAGACCTGGGCGCCGGAACGCGGCGAACCCTCGAGCGCCGCATCCGGGCTTGGCGGGCGGTGAACGGTCCGGATCGGGAGGTCATCTTTCGTCAGGAGCATCCGCCGGGCCGGATGGGCTTGTCGGACTTCACTGAGGTGGCCGATCTCGGCGTGACCATCGCCGGCCAGATCCTCGATTGCCGCCTCTATCACTTCCGTCTGCCCTTCTCGGGTTTCGAGCACGCCCACGTCGTGCTCGGCGGCGAAAGCTTCGTCGCGCTAGCCGAGGGGCTACAGAACGCCCTGTGGGCGCTGGGCGGCGTCCCCGAGCAGCATCGCACCGACAGCCTGTCGGCGGCCTTCCGCAATCTCGACGCCGAAGCGAAGGAGGATCTGACGAAGCGCTACGAGGCGTTCTGCGCCCATTACGGCATGACGCCGACCCGCAACAATCTGGGCGTCAGTCACGAGAACGGTTCGATCGAAAGCGCCCACGGCCATCTCAAGAGCAAGCTCGCCGACGCCCTGCTGCTGCGCGCCTCGCGCGACTTCGACGATCTTCCGGCATGGCGGGGCTTCGTCGACGAGATCGTCGGGCGCGGCAACGCCCGCAACGCCAAGCGCATCGATCAGGAGCGCGCGGCGCTGAAGCAACTGCCGGATCGCAAGACCGCCGACTACGAGGAGGTCCATGTCGATGTCACCAGCGCCAGCGCCTTCACGCTGCGCAAGGTGTTCTATTCGGTCCCCTCGCGACTGATCGGCCAGCGGCTGCGGGTCCATCTCTATGACGATCGGCTCGAAGGCTTCCAGGGCTCGACGCCCATCTTCACCTTGCGCCGCGGCCGGTCCCAGCCCAACGGCAAGCATGGCCATGTCGTCGATTATCGGCATGTCATTCATTCCCTGCGCCGCAAGCCGATGGCGCTCATGAACCTCGTCTATCGCGACCAGCTCTTTCCTCGCCGAGCCTTTGCCCTGGCGTTCGAGGCCTTGCTGGCGGGCCTGGGGGAAAGACCGGCTTGCCGCGCCATGGTCGGGATTCTCGCGCTCGCCCATGAACGGGCCTGCGAGGCCGAACTCGCCCTCGCGTTGCAAGCGGCTCTCGACGATAGCGTTCTGCCCGATCTGGCGGCGCTGATCGAGCGCTTCCGCCCGAAAGACGCCGCATGGCCTGACGTCGTCGTCACGCTGCCCTCGCTCGCCGTCTACGATCCGATCTCGACGAGCGTGGGAGAAGCGGCATGAACGCCGCCGACAAGATCGACGCGGCCCGGATCGACCTGGCTCTGAGCGCATTGCGACTGCCCGGCATCAGGCTGATCTGGACCGCGCTCGCGGCGACAGCGGACAAGGAAGGCTGGCCTGCCGCCCGTTTCCTCGCGGCTCTCACCGAACAGGAGATGACGGAGCGAAGCCGGCGGCGGTTCGAACGTCACCTGGAGGAAGCCCGCTTACCGCCAGGCAAAACCCTCGACGCCTTCGACTTCGCCGCCGTGCCGATGATCTCGAAAGCCCAGGTGCAGGCGCTCGCCGCCGGCGACGCCTGGATCGAAAAGGGAGCCAACTTGTTGTGTTTCGGGCCGCCGGGCGGAGGAAAGTCTCATCTCGCGGCGGCGCTCGGTCTGGCCTTGATCGAAAAAGGCTGGCGCGTCCTCTTCACCAGAACCACCGACCTCGTCCAGAAACTTCAGATCGCGCGCCGCGATCTCGTCCTCGAAGCCGCGATCGCCAAGCTCGACAAATATCATCTGCTGATCCTCGACGATCTCGCCTATGTCACCAAGGATCAGGCGGAGACGAGCGTTCTGTTCGAACTGATCAGCGCCCGTTACGAGCACCGGTCCCTGCTCATCACCGCCAACCAGCCGTTCGGCGAATGGGGAAAGATCTTTCCAGGCCAAGCCATGACGCTCGCGGTCATAGACCGCCTCGTCCATCACGCCACCATCCTTGAAATGAATGTCGACAGCTACCGCCGCAAGGAAGCCATCGAAAAAGCCCGCGGCGCCGGACGACCGCCAACGCGCGCGACGATCAAGGCGTCGTCATGATCGTCGCGCCGCGACAACGACAACAAAATACCGCTTGCGTTCCTGTCGCGCCGCGACAATCATAATCCCGCCGCGACCGCCAAAATCACTCCTTCTGACCGTCGCCGCCTTCTCATCCAGATTGTCGCGCTACACACAGCCGACGGCAGCTCATGGGGCAGCTCAGGGGGCAAGCCGCAGGGGCCCCACCGCAGGGACGCCTAGGGCAGCGCCGAGGGCCGCAGGGCTACTGGACAGCCGAGGTGACGCAGGGCATCTCGTGACCGGGGGTAGCCACAGGACCACCTCAAGGGGTTTCAACGAGATTGTCGGCGACAGGCATAGCAACGGAGGAAGAGCGCTTAGTGGCGCGTTGATGTTTGAGCGGCGTCGAGCCGGTGCCGCTCGACCTCTTCCCGCACCGCACCATCCAACAAAGCTTGGTTGACCACGAGCGCGCGTACAACCGTCGAGACGTTACCTGGAAAGACGAGCTTAGCGACGATCACGCGCTCGCTCTCGCCGTCCGGCGAAACCTGGTCGCGGTAGAAGGCGACATTCATCATGCCGTCGATGATCTTCGCATTGGCCATACCGCTCACTAGGATTGGTTGGATACGGACCGGCTCTTTCGTGGGTGGACCATCGGTAAGTGTCGAAACATCCATAGCGTTCCCTGCCCTTTTTTTAGCGCATCGCATTTTGCTACGCTATTTGGACGTTGGCAAATTTAATACCCGTAGCTTTAGTGCGACAGTCGCGACCGAGAGCCGCGCATCTGTGGGCAGGCCGACGAGATCGACGAGCGCACGGCCGATGTGCATAGAAAAGGCCCGTCAAAGGGGCGAGAGCGCGATCCAATTCGTACCGTGTGCAGCCTCGGCTACGCTTTCGGCACGCGATAGAGGCGCTCCGTACGCGGTCGGCTCGGCAACTGACGCTTGCCAGCGTCCCCTCACGACACAAGATCAACTCATTTCCTGGGGTGGTTCTCAGCCTTGCGGACCAGATTAGAGTTGACGCTCGTTGACCTCTGGATTATGAAAGGCATCTTAATTTGTCGCTGAGAGCGGGTCGCAATGACAAGAAATCAATGCTCGTGGGCCAATTCTATGGATGTCGATCATTTTGATACCTCGACTCGCAAAGGTCGTGGTCGATTCAGACCTGCTCCCGAGGAAGGCGTTCGTCTACTGCGGGCGTTCACAGCAATCCGACATCCCCTCCTCCGTGAGGCTGTTGTCGCCCTCGCCATGAAATACGCCACTGCCGACAATTGAACAGAACAACCTTCAAGTGAAAAACGATTGCGGAAGTCCGACCGTGGGAACGGGCGCTCCGGCTCCATTGGCTTCGCTGGAAGGGCCGGTAAGCGAGTTTTTGCAATCAACTGCATAAACTTTGGGTGCGGCCCTCAGGGGCCTTCATTATGGGTCGGTCGCCGGGGGCGCATGTTGTCCGCCCGCACCGCGCCGGCGAACAGGCCGTAGTGGCGGATGCGGTGGAAGCCGCCCGGCAGCACGCGGAGGAGAAAGCGGCGGATGAACTCGTGGGCCGCGAGCGTCATGGTGTTGAGCCGGTCGCTGCCTTCGACCCGATAGTCCCTCCACTTGAAGGTGACGCCCCTGTCGTCGAGCGCGATGAGCCTGGAGTTCGAGATCGCGACGCGGTGGGTGTAGCGGGCGAGATAGGCGAGCACGGCCTGCGGCCCGGCGAACGGCCTCTTGGCGTAGACCACCCACTCGGCGCGGCGCAGCGGCGCGAGCGCGGCGTCGAAGGCACTCTTGTCGGCGAGCGGGGCGAGGTTGCCGAAGAAGGCGAGGCGGCCGGCCGCGTGCAGGGCTTCGAGGCCGTTTTGACCGACCTTCCTAGCGAGCACGCAAAGCGCCTGCCGCGATGTGACGCAATTCCCGCGGCGCTGATCGGTCGGCTGGCGCGTGACAAGCGAGTGCGGAGCGAGGGCGTCGGGCGTCGTGAACGCGACTATTGAACGACCTCAATCGGGGTTGCGGCCCTCGGCCTTGTTCTCCAGCACCCGTCCGGTTATCGCGTCCACGCCGACCTCCTGTGTCGCCGCGCCGGACTTGACGACGACCAATTCCCCTCCCCGACTGACGCGATCGTTTGTCGCAGCAAATTCGAGCGTCCCCTCTGCGGCGGAGAAACGCGCCGGCAGGGCGAATCCGGGGAATCCCTTCGTCGACGTCACGATCGCGCGCCTGCGCGCCGCGTTGGCCGGACGGTCTACTCGCGAAGGTTCTGACCGCGCGCGATCATCAGATGATGGGCCTGATGGTGCATGCCGAGCGTCATGACGCCGAAGAAGCCGAGGCCCTTCAGCCGGGCGGCGTCCTTTGGCGGCGCTCGTACAAAGAGCGAGGCGCCGCCCTCGATCTGCTTTGCCTCGAACGTCCACCCGTCGACCCCATTCATCGTCGCCGCGTGGGCCGCGACCATGCGCCGAATCAAATCGCTGACCGGGCCTTCGCCCGTCACGTCGAACCGCATGCCGCCGTCGACGGCGACATTCGCGACCTTGGCTTCGAGGGTGACGTTGTTCATATCGACCAGGTGCTGGCGGAGCGCTTCGATGTCCACCTTCGACCAGTCTGTCGCCGGGTCCGCCTCGAGGAGGGCGACGATCTCCTGGATCGCCGCGAAGGCGCTCTGTCCGGCTTCGATCGGCCGGCGCGCGTCCATCGTCCCGGCCCCTGAACCCTGCATCATCGACAAAGGATCGTGATGCATCGTGTGGTCGCCGACCGGTTGCGCCAGTGCGGCGGCCGACGCAAGGCAGCCCAACAGCACGAGCAGGCGTATCATGAAGTCGCTCCATTTTGCGGGCCGGCCTGCGGGCGCCTTGAACATGCGGACCAACTCGCCCATCTTGCGCCTCAATCCCGCTCGCCATCAAGGGATACCGGCAACAAGGACCTTTCGCGGACACCGGTTTTTTTGCCGCGCCAAGGCATCGGCGCCCCATTGGCGACGGGCCTTAAGCGCGGCCGACCAGCGCGAATTGCTTCGAAACGGAACGCGCGCGCTGCGAGCGCGAGGTCTCGACATTCTCGAGGAACTGTCGCGCACTTTCTTTCCAGGTGAACCGAAGCGAATAGTCCCGCGCCGCCTCCCGCGGAATCGTCAGCGCTCTGAAACAGGCCGCGCGCAGGTCTTCGTCGAGGATTCCCGCCTCCGGCCCGACAACATCGATTGGGCCGGGAACGGGAAAGGCCGCAACCGGCAGTCCGCTCGCCATCGCCTCGATCAGCACAATGCCGAAGGTGTCGGTCCGGGAGGGGAAAACGAACACGTCGGCGCTGGAATAAAGCTCGGCGAGCGCTTCGCCATATCGTGCGCCCAGGAAATGCGCATCGCGGATAGCGGCGCGCGAGAGCGAGGCGCGCGGGCCCGTCGCCGACGATGACGGTCGAACCGGGCAGGTCGAGATCGAGCAGGGCCTCCAAATTCTTCTCGACCGCCACCCGTCCGACCGAGAGAAAGATCGGCCGCGGCAGGTCGAGAACCCTGTTCGCGCGCGGGCGGAACAGCGCGTGGTTCACGCCGCGCGTCCACAGGCGGACCTTCCGGAAGCCACGCCGCGTAAGATCGGCGACGATGGTCGGGGTCGGCGCCATGACCGTCGCCGAGGGAGCGTGAAAATGGCGGAGCCCGGCGTAGGTCAGCAATTCGGGAATGCCCGTGCGGGCCCGAATATATTCCGGAAAACGAGTGTGGTAGCTCGTGGTGAACTGGCGCTTGCTCTTCAGGCAGGAGCCCCGCGTCAGCCAGCCGATCGGGCCCTCGGTGACGATGTGGATATGGTCGGAAGCCGCATCCTCGATCCGCCGGCGGATCCGGCCCGGCGTGGGGATCGCGACGCGGATATCCGGATAGGTAGGCAGCGGCGTGGTCCACATGCCCTGGGGCGTCAGGAAGTCGAACTGCGCGCCGAACTCGGCGGCCGCTTCGGTCATCCGTTCGAGGGTCGATACGACGCCGTTGACTTGCGGCCGCCAGGCGTCGGTCGCAATCAGGATGCGCATCAGGCCGCTTCCGCCTCCGCTTCTTGGCGCTCGTCCTCGAAGGGCGCGTCGTCCTCGCGGGCGACGAGCTTCAGCGCCACCGGCCAGCGCAGGACCTCGAAGCGGCCGTCGAAATGCTCGACCACGAGCGAGCAGGACTCGACGAAATCGCCGGTGTTGACATAGGTGACGCCATCGATTTCGCGGATGACCGGGTGATGGATGTGCCCGCAGACGACGCCGTCGACCCCGCGCCGCCTCGCCTCTCCGGCAAGCTCTGTTTCGAACGAGCCGATGAAATTGACCGCGTTCTTCACCTTCAGCTTGGCCCAGGCCGAGAATGACCAGTAAGGCAGGCCCAGCGCCCGGCGCGCCGCATTGAAATGGGTATTGACGAACAAGGCGGTCGTGTAGGCCCAGTCGCCGAAATAGGCGAGCCATTTCGAGTGGCGGACGACCACGTCGAACTCGTCGCCATGGGTGACGAGATAGCGCTTGCCGTCGGCGGCGGTATGGACGGTCTGGCGCGTGATTTCAATTCCGCCGAAGGTCAGGCCAAAAAACTGCCGGGCGAATTCGTCGTGATTGCCCGGAACGAACACCATTCGGGCGCCCCGGCGCACCTTGCGCAGAAGCTTCTGCATCACGTCGTTGTGCGTCTGCGGCCAATACCAGCCGGAGCGCAGCCGCCAACCGTCGATGATATCGCCGACCAAGTAGATCGTATCCGCCTCGACGTGCCGCAGCATGTCGAGAATGAGATGCGCCTGGCAACCGCGCGTGCCGAGATGCAGGTCCGAGAGGAACAGCGTGCGGTAGCGGTGGTCCCCGTGATGCTTGGCCACGTCGCCCTCTCGCTTGAACAACAGATCGGTCCAATGTTTCCTGCGCAGATTCTCGTGTCGCTTCGATGACGCGGAGCCTGCATTGCGTTTATAAGTCGCGGATTCAGACGTGTCGAGCAATCGGGAGACGCCGTTGGATCTCGGGATTTCCGGCCGCAAGGCGATCGTGTGCGCCTCGAGCAGGGGCCTCGGACGCGCCTGCGCCGCAGCGCTGGCCGAAGCCGGTTGCGAACTCGTCCTCAACGGCCGCGGCAAGGACGAACTCGAGTCGGCGGCGAGGGAATTCGACAACGGATCCGGCGTCGTCGTTCACGACGGTCGTCGGCGATATCGACGATCCGGCGATTCGCGCAGCGCTGATCGCCGCCTGCCCCGATGCGGATATCCTCGTCAACAACAACGGCGGCCCGCCGTTCAAGGCGTTCGACGCCCTTACGCGCGAGGACATCCTGGCCGGCGTGGAAGCCAATATGCTGACGCCGATCGCGCTCGTTCAGGCGCTTCTGCCGGGAATGGCGAAGCGGAGGTTCGGCCGCATCGTCAACATCACGTCGGGGTCGGTGCGCGCGCCGATCGCCGGACTCGACGTCTCGTCCGGCGCCAGAGCCGGCCTGACCGCCTTCCTGGCCTCCGCGGCGAGGGCCCATGCAGCCGACAACGTGACGATCAATTCAATTCAGCCCGGGGCGTTCGAGACCGACCGCCAACGGTCGGGTCTCGCGCGCGCCGCCGCCCAGCGCGGCGTCCCGCTGGACAGCGCCCGGGCCGAAGCGCTGGCCCGCATTCCCGCGCGCCGCTTCGGCGACCCGGCCGAACTCGGGGCGCTATGCGCCTTTCTGGCGAGCGCGGGAGCCGGGTTCATCACCGGCCAGAACATCCTGATTGACGGCGGGGCGTTCCCGGGCGCTTTCTGAGCTCCGGCGTCGGCATGGGCTCCGGATGCCTGTGGAAACGGCGGCGCTTGCAGGTCCGCATACGGGGTGAGCGGAAGACAACTCAGGCCGCACACCGAACGAGATGATGCCGATTTCAACGACGCTAGGGTCTTCGATAACTTCGAAAATATCGCATTTCGGTTTCTGAGGAGGATCGGGCCGAGTTCGCGACCGAATTTTGGGGCTTGGGAGGGGGCGGGGGCCGGCCAACTGGTGGTCAAAAATCAATCGTTTGGTACCTGTCTGGATGGCAGCAGTGCGCAAGAAAGCGGTCTTCGGCTGAAGGCGTGGGTTGCGCCGCCGGGCGAAGCCACTCCCGCGTTAGCGGCGCCGAGCGGCGTTTCATTCCCGAGGGTCGGCGAAGTCCGATGGCCAACTAAGGTATCATGGTCAATTCCGAGGCTGACATAGCCGAGGTTGGCGCCGATGTCGTAGATTCCGTAGGGGACGAAGTTGCCCAGTTCTTGTCCTCGAAATCGTGGGTGTTGACCTCGATCGGTTGGCTTGCGGCCCATAGTCGCTGCCGCCGTTCTTGAATTCGCCGAGCAATTCCTTCTTCTTCGCGTCGATCGATATCACCGGCTGATCGGTGGCCTGAAACGCCTCGGCCTTGGCGTTGATATATTCGAACTGAGCGTCGCGATCGGGATGTTTGCCGCCTTCCTTGGTCTTGCGGTTGAAGTGGCGGCAATATTTCAGCTCCTCCAACAGTTTGGGAATGGTGGAGGAGCTCACCTTTGACCATCGCTCGAAGCGCCGCCGCCAGCTTGTCGTGGCTCTTCGAGACCCATCGCAACGGCCGCATCGGATCGCCCATCGTCGCGGGCTCGAGCAATCGTTGCAAGTTCAGAAGCTCGGGTTGTGTAAAGCAACGCGAAGGGCAGTGCAATGAACTTGACGCCAAGCTACCACCCACCTGAGCCGCCCGACCCTCACCCCATCTGCCTCCTAGTGCCGTCGGCGGACGAGGACGAATTGCAGAACCTTACTGATGATATTCGCGCACACGGTTTGCTTGATCCCATAGTGCTTTTCGAGAACCGGATACTCGACGGACGCAACCGGGCCATCGCTTGCGAAATCGCGGGCATAGCGCCGCGCTACGTTGAATTTGAGGGCGCCAGGGAAGAAGCCTTGATGTTTGTGGTTTCCCACAATCTCAAGCGGCGCCATCTGACCAAGCAGGCCATTTCCGACACGTTGGTTGAGGCCGAGGACTTTAACTTGCATTACGAGTTGGGGGAGCCGGCAGCACAATCTGACATTAAAATGTCAGTTCAGAAGCCAAGAACAGCGTCGAGCCGTGAGTTGGCCAAGGCGGCAGGTGGCGCGGTGAGCCGTGAAATGATTAACGCCACGCGCAAGGTTAAAGAGAAAGCTGAACCGGAATTGCAGGCGGCGGTGAAGAAAGGGCGAATTGGCGTGCAAGACGCCGCTAAGGCGGCCGATCTGCCGCCCGAGCAACAAAGGGCCATTGCCGCGTCGCCAAAACCGAGGAGAGCGGCAAGAGAGGCCGCAGAAGCAGCGAAGAACCCCACCCCTGGCGGCCAGGGGGACCCGCGCGCTGCGCTAGGCAAGGCTTGGAAAAAAGCAACGGCCCTCCGCCGCCTATGGGAAGCGGCCGACAACAGGACGAGGGAATGGTTTATGGGCGTGGTTTGGTCCAATCTCGATGAAGCCGATCAGCGCAGGCGGCGCGCCATTGACTCTTTGGACGAGCCGGCGGACGAGCCCGAAGACGAGGCCGCCAGCTAACCAACAGCAATCGGCCCTGAGCGGCCCCACCGTGTGCCACTTTAATAGGTTACGGCATTACATTACGGGTCGCGGTAGGGACGGTGATTACTCACCGCCCCCGCACAGATCCCGGCGTGCGGCTTTCCCGCACCGGGCGCCTGCCGGAGGTCGGACGCGATCGGCGCATGAGGCCTTTGTGCCGGCCCGCAACGCGATCCGTGCAAGAGCAGCGCCTTTTGAGACATGCGGTTTCCGGTGCTGTGCCCGGAGCATGCAGCCCCACCCTTGCATTCCTCCGGCCGCGCCCCTTCCCTCCACACCCTCCGCCGCCGCTCATCACGGTCTTTGTTCGGGCGCTTCGTCGGTACTACGAGCGCGTCCGACTCGTCATCCGTTCCCTGACGGATTGCCCCTTGGGTTCCCGCCGCGGCCCGGGATCGCCATGGCGACTGCGGGCCGGATGAGGTCTCCCAGGTTCCGACGGCTTCCGTTCGTGCCTGATGGGGTCTTCGACCACGGCAGAGCGTCAGCGCCTCGCAAAACGGCGCCGCACATGTCGCCTTCGGCTCTGTCAACGGCCTCGGCCTCTGCGGGATTATGCCTTTCGCGGCTCAATAGCCGACCCCGCACGATTGCCGTGTACGCTTCGCGACGCTCGTCTCCTTCCGCCCCGGTCGCGACGGCCGTTGCACTGTCTGCGCCGGTACGAGCGCGATACGGTGATTGGGGCGAAGAGCTTAAGCGGACGAACCATCAGGGCCAGAGGAGCCATCCTTGCCGCACAACAGGCCGTAGACATGACCGCGCCCGAGACGCTCGCAAAAGCTTCAAAGCAACCCTTGACCACGCGGCGCCGTCCAGACATGACAGTGCATGTTTTTCCCCCTTGTTCGCCTTGGCAGGCGCAGGGAAAGAACAGGACCAACTTCGTTAACCTGAAGCGATTGCTTGGACAGCCACTGCGTCTGCCGCCTGTTCAAGCCACTTCCAATGTCAGAATCGCCTTGATCTTCTCTCCGAACTGCTCCCGGGCGCGTTTAAGGTCGTACCGCTTCTGCAGATTGAGCCAGAGATCGGGACCGTTTCCGCACAGCTTCCCGAGCCGCAACGCCATGACCGGCGTCACGGGCTGCTTTTCCTCGAGGATGTCGTAAAGCGACTGGCGCGACACGCCGAGCAACCTGGCGATTTCCGTCTTCGGACGACCGAGCGCCGGCAAGATCTCCTCGCGCAGAAGTTCGCCGGGATGCATGGGCGGCACGCCGCGTTTCGGGAGCTTCCTGGTCATGGAGCCTGTCCTCAGTGATCGTCTTCGAGATCGACATCGATGGCGTCGCCTTCCGTCCAGCCGAAAGTGATCCGCCAGTTTCCGCTGGCGTTGACCGCATAGCGGCCTCCGTACGGCCCGGGGAGCGCATGAAAGGGAAAGCCCGGCGGGTTCATATCCTCTGGCCGCGATGCGTCATCGAGCGCGCGTAAGATGTTCGCGATCCGCTTCGAATTCCGCACGCTGAGCCGACGCCCATCTCCGGTCGCGAAGAACCGCTCCAGCGCTTTGTCTCTGAACGAGCGGATCACGCCGCAATGTAAGGCAATGCCTTACAATCATCAAGGACCGCCTCACGTTCGCCGACGGTGACCCGCGCCTGACGCCCGACATCGACGTCTGGCGGCAAGCATCATTCCCAAAATCGGATGGCGATCAGCGCAGAATTTCTGTGGCGCGCCGGTTCGGATTCGAACGACTGACGACAAGGCGGAGCCCGCCAACCTCGAGCTGACGCTACGCAGCTACCCCGATAGGTCGCCGCGGTCCGGCCCCAGCGCGACCGCCTTGACCTGGGCATAGACCGCAGCCCCCGCGGCGAGCGCGAGCTGGTCCCACGACTTTCGCGTCAGGCGCGACAGAAGGCGCGCGCCCTGCCCTTCCGTCCCGAGCGCGACTACGGCCAGCATCTCGTTGGTTTCGACCGGGCGGACAGAGGCGACGCGTGCGCTCAGCACGTTGAGGATGGAACTCGGCCCCGGCGGCTCGCGCGCGAGACTGACGTCGCGGGCGACGATCTGGATTCGGCGATGTTCGCCGATCCGCGCGGGCGGCGCCGGCGCGAGGAAATGCCCCCCCTTCACGCCGAGGGTCAGCAGGCCGTAGCGCGCGTCATGCGCCTCGACGACCCCGTCGAGCGTGACCGCCGCGTCGCGCGCGGTCGCCAGCGGCAGCGACGGGTCGCTCTGCAATTCCGCCAGGGGCCCCGCCGCCAGCACGCGGCCTTTTTCCATCAGGACCACGTGCTCGGCAAGGCGCTCGACCTCGGCGAGGTCGTGGGTGATGTAGACGATCGGCAGGGAAAGATGGTCGCGCAGCCGTTCGAGGAACGGCAGGATCTCGCTTTTGGTCGCGCGGTCGAGGGCGGACAGCGGCTCATCCATCAAGAGGAGCTTCGGCTGCGACATCAGCGCGCGGCCGATCGCCACCCGCTGGCGCTCGCCGCCGGACAGATTGCGCGGCGACCGGTCGAGCAACGGCGTCACGCCGAGAAGATCGGCCACCTCCTCGAACGTGATCCTGTGCGCGCCGCGGTCGGCGGCCGCGCCGCCGGGACGGCCAGACGCCGCCGCTCCAAAGCGATT
Organism: uncultured Alphaproteobacteria bacterium; assembly: GCA_963741405.1. Classification (GTDB taxonomy): domain Bacteria; phylum Pseudomonadota; class Alphaproteobacteria; order Rhizobiales; family Beijerinckiaceae; genus Roseiarcus. The sequence continues at coordinate 91,071 of CAVUHX010000047.1, forward strand.
GGCGGGCGCGCCGAACAGGAGATTGCGGCGCACGGACAGGTGCGGAAAGAGGCTCGCCTCCTGGAACACGTAGCCGAGCGGGCGCCTGTGGGTCGGGACGAAGGTTCTGTCCCGGTCCTGCCACACCTCCCCGTCGATCTCGCACACGCCGTCGCTCACCCGCATGAGCCCGGCGATGCAGCGCAGGATCGTGGTCTTGCCGCAGCCCGACGGGCCGAAGAGCGCCGTCACGCCATTCGAAGGCGCAGTGAAGGCCGCGTCGAGCGCGAACTTGCCGATCGTGCCCCGGAATTCCGCGCGGATGCTGTCCGCGCTCATGCGCGGGTCCGGGCGACGCGCTTCTCGAGCACGATCATCGACAGGATCACGGCGAAGGCGAATGCGACCATGCCGCCCGCGAGGATGTTGGCTTCGCGCCACTGCGACGTTTCGACGTAATCGAAGATCGCGGTTGACATGACGCGGGTGCGGCCGGGAATGTTGCCGCCGATCATCAGGATGACGCCGAACTCGCCGACCGTATGGGCGAAGCCCAGCACCGCGCCGGTCAGGAGCCCCGGACTGGCGAGCGGCAGCGCCACCGTCCAGAACGCGCGCGCGGGCGACGCCCGCAAGGTCGCTGCGACCTCGAGCGGACGGTCGCCCATCGCGGCAAAGGCGTTGCGGATCGGCTGCACGACGAAGGGCATCGAGGCGATGATCGAGCCGACGACGAGGCCCCAGAAGGTGAAGGCGAGCGTGCGCGCGCCCCACAGGCTCGCGAGCGCCCCGCCCGGCCCGCCCGGGCCGAGCGCGATCAGGAGGTAGAAGCCGAGCACGGTCGGCGGCAGCACCATTGGCAGCGAGACGATCGCCGCCACGCCCTCCTTCCACCACGCCTTCGAGCGCGCGAGCCACCAGGCGAGCGGCGTGGCGACCAGAAGCAGCGCGAGCGTGGCGACCGCCGCAAGTTCGAGCGTCAGGACGACCGGCTGCCAGATGTGGGCGAAGGCTTCCACTTCTCAGTCGAGCCCGTAGCCGAACTTCTCGATCACGGCGCGCGCCTCCGGGCCCTTCAGAAATTCCAGGAAGGCCCTGGACGCCTCGTCGTTCTCGCCCTTTTTCAATATAACGGCGTCCTGCCGGATCGGCGCATACAGATTTTGTGGCGCGAGCCAGCGGGTTCCATCGGTCGCGGCGAAGATCTGCGACAGCGCGACGAAGCCGACTTCGGCGTTCCTGGTATCGACGAACTGGAAGGCCTGGGCGATGCTGTTCCCCTGGACGAGCTTCCCCTTCAGCCCATCATAAACGCCGAGCGCCTTCATCGTCTCGATTGCGGCCGTTCCATAAGGGGCGGCGTTCGGGTTGGCGATCGACAGTTTCGAGAAGGCGCCCGCCTTCAGAACCTGCTCGCCCTTGGTCACGTCAATGACCCTGCTCCAGAGCACGAGCTTGCCGACCGCATAGGTGAACAGGCTTCCGGGAACCGCATAGCCTCCCTCGATCGCGGCCTTTGGCCGGTCCTGGTCGGCCGACAGGAAGACCTGGAAAGGGGCGTCGTGCGTGATCTGGGTGAGGAACGGGCCGGAGGCGCCGAAGCTCAGGATCGCCTCGTGGCCGGTCTTCTGCTTGAACAGCGCCGCGATTTCCGTCGCCGGCTCGGTGAAGTTGGCGGCGACGGCGACATTGGTCCGTCCCGCCCCGGCGGGCGTCGCGAACACAGCCAGCGCGCCGAAAACTATGCTTGTGGTGAATGTCTTGAACGTCATTTTCACCCGTCCCTCGAGAGACGCCCGGCCTTGCGCATCGCGGGAATGGCTTCCCACCGGCCGCTATATTCGGTGATACTAGTCGGGTGCGGCGAGGCCGCAACTCTCAAAATGGGGCTTCCATGAAACTCAGCGCTCGAAATCAGATTGCCGGCACGATCGTCGAAGTCCACAAGGGCGCAACCACGTCGCACGTGCGGATCGACGTCGGCGGGGCAGTGCTGACCGCTTCGATCACCAATGAAGCCGTCGATCAGCTGAAGCTGGTCAAGGGGCAGAAGGCCTATGCCGTGATCAAGGCCTCCGACGTCATGGTCGGCATCGACTGACCTCGACCCCTTACGGTTCGTCGTCGCAGACGATCCGGATTTCGTCTGCGACGCTGGGCCGAAATCAATCGCTTTCAGAACTTGATGCGCAGGCCGACGGTCGGATCGATGTTCTGCGTCTGCAGATAGCCGCTCGCGAGAAGTCGGGAAGCGTATGGTTTGTAAAGCGAATTTTGGGATTGGCTACGGCCGTGGCCGCCTAAACAAGCGGCGCGGCGCCGGAGGCGATCAGCACCATCAGCCGGCCAAATCACGGCCGCACGAACCGTGTGCTCTTTCTGCAACAGGTCTTCCCACCGCTGAACCGCCGCTCGTCCTGGAACAAAACAGGGTTCGCAGTTTGTCCGACTGGCCGCGACCCTTTTGGACCGCAAATGTTCCATACTGTCTGAACGCACCCTGAGGCGCTGCAGATTGCCCGCAGGCGGCGGCCCCGCGACCGAAGCGCCATGTTCCGAGAGGTCGGCAAGCCGATTGGAAATGTTGCATGGCGCCCCCGGACGGTAAGTCGGGAGACGGAAGCGCGGGACGGCGCCCGGAATCAGTCGAACGACGCGCCGGACCTGGCGCCGTGCAGAAAACGCGCCCAGATGCCGAGAACGGCCTCGGCATTTTGCGCGATGTCCCGATAGGATTCGTTGACGAACGCCCCCATTGTCCGGCTGACGTCCTTGGCGTCCTTGTGCATTGCGGCGCTGCGGCACAGTTTCTGGGTATGGTCGAACAGCCTTTTGGACAGAAGCGCCAACTCGACGCCGATGCTGCAAAAGGCCTCGACCGCGGCGACGGCGTGCGATGGGCCGGCGGCCGGCCGCTGTGACCCGATCGCTCTCAGTTCCCTGACGTCATGAAACATTTTTGTCTCCCCAGCGTTGTCCTGAAGCGCTACCTGTCAAATTCCGCGCCCCCGCTCAATGCGGGATATTACGTAGCGCCCGCGTCGCACTCCCGTCGCAATTGTTGCGCCTAACGCCGCCCTCCCCCGCTCGGGGAAGCGACCGCTTCGCCGGGCGCGCCGCCACGCGCGCCGCTGCCGTCCATTGCGCCGACGATCTTGCGCAGAATCCCCGGTGCGATCGCCGAGAGCGGATTGACGCTCACCTCCGGCCGGCTCAGCGGCCCCTGCACGCGGTAGGTGATGCCGAACACGCCCTCGTTCTGTGCGCCGCCGAGCAGCAGGCCGACGAGCGGAATTTTGGTCAGGATGGTGTTGACCGAGTACGCCGGCACGAAGGTGCCGCTGAGATCGATCGCGCCCCCGGCAAAGTCGATACTGCCCGCCGTCGTCAGCCCCATATTCGGGTTGTAGATGACGGCGTCCTTGATCTCGAGCGTTCCAGGCGACCGCACAAATACGATGGTCATCTTCTGGAACCGCACAAGCGTCGGATCGACTGCCTCGCGCGAGCCAGCAGGCGCGGCGGCCACAAGGCGGCGGAACGCCGGTTCGTCGCGCAAGGCGAAGTTCGTCACCGTGGCGGCGCCTGCGCTCGCCTCGCCGCCGGTCTGCAGGCTGAGATCGAGATCGCCGCCCTCCATCCGGGAGTAGAGGTCGGCGAATTCGGCAAGAGCGCCCGCATCGGTCGAGATCAGGCGCAAATCTCCGTCGACGCCCCGGCTCGCGCCGACGCTTCCCTCCCCGATGCGCCCCCGCAGCATCACGAGGCGATCGGCGCCGTTCCGGCGCACGAAGTTAAGCTCGAGGCCCGCAATCGACTGTTTGTTCGCCCCGACGACGGACGCGATTTTCATGTCGACGTCAAAATCCTTCCCGCCCGCCTGCGAAGGCGAGGCCTGCTCGGTGAGCGACTTGATGAAGGGCCGCGCGTCCAGGCTCGAGCCGTGCACGCTCGCCTTGACCACATTGGCGCCATTGACGATGTCGACGCGGAGGTCGTCGCCGGTCGAGATGCGCGCCTGCGTGAACTTCGCGGCCAGAATGGAGCCATCGAGGCCGATCTCGGCGGAGCCGCGCAGGAGGACGGTTCCGAAATCGACGGCGAGGTTGTTGAGAGCTGCGCCCTGAGGCCCGGGTTTGAGCTGGAAATCGGCCTTGCCCGGCTTGCCTGCGGCCTTCGAGACGCCGGGCAAAGGATTGTCGATCGCCGCCGGGGTGAGATCGATTTCGACATCCGCGTTCGTCCGGCTGAGCGGCGCCTTCAGCTTGATCGGCAGCGGTCCGTTCAGCCAGCCGAAACTGAAGCCTCGCTTCGCGCGCGCCGCCTGATCGAGCGTCAGGGTCAGGGTCGCGACGCCTTCCTCGCCGCGCGCCCTGCCGACCTCCAAATGCGTCGCCACGCCGAACATCTGCCCATCGCCGGCCACTTTCAGCGTGTTCCGATCCGCCTCGAAGGTGATATTTCCCTGATCCAGTTTCTCCTCGCCGATCAGCTTCTCGAGCGTCAGCCCGGCAAGGCCGCCGGTCGCGTGGAACTGGGTGTCCTCGGGTTTGGCGGTTTTCCCGAGCTTGAGATCGAGAACCAGGTCGCCCTCGGCCTGCCCCTTGACGGTCGCCGGATCGATTTGCAGCCCCGCCTGTCTGCGCAGGGGCTCGCGACCGAGCAGATCGGCGAGCGCGTCGGCCGTGCCGCTCAGATGGATCCTGGCCTGCCCGTCCACGATCGGGCGCGGCGACGTGTCGGGGATGGTGAAAACGAGATTGTCGCCCTGGATCCGCCGCGTCGGCGACAGGGCCATGGTCACATGGTCGCTGGAAACGGTGAAATCCCGGCCGGTGAAAGACCCCGAGGCTCCCTCCGACACCATCATCGGCAGTCCGGGAAGCAAGTCAACGCCGACGTCGTGACTGGAAAACGATCCGTGAACGCTGTCGCGCGACACCGCGCGCTTGTGATCCATCGCGTCGAGGTCGGCCGCCGACCAGTTCGCCGCCATCGTCCCCTCGATCCGGCCACCGTGCAGATTGTGCGACGCCCAGTCGCGCACGTCAGGATTGATGAACTGCGGCCAGAGGCGCATGACGTCCTGCGTGACGCTCGGATTGATCCTGATGTTGAGCCTGAGCGACACGCCCGGACCATCCGGAGCGATCTCCGCCTTGGCGCCGCCGTCGAACGTCGGGCCCTTGGCGACGAACTCATCGACCAGGAAACGCAATTCCAGCGGGAGAAAGCGCAGATCGGCAACGATGGAATTCAGGACGACCGCCTTCTCGCTCGGACGTTCGGGCGCAAACCGCGCATCCTTCGATTCAAGCCGCATCACCCACGCGCCGGCCGGACCGGCCGGCGGCGCCACCCATCCTGCGGCTGTGAGGCGAGTTTCGCCGGCAAGGATGAGGAGGTTGCTGACGCGAAGCCGCTGCGCCGCGACGTCCCAGTCCACCTGGCCCGACGCCTCGTCGACGAGAAACGGCAGTGCGTCCGGATTGTTCAGCCGCATTTGCCCGGCGCCGACGGCAAAGCGTCCGACCATGCTTTGCAGTGTGTTGTCCGGCGCGAGGCGCGCGTCGAACTTGAAGGCGATCGGCCCCTCGGCGAACAGCGGCGGCGGCTTCTTGTCGAACGCTTCGAGATCGGCCAAGCTCAGATCGTGCGCTTCGACCGCCAGCGTGGGCGCCTCTCCGACGCTCGCCTCGGCTTCGATCCGCCATTGCCCTGAGGCGCCAGTCGCCGAGAGCCTCGCGGTCGCCGCGCCGCCGGATCGGTCGAAAACGAGATTGAAGTCCCTGTAGGTTACGAACCGGTGCGTCGCCTCGTTGTCGATCGCGAAACGCGCATTGGCCAGCGTCAGTCGGTCGATCGCCTGTCCGGCGCCGGCCATGGCCTCCGCGCTGGCGCGGACCAGCGCGGCGAGATTGAGGCTTTCGAGACCCGACCCTCCGCTCGGAAGCGCGATCGACGCCGCGCCTTCATCGCCGGAGACCGCAATGGACAGGGCGCCGTCGGCCGCCACCCTCAGCCGAAGGTCGAGGCCGTCCAGTTCGAGGCGCCGGACCCTCACGTTCCCGAGAAAGAGGGCGGGCACGTCGAGCCCGATCCTGCCGGCGGGGGCCGCCAGCACCGTGCGCCCGGCGGAGTCGCGAACCGTCAATCGGCGGAAGCCGAGGCCCACGCCCAGATAATCGTGCATGAGATAGGTCGGGCCGAGATCGATCGCGTAGCGGTCGCCGGCGCGATCCTGCAGGCTCGAGGCGATCCTGTCGTGCACCGACTGAAGATAGATCGGCCCATTGGCGAGGCGCGCTGCGAACGCGACAACGGCGAGAAGCGCCAGGACCGCCGCGGCCTCGGCCACGCGCGCCGCGACATGCCGGATCCGTGCGGCGCGGGAGCGCCGCACGCGTACGGAAAGGCGCGGACCGGCGCCGCTGTCGCACATGCGGCGCATGGCGGACCGGGCGTGCGCACGGGATCCGACGTCAAACCAACCAACCAATCCGGGATCATCCTCCGTGGCTCGAAGCGGCATTAAACAGCTTGCGCGCCAATTCGAAAGGGCGGACCGCGCGGCCGTCCCCGGCCTGCAATCCTGGCCGCTTGAAACGCCCGGCGCGCCGGTTACTCTCGGCGCGGCGGCGCAACGGCTTGCTGCGCCCGCATTGAAACGACAATGAGACAAAACGAGGGCTTTATGGCAAAGGAACTTGACGTGGGCGATCCGGCGCCCGACTTCGCGCTGCCGACCGACGGCGGCGGCCATGCGCGCCTTGCCGACTTCAAGGGCAAGGCGGTGGTTCTGTATTTCTATCCGAAGGACGACACTTCGGGCTGTACCGCCGAGGCGATCGCGTTCAGCGGGCTCAAAGGCAAATTCGAGGCCGCCGGCGCCACGGTGGTCGGAATCTCACCGGACAGCGCGGCGAGCCACGACAAGTTCAGGAAGAAGCACGACCTCGCCGTGGCCCTGGCCGCGGACCCGGAGCGGACCGCAATCGACGCCTATGGGGTGTGGAAGGAAAAGAGCATGTATGGCCGGAAATATTTCGGCGTCGAGCGCGCGACCTTCCTCATCGACCGCAAGGGCCGAATCGCGAAGATCTGGCGCAAAGTCAAGGTGCCGGGGCACGCCGAGGAGGTCCTCGCGGCGGTGAAGGCGCTCTGAACAAACACCGTCGCTCTGTTGATTCTGGCTGCGCCCAAGGGCCGCGGCCGAAGATCCCGGGCCGGAGCTATCGGCGGCCGGTCGTGGCGGAGCGCCTCCGCCAAATTCCGCGAAACCAAACCCAAGCCGGAGCAAGAAAATCCAAGAAAACGATCTTGGATTTTCTTGGATTTCCTTGGATTCTCTCGTCCGAATTCGTGGTCTTTCAATGGGCTGCGAGCGATGCCGGATGAAATCAATCGCCGCCTCATGAGGCGCAGGCGCCCGCGCCGGCCGCCGGCGGGAAGCCGGCGTTTTGCTCCGCGAGAGCCCTTTGCCTCGCCTCGTGCTCGGCGATGACCTTGCTGTTCTCGGCCAGGATCTTGTCGTAGCCGAGCCGCTCGACGATGGCGTTCAGCTTGGCGAGCAGTCGCTCGCGGATCTGTTCGTCGTCGCGCTCGATGACGCCGGCTATTTTCTGGTAACGATCGAGCCGGTCGAGGGTCTTCAAATAGAGGGGGCCGGCTTTCAGGTCACCCCGCGCGAGCGCCTCGGCCGCGAGATACATCACCCGCTCGAGCCGCGCCAATTGCAGCTTGGCGTGATCGGCGGGGCTGTCGACGCTGCGCTTCTGCAACGTCTCGGACACGATCTGCCGGATGCGCTCCGCCGTCACGCCCTCCCCGCGTGCGATCTCGTCATAGGCGAGACCCTGGCGCATCTGCTCGAAAATCCGCTCCCGCCGCATTTCCCGGCCATAGCCGTTGAGGCGCCGCTTGCGCGGGCGGGAGCCGTCCATTGCCTCCATAAAACCTCGCTTCCCGGCCGTAACCGGCATTTACCGAAACCCGCAATGTAACATGGCGCCGCCCCGACAGGCAAGAACAAAGTAAGAACAAAAACTCCACAGTAGAACAATGTAGTTACGGGAGCGCAGCCGCCTGAAAGGATGTCGACCCCGCAGATCGTGGTGCGTGGGGTGCTGCTCGGCCGGCGCTAAGAAGGCGGGCGTGCGGCTGCGAAGGTCAGGCCAAGACGCCTCGGCCCGCTCGGCCGCGCCGTCACTTGGCCAGCTCCTTGCGGATCGATTGTAATTCGCGTTCACGTTCGGCGCTCGTTTTCGGATAGCTCATCTTCAGCCCTTCGAACGTGTCGAGGACGATTTGGGAGACGATCAGCCGAGCGTTCTCCTTGTCGTCGGCGGGAACGACGTACCAAGGAGCGTCGCTTGTGCTCGTTGCGCTGAGGCATTCCTCGTAGGCCTTCGCGTAGTCGTCCCAGAATTCCCGCTCCTTCACATCTGCGTCGCTGAATTTCCAGTTTTTCTCGGGGTCGTCGATACGTTCGAGAAAGCGTTTGCGCTGCTCCTCCTTCGAGAGGTGGAGAAAGACTTTGACGACGCGAGTCCCGTTGACATTGAGGTGCTTTTCAAGATCGTTGATTGATCGATAGCGCTGGCGCCACACCTTTGCATCGTGATGCGGCGCGTCCGGGATGGCCTCCCGGTGTAGAATGTCGTGATGCACACGCACGACCAGCACTTCCTCGTAATAGGACCGGTTGAAAATCGCAATCCGCCCACGCTCCGGCAAATCGCGAGACGTGCGCCAGAGGAAATCATGCTCCACTTCGGCGTCCGTGGGTTGTTTGAAACTGTAGACGCGGCAGCCCTGCGGGTTGACGCCTGACATCACGTGCCGGATGGCCCCGTCTTTTCCCGCGGCGTCTGTCGCCTGAAAGATCAGCAGGATGGCATGACGATCGGACGCGTGGTGAAGTCGCTGCATCGCGCTGAGCTTGGCGACGTGCTCCTCCAGCAGACTGTTGTATTGATCCTTCGATTTGTAGACGGGATCGACCTTCGTCGGCCACTTCTCGAGATGGACCTCGTGTCCCTCGCGCACACGAAAGTCCTTGCAGTCAATTTTCATTTGAGTCTTTCCGGCGGTTGTCGCAATTCGTGTCGTCCATCGGCTCATTCGGCGGCCTTCGGAGTCGGATCAGGCCGCGCCTTCGCTTTGGCCCCCGGTTTGGGGGCCGCTTCGGTTTCAGCCTTAGCCGAACTTAGCCGATTGGGCGGGTTTGGTGAGGCTAACTGGTTGAGATCACTGTGACCGTACCCCGCAGGTCGGCACTACACGGGGTTTGCGGCGACGGCAGCGGTGATTTTGGGTGGCGGTTTGGCACAAAGACAGATGGCGCGGCATTGTTCACAGATCGCCGCTTCGGAAAATACCCAAGGTCGGCACTACAGCCGTTTTCGGCCCCTTCTCCGACTTCCACGCAAGCAAAATCAATACCTTGCGCGATCAGAAAACCTGAAAACCGTGAAAACCAGAGGCGAATCGGCTAAGTTCGGTTAGGGCCGGCTTTGGTTTCCAGCGCCTTTGCGAGCGCGTTGGGCGTATCAGCCTGGGTGATAGCCGCCGCTATGATGCGTCCGGCATCCTCCGGGTCTTTGATGAGGCCGGCCACGAGAAGGTCGCCGAGCGACGTGTCGAGCATCGTCGCGACGCCGGCTTTGGCTTCAGCTTTAGGGTCGGTTACGGGCTTGGGTTCAGCCTTGGCTTCCGGCTTTGGCTCGTCCTTTGCAACCGGCTGAGGCGCCGCTTTGGCTGCAGGCTGAGGCGCAGACTTCGCTTCAGACTGGGGCTCGGCCTTGGCTTCAGGCTTCGGCACAGGCTTGACGTCGGGCTTGGGTCCGGCCTCGGGGTCCGGCTTGGCGTCGTCGGTCCTGGCGTCTGGCGTGGAGGCCGGTTGCCCTACATTGGCTTCGGCTTTGTCCGCGCTCTTAACGTTGGCCTGAGGACTTGATTTGGCGTCATCGGCCTTAGCGTCTGGCTTGGAGGCGGGTGGCCGCGCGGCGAGCTTTCGCGGCTCGGCTTCAGGGTTCGGCGCGACTTTCGTCTCCGGCGCCGGCTCGGACTGCATAGTCGGCGCGGATTTGGCTGCGGTCGAATCGAGAACCCAATAAGCAAGTAGCTTCACGCGATCATTCACGAGGAACCAGGCTAGGGCGTAGCCCCAGACGAACAGCGCCCAGCCCCAGCCGAGCGGCGTCATAAACAGCCCGTAGACCGCGATCAGGGTCGCCACCGTCTGCGTGCCCAGCACCGCGACCAACAAGACCCTGGCGGGACGTATGGACCAAAACGGACCGCGGGTGCGCGTCAGGAAAATCGTGAGGTGACCGGCTACCGACAGCTTGAGATACATCAGCGTTTGGATATGGGCGCGGTCGAGATGGAAGACGCGTTCGCCGAGATAGAAGAGACCAAACGCGGAGACGACGCCGATGACGCCGAGAACTGTGGATATGCCCAGAACCGTGCGCATGTCCCACGCTTCAGGCTTCATCCTGTAGATTACGTTGTCATAGGCGATGGACAGGATCGCGCCGTCATTGAGCAACGCCAGCATGACGATCATGATCGCGGTCAGGGGATAGAATTTGAAGACGACGATCGCCAGCGTCATGAACAGCAGAACGCGCAGCGTCTCGGCGATGCGGTAGATCGCGTAGCTGTTCATCCGCTGGAAGATGCACCGGCTTTCCTTGATCGCGTCGATAATCACCGAGAGACCTGGCGTCAGAAGCACAATCGCCGCCGCAGCGCGCGCCGCGTCGGTCGCGCCGGAGACCGCGATCCCGCAGTCGGCCTTCTTCAGTGCGGGAGCGTCGTTTACCCCGTCGCCCGTCATGCCGACGATGTGGCCGTGCTTCTGCAACACGTCGACGATATGAAACTTGTGTTCGGGGAACACCTGAGCAAAGCCGTCTGCGTCTTCGATGGACTTGGTTACCGCCGCAGTTTCCTCGGTCTTGGAGTCGCCGAGGGTGTTCGCGTCGAGGATGTTCGAACCCATCCCGAGCCTCTTGGCCATCTCGCGGGCGATCGCCAGGGCGTCGCCGGTCACCATCTTGATCTTCACGCCCATCTCGGCCGCGGTCGCGACGGTGGATTTGGCGTCTACGCGAGGCGGATCAAACAGCGGCAGGACGCCAAGAAGCCGCCACTTCCCATCGCCATCCGCCCGGGCCACGCCGAGCGCACGAAAGCCGCGCGCGGCGAAGTCGTCGACCGCCTTGTCGACGGCGGACTTCACCGCGGTCGCGTTCGCCGACAGCGCCAGGATGACCTGAGGCGCGCCTTTGGTCACTTTGAAGATTTTTCCGTCCGCGCCCTTGACCGTGGCCTCGGTCCGCTTGTGCACGGGATCGAATGGCTGAAAATGTGTGACCTGATAGGGCTTCAGCGCCTGCTTGTCCTTCAGGCCGCCCAGCACGGCGAGATCGATCGTGTCGTTGTTCGCCGCTTGCGAAGCCAATGCGCCGGCGAGGATGAGTTCATCGGCCGTGATCGCATCCAGACAGAACGGATCGCCGAGCGTCAGCTTGTTCTGGGTGAGGGTTCCAGTCTTGTCGGCGCACAGCACGTCCACGCCCGCCAGTTCCTCGATGGCGACCAGCTTGCTCACGATCGCCTGTTTCTTGGCGAGCAGGCGGGCGCCGACCGCCATCGTCACCGACAGCACGGTCGGCATTGCTACGGGAATCGCCGCCACTGTCAGCACGAGCGCGAACTGCAGCAGGGTCAGGATCGGCTCGCTGCGATAGATTCCAAGTCCGACGATGACAGCCACGAGGATCAACGCGAGGACGATCAGGTAGTCGCCGATCTTCAGCACGGCTTTCTGGAAATGGCTGACGGTGACCGCCGTCTCCACCAGTTCAGCCGTCTTGCCGAAGTAGGTTTTGCCGCCGGTCGCGTAGACCAGCGCGCCGATCTCGCCGCGACGAACAATCGACCCGGAGAAGACGGCGTCGCCGGATTTGCGGGTGGCAGGCAAGGATTCCCCGGTTAGCGCCGACTGGTCGACGGATATCTCGTCGCCGTCCAGCAAGCGGGCATCGGCCGGCACGATGTCGCCGAGACGCAGGCGGATGGCGTCGCCCGGCACGAGCTCTCGCGCCGCCGGGTTCACCCACTTGCCATCGCGTTTCACCCTGGCCTTGATCGCGAGCGTCGCCTTCAGGGCGGCGATGGCGTTACCCGCCTGATGTTCTTCCCAAAATCCGACCACGGCGTTGGCGAGAAGCAGAACGAGGATAATACCGAAGTCCGGCCAATGCTGGGCCGCCGCCGACAGGATCACCGCCACTTCGATCATCCAGGGGATCGGACCCCAGAAATAGGAGAGGAATTTCAGGATCTCGTTGGTCTTCTTCTCGGCGATCTCGTTCGGCCCGTATTGAGTGAGCCGCTTTTGCGCCTCAGCCTGGGTCAGGCCCTCGGGCGACGAGCCCAATTTTTTCTCGACCTCCGGGAGAGGCAGGGTTTGCAGATTGCCTTTGGCGACAGGCTTCGTTGCCGGCTGGGACTTGGGAGCCTCGGGCTGACCCGCGTGAGCTGCCATGGTCGAAGTTCCTTCTACCTTTGCCACGCGCAAGTTTTGTGTACGCCGCGCGGGACGCTTGTCCTCGTGTTCATGACCTTCGCCGCAGCGCGCAGTCAGATCGAGCTCTCCTCAAGCGGATATTGCCTTGTTCCTTCGCGTCGCGACCTTGGTGGCGCCATTATCCGGGGGAAATCGACGCGGCTTTGCTTGACGCCCACGCGACCGCGCCAAAGTAACAGTGGCCTAACCGGGTTAGCAAAAACAAACTCGGAATCTACCTAACCCGATCCCTTATGTGAGCGCTGCTTTCGACGTCGGGTCAGTACGCCGCACGCGCTCGACACACAGGGGAGATGCGCGTCGCACATGTACGGCCGGCCGCGCTCTCGACCAAAATATCTTCAGACCCACGGAGGGGCTTCAGGCTCCTCGGGGACCTGCGGCGCTCCTATTCCAATCTGGCGAGTTCCTTGAGCGCCGCGCGTCCTCCTGCCGCGGTCCGCTCTGGGAAGGATACCGGGGCCTTCCTTGGCGTCCCCGTAGGACGCGAAGCACAAGTTCCGCTTCAGCCCATTTCGCGCTGCCAAGTGAATAACTCTTATGGCGCGGACTCCGGTCCTTCCCGAAGCGCCCCGCAGGTACAAAGTGCTGGGCCAAGTCGACCGATCCATCGCTTTCGCTCGCGACGACCCCCTACCTCATATTGTGAAAAGCTATTATCTGATAAACGTACGCCACTTCGACGAAGGGCTACCGCGTCGCATGGAGATGGATAATGCGATGCCCATTCCGCGACGCGCGCCTGGCGCGGCGCTTTGGCTCAGCCCAGAAGCTTCATGAAATTGCGCCTGCGCGCGAAGCGCGTCTTCAATTGCACGACCCAGCCCGCCTGCGTCGCCGGGCTTTGTAGGGCCGCCATGCGCTTGACGAGCTTGGCGGCTTCTTCGTAACCCTGAGCCGCACCGCCTTCGACGAGCTGGTCGACCGCGCGCCGGAAGACTTCCGCGGCTTCCTGCGGATGCGCGCGGTCGCTGGCCCGGGCAAGACGCATTTGCGCGTCGGGGAGGCACCCCCGCCAGCGACTGCGACCCAGGCGGCCGTCCAATTCTCCTCTTCCATCAAAATGTCGATGAAAAGATCGGCGGGATGGCTCCACTTCGATGGCGGCGTTTTCCGCGCCCGCGTTTCCAGAACGGCGAGGGCGTGTTCACAGGCAGCTTCGCCCGCAAGCTTGCGCCAGCGGCGGTAGGCGCCGATGTCTGGCTGTCTCTCGAACGTGCCTTGCGCCAGCGTGATCGCCTCCGCCTTGCGGCCCGCCTCCGTCATCAGCGCGATGGCGGCGTCGACCAGCCGCGCGTCGGGCCGTTCGTCCGCGAAGGTCCGCAGACCCTCCTCCGCCCAGCGCAGGGCCTCCGGGATGCGTCCGGCTTTGCGGCAGAACTCGACGAGGCCATAGTAGGCCCAGGACGACGGCAGGTCCTTGACGCGCAAGGCGATGCGCGCGTCGACATCGCCGTCGCGCTCGGCAAAGAAGTCGAGGATATTCGAAAGCCGCCGGTACGCGCCGTCATCGCGCTGCGGCTCCCGGGTGCGTCCAGTGCGTGCGGGCAGCTTCGCCCAGGCGTCTTCGGCGAGGCGACGATATGCCACGAGCCCAACGTCGCCGAGCGCGTCAGCGTAGCGATAGGCGGCGCCATGCCAGGCGTCGAGATCGCTGGCCATCTCGCGCGCGTAAAGGTCGTGCGCGAGAGCGACGGGTTCCGGCGGGGCCGCGCGCGCCGCTGCCAGGTGGATGTCCGCCGCCCGCGCGATGAGGCCGCCGCAATAGCCCGAGGAATCGTCGATGCTGTTGAGCGCAGTTTCGAGGGCGCCAATCGCATATTCGGCAAGTCGCAAGGCGATCTCCGCGTGCGGCCCATCCGCGAGTTCGTCGACCGCGTCGAGCGCCTCGTCGACGCCCGCGGCCCAATCGCGCGCTTCGGAATAGCTGACATAGCCGTGAGTTCCGATCGCCTCGTCGAGGACGGCGGTGAGTCGCTCTTCGAGAATGGCGTCGTCGGCCCCGAGGCTCGCCGAGGCGAGATCGAGGCGACGCATCAGCGCCTCGTCGCGCTCCGCCGTTTCGAGGATGAGGGCGACGAGCCCATCGATGCTCATCGCTTGCAGATGAGCGCGAATGCGCTGCCGCGGATCTTTGTCGCCCGAGGCGTCCGCGCTGCCGTCGTTGGCGGCGAGTGCGGTCGCGACCATGTGTTTGCAGAAACCGAAAGTTTCCGCGGCGGGGCACTCGCAGTCGCCGCTGATCATCTTGTCGGCGCCGGTGAGCGTCACCCGATAGGCCTCGCCGCCGTCGACGACCGCTGTGACCCTCGTCTCGGCGCAGACCAGCCGGCGCACCCGGCCTTCACGCCAATAGGCTTCGCCGCGGGCAAAACCGGCACCCGCGAGGTTTTGGAGCGTTGCGACGTCGAACCGCGGCGCAGTGGACTTCATATCGGCCACAGGTGCCCTTCCTCCGCGATGATGGCGAACGCCTCTTCGAGTGTCACATCCGAGCGCAGCGGCCAGAACCGGCCCGTGTGGCGTGGCCACATCACGTCGAACACGATTCGGTCGAGCTTTTCCTCGTCGTGGTCGAGACGTGCGAAAGGCGCGTCGAATTCCTCGCCGAGGTTCTCGGCGAAGCCAGACCGATGGCGGGTCAGGAAGCTGAAGGACCGGCCACGCCATCGACCGTGCAGATCGACGGGATAGTTGTATTCCGTCGGCCGGATCTCGGGCAGGAAACGCGGCCTCAAACGCTCGTCGATGAACCTTCGGCACGCGGCGGCGATGTCATCTTTCTCCTCTCGGGAGAGATGGCGAACCCGCATCCATACCCGCCGTGTCTCAGCCATCGCCGCTGGTCTTTCGCGAATCGCCTGCGCGATCTTGCCGATGGATCGCATAGGATCACCGTGCCCGAAGAAGCGTCAACCAGCGCCAATTGCGTTCGCGACGGCGCCCGCAAGGCGGAGGGTGCGATCCATATGAATTGCAAGACCCAACAACCAGCAGCAACCGCCTCGGGTGGAGACCGCACCCACGGGCAAGGTCGGCTTACTTACCCACTTGCGCCGTTCGCGGTCGCGATCTGGAACGGCGGGTCTACGTCGAGGCCGGCCGTTCGATTGCTCGGGACGAATGTTGGGCGCCCGCTTGAGCTGACGCGTTCAAAGCCTGCTTCCGGAATCGTGGGCTGCGGCGCCTTCCTTCCGCGCCCGGACCGGCGAGGAACTATAGGAAGAACTACAGGAATGGATCCGTTCCACCGCGCGTCCCGCGCACGGGCCTCCGCGTTTTAACGATGTTAACCTTAATCGTTTTCCCTGCTCCGGACCGGAATCTCCGGCGGCGGGAGCCTCGATCGATGTCCTTACCCCGAAGCGCGAGCCGGCTCGGCCTTCCGACGACCCATTATTTCCTGTCGATGTCGCGCGGCAATTCGATCCGCACGGTCAGACTCAGGCCAGCCGCGCTTTGGGCGCTGGTCGCGCTCGCGCCCCTTTCGTTCGCCGCGGGCCTTACGGGCGCCGCCGATCTCGCCCTTCGCGCCCGCTTTCCCGAAGCCGCGGCCCTCGCGCAGGCGGGGACGGAGGGGACCGCGCCGGATCGGGGCGGCGACGCGCGCCCCCTGCCCGGCCCGGAGGCCGACGGGCGGCGCGCCGATCAGAACGCGATCGAAGACAGGATCCGCGATCTCGCGGCGCGTCAGGCGCGGCTCGAGCGGCGGGGCGCGACCCTCGCCGCCCTCGCCGCCGAGGCGGGGAACTTGCCGCCGCCCCCCGCGACGGACCGGCCCCGTCCGGCAACCGACGCCCTCGGCGCCATCGACACCCTCGCTCCCCGAAGATCGGAGGACCGGCCCGCGCCCGAGGCGAGCATCGACGGCGGCGTGCGGGCCTATGCGCCCGCCGGGACGAGCCTCGCACCCAAAGCCGCGTCCCCGCGTCGCTTCAATTCGACGCGGGCCGAGGCCGCATTCGCTCCGAGCCTGGCGGACGCTGCGCTGAACCCCGATCTCGATGAGAAAACCCGTCTCGACCTCGTCGTTCGCTCCCTCGACCGGCTCGACAGCCGCACAGTCACGGCGCTCGCCGCCATCGACCGCCGGGCCGTTCTCAGCTCGGCGCGCCAGGGCGCAATCCTCGCCGAAGCCGGCCTCGATCCGGACAGGCTCGCTCCTCCGAAGCCGCTGGCGAACGCCGGCGGCCCGCTCATCCCCGTCGATATCGACCCGAAGGCGCCCGTCCTCGACCAGGCGACGGCGCGCGTCGCGCGCGACGTTTCGCTCGCCGAGCGGTTGCATGCGCTGATGCCCTTCGTGCCCCTGCGCAAACCCCTTGCCGGGGAGGCGCCCGTGACCTCGCCGTTCGGCTATCGCGCCGACCCCTTTCTCGGCCGCCCGGCGCTCCATACGGGCGTCGATCTCCTCGAGCCTTACGGATCGGACATCCGCGCAACCGCCGCCGGCCGCGTCGCCCACGCCGGCCCCGCGGGCGGCTACGGCGATATGGTCGAGATCGACCACGGGTTCGGCCTGTCGACCGTTTACGGCCACATGTCGGAAATTTCGGTCTCGGAAGGCCAGGAAGTCGCGGCCGGCGACGTCCTCGGCCGTCTCGGCTCGTCCGGCCGATCGACCGGCCCGCATCTGCACTACGAGGTCCGGGTCGACGGCGAACCGGTCGATCCCGAGCGTTTTTTGCATGCGGGCGAGCAGTTGAGCGCCGCCGAGTAGACGCTCCGGGGCGGCCGGCCCGGTTTTCCTTTCGTCGTCCCGCCGCTAGACAAGGCTGCATGGACGTCCTGCTCTTTCGCGCCCTCAGCCTCCTCGGCCTGGCCATTCTGGTCGCCCTCGCGGCGCGGCGGCTGCGCCTCCCCTATACCGTCGGCCTCGTGCTCGCGGGGGCGGCGCTGGCGCTGTTTCGGGTCGATGCGGGCCTGGCGCTGACCCACGACCTCATCTTCGACGTCGTCCTGCCGCCGCTCTTGTTCGAGGCGGCGCTGAACCTGCGCTGGAAGGAGCTCTGGCGCGACCTCGCGCCGGTTGTGGCGCTCGCGACCGTCGGCGTCGCGCTCTGCGCCGCGCTCGTCGCCTGGGGTCTCGTTCGCTGGCTCACCTGGCCGACCGAATCCGCGCTGGCGTTCGGCGCGCTGATCGCCGCCACCGATCCGATCGCGGTGATCGCGCTCCTGCGCGAGACCGGGGTGACGGGACGGCTGCGCCTGCTGATCGAGGCCGAGAGCCTGATCAACGACGGGGCGGCGGCGGTGCTCTTCACCCTGGTCCTGGTCTGGGCCGCACATGATTCGACGGCCTCCGGCGGCCCCGTCGCGGCCGCATCCGCGTTCCTGTTCATCGCCGGCGGAGGATTGCTGATCGGCGTCGCGGTCGGGGGAGCGGCGGTGCTCGTTGCGGGAACCTCTGACGACCATCTGGTCGAAACCGCGCTGACGGCGGTCGCCGCCTTCGGTTCGTTGCTCGTCGCCGAGCATCTGCATGCCTCGGGCGTGCTCGCGACGGTCGCGGCGGGAATCGTGATGGGCAATCTCGGCGTGCTCGGCCCGAGGACCCGCTTCGGACGGCCGCTGTCCGCGCACGGCCGCGCCTTCGTGCTCGAGTTCTGGGAGTTCGCCGCGTTCCTCGCCAACTCGCTGGTGTTCCTGCTGATGGGCTCGGCAATGGCGAGCGTCGATTTCAGCCGCGAGGGTGGGCCAGCGCTGGCGATCGCCGTCGGTCTTGCGCTCGCAGGCCGCGCGATCGCCGTCTATCCGGTCTGCCTCGCCTTTTCGTGGTCGCGCTGGGCAATTCCGCTGAACGAGCAGCATCTCCTGTGGTGGGGAGGCCTGCGCGGCGCACTGGCGCTGGCCCTCGCCCTGTCCTTGCCGGCCGATCTGCCCCGCCGGGAAGACATTCTGATCGTCGCCTTCGCCGTGGTGGCCTTCTCGGTGATCATCCAGGGGCTGACCGCGCCGTTCGCGCTGAAGGCGCTCGGGCTGGCGAGAGGCCGGGCGTAGCGCCCCAGGCTTGGGTCAAGATCGGCCCTATGAACGGGCCGAAAGCGCAAGGAAGCGGACGGCGCCGGAACGCGACGGGTGCGCCAAGAGCGGGATGCCCGGCGGCGCCCCCGCCCGGGCGCAAGCGGGGCGAGGGAGAAAGGAGCGTCAGGTCACGTCCCCCATGAGGACGTTCGCCTTCTCGACCTTCGCGCCGCGCAACCGCGTCACTTCCGGCACGTCCGCGCCGAGCAGCGGGCGCAGATAGTCATAAAACGCCGGCGTGACGTCGTTGCCCGCCTGGTTGATGAAGTGATCCTCCATCACCCGCGTCTTGCCGGCGACTTCCTCGAGCGGAATCAGCGGATAGTCGACGGCGTAGTTCGCAACGCGGCGGATCGACACGGAACCGGCGCCGTGGCCGCCGACGGCGTATTGCACCGCCTTCTCGCCGACCTCGCGCGCCTCGCGCTGGTCGACCTTGCTGACGCAGCCGACGAAGGAGCGCTGCAGGTAGCCGAAGGTGTCGCCGCGCACCCGCTTGATGCCGAGCTTCGACTTGACTTCCTCGCACAGCAGATCGGCCAGCGCGCCGGTTCCGGAAAGCTGCACGTTGCCGTGCGCGTCTTTCTCCACGGTGCCGGCGAGCTTGGTGATGATCGCCTCGCCCTTCTCGTCGTGGACGCCTTCGGAGACGGCGATGATGCAGCGCCCATAGCGCTCGAAGGTCTCCTTCACGTCGGTCAGGAACTTGTCGACGACGAACGTGCGCTCGGGCACGTAGATGAGATGCGGGCCGTCGTCCGGATACTTGCGCGCCAGCGCCGAGGCGGCGGTGAGAAAGCCGGCGTGCCGGCCCATCACCACCGCGCAATAGACGCCATTCAGCGCGATGTTGTCGAGATTGGCCCCGGCGAAAGCCTGCGCGACGAAGCGCGCGGCGGACGGATAGCCGGGCACATGGTCGAAGCCAACGAGATCGTTGTCGATCGTCTTGGGGATGTGGATGGCCCGCAGGGGATTGCCGGCTTTCTTGGCCTCCTCGGCGACGATGCGCACGGTGTCGGAGGAATCGTTGCCGCCGATGTAGAAGAACGTGTCGATCGCATGGGCTTTCAGGACCTTGAAGATCTCCTGGCAGTATTTGAGATCGGGCTTGTCGCGGGTCGAGCCGAGCGCGGCGGCCGGCGTGGCCGCGACCGCCTCGAGATTGGCGACCGTCTCCTGGCCGACGTCGACGAGGTCGTCGTTGATGATTCCGCGCACGCCATGCAGCGCGCCGTAGACATGGGACACGTCGGAGAACCGCCTCGCCTCCAGCGCGACGCCAACCAGCGACTGGTTGATCACCGCCGTCGGGCCGCCGCCCTGGGCGACAAGAAATCTTGTGCGACATGAGTACCTTCCCTCCTTCACGCCTCGGCCGGGCGAGGCCGCCCACCGCGGACTGGCTTTAGGAGGGTCGCGCGTCACGCGCAAGGCGGGTTGCGCCTTCCGGCCGGGCGCAGCGGGCAAAATGAGGGCGACACGATGACGCGGCCAGGAGCCGTCGCGACGGCCCCCGCCTCAGATTTCGAGGGAGCGCTCGCCCCGACCGCTCAGGCCTTTTCCCTGCCGGTCAGCCGCTCCCGCGCGCTCTCGGTCGACGCCGTCAGTTCGGCGCGGCGCGAGGCCCTGGCGAGGCCGATCAGCGGCATGCCGCTGTAGACTGTCTCGTAGGCGCCGGCCGGCACAAGGTAGGTCTCGTGCCAGATGCCGACGTCGCCGCGGGAGTCTTTCATCCGTCGGTTGAACTCGACCCAGGCGGGCCAGTGCTGCTTGTCGCGGGCGCGCGCATAGCGCTCCAGGTGATCGAAACTGCGCCAGTACTGGACGAGACTCATCAAACCCAGACTGGTATAGCCGAGACACCCGACCTCCGGCGGCGCCGCCTCCAGCTCCTTGAGCATTCTCGGCATCGCCGAGAGCATCGGCAGCCATTTGCCGACTTTCCAAGGCTTGTTGATCCGCATGCCGATCAGAAAGACGACAAAATCGCCGTCGATCCGGGCGGTGGCGCGGTTGTCCAGGATGGCGGGCACGGCTACCTCCGACGGCTGGGCCGGCCGCAAGATATGCCTTCGAGCCCGCGCGACGGCAAGTCGGCCCTGGCCGCCGGACAGGGCGCCGCAAGAGCATTCGAATCTGACGCCCAGCGCAAACGATCCACAACCCCCTTGTCCGCCGCCACTCGACCCCCGCCGCGCCTCCTGCAAAAATGGCGCATCATGAAATCATCCGTCATCAAGGCCGTCGGCTTCGTGCATTTGCACGTGCACAGCGCTTTTTCGCTACGCGAGGGAGCTCTGGCGATCGGGACGCTGGCGAAGCTCGCCAGGGCCGACGCCATGCCGGCCCTCGCCATCACCGACACCAACAACCTTTTCGGCGCGCTCGAATTCTCGGAAAAGCTCGCCAAGGCCGGGATCCAGCCGATCATCGGCGTGCAGGCGACGGTCGATTTCGGCGACGCTCCGGCCGCTTCGTCGCGGCTTTCCGAGCAGCGCGTGGCCCGCGCGCCGATCGTGCTCCTCGCCCAGAGCGAAGGCGGATACCGCCATCTGATGCAGCTGGTTTCCGGTCTCTGGCTCGATCCGAAGGAAGGCGAGGAGCCGCATGTGCCGTTCGACGCGCTCGTCGGCTGCGAGGGCCTCATTGCGCTCACGGGCGGCCCCGCGGGACCGATCGACCGGGCGTTCGCCCATCAGATGCCCGACGTCGCCGAAACGCGGCTCCGGCGCCTCGCCGAGGCGTTCGACAAGCGCCTATACGTGGAGATCCAGCGCCACGGGATCGAACTGGAGGCGGCGATCGAACCGGCGCTGATCGACCTTGCCGAGCGGAGCGGCCTGCCGCTGGTTGCGACCAACGAGCCCTATTTCGCCGCCCGCTCGGACTACGAGTCGCATGACGCGCTTCTGTGTGTGGCCGAGGGCGCCGTCATGTCCACCCCCGACCGCCGCCGTCTGTCGCCCGAGCACCGGTTCAAGACACGCGCGGAAATGACGGAGCTGTTCGCCGATCTGCCGGAAGCGACCGAGGCCAGCGTCGGGATCGCCATGCGCTGCGCCTACCGCCCCCTGACCCGGAAGCCGATTCTGCCGCGCTTTTCCGTCCCCGGCGGCGCGGTCGTGGACGAGGAAAAGGAGCTCCGTCGCCAGGCGCGCGAGGGGCTCGAGGATCGTCTCACCCACCACGGGCTCGCGCCGGGCTTTGCACGCGAGCAATATGACGAACGCCTCGCCTTCGAGCTCGACGTCATCGTCAAGATGAAGTTCCCCGGCTATTTCCTGATCGTCGCCGACTTCATCAAATGGGCCAAGTCGCAGAGCATTCCGGTCGGGCCGGGGCGCGGCTCGGGCGCCGGCTCGCTGGTCGCCTGGGCGCTCACCATCACCGATCTCGACCCGATGCGGTTCGGCCTCCTGTTCGAGCGCTTCCTTAATCCGGAGCGCGTGTCGATGCCGGACTTCGACATCGACTTTTGCCAGGACCGGCGCGACGAGGTGATCGCCTATGTGTGCGACCGCTACGGGGCCGACCGGGTGGCGCAGATCATCACCTTCGGCTCGTTTCTCGCCCGCGGCGTGATGCGCAACGTCGGCCGCGTGCTGGAAATGCCGCTCGGCCAGGTCGACAGGCTCGCCAAGCTCGTGCCGATGAACCCGGCCCACCCGGTCACGCTGAAGCAGGCGGTCGCGGACGAGGCGCGCCTGCAGGAGGCGGCCAGGACCGACGAGCGGGTCGGGCAGATGCTCGCCATCGCCGAGCGGCTCGAGGGGCTCTATTCCAACGCCTCGACCCACGCGGCGGGCGTGGTCATCGGCGACCGGCCGCTAACCGAGCTCGTGCCGCTCTACCGCGATCCCAAGGCGGCGATGCCGGCGACCCAGTTCAACATGAAATGGGTCGAACCGGCGGGGCTGGTCAAGTTCGACTTCCTCGGCCTCAAGACGCTGACCACGCTGCAGCGCGCGGTGAACCTGATCTCGCGGCGGGGCGTGTCGATCGATCTCGGCACGATCCCGCTCGATGACGTCAAGACCTACGAGATGCTCGGGCGCGGCGAGACGGTCGGCGTGTTCCAGGTGGAAAGCGCTGGCATGCGCAAGGCGCTGGTCGAGATGCGCGCCGACCGCTTCGAGGACATTATCGCCCTCGTCGCCCTCTACCGGCCAGGCCCGATGGCGAACATCCCGACCTATTGCGCCCGCAAGCTCGGCCAGGAAAAACCGGACTACATCCACCCGATGATCGAGCCCATCCTGCGCGAGACCTTCGGCGTCATCATCTACCAGGAACAGGTGATGCAGATCGCGCAGGCTCTGTCGGGCTATTCGCTCGGCGAGGCCGACATGCTGCGCCGGGCGATGGGCAAGAAGATCAAGAAGGAGATGGACGCCCAGCGCGCGAGGTTCGTCGACGGCGCGGTCGAGCGCGGGATCGCGAAGGCCAAGGCCGACGAGATCTTCGATCTGCTGGCGAAGTTCGCCGACTACGGCTTCAACAAGAGCCACGCCGCGGCCTATGCGCTGATCGCCTACTGGACCGGCTGGTTCAAGGCGAACCACCCGGCCGAGTTCGTCGCCGCCTCGATGACCCTCGACAAGGGCAACACCGACAAGCTCGCCGAGTTCCGCGCCGAAGCGCAGAGGCTCGGGATCAGGGTCGCGCCGCCCTCGGCCAACGCATCCGATGTCGACTTCGACGTGCGCGTCGCCGCCGACGGCGGCGCCACGATCGTATACGCGCTCTCCGCCATCAAGGGGGTGGGCGAAGCCCAGGCGGAGGCCCTGGCGAAGGCGCGCGGCGCCAAACCCTTCGCCTCCCTCGCCGACATGGCGCGCCGGCTCGATCCGCGCCTCGTCAACAAGAAGGCGCTTGAGAGTCTCGCCGCGGCCGGGGCGTTCGACGAACTCGAGCCGGACCGCGCCGTCGTCTTCGCTTCGGTCGAGCCGATGCTGGCGATCGCCAATCGCGACGCGTCGGAAAAGGCCTCGGGTCAGAGCGCCCTGTTCGGAGAGGCCGAGGCCACGCCCCTGAAAGTCAGCGCGGCGCCGTGGACGGAGGCCGAGAAGCTCAAGCGCGAGTTCGACGCCGTTGGCTTCTTCCTGTCCGGCCATCCGCTTGAGGCCTATGACACGGCGCTCAAACGCCTGCGCGCCGAGCGCTGGGCCGATTTCGCCCGCTCGGTGCGCGCCGGCGCCTCGACCGCACGGCTCGGGGCGAGCGTGCTCGACCTCACCGAGCGCCGCACCAAGAGCGGGTCGAAGATGGGGATCGCGCAGCTCTCCGATCCGTCCGGGCAGTACGAGGCGGTCCTGTTCCAGGAAGGGCTGAACCAGTTCCGCGACCTCCTCCAGAAAGGATCGGACGTGCTCTTGACGCTGCAGGCCAGGGTCGAGGGCGAGGACGTGCGGGCGCAAATCGTCACTGTCGAGCGTCTCAACGACGCCGCCGCCAAGGTCAGCAAGGGCCTCCGGATCTTCGTCCGCGACGAGAGCCCGCTCGCCTCGATCGAGAGCCGGCTCAGCGCGCCGGGCGAAGGCGAGGTGTCGCTCGTCGTCATGCTCGGGCCGAAAGACGGCGAGGTCGAGATTCGCCTGCCCGGCCGCTACGCGGTCGGCCCGGCGGTCGCCGGCGCGCTCAAGGCCGCGCCCGGCGTCCTGGCGGTCGAACCGGTCTAGCGCGGACCCGTGCGCTGCTTTAGCGCCACTTTAGCGTTTGCCGTCAACGAACTCAAAGGCTTGGAACCCGCTTTAGCGTCGCCGCGAAATCCGGCGCAGACGCCCGGAGGAAGCAATCCACTTATACATATTACTTAGGGTAAAAGGCGCGGCGCAAGCCACGGCCCGGCCGGAACCGGAGCGTCGGAAGGCGGCGCGCGAGAGGCTTGCGCGCCCGGCCCGGCTTCGCTATTGACGCCGCCTGCGCCTCTTCATCAGCGCGCCCGTTGGGGGATAGTTCAACGGTAGAACTGCGGACTCTGACTCCGTCAATCTTGGTTCGAATCCAGGTCCCCCAGCCATCTAAGTCGTTGAAATTAATAGAAATCGTAAATCGGTGTCACCGTAGCTTGGTTTCGTGTCACCGTCCGGCGGGGGCGCGCGCGGGTCTCATTCCCCAAGCGAAGGGCGGCCGATGACGCCTACCTGTCGCCCCTGGCCGCGGAATGAACCTCGCGCCCGTCGAGGTCGAGCACGCGCAGGGTGACGGCGCGAGGCGGCCAGTCTCCCTCGACGATAAGCTCGATCGCGCCCGCGACGTTAGGAGCGTTGGCGCTCCTTTCACGAATGACATTTGCGGAGCGGTCCAGGAATTGGATTTGATATTGCGCGCTCAGCGGTCCGCCCTCCACATGGGGCCCCGTTTGGCGTCGATCTCAGCGGTGAAGTCCCGATAAAAAGCCCCGGCCAATTTGATGGTCGGGGCTGCGTCCGATGCGACACCTGGCTTCTCTGTTTGCGCTTTTGCTGTAGAGCTGCGTCCACACCGCGGCACAGACACACGCTATTCCCATTCCACTGCGGATTCAATGGCCGTCTTTAGTGGGGTCCATGCGCGTCACGATGAGCGCCACGCGCCGCCAGCGCGTGGGCGTTCGCGTTGTGCCCCGTTGGGCAGAACCACGTCGCGCTCGCGCCGGCGAGCCTCGCCATAGGCCTCGGCGCCGTCGTCGCCGATCAGGGCCTCGGCGGAGCCGCGTGGCGCTTCTCGCCCCTAGGACCGATTGGCATTGATCAACTCCAACAGCGCACTGGCAAGCCGAGCGCAGTCATCGTTGTGGATTCCAATCACTTGGAGACGGTTCGCGAGGCCGTTCGCAATGTCTTGGGTCAGGCTCATGAGGCTAACGCCTTCACGTGCGTGGCCTAGCATAGCCTCGGCCTCCTGCCTTAGCTCGCCGTCCATCACGTCGTCAGGTAAGTCTATGCAAGCCCTGTAAGCGCCCAGCGCTCTTGCGATTTCGTCCATTGACAACCCTACTTTTCTCTCATCGCGTCGCCGGACATCGGAGCGGCGCGAGCCCACGTCAGGTCCCTCCAATTTTAAACTGAGACAAACCATCGCCGACGTGTTTGCTGCGGCGAGCGTTGGTGCGCGCGCTCTATCGGAAATTGGTCTTCTGTCGCGCAAAGACTTCGCGGCCCTCTCCGTCGAGAATTCGCAATCCTGTCGTTCCGGGCGGCAAGGCCATTTTTGCGGCGGCGACAATTGCTGCCGACGCGTCCGCCACCTGGATCTCGACTTCCCTCAAAGTTGACTGGTCGCGATCGGACGCAGCGCGGAGAAATTGGACCCGAAACGGATGCGTCGCGGCGCCGAGTCCGTTCGCAGGTTCGTTTGTCGACCTCAACGCAGAAAGGGGGCGAGGCTTGTGCGACGCGGCCTTTTCGCGATCCGGAACGAGAACGGCGTTCATTGCCAGCCGTACCAAGGGGTCGACGTCTTTTCGCTTGCCGATCAGGCGGGCAACCGCCAATGCGACGGAGTCCCAATTCCTGGCGATAGCGTCGGAACTCGCCTCGTTTTCACGGCGGCGCGCCTCGCTGTACGCGGCCTCGCCAACATCGCTGACCAGCGCCTCGGCCTCGGCTTCTATGCGTTCCATTCTCGCGCGCCGGCTGGACAGCCAGGACAGCATAGCCGACCTCATTCACGTCCGGAGCCAATTGCTGCATAGTTCGCCCGCATGTGCAACCTCTACAGCGTCACCAAGGGCCAGTCGGCGATTCGCGATCTCTTCGCCGTCAAACACGATCGCTCCGGCAACCTGCCGCCGCTGCCCGCGATCTTTCCCGATCAGTTCGCGCCGATCGTCCGCGTCGGCGCCGACGGCGAGCGCGAGCTCGTCATGGCGCGCTGGGGAATGCCCGGGCCGCCGCAGTTCGGCGGCGCGCCGATCACGAACATCCGGAACGTGAAGAGCCCGCACTGGCGCCGATGGCTTGGCCAGGGGAGTCGCTGCATCGTTCCCGTCACGTCGTTTTGCGAATACGCCGACACGAAGCCCCGCAAGACGCCCAAGTGGTTCGCGCTGAATGACGATCGGCCGCTCTTCGCCTTCGCCGGTCTATGGACGCCATGGAAAGGGCTGCGCGGCCCCAAGAGCGCGCCCGTCGACGGCGATCATGAGCTTTTCGGTTTCCTGACGACAGACCCGAACGCGATCGTCGCGCCCATTCACCCGAAGGCCATGCCAGTCATCCTGACGACAGCGGAAGAGGTTCAACTCTGGCTGATGGCGGACGCGCCGAAGGCGCTCGAACTGCAACGGCCGCTGCCCGACGCCATGCTTCGGATTGTGGCGAGCGGCGAGCGAGAGGACGGAGAGCCTCGTATGGTTGAAGCGCTCTGATCCGCCTATCGCGCTGGCGTTGCCCTGGTTGACCGCCTGAGATCTGGCTGCACTTGGTCGCGTCCGAGGCGCTTGAATGGGGGAAAGCCGTGACTGACCGCATCGCCCAGCTTGAAAAGGCCAAGACGAAAATCGAGGCGCTTATCAACGCCAAGGGGGCGGGCAGCGACCAAGAAGTCCGGACGGAAACAATCCGCGAGCTTGTCGGAGTTTTCGGGCAGCGGCCAGGAATCCAACTGAGAGCTTCCGGTTGCTGGCGCTGCAACTGATCGAAGACGAAATCCGTCGGCAGGCAGGGCGCCTCGAGCGGTGATAGGCAGATCGGCTCACGACGCTGGCGGACGAGCGTTCGCGTCCGAGGTGGCGGCGAACGATGAGGGGTGGCCATGCCAAGCGAGGACTGGATACAACGCTGGAAAGCGGCTCAGTTCTTCTACGACTGGCAGACCCCTAATCGCGGGTGTCCTCGCGGTGATTTTTCCGCCGTATGACGCGGCGGCGCCTCGACTTGATTGAGGCTTCCTTCACCTCTGACGCGCGATATGACCCTCGTGTGCGCGTATCACGTAATTGCGTAAGGAGCCGGTTCGATGTCGTGCCGACTCTGGATCGTGCTCGCCTTTCTCGCCGCGTCCGGCCCGCAGCCGGTCCACGCGGGAGCGTCCCCCGAAACGCTGACGATCACCCTGGACGAGGCCAAGATCGCCAAGCTGCCTGGGGAAACTTCGACCCTCATCGTCGGCAATCCGATGGTCGCCGACGTGACAATGCTGAAAAGCAGCGACGCGATCGTCCTGACTGGGAAGGGCTTTGGCGAGACGAATCTGATCGCACTCAACTCGCATGGTGCGATCATCATCGAAAAGCAGCTGCGCGTTGTTCCCGCCCATTCGGTCGTGGTCGTGCAGAAGGGCACGTCGCGCATATCCTACTCATGCAAACCCATTTGCATGCCGACGGTGCAGCTCGGCGACGATCCTAAGACGTTCAACGAGGCCGGAGGCGAGATCGCGCTCCGCAACGGCTTCGCCGCGGGCGCTCCCAAATAGGATCACGATCACGCGATTACGGGTGACACGCCCGCCTAGCCGCCCTCGACGCCTTAGCTGGGCGGGAGAGTTTATGCACCTGATTCTGCACCGCGTAACAAACACGCTCGCGAAACGATCGCCGCACGTTCTCGTCCGGGATGGAAAGCGACGACGAAATTGGAAAAGCAGGCGGCTATCGCTCGCCACCCCTTTCCGGAGGCAATAGAACGGGTGGGCCAATTTCGTCGTCGGCGTCATGCTAGCGGGCGCAGCCTTTCCGAGACTGACGCCCCGAATCGATCCCAACCAAGGGGACGGCCGCGGCCCACTATGCCCGCCGCCTAGCCCCGCAATGCAGCGACGTGGCCGAGCCTAAACTCTACAAGATATCGTCGAGCTTGATGGACCCATCCTTCGCTTTGCGCCGGAACTCCATCTGCTCCAAGAGGCGCGACGCACGCTCGTGACCAGCTTTGGTGAGTGCCCATTGGTCTCGCCCGATATTTTGGACCTCTTCCATTAAGCGTTGATCCACTAGCCGACGACGCGCGTTTCTTACCCAACATTCCCAGCCGTTTTCTCTACCGGCTGCGGTCTCAATCTCACGCATTCGTTGCTCGCCCGTCAGTCGCATTGCCTCTGCCAACGGATCGTAGACTTGCCTCGCTTCAAGAGGGGCATGGAATTTGTCTAGATAGACCACAAGCTGGTTCTCGACCTTCGAATGCGTTGGAAGGTAGTCAAACATCGCCATTTCGATAGACCTTTCTATCCTTCCCCCCGGCCCGCCTTGGGGGAGCGCCAACGGAACGTTGGCATGGCCGCGCCCAGATTTCGCGCGAGCAAGAAAGGCGGAAGTGCGTCGAGGGCGGCCAATTCCTCGAACGCAGCGACCACTGCCTCAAAAACCCAGAAAACGTGGGCCGCGGCCCGCTATGTGGCCGGCTGAGCCACATCCGTGAACCGCGCCCGCAAGGCCGCGAGAAGTCCGCCCGGCGCTCGCACGCGGCGAACTCGCGGCCCGGCGCCCAACGAACGCCCTTCTAGTCTGGGGGACGGCTCTTAGGGCGGTTTGTAGGTAGATTCCGAATTTATCGCGGCTGGCGAAGTTAGAGTGTTCTTTGCCACGTCGGATGGGGATTGGGGAAACCTCGTTGGACGGCTCGGGCCGGGGCTAGACCCGCTATCCCCCCCGGCCCGAGGGTCCGGCCACTTGTCTGGTAGCGCCGCGCCCGCACTTACCGATTCGCCCGTGAACAATCCGTCATTGTGGGAATAGAGAACATGAATGCATTCATTGTTGCTGTCGGCAGCGTGATGCTGGGAGCGACGTTCTTGAGGCCTAGGCGAAAGACAAAGCCGCTTAGGTTGGAGGATGACGCCGCACCTGTAACGTTCCTAGCGCCAGCGCCCGAGCGGCGTCGCCGGCCGTGGTGGAAGCGGCTGGCCAGCTAGGGCGGCGATGCACGCATCGTCCGCGCCGAACCGCGCATGCGCATGAGCCTTCAACGTCTCCGAAACGCCGGGTTCTTGACCTTGAGCCAGTTCCGGCAGCGTCCGCTCCAATATGTACCGCCCAGGCGCTTCGAGACAATCCCTTCAAGGTCCACCTCGCACGCCTTGGCGAACACGATCGCGCCCTCGGCGTCGATCGCCTCGCTGTACGCAATCGCGTCGATCCCGGCGACCACCTTCCGTCGCCACAATAATGCGCGGCAACCATGATTGATTGTCGTCGACGACCGTCTCCGTTCCCCCATGGCCCCAGCATCGCGCGCCGGAAGAAGCCAACGGTCCGACGGATGCAGCGAATAGAGCGCCGGGCGCAGGTGTTCAAAGGCGACGCGCGGCAGAGTTGGGTTCGGGCGGTCATTCGTACCCCATTCGGAGAGACGCGATGACGAGCTTTCGATTGGCGAGCGCAGTCGCAGTCGCGGCGCTTATGGGGACGGCGCCTCCCATCCGGGCGGCGGAAACCATCCATGTCCGCGGGGCGATCGCGAGCCTGGACGGTTCGACCCTGACCGTGAAAACCCGCGAAGGCGCGCCCGTGGCCTTGGCGCTGAAGCCCGGGTGGAAGGTGACCGGCGTCGCGGCCGCGTCGCTCGGCGACATCAAGCCCGGCGATTTCGTCGGGATCGCCTCGCTCCCGCGGGCGGCGGGGGGAGACGGCGCCGTCGAAGTTCTTGTCTTTCCCGCTGCCATGAAAGGGACGGGCGAAGGCAGCTATCCCTGGGATCTGAAACCCAACAGCACCATGACCAACGCGACCGTCTCCAACGCCGTCAAGGATGTCGAGGGGCGGACTCTCACCCTCTCCTACAAGGGCGGGGAAAAGACAATTTCGGTCCCCGACGGCACGCCCGTCGTGACCTTCGCTCCGGCCACGCAAGCGGACCTGAAGCCGGGCGCAACCGTGTTCGTTCCGGCCGAGCGGGGTGCGGACGGCGCCCTTTCGACCGGGTTCGTCGTGGTCGGCGAGAACGGCGTCGCGCCGCCGATGTAGGCTCAGTTACCAAGCTTGTCGACACCGTAGCGGCGTCCGATCGACGCACTCGACAGCTTCTGATGACCCCCGCCGAGTTTCGGCGATGAGCGCTCATCGACCGCGCCCGCCGCCGCCTCCAGCGCGCCTTGCTTTTCAACGGTCAACGCTTGGTCCTCCGAGCGGGTTTATGATACAAACGAATCAATATGCCGCAGATAACGCCAGCCCAGGTCCGCGCCGCCCGTCACCTTGTCGCGCTGTCGCAGAAAGCCGTCGCCGACGCGACGGGGCTGTCCCTGCCAACGGTGAAGCGCGCGGAGAGCGAGCGTGCCGTGTCCGTCTCGCCCGATGCGATCGGGAGCATCCGCGCCGCGCTCGAAGCGGCGGGCGTCGAGTTCATCGTCGAGAACGACGGCAGCGGTGTCGGTGTGAAGCTTCGCCGTCAGCGCAGCGGGCCAATATCGATCGCGGCCGAGGACTTGAACGCGAGCAACGACGAATGACAACGACGGCGGAACTTGCGGCGATCGGCCTGAACAGGGGCGCCTACCGGGCGCGTCGATCAGGACTTTCCATGTAAGCTCAAAGCACCGCGGGCTGGCGGCTATGGAGGCGGAGGGGAAGGTTTCGCCTTGGCTCGCGAACCCGTGTTGTCGGATTGTGACAACTGGACGCCGGCTGCCGTGATTTCAACGATTTGGTGGCAATGGGTTACATGGTGTTATACGTCAAAAATGGACTCTGACTCCGTCAATCTTGGTTCGAATCCAGGTCCCCCAGCCACTTCAAGCCTTGAAATCATTCGCTATCCCAAATCGGCGCCGCCGCCATTCGGTTTCAACGGGGCCGACGAGTCGCGGCGCCGTCGTCCTTCGGCGACACGATCATCGCGGCGATCGCAAACCCGATGGCGACGCCGAGGAAGAGGCTGGCGATGATATCCGACACGAAGTGATAGTTTCCCCCGAGGAGACCCGCGACGACGATCGCGACCATCGCGACCCAGACAACTCTCCCCTCGGGCCAGACCAGCCAGCAGACGGTCGCGACCGTCGCGACGACGCTCGTGTGGCCGGACGGAAAGGAGCCCCATCCGTCTCCGCCGTGAAACGGGAAAAATCCGTACACGCCGTCGCGGATGTAGGAAGGATTGTCTCCCAGCCAGCTTTCCGGCCAGGTGCGTCCGAACGCCTCCTTGGCGAAGGTTGTGATTGCGGCGGAGGCGAAGACCGACAGGCAAAGAAAGACGGCGGCACGGCCATGATCTCTCGGCCGCCAGCCGGCGCAGACAGCGATGGCCATCGCCGCGAAGGCCAAAACGCCGAGTAGTCGAAGCGCCTCGGCCGGGCTAGCCATCAGGCTGAAGGGACCGAATCTCAGCAAATGACCATGATAGTTCGCGCTGAACCAGCCGAACTGCAGATATCCAAGATGCCCATGTATCCAGGTCGCGACCGGTCTGTCGATCAGCGCGATCGATACGACGAGCAAAACGGCGCAGGTCGCGGCGGCTGCAGCGACTCGAACCAGCCCCAGAGGGAGGTTTCGCGACAGGATCTTCCCCGCCTCTCGAGGTTGATCTTTCGCGCCGACCTCCGAAAGCGCACCTGACTCCCTGGAGGTCATCAAATCTCCTCTCGGCCCGCCCACACGGTCCTTCGGATCAACGGGGCGATCGAGTGCGTCGACGTTTTGGACGCGAAACGTCCCTTCCGGCGGCGTGAGCCTACACGTATGCCATCGAGATTGCCGGTCGTTCAAGTGACGGCGAATGGCGGAATGGCGGGGCAAGAGAGCTTCCGAGGTCTGGCGCGACCTCTCCTTGACCCTTCCCCTCAAGGGGCAGGAGATCGCCTTCGCCCGATCGCCCCGCGCACCGCCGCCGTCCACCGCGGCAAGCCGAGCGTCAAGGCGTTGAAGGGAAAGCCCGCGAGCCGTGAGCTTTTCGTCGACCGACGGGAACTGCGCGAGCATAGCGGCCCGATTCCTTGATCACCCTCTACCCTGCGGCGCCCGCTCCCGCACAGACGCAAAAAACACGGGCCGCTGCCCATTCGCCGCGACCCGCAACAAGGGGTTCTTTTTCCCGCGTATTGGCGTTTTCGTGTTCTTCTGCGCCCCGAACCTTGAAGGCTTCCTCCCTGGCCCGAAGCCGTAGAGCGCCTTCGACGCGCCCACATTGATTCGCGCAAAGGTTTACGGCAGAACGGTCCCGGGCGGCGCGGCGTACGCGCCGGTCGGGCGAAAACGCGCCCGGCGGCGCGCGCCTTCGCGCGAAAACCCTACTTGAGCAGCGCTTCCCGTTGTTTGAGGAGTTCCGCGAGGCGCGACTCCTGCTCGGCGATCCGGTCTGCGGCGCGCGCTTCGTCGCCGGCGCCCGAAAGGGCGGCGGCCTGCTCCGTGAGCTCCCGGATGTTGTCGCGGATTTCCGCGATGCGTTGGTCGAGTTCGGCGAGGGAGGTTGCGGCCATGAGGGTTCCCGTTTTCCTTCAAAGGTCTCCGCAGCGGCGGCGATTGGCGAATTCTAGCACAATCATGGCGCCGACCGATGAAGACGACACGCGCGCGCCGTAATGCCGTCCCTGCAATGCCGGCCTGCGCTTGCGCCGCGACAGATGGGCGTCGATGGCGGTCGCGAGATTACGGATGACCGATGAAACCGGCGCTGTTCGCCCTGTTCGTACCCCTGCCCGCGCCGTCCGCCGCGGCTTCGGGCCTTCCGCCGGTCGTGCCGAAGACGCCCGACCTCGCCACGAATGCGGAGGCCCTGCCGACGCTTGCCGGCCCGGCGAAAGCGATCGGAAGGATCAACCGCGCTCTGCGGGCGGCCGACGCGCGGCGGCTCAAGGACATGAAGGAGCTGGATTGTCTCACTGATGCTCCGGACCGGGGATATTGGTGGGAGCAGAGCGAGGAGGCGACCCTGGCCGGAGCGCGTTTCGTGAGCTTCCTCCGGCACGGCAACCAATCCTGCGGCGGGCGCCCACCCGAATGCTCGGCCTCGGCCGAGCGCCTGTGCCGGGCCGCTCGCCGTTCCAGTTTCGCGATCAGCCCGTCGTCCAGATTGCACACGTGCAGGCTGCCCGGCCACTGCGCTTTCGACGACAGCAATGTTTGCAATGGTCCCATTGAGACGGCGGACGGCCAAGGCGCACATCTGTCCCGTAATTCCCGGAACTGCCGGGCGGCCAGCGGACACAAGCCGGGGGTCAAACGCCGCGCCGAGCCGCAAAATTGATCACCGAGCTCCGAATTCGCTCAGGCCGCCGGACGGTGCGCGCAGGCCGCTCAATCCGGGCCGGGCCGCTGTTGTCATTTTGTTCTCTTCGCTTGAGAGCCGCACGCATTCCGACCAGCGCTGAACGGTCGCGGCGCCTAAGATTTGGTTGATCCTCGGCAATGCGCTTCGCGCCGGTCCTGACCCAGCCGGACACAACCGAAGCGTCGAGAAGAGCGAACGCCTTGCCGTAGGGGAACGCGATCCAGCCCCATTCGGTCGCAAGAAAAGTAACGAAAGAAGACCTTTGCAACACACCCGTCCTCCCGATAAATAAATTCATGTCTTGCGACAGCAAAACTTGGGTGACCAGAGACTGGCATGGCCAGCAACAAGACACAATGCGACAAAAGATCGCGAACAGCCGCGGCGAGGGAATGCCGAGTGACACGGATATGTTCACACTATTCAGCCCTGCGTTCGAACGCTCAGCGTTCTCTGGCGCATAGCCGGGCCTCCTCGGCAGGCGAAGGCGGAGTAATCGTCTGGGGAAATATGCAAGCTGACGCAATTCGTTCGTTGCAGATCGTGGGCGCTCGGGAGTCTTCGTCACTCTATTCCGCCAATGATTCACGCGCATCGATACGGCCTTCTCAGCTTCTTTCTCGGCCTCGCGTCTGGTCGCATACGAATGGGGCGAGCGCATAGGAATTTGGCTGCCCTCACAGACCGTCAAGCGGTATCGCGACTCCGTCAGAGCGTCCGCCACAACGCTGAAGGTGAACGGGTGAATTTCAACCACGATCGACTATGTGGGAAAGCCGCCTTTGTCGCCAGAGCGAAATTTGTCCGCCTTGTCCAAACTGGCCCATTACCCAATTACGATGAACGCTGGGTTCCTCGCCGCACGAGACCTTGTCTGGCCGACTTGGAGGTAGCGGATCGCGCGTGGACAACGACCTCCGCCGGGTCTCTCACAAGCGTTCCGCCCCAGGCCGGAAGGCGTCGGCGGATGAGCCCCGGGAATCCCGCCGTCTCCCGCCTTCAAACGTCCGGCTGTCTCCCGCTGGATGCACGCGGCCTCAGCGCCCGCGTCATGAAGACGCTGTTGGGATCCGCCACATAGCCGCCGAACGGCCCGCATTCGGCAAACCCCGCCGATGCGTAGAGCGCGCGCGCCGGTTCGAAATAGGGCCACGAGCCGGTTTCGAGGCTGAGCCGCGCGAGGCCCGCGCTTTCGGCCGCTGCGATGATGTGGTCGATCATTCTGCGGCCGACTCCGGAACGGCGGACGGCGATGTCGGTGTGCATGGATTTGACTTCGCCCTCGGTCGCGGAAAGGCGCTTCAGCGCGCCGACCCCGACCAGCGAGCCGTCGCGCCAGGCGGCCCACACGATCATGCCGGGAGCCTTCAGGCCGTCGAGATCGAGCGCGTGCGCGCTGCCTTTTCCCGTCTCGGCCCGCGCGGTTGCGGCATGCCTTGCCAGGAGCGCCGCCACACGGGCGTCGCCGAGATCGGCCGGCAGGATGACGAGCGCGCTCATCGCGCCGGAGCCGGCGCGCCATCGAGCCGCCGCCGCATGAGAATGAGATCGAGCCAGCGACCGAACTTGGCGCCGACCCCATCGAGCCGGCCGGCAATCGTGAAACCAAGCTGCGCATGGAGCGTGATCGAGGGCGCGTTTTCGGCTTCGATGCATCCCAGCATGACATGCTTGCCGACCGCCTCGGCGCGCGCCGTCAGCGCTTCGATGAGCAGCCGCGCGGCGCCCCGCCGGCGATGCTCGCGCGCCACGTAGACCGAATGCTCGACGGTATGGCGATAGCCCGACCAGGCCCGCAAGTCGCCGAGCGAAGCATAGCCGAACAGCGCCCCGTCCTGCTCGCTGACGGGAACGGGATAGCCCGCCGATCGCCGCGCCGCGCACCATGCCTGGCGATTGGCGAGGTCGACCGGCGTTTCGTCCCAGATCGCGGTGGTCGTCAGGATGGCGGCGTTGTGGATTTCGAGGATCGCCGACAGGCCGGCGTCATGGGCGTCGCGGATGATCATGGCGCCGCCTCGGGGCGCGCGAGGCGCGCGGCTGGTCGGGCGGCGAACTGGCGCAGCGCGCGGGCGTGTCCCCGCCGATGATCGCGAAGATCGAGGCGGCTCAGAGCAGTCCGACCGTGATGCTGCTCGGCAAGCCTTGGGGAGCGCTCGGGCTCACCATGTCCACGCTGCTCGCCCGCGCCGAGGCCGGCGGGCGCTCGCGCCTCGTCCGCCACGAGGATCAGTCGGTCTGGCGCGATCCGGGCAGCGGCTATCTGCGGCGGCAGATCTTTCCGACGCCCGGTTCCGTCGTGCCGCTCGATCTGGTGAAGGTCGAGCGTCCGCCCGGCGCAAGGCTCGGTTTCCCGGCGTCCACTTACGCCTTCATTCGGCAATTGATGTGGGTGCTCGTGGGCGAACTCGTGTTCGTGGAGGGCGATGTCGAGCACCATCTCCACGCAGGCGATTGCCTGGAACTGGGACCGCCCAGCGACTGGCGCTCCGAAAACCGTTCCGATGCGGCCTGCGCCTATGTCGCGGTGGCGCCGCGGACGGGCGCGCAGGGGCTGATCAGCCGAGGGGCGCAGACATCCTTGGATCTCGAATAGGCTCGAGCTTTGCCCGGACAATCCATCCCGCCTGCGAATCGTCATCGCTTCTTCACCGTCCCTCGTCTATAATGGAGTTACTTAACCCCTTCCGGCGCCTTGAGCGAAGGCCTCCGGGCTCTACGTGCGCTTCGGACGCGCCCTTATTCAACCCTCAAATTGGCGCTGTCGACGACCCGCTCGGCCACGCTGTCGTTCATGTGCGTGGTCACGCAAAGGCCTACAAAGAATGTCGACGATGGAAATGCATGGCGCGCCGAGGACGGCGCGCGACTGGGCGAAGGCGCTCGTCCCCTACCGGCGGGCGAGCGCGGCGCGCGGCCTGTTCGAGCTTGCGGTCACCGCCCTGCCCTTCGTCGCGCTCTTTGCGGCGATGCTTTTTGCCGCGCGGCACGGCCAGGTCTGGCTGTCGCTCGCCATGGCGCCGCTGGCGGCCATGCTGCTCGTTCGCCTGTTCATGATCCAGCACGATTGCGGGCACGGTTCTTTTCTGCCGAACAAATCCGCCAACGAATGGCTCGGTCGGGCGATCGGCGTCGTGACGATGACGCCCTACGATCACTGGCGCCGCTGCCATGCGATCCATCATGCGACTTCGGGCAATCTCGACCGGCGCGGCACGGGCGACATCAAAACCCTGACGGTGCGCGAATATTTCGCCCGCAACGGAGGCGATCGTCTCCGCTACCGGCTCTATCGCCATCCCCTGGTGATGTTCGGCATCGGTCCGGCCTACCTGTTCCTGATCGAAAACCGCCTGCCGTTCGGCTCCATGCGCAAAGGCGCAATGCCATGGGTCAGCACGATGACGACCGACGCGGGCATCTTGCTTGCGGCCGGCCTCCTCGTCTGGAGCGTGGGCCTCGCGGCCTTTCTCGTCGTCGCCCTGCCGACCATCGTGTGCGCCGCCACCGCCGGCGTCTGGCTGTTCTATGTGCAGCATCAGTTCGAAGGAACCACGTGGCGAGCAAGCGCCGACTGGAGCCAGCCCGAGGCGGCGCTGCACGGCAGTTCGCATTACCGCCTGCCGCCGCCTTTGCGCTGGTTGTCCGCCAATATCGGCGTGCATCACGTGCATCATCTGGCGAGCGGCATTCCGTTCTATCGGCTCCCCGAGGTGTTGCGGAACCATCCGGTCCTCGCTGAGGTCGGCCGCCTCGGCCTCCTGGAGAGCTTCGCCTGCGTCCGCCTGACCCTTTGGGACGAGGACAAGGAACGGCTTGTCTCCTTTCGCGAGGCGGCCCGCTCACGGCGGGCGGCCGACGGGCCGCCGCCTCCTTGGCAACCGGGAACTTCGCAGCGATCCGGGCGTTGAAACCTGTCGGCGGTCGCGTCTTCAAAAGACCGCTTGGACGGAGGAGCGTGCTATGTTTCGATTGATGTCATCTCTTTCAGCCGGCCTGCTGCTCGGTCTGCTCTCTCTGCCCGCCCTGGCTGATGAAGCCGGCGCCGTCGGGGGCGGCGTCGCGGGCGCGGTTGGCGGAGCGATGGTCGGCGGGCCCGTCGGCGCCATTGTCGGCGGCGTCGGCGGCGCGGCAGTCGGCAACGCCATGAGCAATCACCGGCATTATTACCATCATCATTACGCCTATTATCCCTACCACCGACATCATTACCACGACTACAACCGGTAACCGCGCCGGCGACGGTTCACACCGGGAGGACGACAAAGCCTGCGGCCGTCGAATACCTCAAATACCAGTGTGCCGGCGAAGCGCGGAGCACCCGCTTTGCCGGCTCATGCCTCAGGCCGCCGACCGGACGGCGCAACCTGGCCCTGGTCGACCGCGTCAGCGCCTTCACCAACCAGCCTGTCCTCCCCGGGCGCGGCTCCGAGACACGGGGCGACTACGCGCCCGAGGCCGGACCAGGTACAATCTCTTTTCGCGGCGGGTCGCCATGCGGAAGCCGATCGCCGGCAAGGGTCCGGCGTCAGGCGAAAGATCGACCCCGCTGATCCGAAGGGATCGCTCCTGCGCCGACCGGAGCCCCTTGCGCTGACGCCCCCTTTCGCGTATCACGCGCGCCTTCGAGAACCGCCCGGCCGTAAAGGGCTGCCGTGGCGGTTCTTTTCGCTCATTCCGATGCGAACGGGATTTCTGGTCCCGCTGACATTCCAATAGGGCGTCAAGCCCAGGAGAGCCAAATGCCCAAGTTGAAGACGAAAACGGGCGCGAAAAAGCGCTTCAAGATCACCGGGACCGGAAAGGTCGTCTACGCCCAGCGCGGCAAGCAGCACGGCATGATCAAGCGGACCAAGAAGCAGATCCGCAACCTGCGCGGCACGGCCATCATGTTCAAGACCGATGGCGCCAACGTCAAGAAGTTCTTCCTGCCGAACGGCTGACCCCTTTTCCCGGAGATTTGTACGATGTCACGCGTCAAGCGAGGCGTAACCGCCCACGCCAAGCACAAGAAGATCCTCAAGGCCGCCAAAGGTTATTTCGGCCGCCGCAAGAACACGATCCGCGCCGCCAAGGCCGCGGTCGACAAGTCGATGCAGTACGCCTACCGCGATCGCAAGAACCGCAAGCGCGAGTTCCGCGCCCTGTGGATCCAGCGGATCAACGCGGCGGTGCGTGAGCATGGCCTGACCTACAGCCGGTTCATATCCGCTCTCGCCACGGCCGGGATCGAGGTTGACCGCAAGGTGCTGTCCGAACTCGCGATCACCGAGCCGGCGGCCTTCGCAGCGATTGTCGAGCAGGCCAAGGGCCATCTGCCGAAGGCGGCGTAAAGGGACAACGTTCCCAATCCTCCCCGGGCTTGGAGCGAGGGCAGCGGCCCCCGCTCAATTCTTTGAACCCTATCCGGCGCTGCGCGCCGCCTTCTCACGCTCACGTGGGAGCCGCCTTCTCCCGCTCACGTGGGATAAGCGTTTCGGCGGCGCCGGCCTTCAACCCAGGCTCGCCATGTCCGACCTCTCCGCCCTCCAGCACGAAACGATCGCCGCGATCGAGGCCGCAGCCGACAAGTCCGCGCTCGAAGCGGTGCGCGTCGCAGCCCTCGGCAAGAAAGGGACGATCTCCGCCCTGCTCGCCACCCTGGGCAGGCTTTCGCCGGACGAACGCAAGACCCAGGGCGCGGCGATCAACGCGCTGAAGGACGCGGTGACCGGAGCGCTCGCGGCGCGCCGGGGGATGCTGAAGAAGGCGGCGCTCGAAGCGCAACTCGAGCGCGAAACGCTGGACGTGACGCTGCCCGTCCGCCCACCGGGCGTCGAAACCGGGCGTATCCACCCGATCAGCCAAGTGATGGACGAGATCGTCGTGATCTTCGCTGAGATGGGCTTCTCCGTCGCTGAAGGCCCGGACATCGAGACCGACGATTACAATTTCACTAGGCTCAACTTCCCGCTCGGCCATCCCGCGCGCGAGATGCACGACACGTTCTTTCTCGAGCCGGACGCGAGCGGCGAGCGCAGGCTTCTGCGGACGCACACAAGCCCGGTTCAGGTGCGCACGATGCTGAGCCAGAAGCCGCCGATCCGTATCATCTGCCCCGGCCGCACCTATCGCTGCGACGCCGACCAGACCCATACGCCGATGTTCCACCAGGTCGAGGGCCTGGTCATCGACGAGCGCGCGACGCTTTCGAACCTGAAATGGGTGCTGGAGGAGTTCTGCAAGGCGTTCTTCGAGGCGCCCCGCATAGGCATGCGCTTCCGGCCGAGCTTCTTCCCCTTCACCTCGCCCTCGATGGAGGTCGACATCCAGTGCCGGCGGTCGGGCGGGGAAATCCGGTTCGGCGAGGGCGACGACTGGCTCGAGATCCTCGGCTGCGGCATGGTCCACCAGAACGTCCTGACGAATTGCGGCATAGACCCGGAGGTCTACCAGGGCTTCGCCTGGGGCATGGGAATCGACCGCGTCGCCATGCTCAAATACGGCATGCCGGACCTGCGCGACTTCTTCGATGCGGACCTCCGCTGGATCAATCACTACGGCTTCAGGCCGCTCGACATCCCGACGCTGGCGGGCGGACTGAGCGGGTGACCCGCTTCGGGCGGAACAGGTCCGGTGTTGGCGCCCGGCCGGGCGACGCAACGCAATTCGTTGGATTGACAGCATGAAATTCACCCTCTCCTGGCTCAAGGACCATCTCGAAACGCAAGCCTCGCTCGCCGAGATCGTCGAAACGCTGACCCGCGTCGGGCTCGAGGTGGAAGGCGTCGCGGACCCGGGCGCCAAATACGACGGGTTCGTCGTCGCACGCGTGATCGAGGCCGGACCGCACCCCAACGCCGACCGCTTGCGGGTCTGCCTGGTCGACGCCGGCGCCGGGCCGGTCCAGGTGGTCTGCGGCGCGCCGAACGCCCGGACGGGCATGAAGAGCGTGTTCTCGCCGGTAGGGACCTATATTCCCGGCAAGAAGATCACGCTCGCCAAGGGGGTCATCCGCGGCGTGGAGTTCGAACGGCATGCTGTGCTCGGCGGCGGAGCTCGAACTCAGCAACGATCACGACGGCATCATGGAGCTGCCGGACGACGCGCCGGTCGGCGTCGCTTATGCGGGCTGGGCCGGGCTCGACGATCCGGTGATCGACGTCGCCCTGACGCCGAACCGCCCGGACGCCACGGGCGTCTCCGGCATCGCCCGCGACCTCGCCGCGGCCGGGCTCGGAACCCTCATAATTCCCGCGCCGAAACCGGTCGGCGGCGCTTTCGACTGCCCGACCCGGGTGCATCTCGATTTCGCCTCCGAGGACGCCCGCCTCTGCCCGGCCTTCGCGCTGCGGCTGGTGCGCGGCGTCCGCAACGGCCCATCGCCGGAGTGGATGCAGAAGCGCCTGCGGGCGATCGGGCTCAGGTCGATCAGCGCGCTGGTCGACATCACCAATTACCTGACCTTCGACCGCGGCCGCCCCTTGCATGTGTACGACTTGGCCAAGGTCGAGGGCGATTTGACCGTGCGGCGCGCGCGTCGGGGAGACAGCGTGCTCGCGCTCGACGGCAAGACCTACGCACTCGACGAGAGCATGGTCGTCATTGCCGACGCCCGAGGCCCCGATTCGATCGCCGGCGTCATGGGCGGCGAACGCTCTGGCTGCGACGAACAGACCCGCGACGTGCTGATCGAAAGCGCGCTGTGGGACCCGACCAACATCGCCCAGACCGGCCGCAAGCTCGGCATCCTCACCGACGCGCGCTACCGCTTCGAGCGCGGCGTCGATCCCGACTTCTGCATACCCGGCTGCGATCTGGCGACGGAGCTCGTGCTCGACATTTGCGGCGGCGAACCGTCCCGGATGACCGTCGCGGGCGACCCTTCCGCCCCACGGCGCTGGATCGATTTCCCCTATGGCGAAGTCCGGCGCCTGGTCGGCGCCGACATCCCCCGTGCGGAAGGCGAGGCGATTCTCGTCCGGCTCGGCTTCGGCGTCGAGGACGGCAGGGTCCGCGTTCCGTCCTGGCGACCCGACGTCACCGTGAAGGCCGACGTGGTCGAGCAGATCCTGCGGATCGTCGGCGTCGACCGGGCCCCGATGACGCCGCTGCCCCGCCCCGACGAGGGCGTGCCCGCGCCGGTGCTGACGCCGCTGCAGAAGCGGACTCGCCTCGCCAAGCGGACGCTCGCCTCCGTGTCGCTGCGCGAGGCGGTGACCTGGTCGTTTATCTCAAGGGCTGCCGCCGAGCTGTTCGGCGCGGGCCGGCCGCCGCTTGCGCTGGCGAACCCGATCGCCTCCGACCTGTCCGACATGCGCCCGAGCCTCATCCCCGGCCTGGTCGCCGCGGCCGAGCGCAACGCCCGCCGGGCGCTGAACGACGTTGCACTGTTCGAGGTCGGCCAGATCTTTCTCGGGGCGGGCGAGAACGACCAGCGCGTCGCGGCGGCCGCGGTGCGACGCGGCCGGGCGAAGGCGTCCGGCGAAGGCCGGCACTGGAGCGGCGGCGGCGCCGTCGACGCGTTCGACGCCAAGAGCGACGCCATGGCGCTTCTCGCGGCGCTCGGGGTCGCCAGTGTAGTGCAGATCGCGCCGGGCGGTCCCTCCTTTCTCCATCCCGGGCGCTCGGCGACGCTGCAGTTCGGGCCGAAAAATGTCGTCGGCTGGTTCGGCCAGTTGCATCCGAGCGTCTGCGAGGCGCTCGACGCCGAGGGGCCGATCGTCGCCTTCGAGATCGTCCTCGACGCCGTGCCTGCGCCGAAAGCCAGGGCGACCAAGGCGAAGCCGAGGCTCGAGCGTTCGGATTTCATGCCGGTCGAACGCGACCTCGCCTTCGTGGTCAACGCCACGGTTCGCGCCGGCGACATCGTCAAGGCCGCCCAAAGCGCAGAGCGGTCGCTCATTACGGACGTCGGCGTGTTCGACGTCTACCAAGGCAAAGGCCTGCCGGAAGGCGCGAAATCGGTTGCGGTCAGCGTGACCTTGCAGCCGCGCGAGCGCACCCTGACCGACGCGGAGATCGAAGCCGCCATCGCCGGGATAGTCGCCGAGGTGTCGAAGAGGACGGGAGCGACCTTGCGCGGGTGAACCCATGACGCAGCGCGCCGCGCTCATGCTGCTGGTTCTGGCGGCCGCGTCGACCAGGCCGGCGCGCGCCGAAGACGACCCTGCCTGCGCCCGGTACGAGGACCCCCTCGCCTACAACGCCTGCCTCGCCAGCCACGGGCCAAAAGCAAACAGCCTTCCGACAACGGGCGTCCGCCAGGGCGAGGCGGCTGCTCCCGCGCCGGCCCAGGCGGAACGTGAGAGGGCGCCGGCTCGAGTCGATGGCGGCTCGCGGCGCGTCATGCGCGGACACGGCCGCGTCCACATGGAATTCCAGGTGAAGTGAGCGGATCCTGCGCGCGGGCGCCAGGAACTACGAGCGCGGCGCCCGGCTCGCGGAACAGCAGGGGCGCCGCGCTCTTTGTCTCCGCGCATTGGGAGGCGAGGCGCGGAGCCGCGTCGTGCGCCTTCCCCAAAGCGCTGCGACGCGGTGTTCTACATACGGAGACCTCGTTCGATCGGATCTCCGCCGGTAGCAATCTTCACGCCAAAAGTAGCGCTGTGAACGGGGAGTCGCTGTGAGCGGCGTCACAGTGCAAACACTTTTTCCGAGCCGGCCATCAGTGTGACGCTCGTCACAGCGGAAGGCGATTCTGCAAGGCACGGTCGGCGTCTCGCCGCGCGTGGCGCCGCGCGGTCAAGCTGAGGTCCGTTTCGGCCGCCCGCCTCGGGCGGGACGGTTTTGTTTGCGCTTGACGTCGCGGCAATCGTCGTCCACCGTCTGTTCGTCTGGACGGGCAGAAGCGATGTCGGTTCCCAATACGCTCGCGGCGCACCGGTGTTTCAAGACGCTCGACCCCGGCCCATGCCGGGTCCTCGATCGTCAGTGCATATGGCTGAGGACGTCCTCGGGCGCCTGGCTCGTCGACCAGTCGGCGCACGACCGCGACGTCTATTTCATCATGAGCGGGCACTTGAGGGCGGTGCTCAACATGGCCCGCCAGGATCTCATCTTCAACGAGATGCACGCCGGCTCGATCTTCGGCGAAATGGCCGCCATCGACGGCGCGCCCCGCGCCGCGAGCGTCTTCGCGGTCACCGATTCGGTGGTGGCGAAAATGCCGGGACCGGTGTTCGTCGAGACGATGTTCTCCCATCGCCCGCTCGCCGAGGCCGTCATCTCGATGCTGATCCAGCGGCTTCGCGCGATGTCGGGCAGGGTCGGCGAATTGGGGGCGCTGAACGTCCGGGCGCGGGTCCACGCCGAGCTCCTGCGCCTCGCGCGGCCCGATCGCGACGATCCGAAGCGCGCGATCATCGTCACCCCTCCGAACCAGTCGGAGCTCGCCGCACGCATCAACACCCGCCGGGAGACCGTGTCGCGCGAGATCAACGCCATGGAGCGCAGCGGCCTCATCGAGCGGCGCCGCGGCGCCATCGTGATCACCGACGCGATCCGGCTCAGCGCGGCGATCGAGGCGGCGACCAGCGGCTGAGCCGGATGGCCGTCATCGCCGCGGCGCCGTTTTCGTTTACTCCCTCGCGCAAGACGAACTCCGCGCGCCCCGCCGCGCGACCTTTCTCATGGATATCGCACCGATGCGCACCGAAGACCTCAGTCCCCGCTTCGCGGACCTCGACGCCTGGCCGAGTCTGGAGGCTGTCCATGCGATGTTCGAAGGCCAGCTTGCGGCGGTGGCCGCGGTTCGCGCCGCGCTGCCGGAGATCGT
Source organism: uncultured Alphaproteobacteria bacterium (assembly GCA_963741405.1). Classification (GTDB taxonomy): domain Bacteria; phylum Pseudomonadota; class Alphaproteobacteria; order Rhizobiales; family Beijerinckiaceae; genus Roseiarcus. The sequence goes on from CAVUHX010000047.1 coordinate 135,568, forward strand.
CGCGGCGGGCGAGGCCGCCGCCGCCCGGCTCGCCGACCGCGGGCGCCTCGTCTACGCCGGCGCGGGAACGTCGGGCCGGATCGGCGTCCAGGACGGGGCCGAACTCTCGCCGACCTTCGATTGGCCGGAAGCGCGGGTGGTGTTCGCGATCGCCGGCGGCGAGAACGCGCTTCGCGCCAGCGCCGAAGGCGCCGAGGACGATCGCGACGCGGGGAAGCGCGCGCTGGCGGATTTCGCGATCGGAGCGCGCGACGTCGTCATCGGGCTGTCGGCGAGCGGCGCGACGCCCTACACGCTCGAATTCGTCCAGGGCGCGCGAAACCGCGGGGCGCTGACCGTCGGCGTCGCCAACAATCCGAAAACTCCGCTGCTCGAGTCGGCCGAGCATCCGATCTTGATCGACACCGGGCCGGAGGTCCTGGCCGGGTCCACGCGGATGAAGGCGGGCACGGCGCAAAAGGTCGTCCTCAACCTCTTGTCCACCCTGGTGATGATCCGCTTGGGGCGCGTCTATCGCGGATTGATGGTGGACATGCGCTCGCGCAACGCCAAGCTCATGCGGCGGGCGACCGTGATGATCGGACATCTCGCGCATTGCGACGACGAAACCGCGCAACGGGCGTTCGACGCCGCCGGCGGCGACGTGAAGCTCGCGGTGCTGGTGGCGAAAGGCATCGACGTTGCGACGGCGAAGGCGGTGATCGGGCGAAGCCGCGGCCATCTGCGGTCGGCTCTGGCGCATCACGAAGCGTGACGCGGTTTCCGGCCTCAAGTCGTTGATTCGTCCGCCGCCTCGGCCAGCCTTCGCCACCAGGTCTCGTCCCAATTCCAGTGGGCCGCGGGCGAGGGCGAAGGCAACAGCCAGACGCGGGTTGCGCCGATGCGCTCGCCGCTGTCGCCGAAGCCCGCCTGTCGGCCGATCCAGCGGCGGCCGGCGGCCAGGCTGGTGAAGGCGAGGATTTTGGGCTGGGCCTCTGTTATTTTTTCGGTCAGCGCAACCCGGGCCGCAGGGCCGAGCGCTTCGCGCGGCAATTCGTGGTCCATGCCGCTCACGTGCTTCGCCAGATCGGTGAGGCCGATCCCGAACTCCGGCAGCGCGCGATAGTCATCCGGGCTCATGAGCCTCGGCGTAAGCCGGACAAAGTGCAGGACCCGCCAGAACTTGTTTTGCGGGTGCGCATAATAGGCGCCGCGCCGCGCCGATACGGTCCCCGCCGCCGTGCCGCAGAAGACGATCCTGAGGCCCGGCCGCAGGACGTCGGGCAGGACGGGGTCTGCGTCCAATCCCGTGCTGATCTTTGGCGCGGAAGCCGTCAGCATCGGTCCCGCCTATCGCCTATCACGCGCTTCCGCGCGATCATCAGGATTGGATCGGAAGCCCTCTCCCCGCAAATAGCGGGGAGAGGGAGTCAGATCGTCTGGTTGTAGGCGCCGACTTCGGGGTTCTCGCGCAACACCCTATCGACCGCGTGGAACATCTCCCGCATGCGCGCTTCCGAGATCGGGCTCTCGACGACCACCACCAGCTCGGGCTTGTTGGAGGACGCGCGGACGAGGCCCCATGTCCCGTCCTCGACCGTGACGCGGACGCCATTGACGGTGACGATGTCGCGGATCGACTGGCCGGTCAGCCTCTCGCCCTTCGCCTGCATCGCCTTGAAGCGCGCAGTCACGCGGTCGGCCACCGCGTATTTCACTTCGTCGGCGCAATGGGGCGACATGGTCGGCGAGCCCCAGGTTTTCGGCAGATCGCGGTAGAGATCGGCGATCGACTTGACGGGATCGCGGTCGAGCATGTCGAGGACGGCGATGGCGGTGACGAAGCCATCGTCGTAGCCGCGCCCGATCGGCGCGTTGAAGAAGAAGTGGCCGGACTTCTCGAAGCCGGCGAGCGCGTTGCGGTCGCGCACCCGGCGCTTGATGTGCGAATGACCGGTCTTCCAGAAGTCGACCTTGACCCCATTGGCCGCGAGCGCGGGATCCGTGGCGAAGAGCCCGGTCGATTTGACGTCGACGACGAAGCTTGCGTTTCTGTGTTGCTTCGACAGGTCGCGCGCCAGCATCACCCCGATCTTGTCGGCGAAGATTTCCTGGCCTTCGTTGTCGACCACGCCGCACCGGTCGCCGTCGCCGTCGAAGCCGAGCGCGACGTCGGCGCCCGACGCCTTCACCGCATCCGCCATCGCGTGCAGCATGTGCAGGTCTTCGGGATTCGGGTTGTAGCGCGGAAAGGCGAAGTCGAGCTCGCAGTCGAGGGGCACGACCTCGACGCCGAGCGCGCCGAGGAGTTGGGGCGCGAAGGCGCCCGCCGTCCCGTTGCCGCAGGCCGCGACGACCTTCATCTTGCGCGCGAATTTCGGTCGGCTGGTCAGGTCGGCGATGTAGCGGGCCGGAAAGTCGGGCACGAATTCATATGCCCCGCCCGGCTCGGACGCATAATCGCCGCCGATGACGATGTCCCGCAGGCGCCCCATTTCCTTCGGCCCGAAGGTCACCGGGCGCGCGGCGCCCATCTTCACCCCCGTCCAGCCGTTGTCGTTGTGCGAGGCGGTCACCATCGCCACGGCAGGCGCGTCCAGCGCGAACTGGGCGAAATAGGCCATCGGCGTGATGGCGAGGCCGATGTCGCGCACCCGCGCGCCGCCCGCCATCAGGCCCGCGGTCAGCGCGAGCTTGATCGAGGCGGAATAGCTGCGGAAGTCGTGGCCGACGACCACGTCGCGCGGAACGCCGAGTTCCTTCAGGAGCCGCGCGAGGCCGAGGCCCAGCGCCTGCACGCCCATCAGGTTGATTTCCTTCTCGAACAGCCAGCGCGCGTCATATTCGCGAAAGCCGGTCGGCTTCACCATCGGCAGCGACTCGTAGGCGTAGGTGTTGGCGAAGAGCTGCGGCGACGGTTTGGGAAACAAGGGGGGCCTCGCGGAATCAGAAACCTTGCGAGTGCCTCATCCGGCCCGCGACCGCAAGGGGATCAGGCGCCGGGCGAGCACGATCTTGCCGATGGTTCCGCCGCCTTCCTGTTTCAGGAAGGCCCCTTTCGCCCGTTCGAGGGCAAAGGTCGCGGCAATCGTCACCTCCAGCCGTCCGTCCACGACGAGGCCTGCGATATATTCGAGGTCCGGCGCTCGGGCGACGGTCTGCAACATCAGGTGCTTGCGGCGGCGGAGCCGATTGGCGATCAGGCTGCCGGCGAACTTCGTTATCGTTGGCGAAGCCTCGACAAAGCGGCCGGTTCGGGTCAGCAGCGGGCGCGCGGCGGCGAACGGCAGCGCGCTCGAAAAATTGACGATCAGGTCAAACGGTCCCTTCAGAAGAACGGGCGTCGCCCGATAGTCGAGCGCGACGTCTGCGCCGGCCGCGCGCGCAGCCCCGGCGCCGCAGGCGCCGCTCACGCTCGTCACTTCTGCGCCCGTCATCTTGCCGAACTGGATGGCGATGAGCCCAGGCGCGCCCGATCCGCCATGGATAAGCACGCGTTGTCCGCTTCGGACCTGCCCGACTTCGCGCAGCGAGTAGAGCGCAGCAAGCCCCGTTGTCGGCAGCGCAGCGGCGTGTTCGAAGCTGACGCCTGGGGCTTTGCCGCAAGGCCGATTTCTGCGACGGCGACCCTTTGGGCGAACGCTCCGCCTTTGAAGGCGCTTCCCGCGCCGAACACCGCATAGCCGACCTTGAAGCGCGTCGCGTGCGCTCCGACCGCCGCGATCGACGACGATGACGTTCAGCGAGGTCGCCCGCATCGCGATCACGACCCCCGCTTCGGGAATGGCGGGCTCGGGCGCCTCGCGGTATTCGAGCACGTCGGCGCCGCCGAAATGCCGATAGAGAACCGCCATCATGAGTTGTCAGCCCCCTGCCCGGAGGCGATCGATGATCGACTGCACGTTCGCGTCCGCGCTCAGGTTGCGGCGCGCGAAGATCCAAGCCCCCTCGCGCCTGACGAGTTCGTCGCGAAACGTCGCCGTGCCGATCGAGACGTTCGTCGCCCGGTCGAAGACGACCAAGTAGAGGAACATCGAGGCGCGGTCGCCCTCGACCCGAACCTCGTGATTGCCGACGAAATGCCGCCGGTTCTTCGCAAAGGTCGCGAGCATGAAGTCGAAGGCGCCGCCGATCGCTTCATGGCCGTGCGCCTCTCCCCAAAAACCGGCGATACCGCCTTCGGGCGCGAAGGTGGCGACGAACTTCTCCCGGCCCTCCGCGTCAAGCGCGTTGTCGGATGCCGCGCCAAGCTCGATCACGTCGAGGCGGTCTGCGGCGTTCACGGCCCGGGCGAGACCAGTCGACAATCTTTGGCGCGCCGCTGGACCCTGCTGTGCGGCGATCTGTTCATCCAACTCGGCGACGGCCCCGCATTGACTGAGAGCGATGTCGTCGGGCCCGCGGTCGTCGCCGAGGATCTTTTCAACTACTCCAGCCTGAACCCGGGCATGGGCGCGACAATCCGACAGTTTGCAGACCTATTGCCACGCACTCTGGCGCTCATGCAAGGCCAGTCTTTTTCCGGCGATGGCGCGGCGGCGCTGCGCGCATTGGCGGACGACTACCATCACCGGATTCTTGGTCGCGTGGCATCTATCTGAGGCGCTGTGGTTCACGCATACTCAGCGCGTTCGATCTCGATCTTGCCCGCCCTGGACCAGTCGACGATCTTCGGCACGTCGGGGCGGCGCCCTTTCAGCCGCAGCCACGGACAACGCCGAAGCCGTCGAACGCGTTGAGGAGAGGCGTCGGTCCGAGGCCCAGCGTCTGCAGGCCCACCAAGTCGCGCGAGGCTTGGCCGCATGCGAACTGCGGGCGCAAGACCGCTCGCATGCGCTTCCCGCGCCAACTCAGGGCCCTTGCCCTTGGGCATGGCCCAGGGCCTGTCGCAGCGAGCCCGGCAGCCGCGCCGGGCGGCCATCGCGTATCGCAGCCACCAGCACGGTTGCAGCGACGAGCGCCCTTCCGGCGAGAAGGATTCGCTGCTGAAACTCCATCGATGCGCCCCGCGCCGTCGCCGCATGGGTCTCGACACTCAACAGGTCGTCGATCCGCGCCGGAGCAAGAAAATCGATCTGCATCGAACGCACGGCGAAGACGATCCCCGTGGTCGCCGCCAGTTCGTGGTGGGTCATGCCCTGCCCGCGCAGCCACTCGGTGCGCCCACGCTCCAGGAACCGAAGATACGAGGCGTGATAGACCCGGCCGGAAAAATCCGTGTCCTCATAGTACACGCGCACGGTCAATTCGCTGTGCTCGAACGACATTTGCCTCGCTCTCCGGCCTGGTCTCGGTAAGCCACCACGCTCCTGATGGACTTGCCCTCTTGCATCCGATCAAACCCCTGCCTCGATCAAGCTCGCGCTGACCCCCGGCCTTATGGCGCGCGGCGCGCGGGTGCGGGACACCGGCCTCGCCATCACCCCGATGGCCTGTTTCAAGGCGTCGGTCTTGGGGAAGAGCTGCGGCGACGGCTTGGAAAACAAGGCGGGCCTTATGTTGCTGCGCGAGTCGCACGACGCTCGCCGCGAGCTGTTAGGTCGCCTTAATTGACTGGAACGCGACAAACAACCGGGCCGGCCTCAGCGGGCCGGCCTCTGATTTGAGGGATTTCTCCACCGGCGCCCGCGCGCCTGTGACCGTGAGGAACGGCGCGTGCGGATTGTGAGGACCGTCACAGCGATTGACCCTCCATTATGCTCCGGTGCGATGGTGCAAAGAAAATACCTCAAGTTGGGAGGAATCCATGAAATTCATGTCGACTTGGACTTTGTTGCCCGGCGCCTTGAAGGAGGCCGTGGGTCGATTCCTCGAAGGGCAAGGACAGCCGCCCGATGGAGTGAAGCTTCTTGGACGCTGGCATAAAGTGGATTGCAGCGGTGGTTTTGCGCTATTCGAAACCACCGATCCCGCGGCCCTCTTTGAATCGGCCGCTGTTTGGGCGGACGTCCTGGAAATCCATAACTCGCCGATCGTGGAGGACGGAGACGCCGGTCCTATTCTCGCGAAGGTCTTCAAGAAGTAGAACCGATCGCGTTCAAGGTCCGCGACATTCGTCTGCCGGCTTGGCGTCGCTCAGAAGGTCTGTCCGTGGAGGGCGGCCGCAACGTCGTGGCGGCCCTCTTTTGCCAGTCGCTGACGCTGGGACGTCTTTCTGTTGTCAGTAAACCACCACGCTGCGGATCGACTTGCCCTCGTGCATCAGGTCGAACCCCTTGTTGATCTCGTCCAGCGTCAGCGTGTGGGTGATCATCGGATCGATCTCGATCTTGCCGGCCATGTACCAGTCGACGATCTTCGGCACGTCGGTGCGGCCGCGCGCGCCGCCGAAGGCGGTGCCCTTCCACACACGGCCGGTGACGAGCTGGAACGGCCGGGTGGAAATCTCCTGGCCGGCGCCGGCGACGCCGATGATGATCGACTGGCCCCAGCCGCGATGGCAGGATTCGAGCGCCTGGCGCATGACCGCCGTATTGCCGGTGCAGTCGAACGTATAGTCGGCGCCGCCGATCGTGTCGGCGCCGCGTTTGGTCAAGTTGACCAGATAGGGAACGAGGTCGCCGCCGACCTCTTTCGGGTTGACGAAATGCGTCATGCCGAAGCGCTCGCCCCACGCCTTCTTGTCGGCGTTGAGGTCGACGCCGATGATCATGTCGGCGCCGGCGAGCCTCAACCCCTGGATGACGTTGAGGCCGATGCCGCCGAGGCCGAAGACGATCGCGGTCGCGCCTGCTTCCACTTTCGCCGTGTTGAGGACGGCGCCGACGCCCGTCGTGACGCCGCAGCCGATGTAGCAGATCTTGTCGAACGGCGCGGCCGGATCGACCCTGGCGACGGCGATCTCCGGCAGCACGGTGAAGTTCGAGAAGGTCGAGCAGCCCATGTAGTGGAAGATTGTTTCGCCTCCCCGCGAGAAGCGCGACGTTCCGTCCGGCATCAGGCCCTGCCCCTGGGTGGTGCGGATCGCGGTGCACAGGTTCGTCTTGCGCGACAGGCACGAGGGGCACTGGCGGCATTCGGGAGTATAGAGCGGGATGACGTGGTCGCCCTTGCGCACGCTGGTCACGCCGCGCCCCACGTCGACCACCACGCCCGCCCCTTCGTGGCCGAGAATGGCGGGGAACAGCCCCTCCGGATCGGCGCCCGACAGGGTGAACTCGTCGGTATGGCAGATGCCGGTCGCCTTGATCTCGACCAGGACTTCGCCGTCGCGCGGGCCGTCGAGGTCGACCTCCGTCACCTCGAGCGGCTTTCCGGCGGCGACGGCGACGGCGGCGCGGGTTTTCATGCGGCATGGCTCCTTCGTGATCAGTTCGAATGGATTAAATCGGAGAAACAGCCTCGCGCCTAGGAGGGGGGCGCCCGGAAGCCGTCCCGAACGGGGTCGTTGGACCTTGCGTCCACCTTCCCAATCGCTTTCTGGATTCCAGCATACGAAATTCATTTTCCATGATCCAACAGCCTCGCGGACTTTCATCCTTTGGGCCGCCGGTTTGGCTCGCGCACAGGCTGCATCCATCCGGACGGCTTTCGCTGTCCGCCCGACGCTCCCTGTTCATCCCCTGATCAGGGCAAATGAGCGCCCCTGTTCTTCTGGTGCTCCGCGCCCGGCCAGCCGCATCCGTTTGCATAATAACCGGTTGAAATATCAACTGTTTCGTGGCCTATCGAGATCCGGTGCGCGCAACGCCTGCCCTGTTCTTTTTCGCGAAAACAGGGCAAACAGGGGAAAATGCCCTGTTCAGCGCTCCGTCCGCCCGCCTCTTGAGGCCGTCGAAAGAGCGAAAGGGCGCCGGTTCGGCCGTTCGCCGCGGCTCTGATTTGCGCTATCGATTTCTGTTTGGCCGGAATGATCGCCGTGTGTGGGCGGCGAGTCCAGCCAGCCGCCCGCGCGGATTCTGGACAGTCGCGTCTGCCGGGCGGGCGCGCGGGCGACGCGCCTATTGCCGCAGGATCAAGACCCCGTCCCGCTGCTCGACGCTGACCAGCCGCCTGAGGAAGCTTGCGCCGATCAGATTCACCTCGCCCGCTTCGGGCGCGAGGACGAGGGCCTCGACCCCGTTCATGTAGAGGCCGCCGAAGCTCAGCGAACCGAGCGTCACGGGCGAAGCGACGGTCATGCCGTTCGCGGTCTTGACTGTCCATTTCGGTCCGGAGCCCGCGACGAGGCCGAGACGGGCGGCGGTCGAGGCGGAGATCGTCACCACGCTCGCGCCGGTGTCGATCATCATGCGCACCGGCACGCCGTCGACGAGCGCCTCGGCCGAATACTGCCCGCGCGGGTCGGCCTCGATCGATGCTTGGCGAAACCCTGCGGCCCGACGGTCGCCGCCTCTGGACCCATCCGCGTCTTCCGCCGGTGGGACCGCGGCGGCCGGGCCGGGGTCGGCCGTCGAGCGGGCGGGCGCGCCATCGAACATGGATGGCGCGAGCAGCGCCAGGGCGACAGCTCCAGCCGCGAAAAGGAGAGCGCCCCTAAGCATGTAGACTCCGCCCGCGCGCCGTCGTGCGGACGGCGTCCGGAGGGCATCCTTGCCAGCGAGCGATCAAAATCCGGTAAAGACGGCCGCTCGAAAGCGACCGTCGCCCTACCCTGGCGTCACATCACCGATACCGGTTCAGAAGGTTCTCGAAGAACTCCTGACGCCCGGAACGCGGCTTCGGATCGATCTTCTCCTCGACGACGCGTTTGGCGATCGCCTCGAGGGTGGCGCCGGGCTTCAGCATGGCCTGGGCCTTGGGGTCGTTCCAGCCGGCATAGCGCTCGTCTCTCAGCGCATCGAACTTGCCGTCCTCGATCAGCGCCGCCGCGGCGACGAGGGCCTCGGCGCAGGCGTCGATGCCGCCGATATGGCCGAGCAGGAGGTCGTCCGGATCGATCGACTGGCGCCGCACTTTCGAGTCGAAATTGAAGCCGCCCGGCGCGATGCCGCCTTGCTTAAGGATGAAATAGAGCGCCGGCACGAGCTCAGTTGCGTTGTTGGGGAACTGGTCGGTGTCCCAGCCGGTCTGATAGTCGTTGCGGTTGGCGTCAACCGATCCCAGAAGCCCGAGCGAAGAGGCGAGCGCGACCTCGTGCTCGAACGAATGATGCGCAAGGAACGCGTGGCCGACCTCGATGTTGAGCTTGACCTCCTTCTCGAGGCCGAAGCGCCTGAGGAACGCGGCGACGGTGGCGGCGTCGTAGTCGTACTGGTGCTTGGTCGGCTCCTGCGGCTTCGGCTCGACCAGCAGCACCCCCTTGAAGCCGATCTTGTGCTTGTAGTCGACGACCATCGACAGGAAGCGGCCGAGTTGCTCCAGCTCGCGCGACAGATCGGTGTTGAGCAGGGTCTCGTAGCCCTCGCGGCCGCCCCAGAGCACGTAATTGGCGCCGCCGAGCTTGTGGGTCGCGTCGATCGCATTCTTCACCTGCGCCGCGGCGTAGGCGAACACGTCCGGGTCGGGATTGGTCGCGGCGCCCGCCATGTAGCGCGGATGGCTGAAGAGATTGGCGGTGCCCCACAGGAGCTTCACTCCGGTCGACTGCATCTTGCGGCCGAAGATGTCGGCGATCTCCGCGAGGTTGCGGCCGAATTCCGCGAAATTCGCCCCCTCCGGCACGACGTCCTTGTCGTGGAAGGTGAAGAACGGGAAACCGAGGGTCGAGAACATGTCGAAGGCCACGTCGGCCTTGAGCTTCGCCCCCTGCATGTCGTCGTTGTTCCACGGACGCTCGAAGGTCGACGAGCCGAACATGTCCGAGCCCAGCCAGCCGAAATTGTGCCAGTAGCAAACGGCTGGACGAAGGTGCTCGGCCATCGTCTTCCCCATCACGACGACGCGCCGGATCGTAGTGGCGGAAAGCGAACGGATTGTCGCTCTTCGGCCCCTCGTAGCGCACGGGGCCGATCTCACCGAAAAATCGCTTGGTCATCCTGTCCTCCCTGTTTTCTCAGGCGATGCGGAATTCTCGCACGAAGCGTGTCAGCGCCGCGAGTCCGAACGCGCAATCCTCGAGCGTGATCGATTCCAGCGGATTGTGGCTGATGCCGCCCTTGCACCGGACGAACAGCATGCCCGCCGGGCAGAGCGCACCCATGACCATCGTGTCGTGGCCGGCTCCCGACGGCAGGAGCCGGGGCTTCACCCCGAGGTGCTCGACCGCGCGGGTCAACCCCGCGACGATGCGCGGATCGCAGGTAAAGGCTTGGGCCTCGTGCGTATTCGCGATGGTGGCGGTGAGGCCGCGCGCCGCGGCGATCGAATGGAGGGTCGCCGTCAGCTGCTTGAGCGCGATCGCGCGGCGCCGATCGTCCGGCGCGCGAAGATCAACGGAGAACTGGATATGGCCGGGAATGACATTGGTCGCGCCCGGCCAAACTTCCAGTCGCCCGACCGTGGCGACGAGATCCGCCTCGCCTCGGGCGCGAGTCTCGATCGCCAGCGCCATCTCGGCCGCGGCGGTCAAGGCGTCACGCCGCAGCGCCATCGGCGTCGCGCCGGCGTGACCGGCCACGCCGTCGACGCCGACCTCGAGCCGGGTCGCGCCATTGATGGCGGTCACGATTCCGAGCGCCAGCCCTTCAGCCTCAAGGACCGGTCCCTGCTCGATATGCGCCTCGACGAAGGCCGCGACATTCCCCGCGCGGATCGACCCGACCCTGACGGGGTCGCCGCCGAAGGCCTTGAGCGCGTCACGCATAGCGACGCCGGCGCTGTCCCTCTGATCGAGAGCGTCGTCCTCGTAGGCGCCCGCGAGGGCGCGCGAGCCGGTCAGCGTCGAGCGGAAGCGAACGCCCTCTTCGTCGCCGAATGCGACGATCTCGACGGCGTGCTCGAGCCGCTCGCCGCGTGCAGACAGGTCTTCGACGACCGCAAGCGCAGCGAGCGCGCCGTAGTTTCCATCATAGCGGCCGGCGTCGCGCACGGTGTCGATATGGGAGCCCAGCATCAGCGCGGGCGCCCCGGCGCTCTTTCCCTCGTAGCGCGCGACCACATTGCCGGCCGGATCGATCCTCGCCCCGAGGCCGGCGTCGGCGCACCAGCCGATGAATGCCTGCGCCGCCGCCTTATGCGCGTCGGAAAGAAACAGGCGCGTCAGGCGTCCCGGCTCGTCGGTGAAGGCGGCGAAGGCCTCGAGCCGCGCCATCAGCTTGCGGCCGGCCGCGAGGTCGGCCTCGGACAGGAGCGTTTGCGTCATCGCTCAGCCAGATCGAGCTTCAGCCAGCGGGCGAGGACCGCCCGCTCCTCATCCGTTATTTGGGTATAGTTGTTGGGCGGCATGGCGTGGGTCAGCACGGCCTGCATGCGGATCGCTGGCGCGAAGCGGGCGATGTGCTCCGGCGTATCGAGCACCACTCCCTTCGGCGCCTCGCCGATCTCCTGCATCGGCGCCGCCGCATGGCACATCGAGCAGCGCATGGTCACGATATCGACCACTTCCTGCGGCGCCTTCGGCTCGTCGGCGCGCGCGGCCGCAACCGGCAAGTCGGCGAGCCCCATCCGTTCGCGCATGCCGGGCGAAGCCGTGGCGGCGAAGAAGAAGGCGCAGACGATCGACAGCACCGCGACCGCCCAGGCCCACCACGGCGCTCTCTCGTGGTCGAGGTGCCATACATTGTAAAAATAGCGGATCATCGCACCGGCGACGATGATGCAGGTAACGATCGCCGGGATGACCCTCGGGTTCGAGAAGGTCATCGGGTAATGGTTCGACAGCATCAGGAACAGCACGGGAAGCGTGATGTAATTGTTGTGGGTCGAGCGCGTCTTCGAGGTCTTCGCCCATTTCGGATCGGGCTTCCTGCCCGCTTTCAGCGCGGCCACGCTCTTGCGCTGGTTCGGCATAATGACGAAGAAAACATTCCCGGTCATCATCGTCGCCATCAGCGCGCCGGTGTGGATCAGCGCCCCGCGGCCAGAGAAGACCTGGCAAAACACCCAGCTGGTCGCCACGACATACCCGAAGCCGACGAGAGCAAGGAGCGGCTCGTTGTTCCCGAGCGGCGAGCGGCAGAGAAAGTCGTAGACGATCCATCCGAGCGCCAGCGCCGCGATCCCGATCAGCGCCGCCTGCCAGGGCTGGAGCGGCAGAAGGGCGGGATCGATCAGAAAAAACGTCGATTGACCGTAATAGACCCAGCAGAGCAGTGCAAAGCCACTCATCCAGGTCCAGTAGGACTGCCATTTGTGCCAGATGAGCTCCTCCGGCAGCGCCGCCGGCGCGAGCATGTATTTGCTCATCTGATAGAAGCCGCCCCCATGCACCTGCCAGGCCACCCCCGCCAGCGCCGGATCGTCGCCCGCGTGTTTCCGCAAGGACGCGTCGAGATGCATGAAGAAGAACGATCCGCCGATCCAGGCGATCGCAGCCGTCACGTGCAGCCAGCGGATGAGCGCCGAGCCCCACTCCCATGCGAAGGCTTCGAGCACCCCCATCCATCCGCCTCCTCAGGCCGAGCAGCCCCCATGCGCCCAAGCTACGATAACGGCGCGACGCTGCTTTGGGTAGGGAGGTCGCCGCGGGCGCTAATTTTCCCGGTTGGACAGGTGCGCCCGTTCCGTGGGTTGAACTTCGGCCCCTAGCGGATGGCGGCCAGGAGTGACCCCGTCTGTCCGCCGCCGAACGCCTTCCGAACGGGTCAACGCGCGATGAACCCGGCCGGCCTAGCGTTATGCGGATTGGAGGCGCCCAGGCTTCTCGGGCGCTCACCGAGAAGCGCCGGGAGGATCGGCGGCAGCGACGGAAATCGGAACGAGCAGCCGCGCGCGGTTGTCTGTCAGGAGTTGGGCAAAATTTCTGACCCGCCACCCGTCGAGGCGCCAAACCTTCAAGAACTCGTCGGAGGCCGACTGGTTCCCCGACACCCGTTCCCCGGCCTGTTGCCGCCCACGCATCTGTTGTAGGATCCGGGAACGATCGCCGAGGGAAGAACGGAAATGATCAAGGGACTGCACCACGCCGCGTATCGCTGCCGCAACTCCGAGGAGACGCGGAAATTTTACGAGGACTTCCTCGGCCTGCCATTCGTCGCCGCGCTGGAAATCAACGAGACGAAGACGGGCCGGGACACCGCACCCTTCACATCTTCTATCGAATGGACGACGGCTCTTGCATCGCCTTCTTCGAGGCGCCGGACATGCCGTTCGACTTCAAGACGCAGCACGACTACGACCTTCATATCGCGCTCGAAGTCACGCCCGACGACCTCCAGGCGATGCTGGCCAAGGGCAGGGCGGCCGGCGTCGAGACCCGGGGCGTGTCTGACCATCGCATTATCCACTCGATCTATTTCCGCGATCCGAACGGCTATGTCGTCGAGCTGACCGCGAAGGCCCCCGGTCATGACGAGGTCCTGGGCGGCGCGGGCGACGTTGCCCAACGGGCGCTGGCGGCCTGGCAGGCGCGCAAGTCGGAACAGCCGGCGACTGTCGCCTGAAGTTGTGGTTCAGCGGCGTCTCATGATCAGGCGGAAGACGAAACGCACGAGCGCGATCACCGGCAGGGCGAGACCGATGCGGCTCGCCAGGATCCAGCCGCCGTACGCGTAGGCCCACGCGCCGACGGCGGAGCCGATCGCGCCGGCCATGAAAAAGGTGGCGATATAGATCCCGTTCAGCCGGCCGCGCGCTTCGGGCGCGACGGCGAAAATGGAGCGCATGCCGAGGACGACGTTCGCCTGCACGCCGAAGTCGATTGCGATCGCGGCGGCGGCCAGAACCGCCAGCGCGAGAGACGACCCCTGCCCTGTCATGGTCGCGAGAAAGGCGCCGGCGACGAGCATGATCGCGGCCCCGGTCGCCGGACGACTCAAGCCCCGATCGGCCAGACGGCCCGCGATCGGGGCGGCGACTGCGCCGGAAACGCCGGCGAGCGCGAACAGCGCGATGCCGCGCTGGGTCAAGCGATAGTCGGGGCCGGTAAGCAGGAGCGGCGTCGTCGTCCAGAACAGACTGAAGGCAGCAAACAGGCACGATTGATAGAACGAGCGCAGACGCAGGATCGGCGTCGCCGCAGCGAGCCGCACCATCGAGCCGATCAGCGCGCCATAGCTCATCCGAGCCTCGGGATTGCGAACCGGAAGCCTGCGCGACAGAACGATCCCGAGCGCGATCATGAGAATGGCCGAAACGGCGAATACCGCGCGCCAGGAGGTCTGCGACGCGATGAAGCTCGAGACCGGTCGCGCCGCCATGATTCCGATCATCAGGCCGCTCATGACCGAGCCGACGACGCGCCCGCGACTCGCGTCGTGCGCGAGATGCGCGGCGAGAGGCACAATGATCTGCGCGCCTGCGGATCCGAAGCCGATTGCCAAGGCGCAGGCTAGAAAAACGGCGGCCGAGCTGGCGAGCGCCGCCGAAGCGAGCGCGATTGCGCTCAGCGCGACGCAAACGACGACGAGCGTGCGGTTCTCAACGAGGTCGCCGAGCGGCACGAGAAGCACGAGACCCGCGCCGTAGCCGATCTGCGACATCGTCACGATGAGCCCGGCCGCCTGCGGCGCGAGACCGAGCGAAGCAGCAATCGGGCCGATAAGCGGTTGCGCATAGTAGATATTGGCGACGATCAGGCCGCAGGAGGCGGCGAACAGGAGAATCGTCGCGGCCGACACATGCCGCTCGGGCGCGTGCGCGACAGGCCTCGTCAATCGATCCACCCGAAGCGGCCGTCCCTGAAGGCCAGCGCGCGGCCCTGCTCGATCGGAGTTCCGGCGGCGACCTGGCCTGGAACGCCGGCAAGAATCGTCATAAACGCGCGCGCCACGCCGCCGTGCGACACGATAAGCGCGTCCCCCTCGAGCGCGGCAAGCCACGGGCGCAGGCGCACAACCAGCATCTCATAACTTTCGCCGCCCGGGGGAACGAAGCCCCATTTGTCGGCGCGGCGCGCCGCCACGCCGTCGGCGTCGCGCGCCCTTACCTCGGGCCACGTGAGCCCCTCCCATTCGCCGAACGTGATCTCCATCAACGCCTCGTCGAGGCGGTAGTGCTTCGGCGGCAGGTCCATCGTCGCCCGGACGAGCTCCATCGTCTCGCGCGTGCGCTCCAGCGGCGACGCAAAGAAGGCGCCGGCCGCCTCGAGCCTGTCAATCTCGGGTCGGATGCCGGAACGCAGCGTGCGCCCGACCGCGCGTGCCTGATCGCGACCCCGCGCGTTGAGCGGAATGTCGCGCTTGCCCTGCAGCCGGTTTTCTGCGTTGTACGCCGTCTCGCCGTGGCGCACGAAAATGATCCGGTGACGAAAGGTCACGTCGCGAAGTCTCTGTAGGAAAAGGCGCGGCTCTCATGCCGTGGCGCATCGAGTCAAGCTTCGAAGGGCCGCATGCCCCACTTTTCCGCTAGGGCCAGACATTCAGCGACGGACGCGACGCCCTCGGTCGTCGAAACGGCGCGCATCGAGGCGGCGGCGGAAGCATGCGCGAGCCGCAGGCAGTCGGCGATCGGCCAATCTTCGTGCAGACCGTAGATCATGCCGGCGGCGAAAGCATCACCCGCGCCGTTCGCGCCGGCGACCGCGCCTGCGGGGATGGCCACGGAGCCAAGCCCGATCCGAGTCCCGTCGCGACCTCCTGCGACCGCGCCTTCTGGGAAGTGCGCCACGACCCAGCGCATAGGGCCGAGCTTCAGGGCGCCATCGATCGCGCGGCGAACTGCGGCGCCGTCGGTCGAACCGTCGGAACGGCGAGTATCGCGCCCCGCCAGCGCGCCGATCTCGAAGTCGTTGACGATCAGCGTGTCGAGATAGGGCAGACATGGACGGGCGAGTTCGGCGAGCCGAACGGCCGAAGTCGTCATCAGCTCGAGATTGGTCATGAGGCCGCGCTCGCGCGCCTTGCGCAGGACCGTGACCCAACCGTTCGCCTCGTTCGCCCAAGGCCGGTCCATCGCCGCATGGGCGCCGGGGAGGCCGAGATGCACAAACCTCGCCTTCGTCGACGAAAAATCGAAGTGATCGGGGTTCATCGTGGCCGCGACGCCCTGATAATAGAAATGAGTGCGCCGTCCGCTGTCGCGCACGGTGAAGGCGTCGACGCTCATTGTCGCCCCGCCCGTCAACGCCCTGAGCCCGGCGCGCTGCACGCCGTGCGAATCGCATTGGCCGAACAGAAATCGGCCGAGATCGTCGTCGCCCACGACGCCCATCGCCTCGACTGGTAAATCCGGATCGAGGCGCTTGAGGTCGATCGCCATGTTATAGCCCGAGCCGCCGCCTTCGCGCTCGATTTTCAGGACTTCGTTCGACGTGTCCTCGTCAGGCCAAAGCGCAATCGACTTGTTGAAGTCGACGCAAAACGTTCCCGCCGACAACACCCCCCGCCGCGCGCCCATGCCGTCTCAGTCCTGTTTGAGGACCGCTTCGGTGATCTCGCTGTCGGCAGCCAGATCGCGCAGGGGCTTG
Source organism: uncultured Alphaproteobacteria bacterium (assembly GCA_963741405.1). Classification (GTDB taxonomy): domain Bacteria; phylum Pseudomonadota; class Alphaproteobacteria; order Rhizobiales; family Beijerinckiaceae; genus Roseiarcus. Next base: position 151,931 of record CAVUHX010000047.1, read on the forward strand.
ACTTCCTTCCGGCGCAGGGCCTCGTGGTAGTCCTCTACCGCTTCGAGCGGCGTCAGCGCGCCGTCGGAGACAGCGCGCATCAGGCGCACGATGTCGAGCGGCGACTCGGCGAGATTGATCTTGCGTCCGAACAGGGCGACATGCGCGCCGTGCGTCTGCGCCTGGTGTATGAGTTCGAAACAGTCGCGCGTCGTGCCTGCGCCCCCGCCGAGCACGCCGACCACCAGGCTGGGGTCGAACGAGGCGAGCTCCTCGAGCGCCCTCGGGCCGTTGTATGCAATCTTCAGGAACTTGGGTCGCTCGGCCTCGGTCAGCCCGGCGAGGCACCTGACGATCGCGTCGTTGACGAAGTGAGGAACAAACTCGGCGTCGAGGCCTTTGTCAACATTCGGGTTGAACACTTCGAGAAAGTAAGAAAAGCCGTTCGCCTCCGCATCGGCGCGGAACTCTCGGAACGCCTCGAGCGAAAGGAGATCCGCATCGACGTCGTTGGTGAAGGTGATCGAATAGAGGCCGAGATCGGTCAGCGGCCTCACATGTTTGAGGGACGCGGTGCGGAAAGGCCGCGACGGCGAAAGGTGGTGAGTGGCGCCGCGATGGCGCCAGACGTCGGTCGTGTCGTTGGCGCGGATCACAGGCTTCACCCCGGAGGCGGCGAAGGCCTTGCGATTGACGAGCTGCTCCAGATTGCTAACCGAGGTCAGCATGATGTCGACGACGTCCTGGCGGATGATTGCCTCGATCGACTGGAGAAACTCCTCGCGCGTGCGCAGTCGCGTCGCCGATCCGTCCTTCTGCCGGGCCGGCCCGACGGCGTGCAGGCCCGGCCCCATGTCGGGATCCTTGGCGTCGGCAATAATGAAGTCGGTCTGCCGGTGCTTGCCCGCGCGAATGCGCGCAAGTTTTTCATCGAGCCGAACCATCCATTCCCTCCGCCGCTTGGCGCTCAGACTATAGACCCGCCGTGCGCCGAGGCAACGGAAAGAAACACCGGCGTTGCTTGCGGTTGAGTCGTCTCTGGCGCGCTCGGTCTCCAGCCGTTAGGAAGCCCTTCCGGTCCGGCGCAACGCCATGTTATCCGTCTGCTCGAGGTTCATTTCATGTCGCAACGCCTTCGCATCCTGATTGTCGGCGCCAGCGGCGTTCTCGGCCGGGCGATTGCGGCCGAACTCGCGCCGCGCCACGACATCATCTCCGCCGGCTCGAGATCGGGCGACATCCGCATTGACATCGCCGATCCGGACAGCATCGCGGCGGGGCTGAAGGCTGCCGGCGCGCTCGACGCGGTCGTATGCGCCGCGGGCGCGGTCAATTTTGACCCACTCGCCGCGATCGACCCCGCTCCGATCGAGCGCTCCTCCTACGGTCTCGGCCTCGTCAACAAGCTCATGGGTCAGGTCAATCTTGCCCTCGCCGCCCGCGAGCGGCTCAACAACGGCGGTTCCGTCACTCTGATCTCCGGCGTCACGGCGCGGGCGCCGATCGGCGCCGGCTCCTCGGCCAGCATGATTAACGGTGCGCTGGAGGCCTTCGTCATGGCGGCGGCGATCGAAATGCCGCGTGGCATCCGCATCAACGTCGTCAGCCCGACCGTGTTCGAGGAATCGATAACCGACTACGCCCCGTTCTTCCGCGGCTTCGATCCGGTTCCAGTCTCGCGCGCGGCGCGCGCCTTCAGCCGCAGCATCGAGGGCCACGAGACCGGCAAGACTTACCGGGTGGACTGACGGCGGCCATGAAAGCCCTCCCCGTCTTCGTCGCGCTGACGGCGCTGACGCTGCTCGTCTTCGCCGCCTGGCCTGGCCTCGATATCCGAGTCTCGCATTATTTCTACGACGGCGGCGGCTTCATCGGGGAGGGGAGGCTCGCGCAGTTCGGCCGCGACGTCTTTCGCGTGACGCCCTTTGTTGTGCTGGCGCTTTACGCGGCGCTGTGGCTCGCCAGGCGGCGCGGCGTCGCCGTGCGGTGGGCGCCGAGCGGGCGAGCGATGATCTTCCTCATCGCGACGATAGCGATTGGGCCCGGGCTCATTGTCAACCTCGGCCTCAAAGACCATTGGCATCGGCCGCGACCGATCCAGACCCAGGAGTTCAACGGGCCGAATCCCTTCATGCCCTGGTACGAGGACGACGGCGCCTGCAAGAAGAACTGTTCGTTCGTCTCGGGCGAAGCGGCGACCGGCTTCTGGATGGTCGCCCCGGCCAGCGTCCTGCCGTCACCCTGGCAGGGACCTGCGGTCGTCGCCGCTTTCGCTTTCGGCATCGCGGCGAGTCTCTTGCGCATAGCCTTCGGCGGCCATTACCTGTCCGACGTCCTGCTCGGCGGCCTCGTCACGCTGATGGTGATCGAGATCGCCTGGAAGATCGTCTGGCCGACGGCGCTCGATCGGCTGCGCGAGGCCGCGCCGGAAGAAAAGGGCGATCGGACCGCGGCGGACATCGCTTACGCCGCCCTCATTCGGGCGGAGGCGCGAGCCGCCGGCGACGCGCCGGAGGCGCCGTCCGTGCGGCAGGATCTGGCCTTTTGGATTGGGCGCGTCGCGGAGGCGTTCATGAGTCCGGCGCGCCGCAAAGGCGGGCGATAGGCACTTCGCGCCGGAAGCGGCCTCATCGATACCTGGTCCAGATCGTCTTGAAGTCCATGTATTTGTCGATCGCGTGCGGCGAACGGTCCCGGCCGAAGCCGGACTGCTTGAAGCCGCCGAACGGGGTCGTCAGGGAGGAACGGTCGTAGGTGTTGACCCAGACGGTGCCGGCGCGGATCGCACTAGAGAGACGGTGAGCCGCGTCCATATCGCGTGTCCAGACCGCCGCCGCGAGGCCGTAAATTGTGTCGTTGGCGAGACGCACCGCGTCTTCCTCCGTCTCGAACGGAATGACGACGACGACCGGGCCGAAAATCTCCTCCTGCGCGATCCGCATCGCGTTGCTGGCGCCGTCGAGAATGGTCGGCTCGATGTAGAAGCCGCCGGTCTCGGCGAGCGCGCGCTTCCCGCCGTGGGCGACGCGGGCGCCCTCGCTGACCCCGAGTTCGATGTAGCTCAGCACGCGCTCCATCTGCCGTTCCTCCACCATCGCCCCGAGCTGGGCGCCGCCGTCGAAGGGATGGCCGAGCGGTATCTGCGCCGTCTGCGTTTCGGCGATCTTCCTGACCAGGGCCTCGCGGATGGAGGCATGCGCCAGCACGCGCGAGCCCGCATGGCATGTTTCGCCCTGGTTGTAGTAGATGCCCCAGGCGATCGCCTCCGCGGCGGCGTCGAGATCCGCGTCCGGCATCACCACATGCGGCGACTTGCCGCCGCACTCGAGCGCGACGCGCTTCATGTTGCTTTGCCCGGCGTAGACCATCATCAGCTTGCCGACCTCGGTCGAGCCGGTGAAGGCGATCATGTCGACATCCGCGTGTAGAGCAAGGGGCTTCCCGGCCTTCTCGCCAAAGCCCGGGACGATGTTGAGCGCTCCATCCGGCAATCCCGCCTCCTTGGCCAGACGCCCGAGAAAAAGCGACCCCAGGGGAGACTGCTCCGCTGGCTTCAGTATGACCGAATTGCCGGCGACCAGCGCGGGCCCGAGCTTCCAGGCCGCAATGATGAGAGGGTAGTTCCAGGGCACGATCGCCGCGACGACGCCGAGCGGCTCCTTCCGCACCATCGCGACGTCGTGCGGTCCGACGGGGGCGACCTCGTCGTAGAGCTTGTCGGCGAGTTCGGCATAATACTGGATGCAGTTGGCGCAGAACGGCACGTCGACGCTGAGCGAGTTCCCGATCACCTTGCCGACGTCGAGCGTCTCGAGGAGCGCGATCTCGTCCGCGTTCTCACGGATAAGCTCGGCGAATCGAAGGAGAACCTTTTTCTTGTGTTGAGGATCGGCCTTGCGCCAGACGCCGCTCTCGAAGGTCGCGCGGGCGGATCTTACCGCCCGGTCGACGTCCTCGGGGCCGCAGTCGGCCACATTCGCGAACGCCTTGCCGTCAATCGGCGAAATTCTTGCGAAAGTCCCGCCGGCGAGGGCGTCGACGTAGGCGCCGCTGACAAAGGCGCGGCCTTCAATCTTGAGCGCCGCAGCTCGGGCGAGCCAACCTTCGCGGGTAACGGGACGATCGAGCATTCTTGCATCCTTGCTGGAAGTCGTAACGGTCAATTATCGCCTCTAATTCGCCCAACCGAAACAGGATTTCCGGATGAAGGGATGCCTCCTCGACATGGTGGCCGGCTCGTTGCGGTAACTGACGGGGTTGCGCGCCGGGCGGCCGGGCCTATAAGTCCGGCCGATGCGAGCGGGCGGTCGACGCTTCCGCATCTGCGTCGTGACCGAATCAAGACCGGCCATGGCCGCCCTGCGTTCCTTGAATTCCAGTTTCCGCCACTACGAGCCCCATTCATGCCCAGCCCCAAGATCAAGCGCGTGGTCCTCGCCTATTCCGGCGGTCTGGACACTTCAATCATTCTCAAGTGGCTGCAGACCACCTACGGCGCGGAGGTCGTGACCTTCACCGCCGACCTCGGCCAGGGAGAGGAGCTGGAGCCCGCACGCAAGAAGGCGGAGATGCTCGGCATAAAGCCGGAGAACATTTACATTGAGGACCTGCGCGAGGAATTCGTGCGCGACTATGTCTTCCCGATGTTCCGCGCCAACGCGCAGTATGAGGGCCAGTACCTGCTCGGCACCTCGATCGCGCGGCCTCTGATCGCCAAGCGCCTCGTCGAAATCGCGCGCAAGGTCGGCGCCGACGCCATCTCCCATGGCGCCACGGGCAAGGGCAACGATCAGGTGCGGTTCGAGCTCTCAGCCTATGCGCTCGAACCCGACATCAAGATCATCGCGCCCTGGCGAGAGTGGAGCTTCGCCTCGCGCACCGCCTTGATCGCCTTCGCCGAACAGCACCAGATCCCGATCGCCAAGGACAAACGCGGCGAAGCGCCGTTCTCGACCGACGCGAACCTCCTTCACGTTTCCTCCGAGGGCAAGGTGCTCGAGGATCCCGCCGAGGAGACGCCGCCTTACGTCTATTCGCGCACGGTCGATCCGGAGCAGGCGCCCGACAAGCCGACGATCCTCGAAATCACCTTTGAAAAGGGCGATCCGGTCGCGATCGACGGCAAGGCGATGAGCCCGGCGTCGCTGCTCGCCGCGCTCAACAGATATGGCCACGACAACGGCATCGGACGGCTCGACCTGGTCGAGAACCGCTTTGTCGGAATGAAGTCGCGCGGCATGTACGAGACGCCCGGCGGTACGATCCTGCTGCCGGCGCACCGGGCCATCGAATCGATCACGCTCGATCGCGGAGCGGCGCATCTCAAGGACGAGCTGATGCCGAAATACGCCGAGCTCATCTATAACGGCTTCTGGTTCGCTCCCGAGCGCGAGCTCCTGCAGACCCTGATCGACAAGAGCCAAGAACTCGTCTCCGGCCGGGTGCGCCTCAAGCTCTATAAGGGCGGCGTGCATGTCGTCGGCCGCGACAGCCCCCATTCGCTTTACGACCAGGACCTCGTCACCTTCGAGGAAGGCGTGGTCGCCTACGACCACCACGACGCGGCCGGCTTCATCAAGCTCAACGCGCTCCGGCTGAGGACGCTGGCGAAGCGAAAGAAGAAGGCGGCGGCGAAAGCCTGAGCGGAACGCGAACCGCCGCAAGATTCGCCTGCCTTTTGCAGGCGCTCCCGTCGGCGCCCAAAATCGTCAGGCTCAGCCGCTGGGCCCGACCATCTTCGCTGGGTCGACCAGGCGGTCGAACTCGGACTCGGTCACGTAGCCGAGGCTGAGGGCCGCCTCTTTCAGGGTCACGTCGCGATCCATTGCGTCGTGCGCGATCTCGGCGGCCTTACCGTAGCCGATGACCGGCGACAGCGCCGTGACGAGCATCAGCGACCGCTCCACATGTTCGGCGATCCTCTTGAGATTGGGCTTCGTTCCCTCGATCAGGAACCTGCGAAAATTGGTGCAGCCGTCAGTCATGAGAGTGATGGATTGCATCACGTTGTGGATCATCAAAGGCTTGTAGACATTCATTTCGAGCTGCCCCCCGGCGCCGCCGAATCCGACCGCGACGTCATTCGCCATCACCTGCACGGCGATCATGGTCAGCGCCTCGACCTGGGTCGGGTTGACCTTCCCCGGCATGATCGAGGACCCGGGCTCATTCGCCGGGAGTTCGAGCTCGGCCAGCCCCGCGCGCGGACCGCAGGCCATGAGCCGGATGTCGTTGGCGATCTTGTAGAGCGACACGGCGAGCGTGCGCAGCGCGCCCGACAGGTGCACGAGCGCGTCATGGGCGCCCTGGACGGCGAATTTGTTCGGCGCGGTGACGAAGGGCAGTTGCGTCAGCCCGGCGATTTCGGCCGCGGCCGCCTCGGCGAAGCCCGGCGCGGCGTTGACGCCGGTGCCGACCGCCGTGCCGCCGAGCGCGAGCCGGTAGATCCCCGGCAGGGCGGCCTCGATCCGCTCGATGTCGTCGGCGAGCATCGCAGCGTAGCCCGACCATTCCTGGCCGAGGGTCAGCGGGGTCGCGTCCTGCAGGTGGGTCCGGCCGATCTTGACGATGTCCCTCCATTCCTCCGCCTTGGAGGCGATCGCATCGCCGAGCGCCTGCACGGCGGGGATCAGCCGTCGCTTCACGCCGATCGCCGCGGCGACATGCATGGCGGAGGGAAACGTATCGTTGGAGGACTGGCCCATGTTGACATGCTCGTTCGGGTGAACCGGGGCCTTGCCGCCGAGCGGCATCCCGGCGACCTGCGCCGAGCGATTGGAAATCACCTCGTTGACGTTCATGTTGAACTGCGTTCCGCTGCCCGTCATCCAGACGCGCAGGGGAAACATGTCGTCGTGCCGGCCGGCCATGATTTCGTCGCAGACCTGCACGATGAGCTCGAATTGGCGGTCGGGGAGCCGGCCGCCGGCGTGGTTGGCGACGGCGGCGGCCTTCTTCACGATCGCGTAGGCCTCGACCATCCCTCTCGGCATCAGATCCTGGCCGATGCTGAAATAGTCGAGCGAGCGCTGGGTCTGCGCGCCCCAGAGCCTGTCGGCCGGGACCCTGACCTCGCCGTGGCTGTCGGTTTCAATCCGGAAGTCTGCCATCCGAGCCCTTTGCTCCGCGCGGTTTCCCCCCGCCCGAACAAAAGGAGAGAGCCTCCATCTGGGCGCAATTAGGGTAGACGACGATCGCCCGGAGGGGTAGCGGGTCCGATCGCGGCATCCCGTCCCTGTCGCCGAAGGCGCACCTCGCGTATGCGCTGTTGCACAGGCGTCACATTGCCGCGTCAAACACCGCAAAGGCGTGGCGAAAACCGATTCCGGGCATTCGGCCGCGCGACAAGGCCGACATGCCGACGAAACCCGCCAGAGACCTCGAAGAGCTCGCCGCCCTCCTCGCCGATGTGCGGGCGCTGCGGGCGGATGTCGAAAGAGGAGGCGCGGGGCTCAGGGCCGAATGGGGCGCCGCCGCCGAAAAGGTGGGGAAACGGGCCACGAACCTGTCTCATTACATCGCGCTGCGCGGGCGCGACGTAACCGAGCTGCAACTCCGGCTCGCCGCGCGCGGCCTCTCGTCGCTCGGCCGCAGCGAGGCCAGCGTGATGCAGGCCCTCGACGCCCTGATCGTCACGCTGCGCCGCCTGACCGGCGAGGCGAATGTCCCCTACCCCGCCCCGCCGCTTGCCGTGGACGGCGCCTCCGAACTCGAGGCCGAAGCGGAGCGGATCTTCGGCAAGCGGCGGAAGGGCGCGCCGCGGGTCCGGGTGATGGCGACGCTGCCGCCGGAGGCGGCGACCCAACCCGAGCTCCTCGACAACCTCATCGCCGCGGGCATGGACTGCGCCCGCATCAATTGCGCCCACGACGACGCCGAGGCCTGGGGAAAGATGGTCGCGAACGTGCGCGAATCCGCCTCGCGGCTCGAGCGCCGGTGCAAGATCCTGATGGACCTCGGCGGCCCGAAATGCCGCATCCAGCGGGTCAAGGCCCCGCCGAAGACTCGCCTCATGCGCGGCGATCGCGTGACCCTCATCGACGAGGTGAGCGAGAAAACGAAGGATCCGATCGCCTTCTCGCTCAACTTCCCGGAACTCGTCGACCAGCTCACGATCGGCGCGGAAGTGTTCATCGACGACGGCAAGGCGGCGGCGCGGGTCGTCGCCAAGACCGCGGGCCGGGCGGAGATCGAGATCTACGCCGCGCGCGAGAAGGGCGTGCGCCTGAAGCCCGGCAAGGGCGTCAATTTCCCGGCGACCGAACTCGACCTGCCGCCGCTGACCTCCAAGGATTTCCGCGACCTCGACTTCATCGCCGAGCACGCCGACCTCGTCGGCTTTTCCTTCGTGCAGCGGGTCGACGACATCGAACTCCTGCAGGACCACCTCGTCGCCCGCGCGCCGAAGCGCGAACCGCACGCGATCGTGCTCAAGATCGAGACGCCGCTCGCCGTGCGCAACCTGCCCCGCCTGATCCTGCAGTCGGCGACCCACAACCCGACCGCGGTGATGATCGCGCGCGGCGATCTGGCGGTCGAGCTCGGTTTCGCCCGCCTCACCGAGATGCAGGAGGAGATTCTCTGGCTGTGCGAGGCGGCGCATACCCCGGTCGTCTGGGCGACGCAGGTGCTCGACAATTACGTCCGCGACGGCATGGCGAGCCGCGCCGAGATGACCGACGCGGCGATGGCGCAGGGCGCGGAATGCGTGATGCTCAACAAGGGCCCCTATCTCGCCGAGGGCGTGGCCTTCCTGCGCGACGTGCTCATGCGCATGGACCGGCATTTCGCCAAGAAATTCGTGCGCTTCGGCTCGCTGAAGGAATGGAGCTGAGACGGAGGCGGGCGGCGCCTCCGAAGCGGCATGACCAAATCTGTAGCCGAAGAAACGATTTCAAGGGGCTAGGCGCCAAAATCTGCAACTCTGACAACCCTATTGTACATAAATTTAGTGGCTTGTTCAGGCGGGCGAAAGTTTGCAGTATCGGCGTCGAACCCATCGTCCGGACCGGCGCCGCCGGCGGACAATTCTCGACAGGAAGGGCGACCCATGTCGGCCGAGGCGCTGCTCATGCAGGAATTCGGGACGCTGCCGGAATTGATCCGCGCCCATGCGGCCGAGCGCCCGAGCCGAGCCGCGCTCGTCGAGGGCGACGCTGAACTGAGCTACGCCGAACTCGCCGCGCTGATGGACCGCATCGCCTTCGCGCTCCAGCGAGACGGCGTCGAGAGCGGCGAGGCGGTGGCCGTCTGCGCGAGTACCTCGATCACCTACGCGGCTGCTTTCTGCGGAATCCTCGCCGCTGGCGCCGCGGTTGCGCCGCTCGCGCCGTCCTCGACGCCGGCGAGTCTCATGATGATGCTCAAGGACAGCGGCGCAAAGGTCTTTCTCCTCGACCGCGACGTGGCGACGGCGCTCGGGGACATCGGGTCCGACGAGGGGATCAGGCGCGTCGCGCTCGACGACTGCGACGCCGGCGCCCCATTCTCCCAATGGATTGGCCCGGACGGATCGAAGCCGGCCGGCGTTTCGATCGCTCCGGACGATCCGTTCAACATCATCTATTCCTCCGGCACCACCGGCGCGCCGAAGGGCATCGTTCAGCCGCATCGCATGCGGTGGGGTCAGCTCGCGCGCGTCTCCTACAAGGATGCCGTGACGATCGTCTCGACGCCGCTCTATTCGAATACGACGCTCGTCGTCTTCCTTCCGACGCTCGCGCACGGCGGCACGGCGGTTCTGATGCCCAAATTCGAAGCCGGCGCGTTCCTCCGACTCTCCGAGAATCGCTGCGCCACCCATGCAATGCTCGTTCCGGTGCAATATCGCCGCATCATGGAGCGTCCGGATTTCGGCGAGTACGATCTCTCGAGCACTGTGCTCAAGTTTTCCACCAGCGCGCCCTTCCCCGCTGCCCTGAAGGCGGATGTGCTCGAGCGCTGGCCCGGCGGCCTGGTGGAATTTTACGGCATGACCGAAGGCGGCGGATCGACGATGCTTGTCGCGCACGAGTTCCCGGACAAGCTGCACACCGTCGGGCGGCCGATGCCGGGCCATGACATCTGTCTGATCGACGAGGCGGGCCGCGAAGTCGAGAAAGGCAAGGTCGGCGAAGTGGTCGGCCGGTCGGCGATGATGATGGCCGGATACCACAACCAGCCGGACAAGACGCGCGACGCCGAATGGCGCGACAGCGAAGGGTGGCGCTTCATCCGCACCGGGGACATCGGCCGCTTCGACGAGGACGGGTTCCTGATCCTGCTCGACCGCAGCAAGGACGTCATCATCTCCGGCGGCTTCAACATCTACCCATCCGACATCGAGGCCGAGCTCGTCCAGCACGAAGCCGTCGTCGAGGCGGCCGTGGTCGGCGTCCCGTCCGAACGCTGGGGCGAAACGCCGGTCGCCTTCGTCGCGCTGCGTCCCGGCGCCGCCGTCGACGGCGCGACATTGAAGGACTGGGCCAATGAGAGGCTCGGCAAGACCCAGCGCCTGTCCGATCTCACCATCGTCGACAACCTGCCGCGCAGCCCGATCGGCAAGGTTCTCAAGCGCGAATTGCGCTCCCTTCTCCCCGCAGGCGCAGGCAGGGAGAAGGCAGCGCCGTAGGGCTTGGAAAGACGCCTGTCTTTCAACAGGCTATGGCGCCGGATGTGCGGCGGCGGCGCCCTCTCCGGAGGAGTCCGCCCCGCCTCACACGTCCCTCTCCCCGCAAGCGGGGGCTTACTGGGGGGGAGTTACGCTTCGCATTTTCCGCCATCACCCGCCAAGCCCGCGAGAAACTCGACCAGAGGCTTCGTCCCTGGACCCCATGAGCGGCCAGGGCTCGAGGGGTAAGCGTCCGGGCGACCCGGAAGCCCAGGATGTCGATCCGGCCAAGCGTGGGGGCGCCTTTCGCGATTTCGGTCGCCCGCAGACTTGGCAGGCGAGTTGGCGGCGCCGGCCGGAGCCCTTGCGTCTCCCAAGTCCGGCGCCGCCGGCGCGTCGGGCGCCGCAGCGGCCCCGACCGTGCTCATCATGGACGGCCCTGGACGCTTAACACACACCCGGCGCCACCGTGATGGCGTCGGCTCCGGCGGCAAGCGTACGGGCGACCCGGAAGCCCAGGTTGTTGTTCCGGTTGTCGGTGTTGTTCCTGTTGCGGTTCGCCGAGCGGAGGTTGTCTGGATTGTTGTTCCAGGAACCGCCGCGGACGACGCGGCGACAAGGGGCCGTCCAGGCTTCGAGGGTTTTGGCCGGATCGAACCGGCCGCCCCGGAAGATCGCATGGCGCAGGCGCCATGTATCGGCATGTTCGGCGTGCGCGATCCACGCGCGTACGCGGGCGTCGACGTCTTCAATGTCGACGGCGCCGGCTCGCCATTGATCGCGCAGGCCGCGCAGGCGGTTGCGGAAGCGCCGCACGTTGTCTTCCGGCAAGCGCCGACGCCCGCCGTCACAGAGCAGAATGCCGAGAAACTGCGCCGGCTCGCGGCACGACGAGATGAAAGTCTTGCGCGGGTGAAGCTTCAGTCGCCGGCCAGCGAGATATCGCTCGATCCGCGATTGCCAACTCGTCAAGACCGGGGGGTCGTCGGCGAACAGCGCGAAGTCGTCAACGTAGCGGACGTAGGGCGCCTGAAGAACCTCGGTCACGAAATGATCGAAGCCGTCGAGATAGAGATTGGCGAAGAACTGGCTGGTCAGATTGCCGATCGGCAGACCGCGGCGCCGCCGGAACGGCTCGAACAGATCGTCGCCCTGGAAATGCAGGTTCACCGGCTCCTGCGGGTTGGAGCCGTCGACAATCCGGTCCAGAAGAGCAAGCGTCGGCTCGCAACGGATTCGGCGGCGAAAGTCCGATTTCAGGATCGCGTGGTCGATCGCGGGAAAATAGCGATAGATGTCGCCGCGCAGAACACAGGCGTGGCGGTTGCGATAGCGCTCATAAGCGTCGATCGCACGATGTGTTCCCTTGTCGATGCGGTTGGCGAAGGTGTGATCGATGAAGCCGCGTTCGAAGATCGGCTCCACGACCCCGCAAAGCGCATGATGCACGACGCGGTCGCGGAACGGCGCCGCAGAGACGATCCGTCTTTTGGGGTCGCTGACCGCGAAGGCGACATAGCGGCCCGGCCGATATTCGCCGGCGCGCAGCTGCCGCTCCAGGGCGAGCAGTTCACCCTCCAGATTGGCGAAGAACGCGGCTGCGCCCGGCTTCTTGCGCTTGCCTTTGATGGCCCGCCGGGCGGCCGCGTATAGCGCCTGAAAGTTGGCGATACGCGTGAACAAGTGGTCATGCCGTGGCGGCATCGCTGGTTCCTGGCGTCGCGCTGTTGGCGACGCGATGCGTCTTCAGCCAGCCGCCGATGAGGCGTCCGGTGTCATCGAGCGAGCGCGCCGCATGTTCGTAGCGCCGCCGATCCAGCAATCTCAGGTCAGCGGCGAGTCGGATCAAGAACCGGAGCTTCTCAATCCCCAGGTTTCCTCGACGCAGAGCGTCTGCGCGGTCCCGCGTGTAGGTCGCTTCGATCAGCGCCTCGAGCACGTTCAGGGCGATGTCTCGATGCGATCGCCGAGGGTGAACTTATGGCTTCTCGGGAATTTCTCGACGGCCGGGAGGAGCCACAAGAGGAACTGATAATGCGCCTCGACCGCAGCGCCCGTCCGCTTCGCATTGTCTGCCATCACACGCCAAGCCCGCGAAAAGCTCGACCAGGGGCTTCGCCCCTGGACCCCAGGAAGTAAGGAGTTAAGGATCTAAGGGGTAAGCGTCCGGGCGACCCGGAAGCCCAGGACGCCGTACCGGACGCCGGTGTCGTCCCCGAAGCGGTACGCCGAGCGGAGGATGTCTGGATTGATGATCCAGGAACCGCCGCGGACGACGCGGGAATTACAATCGCCGCTCGTCCAGGCGCGAGCCGTCGTCCGGCGCTCCCCGGTAGCTGCCGTTCCAGCAATCTTCCGTCCACTCCCAGACGTTGCCGACCATTTGATAGAGACCGAACGGATTCGCGGCGAATGAACTGACCGGCGCCGTCTGCTTGCCGTCCCACTGGCTGCCGCAGCCGTTGCAATTCGCCATCGCTTGGCCATTCAGCTTGATCTCGTCGCCCCAGGGGTACTTCGTCTCCTTACCGGCGCGAGCGGCATACTCGTATTCCGCCTCGGAGAGCAGCCGATATTGCTTTCGAGTGATTCTCGAGAGCCATTTCACGTAAGTCTGCGCGTCGTCCCAGCTCACGTTGATCGCTGGGCGCCGGCCGCGTCCCCAGCCGCTGTCGCTGACATGCTGGGCGCAATCGCCATGGGCGGCGCAGGCGTCCCACTCGTCGAACGTCAGCGCGAACTTCGCGACCGCAAAATGCTTGGCGATCGTCACCTCGCGCGGCGGATGCTCGCTGTCGTTGCCTTGTCCCTCAGGCGAGCCCCTCGTGAAATGCCCCCTCGGCACGACGATCATTTCCGGGCAATCGCGGCATTCCTTGAATGGCGTCACCCTCCTTGAGGACGCGCTCCTGCGCCGGTCTGAGCGCGGTCACGTTCGCCAGCGCATAGACTTCTTCCTTCAGCCAATCCTGGCGCCACCAGGCCACCCCGACAGCGGCTATCGCCGCGACCAGGACGCCGACAAGCGCCTGCGCCCGGCGCTTGCGCCGCCGCGCCGTCTTGCGGCTTTGCGCAATGAACGTCCGGTCGGCTTCCTGAATGTCTGCGGAGCGCCGGGCGAGCCAGGTCCGCGCCTGCGTCAGTGCGAAGCCCATCAGCAGCGCGTCGTCCTTGTCCCGATCCGCCGTTTTCTCCCAGGCGCGGCGGTCCGCCTCCAGCCCGCTGCGCCAGCTCAGGAACTCGCGCTCGGCGGCGACCCATTCCTTGAGCTTGTCCCAGCGCTTGAAAATCGCCTCGTGCGCCACCTCGGCGTAGGTCTCGCCCGCCGCAGTCGTCGCCGCCACCAGGAGCCGGTTGGGATAGCCGGAAAGTTCGGAGACGAGACCCCACTCCTCGTCCGAGAATTCGGCGCGAAGGGCGCGGCGCCGCGTCGGTTCGCCATCCTCGCGCACGGACGCGAGCTTGAGCGTGAGAACGCGCCTCAGCGCCTCCTCGGCGCCCGGACGCTCGGCAAGAAACCGGTTGGCGCGATCGACCAGCACGCCGCCAAGCTCGAAGGATTGCATGGGCAACCGCAGCACGCCGTCGCCGGCTTTCAGCATCTCTCTCCACATGTCGTCGAGCGTGTAGGAGAGGAGCGGCAGCGCGCCCACGTCCCGGACCGATTCCTCGGCGGCGCGCTCAGCGATGATGCCGGCGAGCCGGTCGTTCTCGAAGCGGGCCCCGAGCAGTTCCGCAGGACGGCTCACCACCTCGCGCAGGTCCTCCTCGCCGAGCGGCGGCACGTCGATCTGCAGGCGGGCCTTGAACAAAGGCGTGTCGCGTTGCAGGGATCCATAGAAGTCGGAGCGCATGCTCATCATCGCGCGCAGGCGCGGGTCGGGCAGCGCCGCCGCCAGCAGCTCGGAGAAGCGCCGCCGCGCGGGCTCCGCGGCGCGCGCGTAAAGCTCCTCGCCCTGATCGACATAGAGCAGGAAGGCAGGGGGCTTGGGTTGACCGAGCTCCACGCGGCGGCGTTCGGTGGCCTCGATCAGGTCGGACAGCGTCGCCTTGCCATGCAGAAGCTCGTCGATCCAGTCATGTTGCCGAGCGACGCGCTTGGGATCGGTCGCCTCGAATTGCCACGCGTCGAGGAAACAATCGACCAGCGACTTGATCGGATCGGCGCCGGGCTTCAGCGTCAGGAAGCACCATCGCCGACTGTTCTGAAAGACCGCCGGCCATGGCCTGGACGCTTGCGCGTCGTCCGGCCAGGCCTGCCGCTTGAGCGCCGCCAGAACGCCCGCCTGGGCCACCGAGGATTTGCCGACGCCCGAATTGCCGATCAGCACCGGCAGCCGGCCGAGCGCTTCGAGCGCTTCGAGCGTCGCGGCGGTTTCGCGCGTTCGGCCGAAGAAATAGTCGCTGTCCTTCTCCTCCATCGCTTCGAGGCCGCGGTAGGGAGACGCATGGCGCCAGAGTTCGGGCGGGCTCGCGCCGCGGCCGGACGCTCCGTCGAAGATCCGTGCGATGGTCTTCTCGGACGCCGGATCGGGCGTGACGATCCAGTGCAACTGGCGCAGGAAGGGCAGTCCCGGCGCCGTCTGCCCCTCGAGCAGGACGACAACCAGCGGGAATGTTCGCCCCGACTTCACCCAGCGGTCGAGCGCCTCGTCATATTCGGGCACCTGCCATTTGCCGATTCCGCGTTCGCCGACCAGCAGAACGAAGGCGTCCGCCTTCGCCAGTTCCTCGGCGAGTTGCGCGGTCCAGGCGCCGCCGGCGCGCAAGTCCACGGGCGCGAAGAAGACGCTCGACGCCGCGTCCTTGCGCTCGATGGCGGCCTTGAGACGCTCCGCCAGCGCCCGGTCCGGCGTGTGATAGCTGAGGAACCAGCGCTTCATGCCTTCGTCCCGTCGAGGCCGCGAGCCTATCCGATTGTGACGGATCGATCACCCAAAGGGCGAGGGGGAGCGAGCTCGCGCGCCGCTTCCTTACCTCGTCTCCGCGACGAGGACCGCCTCGCCGAGGTCGACGTCGCCGAGCGCAGCGGCCATTTTCGTCCGGTCGAGCTCGCCTTCCCAGAGCGAGACGATGATCGTCGCGACGCCGTTGCCGGTGATGTTGGTAAGGGCTCTGACCTCGCTCATGAACTTGTCGATGCCGAACACGATCGCCAGACCCGGCAGGAGGCGGGCGTCGGTCGCCGCGAGCGTGCCGGCGAGCGTGACGAAACCCGCCCCGGTCACGCCGCTCGCGCCTTTCGAGGTCAGCATGGCGACGAGCAGAATGGTCGTCATCTGCCACCACGTCAGATCGATGTGCAGCGCCTGGGCGATGAACAGCGTCGCCAGCGTCATGTAGATGTTGGTGCCGTCGAGATTGAAGGAGTAGCCGGTCGGCACCACGAGGCCGACCACCTGCTTGGAGCAGCCGAGGCGCTCGAGTTTGGCCATCAGCAGCGGCAGCGCGCTTTCCGACGACGACGTGCCGAGCACGATCAGCAATTCGTCCTTGATGTAGCGGATGAAGCGCAGGATCGAGAAGCCGCCGAGGCGGGCGATCGCTCCCAGAACCACGAACACGAACAGCGCCGCCGTGGCGTAGAAGGTGAGGATCAGGTTCAGGAGATTGCCGAGGGCCGAGGGGCCATACCTGCCGATCGTGAACGCCATCGCGCCGAAGGCGCCGAGCGGCGCCGCCCGCATGATGATGGCGATGACCGCGAACATCGCATGGGCGAAATCGTCGATGAAGCTGCGCAGCGTCGCCGCGCGCGGGCCGAGGTTCAACAGCGCGAAGCCGAACAGCACCGCGAAGAACAGGACTTGCAGGACATCGCCGATCTGGAAGACCACCGGCCCGCCGCCCCGGCAGAGGCCGCCCTCGGGGCTGCTGACGAAGGCGCCGACGACGCTGTCGGGAATGATGTGCAGGATATAGTCGACCGGCTTCATCTGGCTCGCGGTCTCCGCGTAGCATTTGACCTGAGCCGCCTGTTCGGGCGTCAGTTCCTTCACGGGAAAGCCCTCGCCGGGTCGCCACAGGACGCCGACCAGGATGCCGATGACGAGCGCAAGGGTCGAGACGGCCTCGAAATAGATCAGCGCCTTCACGCCCACCCGGCCGACGCTCTTGGCCTCGTCGATATGGGCGATGCCCGACACCACGGTGCAGAAGATGATCGGCGCGATCGCCATCTTGACGAGCTTGACGAAACCCCGGCCGAGAAATTCGACCCAGGGGTTGGTCGCGAACGTGGGGAAGATCCAGCCGACGACGGCGCCGAGCACGACGGCGAACAGAACCTGGACGTAGAGCGCCGAGTACCACGGCCGGCCGTTCAGCATCGTTTCCCCCTTCGGCTCTTCTCCCGAGAGCGTCGGCGGGCGCGATCATCGCGCGGCTGGTCCCGCGGCGCAATGGTTCCTTCATCCCCGCTCGCGGGGAGAAGGTGGCCGACGAAGTCGGCCGGATGTGGGGTCCGCAGGGCGGGGCGCTTTCCCGCCCGACTCCTCTCCCGCGTAGCCCGTCGAAGACGGGCGTCTTTCGACACCCTACGGGGAGATGGGAGCGCGCACATCTTAGGCCGAATCCTTCAGCGCCTGGCTGAGGTCGGCCAGAATGTCTCTGATGCGCTCGAGTCAGATCGACAGTCGGACGGAACTCTCCGACAGATGATCGCGCCCGCGCCGCAGTTCGCCATCCCGCTCGGCCGCGGCAAGAAGCTACCCCGCCACCACAAGAGTTAGAAAGTCGCGACGGGAGGCGCGACAGTCGCGACTCACAGAGGAACGGCGATAGCGGGCCTGAATTACGTTAACTACTAATCCTTCATCACTCGCATGATAAACTCCCCCATCAACGGAACTGCGAACAAATATTTACCGTGCCTATCACGATAAATTAGTCCAGCGTCAATAAGGGATGCTAGGATTTGATTAATGTGACTTCTTCCAAATGGCTTTTCCAGCAATGCTTCCGATTTCGCCATTATCTCCTGCACAGTAAATTCGCCGTCGAAGTTCTCAAGGTTTGCAATAACATACAATAACTGCTGCTGCCTATCCGTCACTCGCGCCCAACGTCCAGCAAAAAAATCTGTGTCAAGTTTTCTAATGATTCCAGTAATCGGAACCGATGGAACCTTTTTATCGGCAACTTGCTGAAGGTATGCATCAAACGCTTCTCTACATATAAATTGTATAAAGTAAGGATATCCGCCAGAGTGTTTGTATATCAAAGTAACAGCACCGGCGTTAAACTTAACAGGACAATTTGATGATCTAATCGGAGTCTCAATAGCTTCTTTACTTTCCATTTCTGTAAGTTTCTTCAAAAGAACGACACGAAACATGCGCTCAGTATATGTTCTAGCTTCTACCAATTTTGGAAAAAGAGTGGGGAGTCCAACTAAAACTAACAAAAATTGAGCCCCTCGTCTCTGCACAGATTGAAATAAATCAAGAAGCAACGAAAGAGGATATTGCTCTTTCTGAGCGTGATCAGCCAAATTCTGAGCCTCATCGTAGGCAAAGACTATCCCTTTCTTACCAATTTGCCTAACGCTGGCCGATATTACATCAAACACATTCTTTAACTTATCAACAATAAGCCCCGGTGTTGCATTGTACAAACTCAACAAATTCTCATAATTCAAAGTAATATTTTCAGTTTTATCCTGCGACGTGAATCCAACGCCTTGTGCAGTAGTTTGACCAACGGAGATCGAGGAGGTTACAACAGACAGGTCGGTAATTAGTCGTAACGCAACGTTAGATTCGCTAATGCTCGCAGTCTCAGATAAATCCGTTCCGACCCATAGCCAACCCTCGGCAAGCGCCATTGGCTTAAGTTCCTCAAGCAAAACAGTCTTGCCGACACCGCGAAGTCCCGTCAATACCATATTGTCGGTTACAACAGTCTGCTTAAGAAGATTTTTGAACTCTTCCTTTTCCTGCTTCCGGCCCGCAAGGTACGGCGGTCGGTGGCCAGCCCCAGGTCGGAACGGATTCGCGAATGGCGCACCCATTGTTAGCCTCCGTTATGGGTCGCAGTAAAGTTATCAATATGTATGATATCATAACTATTGCTAACGTCAATCCAAATCGATAGCCCTATCATCGCTTTGAGAATGGATACTCAGTGCTCTGACCGAATACGAAAAGGGCGGTCGCGCGAAACAGGCGCGACCGCCACTTGCAGTTCGGCTCGCATTCGCCGTGCGACCCGACTTACGCCGCCGCCTTCAGCGCCTGTTCGAGGTCGGCCAGGATGTCGTCGATATGCTCGAGGCCGATCGACAGGCGCACGTAGCTTTCCGACACGCCGGTCGCGAGCTGTTCCTCCGGCCCGAGTTGCGAATGCGTCGTCGTCGCCGGATGGATGGCGAGCGAGCGGGCGTCGCCGATATTGGCGACGTGATAGAGGAGCTTCAGCGCGTCGATGAACTTGCGCCCCGCGTCCTTGCCGCCCTTGATCTCGAAGCCGACCAGGCCGCCCTCCCCGCCCTTGAGATATTTCTCCGCCCGACGCCGGGCTTCGCCCAGCTGCTGCGACGGGTGGATGACCTTTGTCACTTCCGGGCGCTTGGCGAGCCAGGCCGCGACCGCCGTCGTATTCGCGCAATGGCGCTCCATGCGCAAAGGCAGCGTCTCGATCCCCTGCAAAGTGAGGAAGGCGTTGAACGGCGACATCGCCGAGCCGAGGTCGCGCAGCAGCGTCACCCGCGCCTTGATGATGTAGGCGATCGGCCCGAGCGGCTTCACCGCCTCGCTCCATACGGCGCCGTGGTAGCTCGGGTCGGGCGTGTTGAGCGCGGGCTGACGGCCTTTGTGCTCTTCCCAGGGGAAAGTTCCGCTGTCGACCAGGAGGCCGCCGATCGAGGTTCCATGGCCGCCGAGATACTTGGTCGTCGAATAGACGATGACCGCCGCGCCGTGGTCGAAGGGGCGCGTCAGCAGCGGCGCGGCGGTGTTGTCCATGATCAGCGGGATGCCGAACCGGCGGCCGATCGCAGCCACTTCCGCGATCGGGAAGGCGATCAGCTTCGGGTTCGGCAGCGTCTCGGCGTAATAGGCGCGGGTGCGGTCGTCCGTGGCCCGGGCGAAGTTCTCCGGATCCTCCGGATCGACGAAGCGGACCTCGATCCCCTGGTCCTTCAGCGTGTTGGCGAACAGGTTCCAGGTGCCGCCGTAGAGGTCGGTCGAGGAGACGACATTGTCGCCGACCCTGGCGAGATTCTGCAGGGAGAAGGCGGAGGCGGCCTGCCCGCTCGCCAGCGCCAGCGCCGCAACGCCGCCCTCGAGCGCGGCCACGCGCTTCTCGAGCACGTCGTTGGTCGGATTCATGATGCGGGTGTAGATGTTGCCGAGCTCTTTCAGGGCGAACAGGTTCGCGGCGTGCTCGGCGCTCTGAAACTGGTAGGAGGTCGTCTGGTAGATCGGCACGGCGACCGACCCGGTCGACGGGTCGGCGCGCCAGCCCGCGTGAAGCGCCAGAGTTTCAGGCTTGTGAGACATGGTTTCTTCCCTGCGGTTATGGTCTGCGTCGCCGATGTTCGAAGCCCTCGCATCGACGCGACGACGCGGGCGTTTCCTTTGTGGTACGGGTTATCCGTGTAAGTGATAACCTATGATATAGGAACTTGGTAGAATTGCTTGACGATAGACGCTCTCCCGCTCTCGCACAAGGTATAGGCGAGCGGTGGACCGGCTGTCCTGCACGCCGGCCTCATGCGGCGTTGACTTGCAGCCGCCATACTCTTCCCTGCGTTGTGTGTGTCGGAGCGGCGCACTATACGGCGAACCACGCCGAATGCCTTCGCAAGGCGGGGATGGGAGAGGCTTCATGGGCGTCCCGCAAAGAATCGAAGGACACGATCACGTGCGCAGATTCCACCTCCCTCACTCGCATCTCAACTCGGTGTTCGGCGCCGACTGGTTCGGCGTGAAGGCGGAGGGTTTTGCCCGGTTCTTCGGAACGCCGACCTTTCTCATCGCCCAGACGGTCATCGTCTTCATCTGGATCTGTGTCAACGCGATCGGCTGGACCCAGTTCGACATCTATCCTTTCATCCTGCTCAACCTGGCCTTTTCGACACAGGCGGCCTACGCCGCGCCGTTGATCCTGCTCGCCCAGACGCGGCAGGCCGACCGCGACAAGGCCAACAGCATCGCGGACGCCCAGCACCGCGAGGAGATCCACCTCATCAACGAGGAACGCCAGACGCAGATGCAGAATCAGACGGCGCTCCTGGTCGACATGCTCAAGCAGAACACGACGCTGACGGAGACCGTCGAGACGCTGCTGCGGCAGAACACCGAACTGACCCAGACGGTCAGGACCCTCGCCGAGCGGATCGAGGGGATGACGACGGAGATGCACGCGCGCCTGGCGCCTGCGGCAAACTGAGGCTTCCCGCGGGAACGCGCCTGTCGCCTTCAGGCGGGCCGCGTTCAACACCGGCGCGGCGAGCGAGCTTGATCCCGAGTTCGTTCGGGCGCAAACCGCCTGCCCGGAACAAGGAGAAGGGAGCCCTCCATGCCTGTCGTCGTCGCCTTCGGCAATTCCAACACCTGGGGCTCGACGCCCGGAACGGGCGTGCGGATGTCGCGCGACATCCGCTGGCCGGGCGTCATGGCCCGGTCCCTGGGGTCGAGCTTTCAGGTGATCGAGGAGGGTCTGTGCGGGCGCACCACGGTGTTCGACGACCCCGAGGAGGACGGCCGCAACGGCTTCGCCTATTTCGCCCCGTGCCTGAGAAGCCACGCCCCGCTCGATCTCGTGATCGTTTCGCTCGGGTGCAACGATGTGAAAGCGCGGTTCGGCGCCACGCCCGACGCCATCGGCGCCGGCGCCGAGCGGCTGATCGACGCTGCCCTCGCCTCCGCATCCGGTCCCGACGGCGGAGCGCCGAAAGTCCTCCTTGTCGCGCCGCCCCCGATCGAAAAGCTGAGCGAATACGCCGCGATGTTCGAGGGCGGCGCAGAAAAGGCGCTGCGCCTGCCGGGCGTCTATCGCGCGCTCGCCGAGCGGCGCGGCATCGGCTTCGTCGATGCGGGGCAGTTCATCCGCTGCTCGCCGCTCGACGGAATCCATTATGCGCCCGACCAGCACAAGCTCCTCGGCGCGGCGATGGCGGAGGCGGTGCGCATGATGCTGACCTAAGGCGCGGCGGCCCGGAAGGCGGCGCCTTTCACCGGACGCCTGCGAGCGTTCCGACGAAATCGTCGCCGCGGGCGTTGGATACGGCCTGGTGGCAGGCCATGCAGCTCGATGGGCGATCCTGCAGATAGGTCTCCATCGTGGTGTTGATCAGATTCTCCTCAGGCGCCGCAGTCGACTTGTAGGATTCGTCCTGTGGGCCCGCGTTGTCAGGGCGCCCCGGAAAATAGGCGCCGTCGTTGTCCGGCCCGGGAGCGTCCGTGCTTGTCGGCCATTGGACGGCGACCAGCATGTAGCGCTCCCAGACCGTTCCCTTCACGCCCGGCAGGCTCCAATAGGCGCGGTTCGCCGCCATGATCGACGGGTCGATCGGATGGCGCCGGACGACCTGCATCGGAGCGGGATCGGGTTTCGGAGGATTGGTCCAATCGACCGGCAGGGCTCCGCGCGAGCCGAACGGCGGCCGGAGGGCCTTCGGCCGCGATGGGTCGAAATACGCATAGGCCACACCGGCGTCCCGGGCGTCGGGCTCGCGAGCCTCCCCCTCGCCCGCCGGCGGCACGTTGTCGACCTGCTCGAACGTGCTCCAGATCCATTGCGGCCGGCTCGCGGTCTTGATCGCGATATGGAGCCCGACCAGCGCGATGTCGCTCTCGGTGCAGACCGGACGGCCCGCAGCGAGCGTTCCGGCGACGTCGACGATCTCGGCGCGCTCGACATAGGAGCGCGCTCGCGCGGAAGGCGGATCGGCGTCGGTCAGGGGCCGCCAGGCGGCCTTGACTGCGATCGACCCGACCGGAAAGCGCGCCGGATGGCTCTCATCGGGCAGGTTCCGTCCCTGGCTCCAGCCGCTCGCGGCAAAAGCCGTGAACTCGGGCTGGTTGAAGTGGATCTCGTAGCGCGTATAGGCGCCGTTCTGCGCGACGAGCGGATTGGCCGGCGCGCCGGCGGCGAAGCCCGGCTGGTTGAAGTCGGCGAACGGATCGAACGAGGCGACCGTCTTTCGCCGGTTGTCGACGCCGCAGGGGTTGCGCCCGGCGTAGCTCGCAAAGGGCTCGGGCGCGACGCGCCGGCCGTCGTCGCCGCGCTCGAACAGTTCATAGTCGGACTTGAACGTCTCCCACACCCGCTTGCCCGGATCGCCGAGGGATCTTGCGCGATCGGGGATGCCGCGGCCGGAAGCGTCGGCAAGCGAGGGCCAGTTGAGCGCAATGAAGGCGCGCCAGGCGAAATCGGCGACGACGCCCCGTTCGTTCACCGGCGCGTCGTCGAGACGATCCGGCGAGACCGTCGCGACAACGGACGAGCCGGTCCGCGCCGGCGCAGCGAGGCCGGCCGAGACGAGGAGCGTGGCGACGAGGCCGATGGGCAGCCGACGAGCGTTCATCATCCGCGACCCCGACATCTGCTGACCGGGGCGCCAGGAGCGAGACGGGCGCTCCTGCTTCCCCCGGCCTCGACCGCGCGAGGCGCGATTTTCGATCGGCAGGCGCACGCCCGGATTGGGGGAACTCTCCCGGTTTCTCCCTGGCAACAGGGAGAAACCGCGAAGAGCCGTGCTTCCGCCCGCCGACTCCAGCGCGGGAAAGATGGGCGTTTTCAAAGGTCTGAAACCCGTTCTTGAACGGATAACTCTGTATCGTTACGTTGAAATAACAGGAAAATTCCTGCCCTGTTTCGAGCCGGAACAGGTCGCCAAACGGGCGGCCGGAGAGGTCGCCGCCGCTTCCGGCTCGACACCCCTTATGCCCGGATGTTGACAAACAGGATGAAGGGCGGATTTTTCGAAAACAGCCGAGCCTGATGCGTCGGGTTGAACCTCCGTCCCTGTCGCGAGACCGGCCCACGGATTCGAATCGATCTGAATTCATCCCGCACTACCCGGCGCGTCCAAGGCGCGCGTCGACCGACCAGGCGCCGGGTCCGAACGTCGCCAGAACCAGAAATCCGCCCGCCATGGCGACGTTCTTCTTGAACTCGATCGCCTGGTCGGCGGCGAGATGGAAGACAAGCGCCGTCAGCAGGCAGAAGCCGGCGAGCGCGACCGCCGCCCAGCGCGTCTTCAGGCCGAAGAGAACGAGAAGACCGCCGCCAAGCTCGGTCACGATCACCAGCGGCAGCAGCGCGGAGGAAACGCCGTAATCCCGCATGTAGGCTGTGACTCCGGCGTAATCCATGATCTTGCCGAAGCCTTCGGCGATGAAGATGTAGGCGAGCATCGCCCGCGCCAGAAGAACGACCGGGCCGGCGAAGCGCCGCAGAACCAGGAGGTCGGCGTCGAAGACCGCCCCTGACGGAGCGTCGCCCCGGCCGGGCGACGAAAGAATTCGCGACATGTTCGGCCTCTCCGGATTGGGCCGCGCGGCATCGCTCGCGTCCGCGCGGCCGGTTTCGGCGTCGATCCTAAAGAGCGTGCGCGTCGGCAAGCGCCTTGGCGAGCTCGCCGTAGTATTCGCAATCCTTCGAGCCGCAGATCGTCTCGATCGTCGCCAGCTGTTCTCGGGCGAGATCGACCTTGCCCTCGATCACATAGGCCTCGCCCAGATATTCGCGCACCTGCGGATAGGCGGGATCGAGCGCCACGGACTTCAGATAATAGCCGATCCCCTCGTCGGTGCGGCCGAGCTTGCGGGTGGCGTAGCCGCGATAGTTGAGGGCGCGCGGCGTATCGGGATTGTCGAGCATGTCGAGCACGTCGATCGCTTCCTGGAAGCGATCGGCCTTCGCCAGCGCATAGGCGTATTCGGTGAGCTCCGAGTCCGGCAGCACGTCGCTGCGCCGCTGGAGGCAAACGTGTTTTCGCCGGTCCCACACCTGGCCCGGCTCGCAGGTGGTCAGATCCTCCTGGTTGACCGAGCGGTGATAGAAGCCCCCGCCGCCACCCGCTCCGGCTCCGCCTCCCGCCGCTCCCCCGCCAGCTCCGCCCCCGGCTCCGCCTCCTCCCGCTCCCCCGCCGGCTCCGCCCCCCGCCGCGCCTCCTCCCGAGCCGCCGCCAGCGCCACCCCCGGCTGCGCCTCCACCGCCACCACCGCCGCCGCCGCCGCCGCCGCCGCCGCCCGACGCGAAGGCCGCCGGGGCGGCGAGCGCCAGGCCGAGGACGAGGATTCCGCACGAGACCGCAGCCGTGAACTTTCCACCTGATCCGCGAAACAATTCCTGGAAGACACGCATCGCTTGTCCTTTCCCGCTTGAGCGTGGAGCCCAGAAAACACGCCGGCGGGAGAATTATTCGCCGACTTACCGCGTCAGACCGCACGCGCGCTGCTGCTGCCTCCTGCGCGGCCCGCGCGTTTGTGCTCTAATGCCCGCATGAGCGAGGCAAGCCGACGCGAAGTGCGGGCGGGACTCGAACAATGCCTGGCGCGGCTCTGGCGCTACGCAGTCGTACTGTCGTCCTCGCGCGACGCGGCGGACGACCTCGTGCAGGCGACCTGCCTGCGCGCGATCGAGCGCGCCGACCAGTTCGCTTCCGGAACCAGGCTCGACCGGTGGCTGTTCGCCATCCTGAGATCGATCTGGCTCAATGACATCCGCGCCCGGCGGGTTCGGGAAGGCGGCGGGTTCGTCGACGCCGCGGACGTTCTGACGGTTGACGGCGCGCACGCGATGGAAGTGAATATTCTGACCAGTGAAGTGTTAACTGCGGTCGGGCGCCTGCCGGAGGCCCAGCGCGAGACCGCCCTCCTGGTCTACGCCGAGGGCTACACCTACGCCGAGGCGGCGACGGCTCTGGGGGTTCCAATCGGCACGATCATGAGCCGGCTCGCCACCGTGCGCGCCGCGCTGGCGAGACTGAGATAGGAGCGTGCGAGGTTCGATGCCCGAAGACGACGAGCGGCTCGCCGCTCTGCTCGACAACGAACTCGGCGAGGACGAGAAGAGCGCCCTGCTCGAGCGGCTGGCGCAAGACGAATCCTTGCGCCGGCGCCTCGACGTCCTTCGGCGGGACCGGGACCGGCTCATTGAGTCCTTCGATGCGCTGCTTGGGCAGGCGCCGCTGGCGCGGCTCCGCGCCGCCTTGCCGCCGGCCGACGCCGGGCCTCCGGCTCATCCCAGGCGCGCCCGGATCGGCTGGCTCGGGCTCGCCGCCGGCATAGCGATCGGCCTTCTGCTCGCGGGCGCAGCGTCGTGGGTCGGATTCGGCGGCGGTCCGCAGGAAGAGCAAGAGTCCTGGCGCCAGGCGGTCATCGAATACATGGATCTCTACACGCCCGACACCTTTGCGTTGGCGAACCCGGACAGCGCGGTTCAGGCGAAACAGCTGCAGGCGGTCAGCGCCAAGGTCGGCGTCG
Organism: uncultured Alphaproteobacteria bacterium; assembly: GCA_963741405.1. Taxonomy (GTDB): domain Bacteria; phylum Pseudomonadota; class Alphaproteobacteria; order Rhizobiales; family Beijerinckiaceae; genus Roseiarcus. The sequence continues at coordinate 177,935 of CAVUHX010000047.1, forward strand.
ATCTCACGCCCGAGAAGGTCGCGCTGCCGGATCTGCGCTATCGCGTCGCGCTCAACCTGGCTTACGATGCGAACGCCCTCGCCGAGATCGCCTACACCGACGCGGGCGGCTCTCCCGTTCTTTTCTGCGTGATCGCGAACGGCAAGCCCGACGCCCCGCCGCGCGCGGTCCGCCGCGAAGGAGTTTCCTATGTCGCGTGGTCGCGCGGGGGACGCAGTTTCATGTTCGTCGGGCGCATGGCGGAGGAACGGGTCGCGGAGCTGGGCCAGACCCTTGCGGCCCGGTTCTGAGCCGCGGCGGCGAGGCGTTGTGGCGCTCGACGTTCGATCTGTCGCGCGAGCACGAGGGCCTGATCTTCTCGCTCGCGGGCGCGCCGGATCAATCCGCAGAGCAGGCCACACATGCTTGGGAAGCTCGACCGGCGCACGCGGGAAAAGCGCGGCTGCTGGAGGCGGCGCGGGCCTCGCGTTGGCAGCGCGCTGAATGACCTGCAGCAGATTTTGGCTTCAAGCGGATTACGGGGCCTGGCGGCTTGAGCCGCCCGGCCCCATCCGTCAAGGCCCCTCTTCTACGGCAAGGGAGACGGGAAGAAAAGCCAGACGACCCTCAGACAGTGGCTTCCCGTATGCGGCGACGAAACGCAGCCAAGCCGAGGAAGGCGAACCCGCCGAGCATCATCGCCCACGTCGAGGGCTCCGGCACGCCATGCGTCACAACTCCCGGCTCCAGACCTTGAAACTCGGTCAAGAGCACGTTGGCGTTGCAGCCGTTGCCGCAGCCACCCGCGCCGCCACCGGGAGGGCCGCCGGTATAGAAGAAGTCGTAGAAGTTGTAGCCACCCGGCAGAGTATGAAGGATCGTCCCATCGTCGTTGCCTGCGACAAGACCGGCGAGAACCGTTCCCGTCCCCGACGTGTTGGCCCCCCAGACGCCCCAGCTTTCGCCCTGCGTGGTCGAACCCATCTTGAACTGGAAGTTCGTCACGCCAGCCGCAACCGCAGACGACACGTCCATCTGGATGAAGGTCGTTCCCCAGATTTCGTCGTTGCCGCTGGGATCGTTCTTGATGCCGAGGCCGGTTTCGTCGCCGCCGCCTGTCTTGGCGAAGATGGCGATGTTGCCCCACGTCGAGACGCTGTCGAAGCCGCCAGCGGTCACATGGAAGCCATCGGCGGTATAGGTATGCAACCCTCCAAGATCACCGGATGGGTTGGTCAAGTCCCACACCGCCTCGGTGGCGCGGACAGGCGTTGCGCCGACTGCTGCAATGAGCGCGGCGGAAAGAAGAAATTTGTTCATCAAGGTGTTCCCCGGTGAGAGAAAACAGACCGGGGGCCGGCTGGGCTAGGAACTGCCGCCGCCCGCCCCCATTCATCAAGCCAATGCCGGTCGGCTAGATCCGCCGACGCGGCGGACGTAGTCCAAGTCTATACTGTGGTAGTTCCCGCTTGGCCCAAGGCCGCGTCCCATGCGGCCTCGCGCACAGCATTGCATGACTGTAAGGAAATGCAACCAAATTGATTGCATTCGACGCCGCAAGCAGCACCGGGCTCCTGCCGAAGGTCAGACGTGATCGCGTCTTAAGGCCTGTTCGTCGGCCCGTAACCTCGATCCGTGCGCGACCCGCTTCGGTGGCATGCCGATCCCGGTTCTGCGTCCGGGGCTTGACTGGCGGTCCACGCTCCCTCCGGCCGCGCCCCTTCCCTCCACGCCCTCCGCCACCGCCCATGCCCTGTCTCCCAGGGCCATCACGGCTTTGTTCGGGTGCTTCATCGGTGTCGGGTCGGAGGAGGCGCGCTCAGTTGCCTTCGCGCTAACCTCCGTCCGCCGCTCAAACTGGACGTGCAGTTTTCCCGCATCCAGCTTTCATGGATGGGCTTGCGCAGCCTGAAGCGACGGTATCAGAGAGACGAGGCCGACCAGCTTGAACTCCTCGCCCCGCAGCCGTTTCGTCGGATAGTGCTTCCAGCCTGTGTTCCTCCATCGCTTCGCGTGGTGGGACCAGAGCCGTCGCACAATCCAGCCATCCAGCTGATGAAAGAGTTTTCTGACATGAGAGCGGCAAAAGTAGTTTCCCCATCCTCGGACGATCGGGTTGATCGCCTTGATCAACTCGCCCATTCGTAGAGGCGCATGCCTCTTCGTAAGCGCCCTGATCTGGTCTTTGAATCGGTCAACCGACTTCTGCGCGGGAATAGCGTAGAGACCCTGGCGCGTCAGCTTGGATTTGATCCGATCGTGGGACAGCTTGAACTGTCTTTTTCCACGTTTGATCTTAAATCCCAGAAACTCAAACCCATGGGCCACGTGCACAATCCGGGTCTTTTCCCGGTTGAGCGTGACGCCGAGTTGTTCGAGAATCTTTGCCGCCCGAGCCAAAACCTGTTCGGCTTCGGCTCGAGTTCGACAGGTCACCACCCAGTCATCCGCCCACCGTGTGAGTTGATACCCTTGCCGCCTCATCTCCTTGTCAAAGGGAGTGAGAAGGATATTGCTCAACAGCGGCGAGATGACCCCGCCCTGCGGGGTTCCCCGTGGAGTTGCATACTGGCGACCCTCCTCTTGGTAGCCCGCCGTGAGCGTTTGCTGAATGAGCTTCAGCACCCGGCCATCGGCGACTTGCTTCCCGATAAGAGCCATGAGCTTTTCGTGGTCCACGGACCCAAAATAGTCTTTTAAATCCGCGTCAACGATCCACTCGTTTCCAGCCTCCACTTCGCGCCAAATCTTGCTCAGGGCGTCGGCCGTCTTGCGACCCTTCCGATACCCAAAGCTGCTCGGATCGAAGACTTCCTCGAAGATCGGCTCCAGACGGTTGACCATAGCCTGTTGGCACACGCGGTCGTAGACCGAGGGAATGCCTAACGGCCTCGTCTTCCCCGGAGCTCCTCTTTTCGGTATCTCTATCCGTCGCACGGGTTGCGGTTGATAGGTTCCGTCTCGAAGCTCTCGATGCAGCCTGTCTAGATTGATCTCCAGATGGGCCTCGAAATCTTCGATACTTATTCCATCCGTGCCGCCACTCCCCCGGTTGGCTCGAACGCGCTCCCACGCAAGCTTCAAGTTCGTGCGTGAGTAGACCTTGTCCACCAGTGAGTGGACCTTCTGCTTCAGACCTTCGAGGCCGAGATGGTCCGACAGTCTCCTGGGCGCGTGTCGTTCGGGTTTTTCACATAGGGAACTTTCCATCTGCACGCTCCTTTCTCATCTGTCTCGACCGATCCTGTCCCGAACCCTCCACGAACGTCCTTCCCCGGATCACTCACGATCCGCCGTCTCCGGTCACGCGAGTTATTCGTCTCGCGCTTCAGGTACTATTACGTTCTCCGACTCCTGCATGAGCATCGGTTCCCATTTCGCTTTCGCTTATAGGGTCGCTTACCCGGCTTGCAGCCGGGACGCATGCAGGTCTCCTGGGGTCACACGTGAATCTTCCGTATCGTGCCGCCAGCAAACACCTTGGTGCGATGGGTGAATGAGAAACGCCTTCGCCCCCATAGTGCGGGCTCGACCTTGCCCCATCTTTGGCCGACCTGTTCGTCTTCGGGGTGGCCCCCATTGACTACAGCCCGATACTTCTCCTCATGCCCTTCGGATTCCAGATCGCTCCGGACACCCTGCCCTCCGGTACTCGAGCAACCGGCTCCAGGTCCACCTTGGCTGTGTCCGGCTTTCGCCTTCGTGCCCGTTTAGGCTTCTCCATACCGCTTTGCTTTCCCGGCCAGCGAGGCATTACCCCCGCTTTCGGATACGGCGCTCCTCATCCGAGCGCCGAGGGGACTTCAACCCCCCTGACTCACGCGCTGCCCAGCGCACACTACGAGCGCGTCCGACTCCTCGCCTGTTCCCCGACAGATTGCGCTTTTGGCTTGTTGTCGCGGTCCGGGATCGCCTCAGCGATTGCGGACCAGACGAGGTCTCCCAGGTTCCGACGCGATCCCTTTGCGCGTGATGGGGTCTTCGACCACGGTAGGCGTCAACGCCTTGCATAGCGGCGCCGCACATTTTGCCTTCGGCTACAGTGACAGCCTCGGCCTCTACGGATTTCGGTTTTTCGAGGCTCAATAGCCCACCCCACGCAATCGCTGTGTACGCTTCGCGACGGTCGTCGCCTTCCGCCCCGCAACACTCGCTACCGAGCGCCCGCTACGGCTTACTCGGACCGGACTTCCACCGGCTGGATCGCGCCAGCTTCGCCTGGCGCACCACTGTCACCGGAACCCCCGAACCGCTCCTGCCTCTTTCTGGCGGCAACTCGGCATTGGGCTGGCCGAATCGAGCTCTTTGTCGCCCGTCGTCTGGGCTCTGTCGCGCTGCAAACTGGGTTGTGCTACCCGAAGGGCCGGGAAGATCCGATTGGACGCATTCCCAGAGCGGCCGGGAGCGGCTGATCATGGCGCAACGGTCGGGTCCCGCCTTCGACCGCAATCTCGGCGCATCGGTCTCGTTCATCTTGCCGGGCGATCGGGAGCGTGTCAGCCAGTAGCGGGAGTTCCCATCGCTTGACGGTCGGCCTCCGGGGCAGGATGTGACTTTGCGGGAATTGAGTGCACGGTGCTCGCGGGCTCGTTGACGGGGCGGCGGCGCCATCTGGTATCACGGCGGCATGGACGCATTTCGATTTACCGCCGTCGTGCTCTCCACGGTGCTGGGACTGGGCGTCGCCCGAATTCTTTCCGGCTTCGTTTCGGCGTTCAAGGCGCGCGGACGCGTCGCTCAGGACTGGCTGCCTCTGGTGCTCGCCGGCGTGATTCTCGGCGAGCTAATACAATTCTGGTGGGCGCTGGCCGAACTCGCAGGCATGAGGACATGGTCGGCCGGAGCATTCGCCCTGCTCGTCGCCCTGATTCTCACGCTGTTCCTGGCCGCCGCCCTCATCGTTCCGTCGCCGGACGAGACGCCGCGCAGGGCGTTTGAGCGCGACGGACGCTGGGCGATGGCCTTGCTGGCCGCCTACCACTCAGGTGCAATTGCCGCCAACGAATTCATATTCAGCGAGCCGCTCGTTTCGGCGCCGCAATTCGCGTTGCTCGTCCAGGCCGCGCTGTCGCTCGCCATCGCGCTTACGCGATTGCGGCGCGCGCAGGCGATCCTTACCATCGCATATGTTGCGGCGACAGCGATCGACTTGGCGATTGCCTCGCGCCTCTCCTACGGATGATCGGTCTTGCGCATTCATCTTGGCGACCGGGCGACAAACCCACGACTCTGACGAACTGTATCGTTCGGAGGCTTCACCCGGAACGGTCGGCCTCGGCGCAGGGGCCTCCGTAGCGCCTACGGCAGCTTTCTGGATTTCTCCGCCCGTAGGAGGCCGATCGGAAAGGACCGCACCGGGTCGAGTCCGGCCCTCCGATCCAAGCGGGCTGCCAAATGCCCCGCGCGGAAGAGGAGTCCCTATGCGGCCTCGCGGGAACCACAAGGCCGTCGACCTACTTCGGCGAAAACAGGGCGAACTCCCCGCCGTAGTCCTTGCCGAGCGGCGAAGCATAGGTGTTCCGCTTGGACGTCCTGACGCCGAGGCGCGCCAGGGTCTCGGCGAGGCCGACGGCGCAGGCGACGCCGTCGAGCACAGGGACGCCCGCCTTGCGCTCGAGGTCGCGCGCGAGGTCCGTCATGCCGGCGCAGCCGAGCACGATGGCCTCCGCGCCGTCTTCCGCCAGCGCCCGCCCGATCTCGGCTTCGATGATCCGGCAGGCGTCGGAGCCCGGCTCCTCGAGCGCGAGCACCGGCACGTTGGCGGCGCGAACGCGAGCGCAGCGCGCGGCGAGGCCATATTTGACGAGATTGCGCTCGATCGGGGCGATCGAACGCGGCAGGGTGGTGACGACGCTGAACTTGTCCGCAATCAGGCTCGCCAGGTGGAACGCCGCCTCGCCGATACCGACAACCGGCGCGCGGGTCGCGCAGCGCGCCGCCTCGAGGCCGGTGTCGTCGAAGCAGGCGATGACGAAAGCGTCGGCGCCGGCCGCTTTGGCGATTTCGGCCAGGAGCCCCGGCACGGCGAAAGCCTCGTCGTAGTAACCCTCGATCGACGGCGGCCCGAAGTCCGGATTGACCGCGCTGACGTGGACCCCGGGCGACGCGGCGGCCCTGGCGGCGACGCCGATCTTGGCGGTCATCGAGGCGGTGGTGTTCGGATTGACGACGCAGATCCGCATTGGCCTTTTTCTCAGAGATCGCCGCCGAGATAGAGATGCCGGACGCGCTCGTCCGTCGCCAGATCGGCGGAGAGTCCGGAAAGCGCAACCGACCCGGTCGACATCGCATAGGCGCGGTGCGAGACCCTGAGCGCCATGCGCGAATTCTGCTCGACCAGCAGCACGCTGACCTTCTGGTCGCGGTTGATGGCGACGATCGAGCGGGCGATGTCCTGCACGATTTTCGGCGCGACACCGAGCGACGGCTCGTCGAGCAGGAGGAGTTTTGGCTTGGCCATCAGGGCGCGGCCGATCACCAGCATCTGCTGCTCGCCCCCGCTCATGGTGCCGGCGGCCTGGCGCAGCCGGTCTTTCAGACGCGGAAAGCGATGCAGCACCTCGTCGAGGGACGTGCGCACCCCGGCCGCGTCGGAGCGCGAGAAGGCGCCCATCATCAGGTTGTCGCTCACGCTCATGTAGGGGAACACGCGCCGGCCCTCGGGAACCATGGCGATGCCGAGCTTGACGATCACGGAGGGGTCGAGCCCGTCGATGCGCTTGCCCTCGAAGGTGATCGACCCCTTGCGGATCCGGTTGAGGCCGGTGATGGCGCGCAGGATGGACGACTTTCCGGCCCCGTTCGCGCCGATGAGCGCGACCGTCTCGCCCTGATTGAGATCGATCGACACGCCCTTCAGCGCGTAGACGTGGTCGTAGAAGAGCTCGACGCCAGCAAGAGACAGCATCGCTTCCATCGCCTAGAGCCCGATCGTTTCGTCTTCGACGCCGAGATAGGCTTCGATGACCTTCTCGTCGGCGCGGATCGCAGCCGGCGTCCCTTCCGCGATCTTGACGCCGAAATTGATGACGACGATCCGGTCGGAGATCTTCATCACCGCCGCCATGTCGTGCTCGACGAGAAGCAGCGTCACGCCGCGGTCGCGCACCGCGCGCACCATCTCGACCGCCCGGTTGGTCTCGTCGGCGTTCATGCCGGCGAACGGCTCGTCGAGCAGCAGGATCTTCGGGTCGGCGGCGAGCCCGATGGCGATGCCGAGCGCGCGCAGGTGCCCCTGCGGCAGATTGCTCGCGAGTTCGTTGCGGACCGGCCCGAGGCCGAGGAACTCGAGGATCTCGTCGCTCGACCGGCCGAACTGCTCCTCGTCGCGCCGGGCGGTCGCGGTTCCGAAATAGAAGCCGAACAGGCTCGCGCGCGAGCGCAGGTGATGGGCGACGATGACGCTGTCGCGCGCCGTCATTCCCTTGAAGATCGTCGTTTCCTGGAAGGTGCGCACGACCCCCTTGCGCGCCACGACATGCGGAGCGAGCCCCGAGATCACCTCGTCGTTGAACCGGACCTCGCCGCGGGTCGGCTTTACGAAGGACGAGATCAGCTTGAAGATGGTCGACTTGCCTGCCCCGTTGGGCCCGATCACCGACAGGATTTCGTTCGGCTCGACGTCGAACGAGACCTCGTTGACGGCGGTGAGACCGCCGTAGCGCTTGGTGAGGTCCCTGACGGTGAGGATCGGCGCCATGGTCAGTCCGCCCGCCGCGACGGCAGCCGGACGCTGAGGAGGCCGTTCGGCAGCAACACGATCAAGAGGATCATCACGCCCGAATAGATCAGCAGCTGGTATTGGCCGGCCTGGAACAGAAGGTCCCAGCCGAAATAGAGGACGAGCGTGCCGAGCATCGGGCCGAACACGTAGCCGAGCCCGCCGAGGAAGCAGTTCAGCATGAAGTTGACGCTGTCGTTGACGGTGAAGCTCGACGGGTAGATCGACTGGGCGATGGCGACGAAAATCGCCCCGCCGACGCCGCCGAGGAACGACGAGATCGCGTAGGCGAGCACCCTGAGGAGCGGCACGTTCAGGCCCATCGAGGAGGCGAGGTCCTCGTTCTGGCGCAGCGCCGCGAACAGCCGCCCGACCCGGGAATTGACCAGCCGCCACAGCCCGGCGAAGCAGACGACCATCATCGTGACCGAAAGGAAATAGAAGGCGAGGTTCTTGTTGGCGAAGGAGTCGAACGACGGCACGATCGTCAGGCCGAACAGGCCGATCCGGCCGGGCGAGGGGAGGCTGGTGATGCCCTTGGCGCCGCTGGTGATCGGCAGCGCCAGCGCGGCGAGGCGCGCGACTTCGGTCAGGACCAGCGTGATCATGGCGAAATAGACGCCGCGGAGCCTGAGGATCGGCAGGCCGACGAGGACGCTCCCCCCGGCGCAGAACAGCCCGGCCAGCGGCAGGCTCAGCCAGAAGGAGAGCCCATAGGTGGCGACGAGGATCGCCGAAACGTAGCCGCCGACCAGCGCCCAGGCGCCCTGGCCGATGTTGATCCGGCCGATGTAGAAAGTGAGCCAGACTCCGCCGCTCGCGATCGCCAGCAGCGCGACGGAGCTCAGCGTGTAAAGGAGATCGGTCCGCCCGGTTGCGGCGATCATCCACGGCGCGGCGACATACACGACCGCGAGAAAAGCCACGAGTGCGGCGACCCTCGTTCCGCGCTCCCTGCCCGTCATCGTCTCATCCCCACGGCTTGCCCATCAGCCCGTTCGGGCGGATGGCGAGGAAGATCATCAGCGCAACGAAAATGACGAGATAGGTGATGTCGCCATACGAGTGCAGGACGGTGAGGCCGACCAACTCCATCATGCCGAGGATGAACCCACCGGCGATCGCTCCTCCGACGACGCCCGCCCCGCCGATCATCACCATCATGAAGGCCTTGATCGAGATCGGCCCGCCGATGCCGGAATTGACGCCGGTGATCGTGACGAGGAGGCCGCCGACAAGACCGGCGAGCATCGCGCCGAGCGCAAAGCCGAGAAGACCGTAGAACTCGACCGGCACGCCCATGAGCTGCGCCGCGACCCGGTCCTGCGCCAGCGCCCGCATCGCCCGGCCGGGCTTGGTGAACTGCATCATCAGGATGAAGGCGACGATGAAGAGAACGGCGAGGCCTGCGACAAGGATGCGGTCCCAGGGCAGGATCAGGTTGTCCCAGAGGAAGATTCCGTTGACGATCTTGGGCACGCCGCGCTGTTTCTCGCCGAACAGGATCAGGATGGCGGCATCGAGAAAATAGGCGAGGCCGGCGGCGAGCAGCATGGTGCTCTCGTCGCGTTCGCTGCGCCGGATCACGGTGCGGAAAAGAAAGCGCTCGACCACCGCGCCGAGGACGGCAAGGGTCAGCGCCGACGCGAGGAGCGCGACCACGAAGGGCAGCTTCATCAACCCGTAGACTTCATAGGTGACGAACCCGCCGAGCACGTACATCTGTCCGTGCGCGAAATTGAGCACGTTCATCAGGGCGAAGATCAGCGTCAGCCCAAGCGCGATCAACGCATATTGCGCGCCGAGGTAGAGCCCGTTGGCGATGACCTGTTCCATGCCTGAGGTTCCTCCGCACCCTCACCCCGACCCTCTGCCGCATAGCCCGTCGAGAGACGGGCGTCTTTCAACGCCCTTTTGCGGGAGAGGGGGCCGCTATCCTTCTCCCGCTTGCAAGGTGGCGCGACAGGGCGTCTCGAGAGACGCCCGTCTTCCGACGGGCCATGGCGCCGGATGAGGGCAAGCCTCAGTCGACGTTGGCGATGAACAGCGTGTTGAACTTGCCGTTCTCATATTCGTTGACAACGAGCGGCACGGCGAGCTGCCGCTTCTGACCGAACGACGTCGTTCCGACATAATGCAGCTTGGCGGAGTCGTCTTTCAGATAGGGGTTCGGCGCGGAAAACGAGTCGATCGTCTTCTTGAACTCGTCGACGTTGTCGATCGCCTTCGGATCGGCCTTCAGCGTGTCGACGATATATTGCAGCGCATAGACCTTGGTGTTCGACTTGTCGTTGTACTCGCCGAACTTCTTGGTGTAGCGATCGATGAACTCATCCATCGCCTTGGAGCGGATTTCCGGCGTCGAGGCGCCGCCGACCGAGATGAAGCCGTTGGCGAGATCGCCCGCCCCCTCCTGCAGCACCTTGGCGTCCTGCGCTGTCTCGGTCGAGATGAGTCCCTTGTAGCCGAGTTCGCGCGCCGAGCGGATCAGCAGCGGAGCGTTCGCCGGCGCGACGCCCGACAGAACGAGCAGATCAGGCTTCAGCTTGACGATCGGCGTCAGCACCGGAGCGAAGTCGCGCGTGTCGTTTTCGTAAGTGTCCTTGTCGGCGACGACGTCGAGGCCCAGCGCCTTGGCGGCGGCGACGCCGTTGTCGCGCTGGATCAACGGATCGGACTCGTTGGCGGCGACGAACGCCACTGTCTTCACACCCTTTTTGTCTTTCAGATATCTGTAGATCGCCGGGCCCGACTGATAGCTCGCGACCATGCCGAGCACGGCGTTCGAGGCGGGCTTGGTGTAGAGCGACTTGGGAAAGGCGTAGGGGAAGTAGATGATCCCGGCCTTCTCCGCCACCGGGCGCACGGCCGCGGCGCCGTCGTCGACGTTCGGGCCGACGACATAGTGGATGCCTTCCTGGGCCATCTTCTCCATGCCGGCGATAGCGCGCTTCGGATCCTTCTGGTCGTCGAAGGTGACGACGTCGATGTCATAGGTCTCGTCGCCGATCTTCACGCCGCCGGTCGAATTCCACCAGTCCGCGAGCGTCTGCATCGAGCGCACATTGGACGTGCCCCAGGCGGCGGCCGGGCCGCTGGTGACGCCGACGAAACCGATCTTGAGGACCTTGTTCGCCGCGTCGGCCGGACCGGCGGCAGCGGCGAGGGTTAGCATTGAGGCGAGGCCCATGAGGGCGGCGCGGAACGACGGTGCTCGATATCCCATGTGAAAATCCTCCGGGTGCCAGCCGTCCGGCGCTCCCTCGGGCGTGGCTTTCAGGGCGCGGAACCGTACACGGCGAGGATGAAGTTGCGGCGGTGGAATTTTTTTGTCAACATACCCTCATCGCATTGTAGACAATCAGCTACTCTTTGTGCAGTCGCTCAAGATCGGCGCATTATTTGCCGAATTATTCGTCAGATCACATCCGGCAGGGCTGAGGCGATAGCTCTTCTCAACCCGCGCCTGGAACGGGCGAGGGCCGAAACGGAATGGGGACGCGATGGACAACGGGGGCATGATGTCGGCGGCGGACGCCCTCCGCCAGCCGCCGTCCGACGGGACGATTTTCGACCGGATCGTCGCCGCCGTCCTCGAGCAGAAGCTGCCCGGCGGCGCGAAGCTCCCGGAGGCGGCCCTCTGCGAGGCGTTCGACTGCAGCCGCTCGCAGATCCGCCGCGTGCTGGTCGTGCTCGCGGAGCGTGGCGTCGTTGCGCTGCATCCCAACCGCGGCGCCTTCGTCGCGAAGCCGAGCGCGGAGGAGGCGCGCGACATCTTCGAGGCGCGCCGTGCGATCGAGCGCTCGATCGCCCTTTCGGCGGCGGCCCAAATCGAAGCGGACGCGCTCTCCGAACTGCGCGCCAACGCCCGCGCCGGCGCCCGCGCAGAGGCCTCGGGCGACCGCAGCGAGTTGATCAGGCTGTCCGGCCAGTTCCACCTTCGCCTCGCCGAGGCCGCCGGCAACGCCGTGCTGACGCGGTTCCTCGAGGACCTCGTCACCCGCACCTCGCTGATCATCGGCCTCTACGGCTCGCGCAGCGTCCGCTCCTGCTCGGAGTCCGAGCACGACGCTTTGGTCGACGCCATCGCCCGTCGCGACGGCCCCTCGGCCGCCGCCATCATGGAACACCATCTCAAGCACATCGAGAGCGCGCTCGACATTCGCCAGGTCGCCGAAGCCGCCGTCGACGTCCGCCGATTGTTCGAGGCGACCTGATACGCGGGGCGCGGCGGCCGCACCTACTCGCAAGGGCGGAATGCGACCAATCGCAACGACACCGTGGGCGACGACAGTGCGCAAGAAGCGCTCATTCGAAGACGGCGGGCGAACGCGTCAAATGCGACTTTAAAGCGACATGAAATTAAGTTGACCCCGCTTGCCCTCACCCGGCGGCTTTCGGCCGCCACCCTCTCCTGGAAAGCCCGTCGAAAGACGGGCGTCTGTCGGCGCCCTACGCGGGCGAGGGGCGAACCGCGCGGACAATCCCTTCTCCCGCTTGCAGGAGAAGGTTGCCGCGCGCAGCGCGGCCGGATGAGGGCAAGCGCCGCGATTCGTACGAAAGTCATCGTGCTCTAAGCGCGCATCCTGTTTGGTCCCGCTACGCGAGGAGAGCGCCAGGTGCGGGCCTTCATGTCGGCTTGCCCGCCCTGACGTTGCACCGACGTCCTTCGCGCTGTCGCACGCCGTCCCTGGATCGGTTCAGCCTATCCGGGAGCAGGAGGGCGACGCTGGCGCGGTAGGATAATTTATCCGGCCAAATCACACATCGAAATTCGTCGGAAGGACGAGGATGTCACGGATTGTGACATTTCGTGGACGGGTGAGGATGAAAAAGACGGCTTCCGCAACCGCCGAAGGTTCAATCAGCGCGCCGTCGTCCTTTGCCGCCTGCAGCCGATCGGGCAGCCAGTCCGCGAGCAACGCCGAGTCCACCGGCCCGGGGGAAACCTGAGAAACCCGGATGCCGTGTCTGTTGACCTGGCGGCGGACGATTTGCGTGAAGCTGGTCATGGCCCATTTCGACGGGGAATACACCGGTTCAGGCTTGATCGCCGCGTGGCCGGCGATCGACGAGGTCACCACGATGTCACCGGTCCTCCGCTCGATCATGTGCGGCAGGACCGCATGAACGTTCTTGATCACCGCGTTGACGTTGAGGTTCAGCATCCGATCGATTGCGTCCGCGTTGGTGTCAATCAGATCGCCGCCGATATAGGAGCCGGCGTTGCAGTGGAGGATGTCAATTCGGCCAATCTTCGCCAGGATCTCCGGAATCATCGCCGCGCAGCTTTTGACATCGAGCAGGTCCGTCACCTGGGCGATCGCCCTACCCTGCGACTTCGCGACGAGTTCGATCAGCGCCGCCTCGTTGCGGTCAACCATGACTACGGTCGCGCCCGCCCGCATCAGGACCTCGGCCGTGGCCAATCCGATGCCGGAGGCCGCGCCGGTAATAACGGCCGTCTTGCCGTCCAATTCGTTCGCCATTTCCCTCTCCTCTCATTGCCGTCACATGCGGCGGGCCCATCAACCCTTCCGCGTATCGCCATGTCTTGCAGCCGACGTCGGTCTCGCGGACCGGTCGGACCTGCGGCGGCGTGGTCGAAATCCACGCCGGCCCGACCGCGCCCAAACCGCGTATGGCGCGGCGACGGACTATACACGCCGTCAATCAAATTTGGCGAAGGCGGCGTTTCGGCTGCCTCGCCATTCCGAACTCTTGCGGCGCCCGGGCGCAAGTCATCGCGGCCGGGGGGACCGCCCGACGCTCGCCATCCGGTCGGCCCTTCACCAGACCCGGCGCGACGTAACCTTTTAGCCATCCTCCGGCCGCCTGCTCGCACCGGCGTCGCGCTGTCTCAGGTATGTCCGCACGTCCTCGACCGAGTCGCGCAACAGTTCGGCCATCCGCGCCCTCGCCAGTTCCGCGTCTCCTTCGCGGATCGCTTCGAAAATGCCCCTGTGCTGGAACAGGCGGGCGTCCTGAATGCGCGCGGCCCCCAGCCAGCTGAGCCGGAAGGTTCCCTCGAGCGCGGTGTGGATCAGGCCGCCGAGCGCGGCGAGGAAGCGGTTGCCGCTCGCCTCGAGAATGGCCATGTGGAAGTCGAGATCGGCCCCGATCAGGTCGCCCGCGCCGTTCTTGAACTGGTCCATGCGTTCGTAGGCCTCGGCGATCCGCTCGACGGTCGCACGCGAACGGAGCGACGCGGCGAGCGCGGCGGCCGCCGGCTCCACCATCTGTCGCAGGACGAACAGATCGTCGATGAAATGCTCGTTCGGCGTCGCCTGGAGGTGCCATGCGAGCACTTCGGAATCGAGCAGGTTCCACTCGGACTTCGGCCGCACCCGCGTGCCGATCTTCGGCCGCGCGACGATCAGCGACTTGGCGCTGAGGATGCTGTAGGCCTCCCTGAGCGCGGTGCGCGACACCGAGAAGCGCGCGCACATGTCCGCGGCGGTCGGCAGGAGCGTGCCAGGCGGATAGACGCCGGCCACGATCTCCTGGCCGAGCTGCGCGGCGACCTGGCTGTAGATGTTGCGCCCGAACGCGGGGTCGTCGCCATGTCCATGCCTGGCCATCCGGCCGAGCAGGCCGCGCCCCGATGTCGAGCGGTGGCCGGTCAATACGCCCGTGGTCGGCTTAACAATGCGTCCCACGATCCTGTCGCCTCAAGTTGAGCTTCCCAATCGCAACGAACCGACGATCGAGCGCTGCAGCACGATGAACAGGAACAGGAGAACTCCGCCGCTGATCATGATCCATGCTCCGTTCAGGGAGCCGTTGAAATTGATCAGCGTCGCGATCAGTCCGAAAATCATTCCGCCGAACAGCGTGCCGGCGACCATGCCGATGCCGCCTGTCAGCATCGTGCCTCCGAGCACGACCGAGGCGATTGCTGTGAGCTCGTTCCCGGTCCCCGCGAGCGGATAGCCCGAGGAGGTGTAGAAGGCGTAGATCACGCCGCCGAGCGCGCTGTAGAAGCCGCCGAGCGCATAGATCCTGACGGTGGTGCTCCGCATCGGCACGCCCATCAGCACCGCCGACGTGCGGTCGCCGCCGATGGCGTAGACATTGGTGCCGAAGCGGGTGAAATGCGCGAGCACGATCGCCGCGACCAGCGAGACGAGCATGACGATCGCCGAACTCCTCAGCACGCCCTCCCCCGGCAGAGCGATGCTCATCGAAGCAAACGTCGCGACGAAGGGATGCCGGATCGGCACCGAGTCGAGGTTCATCATGAAACAGCGCCGCGCAGCAGGAACAGCCCGGCGAGCGTGACGATGAACGGCTGGATCTCGCAAAAGTCGATGATCAGGCCTTGCAGCGCGCCGAACAGAAGGCCGAAGGCGAGCATCAATCCTGCCGACGCGAGCGGGTGCCATCCCACGGCGTCGAGATTGGCGATCGCGACGCCGACGAAGCCGATCATCGAGCCGATCGACAGGTCGATGCCTCCCGACAGGATGACGAAGGTCGTGCCGATCGCGGCGGTGATGATGAAGGCGTTGTCGGCGAGGATGTCGCCGAGCACCTGCGTCGACAGGAAATGGTTGTAGAGGAACCCTCCAATGACGAACAGCGCCACAAAGACGGCGATCGTCGCCAGCAGCGGCAGGTATTTCTCCCTCATTGCGGTTTCCTCGCAAAGCCGCAAGAGGGCGCTGCGGAGGTTGTTCGACTGCAGGAGCAGCACGAAGAGGACGACGACCGCCTTGACCACCAGGTTGTATTCGGGCGGCAGGCCGCTCATCAGGATGGAGGTCGTCAGCGCCTGGATGACCAGCACGCCGAGGAGCGTCATGCCGAGGTAGATGCGGCCGCCGTCCAGCGAGCCGCCGCCGATCACGACGGCGAGGATCGCGTCGAGCTCGCTGAACAGGCCGACGCTGACGGGGTCGGAGGTGTGGGTGTCGGCCGTCATGATGACGCCCGCCCAGGCCGCGCAGAGCGCGCAAATGAGATAGGCGGCATATTTGATCAGCCGCGCATTGATCCCGGTAAGATCGGCCGCCGCGGAATTGCCGCCGACCGATTCGAGGAAAAGGCCGAGCGCGGTGCGGCGGATCAGCAGCCACAGCACGAAGAAGAGCACGGCGCCAAGAATGATGCGGGTCGGGATGAGGCCGATGTGGCCGACGCTGAGGCCCTGGAGCAAGGGGCTGGTGAAGCTCGGATCGGTTCCCCCGTAGATGAGATTGATCATCAGTCCGATGCCGCGGCCCGAAACCATCAGGATCAGCGTCGCGATGATCGGCTGGATGTCGAGGATCGCCACCAGAAAGCCGTTCCACACGCCGCACAGCAGCCCGACGCCGAGCGCGATCAGCAGGATGACGAAATGCGAATCGCCAGCGTGGATCCGCCAGGCAATCATCGCTCCGACGATGGCGATGACCGAGCCGACGGAAAGGTCGATGCCCTTGGTGCCGATGACGACCGCCATGCCCAGCGCGACCATCGCCGTCGGCATGCCCCGATAGAGGACGTCGATCAGGCTGCCGAACAGGCGCCCCTCGACGATGCGGATCGGAAGAAGCCCGGCGAGATGCTCCGTCGATGACGAAGATCAGCGCCAGCGCCACAAGCGGCCAGACCGCCCGGTGGCCAAGAATTGCCGCAATCGCGAAGCGCTCTGCGTCTCCGCTTCGATATCGGCGGAGTGTTTCACGTCTTCCGCCCCCGCGATCGTGGATAATGTTTTCGCGGGTGATGTCGCGCCGACGATCTCGCCGACCTTCCGCCGGTCGCGCAGCACCGCGATCCGGTCGCTGACCGCCACGAACTCGTCGAGTTCCGACGACGCTACCAGCAGAGCCAGGCCTTGGCCGCAAAGCCGGCGAATCAGCGCCACGATCTCGGCATGGGCGCCGACATCGATGCCGCGCGTCGGCTCGTCGAGAATGAGAATGCGCGGCTCGGACGACCAGCGCGCGCGCCAGCACCACTTTCTGCTGGTTGCCGCCCGAAGCTGGCCGACAGGTTTGTCCGCGTCGGGCGTCGCGATACCGAGCGCCTTGAT
>CAVUHX010000048.1:0-109675 GCA_963741405.1 uncultured Alphaproteobacteria bacterium
CATATGTGCGCAAAACATATTGTCGCCGTAGGTCTGTCTCAAGTCATTTTCCTTGAACCCTACCCGAAAAGCCTAGCCAGTGATCTTCACTTTGATTCAATCGTAATTGAGGGGCAATCGCGAGACAAATATGAAGAATACCCGTGTACTCAGTTTAATCATTTTTATGGTGTTTCGCCTAAAAGGTATCGTGATCTATTTGAACGAGCCTCCCGTAAAGACAATCTGGGCTGTTTGCAAAGGTGGGTAAATGGGATAGAGCGGCCAAACATTGATATACAAATACCAGTATACCTGACAATCGAGCAAGCTGTTGTTAGAACAATGCTTTTGCCTTTATTGACAGGCGTTGGGCTGCGCTTAGAAGATCTACCTTCAATTGACTTTAGTCAAAGTAAGGCGTTGCATAAGGATGTTTAGCCTGCCCACGCCGCGCGCAGCTAGCGCAGCGCAGGAGAAAGCGCCGCCGTGCCATCCCTCCCTCTACTGCGCCGCCTCCGCCACCGCCGTCAGCGCCGCCGCCCCAGTCTCGAACTGGAGCCGGGCGAGGCGCGCGTAGAGGCCGCCGGCAGCGAGGAGCGAAGCGTGGGTTCCCTCTTCGACCCCGCAGCCGGCCTCGCCTTCGCCGTCCGGCAAGCCGCCCTCAAGCAACTGTCGGCGCGGCCGCCGAAGGATCAACCGATCATCGCCGCCGCGGCGGCGGCGCCCATGGCGAACATGCAGATCAGCTGGATGGAAAACAGCGTGAAGCGGACGCTCACGACGGCGTTGGTCTGGCGCAGCGCGACGTGAACCAATGTCTGTCCGATCCGCGCGGCCAGCATGGCCTCGGAGAGCCCGTCGACGAGAGGGCTCTGCAATCCCACGACCGTCAGCGCCACGACAATCGCTCCATAGACTGGCAGGTTCTCGACGCAATTCATGTGCGCGCGCATGACGCGCTGATACCAGTCGGCGCCCTGCGGCGCGTCGGCTCGCCAGCCGGCGACCGAGGCGCGCCCGGAAAGAATGAGCGCCCAGCGGTAGCCGCCGACGCCGACCGACAGGATGATCAGCGTCCACGCCGCGAATCCCAGGAGAACCAGGACAGGGATGTTCATCGGTTCCTCCCTATCGGCGAAACGCGGGCGGTCGACAGGGCGTCCTCCCGCGACCGCGCCGCTGGCCGCCTCATGCAGCCTGCTTCGCCGATTGGCCGAGGCGAGCTTTCACAATCGGCGCAAGGTCTTCCGCGTCGAGCCCGCAGCCGTCGATGAACGACGATCGCCGGCGGCGCAGGAACGTGAGCCCGATCAGGTAGAGGCCGGGCAGAGGCGTCACGCCGCCGCGGTGGACGATCTCGCCGCGATGATCGAGAACGGGCGCCTTGAGCCACGGATAGCGGCGGACGTAGCCGGTCGCCCAAACGACCGACCGGACGCCCTCTTTCCGAAGATCGAGCGTCAGCCCGCCGCCGTCGACCAGAACGGGAATCCGCGCTGCGGGGTCGGCAACCGGCGCCTCGAGTCCATGATCGCCGATGCATCCGTCGATCCGGTCGAGGATGCGCAGCATGCGCTTATGCGAGGCCTTCGTCGTCCGATCGAGGTCGTCGGCGAACGTCGGCTTTTGCCCCGTCGATGGCCATGAGCCTGCCCACGAGCCGCACGCCCAGCCGGGCCAGAACGCCGAGGTCGAGGTCGCGGTGGTCGGGGCGGCCGACCAGCTGCAGCGACGGCTGGCGGCGAGCGGCGTCAAGATTGCCTCCCTCGAGGGCCGGATCGTCGAGAATGCCGGCCGTCTCCATCCAGGCGTAGATGTCCCGTCCGCGATAGCGGCGAGGCACGCGCGTGTGATCCCCGACGGCGAGCGTCACCGGCCGCCCCGAGGCATGGATCTCCTCGGCGAGTTGAGCGCCGCTCGACGAGGCGCCGACAACCAGCACGCCGCCATCCGGAAGCTGCTCCGGCTCCCAGTAGTACGACGGAGACAGCTGCGCGACCGTGGCCGTGAGCGCCTGCGCCATCGCCGGACGGAACGGCGTCTCGCAGGCTCCCGTCGCGACGACGACGGCCTGCGAGCGCCACTCTCCGGCGGTGGTCGAGACGCGGTATCCGCCGGCGGTCGGTTCGACTTCCGTCACTTCGACGCCGCTCATGACGGGCGAGTCGATCGTCTGCGCGTAAAGCTTGAGATAGGCGGCGAACGCGCCGGCCGGCATGAAGGCGTCGGGATCGCGCCCGTCATAGGGCAAGCCGGGAAGAACGCTCATCGCGTTGGTCGTCAGCAGGTTCAGCGAGCGCCAGCGCTCCGAATGCCACCGCTCGCCGATCCGCCCGCGCTCCAGCACCACATGGTCGACGCCGCGCAGGGCAAGGCTTCGGCTCATCGCCAGGCCGGCCTGGCCGCCGCCGACGATGATGACGTCAGTCGTGTGCATGATTTCGTGTCCCTCTATCAGAGTTGAACGGGGCCGCCCGGCCAGGGCCGGGCAGCCCGGCGGGCTAGGCGATCGCTGGCGTCTTGACCGATATCGACACCGGAACACCGTTGGTGACGATGTCGTAGACGGCTGACCGGGCCTTCGACTGCATGACGATCTGCTCGAGCTTTCTCGGGGCTCGCATCGCCGTCGATCTCGAAGGAGACCTTGATGCCTTGGTAGCCGTTGCGGACCTCGCCGGAGAGCCCGAGGACGCCGCTCAGGTCGATGTCGCCTTCGACCGTCAACTCGACCCTGTTGAGCTTGATCCCACGCGCGGCGGCGATATTTCCGATGCCGGCGGTCAGACACGAGGCCAGCGCATGCAGGACCCACTCCACCGGCGTGGGTCCGGCGTCCGTGCCGCACAGGACGGCTGGATGATCGCCGACTGCCGTATACGGAGCAATGTGGGTAAGCTCGGCGCCCGCGCCGAAAAAGCCGTGCATCGTGCTCTCGCTGCGTGTGCCTGACACCCAACGGCTCTTGGCGCGGAACTGAAACTTGGCGAGTTCCGGCTGGGCGCCGACGGCGTTGATCGTGGCGAACAGCGTCGGCGTATCGACGCCGTTCATCGGAACGGGTGCGCGCTTGGCCTCCTTGGAGGCGGTCATGGTTGCGGACATGGTCTTTCTCCTCGTTTGAGCGTAGGTTTCGGTTTGAGGCGACCGGCCCTTCCTGCCTTGTCGCCCTGGTCGCCGTCCGCGCCGTATTCGCTGTGGCGCGCCGGACGCCGGACCAGTACGCTTGCTCGAGGTTGGTTCGAATGATCGCGCCACCGGATCATCTGACCGTTCGTCCAAATCCTCATGAAAGCGTGCGCGCAATCTAGGCCTGACCCAGCGAAGAGGCTTGGCGGCGGCATGGGGGAATTCTGGAGAATTCTTGGAATGTGGACCCGCATCCGCCCCACGAGGGGATGATGATTTACGGCTTTGAAAATTGCGAACTGGACCTCGGCGCCCATGAACTCCGTCGGGCCGGCGGAAGCGCAGGCCGTTGAACCGCGCGTCTTCAAGCTATTGGGCTATCTGGTCGAGAACAGCCACCGGATGGTCAGCAAGGACGAAATTCTGGCCCATGTCTGGGAAGGCCGCGTCGTCTCCGATTCAGCTCTGAGCAGTCAAATCAAGGCGGCAAGAAAAGCCATCGGCGACGACGGCAAGGCCCAGAGACTCCTACGCACGATCCATGGCGAAGGCTTTCGTTTTATCGGTGGCGTTCGGAAGCTTGCGCAACCGGGTGATGGACGTCCGAATGTCGAGATCTTCAATCAGGAAACCGAAAGGCTTCGCCAGGACGTTCGCTTCTGCACGGCGAAGGATGGCGTCAGAATAGCCTACGCCGTCGTTGGAAACGGAAAGCCTCTCGTCAAAGCCGCGAATTGGATGTCCCATTTGGACTTTGAATTGGAGAGCCCCGTCTGGCGCCACTGGATTGCCGGACTGTCCGCACGACGCCAACTGATCCGCTACGACGAAAGAGGCAACGGCATGTCCGATCGGCGTACGGATGATTTGTCGTTCGAGGCGATGGTGACCGATCTCGAGACTGTCGTGGATTCACTGGGCCTTGCGCGATTTCCCCTGTTTGGGATTTCACAAGGATGTGCGGTTTCGGTCGAATATGCGGTCCGCCACCCGCACCGTGTTTCTTGTCTGATTTTATATGGCGGATTTGTTCAAGGCTGGCGCAAGCGTAACGACCCGCTCGAGATCGGTCTGCGAGAGGCCATGACAACCCTGATGCAGAAAGGCTGGGGTCAGAATAATCCGGCCTTTCGGCAAGTCTTCACCACACGGTTTGCGCCGGGAGCTTCGATGGAACAGATGGATTGGCTCAACGAACTGCAGCGCGTAACGGTTTCGCCCGAAGCGGCAGCGCAGTTCCACGAAACATTTGGGCACATCGACGTCTCGGATCGACTGGCTCATATCCAACAGCCAACATTGGTTCTTCATGCGCGTGATGATGCGGAAATTGCCTTTGATAATGGGCGAGCGTTCGCAACAGGCATTCCAGGCGCCCAGTTTGTGACTCTGGAAAGTCGCAACCATGTCCTTCTGGAAGAGGAACCCGCCTTTGGGAAGCTGGTGTATGAGGTTCACCGGTTTCTCACTCAATTTGAGTGATGATGGGTCTCGCGCTACGGCGCCACATGCGTGGTTCGCTCGCTCTGTGTGCCTGACACCCAGCAACTCTTGACGCGGAACTGGAACCTGGCGGGCTCCGGCTGGGCGCCCACGGCCTACGCGCCCAATTGGGCCGGACACAGCGGCAAGCGCGCCGATTATCGTTTTCTGGCGATGCGCGAAAGGGGGGGGGGGGGGGGGGGGGGGGGGGGGGGGGGGGGGGGGGGGGGGGGGGGGGGGGGGGGGGGGGGGGGGGGGGGGGGGGGGGAGGGAGGGGGGGAGGAGAGGGAGAGAGGAGAGAGGGAAGGGAGGAAGAGGAAGGAGAGGGGGGGGGGCGCCGCTGCGCCAATTGGCGCTGGGCGAAAAAAAAAAAAGAAAAAAAAAAAAAAAAAAAAAAAAAAAAAAAAGATGATGAAGGTGTTCTCAAGTCTCGCCGACGGCCGCGAGGTGTGGGTCGGTTCGGTTTCTGGTGTTTTTACTTTTTCGTGTTGTTTTGGGTGTATTTGTGTTTGGGTGTGGTGTTGTTGGGTTTGTGTGTGGAGTTTGTATATGTTTTTTTATTTGTATATTTTTTATATATTATAGTATATTATAATATAATATAGCGAGGCGAAGCTGCCGTTTCCAACGCAGGCCTTTGGCCAGAAGGGGGTTCACAAACTCTTTGGCCTCGTGACCAACCGCAAGGGTCCGGGCGACGGCGTGATCGGGTGGTTGCGCGAACGCTGCGGCAAGAGCGAGGAGGTCCATTCGGGGTTGAAGTCCGACTTGGCCGGAGGGCAGATGCCTTCGGGCTTGTTCGGGGCCAACGCGGCCTGGTGGGCCCTGTCGATCCTGGCGTTCAACCTGAACGCGGCGATGAAGCGCCTGGCGCTGGGCGAGGGCTGGGCGAGCAAACGCATGAAGGCTCTGCGTTTCCATCTGATCGGCCTGCCTGGGCGCGTGGTCAGCCACGCTCGCCAGGTGATCGTTCGGCTGGGCGGCGGAGCCGAGGCGCTGGCGACGATCCTCGATGAGCGCGCGAGGATCCGCGCGCTCGCGCATGGACCGGCCGGATGACGCAAAACCACTCGCTCCCCATCCGAACCCGCGCGTCCGCGGCCGCCGCCTGGAGCGGTCATGATAAACCGCGTCCGCGCGAAAGCGGCCCGACTCGCGCAAGTTGCACCCGATCGTTGCAGGACTCGCGGCGCGCGAAGACGAAGCAGAGGAGATGACCGAAAACTCGACGCCGTGACCTTGCCAGCCCCTCGAGACCGCAAAATCGGTCACGCCAAGGCGCGCGCCGAGATTTGATCGGGGATTGTGGGAGATCAGCAATTCTAAAAGAGGGTCGGGATGATTTTTTCGCTGGGGGATTCCCAAATCAGCGGAAACATGATTCACGCTGTGGATGGAGATCTTGGCGTCGCTTTTGTCTGGCCTGAAGGCGGTTTGCAAGGCGTTTCCGGACCCTCGCAAGGGGCGGAGCGGCAATATTGCGATGGCGGATTTCGGTCTGTCGGCCTTCGCGATGTTTTTCATGCAGAGCGCGTCTTTTCTGTCCTTTCAGCGTAGGCTGGAGAAAGGTCAGGGACGGTCGAACTGCCAAACCCTTTTTGGCATCGAGAAGATCCCTTCCGACAATTATATCAGGGACATGCTCGACGGCGCGGATCCTGCTCTTCTTTCGCCCTGCTTCGAGGACACGGAGCGTCTGCTGCTCGAACCGGCGATGCGCGAGGCTTTCGGCCGGCTGGGCGGCCGAGCGCTCGTGGCCCTCGACGGGACCGAGTATTTTTGCAGCCAGAGGATCGCCTGCCCGCATTGCCAGACGCGCAAGCGCAGCAACGGCAAGGTCGAAAGCTATCATTCCATGCTGTGCGCGACGGTTGTCGCGCCGGGACATTCCAAGGTGGTCCCGCTCGCGCCGGAGTTCATCGTCAAACAGGACGGCGCCGAGAAGCAGGACTGCGAGCGCAACGCGGTCAAACGCTGGCTCATGCAGCACGGCGCGCGCCTGAAGCCCCTGCGACCGGTGTATCTGGGCGACGATCTGTTCGCCTGCCAGAGCGTGGTCGAGAGGCTCGCGGACAACGGCGACGATTTCATCTTCACCTGCAAGGAGACCTCGCACAAGGCGCTCTACGACTTCATCGATGGAGCCGAACTCACGCGTCATGAGGTCCAAGTCCGCAAAGGCAAGACGCGCCAGACGCATCGCTACCGGTTCGTCGAGAAGGTTCCGCTGCGCGACGGCAAGGACGCCGTGCTGGTCAACTGGATCGGCTTCGACAGCCTCAACGCCAAGGGCGCAGTCACATACAAGATGGCCTTCGTTACCTCGCTGCCGGTCGCCAAGAGCAACGTCGCCGAGATCGCCGCTTGCGGCCGCGCAAGGTGGAAGATCGAGAACGAAGGTTTCAACGTCCTGAAAAACAACGGCTACGAGCTTGAACACAATTTCGGGCACGGCGAGACCAATCTGGCCATGACGCTCGCCGCGCTCAACTTGCTCGCCTTCGCCTGGCATACGGTTCTCGACCTTCTCGAACCGCCCTGGCGAAAAGCGAGAGAGGCGGCGGAAAAGCGAACGAGCTTCTTTGCTCATCTTGCAACCCTGACCACCCTGGCGGTCTTCCCCGCCTGGTCCGATCTCCTCGAAGCCCTCGCCACCTTCATAATCCCACCCCACCTCCTCACAACCCAAAAAATCGAATAGGACCCTCGCCACGGCCGACTTTTAGAATTGCTGGTGGGAGATACGGCGCCTTGACCCCGGCGTCGGCGGCCCTTTACAAACGCCGCTCCCTTCGGCTCCAGCGTCCGAATGGCGCGCGGAAGAAACGCCCCCGCCCGTTTAATCAGCGGACAGGATTTCGCGACGCTGGCCTTCCAAGGACGCCGCAATGCGCAATTTCGATGAGCTGAGCGAGCGCGAGATGCTCGCCCTTGCCGTCAGCAACGAAGAGGAGGACAGCCGCATCTACGCCGATTTCGCCGACGGGTTGCTCGAGAACTATCCTGCGAGCGCGCAAGTCTTCACGGAGATGGCGGCGGAGGAGAACGAGCATCGCCGCCGGCTGATCGACCTCTTCGCCTCGAGATTCGGCGAGCACATTCCTCTCATCCGCCGCCAGGACATTCGCGGCTACATCCCGCAGAAACCGATCTGGCAGGTGCGGCCGTTGAACATCGACCAGGTGCGTGCGCGCGCCCGCGACATGGAGCGTGCGGCGGCGCAATTCTATCGCCAGGCGATGGCGCGGACGTCCGACGCTTCAATTCGCAAACTGCTGGGCGACCTCGCCGAGGTCGAGGACAAGCATGACCGCAAGGCGGCCGACCTGGAAAAGCAGCTTTTGACCGCCAGCGCCCGCCATTCGGAAGAGGAGGGCCAGCGCCGGCGTTTCATCCTGCAGATCATCCAGCCCGGCCTGGTCGGCCTGATGGATGGTTCGGTGTCGACTCTCGCGCCAGTGTTCGCAGCGGCGTTCGCGACGCACAACTCGTGGAACGCATTCGTTGTCGGGCTCGCGGCCTCGATCGGGGCCGGCATATCGATGGGGTTCGCGGAGGCGCTGTCGGACGACGGCAAGCTCTCCGGCCGCGGAGCGCCGCTTTTGCGCGGCCTGGTCTGCGGCGTGATGACTGTCGCGGGAGGGATCGGCCACACCCTTCCCTTCCTCATTCCCCACTTTTACATTGCGACCGTGGTGGCCGTCTGCGTGGTCGTGGTCGAACTCATGACCATCTCGTGGGTGCAGTGGCGCTACATGGACGTTCCGCCCTTGTCGGCGGCGGCGAAAGTGATGGTCGGGGGAGCGCTCGTGCTGGCGTCGGGCATACTGATCGGAGTGAGCTGAAGACGATCGCGCTTCCGACTATAAACCGTCCGCCGATTGGAAGCGCCGGCGCCGCCCGCCGTCCCATCGGCAAGGATTACGGGCTCATGCGCCACCACCAGGCGCGTTCACATCGCATGCGAACCGGTGAACGGCACGAAGGGAATGATCGCGCCGGCGTAGATGTCGGAACGCGCGACTGAGACCTGGCCCTCTGCCGACCGGCTCTTCGTGGCCTTGATGACGTGTTGCGCGCCTGGAGGCCCCACCGGAATGACCATGATCCCGTCCGGGGTCAGCTGCCGCAGGAGCGGCGGTGGAATATGGTCGATGCCGCAGGTGACGATGATCTTGTCGAATGGGGCGAAGTCCTCCCAGCCATAGTACCCATCGGCGTTGCGCGTGCGAATCGCGAGATATTCGCGGTAGCCGCGCGCGATCAGGCGGTCATAGAGCTCGCGCGTGCGGCGAGCGAGAGGCGGGATGATCTCGATGGACCAGATATTCGGCGTGAGATTGGCGAGATAGGCCGACTGGTACCCCGAGCCGGTGCCGATTTCGAGAACCTTGTCGCTGCGCTTGACCTTGAGCGTGTTCGTCATGCGCGCCACCGTATGCGGACCGGTGATGGTCACGCCGAAGCCGATGTTGAGGTGATGCCATTCATAAGCGCGATCGAGGTTTTCCGCGGTGACGAACTCTTCGCGCGGGGTCAGGAGATAGGCGCGGATGTCCGTTTCATCCCAAATGTCGTGATGCGCGATCATCTGCTGAAGACGATCCCAGCGCTGGGAAAGGAAACGCGGATCCTCTCCCCTGTTCCGCACCATCCATTCAACGAAGGCCTCGCGGCTCTGTCGTGGCGGCGAGACGTCCCATTCATATGGGGCGGGAATGTCGGCGGCGGCGGGCGTGACTGCCACTGCAGCCGCGCTTGCCAGAAATCGACGCCGATCAATGGCGATCCTCATCGCCGGCAGGGAAGCCGAAGCGGCGCAATCGGTCAAGGCCATAACGCGACGCCTAGTCCGCCAGAAGCCTCAGCCATCGGATCAGCGAATCGCCGGGTGCGGCGGGAATGGCATATTCAGAGTCGGGCATCCCTTGGCGCGCGCGGTCGCGCGCCTCGGCCGGAGTCATGCCGTAGGCCTCATGGAACCGCCGGTTGAAGGCGCTGACGGTTCGGAAGCCGTGTCGCGCGGCGATCAGTCCGATCCCTCCGTCGTCGCCGGCGGCGAGATCCTGGAAGGCGCGGCTGAGCCGCGCCTTGCGAATGTAAGCGGCAACTCCGCCGGCCGGCTCGAACAGCCGATAGAGCGAAGGCCGCGAGAGGCCGAATTCGGCCCGGATCATCTCCGGCCCGAGGCCCGGCGCTCGCAAATTGCGGTCGATGAAGCGGCGGACCCGCACGAATGAGGCGGGTAAAGGCGCGCCGGCGTCGCGGACGCGATCAATCTCCGCCGCGGCGACCTTGGCGACCATCACGACGACCCCATCGGCAAGGGCGTTGAACGACGCCAGGCGCAGCTTCGGCGCCGCTGCGACCAACAAGTGCATCTCAGTTCCGATCATCGCTCCTTCCGGCGAAGCGCCTTTCAAGACAATGTTGTACAGAGCATCGTCGTCGTCGACGAGCGCGCCAACGTTTGCTCCGGCGGCCCATAACGTCACTCCTTCCGTAAAGCCGTCTGGCGCCCACTGGCGCAGAGCGGCCGCCTGGGAAAGATCGAGAATGGAAACGTCGCCGGGATCGATGCTCCGTCCGACATCGCCTGCGAAGCTCCGTGACCGAGCCACAAATGCTCAGTCGAATTGCAAACCGATCGAGAATTGCGGCGCCCGATGACCGAAAAAGGGAAAGCGGCGAGTGCCGGCTGGCGCTGAGCACGTATCGCGACGACGCATGGATCTCGATCTCACCGCGAAACGACTGTATTGCGCCGGGAGCAGCGCGGACCTCGAACACGTCGCCAAGGGCTGCGCGCCATCGGACAAACCCTTCCGGGCCGGCGCACTGCTCCGGCGCGAGGCGCAGCCTGTAAAGTCCGGCGTCGAGCGCCATTTTGACATCTTGCAACAGGCCTTTTCTGCCAGCAAGAGCGTGGGATGGCCGATTCGACTAAAGAGATGCAGCCTTGGTTTCGGTCGGTAACGATTCCTCAGTTGTTTCCGTCAACAGTCAAAGAATTCTTCGGAGCTTTCGAGATGAAGGCCCTCATACGCCTGTTTGGCGACACCTGTGGCGCAGACTACGTGATGGCCGCCGCCATTTTGATGACCTTCGCCACGGTCACAGCCAGCGCGCATGTGCGGTCAACATCCGCGTCTCGGGGATCGCCACCTTATGGTCATGCTCGCCTCGAAGATTACCGCGGGCCGCGCGCCTGAGGCTGCCGACCCGGTCGCCGGGACATTCTACGTAGAATCCCTAATTGCGACCGGATGTACGACCCCGGATACTTATAACCGCCGTATACAATAGCTTCGGCAAGTCGTTTTGGGCCCGCAGAGGAAAGCGCCAACGTGGCTGTCGCCGCGAAACGGGCGCCGGGGGGTCAGGCAGCGGTTGCGATTGAGACGCGATGATTTCGGGCAACGTTGCCAAGGAACCCATCCGATGCTGACGACGAAAGAAAGAAACAAGGCGACGAAATCCTCAAGCGATAACGGCATTCTCGATGCGCTCGCGGTCTGCGGGCGCACGGGAAGGGTGGAGCACGACGGCCTGGGCGGCAGCCAAACGCCTCTCGCGGCGTTAAAGCGGGCGGTGGGCGAATCCTTCGTCCGGGCGCGGGACGCGCCGGCCTGTGGCGCGCACTTCCTTGGCGAGCCCGGATTCGGCCAAGCGGACCGCGAGTCGGACGAGGCGAGTGTCTTCGAAATGCTTTCACGCCATGTTCGGGCGGCGCAGCGCGCCGGAGAACTCAAGGCGGCCGATGCTTCACTGTTGACGACCTTGATCATCGGTGCGATCGTCGGCACGGCGGATTTCTTGCAATATGCTCGACCGAACCGCAAAAGGCTCGCGAGCGACGCGGAATTTCCGCCTCTTCTCCTGCTCGATCTCCTTTCGACGAAAGGATGCAACTGACACGGGGCCTGCCTGAGCGACGCTGACGTCGAGAATTCGCGTCGATGTCAGTCGCGGAACCGCTCGCGCCAGCTCGGCAACGCGCCGACAAACGGGAGGGACGTCGCCTCATATATGCCGCGGGCGATCGACCGGGCGACGCATTCGGCCGCGAGCATGCCAATTTCGGCGAGATCCCGGACGCTTGCCGCGTGACCCGACTGACCGGTCGCCGCAGCAAAAACCACGTCGCCATCGACCGGGGACAGGGCCGGCCGGAAGGCGAGACCGAAGCCGGCCTGCGCCATGACCGCCACCCGCTTGACTTGAGCCTTCGACAGTTTGGCGTCGGTCGCGACCACGGCGAGAGTGGTATTGGCCGGCTCATCGCTCCTCAGGCGGAGGTTCAGGGCGTCCTCCGGGTTTTCCACCCCGAAGCCGTGACCGCCGAATTCGCCGTCGCGTTCGAAAGGCGCGGCGAGGAAATGCCGCGTGGCGCCTCGCGTCACCCGGCCGCCCGGGTTGGCGGCCACAAGTGCGCCGACCCGAAAACCGCGCTCCGTCATCGCGCTGACCGATCCGAGGCCGCCCTTGAGGCCGAACGAATTCGCCCCGTAACCGGCGCCTGCGGTCCCGAGGGCGAAAACGGCGCCGGCCGCCTCGGCCGCGCGAAGCCCCATCTCCCAGTAAGGCGGCCGCGCGCCCCAGGCCTTGTTGCCGCCGTTGGCGAGGTCGAACAGGCTCGCGCCCGGAACGATCGGCACACGCACGCCGCGAGCGAGAAAACCGCGCCCGTTCGCTGCAAGATAGGCCATGACGCCGCCGGCCGCGTCGAGACCGAAAGCCGAGCCGCCCGACAGGACAAAGGCGTCCACGTGCTCGACCGTCATCTCGGGCTCGAGCAGCGCGGTGTCGCGCACGGCCGGCGCGCCGCCCGTGATCGCAATTGAAGCGACGGCCGGCTCGCCGAAGACGACGGCGGTGACGCCGGAGGCGAGACGGTCGTCGTGCGCCGACCCGACGCGCACCCCGGCGACGTCCGTGATCCGATTGGCGGTCATGAGAAAATTCCTCGTCAAATCCGTTGCGCCGTCGCCTCGCGGAAAGCGGCTCGCGGCAAGGGCCGAGTATCGGAATCATGGAGCCTCCGTCAAACCGCCCCGGGAGAGTCGGCGTCGCGCAAGGTCGAGCCGTCAGAAAGGCGGAGGCGGAGCGCCGCTTGCGGCAGGTTGGGGAACGCAGAGGGTCGAGGGCCATTGCGCGATGAAGTGAACGAACCGCTCGGCGTTCTTCCCGCCTCGGAGTGGCGTCCCGCTGCGTGGACGACGCTGGCCCTGGCCGCTCCGGCGGCCGTGGCTGTCGCCATGGCCGCCTTCACGTTCGGAAGCCATAACGGCCAGCCAGTTTGGGATTCAGTTGCAGCTCAAGCAATGCCGGCGCCAGTGCGGGCGGACCCGCCGGCGCCGGCACAGTCGGCAACCGCCGCTGCTCCGGTCATTCCACCGATCGCCACCGCCGATCGGGTGGAAGCCGCGAGCGGCGTGAAGGTGACCCGAAACGGCGCCGCAGGCGCGCCCACCCCTCTGATCATCGATGTCCAGCAGGCCCTTGCCGCCGAGCGGGCCAGGGCCGCGGCCGTCGCTCCGCGCTGACAAACGCCTGTGGTGTCGCGCCGATCCCTCTTTCCGCGCTAAGGTCCGCTCCGCCGAGTCGCCGCGCCCGGCTCGAGAATCGATCTGGACCGATGAACAACGATCTGCCTTACCGCCCCTGCGTCGGCGTCGCGCTGGTCAACCGCCACGGCGAAGCTTTCATCGGCCATCGCAAGCGCAAGCGGATCGGCGAAGCGCTGGACGAACGCTCGTGGCAGATGCCGCAGGGAGGCATCGACGCGGGCGAAAAACCGCTCGAAGCGGCGCGGCGCGAATTATGGGAGGAAACCAACGTCCGTTCGATCGAACTGATCGCCGAGTTCCCGGAGTGGCTGAACTACGATCTGCCCGAGGCGGCGCGCGGTCGCTGGGCTGGACGCTATCGCGGCCAGTCGCAGAAATGGTTCCTGTTCCGTTTCCAGGGCCGGGACACGGAAATCGACGTGCGCTTTCCGGCCGACGGCAAGCACGGAGCGGAATTCGACGCCTGGCGGTGGGAGCGTTTCGAGCGGTTGCCGGACCTGGTGGTGCCGTTCAAGCGGAAGATTTACGAAGCCATCGCCGCGGCCTTCGCCCCGCTGGCGCGTTCAAGCGGGGCGTGACGCGCGGCGAGGCCCTACTTGCCCGCCTTCACCGAGGCGATCGCCTCGGCCATCGCTTCGGCCATCTTCTTCTGCAGGCGGTGGTCGGAAAGGTCGACGCCGCCACGAGCGAGATCCTGCTTGAGCGCGGCCGTCACGTCGTTGTCGCTGGCGCCGACCTGGGCGCCGACAAAGTCCTCGGCATATTTTTCGGCGGCTTGCGGAGGGAACCCCTTCATCTCGGCGGCCCAGAGGGCGACCGCCCTGTTGCGCCGCGCCACCGCCCGGAACCGCAGCGCCTCGTTATTGGCGAACTGCCTCTCGAAGGTGTCCTCGCGCTGTTCGAATGCTCCGGGCATTTCCGACTCCCTCGCTCGCCATACGGCGCCCTTGTCGACGGTATCCGCAGGCCGGCCGCTTCGCTTTCAGGGCCGCGCATAGCCCGCTAGTATCGAGGCCTTATGATCCTTTCCCGCCCATCGCGCAACGCGCCGATTGTCGCGCTTGCGCTGAGCGCCCTCGTGACGTTTTCCTCCGCACTGTCCTCGCCGGGGGCCGAAATGGTGTTTCGACGGGGCGAGGCGGGCGATCCCTCGACCTTCGATCCGCAGATGACCTCGACGGTCATCGAGGCCGACGCGATTTATGATCTGTTCGAGGGGCTCCTGACCTACGACGCCTCCGGCGCGCTCGTCCCTGGCGCGGCGGAAAACTGGACCGTCAGCGCCGACGGACTGACCTATGTGTTCACGCTGAGAGAGGCCCGATGGTCGAACGGCGACCCCGTCCGGGCCGACGACTTCGTATTCACCTTCCGCCGGCTCCTCGATCCGGCGACCGCAGCCGAATACGCCAGCCTTTATTACCCGATCAGGAACGCACAGCGGATCGCCAAAGGCGAAGCGGACCCGAGCGCGCTCGGCGTGCGCGCGATCGACGCGCGCACGCTCGAGATCACGCTCGAGCGGCCGACGCCCTATTTTCTCGCCGTCGTCGCCCATCAGACATCCGCGCCGGTCAACCCCCGCAACGTCGCCCAATTCGGGCCGTCCTTCGCACGGCCCGGCAATCTCGTGAGCAACGGCGCCTTCCGGCTCGAAGCCTTCACACCGAACGACGAGACGATCCTTGTCAGGAATCCCTATTTCCACGCCGCGGCCGACGTGAAGATCGACAGGGAGATCATCGCCTCGATCGACGATCGCGCCGCCGCGTTCCTGCGCTTCCGCGCGGGCGAGATCGACACCTATGACGACGCCCCCGCCGACGACCTCGCCTTCGTGCGGCAGACGCTCAAGGGCGAATTCCACGTCGCACCGACCCTCGGCGTCCTCTATCTGGCGTTCAATACCGGGAAGCCCCCGTTCGACGACGCGCGGGTGCGCAACGCGCTGTCGATGGCGATCGACCGGGAGCTTCTGGCAAACAGCATCTGGGGCGGGGCGATGGCGCCGGCTTGTTCTTTCGTGCCGCCGGGGATCGACAATTACGTGACGGGGGTCGCCGCGGACTTCCGCGACCTCTCGCCGATCGAACGCGAGGACAAGGCGAGGAAGCTTCTGAACGAGGCGGGGTTCGGCGCAGGCCGGCCGCTCGCAGCCGAGATCCGCTACAACACCAGCGAGAACAACAAGGCGACGGCGATCGCTGTCGCCGACATGTGGAGACCGCTCGGGGTCACGACGACTTTTGTCAACACCGACGTCAAGACCCATTTCGGCCTGTTGCAGAACGGCGGCGATTTCGACATCGCCCGGGCGGGATGGATCGGCGACTATTCCGACCCGCAGAATTTCCTGTTTCTGTTCGAGAGCGGCAACACAAGGCTCAACTATGCGCGCTGGGCGAATGCGACCTACGACGCGCTGATGCAAAAGGCCGCGGCGGAGGCCGACCTGCGGGCGCGCGCCGGCACGCTCGCCGAGGCCGAGCGGCTCCTGCTCAAGGATGAGCCGGTGATCCCGCTTCTCTTCTACGAGTCGAAAGCCATGGTGTCGCGGAGGGTGAATGGGCTGGCGCGACAACCTGCTCGACCGGCATCTGGCGAGGTAGCTGTCCGTGGAGCCGAACCGCGGCAGGAGCCAGGCGAAGGAATGACGGTCGACGGACTTGCCCGGGCGCCAGATCTTGGGGGTCGGCCCCCTTCGGAGCACAACCGTTTCCGGGCGCGGAATCAATGAATTCAACCCTTTGCGGAGCCATTTTCGAGCCGATGTGGTGCGCGGACCTTGTAACGAGTGCTGGCGCGGCATGCTTGCGCGTGACCATGCGGCGAACGCGCGATATCAGAGCGTTGGCCAGCGAGATTCCGCCAGATGCGGCATAAAATAGACATACGCACGCTGCCCTTAACTCGCGTTTCAGCGACCGCCGAAACGGTCTTTCCCTTGAGAACATATATAGCACAAATTTGGGCAGACAACAAGAGAATGTTCATGGCCCGCGTTGCCCAAGGCCGCGTCCTGTGAGACTTCGCGCTCGCGCTCAGACCCAGACTTTTTGCACCTCGTCACCGAAATGGTTGATGACCTTGACGCAGATACGACCGGATTCCGGTTTCGGGAACGGGCGGGAGATGGTCGAACTCATCTCCTCCCAGGCCGTCTCGTCGATTTCGGCTTTCAGCGCCCGTTTCAGCGACTCGTAGGGGTCCTGACCGACGAAATAGGCTTGGCGCACGAAGAAGCTCTCTTCATTGTAGTCGTCGTCGATGAACCAGGTGGCGACGTCGTTTTTGAGGTCGCTGCCGCCCGAGGAGCGCACTTCGCCGGTGGTTGGGTCGAAAATATCCATGCCCTTGATCTCGACCCGGATCATGCCGTCGGCGTTTTCATGCACTTTCAGGTCGGGCTCGCCGAAGATAACGAAGAGATTGCCGGCGCCGGTCGCCTTGAGCTTGTCGCCCATGCGCAGATCCTGATTCATCCGCGCCTTGAGGACGGTGAGCGAACCGAAGTTGAGGCGGCTTTCGTCGACCTCGGGGGCGAAGGCGAAGCCGCAGACGATCAACGTGTCGTAAAGGTCCGCCGCCTCGCGCGCGGCCTTTCTTACGAGGTCGTAGCCGACCGTGTCGTATTCCGGTCCGATGCAGATGGCGGCGCGTTTGAGTTCGCCGGCCTCCGTGTAGCGGCCTTCGAACGGGACGAGGCCGGTCTTCGACACGCGCGGCTTCAGCCACTCGAACCTGATCGCCTCGCCCTTCCGGGTGTTTTGCACGCCCGAGGCGAGAAGGTTGTCGTAGACGACCTGGGCGAAGTCCGTACCCTCACCACTGCCCCTCTTCCGCTCGGGAGAGGGGTCCGCGTCTCCCCTCTCCCGTTCGGGAGTGGGGCGGGGGGTGAGCGCTTCCGGCTCCAGCAATTCAGCGAGATACGGGTCGTCTTCTAGCGGCAGGACTTGGTGCGGCGACAGGCTTTCGACCGTGAACGGCCCGGCGACGCGCACGACGCCCTTGGCTTTCAGCGGGCGGTCGTAGAGTTTTTCGACGTCGGCATTGCGGGCGATGGACGCGTCGATCTCCTTCTGTCGCTCGCGCCCGCAGTCGCGCCAAGCGGCGTGATCGATTTTCCCCGTCTCCGGCCATTTAGGGTCCGCCTCGTGAGGGACCTGCCATTCCTCCCATTGCGTCTCTAGCGCTTGGTTCATCCGCTCGCGCAAGTGTTCGAGTTTCGGCTGATATCGCTCCCAAATCACGTCGATTTCGGCGTTGTTGGCGATGGACTTCAGCATCACGTGCGACGCACGCTCGTAGACAAAGCCGTGACGGATATCGCCGCTCCACGGGCCTTCTTTCGTGGGCTTGCCCGAGAGCTTGGTTTCCTCTGAGGCACCGGCCTCGGAATCTCAGCAGATGATAGTAGTCGTATTTCGCCCCCATCAGACGGGCACGCGCGAGCGTCAATGCAACGCGGCTAGTGTCAATTGTAATCCAGCGCCGACCCCATTGCTCGGCTACATAGGCTGTGGTTCCCGATCCGCAGGTCGGATCGAGCACAAGATCGCCGGGGTCGGTGGTCATTAGAATGCAGCGTTCAATTACTGCCGGACTAGTTTGTACTACATAAGTCTTGTCAGCGCTGCCCGCGACATCCAGCCAGCTATTCGTTATTTCATATGCCGGAAAGTCGTCGAGATACCGCCTGTATCTTATTGTTTTTCCTGCCTTCTGAACTCGTTCCGCCTGGATAAGACGAGAAAACCCTATCTCTCCGGTCTTCCAATAACCGCCACTCGGAAAATAAGTCATACCCGACACTACTACAGGAAACGATCCAGGAGGTCTATTTGAGGTTAGGCTCGTCAACTGAAAGGGTCGCCCTTCCCCATCCACTTGATCGTATCTGGCTCCTGAGCCGTGGCCGACACCTAATTCTTTCTTTCGGTAGAGCTGTCGATACCGAACCTTTTCCAAATCCTTCGCGAACCAAATCAAGTAGTCGCTAACACTAGAAAGTAATTCGCTAGTCTGTCCCCCGGTTTTTTGAAAGGTAACGACTGAAACAAGGTTAGTCGATTGAAATATTTCGTCAAGCAAAGCGTGAACTATGTGCAGATTTTCTAAGCCGATCTGAACGAATAAGCTGCCAGTATCAGCAAGCAAGTCCCGCGCCAAAACCAGCCGTTCACGCAGGTAGCTCAAATATGAGTTGATCCCGTCCTTCCATGTATCCCGGAACGCCCGCACCACTTCCGGCTCGCGGCTGACGCTGTCCTCCTTGCCGTCCTTGACGTCGCGACTCTTGGTCGACGGCTGCCAGTTGGAGTTGAACTTGATGCCATAGGGCGGGTCGAAATAGATGCACTGCACCTTGCCGCGTAGCGCTTCGCGCTCGGCGAGCGAACCCATGACGAGCAGGCTGTCGCCGAGGATCATGCGGTTCTGCCAGCGGCCTTCGTCGTGATAGTAGCTCGCGGCCGCGTCCTCGACCCAGCCGTCGGGCAGGCCATTGAAGTCGTCGAAGAGGTCGGTCTGTTCGGCGCGCTCGGTTTTTGCGCCGCACCGATTGCTTGCGCAGATCCTCGATCAGCGCGCGCGGATGAATTTTCTCCTGGATGTAGACCGGCGGGGCCGCGACTTCGAGCGGCGCGCCGTCCTCGGCGTCCTTGCCACGCCAGACGAGTTGCGGGTCGAGGTCCGGGTTGCGCGGGTAGCGCAGAACCTTCAGCGCCTTCTCGTCGTCAGGAACGAGCGACTGGTTCTCAGCGGTCGGAATATTGACCCGTTTCGCCTTGTCGTGGCGATAGTTCTCGACGTCGGCGCCGTTCGATATCGCTTTCGCAGAAGTCTTTCTTGGAAATGAAATGATGTCAGGCAGCCATGCGCCTTCGTGCGGTCCGCGTCGTACTCCGCGTACCAGCCATGTTGTGCGCCATCGATTTCCACGACGAGGCGCGCGACGTGGCAATAGAAATCGACGACATAGCGATCGACCGGGACCTGACGCTTGAATTTCGCCCCGTCGAGGCGTGAGCCACGCAGGCGCTGCCAGAGCATGTCCTCGAACTTGGTCGAGGCCTTGCGCAGGCGACGTGCGAATTCATGCGGCTCGGTCGCCATTGCGTCCTGCTTCCAGCCGTCCGTAACCCTCACCCCCGGCCCCTCTCCCGAACGGGAGAGGGGAGAGCGCGTCGCGGATGAGGGTCGCCGCGTCGTAAGGCGCGTCCTTCAATTCGAGAAAATCCCACCGCCCGAATCGCTTTGCGTTATTGACGGCAGGAACCCAAAGATTGCGCATCGTTTCGGCCTTGGCCTTGTCTTTCTCGTCGCGCTTGACCCTTCACCTCGATGACGAGATTCAACGGCTCAGGGCCGCCATCGTCAACTCGCGCGATGTAATCAGGGCGGTAGCTCAGCGTGTCGCCGGCAAAGTCGTAGGGCACTTCGAAATTGATGTTGTGGTTCTTCACATAGGCTACGACCTC
Organism: uncultured Alphaproteobacteria bacterium; assembly: GCA_963741405.1. Lineage (GTDB taxonomy): Bacteria > Pseudomonadota > Alphaproteobacteria > Rhizobiales > Beijerinckiaceae > Roseiarcus. The sequence goes on from CAVUHX010000048.1 coordinate 19,643, forward strand.
GTCCATGCCTTCGAGGCGCTCGGCGAGGCCGACTTCCCAATCCTGGTCATAGACGACGTAATTCAGATGGCACCTGTCCGGCCGCGTGGCGAACAGCGTCGTTTTCGTCGTCGGGAAATCGACGTACTTGGTCGTCCCTTCCGGATTGTAGGCGTTGGGGATCGGCAACAGCGCGCCGTCCGACCCATCGGGCGGACCGGACAGCGACGGCGCCAGCGAACGATAGATTTTTTCGACCGCCCGGATCGCCAACGACCGCCATTTGAGGAACTGCGGCAGCGTCCCGCCCGAGCACTTGAGGCATTCCTTGAACCATCGTTCGGTGATGCGACGTATCTCCGATAACGCCTGACCTGCAAGGCGCCGTCCTCGTCGACAAAATAGGTCCGCAACAGGAGCCCGGCCACGTCGAAGATCACCGTCTTTTCGCGCAACTGGTGCGCATTCCGGCGCAGGTCGATGGTGAAGCCTTCGCCGATCAGCGGCTCGATTTCCGTCCGCACCGGAATGTCGTCGGTGTCCAGCGGCATTTCGCTGTCGTGCGTGAAGGTCGGGCGGAGCGGTTTTCGTGGAAAGACGACGCGATAGCCCACGACATTGGGAAAGCGGATTTCGCGCGCCGCGCGCTCCTCGATCGCGCGCACGCGGGTCACTTTCGGCGGCGCCTTCGGCGCGACTCTCTTTCCCTGCTGGGCGAAGGTGAACGGCACGCCGAGCACATCCGCATATTCGACCGGGAAGAGCCCAGTCGCGGGATCGATCTCGTAAGAGATGCGTCTGAGGCCGCGGCCGACCACCTGCTCGCAAAGAAGTTGCGTGCCGAAGGCGCGCACGCCCATGATATGCGTGACCGTGTTGGCGTCCCAACCTTCGGTGAGCATCGACACGGAGACGACGCAACGAACGTCCGCGCCGAGTTTTCCTGACCGGCCAACTGTGTTCATCACTTCGCGAAGAATGTCGGCGTCAGTCAGCTTATCGATGTCGCGCGGATCGCCGCGCAAGCGAAGAGTCTTTCTTGAAACCGTCAATTTCGCTCGCCGGCAATGATGCGAAAATCGTCGGACAGCGCCTCGCCGGATTCGAGCTGTTCGCTGTCGATCGAGCAGGGTGCGGCGTCGCGGCAGCCATCGTCCGTTGTCGTCGACGTTAGAGAAAGAGTGCGAGCTTGCCGGGAACGATCCGCGCCTTCGCTTGGTCGCCTTCGCCCTCCGTCACTTCGTAGCCGCCAATCCAGTCGGCCATCGAGCTTCGAGGTCGCGGTGTTGTTGCACACGACGATAAACACTGGAGGGCGGCCAACCTCGGGCGCGGCTTGCCAAGCGAGAAAGATTTCCTTGTAGTGGTCGTAAAGCGCCTCCGTCGCCTGGAGCAAGCAGATGCGGCAGCGACTGAGGGTCCATCAGCGCCTTCGATTGTTTGCCTCGACCCTTCCGCGGCAGGGCCTTCGCCACATGCCGATAGACATCGCGAAATTTCGGCAGCTCGTCTTGAATTGAATTGTCGAGGACGGGCAAACGGGGCACCTTCACAATCCCGCTCTCGATCGCGTCGAGAAGCCCGAAGTCGGAGACGACCCACGGGAACAGGAGGCCTTCGTCGTAACCTGAGCCCTTCAAGAAGAACGGCGTCGCCGAGAGGTCGTAGACCGAATGGATACCGATCCTACGCTGGAAGGCCTCAAGGCCGCTGATCCAGACGCGAGCCGCCTCTTCGTTCCGCTTGGCTTCGTCCTTCTCCTCCGCCGTCAGCGGTTCGCCGTTTTCGTTCTCGCGGCCCACTTTGTGCCGGTAGTAATTATGGGCCTCGTCGTTGAGCACGATGACGTTCTTGCGGGTCATGAAGTTCTTGCCGACCCGCGCGATCATGTCGCCTTCCGTTTCGGTGAAGGATTTCTCCTCTTCCCGCCCTGCGAGAATCTGGCGGGCGAGCTTTGGCGCATGCTCCTTCTCGCGCAACATGAACGCGTGATAGTTGGTGATGACGATGCGCGCCTTGCGCGCCCCATCGAGCCGTCGGCACGAGATTCAGAGCCTGATAGACGTTGCCAGAATCCGCCGGATTGAGGACCTGAAGCCGATCGCGAATCGTGATTCCCGGGGCGACGATCAAGAAGGCGTCGGAGAACATTTTCGCGCCGGGCCAGCGCGCCTTGTTGACCGCATGCTAGCAGCCTGTCGGACTTAACGATACACCCATTGATATCATTGGGTTTTTCGTCTTTTCCGAGAAACACAAAACGTAACAATATCAGTATGTTGCACGTCACGAAAACCTCAAGTCCGACAGGCTGCTAGGCGATGATCATTCCCATGACCATCGTCTTGCCAGAACCCGTCGCCATCTTGAACGCCTGCCGGTAGAGACCCGGGTTCGCCTCGGCGTTTGCGTCCTCAATCTGCTTGCGAAACCGCTTCGGCGCCACTTCGGTCAGGTAGATCAGCGTTTCGACCGCCTCGCGCTGACAGAAGAACAGGTTTCGCTCGCGCGACAGGTCGCGCCAGTGCTCGAGCAGCCGCTGCGTCTCCGGCGTCACGCCCCATTGGTTCGGCGGCAAATCGCGCCATCGGCCGACATAGTTCCGAATCTCGTTGATGAGGGCGTTCGGCGTGATTTTCGAGCCGTCGGAGTCGAAAAGGTTGAGCTCCGCGTGCCTCGGGCCCCGCCGCCGCGTGGCAGGTACGGGCACGATCTGCATGTTCTCGCGCCGATCCTTCAGCTTCGCGCCGGTCGGCTGGCCCTCGCTGTCGAGCTCGTAGTGGAACGCCCGCTTCTCGAAGGGCGCGGTGATGATCGGGTTATCGACGAAGCTCATGCGCTTACCCTGCGCCGACTCGGTGCAGCGCAAGTCATAGCACCGTAAAATTGCGAGCCGCCGCGCAACGAGGACGCAGGCGCGTTTCGAGGCTATCCGTCTCACCCCCCCGCCGGCAGGCGCCGACAGGCCAGCGCCAGCGCGACCGCCGCGGCATTGGAGACGTTGAGGCTCCTGATCGCGCCGGGCAGGTCGAGCCGGGCGAGGACGTCGCAGCGCTCGCGGGTCAGGCGGCGGAGCCCCTTGCCTTCCGCCCCGAGCACAAGGGCGAGCGGGCGGGAGAGCGGGACCTCGTCGAGGGGCGCGGAAGCTTCCGAATCGAGACCGACGCGCCAATATCCCATGTCGCCCATCTCGGTCAGCGCCCGGGCGAGATTGGTCACCGATGCGATCGGCACATGCTCGAGCCCGCCGGAGGCGGACTTGGCCAGCGCGCCGGACAATTCCGGCGAATGGCGCTCGGTGGTGACGAGCGCGTCGACCGCGAAGGCGGCGGCGGTGCGCAGGATCGCCCCGACATTGTGCGGGTCGGTGACCTGGTCGAGGACGAGCACGAGGCCGTTCGCCGGCAGTTCGGAGATATCGATCGGGGCAAGCGGCCGCGCCTCGAGCAGCAGGCCCTGATGGACCGCATCGCGCGGGCTGCGGGCGGAAATCTCCTCGAGGCTCAGGATGCGGGTTTCAACTCCGCGCGCCTCGATCGCCTCCCTGAGCCGCTCGGCCGCGGCCGCCGTCGCATAGAGGCGGACGAGCTCGCGCCGCGGCGCCTTCAGCGCCGCCTCGACGCTGTGGAAGCCGTAGATGCGCACGAGGTCGCTGTCGCGCTTCTCGCGGGGCTCCCTCTTCGCCGCCGCTGCTTGAGGCGTCGCCGAGGGGCGGCCTTGCGGCTTCGCCGCGGGCGAGGGCCGGCGTTCCTCGCGTGGTTGAGGCGGCGGCGGCCCGCGCCGGTCGCGCTGGCGGGTCATCGGGAGGCCCTTCGTTTTTGTGCGGATTTCATCCGCCCGGTCATAGGCGGCTTCGACGCGCGAAGCCAGACTGGGGCCCGAGCGCCGGCCCTGGGCCGGAACCATTTTCCAGTTGACAGGCCGCCCGCCGAGGCAACATAAGCCGTCACCCGCGCCTCGGCCTGCCCGAGGCGTTTTTGTCCGCGAGCCTCGCTCGCGGGACTTTTTGGGGGAGTGTCCCGAGCGGCAAAGGGGGCGGACTGTAAATCCGCTGGCTAAGCCTTCGTAGGTTCGAGTCCTACCTCCCCCACCACTTTTACAATCAGTAGTTTAACCCACCTTGCGCAGTTTGGGGCCGTTTTTCGTTTTTTGCTTGAGGTGACATGAGTGTGATCAAGTAGTTAGAGGGCGGACAAGGTGCATTTGCGCGTGTAGTGCCGACCTTGGGTCTTTTCTGGCGGTCGGCTGTCGGTTCAAATGGCGCATGGACTTGCGCCATGCGATTCGCAGGAAGGACGGGAAGGTTCATCGCAATTGGCGCCTGGTGCGGAGCGTTCGGGTCGCGCGGCGCGTGATCCAGCAGACGGTCGCGCATCTTGGCGAGTTCGACGAGCGCGGACGGGTCGAGGCGCGCGTGCTCGCGCGGCGTCTGATCGGCGCCCCGGAACAAGCAGCGTTGTTTGATGACGGCGTCCGTTCGACTGAAGGGCGTTCGCATCGAGCGCTCGCGCCGGCTTGGCGACGGGTGTTCGGCGCTCGCGTTGTGGCGCGGGCTGGGGCTCGATGAAAAGGGCAATGCACACCTGCGCGCAGTCCTGCGCGAAGGCGTCGAGGTCAAGCTGGCGCGCCATCCCGAGACCGACGAGACCGTGATCCTCTGCCGCTCCGCCGATCGGCGCAGCAAAGAGCAGGCGATGCATGACAAGTTCAGCCGGCGGATCGAGCACATCCTCGTTTGCTTCCTCGCTTTCGCGCTGTGGAAGAGCCTCGAGATGTGGCGGCAGCGCGCTGGCCTCGGCAACGCGCCGCGGACCATCCTCGAACAGTTCCCCCGCGTCCAATCCCACGACGTCGTCTTGCCGACCACAGCGCACGGCGAGATCCGGCTGCGTTGCGTCGCCCAGCCCGACGCCGCTCAGGCGACGCTCTTCGACCGCCTCGGAAGCGCCTGCTTGCCCCGACGCATCCCTGCGGGCAAACTCGAATCACGGGGATTGTCAGCTCGAACGGGGACATGGGAAAGGCTGCGGCTTGAGGCTTCTTGTTCGGCTCGTTCGACGTCTGCTTGTTCTTGGTCTCGGGATTCTTGCCGTCTGGCTGATCGCCTTCGTCTTTCAGATCACCGACCACCGACTTCCGACGATCCTCACGCTCGCCTTCACCTACGCCATCGCCGCCTATGTCATCCTGCCGCGGGTCGTGCGGATGGGTCTCAAGGTCCTGCAGCGCAAGAGCGTGCCGAGCTTCACCCTCACCGGCGACGGCTTTCCCGGCGACCCGGTCAATCTCGTGCTCGCCGGCGAGTTCGCCAAGCTGCGCGCGGCCTTCGCCAGAATGGGATGGACGGAAGCCGATCCGCTCGGACTCAAGTCCTCCTGGGGCATGGCCGTCTCCTTCGTCTTCAACCGGCCGTATCCGACCGCGCCGTTCAGCTCGCTCTATCTCTTCGGCCGCAAGCAGGACATCGGCTTTCAGAAGGCGATCGACGGCAGCCCGCGCAAGCGTCATCACATCCGCTTCTGGGCGCTGAGCCCCGAGCGCGTCGAGGAGACGGTGAACACGCCCAAGTTCTGGCTCAACGCCGACCGGCCGCCGCTCGACGCGCCCGCCCTCTGGATCGGCGCCGGCACAAGGGACACCGGGATTTCGTTCACCAAAATGACCTTCCAGTTCACCCACGCCACCGATTCCGACACCAACGCTGAGCGCGATTTCATCCTCGAGGAGCTGAAGCGGTCCGGCGTCGTCAGCGAGGTGACCTGGCATAAGGAAGGCGAACGCCTAGCCGCCGGGAAGGTCAACCACTATGTCGCCGACAGCGAAATCGCGATGGCGCGCCTGACGTGAGGCGTTCCGTCACCGTGGTGGAATGACCTCGCCGCCGATGCTGGCGCCGGGAAGGACCGCGAGCGAGGGGGCCGCATGCGAGGGTTTCAAAGTTTCGCCCGGCCAAGAAAGGGAGGCGTCGAGACGTCTCCCTTTGGTTGTCGTGCCGAGCCGAACGAGGTGGCGGACCCCAATTATTTCTGGATGCAGGTGTCCGCGTTTTCCTTGGTACATTCGTCGAGCCCGGTGAAAACGGGATCGTCGACCTTCTTGCCCTCTATGAGGTCGATCATGACCGACGGCGCCTTATACCCCATTTCGAACGGCCGCTGGCCAACCAACGCGTTCACGCGCCCTTCCTTGGCGATAGCGACCTCGTCGCCGATGGTGTCGGCGGCAGTGATCACGAGCGATTTGTCGGCGAGCCGCGCCTTGACCTGGTCAGTGAGTTGCCGATAGGGCTGCGGCGCCCCGAAAAGCGGCCAGCCGCCCTCGAGTACGAACGCGTCGAGCTTCGGATTGGCGGCCAGAATGTCGGACATGGCCTGCACGCCCTTGGGCCCGTCGTCGTTGGTGAAGACTGGGCAACCCGCGATTTCGGTCCAGCCGCCCTCGCCGTTGAGCCTGTCAAGTCCTTTCTTGCCGGACAGCGAGTTGCGCGTGCCTGACGCGCGGCGCAGAATATTGTCGGCCGCCGCGTTGCCTTCGATGAGGCAAACCGTGCCGCCATTCGGCTTGGCCTTCTTCACATACTCGCCGAGCCTGAAGCCCATCAGATAATTGTCGGTGCCGAGATAGGTCTTGCGAAGCGCCGAATCTTCCTTCTTGAGGTCGGCGTCGATCGTCATGATCGGTATCTTCGGAGCGGCGGATTTGATGCTGTTGGCGATCATGGGCGCGTTTGAAGGAGAAATCGCGACCGCTGCGGTGTCCGATTTACCGAGGATGTCGCCGACGATCTGCGCTTCGCCAGCCTCGTCCGAGGTCGAAGCCGGGCCCGTGTAGAAGCATTGATAGGGAGAGCTCGCGTTCTCCTTGTTCCACTTCTCGCAACCCTGATGGATCGCCTCGAAGAACGGGTTGTCGAGGCCCTTGACGACGATCACCAGCTGCTTCTTCTGCGCCAAAGCCGAGCCCGCCGACAAAGTCAACGCCGCGGCGGCCAGAACGAATGCGACCTTTTTCATTGCCTTCCTCCCTTTTCTGGCGTCATGCGAGACTTCGCAGAACGCCTGTCCTTCACGGATTCGGGGCGTCGCCGGCACTCTTGACCAGGCGCCCGACCTCCGCCCCGGGCCGCCGACAACGAGGGCCAGCCAATGAAATCCCGGGGTCAACCGTTGCATGTTTATTCTTGCCTTTGACCCGTTCCCCCGTCAAACGATATCTTTGGAACCGTACGTTGTTGCCTGCGGGGGGCTCGAGCGCCAAGTCAGCGCCGCTCGCTTCGAGTGCAAGAATGGGCGTAAATACTGCGGCCCTGCCGAGCCCAATCTAGGATCAATTGGCCTCGTCTCGTTGCGAGGCGGTCGCCTGGGCTCGCCAAAGCGTTGACCCTTCAACATTTGGCCGCGTATTCATAGCGCCCGGTTCGGATAGGCGCCGAACCGACGAATGCATTAACGCGGACCATCGCGTCCAAGGGGAGGCGGATCCAGACAATGGCGATGCTCGAATTGGAGAAACTCTCCAAGCATTTCGGCGCCATCCAAGCGGTCAACGACGTGTCGCTTACAATGGAGCCGGGCGAGGTCGTCGGACTGATGGGCGACAACGGCGCCGGCAAGTCGACCCTGGTGAAAATCATCGCTGGCGATTTTCGCCCTTCGCATGGGGTGATGCGGATGGAAGGGCGCGAACTGGTTTTGCACAAACCGATCGAGGCGAGACAGCATGGAATCGAAATCGTGCACCAGGACCTCGCGCTTTGCGACAATCTAACCGCTGCCGCCAATGTCTTTCTCGGTCGAGAACTCCTCAAAGGGGCGCACCCGTTCACCATCCTCGATCACGCATCGATGTATCGGCGCGCAGGAGAGATTTTCATTGAGCTGAAATCAGAGACGCGCTCACGCGACCTCGTTCGGCAGATGTCCGGCGGCCAGCGCCAAGCGGTCGCTATCGCGCGCACGCGTCTGTCCGACGCCAAGATTATTTTGATGGACGAACCGACCGCGGCAATCTCGGTTCGACAGGTCGCCGAAGTGCTCAGCCTCATTCGGCGCCTGCGCGACGGCGGGATCGCGATCGTGCTGATCAGCCATCGCATGCCCGACGTCTTCGCAGTCTCCGATCGCATCGTCGTTCTACGAAGGGGCCGAAAAGTGGCCGATAAGCCGATCGCCAGAAGTTCACCCGAGGAAGTCACGGGATTGATTACGGGCGCGATCGAGAACGCATTCTAGCGGCGGCGGCACGGCACAACCGCTACGAGCATTGAAAGTTCAGATCATGGCAACCGAACTCAACGTTCCGATCGATCAGCAGGAGCACACGTGGCGCTCCTGGCTCGGGTCGCGCCAGGCCTTCTGGGTGTTCCTGGCGCTCGTCGCCGCCTGCCTTTTTCTGACCTTTGCGACAAACTCCTTCGCCACGCCAAGTAATCTTTTCAATATCACGCGCAACTTCACCTTTGTCGCCATCATCGCCCTCGGCATGACGATCGTGATCATCACGGGTGGCATCGATCTTTCCGTCGGCTCGGTGCTTTGTCTCTGCAGCATGATTCTCGCCGTGGTCATGCACGCCGGCTACGGCATCTGGATCGGCATGGCCGCTGCGATCGGGACGGCGCTGCTCGTCGGCGCCGTCAATGGCGTGTTGATCGCCTATGTCGGCATGCCGCCGTTTGTCGTCACGCTCGCGATGCTGTCATTCGCCCGATCGCTGGCCATGGTCGCCTCCAACAACACTGTCGTGTTCCAGTTCGGCCCCGATCACAGCAAGCTCCTGTTCCTCGGCGGCGGCGCGCTGTTTTTTGGCATTTCGAACCCGGTCATCTACATGATCGTCCTGGCGCTCATCACGGGCTTCGCCCTGCGCTGGACGCGGTTTGGACGGTACGTCTTCGCGATCGGCGGCAACGAGAAGGCGGCGATTCTGACCGGCGTGCCCGTGCGCCGCGTCAAGCTCGCAGTCTATATGATCTCGTCGTTTTCAGCCGGAATCGCCGGAATCATCGAGACTGGATGGCTCGGAGCCGTGACCACCAATCTCGGCGCCGGCATGGAATTGCAGGTGATCGCCGCCACTGTCATTGGCGGCGCCAATCTGGCCGGCGGGGCCGGCACGGCGTTCGGCGCGCTGGTCGGTTCCGCCCTGATCGAAGTCATTCGCAACAGCCTTGGCCTTCTCGGTATCAGCGCCTTCTGGCAGGGCGCTTTCGTCGGCGCCTTCATCATCATCGCGGTATCGTTCGATTACATCCGCAATTTGCGCCAGGCGGAATAGCGCCTCGAACCTCAGTCCGTATGCGGTCGGTCGGTTTCGGTGACCCTCACTCCCAGCGACCGGGCCCCGTCTGCCGCATGGTGATCACGTCGATCCGCCCGGGCGGCTGGCCGACCCAGCCGGACATGACCCAGCTCGTCAGGCTGACGATGATCGACGTCAGGATCGCTGGCCACAGGCTGTCGACGACAAAACCCGGCAGGAAATAGGACACGAGCTCAATCATCAGCCCGTTGATGACGAGCAGGAAGAGCCCGAGGGTCAAGAGCGTGATCGGGAAGGTGAGGATCACCAGGATCGGCCGGACGATCGCGTTGATGATGCCGAGCAGGAGCGCCGCGGCGATCAGACTGCCGGGAGTGAGAATATGGACGCCGGGCACGATCTGCGAAGCGAGCCAGAGCCCGATCCCCACGACCACTGCGCGAATGAGAAAGCCTTGCATGAATTGCTCCTGCCGTTCGCGATGATTTATGAATTCGGCGCGCGTTCCGCTAGGGCCGGGGCGGCAGGCGCGCTGGAGGACCGCCAAATGACAGGAACCATCCTCCTCTATGGCGCGACCGGTTTCACCGGCAAGCTTATCGCTCGCGAGGCGCATGCGAAAGGAGCGAGCGTCGTGCTGGCCGGCCGGAACGCCAACAGGCTGAAGGCCGTCGCAAGACCGCTCGACCTCGACTGGCGGGCCTTCGATCTTGCCGATCGGGCGCGGCTCGCCGCGGCGCTGAAAGGCGTTTCCGTCGTTCTCAACGCGGCCGGCCCGTTTTCCGCCACCGCCGGGCCGATGGTCGACGGGTGTCTGAAAGCGGGCGCGCATTACCTCGACATTACCGGCGAGATCGACGTGTTCGAGGCGCTGTTCGCGCGCGACGCCGAGGCCAAGCGGGACGGCGTGGCGCTCTTGCCCGGCGTCGGCTTCGACGTCGTTCCGAGCGATTGCCTCGCCGCGCACCTGAAGCGGCGGCTTCCCGACGCCACGCACCTGACCCTCTATCTTTCCACCGGCTTCAACGCTTCGCGCGGGACGGCCAAGACGGCGATCGAGGGGATCGCCGGCGGCGCCCGCGCCCGCCGCAACGGGCGGCTCGTCACCTTGGCCCGGCCGGCTGCCGGCTCCTGCGATTTCGGCCGCGGCCCGAGGCCGACGATCCAGATTCCCTGGGGCGACGTCTCGACCGCCTTCCATTCGACCGGAATTTCGAACATCGTCGTCCATATCGAAGCGGCGCCGGCGCTCCAGGCGCTGGCCACGACGCCAGGCTTCGTGCGATCGCTTCTCGCGCTTCCGCCGGCCCAAGCCCTCCTGAAGGCCCTGGTTGACCTTCGGCCCGAAGGCCCGGGCGACGAGGCGCGGCGCAAGGGGCGCGAGATCCTCGTCGGCGTCGCTCGGAACGCCGGCGGAGAGGCCGTGCGGGCGCGCCTCACGACGCCGGAAGCCTATACGCTGACCGCCCGTACAAGCCTCGACGCCGCGATGCGGGTCGCGAAGGGCGGCGTCGGGCCTGGCTTCCAGACCCCGAGCCTCGCCTTCGGGTCGGATTACATCCTCGGGTTCGAAGGTGTGTTGCGGGAAGAGCTGAATGCCTGAAGCGCGGGAGACGCGACGACATGACGCTTGTTCCGTACAGGCAAACTGCCGATGACGAGCGTCACCGGCGCGAGCGTCGGTCTTCGGCGCCCGGACGGACGGGGTCCGAGGCGTACGCGCCCTAACCGCTCCCTAAACCCTCAATGAGAACATGAAAGCTTTCCGTGGTCGGCGCCTTACCGTAACGATCCAACCGGAGGCGCCGTATAGTCCCAGAGGCGCGCTCGCCTGCAAACCGACGGAGGTCTGCATCATGCCGACACGGCGAGTTTTTCTGACGAATGTGACGCGGGCCGCCGCGGCTGGCCTGTCTTGGCGATCCTCCCCAATCCGGGCCGCAGACTCGTTCGCGGTCACGCACAGCGAGGAGGAATGGCGCAAGCTCCTGACACCCGAACAATTCGCCGTGCTCCGCCAAGCCGCGACCGAGCGGCCCTTCACCAGCCCCTTGCTGCACGAGCAGCGGCGGGGCCTGTTCGCCTGCGCCGGGTGTGAGCTCGACGCGTTCTCGTCGACGACGAAGTTCGACAGCGGCACGGGCTGGCCGAGCTTCTGGGCCCCGATCGAGAAGGCGGTCGGCACGACCGAGGACAAATCCTTCGGGATGGTGCGAACCGCCGTGCATTGCAGCCGCTGCGGCGGACACCTCGGGCATGTCTTCGACGACGGTCCGAAGCCGACAGGCCTTCGCTACTGCATGAACGGCGTGGCGTTGACGTTCAAGCCGGCGACGGCCTGACGGCCTGGTTGATGCGAGGTCGAACTGGGTCGCCGGCCCGCCTCGCATCCGACATCCGGCCACGCGCGCGACCGCCCGGGCCGTGCCGGCGAGACCGCGGCCCGACGAACCGCGCCGTCACAAAGTTCGTGCTACTGGGCGATCGGGGCGTATTTGCCCTCTTTCCAGACGTTGATGTCGTAGCGCGGATCCTTGATGTCGCCCTTGGCGTCGAACTTGACCGGGCCCATGACGGTTTCGACCGGCTGACCGTCCTCGAGCGCTTTGGCGACCGCTTTCGGGTCGTCGGAGCCGGCCTTCTTGATCCCGTCCGCAATCGCGTTGATCACGGCGTAACTGAACAGCGTGAAGCCTTCGGGGCTGTATCCCTGCGCCTTGAACAGCTCGAGCGCCTTGGCGGCGGCGGGCGAGCGACGCGGGTCCGTCGGGAACGTAAAGAGCACCCCCTCTCCCGCCGGCCCCGAAATCTGCCAGAACTCCGACGTCTCGAGGCTGTCGGGGGCGATCAGCTGCGGCTTGTAGCCCTGATCGGCGGCCTGGCGGATGATGAGCCCCGCCTCGGGGTGATAGCCGCCGAAATAGACGACATCGGCGCCGGCGCCCTTCAGCTTGCTGACGATCGCGCTGTAATCCTTGTCGCCCGGGTTGATGCCTTCGAACAGGACCTCGTTGACCCCGGCGGCGTTGAGCTTGTCCTTGACCACAGTGGCGACGCCTTTGCCGTAGGCCGACTTGTCGTGCAGGATCGCGATCTTCTTGCCCTTGAACTTCTCGGCGATCCACGGCGCGATGAAGGCGCCCTGCGCATCGTCGCGGCCGTAGAGGCGCAGGATGGTCGGATGGCCCTTTTCGGTAAGCACCGGATTCGACGAGGCCGGGCTCATCATCAGAATGTTGTTCTCGGCGTAGACCTCGGAGGCCGGAATCGACGAGCCCGAGCAGGCGTGGCCGTCGACGAACCTGATCTGCTGGCCGACGATGAGGTTGGCGACCGCCACCGCCTGTTTCGGATCGCAGACGTCGTCCTCGACGACGATCTTGATTTTCTTGCCGTTGACCCCGCCAGCCTCGTTGATCGCCCGGGCGGCCGCTTCGGCGCCGCGCTTCATCTGGTCGCCGATCGAAGCCAGAGGACCGGTCATCGGCCCCACGACGGCGACGGGAATGTCCTGAGCCAGGACGGGCGTCGCCAGGGCGGCGGCGAGCCCGATCCCCGAGACCGACAGAATGACAATCTTGCGCATAAACTATCCTCCCTGGACGCTGGCCCATTGCGCCGCCGGGCGCGGCGTCAGCGGCTCTTGCGCCGAGGCATGGCCTAGCGGGGAACGCCTTCGATGGCAACCGCCGCGCCGGGTCCGGTCAACCGCCCTTGGCCCCGCGGCCCGTCTCGGACGTGAGATGATCGTCGGCCGATGCGGCACTGCCGGCTTCCTGCCTGGATCGGCGCCGCGGCTTCCGGACTCGCGGCGCCGGTGCTCGCGTTACGGGGCGATCGGGGCGTACTTGCCCTCTTTCCACACGTTGATATCGAAGCTCGGGTCCTTTATGTCGCCCTTGGCGTCGAACTTGACCGTGCCCATCACAGTCTCGACCGGCTGGCCGTCCTCGAGCGCCTTGGCGACCGCTTTCGGATCGTCGGAGCCCGCCTTCTTGATTCCGTCCACGATCGCGTTGATCACGCCGTAGCTGAACAGCGTGAAGCCTTCCGGGTTGAACCCCTGCGCCTTGAACTGCTCGACCGCGTGGGCGGCCGTTGGAGAGCGGCGCGGATCGGTCGGGAAGGTGAACATCACGCCTTCGCCGGCCGGTCCGGAAATCTGCCAGAATTCCGAGGTCGAGAGGCTGTCGGGCGCGATCAATGTCGGCTTGTATCCCTGGTCGGCGGCCTGGCGGATGATCAGCCCCGCCTCGGGGTGATAGCCGCCCCAATAGACCACATCGGCGCCGACGCCCTTCAGCTTGCTGACGATCGCGCTGTAGTCCTTCTCGCCCGGGTTGATGCCCTCGAACAGGACCTCGGTGACCCCTGCGGCGTTCAGCTTGTCCTTCACCACGGTGGCGAGGCCTTTGCCGTAGGCCGACTTGTCGTGCAGAACGGCGATCTTCTTGCCCTTGAACTTCTCGGCGATGAATGGCGCGATGAATCCGCCCTGCGCGTCGTCGCGGACGTAGAGTCGCATGACGGTGGGACGGCCTTTCTCGGTGAGCAGCGGATTCGACGAGGCCGGGGTCATCATCAGGATGTTGTTCTCCGCATAAACCTCGGAGGCCGGAATCGACGAGCCCGAACAGGCGTGGCCGTCGACGAACTTGATCTGCTGGCCGACGATGAGGTTGGCGACCGCGACCGCCTGTTTCGGATCGCAGACGTCGTCCTCGACGACGATCTTGATCTTCCTGCCGCTGACCCCGCCAGCCTCATTGATCGCCTCGGCGGCCGCTTCGGCGCCGCGCTTCATCTGCTGGCCGATCGTCGCCAGAGGGCCGGTCATCGGCCCTGCGACAGCGATGGTGATGTCCTGAGCCAGGGCCGGCGTCGCCAGGGCCGCGAGCGCGACGCCCGACAGCGACAGAATGACAATGTTGCGCATGATGAATTCTCCGTGACGCGGGGCCCGTTCTCGCCGCCGGGCGCGGCGTCGTCAGCTCTTGCGCCGGGGGTGGCCTAGCGGGGAACGTCTGCGATGGCAACCGCGGACGCGGCCTGGGTCAGCCGGCCGGCGTCCAGCGCATTCGTAGCGTCGGCAGCCCCGACTGTTCGCTCAAACCCCGCGTGACGGCTTGAAAACCTTCGCGTTCGTAGAAACGCCGGGCGCGCCTGTTGTCCTCGTTGACGTCGAGCTCGACAATTCCGGGGGCGAGACGTTTCGCCGCATCGAGGAGAGCCGTCGCAAGGCCGGAGCCTTGCTCGGGCGGCGCGACGCAGAACTGATCGAGATAGCCGGATCCCCGGTCGAGGGTGACGAAGCCCGCCGGCCGTCCGGCGATGTCGAGGCCGACGACAATCGCGCCGCCATCGGCGCGATGGGCGCGGAGGCGCTGCTCGAGCCAAGGCCGGCGCCCTTCGAAGTCGATGGCGAAGCCAGTCCTGCCCCAGGCCGCGACCCAGAGGTCGAGGAGGGCAGGCAGGTCGGCCTCATCGAAGTCGCGTATCGCGACGATCCCAACGCTCACCGTTCGGTCAGCTTCAGTTCGATACGCCGGTTGCGGGCGAGCGCGGCGTCGTCGGTTCCCTGGTCGAGCGGCTGGAACTCGCCGAAGCCGGCCGCGGCGAGCCGGGTGGGCTCGACCCCCTTCGCAATCAGATATTGCACGACTGCAACCGCGCGCGCGGCCGACAGCTCCCAGTTCGACTTGAACTGGCCGCCGCCGCTTACCGGGCGGCTGTCGGTGTGTCCGTCGACTCTCAGGATCCAGGGGATGTCCGGCGGGATCTCGCGCTCGAGGTCGAGCACCGCGGCGGCCAGCGAGTCGAGCGATTGCTTGCCCTCGGGGCTCAGGTCGGCCTTGCCGAGGTCGAACAGGACCGAAGATTCGAAGACGAACCGGTCGCCGACCACCTTGATGTCGGGCCGGGAGCCGAGGATCTGCCGCAGGCGGCCGAAGAAGTCGGAGCGGTAGCGATTGAGTTCCTGCACCTTCTGGGCAAGCGCGACATTGAGCCTCTGGCCGAGGTCGGAAATCTTCGATTGCGATTCCCTGTTCGCGGTTTCCGACGCCGAGAGCGCGTCCTCGAGTGCGGCGAGTTGCTTGCGCAGCGCGGCGATCTGCTGGTTGAGCACGTCGACCTGGGCGAGCGCGCGTTCGGAGATGGTCCTCTGGTTGTCGAGCGCGCTCGCCGTGGCGGCAGCCTGCCCGGCGGCGGCCGCGGCGGCCGCGCCCTGGGCCGCTTCGTCCTTGAGCCGCCTGGCTTCGAGTTGCGCCGAGCCGAGGGTCGCGGTCAGGGTCGCGATCTTGCTCTCGTCGGCGCTCTTCTGGGTGCGCTCGAGCGCGAGGAGATTGGTCAGCTCCTCGATCTGCCGGTTGAGCCTGGTCAGCGCCGCGTCCTTGCCGGTCACTTCGCGCGACAGGAAGAACTGCGCCAGCATGAACACCGAGAGGAGAAAGATGATGACGAGCAGCATCGTCGACAGGGCGTCGACGAATCCCGGCCAGTAATTGACCGGCTCGTAGCGGCGTCCGCGCGACAGCGCCATGCAGAACTCCTTTGTTCCCCTCTCCCCGCACTGTTTCCGGCTCTCCCCGCCTGCGGGGAGGGGCGGGGGTGAGGGTTACGCCGAACGACGGGGGTCGGCGTAGCCCCTCATCCGGCCTTTCAGGCCACCTACTCCCGGTGAGCCGGGGAGAAGGAATCACCGCGCCGTCAGCTCTTCCAGCAGGCGGCGCAGGAGCTTGCCGATGTCCTCCTGCTGCTGGGCCTGCACGTCGACCCAGTTGCGGATCTGCTGCTGCTCGGTCCGCATGTGGCCGACCAGCGCCTGGATGCCCTCGGCGAGAGTTGCAATCGCCGCAGCGTTGCGCTGGTGCTCGACGAGGGGCTGGATCGACGCGGAATCCGCCTCGACCGGAGGCTCGACCGCCGGGGTGGTCTGCACGTGGCTTGCCAGGAATTCCTCGAATTCGGAATAGAAGCGGTTTTGCGCCTGTCCGGCCTGCAGGTCGAGAAAGCCGAGGATGAGGGAACTCGCGAGTCCGAACAGCGAGGAGGTGAAGGATACGCTCATGCCGGCGATCGGCATCGAGAGGCCCGATTTCAGGTCGTCGAACATCCGCGTGGTGTCGGCGCCGGTCTTCATGCTGTCGATGACGCCGCTGATCGAATGCACCGTCTCGAGCAGCCCCCAGAAGGTGCCCAGCAGGCCGAGGAAGATCAGGAGGCCGATCAGATAGCGGCTGAGCTCGCGTCCCTCGTCGAGGCGGGTGGCGATCGAATTGAGGATGGCGCGGGTCGTCAGCGTCGAGAGGCCGCGCGCGCCGGCGCCGGCGTTGAGCATCGCCGCCATCGGCGCAAGCAGCAGCGGCTGGGCGACCGCCCGGCCGTTCGCGGCCCCGGTCAGCGAGTTGACCCAGCGGATCTCGCGGAAGAGCCGGATCACCTGGCGGAACGCGAACAGCGAGCCGATCGCCAATATGCCGAGGATCAGTCCGTTCAGGCCCGGATTGGCGGAGAAGGCGAGCGCGATCTGCTTGTAGAGGATGAGCACGACGAAGCCGACCAGCGCCAGGAACGCCGCCATCCCGACGAGGAAGATGCGCGGGGAGGTGAGAAGACGGATATCGGGGTCAGAGGCCATGAATCGCCGAACGAAGGATCAGGTGAACGCGGATATAAGCTGATTGCGACCATAGCAAGTTTCGCGACCGGAGTGTGAAACGAGACGCGATCGCCGTTCGGGCAGCCGCGGCGCCTTCGTCGCGGATTTGCTCCGCCCCCGACGGGGACGGACCGTCGCCGGGCGCGTCGGCGCGAAGCCTGTCACACCATGGAGGCGGGAGGAACGATCCCCGCCCTCACGCCGCTTTGGCCTTGGGCTTGAGCCAGCCACGGTTGGCGAGAACTTCGGCGATCTGCACCGCGTTCAGCGCCGCGCCCTTGCGCAGATTGTCGGAGACGCACCAGAGGTTGAGGCCGTTCTCGACCGTCGGATCCTCGCGGATGCGGCTGATGTAGGTCGCGTCCTCGCCCGCCGCCTCGTGCGGGGTGATGTAGCCGCCGGGCTCGCGCCGGTCGATGACGAGGCAGCCGGGCGCCTCGCGCAGGATCGCCTGCGCCTCCTCGGCGCTGATCGGCTTCTCGAACTCGATGTTGACCGCCTCGGAATGGCTGATGAACACCGGCACGCGCACGCAAGTCGCGGTCAGCTTGATCTTCGGGTCGAGGATCTTCTTCGTCTCGGCCATCATCTTCCACTCCTCCCTGGTCTGCCCGTCGTCCATGAAGGCGTCGATCTGGGGAATGAGGTTGAAGGCGATGCGCTTGGGGAACTTCTTCGGTTCGAGCGGATCGGAGACGAACACCGCCCGCGTCTGGGTGAAGAGCTCGTCCATCGCCTCCTTGCCGGCGCCGGAGACCGACTGATAGGTCGCGACCACCACCCGCTTGATGACGGCGCGGTCGTGCAGCGGCTTCAGCGCCACGACGAGCTGGGCGGTCGAGCAGTTCGGGTTGGCGATGATGTATTTCTTGACGAAGCCCCTGGCCGCCTCGGCGTTGACCTCGGGCACGACCAGCGGCACGTCCGGATCCATCCGCCAGGCCGACGAATTGTCGATCACCACGCAGCCCTTGGCGCCGATCTTCGGCGAGAACTCCTTCGACACGGCGCCGCCGGCCGACATCAGGCAGATGTCGGTAGCGGAAAAGTCATAGTGCTCGAGCGCCTTGCACTTGAGCGTCCGGTCGCCGAACGACACCTCCCTGCCGATGGAGCTGGGCGACGCGAGCGCGACGACCTCGGACACCGGAAAGCGGCGCTCGGCGAGGATCGAGAGCATCTCGCGGCCGACATTGCCGGTGGCGCCGGCGATCGCGACCTTATAGCCTGACATTGCGAATGTTCCTTCTGGCTCTTAGGCCTCCCCGGGCCCGCGATTTGCGGACCTCGATCCCGGCGCCCGCCGGGGGAGGAGCCGGAGGGACAGGCGTTCAGCCCTTCGTCCCGCCTGTGGCGGGGCGAGGCGTCATCGTCGTCGTTTTGGCGAGACGCGGCATCGAACGGTTCCGGCGCCGGGCATGAAGCGGCGGCCCGACGGAAGTTTCGCAAACCATGGCCGGGCCGGGATGTCAATGCGGCGAATCTCCCCTCGCCCGCGCGCGGGCGAGGGGTCGGGGGTGAGGGCAAGACGCCGGCTGACGGATCGCGCTTTGGCCTGCAAGCCCGCGAATCCGTGTCCTGCGGCGCCGAGAGTCCGGATTTTCGGAACCGATCTTGGACACGTCTGCGCGCCGAAAACAGGCCCATGAAACCGTGAAACCGCTTTCATTTCCTTTCATTTCCTTTTCCGAAACTAACCTTTTCAATGTTTTGCAGGGAATCTCCACGTCCCCCTCCCCCCGGTCCCTCTCCTCGCCCGGGGGCCTGAGGCCCCCGAAGGCGTAATTAGAACAGATATAGCACAAATTTCGGTTTCGAGGAACAGGTTTCGCCCTGGCCGCGAGACCCGTCCGGTGTATGTCGATCATCTCGAGTAGCCCCGTGGGAGGGGGCCGCGAGCGTGTGCCGAGGGCGTGTGACGGATGGCATGTTCCGGGTATGGCCGGCCCCTGGTGTGTTTGAATGCGACTATTTTGGCGGTATTTTGTATTCGAAAGGTATATTTCCTATTCTATTATTGGCAGATGGAGTTCGAATTCGACCCGGAGAAGAGTTTGGCCAACAAGCTCAAGCACGGGATCGACTTCAACGAAGCGCAGGAGTTGTCGCGTGACCCGGAACGCGCGTTCGCGCCGGCTTTCGCGCGCGGGGAGCCGCGTTTCGTGGCGATCGGGAAGATCGGGGATAAAGTGTGGACGGCGGTATTCACGTGGCGCGGCGATCGCGTGCGGATGATCTCCGTTCGTCGTGCGCGGAAGAATGAGGTCGAACGATATGAGAAAGATTAGCGCCAAGGAGTTCGACGCCAAATTCGACGCCGGCGAGGATATTTCCGAGTTCGTCGACTGGACGAAGATGCGTCGACCCGGCCGGGAGATCCGCCGCGTCAACGTCGATTTTCCCGGCTGGGTGGTCGAGGCTTTGGACCGCGAAGCCCAGCGCCTCGGCGTCACCCGGCAGGCTCTGGTCAAGCTCTGGATCGCGGAACGGCTCGACCGCGCGGCGTGAGCGGCGGCCCGCGCTCGGCGACCACGCCGCGGCCCGGGATCAGCGTCCCCGGCCGGTCGACCTCGACGACCATGTTTCGAAGGCCGGCATGGACGCTCATGGCGCAGAGAAGCCCGTCGGGCAGGACGGCGGGCGCATGGCCGATGCGCCTTCCGTGCGAGCGGACCGCGCTTTCGACCTGGCGCCACAGGCTCGACAGGGCGCGTCCGCCTTCCGGCCCCGCGGCGAGACGTTTTTCGGCGAGATCCGGGTGGTGATTTGCGGCAAATGCGCCTCCTCTGGCTCGTGACAAACGAACGTCGCCGATGGCGCGGCGGGTTCTCTTCGAGAGCAGAAGGGAGGGGAAATCGTTAGGTCATGGTTTTGATAATATCTAGCAAAAGCGATCATAGACTACCTATCGAAAAGTATTCCACAATCGCGCTATTGGTATTTCAGACAATAATAACAAGCACCGCCGCGGCCGTCGCCGACCGGCAGGCGGCATGCAATACAGTCGGGTCAATCGGCATATTGGAGGTGCGGCCCGGAAACAGGAACAGCGGCGGGTGCGCCAGCCGCCAATAGCTGCGCAGGATGCCGAGCAGCGTCTCGGAGAGCATGGCGTAGCGTTCCTTGCCGCCCTTCCCGTGTTCGATCCGCATCACCATGCGCTGGTTGTCGATATCGCGGACCTTCAGCGCCGCGACTTCGGAAAACCCGCAATCCCGCTGCATAGGCCGTCGTCAAGCTGCGGCTCAAGGTCAACGAGGCGAAGAGCGCGGTGGCGCGACCGGAACAGCGGAAGTTTCTTGGGTTCAGCATCTCGAATGACGGGAGTGAGCGGCGCGTCGCGCCAAAGGCTCTCGACAAATTCAAAGGGCGGATCCGAGACATGACGCGCCGGACGCGGCGGTTCAGTCTGCAACAGTTGATCAAAGAGCTGAAGCCATACATCGTTGGATGGCGCGGCTACTTCGGCTTCTGCCAGACTCAGCGAGTCCTCACAAACCTCGAAGCGTGGATCCGTCGAAGATTGCGTTTGTAGCTTTGGCGGCAGTGGCGAACCGGGCAACACCGCTTCAAAGAACTATGCCGTCGCGGGGAGTTACGGTGACGGTGCCCTTTTTTGACAGATCCATTTAGGCTGAGGTTGCTCGGCCTGCGAGGCGGCTGAGGCGTAAGTAGATTGCACTGTCACCGTAATCCGAACCACATCGCCCCAAATCATATCAACGCCTTACAGGCCATGAACGGGCGCCAACTGTCGAAGATCAGTATAAGTTCGCATCCACGCGAGCCTCGTCGGTCATGACGTGTGATCCCAGCAAGACCCAGCTCAACACGTGCGGCACCCGTGACGATCGGCAATCTGGCGCGTCACGGGATCCCGCCGCGCTCGACCATGCCCGGCAAGCTCGCCTTGTCGTTTTGCTCCTGTTTGTCTCGTCCGCCGACGTCGGTCTGGTTAATCTCGACAATCGGCGCGCTCTTGCCGATCCCGACTAAAAGACGGTCGCCGTCGACCTTCCCCGTAAAGCTGCGGATCAGACGGCACATGCGCCACGCCGTCTTGTAGGTGACGCCGATCTGGCGCTGAACCTCTTTCGCCGCCACGCCGTTGCGGGAGGCCGCGCAAAGCGACATGACGAAGCACCAATCGGTCAGGGGCGTTCGCGTATTCTCGAACGGCGTTCCGGCGGTTGGGTAGACCTGATGGCCGCAATGCTCGCACTCGAAGCAGCGCCGCGCTTTGACGCGATAGAAGCGGGCTTGCCTCCGACACCCGAAGCAAACGAGACGCTGGCCGTACCTGACCCTCATGAGATGGTCTAGGCACGCGTCTTCATTCGGGAAGCTCGCCCGGAATTGCTTGAGGGTGGTTGGCTTTGGTTTCGCGCTCAGGAAGGTTGCTCGTTATGCCGATCGCCGGAAGGGTCTACGTTGACGCCATTGTCTCGCCACCCATTGGTTGATGGCGTCGATGTGCATGTAGTTACTCGAGAAGCGGCCGAAGATCACTCAGCGTTTCTTCTAAGTGAGAGCGAAGATCGGCCAGCCCTTTCTTTTCATTCTTGCCCGCGTCGCCTTGATCCAGTATCCGAAATTGGTAGAGCGTCTGACCAGCGGACGTCCTGACATCGATCGTCACAAGGACGTAAATGTCGGAGTCTCTTTCGATTTTCTCAACGCGGATCGTGCCCATTGGAATCTCCTTTGCGGAGAGACCATCGCACATGCCCCCGCACATGTCTATACGGGATAAGTCGGGCTTCGCCTTTTCGCTCTCTCGCGCAATTGAATTCGAAGGCGTCGCCTTCACCCAATAACAGTTTGTTGGCCGAAAGGTCGACGCAGACCCGCGCGGGAGCGCGCCGCCGCGCCAGGAGCGGCGGAGCTCCCGAATTCGGGGCCGCTGAAGCCAGCCAGCCAGCCAGCGACGGCGGCCCGGCCGACGCCACACGAACCTTCAAAGTCGCGCTTGTGAAGAAATACGCAGCATCAATGACTTATACCGAACCGATCAATGAGAACGACCAAGCATGTGGAGTTACGGGAGTTGTAGAGTCGAGGAAGGGCGCGGTGGCGTTGAGGCTTGGCCAATGGCTCCGTTTCCCTTCCCCGCTCATCAAACCGGACGTGCGGATTTGCCGCATCCGGCTTTCCGACAGAGTTCATGTCAGGCTCACGGCCGGCGCGGCCGGTCTGTCGCGGGTTAGACGCTGCACGCCGAGCCTCCCGAAGATTTCGCTCCAGGAGTACTCACGCGCGCCGCGTCCGCCGCGCTTGGCGCGCCGGTTGAGGAAGCGCCGGACCCGATCGCCGACATGTCGGTCGACGCTCCTGTAGGCCGCGTTCAGGGTTCCGTAGCCGAAGTACGCCGACCACCCGCCAAGAAGGCGGTTCAGTCGCTTGCGCACGCCCGGCCAGTCGCCCGTCTCGCACGGCCTCAACAGATCGCCGATCTTGCCTTTGATCCGCGTCAGGCTCTTCATCGAAGGACGCGCGCCCAGATAGCGCTCTCCGTCGCGGGCGTATCTCGGCCCGAACGTATAGCCCAAGAAGTCGAAGTCTTCCGCACGGGCGTCTCTCACCGAGGTCTTGGCCTCGTTGAGCGTGAGCCCGAGCCGGGTCATGACCGCCCGCGTCCACGCCAGGGCCTCGGCCGCTCTGCCGCGGCTGAGGATGACGAAGTCGTCGGCGTAATTGACCACATGCGCGCGGAACGTCTTGCCGCACTCCTTCACACGCCAGAACTTCAGGAAACGGTTCATATAGAGGTTGGCGAGCAGCGGACTGATCACGCCGCCCTGCGGCGTGCCCTTCCGGCAGCTCTTGCCTCCGCTCACGCGCCGTCTCCCCGCGCCATCCCGTTCTTCCGCCGGCGAGCTCAGCCACAGCTTGATCAGCCGCAGCACTTTTGCGTCGACGACGCGCCGGGCCACGCTCTTGAGCAGCTCGACGTGCGGAATTGTGTCGAAATATCTCGACAAGTCGGCGTCTACGACATCGGCGTAACCCTGCCGGATCAACCGGTGGGTCGCCTTGATCGCGTCGCCCGCGCTTCGTTCGGGTCTGTATCCGTACGCACAGTCCTCGAAGTCCGCCTCGAAGATCGGCTCCAACACCAGTTTGGCGGCCGTCTGCGCAACCCGATCGCGGATGGTGGGAATGCCCAACGGGCGCTCCCCGCCTCCCGGCTTCGGGATCATCACGCGCCGCACCGGCGAGGGCCGATACGTCATCGAGGCGAGGTCCTCACGCAAAGCCTCGAGCCACGCCTCCACTCCCGCCCGCTCGATGTCGTCGAACGTCACCCCGTCAACGCCCGCCGTCCCGTCGTTGCGACGGGCCAGCGCATAGGCGTGGGCGAGGATGTCCGCCCGACAGATCTTGTCGTACAGAAGATAGAAGCGGAACTTGGGCTCCGCCTTCGCCTTCACATAAAGCTTCCTCTGAAGGGTCCTGATCTTATCCGGCGTTTGCAAACTCGTCGCCAATCGCCGCTCCTTCCCCTCTTCGAAAGCGCCTCTGAAGTCAGGGGCCTTTGCTCCGCCGGAGTTACCCGGCCTCGACGCTCTTACGCCCCTGTCCGACTCCCGCTTCCGGCCGGCGCCCTCAAAGACGCCGTCGAGGCCGAACCCTCGCCGGACGCGGGTCTCCCCTGATTACCCGTTCCTCTCTTCCGGCCTGCCGCGCCCAATACCCCGGCGGACCCCATGAGTGCGCATGTCGATGCCTCCCCCATGGATGCTGCCTTCCCCGTCACCGTGGCGGGTCGGCGTCCGCATTGAACCTTTCGAGGCCTGCTCAGGCTATCACTCAAGTTGCGGCCGGCCGGATCGCTCAACCGCCCAAGGCGGCCTTTGTCGCGAGGCTCCAGCCCGGCCGGTTGCCCCGCCAGACCGCTCGCCAGCTACCGGACCCATCGACACTTATCCGGGTGGAACCTTCCTCCACTAGAGAAACGCGCCTTCAGGGCGCACACGGTGACGGTGCACTTTTTTGACAGCTCCATTTAGACGGAGGTTGCTCGGCCTGCGAGGCGGCTGAGGCGTCAGTAGACTGCACTGTCACCGTAATCCCATGACGCCGTAACGGCCGGTTAGCGCATCCAGCGAGTGGATCAACCCAACACTGACGCCGAGGCCGAAAAGCGTCGTCACGGAAAAGAGAAGATCGCTGATCCACAGAAAGCCGCTCACCCCAGCGGCGAGTTCGGCGCGGAGCATGTATTCGAGCGCGAGCGCGGCGATGACGCTGATGCCGAGGTGGTTGAGGTGCGGCTTTCTCGCCGCGTCCTCGATGCGCGCTTTGCTTTCGGCTTCGGCCCGGTCCGCCTCCTCCCTGGTCTTTGCAGCCTGTTTCGGGCGCTTGTTCTCCGCCGCCTTCGCCTGCCGGTTGAGCCAGATCTCGCAAACGACGCCCGCGACGATGGCCATGACGAGGAGGGTCGGCAGGACGTAGGCCATGCCTTCGAGGAAATCGAGATAGGTGAGAAGACTGAAGAATTTCGGCTGGTAGAGGCTGCCGCCGAGGCCGGCCATGAAACCGAAGTTGTAGAGCACGCCCGCCACGAGCAGCACCGCTGCGGCGGTTTTCAGAGCCGCGGAGACGCCGGAGTCCTTCTCCGCCATTACGATCGCTCCAGACCGGCTTTGAACTTCTCCGATCGCGCGCACGACCGCAAGGGCGCTTCGGCATCGCTTTGGCACGGACAGCGGGGAATGTTGCCGCGCGGTCCCGCCGCCCGGCGGCCGGTTAATCCCCTTTTATTTTGGAACCGTAGTTCGTGACCAGAGCTCGGCGTCAAGGCGAAGCCGGGTTTCGCGGCTCCCCGCGAAATCGAGTCCGAGGACTTGACCACTCAGCACGGCTCAGTCCCGTCGCATGGCCGGTTTATGGATGTCCACGATTCGGCATGATAGACGGAGAGAGGTGCTATGCTACGGCGGTCTGCATTGGCTCGCCGCGCTGAAGTCGCTCATGTTATGGCTCATTTTTGCGTCAGGTAGAGTAGGCAGCGCAAGTTGATGGGTAAGGCGAGGGCGGCTACAGACTTTGATTCCGCTGAAGTAATAAATTAAAGTATACGTAAGTAAGCGCCTAGTCGCAATTTGGGTAATTTGATAATGACCGATCTTCACCAATTTGTACGTATAGAATTCAATAGGTTCAAAGCATTTAAGATTTTTTCTCTTGAACTTCGACATTTTAACATTCTTGTAGGACCAAATAACGCCGGGAAGTCGACCATTCTCGCTGCCTTTCGAATTTTGGCTGCGGCAATGCGGAAAGCAGCTGCCAAGAAAGCGGTCGTAGTTCAAGGGCCCCAAGGGACGGCGTTCGGGTACAATATTGATCTTAGTCAGATTTCCATCGCCGAGGAAAATCTATTTTTCAACTATGACAGCGCAGAGTCAGCGCAAGTAAAATTTACGCTTTCCAACCATAATACGCTTACGTTATATTTTCCAGAACAAGGACTTTGTTTGCTTTTGCCTGACGCCGGAGGAAAGCACGTGTCAACGCCGTCTACTTTTAAATCGTACTTTAATTGCCAGATTGGATTTGTACCGATTCTTGGTCCAGTCGAACATCACGAGCCACTCTACGAAAAGGAAGCGGCAAGATTAGCACTATTTAATTATCGAGCAGCAAGAAATTTTCGAAATATTTGGTACCATTTTCCAGAGCGTTTCGACGAATTTCGCTCAGCAATTCTTGAAACCTGGCCCGGAATGGATATTGAACGGCCAGAAATTGATATTTCGCATGGAAAAGCGCGGCTATATATGTACTGTCCGGAAGAAAGAATTCCGCGGGAGTTGTTCTGGTCTCGATTCGGGTTTCAAGTGTGGTGTCAAATGCTGACACACCTGATTCAATCCAAGGAGGCGTCCCTTTTTCTAATCGATGAACCTGACATTTACCTCCATTCTGAGTTACAGAGGCACTTATTGATGTTGCTGAGAAATCTCGGTCCTGACATCCTACTTGCTACACATTCAACAGAGATAATAACAGAAGCAGAAACAGACGAAATACTCTTAGTAAATAAAACTAGAAGGTCTGCGCGGCGAATTAAGAGTCCAACCGAAATAGAGGAGGTATTTAGCTCTCTTGGATCGAATATGAATCCTATTCTTACTCAATTAGCCAAGACACGGCGCGCGTTGTTTGTTGAAGGAAAAGACTTTCAAGTGATAGGAAAATTTGCACGAAAACTTGGCGCGATTACACTCGGCAACCGGACCGATTTTGCTGTCATACCTGTGGAAGGCTTCAACCCGGAGCGCGTGCGGAATTTGAAGGCAGGCATAGAGGTCACGTTGGGCGTAAAAATCGTCTCTTCTGTGATCTTGGACAGAGATTACCGCTGCGATGACGAATGCGCCGCACTCGGCTTGGAATGCAAGGAGTACTGCGATTACGTCATAATACACAAGTGCAAGGAAGTTGAGAACTTCCTTCTGGTTCCGAATGCAATTGATCGCGCCGCGGCTCAGAGAATTGCAGATCGCGCGCGGCGGCTTGGAGAACCTTCAGCTTACGAAGGAAGCGCGCTTGACATGCTGGAGAAGTTCGCTTCAGAGAAAAAGAGCTACGTCGCGTCTCAGCTAATCACATACCGAAGGCACTTTGAACGCGCGAGAAAAGCTGGCCTTCATGACGCGACTTTGGTTGAGATGGCGTTGACCTCATTTGAAAAACAATGGGCAGAGCCCTCTACTCGCCTGGCGATGATTTCCGGGAAGGACGCAATCAGCAGCGTGAATAAGCAATTGCAGGAGAAATATGGGATTAATATCACTGAATCCTCGATTATTGACGCTATGCGCCCGGCAGAAATTTCCCCGGAAATGAAAGAGTTAATTCACGTGCTCGGGGAGTTTGCTGCAAAGAGACCCGGTATGTAGGCGGACTTCTGATGCTGATTACCTTCCATTTAAAGATTGATCGCTTCAAAGTCGGCGCTAGTCTAGGTTTATTGCCGCCGTTGGCATTATAAACGGTGTGCACGCTGCTGTCAAGAGGGAACGGGGGCAGGTTAACGAAAAGCAAGTCGCTCAAGCGGTCCTTTATATTTGTTGATCAAAGTCAGTGGGTCATCCAATCCATTGAAAAAAGACTGCAAATCATATCCGTGACGAGCGTCCAATTTAGACGCTTCCCTAACAATCTTAATGTCCTTTTCGCTTATTTGCTTTGACCATCCATGAAAACCGATGTGCGCAATTCTTTTTGGCCCGACCAGGGGCGCTCCATCAAATCCTAGAAACCGAATCAGATCTATCCTATTCCCGTTTGGGTTCTCTATACGTAATCATCTGCGATTTAGAATTTGATTTAATTGATTATAAGTTATGATTTTAGATTTTAGTTCGATATTTCTTGTGTCTCGCTTCAAAAAATGCGATATTATTGCAATATCTTTGTCTGATTCGTTCGCGAAAACCACACCGTCCAATTTATATTGTTCTAGATTATTGTCGGCAATTGCAACGGTAAAATCTTCATACTGACGATCAGAAATAGTAGGTGTTCTACCGATCTTTTGAAGATGCAATATCGATGTCAAGAACGCAGTGCGCTTGTTTGCGTCATAAAATGGATGGTTCTTTATTAGGCCAAACATCAATGTGGCGCATATATCAATTCTGTTTGACCATTTTGGTTTACCGCCAAACTCTACGAACTGCCTTGTCAAAGCAGAGTGAAGTAGATTTAAGTCTTTCGGACCAACGCCTCCAATGCCCTCCCCTACAGCGAGAAAATAGTCTGCTAGCAAGAAATGGGCCTCCATGACTTCATGAATTCCGATGGTCACCTTACCATAGTAAGGGTCACCCGGTCCAATTAATTTAGTTAGTCGTTCGTATTCGGCTCTTATATTATTATTCTTGATAATTATGTCGTTCAAGGCACCCGCCATTTAGCTTTTCTTGGTTAGTCTTCGTCGCCGGCGATTTTGCCGACGAATGCAATTACTCTCCCTCAAAACAAAAAATACCTCTGCGCCATCGGCAGCGTCTCCGCCGGCTCGCAGACCAAGCAGCTCCCCGTCCGCCGTCACCGCATAGGTCTCCGCGTCAATCTCGATCTTCGGCGTCGCGCCGTTGTGGACCATGCTCTTCTTGCGAATGCCGCCCCGCGTGTTCTCGACCGCGACCAGCTTCTTCTGCACCTTCAGCTTCCGCGCCAGCCCGCCCGCAACGGCCGCGTCGGAGACGAAGGTCAGCGACGTTCCCGTCCGCGCCCGCCCGTAGGCGCCGAACATGGTGCGGGCATGGATCGGCTGCGGGGTCGGGATCGAGGCGTTGGGGTCGCCCATTTGCGCGGCGGCGATGGCGCCGCCCTTGATCACCAGGTCGGGCTTCACGCCGAAGAAGGCGGGCGTCCATGAGCACCAGATCGGCGAGCTTGCCTGTCTCGACCGAGCCGATGTGCTT
Organism: uncultured Alphaproteobacteria bacterium; assembly: GCA_963741405.1. Taxonomy (GTDB): domain Bacteria; phylum Pseudomonadota; class Alphaproteobacteria; order Rhizobiales; family Beijerinckiaceae; genus Roseiarcus. Next base: position 47,984 of record CAVUHX010000048.1, read on the forward strand.
CGACACGCCGTGGGCGATGGCGGGGTTGATGGTGTACTTTCGCTACGTAGCGCTTGGCGCGGAAATTGTCGTTGGTCTTGCCGTCGCCCTTGAGCGCGCCGCGCTGGCGCTTCATCTTGTCGGCCGTCTGCCAGGTGCGGATGACCACCTCGCCGATGCGGCCCATCGCCTGGCTGTCGCTCGACATCATCGAGAGCGCGCCGAGGTCGTGCAAAATGTCCTCGGCGGCGATGGTTTCCTTGCGGATGCGGCTCTCGGCGAAGGCGAGGTCCTCGGGGATGCTCGAATCGAGGTGATGGCAGACCATCAGCATGTCGAGGTGCTCGTCGAGCGTATTCTTCGTGTAGGGCCGCGTCGGGTTTGTTGATGACGGGAGCACATTGGCGAGACCTGCGACCTTCATGATGTCGGGCGCGTGCCCGCCGCCCGCGCCCTCGGTGTGGAAGGCGTGGATGGTGCGGTTCTTGAACGCCTTGATCGTGTCCTCGACGAAGCCCAATTCGTTGAGCGTGTCGGAGTGCAGCATCACCTGCACGTCGTAGTCGTCGGCGACCGAGAGGCAGCAGTCGATCGCGGCCGGCGTGGTGCCCCAGTCCTCGTGCAGTTTCAGCGCGCAGGCGCCCGCCTTGATCTGCTCGACGAGGCCGGCGGGCTTCGAGGCGTTGCCCTTGCCGGCGAAGCCGAGATTCATCGGGAATTCGTCGGCCGCCTCGATCATCCGGGCGATGTGCCAGGGGCCGGGGGTGCAGGTGGTGGCGAGGGTGCCGGTGGCGGGGCCGGTGCCGCCCCCTAACATCGAGGTCACGCCCGACATCAGCGCCTCCTCGATCTGCTGCGGGCAGATGAAATGGATGTGGGTGTCGAAGCCGCCGGCGGTGAGGATCTTGCCTTCGCCGGCGATCACTTCGGTGCCCGGCCCGACGACGATGGTGACGCCCGGCTGGATGTCCGGGTTGCCCGCCTTGCCGATCGAATGGATCAGCCCGTCCTTGATCCCGACGTCGGCCTTCACGATCCCCCAATGGTCGAGGATGACGGCGTTGGTGATGACCGTGTCGACCGCGCCTCTTGCGCGCGTGACCTGCGACTGGCCCATGCCGTCGCGGATCACCTTGCCGCCGCCGAACTTCACCTCTTCGCCGTAAGAGGTGAAGTCCTTCTCGACCTCGATCACGAGCTCGGTGTCGGCGAGGCGGACGCGATCGCCGGTGGTGGGGCCGAACATGTCGGCATAGGCGGCGCGGGGGAGGGAGGTTGTCATCGATTTGCTCACGGCACGGGGGAGAAGGAGGGGGAATCGAGCGCTGCGACGTCGAAGGTGGCCGTCGAGGCGCAGCCGAGCTCGGCGTTGATCTCGGCGAGGAAATAGTCGGGGAAATCGGCCTTGCCGGCGCGGTAGGCGGCGACCGCCCGCTCCACGGCGCGGCGATCGGGAATAGAGAGGTCGTCCGCCGACAGGACTTCCTCGATCAGACGCGCCACTTCAGCGCGGCTCCGCTTCATTTTCTTCGCCAGCGCCCACGCGAATTCGGCGATCACGACGGAATTGACGAGGCACAGCTCATCCGCCGTCGCCGCGTCCACCAGGCGACGCACGCGCTTGCACTGATCGGGATCGTCCTCGACGAACAGGCGCAGCAGGACATTGGTGTCGAGACCGATCATCCGCCGCGGCTTCTTCGGTCGCGCTCCTCCATCGCGATGGCGATGGCTTCGTCGATCGTCTTGTCGAGGTCCATGCCCGCCTCGCCGGCGCAAAAGGCGTTGGCGCGGGCGATGTCGACGATCCGGCGGCGCTTCCGCGCTTCGAGCCGGATCGACCCGTCCGGCGCCTGCACGAAACGCAGCCGGTCGCCGGCCGAGATGTCGAGCGCCTTGCGCAAGTCGTTCGGCACCGTGACCTGGCCTTTGCTGGTGACAGTCGCCTCGCCGAAGTCGTGTTCGACGGCGGCTCGCTTGGCAGTCATCGGAGCACCTCACCGCTTCTTACTTCTCACAATGTAAGGAGGACGCATTCGTAAGGCAACTTATCGACTTCGAGCCCTGTCCCACGGGCTTCCGTCGCAGGACGGGCGTTTTTCCGAACGCCCTGCGCGGGAGGGGACGCTAAACCTTCCCCATCACCTCCTGGCGGAAGCCGTAGACCTCGCGCTTTCCGGCGAGCGCCACCAGCCGCACCTTGCGGCTCTGGCCGGGCTCGAAGCGGACGGCGGTTCCGGCCGGGATGTCGAGCCGGAAGCCCTTGGTCTTCTTCCGGTCGAACTTCAGCGCCGGGTTGGTCTCGAAGAAATGATAGTGCGAGCCGACCTGGATCGGCCGGTCGCCGGAATTGGAGACGTCGAGCTCGACCGTGGCGCGGCCCTCGTTCATCGCGATCGCGCCGGGCGCGGCCAGAACCTCGCCGGGGATCTGCTTGTCGTCGGCGCCGCGGATCGGATTATGGACGGTGACGAGCTTGGTGCCGTCGGGGAAGGTGGCCTCGACCTGGATGTCGTGGATCATCGAGGCGATCCCGTCCATCACCTGGTCGGCGGTGAGCACATGCGCGCCGGCCTCCATCAGTTCGGCCACCGTGCGCCCGTCGCGCGCCCCCTCGACGACGAAGTCGGTGATCAGCGCGACCGCCTCCGGGTGATTGAGCTTGACCCCGCGTTCGAGCCGCCTGCGCGCCACCATCGCCGCCATGGCGATGAGAAGCTTGTCCTTTTCCCGGGGCGTCAAATTCATGAGCCTGCCTCGTAGACCGATTTCTTCTGCAATGAAGCCCTGTTCTTCATGCTTCAAGATGCAGACTTGCTGATGCTACGGACAAAAAGCAAGTCCCGCGCCTCCTCCTGTCCGTCACAGACGTTCAGAACTCCTTCGCTCGGGGCGATTTGACCAGAATGCCCCTTCAATTCTTCCCGTCCTTGCAGCCGGTCGCGTGCATGCGGAAGAGGCCGGGACAGGCCGCACGTCAGGCGCGAGATATCCCTGCTCGCCCGCCTAGGGAATTCTCGTGGAAGCGCCTCAAATCCCTTGGCTTTTCGCGACGGTTTTCCGAGAATCGGCCGAAATGCGGGAAGTTCCCAGCTTTTTTCCCTCACATGGGGCGTTTCCGGTCAAGGGTGATTTTCATTTCGGCATTTTGGGTTCTCCTTTGGGTTTGGATCCGAAGCGTGAGCCCGTTTTTCGCCATGCAGCCTTGATGGCCGCATCACCTCACATCCGGTTGAGCCTGGGCTCGGACCATAATCCCTCATGCTCGAGGGCATCGGGCTCGGGTTGGCGGGACCATCCTGTTGAGCGGCGTGTTTCAGCCAAGGGAAAACACCGGTCACCGCCCGCCCGGATCCGGCGAAGCCAATATTCAGCTTCGCTGGAATGGGTGGGGTGGGTTAAGCCATTGCTGAGGTGGATTGAGCCCTCGCTGGAGCGGGTCGAGCCATTGGATCATGCCGCCTTGAGCTCGGCGCCCTCGGGAACGACGCCCTGGGTGACATAGCGCCACAGGGCGACGAGGAGTTTGCGGGCCAGCGCCACGATGGCGATCCGGCGGATTCGCCCTTTGGCGGCGCCGACCCGCGCCCGAAACCAGCGGCTCAACGCCGAGTTGGGCTGATGACGCAGCCACGACCAGGCAAGCTCGATCATGGTTCGGCGCAGGCGGTGATTGCCCGACTTCGAGATGCCTTGATCCCGTTCGATGCTCCCGCTCTGCCAGGGACTGGGCGCCAATCCGCCGTAAGCCCCTACCTGGCGTCGGTTGGCGAAGCGGCGAAACAACGCTTCCAGCCACAGGAGCGAGGCGAACTCAGGGCCGATGCCCTTGAGCTTGATGAGCACGCCGGCGGGAGTGTCCGGCTTCTCGACTTCCGTATGGACCAGCGCGTCGCGGGCGCGTTCGACCGTAGCCAGTTGCGTCGTCACCACCGCTATCCGATCGAGTTCCCGGAGGATTTCCGCCTTCAGCAGCGGCGGCAGAGGACGGCCGTCGCCGGTCCGCAGCGCTTCAAGCCGTTCAAGACAATCGCGCCGAAGCGGATTGTAATCCCGGACGCCCTGGCCGCTGAGCAGCCCCCGGATCCGATTGGTATGCTGAATGCGTTCCTTGACCAGCGTGCCGCGCTCACGCGTCAGACGCCGGCGATCCTCGTCTTCCGGGCTCGGCGCCTGAACCATGGAACAGACCCGCCGCTCACCCCGACCCCAGGCCATCAGCGTCCGCAACAGTGTCTCGCCGTCGATCGAATCGGTCTTGGCCCGCCGATGCCGCCGCGCGACCGCGATCGAACCCGCATCGACGACATGGCTCTCGATCCCGTTCGCGAGCAGCAGCCGATGAATCCAGAACCCGTCCAGTCCCGCTTCCTGAATAACCACCGTCTTGATCGCAACGCCGTAGCGCTCCTCGGCCTTCCCCCGCCACCGCGAAAGAAGGCCGAGCAAACAGCCGCCGTTTCCTCCTTCAACTGTATGCCTGGAAAACTTCTCGCTGCCCGGACTGTTCATCGTCACAACCCATTTCGATTTGCTCAATTCGAGCGAGGCGAACAACGTGATCGCATTCGCTCGGACGGTGGCCGCGACAACGGTCGCAGAGGGGACGGACTCCATCGGTTGCCTCCATGCTGGTGTGGAAGCTCAGCCTACCAAGTCCGGCCGCCGTCCACCCGCATAGGATCTGTTACCAGGGAGAAACAGGGAGAATTCCCCGCCGGAGAGGTTGACCCCGCGCCGGGCTCGAGACCAGTTACGCCTGGATCTTGACAATCGGGATGAAGGGCGGATTTTCGAATACGCGTCGTATTGAACCTCCGTCCTCGCCGTGAAATCCGACCCCGGATTCGAGTCAACCTGGAATCATCCCGCTCGAACGCGCGGTATCCCTCCCCGGCCGCGCGAAAGAGGGAGAAAGGGAGCGGCGGAGGCGCTGAAGCGGGTCGGCTGGCGCCGCCTTTCGGAGAGCGCCAATGAGCTCTGCGACAGCCATGCGACTATAAGCGCGATTGTAAAACAGCGCCTTGAGGCATACGTTGATCCGAAATCGGTGTGGCCGTCTCGGCGCCGTTCGGGGGGGAAGTTGGCTTATGTTCCGAAGCTATTCCTACCAGTTTTACGAAATGGCGCATGCGGCGCTTTCTCCAGCGCGTGCGGTGTCAGACGCGGCCCATTTCGTCTTCCGCAATCCGTGGAACCCGCTGGCGAACACGCCGCTCGGCAAGAACATTTCCGCGGGCGCCGAACTGTTCGAGCGCATGACCCGCCGCTACGGCAAGCCGACTTTCGGTCTCGACGAGATGGAAGTCGGCGGCGTGGTCTATCCGGTTCTCGAGGACGTCGTCTGGAGCCGGCCGTTCTGCAGTCTCCTGCGCTTCGTCCGGCCTGATTATCCTCCCGCGCACGAGCAGCCGAAGTTACTGATCGTCGCTCCGATGTCGGGCCATTACGCGACCCTGTTGCGCGGCACGGTCGAGGCTTTCCTGCCCCATTGCGACGTCTATATCACGGATTGGGTGGATGCGCGCATGGTTCCGCTCGCGGTCGGAACGTTCGATCTCGACGATTACATCGATTATCTGCGCGCCATGCTCGATCACCTCGGGCCCGGCGTCCATACGCTCGGCGTCTGCCAGCCGTCCGTGCCCCTTCTCGCCGCAGTTGCGGTGATGGAGGCGAACGGCGACACAAACGCGCCCGCGAGCATGACGCTGATGGGGGGCCCGATCGACACGAGGCGCAGCCCGACCGAGGTCAACAAGCTGGCGGAGCGGCGCGGCGTGGAATGGTTCCGTCGCAACTGCCTGCATACGGCGCCCTTCCCCTATCCGGGGATCGGCCGTCAGGTCTACCCGGGCTTCCTGCAGCTTTCCGGCTTCATGGCGATGAACCTCGACCGCCATGTCAACGCCCATCTCGAGATGTTCAACCATCTGGTGGACGGCGACGGCAACTCGGCCGAGAAGCATCGCGACTTCTACGACGAGTATCTCGCCGTGATGGATCTCGACGCGGCCTATTACATGCAGACGGTCGAGACGGTGTTTATTCGACATTCCCTGCCGAAGGGCGAAATGATGCATCGTGGGCAACTCGTCGACCTGATGGCGATCCGCAATTGCGGCCTGATGACGGTCGAGGGCGAGAAGGACGATATTTCCGGCGTCGGGCAGACCTATGCGGCGCAGGACCTTTGCGTGAACATTCCCGCAGAGAAAAGGTTGCATTACCTGCAGACCGACGTCGGGCACTACGGCGTGTTCAATGGCACGCGCTTCAAGAAAGAGATCGCCCCGCGCATCCGCAAATTCATGGCCGCGATCGACACTCCCCCTGCGAAGCCGAATGGCGCGAGGGCGAACGGAGCGAAGGCGCCGCGCGCGAAGCTGGCGACGGTTGACGCTTAAGGCGGAGCGACGAGGCTTTCGTGCGTCGTCGCGCGCGAGGTTGACATTTACCGCGATCAAGGATTCGCAACGCGGCGCGCCTCGAGCGTGCTAGCGTCTTCGTCCGACTGGCGAAGGATGGCGGACCGTGGGCGGGAGAGCGGCGACTGCAGCCTTGCAGATCTTTCTGTGCGCGGCGCTCGGCGAACCCGCCGAGGCGGGCCGAATGGTCGGCTACGCCTCAGGCTATCCCGCGGGCTCGATTCTCATCAGCCAGTCCGCCCGAGAGCTCTACCTCATTGTCGATGCGCGGACGGCGATCGCCTATCCGGTCGCGGTCGCAAAGCCCGGCAAGGAGTGGAGCGGGCCGGCGCGCGTCCAGGCCAAATACATCGAGCCCGCCTGGTCGCCGCCGGATTCGGTCAAGCACGACCATCCCGAATTGCCCGATCTCATTCCGGGCGGTTCGCCCCATAACCCGATGGGAGCGCGAGCCATCACGCTCGACCGCGACGAGATCGCAATTCACGGCTCCACCAGCGCCATGCGCGCCTCGATCGGCAGGGCGGCGTCGTATGGCTGCATCCGGATGCTGAACGAGGACGTGATCGATCTCTTCGACCGGATCTCGGTCGGCGCTCCGGTCGTGATGACCCGGTGAGGCGGTTTCAGAAGTCGCTGGCGATGCCTTTGACTTCCCAGTCGCCGTACCGGACCGGGTCCGGCCCCCCTCGGCCGTCGACTTCGCGCGGTCGGTCCGGTTCGGGCAGCGCGCGACGCGCCTCGGCCTCCGCCAGCGCCCGTCGGGCGGCCGGCGTTAGCACGCGTCGGTCGGGCGCCATCGGCGCCTCGTCCGGTCGGGCCCTGGTCGCGCCGTTGCCTGCGCTCATGATCGCCTCCGTTGCCGTCCTACAACCCGTGAATCCATTGGCGCGCCGTTCAGAGAGCAAACCACCTTCGAACTCGCGTGCCGGCGAGTGCGGTTCAGCCTGCCGCTATAGTCGATCCAGATTTCTGCTTCGTTGCGCGTCCGCCAAGGCCCCCGGTTCGACCAGCAGACCCTGTCGCTCGTATCGGCCGCGGGCCCTGCTGAAACGCACCACGACAGCACACCGGGCGCTCCTGGCTTTCGCGCGCCGGGTGAGCAGCGCATCGCCCGCCGGCAGAAACTCGAGATCATCGAGGCCAACGCAGCGAAGACACGCCGGGCCGGCATCCTCCATCATCAGGAAATCGCCGGCGCCGCCGCACCGATGGCATTTCCACTCTGTATGGAGTGGCTGGACAACCACCAACTCCGGAGCGCGGCTTGCCTTTTCTGCAAGGCGCTCACGCTTCTTCTCGGAAAGCTCCGGCGACACCCAATGTGTGCAGTACGCCGCCTCGATTGCGGTGTCTCCGCTTTGGCTGAAGCGCAGTGTCTGGCGCCGCGGCGTCCGTGCGACATAGTCCGTCGGGCTTGCGAACAGGTCATTCGCGGTCGCCCAGGATCGGAACAGCTGCATCGCTTCGGAGACCCGCGACGGATTGGCCTGGACGGCTTCCTCCAGGCAATCGATCTGCCCGCGTCGCCAGCGCTCCACCGCTCCGGGATCAAGCCACCCGATCCCGACGAGAATGTCTGCGGGGGCCACAAAGCGTTTGGCGGCAAGCGCCGCTTCCGCCGCCCTGGCGACACGATCGGCAAGTTGAACCTTATTCTTCCGGCTCATTCCGCGGTCGGTCTCGCTGTTGTGACCCACAACGCCGGCGGCGTGCGGCTTCCTCGATCGGGTGCGACTGGGCCCGCCGGGCGCGTCCGGCGTGGCGCTCGCGCGATACCCGACGTCGTGTTATCTTATCTTGTGCGTCGCACATGGAGCGAATCGAAGCAGAAGTGGCGCAAGCCATCTCGCGAATCCTACATGGCGAGGATCGGAAAGCCAAAGCGTCGGGGGGCTTCCGATTTTCCCGGCTTTGCGTATTGGCGTCCCCCTTCGTTCATTGGGACCGTCACCCGCACGAAGGCTTTAATCAATAGGATACTTAGTGTTACTATTGTTCTCTTCGCAAGCGATTTTGGCGCTTCTCAGAGGTTCAAGGCCATGCCGATTCAGCGGCGCGTTCGATAACTGCGAACCGCGACGTGCTGGCGTTGGTCTCCCTCGGACGGGAAGCGCGTTCCAAACCGGCGGATCTCAGCGTGCTCAAGGGACTACGTCCGGATTGATTGGCGCGGGCGAGCAGATCAAGGACCGTCCAAGTCGAGCAAATCCATGTGTGAGCGAATAGTTCCAACATTTTAGGGACTTGCCATCGTAAGTGGTTCGGCCGGCGCCGATTGGGAACGGTGAAGCTGCAGCAGATATCTCAGGGGATTTCGATGCGCATTGTCATGATCGGCGCCGGCTACGTCGGACTGGTTTCCGGGACATGTCTGGCGGATTTCGGCCACGAAGTGGTTTGCGTGGAACTCGACGAAATGAAGGTGGCCGAGCTCAAACAAGGACGCGTCCCAATCTACGAGCCGGGCCTTAGCGAACTTGTGCTGGCCAATCAGGACGCCGGCCGCCTTTCCTTCACCACCAAGTTGAGGGACGCAGCGCTCGGAGCGCAGGCCATCTTCATCGCCGTCGGCACACCGTCCCTGGCCGAGGTCGGCTCGGCTGATATGCACTACGTTTACGACGCTGCGCACGCCATCGCCGAGGTGATCAAGGATTTCACCGTAATCGTCGTCAAGTCAACCGTTCCCGTCGGCGCCGGCGACGAGGTCGAGCGCATCATCTCCGATCGAATGTCACGCGATCTCTTCGCCGTCGTGTCCAATCCGGAATTCCTGCGCGAGGGCGCGGCTATCGAGGATTTCAAGGCGCCTGACCGGGTCGTCATCGGGGTGGAGAACGATCGAGCGCGCAATATCATGCACACGATTTATGAGCCGATCGAGCGCGGCGCCGGCCCAATCGTATATACATCGCGCCGGAGCGCGGAGATGATCAAATACGCCGCAAACGTGTTTCTGGCAATGAAAGTAACATTCATCAATGAAATCGCAGACCTCTGCGAGCGCGTCGACGCGGACGTCCTGGACGTGTCGCGCGGCATAGGCCTCGACGATCGTATCGGCGCGAAGTTTCTCAACCCTGGGCCCGGCTTCGGCGGTTCGTGCTTTCCCAAGGACACGCTGGCGTTGACCAAACTCGCCACCGAGGCCAAGGCGCCAATCCGGCTGGTAGAGACGCTCGTCGATGTCAATGAAAAGCGCAAGGTGGCGATGGCGCGGAAAATCGAGGCCGCCTGCGGGGGGTCCGTGGCTGGAAAGCGAATCGCGGTGCTTGGCCTCACTTACAAGCCCAAAACCGATGACATGCGAGATGCTCCGAGCCTCGTGATCGTGCCGGAACTCCAAGCGGCGGGGGCGCGGATCGTCGCTTACGATCCGGAGGGGGTTCGCTCGGCGCGGTCGCTGCTGCCCGGCGTCAATTTCGCCGACAGCGCGTATGCCTGCCTCACGGGAGCGGAGGCGGCGGTCATCATCACCGAATGGGACGAATTCCGAGCGCTGGACCTGGCGCGCGTCAAGGCTGCGTTAGCGAAGCCTGTGGTCGTGGATCTTCGGAACATCTACTCGATCAAAACGATGAAGGCGATGGGCTTTCACTACATTTGCGTGGGCCGGGGCCTTGGCGGAAAGGGCTGAGAGCGTGAGCAGGAGGCCCTGGATAGACGGATTGATTGGCGTGGCCTCCCGGATGCTCGGTGCGCCCAATCCGGGCCTTCGGCATCGCTCCGGGTTCTAGGCAAAGAAGCGCGATGCCCCAGCAAGCGCGATCCTGCGTGATCATTGTCGAAAATCTACCGGTTCCCTTTGATCGAAGGGTCTGGCAGGAAGCGCAGGCCCTGACGCGCGCGGGATGGCTGGTTTCGGTGATCTGCCCGTCGAGCGCATCCTATCCGGCGTCGTTCGAAATTATTGACGGCGTCGCCATCTATCGACATTCCCTCCCGCCCGAGGGCCGCGGTGCACTTGCTTACCTTCGCGAATATTCTGCTGCTCTGTTTCATGAATTCCGGCTGCTGATCAAGGTCTATCGTGAGCGCGGATTCTCCGTTATTCAAGCCTGCAATCCACCTGACTTGATCTTTTTGGTTGCAGCGCCTTTTAAAATTCTTGGTAAGCGCTTCATATTCGACCAGCATGACGTTGGTCCTGAGCTGTTTTTCGTCAAATACGAAAACAAGGGCTTTCTCTACCGCGCGCTGGTGTTCTTCGAGCGATGCTCGTACGCTATGGCGGACTTCGTCATCACCGCCAACGCAACGTTCAGGGACCTTGCCGTCAGCCGCGGTCGCGTCGATCCGTCGCGGGTGCAGGTGGTTTATGGGGTGCCCGATCGCAGACGCATTCACAGGGTTCAAGAAGAACCCGGACTGCGTGGCGGCCGTCGATTCATTGTTGGCTACGTCGGAATCATCAATGAACAGGACGGCGTCGATCATTTTGTGCGAGCGGCGGCTCAACTTGTTCGCAAGGGCTTTTGCGACTTTCGGGCAGTGGTGGTCGGAGATGGCCCGGCGCTCGAAGGGGTTCGCGAGCTTGCGAACTCACTCAATCTGAATGACTTCATCGTCTTCACCGGGTATCTGAGCGGCCAAGCTCTGCTCGCTCATCTGAGCACTTTCGACATTGGCGTGATTCCCGACCCTTATAACGAAGCCAATGACGTGATGAGCATGAACAAAGTGTTCGAGTATTGCGCGCTCGCAATTCCGACTGCCAGCTACCCGCTGAAAGAAACGAAACGGCTGTTAGGCGATGCCGGGGTCTATGCGCCGACACTCGATCCGGCGGGGCTCGCCGACGCCTGTCTAAGCCTGATGCAGGACGATTCGCTGCGGGGCCGCTGCGCCAAGGAGGCCGCAAGACTTGCTGCGGAGATGTTCGTTTGGGACCACGAGGCCGACAAGTACGTCCATGCGTACGAGCGCACACTGGCGATGATGAACGGAAGCCCGAGGAGCTAGTGGTCGAGCGCCAGGGTTGCTTGAGCTGCGGGCTTCGCGCAGAACGTCGGTCGACGGATCGGCGATTTTTTTGCGCTTTGGAGAGTTAGATGAGCAAGATCCAGCCGGTGATCATGTGCGGGGGCTCGGGGACCCGCGTCTGGCCGGAGTCGCGCGAGAGCCTGCCCAAGCAGTTCATTCCGCTGATCGGCGACAGGTCGACCTTCCAGTCGGTGGTCTCCCTGGTCGGCGACCGGTCGATCTTCGAGCCGCCGGCGGTGATCACCAATTTCGACTATCGTTTTCGGGTCGCCGAGCAGTTGAAGGAGATCGGCGCCGAGGCGACCATCCTGCTCGAGCCGGAGCGGCGCGACAGCGCCGCGGCGGTCGGGGCGGCGGCGGCCTGGGCGGCGGGGCGGGATCCCTCGACGGTAGTGGCGGTGCTGGCCGCCGACCATGTGTTCAAGGACGGTGCGAAATTCGCCGGGCTGTGCGCCCGGGCCGGGGCGGCGGCGGAAGCCGGCGAGATCGTCACCTTCGGGGTGACCCCCGACCATCCGGCGACCGGCTACGGCTACATCCATCCCGGGGAGGCGCTGGCGGTCGATCCGCAGGTGCGGCGCATCGAGCGCTTCGTCGAGAAGCCGAACGAGGCCAAGGCGAAGGGTTTCATTGCAGAGGGATATTTGTGGAACTCGGGCAATTTCGTGTTCCGCGCCGATGTGATGCTGGAGGAGCTCGAGCGGTTCGAGCCGGAGATCGCGGCGGCGGCGCGCGAGGGGGTCGCCCGGGCGAACACCGATCTCGGATTCGTCGTACTGGACCGAGAGTTTTTCGTGCGGGCGCCGAAGATGTCGATCGACTTTGCGGTCATGGAGCGGACCCACCGGGCGGCGGTCCTGGCGGCCGACGTCGGCTGGTCGGACGTCGGCCAATGGTCGACGGTGTGGCGGCTGAGCCCGCAGGACGAGCGGGGCAACAGCCTGCGCGGCCGGGCGGTGGCGATCAACTCCTCGAACGTGCTGGTGCGGTCGGAGGAGCAGCTGGCCGCGGTGATCGGGCTCGACAACGTGGTGGTGATCGTCACGAGCGACGCGGTGCTGGTCGCCGACCAAAGGCACAGCGACAAGGTCAAGGAGTTGGTCGAGCGGCTGAAGGCGGAACGCCATCCGGAGGCGACCCAGCACCGGCGGATGTACCGGCCGTGGGGTTATTACCAGAGCATCGATAGGGGCGGTCGCTACCAGGTCAAGCGCATCGTGGTGAGGCCGGGCGGGCGCCTGTCGCTGCAGAAGCACTATCACCGCGCCGAACACTGGGTCGTGGTGAGTGGGGCGGCCGAGGTGACGCTCAATGGCGCCGTTCAGCTCGTGCACGAGAACGAATCGATCTACCTGCCGATCGGCTGCGACCACCGTCTCATCAATCCCGGCAAGATCGACCTCGAACTGATCGAGGTGCAGACCGGCAGCTATCTCGGCGAGGACGATATCGTCCGCATCGAAGACGCTTATAATCGGGTGTGAACCAGGGCCGCTGATCCGGCTCTCATGACGCGACGGCGGCGGTTCGACCCCGATCGCGCCTCTGGCCTCCGGGCGCGCCGCTTGCCGCTTCCGTCAGGGCCGCCACCAGATAGGACGCAAAGGACCTCAAGACGTCGACCTGGAACGCCAGGACTTCGCGCCGCCACAGGACGATCTCCGCCTTGTCGAAGATCGTGCGGGTCGCCATGCCGACGGGAAAAGCAGACAGCCGCAGGTCGAGCGGGCAGCCGGCGCTTAACGCGCGACCCGCGACGCCGCCGCGGATCTCGAACCCGACCTGGCGATGCGAGACGTCGACGAGACTGTGGGGCGTCTCGCTCAGCGCCGCTTCGATCTCGGCGGCCACGACCTCCGGGTCGACCCCCTCGGCGATCAGCAGCCATTCATCCGGGCCAAGCCAAATGGCGGCTCGACCGTCGCCGACCGCCGCCAGTCCAAGCGCCCGCGGCAGCTCGGCGTTGAAGGCTCTCGAGCATGCGCCGCGAGCCTGTTCGGCGCCACGAAAGATGAAACGCGACGCCGGCGGCATATCGGCGAGCGAAAATCGCGGCTCGGACCTCGGCAAGACGTCGTCGAGGGGGAGGCGCGGAGCGAACCAGGGATCAGGCATTGAGGCGCGCTCCATCCGCGTCGTAAAACACCGGCGTCGTGACCGTCGCTGCAACCGCGCCGTCGGGCATGGCGGCGAAAAGCCTCTTCCCCATCCGCGAGCGCCCGCCGGCGATGAGCGCCAATGCGATCGAGCGCCCCAGTGCTGGGCTGCGATAGGAAGACGTGACATGCCCGAGCGCTGCCGAGCCGACGGCGGGCGCTTCGCTCGCCGTTATCTGCGCCCCTTCCTCAAGGACAACGTTCGGGACCTGGGTGAGGAGGCCGACGAGCTGCTTGCGATCGTCCCTGACCATGTCCGGCCGGCTCAGCGATCGCTTGCCGACGAAATCCTTCTTCGACTTGCCGATCGCCCACTCGAGGCCCAGGTCGGGCAGCGTCACCGTGCCATCGGTATCCTGCCCGACAATCACGTATCCCTTTTCGGCCCGCATCACGTGCATGGCCTCCGTGCCATAGGCACAGCCTCCGCGCTTCTCGACTTCGCGCCACACGGCCTTCCATACGTCGCGGCCGCTGGCCGAACCTATGTTGATCTCGTAGCCGAGCTCCCCGGTGAAGCTCACCCGCATCAGACGCGCCGGAACGCCGCAGACGCGCGCGTCGCGCACGGTCATATGCGGGAAGGAGTCGTTGGCGAGATCCACGCCTTCGACAAATGGGGCGATCGTCGCGCGCGCCTCCGGCCCCTGTACGGCGATCACGGCCCATTGCTCGGTCGTGGAGGTGAGCCAGACCTTGAGGTCCGTGAACTCCGTCTGGAGATAATCCTCCATGTGGGCGAGCACGCGCGGCGCGCCGCCGGTGGTCGTGGTGACATGGAAGCGGTCGGTCGCAAGCCTTGCAATGACGCCGTCGTCCATCAGAAAGCCGGCCTCGTTGAGCATGAGCCCATAGCGGCAGCGTCCGGGCTCGAGCTTCCGAAAGGCATTGGCGTACATGAGCTCGAGAAAAATGGCCGCGTCCGGGCCGACCACCTCGATCTTGCCGAGAGTCGAGGCGTCGAACAGCCCGACCGAGGCCCGGGTCGTCTTGCATTCGCGCGCGACCGCGTCCCGCATGCCTTCTCCGGAGCGCGGGTAATACCAGGCGCGCTTCCAAGGACCGACATCTTCGAACGCGGCTCCCGCCTCCTGGGCCCAATCGGAGATCGGAGTGCGGCGGACCGGATCGAACTGATCGCCGCGCGAGGGTCCTGCGAAGGCGCCGAACGTCACGGGCGTGTAAGGCGGCCGGAAAGTCGTGAGCCCCACTTCGGGGATCTGCTTCTGTTGCGCGGCGGCGGCGACAGCGAGCGCGTTCATATTGGAAAGCTTACCCTGGTCGGTCGCCATGCCGGTCGTCGTGTACCGCTTGACGTGCTCGATCGACCGCATCCCTTCCTGCACCGCAAGCTCGATGTCCTTGACGCAGACGTCGTTCTGATAGTCGACAAACGCCTTCACGCGGCGATCGCCAAGGACGTGCAGCGGCGCGCCGAGCGTCCCGCCCGTGGCCGCTGGCGCGCCTTCGACGATTGGGATCCGCGGTTCGAGGGCGACGAAGCCCGCCGCCGCGGCCGCTGCACGGCCGGCTCCGTCGCCCTCCGCGAGAGCCTCAGCAACACCGAATACGGCGTTGCAGGCTCCGGCTGACCGCTCGCGCTGAACCGACGCTCCGGGCCGGAACAGCTCCAGGTTCCTGTCGAATGCCAGTTTCCCGCGCGACTGCGAAAAGAGATGGACCGAAGGCGTCCAGCCACCCGACATCAGGAGAGCGTCGCAGGAGAAGGTCCGCATGCCGAAGGGATATGCAGCCAGGCGGACGGCCCTTACGCTTCGGCGCCCCCTAAGCTCGTGAATCGCGGCTTTGCTGGCGACCCGCAAACCCGCGGCGCGCGCCGCCTCCGGCAGCGGTCCGACGGCGGTGTCGCGCAGATCCGCGACCAGTTCGACCTTCACCCCCGCCTCTTGCAGGTCGAGCGCCGCGCGATAGGCGCTGTCGTGTGCAGTGACAACGACGACGCGCTCACCGACCTTCACGCCGTACTGGTTCAAATAGCGGCGGGCCGCGTCGGCGAGCATAACGCCCGGACGATCATTGTCGGCGAAGACAAGCGGACGCTCGACGGCGCCCGTGGCTAGCACGACTTCACGCGCCCGCATCTGCCACAGCCGCTCGCGCGGAAGATCGGAATCGGCGATCAGGTCGGCTTCGGCGAGTTGTTCGCTGAGCCCGACGAAATTCTGCGCGAAATAGCCGAAGGCCTGCGTTCGCGGCATGAACCGTACGTTCGGCGCGGCGTTTAGCGCGGCGATGGCGTCGGCGAGCCACTCCCGTGCGCCCTTCCCGTCGATGTGGGCGTGCGTCTCGGCGAGCAGAGAACCGCCCGGCCCCGAATTGTCGTCGCAGATGACGACGTCCGCCCCGCTTGCGCCCGCGGCAAGAGCCGCAGCAAGACCCGCCGGGCCGGCGCCGACGATCAGAACGTCGCAATGATCGAAATAGCGAACATACCGGTCCGGGTCGGGCTCCGTTGGCGGAGTCCCCAGACCCGCAGCTCGACGGACGATCGGCTCGTAGATCGCCTTCCAGGCCCAGTTCGTGCCGAGGATATCCGGGCCCATGAATGTCTTGTAGTAGAATCCCGCGCCGTAGAGTGGTGCGAGGACGTCGTTGATTTCGCCAACGTCGAAGCGGAGCGAGGGCCAGCGATTCTGGCTCGTCGCGACGAGGCCATCGTAGAGCTCGACCTGGGTCGCGCGCAGATTCGGGGTGAAGCGGCCGGGGCCACGCGTCACGCCAACCAGCGCATTCGGCTCCTCCGCCCCGGCCGAGACGAGTCCGCGCGGGCGGTGATACTTATAGGAACGCCCGACGAGCCGCACACCGTTGGCAAGCAAGGCCGAGGCGAGCGTATCGCCCATATAGCCGCCGTAAGCGACGCCGTCGAAAGTGAAGGAGAGGGGTTGCGCCCGGTCGAGCGATGCGCCGCCGCTGACGCGGAAGGCCTGAGTCATGACCGGTCCTCGCCGCCCAGGACCGGCCTCGGTTCGCCGGCCTTGTACGTCGCGACGATTCTGTCGCTTACGGTGTCGCGAAGACAGTTGAAGAATCGCCCACAACCCGACGCATGGCGCCAGCGCTCGGCCAGCATGCCCTTGTGATTGGAGCGGAAGTAAAGGTACCCGGCCCAGTCCCCGTCGCTGACCGCGCCCGGGTCGACCGGTCGCGCGACATGCGCCTCACCGCCGTAGCGGAACTCGAGTTCCGGCCTTTCCATGCTGCAATAGGGACAGGGGATAAGCAGCATGCAGGCCTCAGTGGGCGACGGCCGCCGCGGCAGCCTCGTCGATAAGGCGCCCGGTGCGGAAACGGTCGAGCGAGAACGGCGCCGCAAGCCGATGGGGCTCGCCGCGCGCCACCGTATGGGCGAAGACATGGCCCGAGCCAGGCGTGGCCTTGAAGCCGCCGGTACCCCAGCCGCAATTGACAAACAGCCCGGGAACGGACGTGACGCCTATGATCGGCGATCGGTCGGGCGTCACGTCGACGATGCCGCCCCAGTTGCGCAGCATACGCAGCCGCCGCACGGCGGGAAAGAGCTCGCAGATCGCCTCCAGCGTACGGTTGGCAATGTGCAGGCCTCCCGTCTGCGAGTAGGAAATGTAGGAGTCGGTGCCGGCGCCGATGACCATTTCGCCCTTGTCGGATTGTGACATGTAGGCGTGGATCGCGTTCGACATCACGACGCAGGGCATCATCGGCTTGACCGGCTCGGAAACGAGCGCCTGGAGCGGATAGCTCTCGAGCGGCATGCGCACGCCAGCCATGTCCATGACAACCGAAGTGTGACCGGCGGCCACGACGCCAACCTTTTTGGTCGCGATGCTTCCGCGTGTCGTCTCGACGCCGGTGACTGCGCCCGATGCGTCGCGCCGGATCCCGGTCACCTCACAGTTCTGGATGATATCGACGCCGCGAGCGGAGGCCGCGCGCGCGTAGCCCCAGGCGACCGCGTCGTGGCGCGCCGTGCCGCCGCGTCTCTGCAGGGCTGCGCCGACGATCGGATAGCGGATCTCGCGAGAGATATTGAGAATTGGACAGAAAGCCCTGGCCTCCTCCGGGGTCAGCCATTCGTTGTCGACGCCCGCGAGGCGATTGGCGTGGACATGGCGTTTGCTGATCTGCACATCATGCGCGTTGTGCGCCAACATCATGACGCCGCGCGCCGAGTACATCACGTTGTAATTGAGCTCGCGCGAAAGCCCCTCCCACAGCTTCACCGCGTGCTCATAGAGCGCAGCCGATTCCTCCCAGAGATAGTTCGAGCGAATGATCGTCGTATTGCGGCCGGTATTGCCTCCGCCCAGCCAACCCTTTTCGAGCACGGCGACATTGCTGAGCCCGTGTTCCTTGGAAAGGTAATAACTGGTCGCGAGCCCGTGGCCGCCTGCTCCGACGATCACAGCGTCATAGGAAGCTTTCGGCTCTGGACTGCGCCACTGTTCGGGCCAGCTTTCATTGCCCGACAGGGCCTGCCGCGCCAGATTGAAAAAGGAAAACCGCACTGGTCCTTCACGCCCCGGATATTGTGTCGCGCAGATGTTTGCGCGTTCGCATTCCCAAAATCGAGAACAATTTCGCGGCGCCCGCGAAACTCGGCCCGCCATGCCCGCACCGCGCTGGCAATGGCGGGCGGTGGCTCGACGCCCCTTCTGCAAACGAATGTTTGGGAGCGCATCCGTCACATCGGCGAAGCCGCCGGTCATCATCCAGGTCTGCGCTGTCCTCCAGGCGATCGATTGTCTCACCGCCGAAACGCTAGACCGTGACGGGATCGGGTCGCGCCGGCGCCGGTGTCCTCGATCGGACCCGAACGGCCATGACCACGGGTGGTGGCATCCTTCCGTTGAACCGAAAGCCTCACCGGGAATCCCGAAACCAGGCGAGCAGCCGGGCGCCGCCTTGCACCCTGTCGCCGGCTGCATCAGCAGCCCCGCCGACAGCGGACGTGATCATGGATCAGCGGATTTCCCCTGTTCCAGCCTGTTCTCGCGTAAGGAACAGGGCTAGAACGTACGCGCGTCAGCTCGGTTGCAGTACGAAAATACTTTTTATATCAGTTTGTTGCGGCACAACCAATGACGGACAAGCCGGCGGGAAAGAAAAAACAGGGGGATTATGTCCATCTTGCGGACAGGAACAGCGGCCGGGACGGGCGCAACGGGGGAATGGCGGAGCTGGGCCGGTCTGTCAACAACATGGGCGCGAGTCCGATCCGGAAGCGCGGGAGACAAAAATCATTGCGCCTAGATTCCGATAAACCGAATCAGCACCCCGGATTTTCGGAAGACGACCTTGGCGCGGATGTGGAGAGGCGATCGACTCGAACCTCCGCCGATCTGGCGATTTGACACGTGCGTTTATATCAAACGGAATCTTCGCGGCCTCACGCCGCACGACAGTCAGGCGCGTAGGAGGCTCGGCGACCGGCCGATGCGCGACGCAAACCTGCGCTTAAGCATCTTGACCTGCCTGTCGGCCGCGCCAACACGGCGAACGTGGGCCGGAGCCGAGGCCCGGCGGTTCGGCCGCCCCACTCCGCTTTGTTTCCGACATTGTTTGGGTCCCCTCACCGACCGGCAGCGTGCGAGACGGCAAACCCCGGATGCGGCGAGGACCCGACAGCCACGCTGCTCGTATGTGGGCCCAGCGCACTCACCATATAGACAAGCAGCCACAGCGCCACCATCGTCGCCAGAACGATCGCGACTGGAAACAGGCTGCGATCGTCGGGCTGATATCCGCGGTAGAATGCCGCGTGCCTCTCAATTCCCATGACGGTCACCATTGCCATCCAGTCCCCGTTCGTCGTCAGTTCGACCCGCCTCGTCGTCGTCGTCGGGATCCATTCCAACCCATCATCTCTTAACCATGTCGTTTGCCGCGGCGCTGTGACGCACGTCACAGGACGAACCCTTGCTGGGGCGCCGCCCGGATTCGCGGCAATCGGGCGCGGCGCTTGCGCGCGCCGTCGACGCATCGCTCGACTGCACACCCATGGAACGCCTATCCGGATTGGACGGCAAGGAGCTTTTCGCTTTTCAACGCCTTCATTTTGTGTCAAAGGCTGATCGACGTCGGGCGCTCAGAACACGAGCTTACCGCCGACAAGAGCAAGTGTGCCGGCAAGCAACGGACGCAGAACCTGCTCGGGCACGCGCGAAGCAAATTGGCTGCCGATCGCGATGCCGGGAATCGACCCTGCAAGGAGCGAGGCCAGCAGCGGGAAGTCGACCGAGCCTATCCACCAATGGCCGGTTCCGGCGATCAGCGTCAATGGAACGGCGTGTGCGATGTCCGAACCGACGATGCGCACCGTTGGCATCTTGGGATAGAGCGTGAGGAGCGCCGTCACGCCGATCGCGCCCGCTCCGACGGACGAGATTGACACCAGGACGCCGAGGATCGCACCGAGGGCCGAGGTGAGGGCGCCGACCTGGCGTTCGGTCCTCCCATCCATGAAGGACGACACCGCCTTCAAGACCCGCAGGCGGAACACCAATGTCACTGCGGTCAGGATCAAGGCGATGCCGAGGGTCGTCGTGATGGCCGTGTTCGTGCCCCTGGAATCCACGCCGAAATGCGACAGCGTCCACAAGGTCAGCACGGCGGACGGAATGCTTGCCAGGGCGAGTCGGCGCGTGACTCGCCAGTCGATGGCGTCGTTGAAACCGTGGACTGCCGTTCCGCAGATCTTGGTCAGCCCGGCGTAGAGAAGATCGGTCCCAACGGCAGTCGCCGGATGAATTCCGAACAGCAACATCAGGAGCGGGGTCATCAGGGAGCCGCCGCCGACGCCGGTGAAACCGACCAGCGCGCCGACGGCGAAGCCCGAGGCGGTGTACAGCGGATTGATCAGCTGAAGCACGCTCGTCAACGCCCAGTCTCCTCCTGCCCACCTCAAGCTTTGCAATGCTAGTTATGTCTATAGACTTTGTCAAGTCTAGGCGAGTGAACTAGCTCTATCAATTCGCTGGACTTTTCCAGTCAGACCTTCTTTGTTGGGGATCGGCGATCCGGATCGCGGACGATGGTGTCGAGATGCTGACGAACAAAGGGAAATATGGCCTGAAGGCGATGGTGCATCTTGCCGGACTCGAACCGGGCTTCCTCGCCCAGGTCGCCGACGTCGCAGAGGTGAACTCGATCTCGAAGAAATTCCTCGATCATATCCTGACCGACCTCCGACGGGCCGGGCTTGTCTATTCCAAGAAAGGAAAGGGTGGCGGCTACGCCCTGGCCAAGCCGGCGACCGACATCAGGGTTGGAGCGATTGTGAGGGCTCTCGACGGGCCGCTCGCGCCCATTTCCTGCGCCTCTGTCACCGCATTTCGCCCCTGTTCCGATTGCCGGGACCTCGCAAATTGTCCCGTCCGGCTGGTCATGATCGAGGCGCGCAACGCGATCGCCGACGTGCTCGACAATCGCACCCTGGCCGATATGCGCACCCTGGCCGTTCCGGCCGTTCCGGATGAGACCTATCACATTTGAGCCGTTTTCTCCGATCCTTGCACGGATCGACCAACGCGAATGCGTCGTAATGGTCCCGACCCGCGTGAAGGAAGTGCGCGATCGCTCATCATCAGCGTGCACGCCGCAGGTGCCTCGATTTCGCGCGCTGTTGCGGCCATAAGCCATTCCTCCCTCTTCGTTCGAGCGATTCGCGATGGCCAGCCTTCTCGAGAACCTTCCCCGTCTTGCCTTGGCGACCGCTTTGATTTGCGTGTGCGCCGGCGTCGGCCGCGCTGACCAGGCGCCGAGCGTCCCGGAAATCCGGCCAGGGGTTCTCAAGGGGTATCTCTCGAAGGAGGCGCTTCCCGACAGCGGCGCCCTCTTGCCGCCGCCACCCGCCGTGGGTTCGGCGGCCGCGGCGCTCGACCAGGACGTGGCCCGCGCCAATCTGGCGCTTCGGGACACCGATCGCTGGCGGCTCGCCGCCATGGACGCGAACCTCTTGTTTCCAGAGGCTGCCGGCGCATTCGCCTGCGCGCTGGGCGCGCCGGTCTCCGAACACGACACGCCGCGGCTCTATCAGCTGCTGCGCCGCGTAATGTCTGACGCCGGCTTCGCGACATTCGCGGGGAAGGACAAGTATCAGCACGCACGTCCGTTCATGCTCGACGGGCAGCCGATCTGCACGCCCGACAGGGAGCAGAATCTCCGGGCGCAGGGTTCGTATCCGTCCGGGCACAGCTCGATCGGGTGGGCCTGGGCCCTTGTGCTCGCGGAAGCGTCGCCCGACGAGAGCACGGCGATCCTCGCCCGCGGGCGCGCCTTCGGCGAAAGCCGGCTCGTCTGCAACGTTCATTGGGAAAGCGACGTGATCGAGGGCCGTTTCATCGGTGCGGCCACGGTCGCCCGCCTGCACGACGAGCCCGAATTTCTCGCCGATTTGGCGGCTGCCAGGACCGAGCTCGCAGCGGCGCACGCCAGACATCTGTCCCCCCAGCGCGACTGCGCGTTCGAGACGAAGGCGCTGGCCGAGGCGCCTCCGCAGTCTCCTTAGCGTCCCGCGCCGACACCGGCGCAACCCGGATCGGGCGTCTTGCGTTCATTACCCGCTTCACGCCGAGCCGCGCTCGACATAACCTGAGCAGCGAAGACCTGCGTCACACGGCTTCGCTCGGGGAGGCGTAAGCTGGGGCCGAAACCGGCGAGGCTGGGCCTCGGGCGGGCGCGAACGAGGAGACGGACGATGCAGCTTGGCATGATCGGACTGGGACGCATGGGCTCGAACATGGTCGAGCGCCTGATGAGGGCCGGGCATGACCTCGTCGTCTACGACTCCCACCCGGCGGCGGTGAAGCCGCTTGCCTCGCTCGGAGCGACTGGAACCGGAGGCCTCCAGGACTTCGTCGCACGGCTCGCAAAACCGCGCGCCGTTTGGCTGATGGTTCCCGCCGCAGTCGTCGATCCGATCCTCGCCGATGTCGCCCCGTTGCTGGCGCCGGGAGACGTCGTGATCGACGGAGGCAACTCTTATTATCACGACGATGTCCGGCGGGCAGGGGAGCTGAAAGCCAAGGGTCTGCACTATGTCGACGTTGGAGTCAGCGGCGGCGTCTGGGGAAAGGAGCGCGGTTATTGCCAGATGATCGGCGGAGAGGAGGAAGTCGTCCGGCGGCTGGATCCGATCTTTCGCGCGCTGGCGCCCGGCGTCGGCGCCGCGCCACGCACGCCAGGCGCGGCCGGCGAGCCGGACCAGGCCGAGCAGGGGTACCTGCACTGCGGCCCCAACGGCGCGGGTCACTTCGTCAAAATGGTCCATAACGGCATCGAATACGGTCTGATGGCGGCCTATGCCGAAGGCTTGAACATCCTGCGCCACGCAAACGTGGGGCTTGAGACTCAGGTCGCGGATGCCGAAACAACTCCGCTTCGACGGCCCGACCTCTACCGCTACGAACTGGACGTCGCCCAGGTCAGCGAAGTGTGGCGGCGCGGCAGCGTCATCGGTTCGTGGCTGCTCGACCTCACCGCCGAGGCGCTGCGCGGCGACGCCGGTCTTGACCAGTTTGCCGGTCGCGTGTCGGATTCCGGCGAGGGGCGATGGACGCTGCAGGCGGCCATCGACGAGGGCGTCCCTGCGCCGGTGCTCAGCGCCGCCCTGTTCGGGCGTTTCGAATCGCGCGGCGCGGCCGAATACGCCGACAAGCTCATGTCGGCCATGCGCTTCGAATTCGGCGGACATCATGAAAAGCCGGCGGAGCTTTGACATGACTGCCAGCCTCTCGGACTCCCTCGTCTTTTTCGGCGCGACCGGCGATCTCGCCTATAAGCAGATCTTTCCTGCCCTGCTGGGGCTCGTCCGCGACGAGGGGGTCGACATTCCCATCGTCGGCGTCGCCAAGTCGGGATGGAACCTGGACCAGTTCCGCGCCCGGGCCAGGGACAGTCTCGTCCATCACGGCAGGTTCGACGAGACCGCCTTCGCCCGACTGCTCCGGCTGTTGAATTACGTCGACGGCGACTACAACGATCCGCGCACGTTCCAGCAGGTGAAGCAGGCGCTCGGGTCGGCGCACCAGCCACTGCACTACCTGGCGATTCCTCCCTCACTGTTCGGCGTCGTCGTGTCGGCCCTCGCCGAGGCGGGATTGAGCCAGAACGCGCGCCTGGTGGTCGAAAAGCCGTTCGGCCACGACCGGGCGTCCGCGCAGGCCCTCAACCGGACGCTGCACGAATATTTTCCGGAACAGGCGATCTTTCGCATCGATCATTATCTCGGCAAGGAGCCAGTCCAGAACATCGTCTACACACGCTTCGCCAACGCAACGTTCGAGCCGCTGTGGAACCGCCACTATGTCCGGGGCATCCAGGTCACCATGGCCGAATCCTTCGGCGTGGACGACCGCGGCGCCTTCTACGACGCGACGGGCGCGCTGCGCGACGTCGTTCAGAACCATATGCTGCAGGTTGTCGCGAACCTGATGATGGATCCGCCGACCGGGGAAGATTGCGAGGCCTCGCGCGATCAGAAGGCGGCGCTGTTGAAGGCGGTCCGCCCGCTCGACAAGGGCAGTTACGTCCGCGGGCAATATCGCGGATACCGCAGCGTTCCCGGGGTCAAGCCGAGCTCGACTGTCGAAACCTATGTCGCGCTCAGGCTCCTTGTGGACAGTTGGCGATGGGCGGGCGTGCCGGTGTATATCCGCGCCGGCAAGCGCCTGCCATTGACGGCCGCCGAGGTCGTCGTCGAGTTCCACCGTCCGCCGCGCGAGGTGTTCGCGGATCAAGGCGGGCGCAGCCATGTCCGCATGCGGCTTGGTCCGGACGTCTGCGTGGCGATGGGGCTGCGGGTCAAACGCCCCGGCGAAAGGATGATCGGCGAGACCGTCGAGCTGACCCTTGCCGAGCAGGTCGCGTCCCTGACGCCTCCCTATCAGCGCCTGCTGGGCGACGCCATGCGCGGCGACAGCGAGCTGTTCGGCCGCGAGGACGTTGTCGACGCGCAGTGGCGCATCGTCGAACCGATCCTCGCCGACCCGCCATCCTGTCAAGAATACGAGCCCGGAAGCTGGGGGCCCGAAGCGGCCGATGCGCTGATCGGCTCGGACGGGCCTTGGCGCAATCCGACGCCGCCGGCAGGGTGAGGCCATGGACGACATCGTTTTTCTGTTCGACGTCGACAACACGCTGCTCGACAACGACAAGGTCCAGGAGGATCTGCGCGGCCATCTGGCGCAGTGGTACGGCGAAGCGGCGCGGGACAGGTACTGGGCGATCTTCGAGGAACTGCGCGGCGAGCTCGGCTATGCCGACTATCTCGGCGCGCTCGAGCGGTATCGGGTCGAGGACTTGCACAACCCGCGCCTCCTGCGGATGTCGAGCTGGCTGGTCGACTATCCGTTCGCGGACCGGCTTTACGCCGGAGCGCTGGACGCGGTTGCGCACGTCCGGCGGTGGGGTCGACCCGTCGTGCTGTCGGACGGCGACGCGGTCTTCCAGCCACGCAAGGTCGACAGCTCAGGACTGTGGAACGCGTTCCGCGGGGAGATCCTCATATACATCCATAAGGAGAAGGAACTCGGCGACGTCGAGCGCCTCTATCCGGCCAGACGCTACGTGTTGATCGACGATAAAATTCGCATCCTATCGGCGGTGAAGAATGTCTGGGGGGACCGGGTGACCACTGTGTTTCCCAGGCAGGGCCATTACGCGAATGATCCCGAGGCGCTCGCAACTTACCCTCCGGCCGACGTCACCGTCGGGAGGATCGGCGACCTCGTCGCGCTCGACCGCGCGGCGTTCGGGCCCTAGGGTGCCGCACGTTCACGAACATCGGAGACAGGGCCATGACTGGGACCACGGCGCTGACGGACTTGCCGGAGTGGAAAGCCCTTCAGAGGCACTACGAGAACGTCAGGGATCTGCACCTGCGGTCCCTGTTCGCGAGCGACGCCGGCCGCGCCGGGCGGTTCGCCGTCCAAGCCGCCGGCCTCTTCCTCGACTATTCGAAGAACCGCATCACGGACGAGACCGTTCGCCTGCTGGTGAGCCTCGCCCGCGCGCGCGGGCTCGAAGCGCGGCGGGACGCGATGTTCTCGGGAGAAATGATCAACGTGAGCGAGAACCGCGCGGTGTTGCATGTGGCGCTGCGCGCGCCCCTCGGTGAGAAAATCTTCGTCGACGGTAAGGACGTCGTCCCCGAGGTTCACGCGGTCCTCGAGCGGATGGCGGATTTTTCCGCCCGGGTGCGCTCGGGTCAATGGACCGGGCATAGCGGCAAGCGCATCCGCAACGTCGTGAATATCGGGATCGGCGGGTCGCATCTCGGGCCGGAGATGGCCTATCGCGCCCTGCGGCAGTTCAGCGATCAATCTCTCACCTTCCGCTTCGTCGCCAATGTCGACGGCGCCGCGTTCACCGAGGCGACCCAGGACATCGACCCGCACGAGACCCTGTTCATCATCGCGTCCAAGACGTTCACCACCCTCGAGACGATGGCGAACGCAGGACTGGCGCGGCGCTGGGTTCTGGACGCGATCGGCGCCGAGGAAGGCGTCAGGCGCCATTTTGTCGCGCTTTCGACCAATGCCGAATCCGTGGCGAGATTCGGCATCGACACCGGCAACATGTTCGGCTTCTGGGACTGGGTCGGCGGTCGCTACTCGATGGATTCCGCCATCGGGCTTTCGACCATGATCGCCATCGGGCCGGAGAACTTTCGCGCCATGCTCGAAGGCTTTCACGCGATCGACGAGCATTTCCGCACCGCGGCGCCTGAGCGCAACATGCCGATGCTGATGGGTCTCCTGACCGTCTGGTACAACAATTTCTTCGGCGCAGAGACGGTCGGGGTTATGCCCTATGCGGCCAATCTCTCCCGTTTTCCCGCCTACCTGCAGCAGTTGCAAATGGAGAGCAACGGCAAGCACGTCGATCTCGAGGGCCGCGATCTGGACTTTCAGACAGGCCCGGTCATCTGGGGCGAGCCGGGAACCGACGCCCAGCACTCCTTCTACCAGCTCATCCACCAGGGCACCAAGCTGATCCCCTGCGATATGATCGGCTTCTGCCGTCCGCTGAGCCCGGTCGCCGAGCAGCACGACCTCCTGATGGCGAACCTGTTCGCCCAGGCCGAAGCGCTCGCTTTCGGCAAGTCGGCGGAAGAACTCCTGGCGGAAGGGTCGGACCCCGCGCAGACGCCCTTCCGCGTCTGCCAGGGCAACCGCCCGACCAACATGATCCTGGCGGATCGGCTGACGCCCCACGCGCTCGGCGCGCTGGTGGCGCTTTACGAGCACAACGTCTTCACCCAGGGCGCGATCTGGGGCATCGACTCTTTTGACCAATGGGGCGTCGAGCTCGGCAAGGTTCTCGCCAAGCGGATCGCGCCGGAACTCGCGACCGGACCAGAGCCGGAGCTCGCGCACGACGGTTCGACCAATGCGCTGATCCGGCGATACCGGCGCCTGCGCGACGCCGGCTGATGGATGTGAGGACTTCGTCAATGCCCGACACGATCTCACTCGCCGCTCCCGACGGCTCGCTCGCCGAAGTGATCGTCTACGCGGATCTCTCGGCGCTGATCGACGGCGCCGCCGACCTCGTCGAAGAATCGGCGGAAGAGGCGATCGCCGCGCGCGGCTCCTTCAACGTCGCACTGTCCGGAGGCAATACGCCGAGGCCGGTCTATCAGCGACTGGCCACCGCCGCGGTCGACTGGACGCGGGTGCACGTCTTCTTCGGCGACGAGCGCTGCGTGCCGCCCCGCGACGCGCGCAGCAACTACCACATGGCGCGAGGCGCGCTGCTCGGCCATGTCGCGATCCCGCCGGAGAATGTGCACCGCATGCGCGGTGAGGATCCCCCGGATGCGGCGGCCGAGGCCTACGCCGTCGAGCTTCGCAATGCGCTGGGAGAGGCTGGACGCCTCGATCTCGTCCTTCTCGGCCTCGGGCACGACGCCCATACAGCGTCCCTCTTTCCCGGGCTCGCCGCGGTGACCGAGACGCGGCGCGCGGTAATGGAGGCCTATGTCGAGTTCGTCGGGATGTGGAGACTGACGCTCACCCCGCCCACGATCAACGCCGCGCATCGCGTGGCCTTCCTCGTGTCGGGCGACGACAAGTCGGATGTCCTGCATCGCGTACTGCAGGGACCGCGGCAGCCGATCGTGCTGCCCGCACAGGCCATTCGTCCGACCGAGAGACCCGCGCTTTGGCTGATCGACGCGGCGGCGGCGGCGAAGCTGGACCGGCGATCCGCCCGCTACGCCCGCGCCGCCGCGGCGCCGCGCGGAACGAAGCCATGATCGAAGCGCCGGGCCGGCCGGGTATTCCTCCGCGCTGGACGTCGAGCGCGAAGAGCGGCGTCGGCACGGCTCTGTCCGACACGAGCCGGGTCTGGTTCACCATCAGCCATGGCATCCTCAACGAAGTCTACTTCCCGAGAGTCGACCAGGCCTGCATTCGCGACCTCGGCCTGATCGTCACCGACGGTGCGGATTTCTTCGCCGAGGAAAAACGACACTGTTCGTCGCAGGTCGAGTTGCTCGAGGACGGCGTCCCGGCCTTCTTGCTGACCAGCACGCATAGCGGCGGCCGGTTCCGCATCGTCAAGCGCGTGATCGCCGATCCGCGCAGCTGCTCGGTGCTGATGCAGGTCCGCCTCGAAGACCTCGCCGGCGCCGGACTGCGACTCTTTGCGCTGGTCGCGCCCCATCTCGTCAATGGCGGCGCCCACAACAACGGCTGGCGCGGCGACTACAAGGGCCGCGGCATGCTGTTCGCGTCCGGCGGCGGAACCTATCTGGCGATGGCCGCCGACCAGCCGTTCGCGGCGAGTTCGGTCGGCTTCGTCGGCGTCTCCGACGGCTGGCAGCAACTGTCGAAAGATCGCCGGCTGGCCGAGCAGTACGACACCGCAACTGACGGCAACGTCGCCCTGACGGCGGAACTGGGCAAGGGCGCCGACGGAGCCTCGGTTCTCGCCCTCGGGTTCGGCCGGACGCAGGCCGAGGCAGGCTACCATGCCCTGACCTCGCTTCAGACGCCGTTCGAAACGATCCTCAACGATTACGCCGCCGGCTGGCGCGCCTGGCAGGCCGGACTGCGATCGCTCGAGCGGCGCGCGCACGGGCATAACCTGTATCGGGTCAGCGCAGCCATCCTGCGCAGCCACGAGGCTGCGACCTTTCCCGGCGGCGTCATCGCGAGCCTCTCGATCCCCTGGGGATTCAGCAAGGGGGACGACGACCTCGGCGGCTACCATCTCGTCTGGCCGCGCGACCTTTGCGAGACAGGCGGAGCGCTCCTCGCCTGCGGAGCGGACGCGCATGTGAGGAGCATCCTGCGTTACCTGCGGGCGACACAGGAGGGCGACGGATCCTGGCCGCAGAACTGCTGGCTCGACGGCGCCCCGTACTGGCTCGGCGTGCAACTCGACGAATGCGCCTTCCCGATGCTGCTTCTGGACATGGCCTGGCGCTCGGGCGCGCTGCGGCTCCCGGATCTGCCTCCGTACTGGCCGATGGTCCAGAAGGCCGCCGCCTTCCTCATCCTGAACGGCCCCAGGACCAAGCAGGACCGCTGGGAGGAGAACGCCGGCTACACGCCTTTCACCCTCGCCGTCGCGGTTGCCTCGCTGCTCGCTGCGGCGGAGATCGCCGAGGCCCTGGACGTCGCCGAGGCCCCGGCTTTGTATCGCGACACCGCCGACGCCTGGAACGAGCAGATCGAAGACTGGATCTACGTGGAGGATACGCCGCTCGCCCGCGAGGCGGGCGTCAAGGGGCACTACATCCGCATCGCGCCGGAATCGCCCGAGACGAACGGCCCCGACCTCCACGGGCTGGTCCAGGTGCGCAATCATGAAGCCGGAACCGGCGCGGTGCCCGCGGACGCGCTCGTCAGCACGGACGCGCTCGCCCTCGTGCGGTTCGGCCTGCGCGCCCCCGACGATCCCCGCATTCTCGGCACGGTCGCGGTCATCGACAAGGTGTTGAAGGTCGACCTCCCCCAGGGCCCGGGCTGGCGGCGGTACAATTTCGACGGCTACGGCGAAAAGGCGGACGGGCGGCCGTTCGACGGGGTCGGCATCGGTCGGGTCTGGCCGTTGCTGGCGGGCGAGCGCGCGCATTACGCGCTCGCCGCGGGGCGCAAGGCCGAGGCGGAGGCGCTGCTCGCGACCATCGAAGCGCAGACCAGCCCCGGCGGGCTCATCCCGGAGCAGGTTTGGGACGGGCCGCCGATTCCCTCGCGGGAGTTGGCGCCGGGCGTTCCATCGGGTTCGGCGATGCCTCTCGTGTGGGCGCACGCGGAATACGTCAAGCTGCTGCGCTCGCTGACGGACGGCGCCGTGTTCGACATGCCGCCCCATGCTCCGCGACGCTATCTGCATGACAAGCGCCCGGCGCGCTGCCGTCCGTGGCGCGAGGACAGCCCCGTCGCCGTCATCCCGGCCGGACGCGCGCTCCGTCTCGATTTCGCGCAGCCGGCGATTGTCCTCTACACGCGCGACGACTGGGTCACGCAGGTCAAGGCCGAGACGAACGATACGGGGGTGGGGCTGTACGTCGCCGAGGTCGCCACAGACGGCATGAAAGCGGGGCAACGCATCGTCTTCACCTGGCGCGACGCCGACAGCGGCGCCTGGCGCGATCGGAATTTCGAGGTCGCGATCGCGTCGTCGCCGAGCTAGGGTCAGTCTGCACAGGCCGCCACGCCGTTGAGCAACGCCCGGACTTTGATGCGCCGGACATTGCCGAGGCTGTCGAAGCCGACCTCCGTCCAGGTTGCGGCCGCCGGTTCCGATCTCGGAATCGCTTGCGGCGAAAGTTCGATGCGGCTTGCGAGCGGGGAGGCGTCGCGGCTGGATGCGATGGCGTCCTCGTTCGGGGACGCGCGGTCGTTGGCCTCGGCTGAGACCGGGCGCGCGCAGCCTCCGGGCGCGGATTCAATGATTTCAGAGTCTTGCGGCGCCGTTTGCGCGCCGTCGCCCGGCCGAGCGTCCGGCGCCTGGGCAGGCCTGCGGCGAGGAGGCGGCGGGGGACGTGAAGGACTCGTCCGACGGTTTTGCGCCGGCGTCATTCGGGTCCATGGACCTGGCGTCTTCCGGCTCCTGGAGCGCCGACGGGCTTTGATGCGGCAAGGCCGCTTCGTCCAAACCGTCCGGGACCACGCCCTTCTCGGGCGCGAATTCCATCTTTTCAGGCCCTTGCGGCGCCATTTGCGGCCGATCGCCGGGCGGCGCGACAGGCGACTCGACGTCTCGTCCCGGCGCGACGACAAAGGCCAGCTCGCGCTCCACCGCGACGTCCGGGGAGCGCCGGCAGATCCTTTCGGCCTCCGGCGACGCGGTCGCCCGGCGATCGCCTGCGAGCGGTTCCCGCGCCTCGGCTTCGACCGGGCGGGGGTCGCGGCGCGCGCGCCGGCCGGCGCCGGCGAAGCCATGGTAGCGGTCGAGCTCGCGCACGATTTTGACGACGAGGCCGACCGCCCGAAGGTTTTCGGCCGACATCGCGCCATAGGCCGCCAGCAGCGCCTCGTTCAGCCGGCTGACCTGCAGCGCGACGAAGTCCTCCGGCGCCGCGGGTCCGCGGCGGGCGAGAATCTCCGTGACGAGCGCACGCATGCGCTTCTCCGTCACGCCGATGCGCGCGGCGATTTCGGCGACAGAGACGCCGCGGTTGAGCGAGTCGACAATCAGCCTCTCGCGCTCGAACGTCGCCAGGCGAGCGGCGCGCCGCGCCTCGATCGAGCGGTTGCGGGGTTTTCCGGGAGACAGGACGGTGATGGATGCGGACAAGCGGAAGCCTCTCTTTCTCGGTTCCCAATGTGAGAACATAAGTAGAACAAAAGGCAGATCGTGTCAAGAGAATATCGGGCCTCGTGGCCCAGCGAACGCGGTCCGATGGCCGGATTCGACCGACTATAACCGTTCAAATTCGTTCGAGTGAAAGGCGGCGATGCGGCCGATCGTGTTGGCCGCGTCCGCGGCACACGCTGAAAGGCCGGCAGGAGGCGAACGCCGGCGACGGGTCCGGCCTGCGGCTGAAGCTCCTGCAACAGCAGCCGATATCGTTCATGAGCGGGGTCGTCGTCCGGTGGCCCGCCGGCTAGCGGATCGCCTCCGTCGCCGCCTTCTCGATCGCCAGCCCCGCCGAGTACTGCTTGAGCCACGTGGCGTAGCCCTCGACATCGGCGGGGTCGGGTTCCGCCACGTCGACTTCGGCGTCTGCGAACACACGGCCCCCGAGGTAGTCGCCCAGGCCCTCGCCCGCGCCTGTGCGCAGGTACTCGGCCAGGACCGCGATGCCCCATGCGCCGCCCTCGCTTGCGGTGTCACCCACCGTCACGGGCGCGCCGATGGCCGCCGCCAGGAAACGCTGCGCGACGCCCGCGGTCCGGAACATGCCGCCATGCGCGAACATCGAGTCCAGTTGCACGCCCTCGCCGTGCAGCACGTTCATACCCAGGCTGAGCGTGCCGAAGGCGGCGTAGAGCTGGGTGCGCATGAAGTTGGCGAGCGTGAGGCGGCTGCCGGGGGTGCGCACGACGAGCGGACGTCCCTCCGCCATGCCGGTGATCGGCTCTCCGGCGAGGTAGTTGTAGGCCAGCAGTCCGCCGCCGTCCGCCTCGCCTTCGAGCGCCGCGCCGAACAGCGCGCCGAAGACGGCGTTCGCATCCGCATTGGCGCCGATGGCGGCGGCGAACTGGGTGAAGACCCCCGCCCAGGTCCCGAGCTCGCTCGCGCCGTTGTTGCAGTGGACCATCGCGACCAGGTCGCCCGCAGGCGTGGTGACGATGTCGAGCTCCTCGTGCACCACCGTCAGGGGCTTCTCGAGCACCACCATGGCGAAGATCGACGTGCCCGCGCTGATGTTTCCGGTGCGCCGGGCGACGGCGTTGGTGGCCACCATGCCCGTGCCGGCGTCGCCCTCGGGCGGGCACACCGGCGCGCCGGGCCGCAGCGCGCCAGTCGGATCGAGCAGGGCGGCGCCCTCCGCGGTCAGCGTTCCGGCGTCCTGGCCGGCGACGAGCACCTTGGGGAGCAGCGCGGCGGCGTCGAGGCCCGGTCGACGGGCGGCGACCATCTCGCCGAACCGCGTGAGCATCGGCGCGTCGAAGTCGTGAGTGGCCGGGTCGATCGGGAACATGCCCGATGCGTCGCCCACGCCGAGCACCTTGCGGCCGGTGAGGCGCCAGTGCACGAAGCCGGACAGGGTCGTAATGAAGGCGATGTCGGCGACGTGAGGCTCCGCGTCGAGGATCGCCTGGTACAGGTGCGAGGCCGACCATCGCAGCGGGAAGTTGAAGCCGAGCGTCTTGGTCAGCTCGGCCGCGGCGCGCTCCGTGTTGGTGTTGCGCCAGGTGCGGAACGGGACGAGCAGGGCGCCGTCCGCGTCGAACGCCAGGTACCCGTGCATCATCGCCGAGAATCCCAGGGCGCCGATGCGGGTGAGGGGCACGCCGTGGCGTCGCTCGACATCGGCCATCAGGCTCGCGACGGCGGCCTGGAGGCCGGTCCAGATCGCGCTTTCGGGATAGGTCCAGAGGCGATCGACGAACTGGTTCTCCCAGCCGTGGCTGCCCGTGGCGAGGACCTGGTGGTCCGGCCCGATCAGGCACGCCTTGATGTTGGTGGACCCGAGTTCGACTCCCAGCGATGTGCGGCCTTCGGCGATCGCCGTGGCCGCATTGGCGCCCTGCTGCGTCATCGGTTTTCAACTTTCTTGTCTGATGTCCGCGCGCGCCGCGGACCACCGGTTGGAACGTCATCCTCACCATAAGGCACAGCCTGCGCCGATGGGGAGTCGATGCGGAGTCGCAGGTCTCGTCGCCGGTCGGCGGGTGATCGCTTTTTGAACGGGTGGCGCCTGCCCCTTTCGCGACGTCGGGGCTCGGGTCTCGAGCGTTCGATTTTCAACATTGGCCGAATCGGCTCGTCAGGCCCCGGCGCTCGCGCGGTCGCGAATCCACCAATAGAGAAACAGGAGCGCGATCAGCGCGATTCCGATCAGCAGAAGCAGCAGCGCCGCGTGCTGGATCCAGGCGATGGCCGGAACGGAGACGGCCAGAAAGGCGCCGGTGACGCAGAGCTTCCAGGCCCTGAGGTCGAGGCCGGAGACGAAGACGCCAAGCGCCAGAACCGTCAGCAGCATGAGCCCGGTCGCATTGGCTGCGAGCGACCGCTGCACGTCGCTGATGGTCAGCAGGTACATCGAGACCAGGACGGCCGCCCACTGCAGGACCTGTGTAACAACCATCGATCAGCCGCTCGCCGCTCGCCGTGTGACGCCAGCCTGCGGCAATGCAGATCAGTGCAATGACCGGGGTCAAGATGACCCAATAGGTCGCGGTCGGAGTCTGGGAGATGTTCGTCCAGCTGATCCCGATCAGCCCGAGCACGATGATCGCAACATAAGGGAGATTGTCGAGCAGGCTCGCCCAGATCCAGGCGGCGGCGGAACTTTCCTTTTGTGCCTCGGGGGTCATGTCAGAACTCTCTCCTTGCGGCCGCTCATCCGGTTCGGGACGCCTGGGTCTGGCCAAGGTTAGCAAAAAACATCGAGCCATGAACGCCTTTTGTCGCAGGGAACGTCAAAACGAAGATTTCCTCGCGCGTACAACCGCCACTCTGTCCCGGGAACGGGTTGCCCGAAGCGTTTCGCCGTGGGAAACGAGGAGCAAGGCGCTCTGGACACCTCGTTGGATATTGGGGAGCGAACGCTCGCTCTGCGCGGGTTTCGAGGCTGCTACGCCCGGCTCTCGTCGTTCCGCGACGCGGAAGAAATGGAGTGGAACTCCAGCGATGGGAAATTCGGTTTTCGATGCCTGCGGGACTTCGATCTTCGAGGAAATGTCGCGTCTGGCGAACGATGTCTCCGCCGTCAATCTTGGGC
The DNA here is from genome assembly GCA_963741405.1 of uncultured Alphaproteobacteria bacterium. Classification (GTDB taxonomy): domain Bacteria; phylum Pseudomonadota; class Alphaproteobacteria; order Rhizobiales; family Beijerinckiaceae; genus Roseiarcus. Next base: position 82,384 of record CAVUHX010000048.1, read on the forward strand.
AGGGGTTTCCCGAAGGTCTCGAGCCTGACGCCGTAATCGAGGCGGCGATCCAGGCGCTGCGCGACGGTCCGCACCAGTATCCGCCGATGCTGGGGCTGCCTGCGTTGCGTCAGGCTGTGGCGGAAAGCGCCGGCCGGTTCCACGGGCTCGATGTCGATTGGGAGCGCGAGGTTCTCGTCACCTCTGGCGCGACCGAGGCGCTCGCGGACGCATTTTTCGGCCTGCTCAATCCGGGCGACGAGGTGATCGTCATCGAGCCGGCCTACGATTCCTATCCGGTGATCATCCGGCGGGCCGGCGCCGTTCCAATCCCGATCCCGCTTGCCCCGCCGAACTGGGAGCTGCCGAGAGACCGACTCGAAGCGGCGATCACCTCTCGGACCCGGGCGATCGTCGTCAACACCCCGATGAATCCGATCGGCAAGATCTTCGACGACGGCGACCTCCAATTTCTTGCCGGCCTCATGTTGCGTCATGATCTCGTGGCGATCGCCGACGAGGTCTATGAGCACCTGGTTTTCGACGGCCGCCGTCACAACACCCTGTTCGCCCTGCCGGAGGTTCGCGACCGGGTTGTGCGCATCGGATCCGCGGGCAAGACCTTTTCCGTCACCGGCTGGAAGGTCGGTTATGTCACGGCGGACGCGAGGCTTCTGGCTCCCATCATCCGCGCGCATCAGTTCGTCACGTTCACGACCCCGCCCGCCCTTCAGGCGGCCGTGGCTTTCGGCCTGCGGTTGCCTTCTCAATATTTCGACGGCCTGAGGACAGCGCTCGAGGAGCGACGGAATCTGCTTGCCGATGGGCTCGGAGAGATTGGATTCGATGTCGGCGACGTCGCCGCAACCTATTTCGCGGTCGCCGGCGTGGAGGCGTTCGACGCCGGCGTGGACGATTACGAATTCTGTCGCCGGCTGACTCTGGAAGCGGGCGTGACCGCCGTCCCGCTCTCGTCCTTTTACGGCGACCGCAGCGTGCGCAGCCATATCCGCTTCTGCTTCGCCAAGAAGCGGGAAACGCTGGACGCCGCTTTGGCGCGGCTCGCGGCCTGGCGCGAGCGCGCAAGGGTCTGACCGCGCCAGAGCAGGATAGCTTTTGAACGAATCGCGCCGCTCACCCTGATCCGGCGCCAACGTTCCCCTCTCCCGCTTGCGGGAGAGGGCGGCGACCGAAGGCCGCCGGGTGAGCAAGGGGAACCCGGGTCGACCGAATTTCATCCTGCTCCAATCGATTCCACGCCGTTCGCCTTGCAGGAACTCCTGGAAGGGAGGCCTTGCGCGGCTGTGCCGCTTTGACGCATCGCCAATCCAGAAAGAGAGATTTATATACACGTGTTTGAATATGACGCGCGGGCGGGGCGGCGACGAATGACCGAGAAGATCCTCGTACTTGGGCTGGGCAACGCGCTGCTCACGGACGACGGAATCGGCCTCCACGTGATCGCGGCCCTGGAGCAGGCGGTTCCCGAGAAAAGCGCTGCGCGGATCCTCATTCTTGACGGCGGCACGCTCGGCCTGTCGCTCTTGCCGGAGATCCAGGCTGTGACGGCCCTGATCGTGGTGGACGCCGCCAATTTTGGCGGCGAGCCGGGCGAGGTCAGGGTGTTCGACGAAGCGGCGATGGACGCCCAGCTCGGCGCGGCGAAAACATCGGCGCATGAGCTTGCGCTCGCCGACCTGATCGGCGCGGCGGCCTTGAGCGGGTGTCTGCCTGAGCGCCGCGCCCTCGTCGGGATTGCGCCGGCTTCGGTTTCCTGGGGCCTCGAGCCGACGCCGGAGGTCGCCGCCAGCATCCCGCTGGCTTGCGCCGAGATCGAAGGGATCATCGAAAGGTGGGCGGCATGAACGGCCCGGCAGCCGCGCCGGGGTTGACCGGCATGGCCGACGCCGTGCTGAGCGAGATCGCGTCATTGGCCGCAAAACAGGACGCAGACGGCGGTCGGGCGGCGATCGAGCTGACGTCGATGCCCCTCACGGTCGAGGATCGCGTGGAGATCGAGGCGCGTCTCGGGCGCGGCGAAGTCGCGGCGACGATCGAAGCGGCGGGACGGTCGGAAGTCTGGGAGACGGCCTACGCCGGCGTATGGTTCGTCCGCCATCTCGGTCTCGACGGCAAGGTGGCAACCGAGACCATCGAAATCTGCCCCGCTCCCTTGATCCTGTTCAGTCACCCCGACGACCGGCGCGCCGCCGCGGCGCGCCTCGGCGAAGACCTGCGCGCAAAAGCTGCGCCGGCCGCCTGAAGGAGACGATGATGATGGCGCCTTTTCCGATTCCGCCGGCGTCCGGCCTCACGCTCGGCGAAAGCCTGCAGCGGCGCGGCGTCTCGCGCCGGGCCCTGCTGAAATATGCGAGCTACCTCGGCGCGCTGATGGCGCTGCCGGCCTCGGCGACGCAGACCTTCGCCGAGGGCCTCGCCAACGCCCGCAGGCAGTCGGTCATCTGGCTGTCATTCCAGGAGTGCACCGGCTGCACGGAATCGCTGACCCGCGCCTTTTCGCCGACGTTCGAAAACCTGATCTTCGACCTCATATCGCTCGACTATCACGAGGCGTTGCAGGCGGCCTCGGGCGAGGCGGCCGAGGAAGCGCGCCTCAAGGCGATGGCCGACAACAAAGGCAAGTATGTCGTCGTCGTCGACGGCGCGGTCTCCGCCAAGGACGGAGGCGTCTATTCGACCAGCGCCGGCCAGACCAACCTCGACATGCTCAGGGACACCGTCAAGGACGCGCTGGCCGTCGTTGCAGTCGGCTCCTGCGCCTCGTTCGGCGGCATTCCCAAGGCCAACCCGAACCCCACCGGCGCTGGGCCTGCCTCGGATTTCGTCACCGACAAGCCGGTGATCAACATCCCCGGCTGCCCGCCCATCGCCGAATCGATGGCCGGCACGATCGCCTACATGATTTCGTTCGGCAAGCTGCCGGAACTCGACCACCTGCGACGTCCGAAAGCCTTCTATGGCGAGACGATCCACGACCGCTGCTATCGTCGGCCGTTCTATGAGCGCGGCGAATTCGCCGATACGTTCGACGACGAGGGGGCGCGCCGCGGCTACTGCCTCTACAAGGTCGGCTGCAAGGGGCCGGTCACCTACAATTCCTGCGCGACGCTCAAATGGAACGGAGGCGTGTCGTTCCCGATCCAGTCCGGCCACGGCTGCCTCGGCTGCTCCGAACCCGACTTCTGGGATCAGGGCGGCTTCTACCGGCCGCTGTCCGCCCCGCTTCACGACCTCGGGCTGCCGCTGGCCGCAGCGGGCGTCGCGGGCGTCGCCCTTGGCGCCGGCGCAGCCTGGTCGGCGCGCCGGCATCTGGCGAACCGGGCCGCCGAGCCCACCAAGCCTGAGGGAGGCAAAGCATGACCCTGCTCGATTTCGCCCGAGGGCCGGCGCTCGAGGCGTCGCTGATCATCTTCGTCGTCGGAACGATCTGGCGTTTTCTCGGCGCGCTGCTCCTGCCGTGGCGGCTGATCGCGGCGGAGCCGCGGAAAGGCGCGCCGTCGCTGTTCGTCGCGGCGCTAAAAGGCATCGTGGTCAAGTTCTGGCCGTACGAGCCGTTTCAGAAATCCGGCGTGGTGCAGTTCGTCAATGGCTACGTCTTCCATTTCGGGCTTGCGATCGTCGTCTTCCTGTTCGCGCCGCACATCCTCTTCATCAAGAGCCTCACCGGGCTGAGCTGGCCGGGGCTGCCGAACAATCTGATCCTGATGGTCGGCGTCGTGACCGTCGCCTCGCTTCTCGTCGCGCTGGCCTTCCGGTTGACGAGCCCGGTGCTGCGGCTCATCTCCCGCGCCGATGACTACATCAGCTGGTTGTTGACCTTCCTGCCGGTCGCGACGGGATTGGCGGCCGCCGCGCATCTCGGCCTGCGCTACGAGACGCTGCTGACTCTTCACCTTCTGAGCCTGTGCGCCTTCTTCATCTGGTTCCCGTTCGGCAAGCTGATGCACGCATTCCTGTTCGTTTTCTCGCGTGGAATGACCGGCATTCGCATGGGACAAAGGGGGGCCGCCATATGACCGCCAAGACAACCGCCGCCGGCGTCCCGTATGACGTCCAGGGCGACATGAGCGACGCCGACCGACGCACCGCGGCGATGCGCGGCTTCGTCCAGGAGTTCGGCGCCGTCGCCGCCGCCCATCTCGAGAGCTGCGTACGCTGCGGCATGTGCGCCAACGCCTGCCATTTCTACGTGTCGACCGGCAACCCGGCCTATACGCCGATCAATAAGCTCAAGCCATTCGAACAGGCCTACAATCGGCACGCCGGCCCCTTCGCGCCGGTCTATCGGCTGCTTGGAATCGTCCCCAAGGTGACGATCGAGGAGCTCGAGGAGTGGGAGCGGCTCATTTACGACGCCTGCACCTTGTGCGGGCGCTGCACGCTCGCCTGCCCGATGGGCATCGACATCGCCGAGCTGATCAAGGAGGCGCGCCACGGCATGTTCAAGGCCGGGCTGGTGCCGGACCGCCTGCAATTGATGGATCGCACCACGCGCGCCTGGACGAGCCCGGCGACCCCGGCGGACGATTTCGCCGACATCATCAAGGACGCGGGCGAGGAGCACGGCGTCGAGATGCGCGTCGACCTCGACAAGGCCGACTACCTGGTCACCGTCGCGCCGGCCGAACTCACCGAGCATACCAAGGCGCTGGCCGATATCGCGAGGATCCTCAACAAAATCGGCGCGAGCTGGACCTATCACACCGAGGGGTTCGAGGCGTCCAACATCGGCTACATCAACGGCGACACCGATCTGCAGAAGACGATGACGATGCGCCTGATCGACACCGCCAAGAAGATCGGCGCCCACACCCTGATCCTTCCCGAATGCGGCCATGCGTACGGCGCGGCGCGCTGGGAGGCCGGGCGCTGGTACGGCGGCAAACTGCCGGTGCGAATCCTGCACATGACCGAGTTCCTGCAAGAGACGGTCATGTCGGGCAAGGTGAAGCTCAAGCCGATCGGGCAGACAGTCTCTTTCCACGATCCGTGCCAGCTCGTGCGTCGCGGCGGCGTCACCGAGGCGCCGCGCGATATCCTGAAGGCGCTCGGGACGGAGCTGAAGGAGCTCGAAAACCACGGCAACCTCGCCTGGTGCTGTGGCGGCGGCGGCGGCGTCGTCTCCAACACGCGCGCCGACCCGATCCGCTTCAAGGCGTTCCAGCTGAAACAGCAGGAGGTCGAGCAGGCGGGCGCGGAGCGCTTCGTCACCGCCTGCGGCCAGTGCCGCATCACGCTGACGCAGGGCGCCAAGCACTTCAAATGGGACAAGAAGGTCGAGAGCCTGCTCGAGCTTGTCGCCGACAACCTCGTCGACTGAAAGGGATCTGAGCCATGAACAAACGAGTCGTGGTCGATCCTGTCACGCGGATCGAGGGGCATCTGCGCATCGAAGCCGAGACCGACGAGGCCGGCGCGATCAAGGCGGCCTATTCGTCGGGCACAATGGTGCGCGGGATCGAGATCATCCTGCGCGGCCGCGATCCGCGCGAGGCGTGGGCCTTCGCGCAGCGCATCTGCGGCGTCTGCACGCTGGTGCACGGTGTCGCGTCGGTGCGCTCGGTCGAGAACGCGCTGAAGTACGACATCCCGACCAACGCCAACCTGATCCGCAATCTGATGATCGGCGCGCAATACGTGCACGATCACGTGATGCATTTCTACTATCTGCATGCGCTCGACTGGGTCGACGTGGTCTCGGCGCTCAAGGCCGATCCGGCGGCGACCTCCTCTCTGGCGCAATCGATCTCGACCTACGCCAAGGCGAGCCCCGGCTATTTCGCCGACGCCCAGAAGAAGCTGAGGACCTTCGTCGAGAGCGGGCAGCTTGGCATTTTCGCCAATGGCTACTGGGGCCACCCCGAGTACAAGCTGCCGCCCGAGGCCAACCTGATGGCGGTGGCGCACTATCTCGACGGGCTCGCCTGGCAGCGCGAAGTGGTCAAACTGCACGCGATCTTCGGCGGCAAGAACCCGCACCCGAACTTCCTCGTCGGCGGCGCGCCCGCGCCGATCTCGGCGAGCCCGATTTCGGGGGCGAGCGACGCCGCAGCGACGGCGGTCAATGTCGTGACGCTGTCGGAAACGCGCCAGATCATCAAGACGATGCGGGCCTTCGTCGACGAGGTCTACGTGCCCGACACCCTCGCCATCGCCAGCTTCTACAAGGACTGGTTCCACCGCGGCGAGGGCCTCGGCAATTTCATGACCTACGGCGAGTTCCCGCTCGACGGCAAATGGGACTCGAAGCGCGCCCTGCCGGCCGGCGTCATCCTCAACCGCGACCTGTCGCACATCGAGCCGATCGACCTCAACGATCCGGCCGAGGTGCAGGAGTTCATTTCGCACTCGTGGTACGACTACTCGACCGGCAAGGACGCGGGCCTGCACCCCTACGACGGGGAGACGACACTGAACTACGGCGGGCCGAAGCCGCCCTACGACCAGCTCGACGTCGACAAGGGCTACTCCTGGCTCAAGGCGCCGCGCTGGCGCGGGCATGCGATCGAGGTCGGACCGCTCGCGCGGGTGCTGATGCTCTATGCCGCCGGCCACGAGCCGACCAAGGCGCTGGCGGGCTTCGCGCTCGGCAAGCTCGGCGTGCCGATCGAGGCGATGTACTCCACCCTCGGCCGCACCGCCGCGCGCACGCTCGAGACCAAGATCATCGCCGACCAGATGGACGGCTGGCTCGACGCGCTGATCGCCAACGTCAAGGGCGGCGACGTCGCGGTTCAAAACCCGGAGAAGTGGGAGCCGTCGTCCTGGCCGAGCGAGGCCAGGGGCGTCGGCTTCATGGAGGCGCCGCGGGGCGGGCTCGCCCACTGGATCGTCATCCGCGACGGGAAGATCGCCAACTACCAGGCGGTCGTGCCTTCGACCTGGAACGCCGGCCCGCGCGACCCGAAGGGTCAGCCGGGCGCCTACGAGGCGGCGCTCGCCGACCGCCACAGGCTCGCCGTGCCGAAGCAGCCGCTGGAGATCCAGCGCACCATCCACTCATTCGACCCCTGCATCGCCTGCGCGGTGCACGTGGCCGATCCCGAGGGCAAGCCGCTCATCGAGGTCGAGGTGAGCTGAGGCGGCCGCTTTCCGGGCGCGACGGCGCTGTCGCTGTTTTGGCGCCGGTTGAGCGGCGGCCGGCAAATGTCGCCCGACCGACGCAAGCGACTCCCTGACGACATGCGATCCCGCTCGATCCGGCGGCCTCCGCCGCGCCCCGCGGCGGTTCGGCCCAAGGCCGCGCTACGCGCCGGACTTCGGAGGAGGCGCGATCTCCAGGACTTCGATGCGCGCCGCTTTCGCCGTCTCGATCATGTTCGCCGTGCCGATCCCGCCGGGAAACGCGACAACGAGATCCGGGGCGCCGTTGGAAATCATCCACTGATTACGGCTCACGCCGTCGGAGGGCTCGACCCGGTGCCATTCCGGCAGGAACTCCCATTCGAGGATGCCGTTGTCCCGCGCCCACTTGCCCGCCGTCCGGTCGACCCCGCGCGCGTCGCCGTGGATGAGCCGCTCGATCGGACCGCGTGCGGCGAGCAGGCGATCCAAGGTCTCCTCGACATAGTCAGGATCGAGGCCATCGCGCCCGCCGCAAACCAGAACTCTCACGCTGCTGACTCCTTGTTCCTGTCGCCATTCGCGCCAACGAACCGTCGAGGCTGACCACACGGCGAGAACGCTGCGCCGTCGTGCACGCCCAACCGCGCCGCTCGCGGCGCTTCGCGCCTCTCCTTGGGGCCCTTCATCCGGACGCTCGCCCGCCGTGACAGGCTGGACGGCTGCAACCTCCGTTTGCGCGCCGCCCGCGGCGGGGCTCGGAAGGCCGTATGCCCGCCCTGGCGTCGCCTGGCGGTTGCGGCTTTCTCCTGCGGCGGGCTTGTGTTGGCAAGGCGGTACATCGCCTCAGAGCGGGGCCAGGAAACTTCTCGTCAGAGACCGGACCCCGGTCAACAGGATCCGAGGCCAAAGTCGGCCCTTCGGAACGGATTATCGAGGTCATGCGCGGGAAAGCCCTCGACCTCAATCGATCCTTCGGCACAAACACGTGGAGCCCACGGCCGGTCGACCAGGTTCTCCGGGTCGCGGGCCGGTAGCGTCGCTCGATTGCGCCCGGAACGTCATTCGCGCAGCCGAAATCAAAGGACACTGGAAAAGGTTCGGACCCGACCGGAGCGGATGATGTCCGAACGAATTGAGCCGCAGGCCCTCATCCGGCGCTACGCGCCACCTTCTCCCGCAAGCGGGAGAAGGGATCCTCGGCGCCGACGAAGTCCGGAACCGCGCTCAGTCGCTCTTCACCGCCTTCAGCTTCTCGATGCCGAGCATGTTCAGGGCCATCGATTCATAGAACGGCTCGCTCTCGCCCTTGCGCATCTTGCGCAGGAAATATTTCTCGAAGCCGATCTTGGCGACATGCACCCACTTGCCCGACGACGACCAGTTGACGTTGCGGGGCGGAATCTGCGGCTGGGCGACGAAGGCGATGCCGCCGTCGCCGAAGTCGGCGAGACAGATCGCGTTCCAGGTCGCCTGGAACGTCGGCTTGCCGCCGCGCACGATCTGCCCGAGGTTGCGCGCCGTCGCCGTCACCATCGATTCGATCATGAAGCCGGTCTTCGGCACGCCGCAGGGCACCGGGGTCGGGCCGGTCGGCGGAATCGCCACGCACACGCCGACCGAAAAGATGTTCGGGTAGGCCGGGTTCTGCTGATGCTTGTCGACGATGACGAAACCGCGCGGATTGACGAGGCCATCGATCCCGCGCAAGGGCGCGATGCCACGGAACGCCGGCAGGATCATCGAGAAGCCGAACGGCAGCTCCTTGGTCGCCTTGACGGCGCCGTCGTCGCCGACCTCCTCCACCGTCATCTTGCCCTGCTCGACCTTCTTGATGCGAGAGCTGGTCATCCACTTGATGTGGTGGTCGCGCATCGCGCTCTCGAGCAGGCCCTTGGTGTCGCCGACGCCGTCGAGGCCGAGGTGGCCGATATAGGGTTCGGCGGTGACGAAGGTCATCGGAACCTTGTCGCGAATCTTGCGGCGGCGCAGCTCCGTCTCGAGGATGAAGGTGAATTCGTAGGCCGGGCCGAAGCACGAGGCGCCCTGCGCCGCGCCGATCACCACCGGGCCAGGGTTCTTGCAGAAGGCCTCGAACTTGGCCGTAGCGTTCTCGGCATGGTCGATGTGGCAGATCGACGTGGTGAAGCCGTCGGGGCCGAGGCCCTCGATCTCGTCGAAGGCCAGTTCCGGCCCCGTCGCGATGATCAGATAGTCGTAGCGGATCTTCGATCCGTCCGCCGTCTCGATCGTGTTTTCCTTCGGCGACATCTTCGTCACCGGGCTCGGCTTGAAGCCGATGCCGCGCTTGGCGAAAGCGGGCGCGAGGTCGACCTGGAGCGCCTCGCGGTCGCGCCAGCCGACCGGAACCCACGGGTTCGACGGAACGAAATGATAGAGCGGGTCCTTGGTGACGACAGTGAGCTTGTCCTCACGCCGCATCTGTTCCTTCATCTCGTAGGCCATGATCGCGCCGCCCAAACCGGCGCCCATGATTACGATGTCAGCCACGCGCTTCCCTCCCGGTTCAGGGGCGAAGCGCTCTTCCGGCCACTCCGCTTCCAAGGCACATTATGGAGATATTCAAATGCGTCAATATAACCTAATGTCGCACGCGGGGCCGGCGGGTGACCCCGGCGGCCTTCGCGCTTTCTTGGAGAAGCGCTTCGCCCGCCCCCGAACGCGCCGGACGAACCGGCTCTAGAACTTCGCCCGGACCGGCGGCGGCGGCTCCGAGTCGAAGTGGTAGGTCCAGCCGATCGTCACCTGCGCCTCGCTGAGCGACGCGGTGATGTTGCTGCCCGGCGTCGGGCCGAACGGCGTCACCTCGGGGCCGGAGACCTTGCCCTTCGGCGCGTAATAGCCCGCAAGGTCGATCGACGAATTCCTCGTGACGCGATAGCTGAGGCCAGCGCTGAACTGGCTCGTCGTGACGCCCGGGGCGACGAGATTGAGGGTCACGTCCCTGCCGTGCACGGGATTGTTGTTGAACTCCATGCCGGCCCGCAGCGTGAGTTGCGGCGTCGCGCGCCATTCGCCGCCGACGGCGATCACGTTGACGTTGCTCCAGCCGAAGCCGGGACCGTTGGTCGCGCCATAGGGCAGCATGACGTTTGAGGGATTGGCGATTGCCGGAATGCCGGAATAGAAGATCGCTCTGTAGTCGGCCATCAGCGTGAACGTCGGGACGACGTCCCAGGCGACTCCGGCGTCGACCCAGCCCGGAATGTCGAAGCTGCCCTGATCGGCGAACAGGCCCTTATACTTCGAGATGTTCTGCATCCAGGTCGGCGTCGCGCCGGAAAGGCCGACGCGGAACCCGGGCGTCACCTTCCACTCGAGGCCGGCATGTACGCCAAACCCGATCGTGTTGTCGCCGCCGTTGTTGGTCATGCTGGCGGGGTCGGCCGAGTACGTCCGGAAGGCTCCTAAACCCTCGGCGCTGAACTGCTGGAACGCGAAGACCGGCGCGATGCCGATCGACAGGGGGCCGTAGCTCTTGGCGTAAGCCGCCTCGAGATAGATCTGGCTGAGATTGACGCCGGTCGCGGCGCCGCAATAGACGCCGTTGGCTCCGGGGCACAGGAAGCCGAAGTTGGTGACGCTCCGGTAATAGGTGTTCATGCCGCCGTTGCCATACACCGCGACGCCCCAGGCCGAGGTCGAGTCGATCGGCTGCGAGTAGGCGACATTCGGCATCAGGAAGTAGGGGATCGAGCTGTCGTGATTGCCCGGCGCGACAAACAACGTTCCCGTCGCGTCATAACTGCGCGTCGGCGCGAAGAGGGACAGGCCGATCTGGAACTGCCGGTCGACATCGACCAGTCCCGCCGGATTGAGCGTCATCGCCATGGCGTCGGTCGAGTTGGCGACGCCTGCGCCGCTCAGGGAGGCCTGGGTCGGGCCGTAGCCTCCGAGGAAATACCCCTCGGTCGCTCTCGCGCCGGTCGCGGCGGCAAGAAGGAGCGCGCATCCCGCGGCGTGCGCGAACAACTTCGACCGATACTTCATTCCTGCCCCCCCACAAAGGGTTCGATTTCGTTATCGAGGTTCGCGTCTTTCGCGCGATTTTGGCGATGACCGCCCTTCCTGACGCGCTGCAGCGCGTCAGGAAGGGCGCGATTCGTCACAATAGGATCACGAAAGCCGTTTGATCAAGAAATTATATGTGCCGCCTTCCTGCTTCGATTCGACAAGCTCGTTGCCGGTCGTGCGGCAAAAAGCCGCGAAATCGGCGACGGAGCCGGGGTCGGTCGCCAGAATGCGCAACGTCTCTCCGGTCGGCACGTCCTTCAGCATTTTCTTCGCCTTCAGGATCGGCAGCGGGCAGTTGAGACCCTTTGCGTCGAGAAGATGCTCAGCCATGATTCTGTTTCCCTGACTCTTTCCTCAAGTAAACTCGTTCTGCGGGCCGCGCCGCGGCGGCGCGTCAGATGTAGAGATTGATGTCGGACTTCAGTGCGTTTTCCATGTAGGTCGCGGCGCCGCCGAGGGTCGGCCCCTCGATCATGTCCTCGAGCTTGTATTCGAAGAGGTCCATCGTCATCTGGCAGGCGATCATGTGGACGTCCGAATCGATCGCCGCCTCGCGCAGCTCCTCGATCGAGGCGACGCCCTTCCTCTTGATCAGGTTCTTCATCATCGTGGTCGCGCCGGCCGTCACGCCCGGCAGCATGCCGACCAGGTTCGGCATCGCCATGTGCATGCCCATCATCGGCATTTTCATCGCAGGATTGCCGAGCGGCGTCACCTCGAGATCGAGCTTCTTGAGAAGCAGCGGCAGGCCGTAAAAGGTGAAGAACATGGTGACGTCCACGCCCATCGCAGCGGCCGTCGTCGCGAGGATGAATGGCGGATAGGCCCAATCCAATGAACCCTTGGTGACGATGATCGTCATCGATTTGGCGTTGGTTGATTCGCTGGACGACATGCTCGCCCTCCCTCAAAGCCTGCGGAAATCAGGCGAAAACTGATCTTCTCTTATTAGCATACATGAATATGTCATCGCGCCAATTGTCAATGGCGTCGCACCGCGAAATGCGGCAAATCGTGCGGCGTATCGCCTCATCCGGCGCCTCTGGCCGGGTCGGCGGACTGAGGCGCGTACCACTCGAGCTTGCCGCGCAGCGACACCACCGTCCCGATGATGATAATCGACGGGCCGGTAAGTTTCGCGGCGCGCGCCCTGGCGGCGAGGGCGCCCAGCGTGCTGACGACGACGCGCTGGTTGGGGCGCGTCGCGTTGTCGACGATCGCGGCGGGCAGGTCGGGGCTCGCGCCGCGGGCGATGAACTCGGACGTCAGCGCCTCGAGGTTGCGCAGCCCCATGTAGATGGCGACGGTTTGCCGCGGCTGCAGCAGCGCCGGCCAGTCGAGGTCGATCCTCCCGTCCTTGCCGTGTCCGGTGACGAAGACGCAGGCTTGCGCATGGTCGCGATGGGTCAGCGGGATGCCGGCGTAGGCCGAGGCGCCGATCGCCGCGGTGACGCCGGGGCAGACCTGAAACGGAACGCCGTGCTCGGCCAGCGTCTCGATCTCCTCGCCGCCGCGGCCGAACATGAAGGGATCGCCGCCTTTGAGACGGAGCACCCGCCGGCCCTGTTTCGCCAGCCGGACGAGCAGCGCGCTGATTTCCTCTTGCGGCACCTCGTGATTGTCTGGCCGCTTGCCGACATAGATCCGCTCGGCTTCGCGCCGCACGAGATTCATCACCCGCTCGTCGGTCAGCCGGTCGTAGAGCACGACATCGGCCTTCTGCATGAGCCTGAGCGCGCGGAAGGTGAGCAGGTCCGGGTCGCCCGGTCCCGCGCCGACGAGATAGACTTCGCCCTCTGGCGAGGGACGTTCCGCCCCCCAGCGCTCGATCTCGCGCTCGAGATGCGCGCCGGCAGCCTCCTCGTTGCTGGCGAGGGCGGCCTCGGCGATCGGGCCCTCGAGCACCGTCTCCCAGAACCTGCGGCGCATGGTCGGATCGGAGATCGCCTCCGCGACCCGGCGGCGAAAGCCGCTCATCAGGTCGGCGAGGCGGCCATAGCCGGCGGGGATGAGCGTCTCGAGGCGCGCTTTCAACATCCGTCCGAGGATCGGCGAGGCGCCCCCGGTCGAAACCGCGATCACCAGCGGACTGCGGTCGACGATCGAGGGCATGATGAAATCGGAGATGTTCGGCCGGTCGGCGACGTTGACCAGCGCGCCCGCCTCCTTGGCCATGGCTCGCGCCGCCTCGGTCAGGCGCTCGTCGTCGGTCGCGATGAAGCAGAGCGCCGAACCGGCGAAATCCTTCAGCGCCGGCTGGCGCGGCTTAAATCGGAAATTCGGCTGCGCGCGCAATTCGAGAAATTCGTCGCTGAGCTCGCGCGCGAAGGTCGTGACGCGCGCTCCCGACCGCACGAGAAGTTCGGCGCGCCGCGCCGCCACCACGCCCCCGCCGACCACGACGGCCGGCCGTTCGCGCATGTCGACAAAAATCGGCAGGTCGCGCATCACGCCCGCCCGCCCTGGCCTGCAGCGTGCGCCCGCGCGGCCGGCGGCGGCGAACCCGGTCTTCGCCTTGGCCCGGGAGGTCGCAGACCGCGCGAACCGCGCATAATCGACGAAACGCTCGACCCACGGATGGGCGACCGTATTGCGCAGGTGACTGAAACTCGCCATGAGGGATCCGATCACAACGCCGTCGCGGCGCCCGTCGATCCCCGTACCGCGGCGCACGAGATAGCCGAATTCGGCGCGCGGCGCGAGGCCTTCGAGCGCCGCATAGTGAAACTCGTGTGCGGGGATCGGTCCCGGCCCGGCGCTCCACGGCGCTTTTCCGGTTTCCTCCAGCACGACGAGGCCGCGCCCCTGCGGACGGGCATGCATCCGGGCATCGGCCGGAATTGCGCCGACCATCGGCCAGCGCGCCTCTCCCCAGGCGATGGAGCGGCTGAGGTACATGAGCCCGCCGCATTCCGCGTAAGTGGGCAGGCCATTCTCCACGCCTGCGCGAATGCTCTCGCGCATCCCCGTGTTGGCCGCGAGCCGGGCCGCATGGGTCTCGGGGAAGCCCCCGCCGATGAACAGGCCGTCACAGTCCGGCAGGCGGCGGTCACGCAGGGCGTCGAAGAAGACGAGCGTCGCGCCGACGCGCTCGAACGCTTCGAGGTCGTCCTGATAGTAGAAGCCGAATGCCTCGTCGCGGGCGACCGCGATGCGCACGTTCCCCTTGCGGGATCGTTCGAGCGGCGCGAACGGCGGCGGCAGCCTGGCCGCGCCCGCCGCGACATCGCGAACGCGCGCAAGGTCGACTCCCCCGGCGACGGCGCGGCGCGCGGATTCGACGATCGCGTCGCATTCCGCCGTCTCGCCGGGCGTCGTCAGGCCGAGGTGCCGCTCGCGCACGACGATGCCCTCATCGCGGCCGACCGCGCCGAGGACGGGAATGTCGGTGTAGCGATCGAGCGCCTGCCTCAGCTTCCCCGCCTGCCGCTCCGATCCGACCTTGTTCAGAATGATTCCGGCGATCCGCGCATCGCGGTCGAAGGCGGCATAGCCCTGCACCAGAGGGGCGACCCCGCGAGCCATGCCGGAGGCGTCGACGACGAGGACAACCGGCGCGCCGAGGAGCTTCGCCAGCGCGGCGCTCGAATCCGCGCCCTCGACGTCGACGCCGTCGTGCAGTCCCTTGTTTCCTTCGATCAGGGCGATGTCGGCGCCCCAGCGCGTTGCGCCCGAACGTGGCCAGGATCTCGACGCGGGTCTGGGTGTTGAAGTCGAGATTGTAGCAGGGGCGCCCGCTCGCGCGCGTGAGCCACATCGGGTCGATGTAGTCGGGTCCCTTCTTGAAGGTCTGGACGATCGTCCCCTCGGCTCTGAACGCCGCCGCGAGGCCGATCGACAGCGTCGTCTTGCCCGAGGACTTGTGCGTCGCCGACAGGAAGAGACGCGTCACGGCGTCACGCCGCCGCCGCGAGGCGGCTGCGGTCGCGTCCGCTCCACAGCGCCCGCGCGCGCCTCTCGGCGTCGGCCGCGTCCGCCGCTTCGCCCAGCGTCCTCAGCGCGATCGCCAGCGTGCCGACCACCGCCGCCTCGCCATATTCGTCGTCGATCTCGCCGCGCCACAGCGCGCCGAGCCGGGCGAGGTCCATCGATTGGTCCGGCGCCTGGCGCGGCTCGGCGATCATCGGCGGCCAGCGCTCGTCCTCGAGGCGGCCGTCGACCGCCATCATGACGTCGGTCGGCTTGCCCGGCCGGCGCTCGATCTCGCCGCCCTCGCCGCGGAACACCGCGAGCCGCGGCTGCCCGAGCAGGACGCCCGGCGCCGCGATGGATCGCCATGTAGCCCGGGTGGAAGACGCCCTGCAGCATGCAGGGCGCGCCGAACGGATTGAGCATGCGGGCGAAGGTGTGCACCGGCGAGCGCAAGCCCTAGGATCGGGCGCAGTTCGAGCATGTCGGCGACCTTCGGGCTCAAGGCGTCGATCGGCAGATAGGCGAAATTGCGCGCGGCGAGGGCGTCGGCCGCCTCGTCGAGGCTTCCCGCCACGGGAATGTCCAGCGCGCGCAGCGCAGCGCCGGTATAGAGGCGCCCCTCGGTATGCGCTTCGGCCCCGTGCATGAACACCCGCCAGCCGTTGCGCGACAGGATCAGCGCGGAGAGGATGAACCAGGGCAATTGCCGGCCCTTGCCGGCGTAGGACGACCAGTCGACGTCGACCTTCGGCGCGTTGGCCGGGAGCCGCGTCGCCGCCCGGGCGGCGCGGACGAAGCCGGCGATCTCGGCCGGGCTCTCTTCCTTCACGCGCAACAGCATCAGGAAGGCGCCGAGCTGCTCGGGCAGCGTTTCGCCACCGAGGATCATGCGCCATCGCCTCTTCGGCCTCCTCGATCGTCAGCGAGCGCGTCAGCGTCTTGCCGCGGCCGAGAATGTTGATGAATCGGGCGAAGGGGTGGGGTTGGCGCATCATGGCGCTTCAGGTCCTTGTTGCAATCTCGCGCTCGGCGCCGACCGGCAGGAACGGCAGCAGGCGGAGCGCCAGCGTGGCCAATAGCATGGCGAGCGAAATGCCGCTGATCCCGAGGAGCGCTTCGGGCAGCGAGGGAACGTAGCGCGCGACCTCGCCGTCGAAGAACGAGCTCGACACCTGCATGCCCGGGAAGATGTCGAGCGGATAGGCCTGGCCGCCGATGATGATGACGTACATCTGGCAGAGGCCGCCGATCAGGAACAGGGTCGCCGCGACCATCAGCGCCCTCCGGCTCGTCACGCCGAACGACGGATACGCCAGGATCGCGAGCGGGACGAGCGAGCCGACGACGATCTGGCCGAGCCAGAAGACGAGCGGATAGACGCCGCCGTTCCACAGGAGGAACAGCTCGACGCCCCGATGCGCGGCCGAGTAGAACTTCGTCAGGTGCTGGACGGCGGTGAGGAACAGCACCGCCAGCGAAAAGATGACGAGCAGGCCCTGGAAACTGCGGCGCATCTCCGCCGTCATCAGCTCCTGCCGCGTCTCGCGGCACATCATCAGGAGCACGAGAACGGTGAACGAGAGGCCGTAGAGGAAGGAGGCGGCGATGAACAGCGGCGCCATGATCGCCGAATCATAGGCCTCGCGCGCGATGAGGAAGCCGAAGATCGAGCCGGTGCCGGTGGTCAGGGCGAGACGCCAGACAAACGCCATCCAGCCGACCGTCTTGCCGAAGGCGGCCGACTTCGCGGCGCGCCGGTCCATCATGGTGAACAGATAGGCAGCGACGATCAGGACGAAGCCGCTGTAGAGATAGATGTTCCAGGCAAAGATCGACCTGAAGTTGTTGTGCGTCATCGCGACGAATACCCGCATGGGCCAGCCGAGATCGAGCACCAGCACCATCAGGCCGCCGGCCAGCAGCGATATGGCGAGAATTCCCGACAACCGGGCATACGGCTTGTAGGCGAGGCGGTTGAACACCGACGAGATCGATGCGACGTTGAGCGCGCCGGAGGCGGCGACGATCAGGAACACCGCGAACACGTGAGGGGTTCCCCAGACGATCTGGTTGCTCATCCCGGTGACGATATGGCCGCGCTCCTCCATATAGAGCGCGGCGCCGATTCCGAGCGCAAGCACCGCGAGATGCACGGCGATCAGCCCCCAGAAGAACGGGCTGTGGTCCTCGAGCCTTCGAAACGCCAATTTCGCCATTGTCCGCCGGGTCTCTCAGAGATTCTGGTACCGCACGCCGGTGTCCAGGCCGAGGTCGGCCCTCACCTGTTCGCTGGCGCGCTCGCGGATCGCCTTGGCGATCGCGCTGTCGGGATCGTTGAGATCGCCGAAGGTCATGGCGCCGCCGCCTTTGGACGAGCAGGCCTCGACGCAGGCCGGCGCACGGCCCGCATCGATGCGATGGACGCACAAGGTGCAGCTCTCGACCGCGCCCTTGCCGCGCGGCGCCCAGGGCTTCTGGTCGTCGATCGGCTCGTGCACGAAAGAGCGCGCCTTGTAGGGGCAGGCCATCATGCAATAGCGGCAGCCGATGCAGATGTGCTTGTCGACCAGCACGATCCCGTCGGCCCGCTTGAACGACGCCCCGGTCGGGCAGACTTCGGCGCAAGGAGGATCGGCGCAGTGCTGGCACATCACCGGCGCCTGTCCGCTCCAGCCAGACTTCGGGTCGCGCAGCGAGACCGTGCGGATCCATTGCGCGTCGGTTTCGCGATTGCCCGAGCCGCCCCATCCGTTCTCTTCGCGGCAGGCCGTTACGCACTTGTCGCAGCCGTCGCCGCATTTGTTGATGTCGATCAGCATGCCCCAGCGGACTTTGGCCGACACCGGCTCGCCGGGCGCCCTCGCGGACGGCTGAGAGGCGCCGAAGGCGTGGAGGGTGACGCCGGGGGCGAGCGCCGTCGCGGCGAAGGCGCCCGCGCCGCGCAGGAACGCGCGCCGGCCCTCGGCCGGCTCGTCGTCGCGCGCAATCAGCCGGGTCATGGCCGCGCCCCGCGGAGATAGTCGTTGAGCATCGTGAGATCGCGGTCGTTGGCGGCGGGCGGGATCGCGGCCGCCTTCTCGGGGTCGGGCTTCGAGGCGTGGCACTCGAAGCAGTCGATCGAGACCGAGGCGTAGGAATGGCAGGAGCGGCAGAAGTGCTTCGGGTCGGCGTAGCCGACCGGCTGCCCGTCCGCTCCCTGGACGGCGTGGCAGTTGACGCAGGCCCTGATGCTGAAGTCGCCGCCGCGCACGCCCTCGTGCACCGTGTCGTCGCGCTGATGCATGAGCATGGCCATGTGGTAGCGGCGCATGAAAGCGGTGTCGCGCACGCAATGGTCGCCCCTGCCCTTCGGGATCACCGGCATCGGCGTGCGGCCGGCGGAATCTTCCGCGAGCGCGAGCCCGATCGACGCGGCGCCGACGAACAGCGCCGCAAAGGCGAGCGTAGCTGAGCGGACCCGCGCCATTCGGCTACTCTCCGAGGCCCATCTGGATGTAGCCGGTCGGGCAGACGTCCATGCAGATGTGGCAGCCGATGCACATTTTGTAATCGGTGTAGACATAGCGCCCGACCGCGCGCTCCTTCTTCGGCACACGCTTCACCGCCGTCTGCGGGCAATAGATGACGCATTGGTCGCATTCGAAGCACATGCCGCAGCTCATGCAGCGCTCGCCCTCCTTGCGCGCCTCGGCCTCGCTGAAAGCGACGATCCGCTCGCCGAAATCGCCGAGCACCTTGTCGGCTTCGACGTGGCGCTCGTCGCGGCGGGCCCGCTCGACATAGGAGAAGTGCCCCTTGAACAAAGCCTCGTGCGAAATGATCTGCGTTGCGCCGCGGTCCTCGTAATTGTGGACGGCGAATTTCTTTGCGTCCGTTCCCGACTCCTGGTGATGGTCGTAAGGCGCCGGATCGAGCTTGCGGTTGTGCAGTTCGGCGAGCAGGTCGAACTGGTGCGTGTCGACCTTGGGCCGGCGCTCGCCGAGATGGCCGGCGAGGAAGTCGGTGATCGTCTCGGCGGCGATGCGGCCGTGGCCGATCGCGGTCGTGAGCAGATGCGGACGGAGCGCGTCGCCGCCGGCGAAGTGCTTCGGCATCTTCTTGACCTGGTAGACCGGGTCGATCGCGATCGCGCCCCGGCCGCCGTCGAGCCGCTGCAGACCCTCCGCGAAATCGGCCATCTGGCCGATCGCCGAGATGATCATGTCGCATTCGATCTCGTATTCGGTGCCGTCGATCGGCTGCGGAACCATGCCCTTCATCGTGCATTTGCAGACGCGCATCGCCCGGGCGAGGCCATTCTCGTCTTTCAGCACTTCGAGCGGCATCACGCCGCCGACGATCTCGATGCCCTCGCGCTTGGCGTCCTCGCGTTCCCGCTCGGCCGCGGTCATCTGCTCGACCGGGAAGAGGGAGGTCAGGACCGCCTTCACCCCCTCGCGGCGCAGGGTGCCGGCGACGTCGGTCGCGGTATGGCCGAATTCCTCGCTGATCGGGACGTCGTGTTCGTGGGTCTGGCCGATATGGCCGAGACGGCGCGCGACCGAGGCGACGTCGATCGACGTATCGCCGCCGCCGACCACGACGATGCGCATCGCGGTCGAGAACACCCAGCCGCGGTTGAACGCGTCGAGGAAGTCGACGCCGGTGATGCAGTTGTCGGCGTCCGCGCCGGGGACCGGCAGCGGCCGTCCCTTCTGCGCGCCGATCGCCCAGAAGATCGCGTCGAAATCGCGCTCGAGGTCCTCGACTGTCACGTCGCGCCCGACCTTGACGCCGGTGCGCGCCTCGACGTCGCCGAGCGCGAGGATCCGGCCGATCTCGGCGTCGAGCATGTCGCGCGGCGTGCGGTAGCCGGGGATGCCGAAGCGCATCATGCCGCCGAGCCGGTCGTGCGCCTCGAAGATCACCACCGCATGGCCCTTGTGGCGCAGGAAATGCGCCGCGGCGAGGCCGGCGGGGCCGCCGCCGACCACCGCGACTTTCTTGCCGGTCAGGGCCGGCGCGGCCGGCAGGGCGAGCTTGTTCTCGATCGCCCAGTCGCCGACATATTGCTCGACCGCGTTGATGCCGACGAAGTCGTCGACCTCGTTGCGGTTGCAGCCGTCCTCGCACGGCGCCGGGCAGACGCGGCCCATCACGGAGGGAAACGGATTGGCCTCGACCATGCGGTTGAAGGCGTATTGCTGCCACGGCATGCCGGCGACAGGCGGCTTGTCCATGCCCCGCGCGATGGCGAGCCAGCCGCGGATGTCGTGCCCCGAAGGGCAACTGCCCTGGCAGGGCGGCGTGCGGTGGACGTAGGTCGGGCATTTGTATGTCTTGTCGGCCTGGAAGATCTTGGTGGTCAGGTCGCTCCACGCCCACGGCGTCTTGCCGTTCTCGAAGCGGCGAAACGTCAGCTTTTTCGGGTCGGTTGCTTCGGTCATTGCCCTCTTCTCCTTAAGACGCCGTCGCGCCGACGGTCTTGGCCGCGTCGAGTTCCTCGGCCTGCTTCGACCCGGTGAGAATGATCGCGTTCGACACCATCTGGTGGACGCTGACGATCGACTCCATGTCGAAGCCGTATTTCGGCATAACCTTTGAAAACTGCGTCTTGCAGATCGCACAGATCGCCGCCATGTGCGTGACGCCGTGCTCGTCGGCGACCTCGCGCAGCGCGCGCATGCGCGGCTGCGCCCCCTTGACGCGCAAATCCATCAATTCGTCGGTGAGCAGGCCGCCGCCGCCGCCGCAGCAGAACGTGCTCTCGCGGATGGTGT
The DNA here is from genome assembly GCA_963741405.1 of uncultured Alphaproteobacteria bacterium. Classification (GTDB taxonomy): domain Bacteria; phylum Pseudomonadota; class Alphaproteobacteria; order Rhizobiales; family Beijerinckiaceae; genus Roseiarcus. The sequence continues at coordinate 103,152 of CAVUHX010000048.1, forward strand.
CCGGCGCCATATCGAAAAAGTGATTGCAGGCCGCCCGCAATATGGCGCGCGGGATTTCGAACTGACCGCCCGGCTTGGATCCCATGCGCGAGGCGCGGGAAACGTTGCAGGAATCGTGAAACGTGAGGCGGATGTGATCGTTCTTCGACTTGTCGAGGCGCAGCTTGCCGGCCTCGATCAGATCATGGGTGAATTCGCAGATATGCTGCGGAATCGGATAAGCGGGATCGAGGAAATCGAGCGGACCAGCCAAAGTGTTCAGGAAGCTGTAGGCGACGCGCCAGGCGTGGCCGCATTCGCCGAACACGAGTCGCCTGACCTTGAGGTCTTCGGCCGCCTTCCGAATGCGCAGCGCCACCTTCTGCATGTTGTCGTGCGAGCCGACGAACATGGCGAAATTGGCCGCTTCCGAAGCATACGAGCTGAGGGTCCACTTCACCCCCGCTTCATGCAGGACCTTAGCGTAGCCGATAAGCCCTTCCATGTGCGGAGTGGCGAAGAAGTCCGCGCTCGGCGTCACCAGCAGGATGTCGGCGCCTTCCCGATCGAGCGGCAGCTCGACGCGCACGCCCGTCTCCTCTTCGATTTCATCCTCGAGGCCTTCGAGCGTCGCCCTCAGCGCTTTGGGCGGCATGCCGAGATTGTTGCCGAGCTTGTAGACCTTGCCGATGATCTCGTTGGAGTACTTCTGCCCGAGGCCGATCGTGTCCATGATGTCGCGCGCGGCCATCGAGATTTCGGCGGTGTCGATGCCGTAGGGGCAGAACACCGAGCAGCGGCGGCACTGCGAGCACTGGTGGAAATACGTGTTCCAGTCGGCGAGCACCTCCTCGGTGAGGTCCTCCGCGCCGACCAGCCAGGGCAGGTATTTTCCGGCCCAGGTGAAATGGCGGCGATAGACCTTGCGCAGGAGGTCCTGGCGCGCGACCGGCATGTTTTTCGGGTCGCCCGTGCCGAGATAATAGTGGCACTTGTCGGTGCAGGCGCCGCATTTGACGCAGGAATCGAGATAGACGCGCAGCGCCCGCGATCCCTCGACCAGCTCGCCGAGACGGGCGATCGCCTTGTCATGCCAGTCATCGACAAGCTTGCCGGGAAATCCGAGCGGCTCCTGCATCGCGGGCGAGGCGGGATAGGGCTTCGAGTTCGGCCATCGCGCCGGGGCAGAACGCCGGCAGCTCGAGCGGATCGCCGTGGGATCGGTCTTCGGTCATCGTGTCGGCGGCGGCCATGCGAACTCCTCAGGCGCGCCGGGCCGCGGCTTCGAGCCGGGGCGGCGGCGCATGTCGCTTTTCGCGCGTGTTGTCGGCCTGATTGCGCGACGGGCTGAAGAAGACGCCGGGCGCATGCAGCAGCTTGGAGAACGGGAAGACGATCATCAGCGCCGCGACCAGCGCGAGATGGACGAGCAGCGCAGGGTCGGTCGGCAGCGGCCGCCAGTCGAACCGCATCAGTCCGAGGAAGAACGCCTTGGTCTCGACGATGTCGGTGCGCGCGACGAAGTTGAGGGTGAGCCCGCTGATGCCAATCGCGAGAATGAGGCCGAGCATCAGATAGTCGGACGGACAGCTGATATAACGCACCCGGTCCACCGCGACGCGCCGGACGAGCAGGGCGGCCAAGCGCCGCGACCATCGCCATGCCGAGGAGCGGGCCAAACGGCTGCACGAGCGCGACGATCGCCGGGACCGGCTGGAGAAAGTAGCGGAGGTGGCGCAGCAGCACGGCCGCAAGCGCGACATGGAAGACCCAGCCGAACAGCCAGATCCACTTGTTCGACTTGAACAGGCTCTGGAACAGGACGACCTCGCGCGCAACCCGCAGGGCCACGCCGCCCCGCGTGGTCGGAGCTGGAGTGGTCGGAATCCGCAGCGGAGCGGGCGTCCCGGCATATTGCCAGACCCGAAGGCCGAGGCCGCCGACCAAAACGATCGTCGCGGCGTAGAACAGCGCAGCGTAGACGACGGTCGCCACAAGTTCCTCCCATGCCCAGCGAGCTTCGTCAGCCCGCGGGCGCAATCATTCGTTCGCTTGGACCGGACGGCTCAGACGCACCCGGTCGGCTTCGGCAGGCCGGCGATCTTGCACGCCTGCTTGGCCGGTCCGTAGGGGAATAGGGTATAGAGGTACTTCTGGTCGCCCTTTTCCTTGCCGTACTTCTTGGTCATCTCCTTGACGAGGATGCGCACGGCTGGAGCGATCTGGTATTCCTCGTAGTAATCCCGAAGGAAGTTGACGACTTCCCAATGCTCGGGCGTCATCTCGAGGTTCTCGCCTTTCGCGATGAGGTCGGCGAGTTCGGGGGTCCATTCGCCGATGTCGGTGAGGTAGCCCTCCTCGTCGTGCGGGATGGACATCCCGTTGAATGCGTACGCAGACATTATTTCTTCTCCTCTTTAGTTTTCCCGGCCGCCGCTCACAGCCAAGCGCAGACGCGAGCGTGGTTCGCGGCCAGATCGACGAAGCCGTCGTAGCCGACGACTTTCACGCCTTCGGCCAGATCCTCCGGCTTCATGCCGCGCGCAGCGAGATCGGGCCCGAGCGCGTAGACTTCGCAGCGTGCGCGGCTTTCGGCGATGGTCCTGGCGAACGTCCCGCCCTTGCGGGCGCCGAGCACGCCGTCCTCGATCATCAGAACGGCGTCGCCCTGGAGCGCATGTCCGAAAGCGGTCGCCATCGATCCGCGCTCGAACGGAGACTTGTTGATTGTGTGAAGCGTCGACATCGATAATTCCCTCAGAAGCTCAGGACCACGTCGTTCTCGCCGATGATGCGAGCCATTTCGGCGCGGTCGACGAGATGGATCGAGGGCTTCTCCGCGTAATCCTCATTTTCGTCCTCGTAGACGATCGGCATGAGGTCCGCCTGGCTCAGTCCCCGCTCCTCCAAAAACTCGCGTTCGACGTAGAGCTTGCGGACCTCGAAATCGCCGAGCGCCCGATAGGTCTTGGAGAAGTTCTTCATGCCGATTCCGGCGGTGTCCTGCCCGTCGATCAGCTCGAAGACCCCGTCGTCGATAAAGGCGAGCGACACGTCCTGTTCGAAGGCCGCTCCGATCAGCACGACCTCGAGCAATTCGAGAGCGTAGATCGTCCCGTATGGCGCTCTGCGGTTGATGTAGAGAAACTTCTTTTTCGTTTCGCTCATGACGCGCCCTCAATCCCCGAACGTGACCATGCGGTCGGCCTGGATGCCGGCCTCGATCAGTTGCCCGAGGCCCGATATCCGGAAGCCCGGCGCGATGTTGTCGGCGTCCTTGCCCTGCCGCTTGGCCTCGTTGGCGTCGAGGATGCCGCGCCGCTGCGCCGCCGCGATGCACACGACGAGATCGACGTGGTGCATGAGCGCAACTTCGCTCCACTGCTTCTGCAGGTTGCGGTCGTCCTGTGGGGGCACGGTCAGGCGCGTGCCGTTGTTGACGCCGTCGTGATAGAAGAACACGCGAAAGATCTCATGCCCCTTGGCGAGCGCCGCCTTCACGAACTGCAGGGCGCTGTCGGACGCCTGGTGCGTGTAGGGCCCCTCATTGACGACAACTCCGAACTTCAAACCGCTCTCCTTCGGCGCGGCTCAGCGCCATTCTTGTAAGAGTCCCGTCGTCGCGTGGGAGGCGACGACGACGGGCAAGCGCCAGTCGCGGCGCTCAAAAGTGGAGGTGCGCCGACATGTTCATGGACTTGCGCGCACCGGTCCATGTATCGAGGTGGTGCTTGGTAAAGGCGAAACCCGTGATTTCGAAGAAGCGCGGCCAGCCGATCCGCTCGATCCACTCCCCCAATCGCTCCCACGGGCGGCCGCCTGCCTTGTAGGCGTAAAGAATTCTTGAGAACGACCTCTTCGACTTCCGGCCAGCGCGGCGGATTGTTGGGCAAGTTGGCGATGACCAGCTTGTGGAAGGTCGGCTTCGAGCGCGCGTTCGAGTGTTTGCCGCCGACCCAGACGGCCAGCTTGGTCGAATCCGCGCCATTGATTTGCATCGGCGGACACGGCGGATAGCAGGCGCCGCAGCAGATGCACTTGCTCTCGTCGACTTCCAGGGATGGCTTTCCGTTGACCATTGCGGGGCGAATCGCCGCCACCGGGCAGCGCGCAACGACGGCCGGCCGCTCGCACACCTTGGACACGAGATCGTGATTGATGCGCGGGGGTTTGGTGTATTGCACGTTGATCGAGATGTCGCCCTGGCCGCCGCAATTGATCTGGCAACAGGAGGTGGTGATGCGCACGCGGCTCGGCATCTCGGTGTGCGTGAACTCGTGATGCATTTTGTCCATCAGGCTCTTGACCACGCCCGACGCGTCGGTGCCCGGGATGTCGCAATGCAGCCACCCTTGCGTGTGCGAGATCATCGACACCGAATTGGCGGTGCCGCCGACCGGGAAGCCTTCGGCGATCAGCTTGTCGATCAGCGGCTGAACCTTGTCTAAGGAGCTCAGCATGAACTCGATGTTGCTGCGGGTGGTGAACCGAACGTGGCCCTCGGCGAACTGGTCGCCGATGTCGCAGAGCTTGCGGATGGTGAACACGTCCATCTGGCGCTGTGTGCCGGCGCGCACCGTCCAGACTTCGTCACCGCTCTTGGCGACATGACGCAGCACGCCCGGACGCGGGTGGTCGTGCCAGGCCCATTGGCCGTAGTTCTTTTTCAACAGCGGGTGCATGTATTGAAAGGGATCCGGCACGCCTAACTCGATGGGGCGTCTCATTTGCGTCGCAACGTTCATTCGCGGTCTCTCCCAAAGCTCTTGTCTTTGAACCGCGCCGCCGGACTTGCGTCCAGCGGTCGGCTCAATTCGATCTCCTACTCGGCGGCGACGTCGATATTCTTTTCCCTCGCCTTGCGCTCGAAATACTTCTCCGCCTCGACGGTGAAATCATCGGTGCGGACATAGCAGGACGTGCGCGGATGGTTGACCATGTTTGGATCGGGATCGATTTCGACCGCCTCGAGGAAGGCCGGCAGGCCGATGCGGTCGATGGTTTCGCCGATGCGCTCATGCTCGAGCGCGTTCTCGGAAAAGAAATCGACCAGCTTGCGGCCCAATTCGACGAGCTTCTCGTAGTCCTCGTCGGTGTCGAGCTTCATGAAGGGAACGAGCACCGTGCCCATCAGGTCGCCGACCTTGAGGGCGCGCTTACCGCCGACCAGGATCGCCGCGCCCCGGTCGTCGCCGGGCGAGAGCGCCTTGGGCATCACGTTGAGGCAATGCATGCAGCGCACGCAGGACTTGTTGTCGACGTCGAGCGTGTCGTCGTCGTTGAGGCTCAATGCGCGCGTCGGGCACATCGAGATGACGGTATCGATCATGTGCTTCCGTCCGACCCGCTTGACGTGGGCCTTCACCTCTTCCTGGTTGACCTTCATGTGGTCGCGCCAAGTGCCAATCACGGCGAAGTCGGCGCGATGGATCGCGTTGACGCAATCGTTGCCGCAGCCGGAGAACTTGAATTTGAACTTGTATGGCAGCGCCGGGCGATGCATCTCGTCGAGGAACGAGTTGAGCACCGTCCGGTGAGCCTTGACCTCGTCGTAACAGGACATTTCGCAACGCGCGTGGCCGACGCAACTCGTCGAGGTGCGCATCGCCGGACCCGCGCCGCCCAGATCGAAGCCGATCTCATTGAGAGCGTCGAAAGCCTTCTGGGCGTTTTCGGTCGTGCAGCCCTGGAACATGATGTCGCCGCTCTGGCCGTGGAAGGCGATCAGGCCCGAGCCGTGCTCCTCCCAGATGTCGCAGAGCTGGCGCAGGACATCGGTGCTGTAATGGTAGCCCGCCGGCGGCTGCACGCGCAGCGTATGGAATTCTTTCGAGGCGGGGTACTGCGAGGCGACCTCGGAAAAGCGCGGAATGATGCCGCCGCCATAGCCGAACACCGAAACGGTGCCGCCCTTCCAGTAGCCGAGCCGTTCCTCATAGGAATGCTCGAGTTGCCCGAGCAGGTCGTTCATCATCGGGGCGTATTGCTTGTCGCCGGCGTCGCGCAGGCGCTTGAGCCCCGTGACGAAGCTCGGCCACGGCCCGGTTTCGAGCTGGTCGAGCATGGGGGTCGGGTGATGGCCCTTGGAGGGGGTCATGGTCTTGTCTTCCTCTGACACCGGCATTTTCTCCCTCTTAATGACCGACGCTTGTCCGCGTCCGACGGAATTGACCGGGGTGCGTCCGGAAGAACCTCGACCGCGGAACGTCGCTCAGGCCGCAGCCGACGACGAATCCGCGCGACGACCCTCTTCCCTCGGCGCCGGAACTGAACGATAATAGCGAAAAATTCGAATATGTGAATAGGTTCGCTGAAAAAATTGTCGGCGAGACGGCTCGCCGGCCGGCGTGGTCAGGACGGAAACGATGGTGGAAGGCCCGGTGAAGCTTCTCGAATTGCAGGAGAAACGGCCTTTGCGCCGCTCTCCGTTCCGTCTCGGGGATAGCGCCGATCGCGCCGCTTACGAAGCTTGGCGTGAGGCCAAGCTCGAGGCCTATCCGAGACGCAAGGAGGATTTTCTGGTCGAAGTCGGAGACCTCGGCGCC
>CAVUHX010000049.1:0-59754 GCA_963741405.1 uncultured Alphaproteobacteria bacterium
CGGCCAGGGGTGGATTTGAGCCTCGGACTGCGTTAATGGCGCTTAAACCAATTCGCTCCAATTTGACTCCAGCACCCGAGGCGTAACCGTAGGCGTAGAATGCAAGCGCTGAACGCGACATTTGACGAAGTTCCGTTCGACGGCGGATCGACCTCGCGCAAAGCCCTTCAGCAGATCCTTCTCGGCTCGGCGGCCTTGGCTCTCGTGGCGGGGGTCGGCGCGCTTGTCCTTTTTGGTCTGCATGCCCGCCGGGCCGACCCCCCCGCGATCGTCGCGGCGGCGACCCCGGCGCCGATCGCCGCCCCGGCGAGGGAAGCCGCCGCCAACCCTTTCGGCGAAATCATTGTCGACCCCTCGTTCGTCACCGAGATGAAGTCGGCCGCGCCGGCGGACAATTACGCCCGGCTCGCGAGCCTTGAGCCCACTGCGCCGGCGCTCCCGACGGAGACGGCGCCACCTGTTCCCTCGATAGCGGCCGCGCTGCCGGACGCAATCCCGCTGCCGCCGATTCGCGACGTTCCCCAGGTGGTCGACAGCGCGCCCTTGCCTCCGCCCCGTCCCGCCGAGTTCGGACTCCCGGGGGCGCCGGCCGTTCCGGACCGGCGCGTGACGCAGCAGCCCTTTGCACCTGCCCCAGCCGATACCTTCAATATTTTCCAGAAACTGGTCGGATTAGGCCAGCCTCCCGCGCCGATCGGCAAGGCTCCGCCCGCACCGACCCGGACCGCCCGGTTCGCCCCGGCCGCTCCGTCGCCCGAAGCGACCGCGCCTGCGACGGCGACGGCGACGTCAAGCGCAATTCAGCAAGGCCGTGGGGGCTTCGGCGGGCTTTTCGCCGCGTTCACTCCGGCGGTCAATTCCGACAGGCTGGGCTACGACAGGTACACCGCCGTTTATGACATCTCGGCCCGCGCGGTCTATCTGCCCGACGGAACCCGTCTTGAAGCCCATTCGGGCCTCGGCGAGGCGCTCGACAATGTTCGCTACGTGAGCGAACGGGCTGTCGGGCCCACCCCTCCGCACCTTTACGAACTGACGATGCGGGAAGCCTCCTTCCACGGCGTTCAGGCCCTTCGTCTCAATCCGGTCGGCGAAGGCGGCCTTTTCGGACGGGCGGGGCTGCTCGCCCACCCCTATATGCTCGGACCCAATGGCGATTCCAACGGATGCGTGTCGGTGAAGGACTACGACGCCTTTCTGCGCGCCTATCAGAACGGGCAGATCAAGCGCCTGGCGGTTGTCGCCCGGCTCTGAGGACTAGGGCGGGGAGCCTTGGCGCCGCGGGGTGTTCGCGCGAGACGCCTTCCTCTGATCTGGGACTTCTGTTTATCTGAATCCATAGTGCTTTGGATTTTGGCCGCGCCGGTGGCGGAGCAGGTTCGCTCATAGGTTGCATACGAGCCGGGCGTCTGCGTCCAATCGCCAGTTTCGGGCCCGCTTGCCCTGCTTTGAGGCCGGAACAGGGGGAAAAGTCCCCTGTTAATGTTACCTCATAATATTGATTATTGGCACCTGGTTGTGTCGCAACAGTCGAACAAGAGGCCGCTTTTTGGCCCCGCTCGCGCATTGGCGGTTGTATTTCTCCGCCTGTTCTTTGCGCGAAAACAGGCAGAACAGGGGGGGGGGGAGCCTGAATGAGATTCTCCTCTGGGCTATCTGGACGCGGACAGCGATACGGCCGAGCGCGGCGCCGGCCCGGCTGGTCGGTTTTCGGCTCAGCGGAAGGAGGCGGCGGCGCCGGCGGCCGCCCGAATGGGGTCGGGTCCGACGACCGCTGGTCATCGGATCAAGCGTTGTCGCTCGACAGCGAGCGCCGCGAAGTCAAGCCGACCGAATTGCGCCATTCTTCTGACCCGAGAGAAAGGTGTCCCCCCATCGAAATGGCGACCAACTCTTTCCAGGAATTCGGCCGGGTTTCGCCATCGCGTTTTCCCGCAATTTGAGCTATCAGGCCGCGCAAAGCGTTCCGTTTTAGGAGGTTCTTGGTGCAGAGACGTCAATTCCTTGCCGGCGCAGCCGGGGTCATCGGGGGCGCTCTCGCGCCGCGCCTGGCGCTGGCGAACGTCCCGACGCCGTTCACATTCGACATGAATCCGCCGATGGACAATCGTGAGAAGTTCATCCAATGGGGCGTCGCGCAGCGCGGCGAGGATCCGAAGTTCCTTGGCGAAAGATTTGACCGTTTCGGCGCGTTGGTGCGCAATGAAGACCTTCTCAACGACCGCCACAAGCGGGCCTTTCTGCTTACTCCGCGCGAAAAATTCGTCCTGCAGCAGAATCTCGGTCGCGCCTATGACCACGCCTTCCTCGATATCGGATATGGCGTTACTATCTCGGGGCCGCATATCGTCGGCCGCATGACCTCCAACATCGATCCGAAGCAGGGTGAGAAGGTGCTCGAAATTGGCACGGGCTCCGGCTACCAGTCCGCCTATTTGTCGCACCTGACTGACAAGGTCTATTCGATTGAGATCATCAAGCCGCTTGCCGAGCGCACGCGCGGCATCTACGACCAGCTCATCAAGGACGGCTACAACGAGTTTTCCGCGATCACGTCTAAGGCGGCCGACGGGTATTACGGTTGGGAGGAGTTCGCTCCGTTCGACAAGATCATCGTGACGTGCGGCATCGATCATGTGCCTCCGCCGCTCTTGCAGCAGCTGAAACCCAATGGGATCATGGTCATCCCGGTCGGGCCGCCTGGCGCTCAGCGCGTTCTCAAAGTCGTCAAGTCCGAGAGTTCTGATGGTCAGCTGACAGTCGCCCGGTCCGATATCTACGGTGGACGCATCGTTCCTTTCGTGCCCTTCACCAAGCTCGAAGGCGAGCAGATCGTCGGCACGCACAACAACTAGCTGCTCCGGGCGACGCTTCGCACAGACGGCGCTCTCCGCCTCAAAAGAGCGAGAGCGCCGCTTGTCCTCCACGACGGTTGCCGGGACGGCTGCCGGAAAGGAATCCATGAACGACGCAAGTCCGATTCCGGTCGCCGAATCGCTCGGCGAGGACGCAAGCGGCGACGCCGTCCTCGGCGCTCGCGAACGCGCGGGGCTCTACTTGGCAGTCGGTCTCGGCGCAGGAGCGGTGATCGCGCTGCAGATCGACATCATGAGGGTGTTTTCGGTCGGCAGCTGGGCGCATTTCGGCTCGCTTGTCGTCAGCCTGGCGATGCTCGGATTCGGCCTGACGAGTGCGGTCATGACCGTCGCCAAGGACTGGTTCTCCCGCCACTGGCGCATGGCCGCCACGGTCGCGCTCGGGCTTTTCGGGCCACTTGCGGTCGTGGCCAATCTCTATGTCCAAAGGCTCGGGTTCAACGCAATTTTTCTCGTCTCGGACCCGGCGCAGAAATGGAAGCTCCTGGAGATGTTCCTCGCGGAGCTGACGCCGTTCCTGGCGGGCGCCGTCTTTCTCGGATCGGTCTTTCTCAAGAGCAACCGCACGTTCGGGCGCGTCTATTTCGCCGACCTCGCCGGTTCGGGCCTGTGCGGCCTCCTCTTCCTGCTGGCGATGTATGTCTTCGTTCCGGCCAATCTCATCGCCGCGCCACTCGCGCTCTGGATGGCGGCATGTGTCGCCTGGGCGGTCGGACCAGGCGGTCTCAGCGCCCTCATCCCTTATCTGATGGCGGGCGTTCTCGCGTTCTCCGGACATTTCGTGCTCGCGCCGGCCCTTGGCCTCAAGACCCTCGCGGTGAACGACTACAAGGGCGTCTCCTACGCACGGAAGTTTCCGGACGCGAAGAAGGTTTATGAAAGCGCTTCACCCTTCGGTTTTCTCGAGATCTACGCGAGTTCCTACCTCCACTTCGCGCCCGGCCTCTCGGACAACGCGGGGTTCAACCTGCCGACGATGCCGGCCAACGCCTATCTCGGACTTTACATCGACAGCGACGGTCCGATCGGCGTCATGCGGGACCTGACCGACAAGGAGACCGCCTACTTCCGCTTCCTGCCGATGGTTTATCCCTACATCATGAAGTCGTCTCCCAAGACCTTCATCATACAGTTCGGCGGTGGTATCTCGACCGAGGTTGCACTGCATTCCGGAGCGCGCGATGTCACGGTCGCGGAGGGCAATCGCGCGGTCCTGGAGGCGTTTCGAAGCGATGTGATCCGCAATTTCACCGGCGACATTCTGTCCAAGGTGCGAGTCATCGACTATGAGGGGCGACACTTCCTCGCCCATACCGACGAACGCTTCGACGTCATCGATTTAAGCCTTGCTGATTCGGTCGGCCTGTCCAACCCGGGCGGTTTCGCCATCGTCGAGAAATTTTCCTACACCAAGGAGGCGATGGAGACCTACATGCGCGCGCTTGCGCCAGGCGGCGTGCTGTCGGTGACCTTGTGGAACAAGGAAGAGCCGCCGAAGTCGGTTCTGAAGCTTTACGCCACCATGGCGGCGGCCGCCCGAGATGTCGATTCCGAGCATCTCGCCAGTTCGTTCTTCGTCGTCTCCTCCTATCTCTCGACGGCGACGGTGCTCTACAAGAACGGCGGCTTCACCCCGGAGGAAGTCGCCAAGCTCCGCGCACATACGCACGACATGTCGTTCGACGAGATTTATTCCCCGGGCTTTCCTTTCGATCCCTCGCAGACCGGGGCGACGCTCGATGGTTATATCCAACAGATTTTCGCTGGCGCTTCAGACGCCCCTTCATCGACAAATGCGGGGTCGCCGGCGAGCGAACCGTCCGATCAGGAGACGGATGCCGCGCCGCCATCCGGCAAAGCCGATGACGGCATCCTGCCCGCCACCGCAATGGGTCGGCTCGCTTGGCACGCGCTCATTACAGGCGACTGGCCGGACATCGCCTCGCGCTATGTCTTCAACGCACGGGCGCTCACCAATGACGCGCCCTATTTCGCAGCCTACGTAAAAACCCGCGATTTGCCGAAGGTTCTCGACCGACTCGAGCTTCTGCAGGACGAATGGGGTTATCTGCTGATCTGGGCGACTCTCGGCGTCGCCACTCTGACCGCGACCGTTCTCCTGGCCATTCCCATCGTCTGGGGTTGGCGCACGATCTTCTCCCATTCGCGAGGCAAGGCGCTCACCGTGCTCTACTTCGCTTGCCTTGGTGCGGGCTACATCATGGTCGAGGTCGGCCTTATTGCGCACTTCGTGATGGCATTGGGCAACCCGACGATTTCGGCATCGGTGCTGATCACTGGCATGCTCGTCTTTTCGGGGCTCGGAGCGCTCATATCTGAGCGCATCCTTCCGCGGGCGCGCACGGTCATGCCCCTGCTATTCATCGCCATCGGAGCGCTCCTCATCTCTTACGCGCTATTCATCAATCACGCGCTCGATGCGATCGCCTCCTTGCCGTTCGCGGCGCGCCTTGTGTGGTGTTTCGTGATCGTCGCGCCGCCGGCGTTCCTGATGGGGTTTCCGATGTCGATTGCGATGACGACGCTCGGACGGCTCGGCAAGAATCACATGTTCATATGGGCTTGGGGCGTCAACGGATGCTTCTCCGTGATCGGAGCTGCCGCCGCCCCCGTCATCGCAACGAACTTCGGCCTCGGCGCGGTCATTCAAATTGCGGGTGTCGCCTATCTCTTGGCGGCGCCCGCATTTTTCGGGGTCATCACTGTGGATAGGTCCGCCGCGCAGGGTTGAACAAGGCGCTTTCAACCTTCACGGCACTGTCGCCACTTCGCCACATAACAGTTCTGCAACGAAACGGCGACGAGCCGCGGGTTGTAGCCGAACACAAAATTTTCATGATTGTCAAAACTTTATTAATCAAGCGCTCCTGAACCGACCGACGCATGCGGACAGAAGCTCCATGCCAGTCGATTCGCCTTCCCGGCGATTTCTTTTGCAGTTGGGCGTTCTGAAACGACGCCGACTCGATCTTGCGGCTGGAATCAAGCCTTTGCAGTATGGCAAATATGGAATGTTTTTAAGGACGCCAATTTGGTCTCCAACCGTCGACTTGTTGGCACAGAAATGGAGTTGCCTCGTAAGGGCGCCCGTGCCATAGTCTTGCCCATGCCAAGCAATAATTAGTATAAGCTGGGAGCGTTTGGTATTCATGTTGTGACCAAGAATACAATGAAAATATAAGCTCGGTTACTGCGAGCGATTATAAGGGGAGTCGTCTGTGGACGAACTGTTGCATTAATTGCCTAGGCGCAACGTGGGCCGTTAAATATTCAAAACCAGAGCGAAAGCAAGCGTCCGTAGTGCGGGCTGCGGAGGAGGGCTAATGTCTTATCAAAGCGGCGTGGGTTATGCGGGCGACATGCTGTCGGCCGACGCATACGGGTTTCTCGCTGGCGAAACGACCGCCACGCTGATCGATGTGCGGACGCAGGCGGAATGGGCTTACGTGGGCGTGCCCGATCTTTCTCTGTTGGGCAAGACCGCGCTTTTCCTCGAATGGCAAAGGTTTCCCTCGATGCAGGTCGACGAGCGTTTTGCCGCCGGACTCTCCCTTATGCTGGAGGCTGCCGGGGTCAAGCGCGGGGCGCCGCTCGTGTTTATCTGTCGGTCAGGAGTCCGTTCTCGCCACGCCGCTATCGCAATGACCAAGGCGGGTTGGGCACCGTGCTTCAACGTCTCGGACGGTTTTGAAGGTTCTTTGGATCCGTCTCGCCACAGGAACGTCGTCAGCGGTTGGAGGGCGGCGGGGTTGCCTTGGGTGCAGACGTAGCGCCTCGAACTTTCTGGTTTCAAGATGCAGACCCTATCCGTCATCCTCACCGAGCCGCGGTCAATGGATATCCTTGACGAACCCGATGCTAACCCCGTCGATCTGAGCGGGCCGGGCGTTCCTTCCCTCGCGCAATCATGGCGCCGTTGCAGCGAAAGGTTGCGCGCCGAATTGGGCGAGGATATCTTTAACAGTTGGTTTGGACGCATCGAACTCGAAGCGGTCAGCAGTGGCCAAGCTCGCCTTTCGGTGCCGACCCGATTCTTGAAGAGCTGGATCGATACCCACTATCTTGGCCAGATCATCGCTGCGCTCAACGCCGAGATCGGATCTCTCGCAAAGGTTGTCGTTTTCGTCCGCTCGTCGATGCGCTCCGAGCCGCAGACAAGTGTGGGCAGTTGTGTGCTGGTGACCACCCCAAAAGGATCCACGGGTGCGGCAGACGAGCGAGATCGATCCGTTCATGCCTCGCAGCGCCCGTCTGTCCGTCTGACGTCACCATCGGCTGACGCAGTGGTGGGGTCGCCTCTGGATCGGCGCCTAACGTTCTCGACCTTCCAGGTTGGGCGATCGAACCAGCTGGCGTTCTCGGCGGCACAACGCGTTGCGGAGCAACGCGCCGGTAGCCAGACGTTCTGTCCGCTCTACGTCCATTCCGCTGTCGGTCTGGGCAAAACCCACCTGCTTCAAGCCGTGGCGCACACCGCGGCGAACCAGGGCCGCTCCGCTATCTATCTGACCGCGGAGAAATTCATGTACGGCTTCGTTGCGTCGCTCCAGTCGCAGACCTCAATCGCATTCAAGGAACGGTTGCGAGCAATCGATCTCCTAATCTTCGACGACGCGCAATTTCTGCAGGGTAGAGCGATTCAGGCGGAATTCGGCCATGCTTTAAACGCCTTGCTAGACGCCGGCCGCGACGTCATCGTCGCTGCCGACAGGCCGCCGAACGATTTGGAATCGCTCGACGAACGAGTACGTTCGCGTCTCGGCGTCGGCCTTTGTGTCGAGATCGGCCCTCTCGATGAATCCCTGCGCCTGAAAATTCTAGAGGCGCGAGTCGCCGTAGCGCAGTCCTTGCACTCTAGCTTCGAGCTCTCGCCGCCAGTGCTTGCGTACGTCGCCCGTTCGATTCGTTCCAATGGGCGCGATCTGGAAGGCGCCGTCAATCGGCTGCTCGCGCACTCCACGTTGACTGGAGCGCCGTTGACCGTGGAGGCGGCGGAAATCGCGATCCGGGACCTCATCCGCTCGCACGAGCCCAAGCGGGTCAAGATCGAGGAGATCCAGAAGCTGGTTGCAAACCACTACAGTGTATCGCGCGCCGACATTCTCTCCTCACGACGGACCGCGGTCGTGGTCAAGCCGCGTCAGGTGGCGATGTTTCTTGCAAAGACTCTCACCATGCGCTCGCTCCCGGAAATCGGCCGACGCTTCGGGGGGCGGGACCACACGACAGTGCTGCATGCGGTTCGAAAGATCGAGGCCTTGTCGGCGAGCGATGCCACCCTTCGCGACGAAATCGACCTCCTGAAACGGATGTTGCAGGACTAAGCGCAGCGGATGATGCTTGTTTTCAAGATCCTGGAGACCGGTGAATGGCGCGCGGCTGAACTGGCGGGCGTCTTTACCGGCGCGGCTGTCGACGTCGTGGACGGTTACATTCATCTTTCCACTGCGGATCAGGCGCCGGATACGGTGGCGAAATGGTTCGCGAGCCGAGACGATCTCACTCTGGTCGCTATCGACGCGGCGTCGCTCGGCGACTCTCTCGTTTGGGAGGTGTCCCGCGGCGGAGCGCTCTTTCCCCACCTTTATGCAGCACTGCCGCTGAGCGCCGTCGTCTGGTCGCGCCCGCTGCCGCTTGGGCCGGACGGCCGACATGACTTCGGGAGACTTTGCGCATGAGGCTGGCCGAGTTTGCCGAGCCTCTCGTCAAGCTCCTTCCTCCCGAAATTGCGCACTGGATCGCGGTCAACGGCATGAAGATTGCCCCGCCCGGAGAGGCGCGCCCGCGTGGGCCCTCTCTGGTCGTCACGGCTCTCGGGCTCAGGTTTCCGAACCCCCTCGGGCTAGCTGCCGGATTCGACAAGAGCGCCGAGGTTCCGGACCCGATGCTGAGGCTCGGTTTCGGCTTTGTCGAGGTCGGAACGGTGACGCCTCGCCCTCAGGCTGGCAACGCGCGCCCCCGACTGTTCAGGCTGCGCGCGGACGGTGCGGTCATCAACCGGTTCGGCTTCAACAACGAAGGCTACGAGAAAGCCCGCGCGCGCCTCGAACGGCGGCCGGTGGGGCTGATTGGCGTCAACGTCGGGCCGAACAAGGACTCGGTCGATCGCATCGCGGACTACGTCCTCGGCGTCAAGACCTTCGCCCTGGTCGCCGATTACATCGCGATCAACGTTTCATCGCCCAACACTCCGGGCCTGCGCGAGCTGCAGCGGCGCGAGACGCTCGACGAACTCGTCGCGCGCGTGGCGGCAGCCCGCGACGAGACGATCCCGCGCCGACCGGTCCTTGTCAAAATCGCACCGGATCTCGACGAACGGGGGCTCGACGACATTGTCGCGGTCGCTCTCGCGAGGAGGATCGACGGTCTCATCGTCTCGAATACGACGGTCGCTCGGCCCGCCGCATTGCGCTCCGGCAATCGGGGGGAGAGCGGCGGTCTGTCGGGCCGGCCGCTGTTCGGGCCGTCGACCCGGCTTCTGGCGCGCGCCTATCTCGCTCTCGGCGACGCGATGCCGCTGATCGGCTGTGGCGGCGTCGAAGACGCCGCCACAGCGCTTGCCAAGATCGAGGCCGGCGCCAGCCTCGTGCAGCTCTACACGAGCCTCGCCCTCGGGGGGGTCGGCGTCATCGACCGGATCCTGAACGGTCTCGAGCGCGCGGTCGGGGAGCGAGGCGTCGCAAGCATCGCCGCGCTGACCGGGACCCAGGCGAGAGCGTGGGCCACGAAGCCATGAGGCGATCGATTGCTGCCCTAGGCTCAAATCGCCGATCTCGAGCGATCGGGCCTGTCGCGGCTTTAGCGCCAGTTTAGTGTCGCCTCGAACGTTCCGGCTCCGAAGTATTTTACAATAACGAAAAGTTCTTTGTGTTCGTCGCACGCGGAGAATGTCCGGCCCATGCCGGCTGCCCGTCAGCGAGCCGCGCCCGGGGCGGTTTGTTCCTCGGCGTCTTCCTCCATCGCCTGCCCCGCCTTGTCCGCTTCGGCCAGATGGCGCGCAACGGCCTCCGGCGCGGGGCCGGCATGAAAGGGGTCGCGCAACAGTTCCGCTGCGCGCAGGTGCAGAGTCTGCCGGCTGCTCCTGAGCAGGTTCTCGTAAGCGGCGTCCCGGATCAGCGTGTATTTGAAGCGATAGGCGCAGTTCGGGATCCGGCCCGTCGGGGCGAGGATGTCCGCCTCGATTAGCCGGTCGAGCGAGACCTTGAGCGCGGCCTCCGGCAGGTCCGCCAGGTCGCGCAGCAGCGAATAGTCGAACTCGCGGCCGAGAACAGCGCCGATCTCGGCCACCTGACGCGCAGCGCCGAGGCGATCGAGCCGCGCCGCCAGCGACTGCTGCAGCGCCGGCGGGATCGCCTCGACGCTCGCCTCGCCCGGCCGCTCCAGAATCAGCCGGGCGACCTCCTCGACGAAAAGAGGCACGCCGTCGCTTCGCAGGTTGACGACGTCGATGTCGTCGTCCGACAGCTCGCGCGGCGACGCGAGCGCGCGCGCCATCAGGCCCACGTCGTTCCGGCCGAGCGGCGCAAGATCGAGCGACACATGATGGGCTCGCGACGGCCACGGCGCCCGGAACTCCGGACGGGCGGTGGCGACAATCAGCAGCGGCGCCTTCGCGCCGTTTTCGGCTAGTCTCGCTAGGAGCGCCAGCGAGGCCGAATCGCACCATTGAAGGTCCTCGAAGGCGAGGACGGCCGGCTGCGTCCGTGCGCCGGCCAGGATCCAGGCCTCGCCCGCCGCCAGCTGGCGGCGGAGAAGCTCTTCCGGGTCGAGCTGGGGAAGGCGGTCGTGGGGAAGAGGAACGTCGACCAGGGGCGCGACGAGCGGCGCGATCGCTTCCGCGTCGAGCCCGATCAGGCTCAGGGTCTTCTCCAGCTCCGCGAGACGCTCGGCCGGCGGCGACGCGCTGTCGAAGCGACGACGGCCCCATTCGGTGACCGGATAAAAATTCGAGCCCTGCAACAGCGGGGAGCCGTTGTAGTGCACCCAGGTATGGGGAATTTCCGACAACGTGGCGCGGAATTCGGCCAGAAGCCGCGACTTGCCCATGCCTGGATCGCCAGCAATCAGGACGAGCCGCCCCGCGCCTGACCGGGCGCGCTCCCAGAGGCGCGCCAGCAGGTCCAGCGCATCCCGGCGGCCGACGAAGGCCGACAGAGGCTGCCCTGCGCCACGATTCCGTCCCGAGGCGGCCCGTCGGATGCGATAGAGTTTCACCTTGTGGGGCACGCCCTTGAGGTCGTGCGATCCCCGATCCTCGGCGACGAACAGTCCCGCGACCTGACGCAGCACGTCCTGTGTGACGAACACGGCGTCCGGATCGGCGGCGGCCTGGACCCGCGCTGCGATGCTCGTCGCCTTGCCGAACACGCCGCCCATCGAATCGACGACCACCTTGCCGCAATCAAGGCCGATTCGGGCGGATATTGGCGGGGTCGTGGGCGCCGATCGCGCATTCCGCTTTTCAATCGCCGTCTGGATCGCAAGGGCGGCGCGCAAAGCCCGCTCTGCGTCGTTCTCCTGAGCCTGGGGGTAACCGAACATCGCCATCAGGCTGTCGCCGAGTTCTGGCTGTCCGCGCCCGCCGAACCGGGTCACGAGCGCCAGCGCCTCGTCGACGCATCCGCCGTAGAGATCGCGCCAGTCCTCGACATCGAACTGAGCCGGAAGCGACGACGCCTCGAAGCGGCAGGAAACAATCGTGATCGGGCGGCGCTCGACGGCGGCGGCGACAGCCGGCTGCTGCGCCGCGCTCGACGGGCCGGTCGACTCGAGTTCGGCGATCGCCTTCAGCATGCGCTTGCGCGAACCGAGCGCGACGCCGAGTCTTCTGAGGTCTGCTTCCGTCAGTTCCAGCAGAACGTCCGCGTCGATCTCATGTTCGCGAAAGCTCGCTTCATAGCGGCCAAGCCCGAGGCCCTGAAGCCATTCGCCGATATCGTTTATGCTTCCGGGTGCCATTGACGGGGCGATTATCGCCGAGTTGGACCCGTGTGTCGAGCGCCGGAGGCAATCACGCAATCACGGCCTTCACACTGACCGGTTGGAGACGACGGACTGCGGACGGAGCAGATTGCGGACTTGCACGTCTCAGTTGGGCGGACCTCCGCCGTCGAACATGCACCGGGAACTCGGGTTTGGCCTCAACAACGGCCCTCCAGCATCAGCGGACCAGGACTAAACTGCGGGCGGCAGGGGCGGCCGGGTACGGCTGAAGGACGTCGAGGTCTGAACGACAACGCGAAAGCCCGGTCCTGTCTCAAGATCGCGGGGTTCAACCCCATGCGAGACAGGAGCTCTTGCGATGTCCGACAGGCCCCATCAGCCGCTGCGGCAGCGCTTGATCGACGACATGACGGCGCGCCGGTTCAGCAAAGACAGACGGAGGGACTACGCTCAGAATGTGAGGAACTTCACGGGCCGATCGCCTGATACGGCGACGAGGGAGGACCTTCGACGCTTTCAACTGCATATGGCGCAGCAACACGATCGAGCGCGCGATAGAATGACTGCGTCGCAGCGCAGCGATATGGGCGTAGCGATTGTGACCGGCCAGCACGGCGAACATCGCCATCCCCACAACGTCGCGCTTCTTGGGCGCGTTGGGACTGCCGTCGCTCGTCTTGAGGAAATGGATGAAGAACGGCAGTTGCCCAAGCGGCGTCGCCCCGTCATCCCATTCGACACGCACCGGACCAAAGAAACTGTCGAGATCGACGCCGCCAGGCCGTTCGTCCGCCACAGCCAACGATTGCCCAACCGGCCGGTGAGCCGAAAAACTCGAGGAATCGCGCGTCATGCCCCTGACAATGCGCGATTCGCCTCAAAGCCACACGGCAACTGGGGTGCGTGACGGTTAACTGAGACATCTGGCTGCGGTAATTGAACCGCAACGGAGGTGTCGAAATGACGATTGACGCAGGGCTGAAGCCCGAGGGGGCGCCGGAGCGCTCTCCCATAGCTGGCGCAGGCGCCCCCTCGGGCGTTGAAGCAGGACCGAAGCGCTATTCGGTCCAACGCAAGATGGCGGTGGTGGCGCGTTTGTTGCGTGGCGAACCGTTGGAAGTCGTCGCCCGGGAAGCGAATGTCTCAGTGGCCAAGCTGACCGAATGGCGGGACCGAGCGCTCGCCGGCGCGGCGTCGGCCCTGAAGGAACGTGAGCGCGACGATCGCGAGGATGAAATCGCCCGACTGAAATCCAAGGTGGGCGAGATCACCATGGACAACGAATTGCTGTCCGCCAGGATCGCCGCCATGGAGGCCAAAAGCCCTTTGGCCCGAAGGAGGTCGAGACGATGAGCCAGACGGTCTCGCCTTCCATGTCTCGTTCTTATGGCCTGGCGCGGGTCTCGCGCGCGTGGCGTGTCTCGCGCGCCGGCGTGTATCGCTTTCTCAAGGGAGCGCCCTCGCCTGCGATTGCCCGTCGCCCCGGCCCGACAGGCCCTTGTCCGGATGCCGACCTGGCCGATCATATTCGCCGGCAAATCGAAGCGTCAGACTTCCATGGCGAAGGCTATCGCAAAATCTGGGCGCGACTGCGCGTTGCCGGGGTTCGCTCGAGCCCTCGCCGCGTGCGCCGGGTGATGGGAGAGAACGGCTTGCTCGCGCCCCATCGCGTCGGCCGCAACCAAGAGAAGACGCACGACGGAACCATTGTCACCGACAAGGTCAATGAAATGTGGGGAACGGACATGAGCCAGACCGTCACCCTCGAGGAAGGGCGGGCTTATGTTTTCGTCGCCGTCGAACACGCGAACTCGGAAGTCGTCGGCATTCACGCCGCGCGTTCAGCCAATCGTTTCGAGGCGCTGGAGCCGGTCCGGCAAGGGGTGCATCGGTGCTTCGGTTCCATCGCGCCCGGCGTGGCGCGTGGGCTCAAGCTGCGTCACGATCATGGCTCCAATTACATGTCCCGCGATTTTCAGGCCGAGATCAAATGTCTGGGCATCGAGGCTTCGCCGTCCTTCGTGCGCGAACCCGAGGGCAATGGCGTCGCCGAACGCTTCATCCGAACCTTGAAGGAGAACTTGCTCTGGGTGCGGACGTTCAAAACCATCGAGGAACTGCGCGTCGAGCTCGTCGCATTCGCCAGGCGCTACAACGAAACTTGGCTCGTCGCGCGGCATGGATACAAAACGCCCGCCACGGTCAGAGAGGAGCAAACCATGCCGCGAATTGCGATTGACCCGACGCTCGCAGCCACCTTACCCTTGGCCGCTTGAGCAAGCGCAGCCGGGTGCCTCAAAACCGTGCCGCAGTACACCAACAACCGGCAACCGCCGAATTTTGGTTGATTTGCCTATGTCGTACCCCCGAAACTGCGCAAGTTGGGCTAGCTCTCGAACCGTATCTTCAAATCCTTAGACGCGCCCGCAAATGGTGCGGCGTCCTATTCGCCCCGCCCCATGCAGGCGTCGGCCATGCGCTGGAGCTCGGCGCGGCGCCCGGCGTCGAGCTCACCGAGCCGGTTGGCTTCGCCCGACCGCTCGACCGCGTCGGCCACGCATCGGCAGCTCAATTCGCAGTCCTCGGCCGCCCGCCCGCGGGACACGCAGGCCCGCTCGCAGCCCGTGAGAAAGGCGCCATAGTCGGGTGTGGGCGGAGGCGCGGCGCCGACAAGGCCCGAGGCGGCGATCGCCCAGACAAGAGGGTAAAGAATAGCCTGGTGGAGGAGATAGACCGCGAGGCTGTGTCTCCCGGCGAAACACAATGCTTGCGCCGCGGGGGACTTCGCCCGCCAACGCCAAGGAGACGTCAGTCGGTCGAGAACGCCAGGCAGCCGCACAACCCCGAGGCCGACCAGAACGAGGCCGGACCAGGGCAGGAGCGGATACCAGTCCACCGTGTTCGGCAAGGCCTCCCCAAGACCGAGCCAAAGGAGAGCCGGCGAGTCGAACAGCACCGAATGGACGAAGAATGGCAGCGCGATCGCCGCGGCGCCGGCGAGAAGGCTCGCCGATGCCCGCGCCCCGACAAGCGGCAGAGCGACGAGGCTCGCCGCGGCGATGCAGTGCAGAATGCCGAACCAGATGATCTGGCCAGGGAACAGGATCGAACTCGCGGCGGTGACCAGGGCCGCTCCAGCGACGACAATCGCGAGCCGCCGCCAGAACGCCGGCAGGTGCAGCCGGTCACGATGAGCAAGGGCCAGCGAGACGCCGACCAGCGCCAGAAATGCGCTCGCCACCGTATGCGAGAGAAGCCGCATCGGCGGGGAAAACGGGAGCTGAGGCGAGACGAGCCGGAAGTCCGCGAGATCCCACGCCAGATGGTAGGCGGCCATACCGACTAAGGCGAAGCCTCGGGCGCAATCGACTGCATCGATGCGGCCGGTCTTTCGCGGTTCGGCAGCCGGCGGTTCTCGCTCGCTCACAGCGCGGGTTCGAACAGCACGTCATCGAGAACGAACTCGCCCTCGTCCTCGACCGGGCCGGTCATCAACACGTGATCGTCCGAGGGCCGCCATTCGATAACGAGTTCGCCGCCGGGCAGGCGCACCGTCGCCCGGCGGTCCGTCAACCCGATACGCGCGGAGGACACCAGCGTTGCGCAGGCGGCCGAGCCGCATGCGAGCGTCAGTCCCACGCCGCGCTCCCACACGCGAGCCGCAATATCGTCGCGACCGTTGATCTGAGCGAAGGTCACGTTGGCCTTCTCGGGAAACATCGGGTGCACTTCGATCCTCGCGCCCCATGCGGCGGCATCGACCTGTCCGAGGGCGGGGACGAAGAATACCGCGTGCGGATTTCCCATATTGACGACCGCAGCGGGCCCGAGCGCCGCCAATGAATCGCCCTTCATCCAGTTCAGATTCACCTGTCGTGTGTCCTCGGCGACACCCGCGAGGGGTATATCCCGCCAGTCGAGCCGTGGGGCGCCCATGTCGATCCGGTAAGACCACGGCCCCAGGCGCTCGCAGGCGATCAGGCCCGCAGCGGTTTCCAGTTGGATCGCGCTGACGCCGAGTTCGCGGCTCAACCGGTCTGCGACGCAGCGCGCGCCATTGCCGCAGGCGCCGGCGAGAGTCCCATCGTTGTTGTAGATTCGGACGTAAGCGACCGTTTCCGGCGTCCGGGGATCGCTCACAACCATCATCTGGTCGTAATCGAGACGAGGCGCGCTGTGGATCGCCCTCGCCTCCCGAGCTTTCGGCAACGCCGACGATCCGCGCAGGTCGAGCACGAGGATCTTGTTGCCGGCGCCGTTCATGCGCCTGATCTTGCGTCCGGCGAGCGGGTGGCTCACGTCGTCAGTCTCCCTTGGGCAGCCGGCCAGTGGCGAGCCCGCGCTGCGACCGGTCGATCGCTCTCGCGCCGAGGCGCGTCAAGGCCTCGCGCAAATCCTCATTGTCAATCCGCGCCGCGACCAATCTCGCTTCGGACTCGGCTGCAGCGCTCGGAGCCGACGGCTCCCGTCGTCTCGACTTCGGCGGAGGCAGCGGCCCCTGCCGGAAGGCGATCTTCTCAACGCAGCGCCAGCCCAGATGCGCATTCACTCTCGCCACGATCACGGCCACGTTATGCTGCGCCTCCAGGGCAAACGCGCCGTCGACTCTTAATACGAGCGTTGCAGGCGCAATCGGCGCGTTGGGATCGTGGCGCACCGCGCGCGGCGGCCACTGCAGTTGAATTGGTCGGGCGTATCGCGCGACGCTGGCGCCGACGATCGCCGGCCAGTCGGCGATCAGGCTCGCCTCGCTGAGGCCTCGCGCGGCGAGGGCCTCCTCGATGATGTTGGGCATGAATTCCGCGAGCGCCTTGGCGCCGCGGCGGCGAAGCGTCATGATCGCGCCATGGGGTTGAGGGTCGGATGGAAGTCAATGTAAGCGGGTCGGGGCTCAAGGCAAAGCGAAACGCGATCGTCGAGCGTACGCTTCGGTGGTGGGACTCGAACCGCCGCGAGCTTCCGTGGCGAGCGGCGCCGGGGAAAATCCCCGATCCCTATCGCGTCTGGCTCTCTGAAGTGCTGCTTCAACAGACCACGGCGCAGGCGGCCGCGCCTTATTTCCAGAGGTTTATCGACACATGGCCGACGGTCGAGGACTTGGCGGCCGCCTCGACGGAGGCGGTGATCGGCGTATTCGCCGGGCTTGGCTATTATTCTCGGGCGCGCAGCCTGCACGCCTGCGCGAAGG
This sequence comes from uncultured Alphaproteobacteria bacterium, assembly GCA_963741405.1. Taxonomy (GTDB): domain Bacteria; phylum Pseudomonadota; class Alphaproteobacteria; order Rhizobiales; family Beijerinckiaceae; genus Roseiarcus. The sequence continues at coordinate 17,029 of CAVUHX010000049.1, forward strand.
AGATCGCGAGGCGCGGCCAATTCCCGGACGAAGAGGCCGCTCTGCGCGCCTTGCCCGGCGTTGGAGTTTACACGGCGGCGGCGATCGCGGCGATCGCTTTCGGAAGGCGGGCCGCGCCTGTCGATGGCAATATCGCCCGCATTGTTTCGCGTCTTTTGGCTCTGGACCTGCCCATTGCGCAGGCGAAAGCGGGAATTCGAGCCGCAGCGGCAGAACTTGCCCCGAACCGCCGCGCAGGCGACTTTTCGCAAGCGCTGATGGATATCGGGGCGACGATTTGTCGGCCTCGAAGTCCCCTTTGCGCCGCGTGTCCTTTGAATGAGGATTGCGCCGCCCGCGACAGCGGCGCTCCCGAAGCTTTCCCGCGACGGCCGATTGGCAGACCGAAGTCTCGGCGCACCGGTACGGCCTTCTTTGCTTACCGGACCGACGGCGGCTTCCTGGCGCGTCGCCGCCCGCCACGTGGATTACTCGCCTCGACGGTCGAGCTTCCGGGATCGCCGTGGACAAGCACTGGCCCAGGCGAGGATTGGGGATCGGATGCTCCGGTTACAGCCCCATGGCGCAGACTGGCTGGCGCAGTGGAGCAAACATTTACGCATTTCGCGTTGACATTAACCGTCTTCGCGGCCCCCTATGCGGGGGATGCGCCGGCCGGACTCTTCTGGGTAGCTCGGGACGCGGTCGGGCAGGCCGGAATGTCCAACCTGATGCGCAAGGCGGTTCATGCACGCGACATGCGCCAATGCGACGCCGCCGGCGTCATAAATTCGAAGGCATTTTCGGTGAAGCTGACCCGTTCTCATTGTGATGCAGATGTGCTCTATCTACCGTCCATGCCAGGGAAGTTGGTGCGGAGCCCAATTGAAGGGAGGACTATTGGGAAAGCTTGATCAGTTTTCCGTTTTTGGCTCGAATCCGGGTTCGCCCCGGAACGATCGTTTACGGGCAAGTTTCGAACATGTTACGACTTGGATTTTTGACCTTGATAATACTCTATATCCTGCAAACAGCGGGATCTGGACCATGATCAACGAAAGAATTACGCTTTTTCTGATCAATCTTTTCGGCCTCGACGGCCAATCTGCAAAAGCTTTGCACCACCACTACTACATGCAGCACGGGACCACGCTGCGGGGCTTGATCGAAGAAAATATCGACGCCGCCGAATCCTTTCTCGAGTTCGTCCATGACATTGACCGCTCTGGGCTCAAGCCCGATCCCGAGCTGGCGCGTGAAGTCGCGCGGCTTCCTGGTCGCAAGCTGATCTTCACCAACGGGTCACGCAACCACGCGATATTGACTGTCCGGCAACTCGGTCTCGATGGCCTGTTCGAGGACGCGTTTGACATCGTCGCCGCCAGCCTGACGCCGAAGCCCGCGGAGGCGGCCTACCGCGCGTTCTGCGATCGATACGGCGTCGACCCGCAACGAGCGGCGATGTTTGAGGATGTGGCGAAGAATCTTGCAGTTCCAAAAGCCAAAGGCATGACAACAGTTCTCGTGACGGCGAGGCCAGGAGTTGACGATTGCGACCTCCCTGATGTCGGCGCCAGAGAGCGTGCCGCTGTCGCCGACTATATCACGGACGACCTAGGCCAGTTCCTGTCCCAGTTGAATGCTGGGCTCGGATAAGGGGCGGTCTGTTTCGGCTCGGCGTTGCCGCGCTTTGGCCCAGGCATCCCGCCGAGGCCGGAACGGGGAGTTTGCCTCCATCACACGCGCAGGGGACTCCGTGTTCCACGCAAACCGCCTCGTCACCGCGAGGCCGCTAAAGAAAGCGAGAGTCCCTCGATTCCAAAGGACAATCGACCTGACAAATTGATGGAGCCTCAACCATCTCGCGCGAGAAGCCGTCGCTTTTTCGGCGGGATTATCAACGCACGATCCTCAAGTCTGCCACCAAATTATTCGCCGAATCGTTGCCATCGCGCTTAGCGTACATCGTTTGGTCGCCGGCGCCGCCGCGAGTCTCACCCATCGAACGGGATCTCCGGTTTGCTTCCAGTATGGCCATATCGATCAGATAGAGGAGGAAACCGTCGTCGGCGTGTTCCGCCATCCTTCGGACCCTCGTCAATTCAATTTCAATCAAGTCAAGCATATCTGTTCCTGATCCGGACGCCGGCTTCTGAGCCCTGTGCAACCTGAGCCGTTGCTCGAATATGACAGGTAGACAAAGCGAGGGTCACTGCCAATAGCCAGATATGGCGAGGACATATAAAGAACTTATAATGAACAGTCTAAGATCACAGCGGCCTGCGCCGATCGCAATCCGGGATACAATTCACTTGAACGTTTAGTGACAAATCCGGGGCGAACGCCGGCTTCAGTTGCGCGAGTTTGGGCGGTGATCTATGGTGCCGCCATGCACGGCATAAGCATCGGGTCTGCAGCCATTAAGCTGACAGACAAAATACTTGGCTACAATTCCGATGATTTGGCCGACATATTGAAGGCAATCGCGTCGGAAGTCGGTCTATTGCATATCGCTCACCTGCGTTTCGCTATGGACAAAGGTTCTGACGCTAGTTTACTTAATTCGGTCGTTACCTACCCGAGAGAATGGCAGGCCCGATACTTCCTTAAGCAATATCTGGCAATCGATCCGGTTGTCAAACACGGACGCACAGCTTTGCTTCCGTTTGACTGGGAGACCCTTGCGGAGGATCGGGTAAGCCACGATTTCTTCGCCGACGCCGCGCGCCACAAGCTTGGGCGCAACGGTCTGTCGATTCCCGTACGAAATCGCAAAAATGCTTACTCTCTGGTTTCGTTCACCAACGATGTTCCCAAGGTGGAATGGGAGTCGTTCAAAAGGAACAACATGACAATCCTCCAGCACTTGTCCGCCCTGATTGATTCCGCCGCAAGCACGAACTCCAAACAGCCGCCGCCGGCCATTCACCTGTCCCGGCGGGAAGAGCAATGTCTTATCTGGGCGGCGAGAGGCAAGACGCATCAGGAGATAGCTGGAATATTGGGTCTGAGTTCGGGCAGCGTAAAGACGCACCTGGATACTGCGCGCCATAAGCTGCACTGCATAAACCTCACGCACGCAGTGGGCGTTGCTGTAGCGACCGGGGTGGTCCCCGCGGCGGCGTTGAGAGACAGCCCTTGAATGCTTTTCGACGTGCTCAATCTGAGCGCCAGCGCCGACGAACTGGACCTCGCCGGCTCCGGCATGATCCTTACGCGTGGCAATTCCGCGGATTCCCTCACGTCCGGGTCGTACACCCTCCCGATCGCCTATCACCCGACGGAAACCATCCAGGCCGCCGGCGTGAACGCAGAGAGGTTTGCGCTTTCCCCGCACTTCGGCAACGAGACCATCAACGGCTTCGCCGCATCGGGGGCGGGCGACGACACGATCCAGTTCTCCCTGTCGAACTTCTCCTACCTGAACTCCGGCATGACCCAAGCCCAGGATCTGGCCGCCGTCCTTGCCAACGCCACGTCGGGCGCCTCCGGAACGACCATCGCCAACGCCTACGCCGACACGCTGAGCCTGCCCGGCATCTCCGCCACAATCACCGCAAGCTTCAGTCAATTCAAAATCGTTTGAACGAGCGAAACTGCGAAAACCCGAAAGCGCCCGGTGCCGAACAGAACCGGGGCGCTTTCTACCCAAAATTGCTCCCTTTTCCATGCCGCTATCGAACCATTTCAATGGTTTGCGACGCCATTTCCAGGCGACGCGTCGAATCTTCACCGTTCCGCTCCCTGCCTTCGCGCCGAGAGTCATTGCCCCGGCGGCGTGAAACCGGTCGCTTGGGTTAATCGTAATATGGCCGTTCTCTGACCTAGAGATGAACTGTACCACCAACCTCAGCGTCTGTACACTATTTGTTCGCGACCTTCTATCGTTTCAACAGCGGGTTTTACCCGATACGGCGGTTGGAAGACTACCTGTCAGATGGGGCCATCCCGAGGCGCTGATCGGCTTGAGCCCGCTGCCCGCATGCCCCTCTTCCATCCTTTGGCTCGATGGCGGGCAATCGAGGCTTTCTCGGGCGGTTGGTTCAGCGATTCTTAAGCCAATCGTCACAGCATGCGGGTATGGCGCGTCGCGTTCGGCCGTACCTCCTGGCGTTGATCGCCGCTCTGTCCTTGGCGGGCTGCGGCTTCTTCGGCCGCCCAGAGCGACCGGTCTGGCGGACCCAGGCTGAAAACGCCTGCTTCGCCCGCAAGCTCGTGACACTTTCGAATTCTATCGTCGCCGCTCACGAGATCGACGGTCCGGGCATTTGCGGCATGGCCCGCCCGCTGAAGGTCTCCGCTCTGGCCGACGGCTCTGTCGGTGTCGACAAGGTCCTGACCATCGACTGCCCGATGATTCCGGCGCTGGAAGCGTGGCTCAGGGACATCGTCCAGCCGGACGCTGAGGCCCGCTTCGGCCAGCGGGTCGCGACACTCAACGTGTTCGGGGCCTACAGCTGCCGCTCGGTCGACAATATCGGCGGCGCGCAGCTTTCCGAACACGCTTTCGGCAATGCCGTCGACGTCGCCGGGTTCACGCTGGCGGACGGGCGCACGCTCACGTTCGTGCGCGACTGGAAGAAGCCCGACACCCAGGAAGCGGCGTTCCTGCACGAGGCCCACGCCGGGGCCTGTCAGCACTTCACCACGGTGCTCGGACCGGGCGCGGACGTCTTCCATTATAATCATATCCACCTCGATCTCGCCAACCACGGCGGGACCGACACCGGCCCCCGGCGGATCTGCAGGCCGACGCCCGCGCCGAGCCTCCTTCCGCCGCCTGCCGCCCCTGACGGCCTGCCGCCCGCCCCGGAGATCGAGGAGCCGCTCGACGTCGCGCGCCTCGGCGGTTCGCAGGCGAGCCACGCGGTCGCCCTCGCGCCGATGTCCCTGACCGGGCCGCTCGAGGGCCCGAACGGGGCGCTGCCGCCGCCCGTCGCCGACCCCGACCCCGACCCCGCCCCTCCGATCCTTCCGCCGGGCGCGGGGCCGAGCGTCGATCCGCTGCCGACGTCGTCGATCGGCGACCGCGACGACTGACGCCTCAACCGGCGTCTTTCGCTCCCGCCGGCGCCAACCCCTGTTTGGTGGCGCGCCGGTTCGGATCGCCCGCGGGCGCCATCCGCCGGATCGCTTCGACATTGGCGCGGGCGTCCTCGGAAGAGAGGTCCGTCCGGCTCACCTGTTCGGCTTCCGCGAATTTTCCCTCGAGCGCGAGCACGAGCGCGAGATCGCCGCGCGTCCGCGGGCCGGCCTTCGGATTTGCGGCGGCGTCCCGCAACGCGTGCTCGGCTTCGGGCAACTGCCTGGAGAGGGCAAGGGAAAGGCCCATGTTGGTCAGAACCCCCGGCTCCCCCGGCGCGATCTTCAGGGCCTCTCGATAGAACTGCATCGCGGCCGCGTGATCCCCCATCTGGTCGGCCACCGCGCCCTGGACCGACATCACGTCCCACCGCGGATTGTCGGGGGTGTAGGCTCTCGTCAGAACATCCCTGGCTTGCGCGAACTCGCCGGCGTCGGCCAGCGCCTTGCCATATTCTCCGAGAACCGCCTCGTCCTTCGGTGCCTTGATTGCCGCCGTCTGCATGACCGCCACGGCCTCCGTGTAACGGGTGAGGGCGCGCAAGGCGCGGGCGTAGGCGATCGAGGCCGACTTCTCGCCCGGATTGGTCTCGTAGCGGCGCTGGCAAGTCTCGGCGTAGGCCCGCAAATCGGCCTGTTCAATGGGCTGCGCCGGCGAAGCGCGGATCGAGCCCGTGACATCGCCGGAATCGCGGCAGCCGGACGTTCCCGCAGCCACGACCGCGAGCGCGGCGACCGCAAGCCTGCGGATGTCTCCTCCTCGCAGGAAATGGGGTCGGGTCATTCGGAAAGACCTCCGATCGGGCCGGCATGGCCAGGCGCCCAGGTTTTAGCCGGGCGACCTTGCCCCGGCCTCAAGCGGACGAACCGGCTTTGCCGACGGCCAAGCGCCGGGTCCCGCGACGGACGGGAGATTGCGGGCGCTGATTCAAGGATTTCAGCGATTTGGGGCGCCATTTCCGGGCGCAGAGGAGGTTTTGCCATCCGGCCGCGCATTGGGGCGCCCCGAGGCGAAACGCCCCGTGCGGATACAATTTTCCGCGGGTTGAACAATCGACGGACATGCAATTTCCGAGCGCCGATTCAATCCTTTCAATCCTTTGCGGCGCCATTCTCGGGCGCGGCGTCGACCGGGACGCCCGCAGGACCGACCAACCCGACCGCCATGTCCGGCGCCCGCCGACCCGTTTCGAACCGCGACGCTCAGCGAAACAGCTTCCATGGAACCGACCAACAGCGCCCTCCTCCGGCGGGCCGTCTTGAGAACATAAATAGAACATTGGCGCAGTGCTGTCAAGACATTCTCGGATTCTCTCCAGGCGGAGCCGCGCCGTTCGCTCGGGCGCATTTGGGCTTTGGGTTCGCGCTTGAAGGGCGTGACGGCGCCGGCCGGTCTTCGCTTTCGGCGCGGCGAAGAAGAGGTCGGAGACGGACGGCCGGGCGACGCGTCACCGTCCGGGGGGTGCGCGATGCAACACAATTATGTACACTGTCACCGAAACATCTACGCCGTCACGGGGGTGCGGGTCTTTTTGTCGCAAGGGGTCCAGTACCGGATGTCGTTTGCCACAGGCGTTTGTGAACGTTGCTCATACGCCATTCCGCCAGTGTTCCACGCGCCTTGACACGGCCTTGGCCGCTTCTTTCTCGGCCTCGCGCCGGGTCGCATACGAATAGGGCGAGCGCACCTGAATTTGGCTGCCCTCACAGACCGTCCAGCGGTATCGCAACTCTCGCAACGGATCAGCCACAACGTTGAAGGTGAATGGATGAATTTCGGCCATGACGCGAATATGGGGTGCGAGGCGAAAGAGCGCCAGCGGAAAACTCCAACGCCCGGCCACGGCCACGCGCGAGGAGTCGAAGCCCGCTCGGCACGGACGGGATTGAACGCCGGAGTGCGCGAAACCGTCCCCGGAAGCCGACGGCCGGTCGGGCGGGCGACGAAGGCGGTGAAGCGCCGATGCGCCTCCCCCACCGCCCGCGAAAGGGCGCGGGAATCGCCAGGGGCGAGGTCGAGACGGACGGGGGTTGGGCATCAGGCGAGGGACCCATCAAGCGACGCGGTCACCCGGCTCAACCCCTGCCGACGCTTCGTCCCCGGCCTCACGGCCGGCGAAGCACGGCCCGGGGCCGAGGGGTTTCGCACCTCCTTCATCGCCGTGGACTTGCGCCGCCTGCTCCTCGCCGGCCTCCCGTCGCGCTGTCCCCGGTGTGTGTCGCGGCCGAATTTCGTTCTGGCCTCCGAGACATCAACGGCGCATAATCCGACGATGGCAAACGCCCCCAGATTCACGATCGATGTTGCAAAAGACGTCGCCCGTCCAGGCAGCTATCGATGGAATGTCTCCGAGAATATGAAGTTGCGAGACAAGTCGCTCTATTCGTTCAGGACAAAGCGGGAGGCCCAACTCGACGCGGATAAGTTCGTGCGGGGGCTCGAAGATATCTGGCAGGCGCATCGATAGGCCAGCGCTGGGGTATCGTCGAAGGGGGGCGCCCGTCGACTGCGCCGGTTTCGAAGGCGTCGCCTAACCAACACACGTCAGATTCAGGTTACGGCTTCGGCTTCTCGGGGACATGATGGACCATCCGGTTCAGGCTGAGCGTCTCGATCCCGTCGAGCGCCGGCTGCTGGTCGAGCGACAGTTCGAAGCCGAACTTCCGGTCGGCCGCGCCAACCGCAAACCAGGACGAAGCCATGTCACTCAATTAACGTGTCTCAACGATGGGGTGCAGTCCACCCATAATCCTGGGTAGGCCCAGGGTCTCGAGATGCGACCCTGGGTTGTCCGCAAACCCCACTCTCGCTCTTGAAAGCCTTCCCGAAGCGCGCATAGGGTTCCATCACTTTGCCCGGCGTCGCTCATCCCAACCGCGGTTTGAGGCACGGAAAGGGGGCGGCGCCGTTGGTCGAATGGTTGGTCGATCTTGCTCGAAAGCGCCGGACCGGCGGTTGGTCTTGGGTCTTGGCCGGCGGCTTCCTTGCCGCGGCCGTTATCGTTCGCCTCGCGCTGGCGGGGTGGCTCGATCCGGCTCCGTTCGTGGCGTTCTTCTCGGCGATCGCGGCGAGCACGCTGCTTTGCGGCTGGCGTCAAGGCGCCTTGGTGTTGGTCCTGTCCGCCATCGCGGCATGGTTTTTCTTTCCTGAGCAGAATTTCTCGTCCCCGATCGGCTTTGACCCGGTCCTCGAAATTGTGCGCTTCTTCCTCGTCTCGGCGCTCCTGATCGTGCTGGTCGAAGGGCTGATTCAGGCCGTCCTGAAGCTCGACAACGCGGCGCGCGTCAACGAAGACCTGTTTCGCGAACTCCAGCATCGGGTGGCGAACAACCTCCAGATCGTGGCGGCGACGCTGCAAAAAGCGCAGCGCGGCACGCAGGACCCGGTCGCTTTGCAGGCCATCGACCTGGCGCTCGGGCGGATCCGTTCCATGGCCGCCCTCCATCGCCGGCTTTACGACACGGCGGCCTACACGCAGGGCCTCGAGCCGATCCTGCGCGACGTGCTGGCGGAAGCGTTTCGCGCCCTGCCGGTCGATGTCAGGCTCGAAGTCCGATCTGGCGACCTGCCGGTCGGGGAGATGACCGCCATCGCGCTTTTGGTGAACGAGGCGGCCATCAACGCGGCCAAGCACGTGTTCCGCCCCCGGAAAGGCGCGCTGTTCGAGGTGTCCCTGGCGGAAGTCGAACCGGGGCGCATGCAATTGACGATCCGCGACGACGGCCCGGGACTCTGTTCCGACGCCGCCCCGGGGCCCGAAGCGCAGAGATTCGGCTTGACGGTCATGCGGGGATTGGCGGGGCAGCTCGGCGGCTCGCTCGAAATGCCCGAAGGCCCGGGTGCGACGCTGCGGGTCACGTTTCCGCGTGCGTCGGCTTTCGGGTCCACGTTCGCCGGCCCGCGCTGGTCTGCTTGACGCAGAACCCCGGCCGGTTTGCGCCCGGCCGGCCGCAACTCCTCCAGCCTTACCGTGGTCGAGCGTGCGCCGCGCTCCGCCGATCTGTTGGAACAGTCGAAGCTCGTCGCGAACCTCCATAGGGCGCGCGACACAAAATAATTGAGTACACTGTCAACGGAACTTCCGGAACTTCAGATTTACGATCGATGTTGCAGAAGACGTCGCCCGTTCAGGCAGCTATCGCTGGAATGTCTCCGAGAATATGAAGGTGCGAGATAAGTCGCTCTATTCGTTCAGGACAAAGCGGGAAGCCCAACTCGACGCGGATAAGTTCGTGCGCGGGCTCGATGATATTTGGCAGGCGCATCGATAGGCCAGCGCTGGGGTATCGTCGGAGAGCCGACCTCGATCGCGCCGCTTTCGAAGGCGTCGCCTAATCAACATACACGAAGCGACAGACTGATCTTCCGGCTTCGGCTTGCATTAAGACTATCCGGTTCAGGCTGGGCGTCTCGAACCCGTCGAGCGACGCCTGCTCGACGAGCGGCAGTTCCGAAAGACCGGCGCGCTCAGAGATATGGGGAAAACCCTGAACGCGCGCCTGAGCCTGGGTCATTTTCCCCGGATGCGGACCACGATATTTTGCAGTCCGTATCATGTCCCCGTAATCAGGGCCCGCGCGAGGCCGTCGGCTGTCGTCGGCGTCAGGATGAAATGGGCGTCGTTGTGCATCAAGCGATTGGCCTAGGAGCCTGTCGGACTTAACGGCACACCCATTGATATAATTAGTCCCTTACCAACCAACTCTTGCCGATTTCTGCGCTAAATTCCATCAGATCATGGCCGGAATGATGGTGGCGTGCGTGAGTCTGCTGGCTGCTGCGGCGGCGGCGCGACCGGGCTTGGTCAGGTAGTAGCGATAGGTCCCGGTTACGCGCTTGATAACGCCGATGTCCAGCAGCCGTCGCAGTTGCCGCGACAGCCGGCGTGGCGAGAACATGCCGAGGTCGGGCAGCAAGTCGGCGCGCCGGATGCCGGCGATGTTGACCCGCGGGTTCTGTAGGGCCTGCAGCAGGGCCTTGTCGCCAGGCGCGAAGAAGTTGATGCCCTTGACCGTCTTGCCATCCACCTGGCGCGGCCTGGTCAGGCGCTCGAGCGCACGAATGCCGGCAAAGAAGTCGTCCAGCGCCGACAGGTGGGCGAGGTAGCGCCGGTTGCAGCCAAGCAAGATCTCGCGCAGGTCGATCAGGCTGTAGATGGTTTTCTTGACCGGCGCGACGCCCCGGCTCGCCGGGCGGTCGCGATGTTCCACCCCTCGGTGGTGTTTGAAGAAGGACACGTCGTTGGTGGTGGTCTCAATGCGCAGAACGATGCCACACTTGTCATACATCTTGATCAAGCATTTGCCGAAGCGGTGCTTCACGCAGGTTCCTTCGATGCGGGTGGAGAACTGCGAGCCGATCTCCTGCGCCAGCAGCGGTGTGATCTGCCGGCCGAGGAAGCTGGCGACCTGCTCGGCTTTGACGCTGAGCACGGTCTCGCGGATGAGCTGCTCATAGAGCGGGCCAAGCGTGGTGGTGGAGCGGAACGCCAAGTCGGTGGCGTATTCCACCTGCATCAGGCTCCAGTGGTAGGTCTGCCCGAATGCCTCGGACACCGGGCAGCACAGCTTCGCATACCGGTCCAGGGTGCGGTGCAATTGGTCGGGCGAGAGCGAATCCGCCAGTTCCTGGGCGCGTGTCCAGTCATCGATCCGCACGAAGGCGTTGTCGGCCATGGTGTAGCCGATGCCCTGCGCGGTCAGCTTGCGCGCCAGCCAGCTATGGCCATTGCAGTAAAATTGCAGGCGGAACGGCGCCCAGGTGGGAACCCGCAGATAGACCAGTCCGAACCTGGCGTCCTGGAAGTAGAAATAGTAGTGCAGGCACTTGCCGCTGTCCGGCCGTATCGAGGTCTTGTGCGTCTGCTTATCGTGCCAGGGCTTGTAGGCGTCGCAGGCTTCCATCGCCGATAGGATGTGCACCAGCCCAGGCCGATCGCCGCGTTGCTTCAGCACTTGCGCAACAACGTCCTCCTTGCGGATATGCGCCTTGCCGATGTGCTCGATCGCCACCCCGGCCTCGGCGGCCAGCGATGCCGCACGCTCGCGCACCCGATCCCGCAGCGTCATCGCGAACTCCGAGTAGTCGAAGATGCGAACGCCATTGGCCCGCAGGAAACGCGCCATCCCATCCGCATAGCAGACCCCGGGAAGCGTTCCCGTGATCACAACCCGGTCATAGCACGACAATACCCCCGCGATCCGCCCGTCGTACCGCTCGGTCAGCGATTGCCTCATCTCGTCACCCGCCAGATGACACTCCCAGCGGGCGAGAATACATCACACCTGTTGGTTCCGGCTCCGCCGGCTTAGGTATTTCGTCTTTTCGGAAAAACAAAAAACATAACAATATCAGTATGTTGCGCGTGGCGAAACCCTCAAGTCTGACAGGCTGCTAGACGCTCACCCCACCTTGTCGCCGGCGTCACGCAAGAAATCGCCGTGCCGCGTACGTTCAAATATCATCCCGATTTATGCCGGCCGCTGTCGACACCCGCATCACCGAGGTGTAACAGAACACTTGGGTCGACTTACTCTGGGCGCGTCTTCCAGGTGCAAGCGGCCAATCCCCCGGGGCAACTAGATGCCCGATGATGCAGAAACGCTAAATCTCTACTTTCATAAGAGCGAGCCGTTGGGCCGGTTCAAAGTCGCTGTGGGCGACCCGGCCGGGCCATCGAATGTTGTCAATTTCTTACCGAGCGACCAGCTACGGGATGCTCTTGTCCGGCTCCATGACAGGGAGCCGAATACATGCCTAAAGGATATACCGTCTCAGGAAAAAATCACATCATTTATCGGGGAAACCTTATATAAGGTGTTCATTGGGAATGGAACTCCAAATCCAGTCAGCGATGCTGTCAATGAATTCATGGAGCGAGAAGGGCCTCATCGTATTGCTCTCCATTTGCCACGCTCTCTTTACTACCTTCCCTGGGAAGTCCTGAGGAACCCGGCCGACCCTTATGGGAATTTTATTTCTTTGTTTCACTCGCTTGTGCGCGTGGATGGGGAAGCGCAGGGCCCGGACCCACGCGATACCAGAATTCCCCCCTTTGAACCGACTGTCGACCTTCTTCTTGTTGTTGCAAACCCGGGCGATCGCCCTATCGGTGAATTCGAACCGACGGAAATTAAGGACATCCGGTTCTCTCGCGTAACTCCTGCAACATACAGCAACTTTCAGAATTTTACCTCAAAACGAGACATACAACCAGACGGATTCATATTTTTGGGCCATGGCGATGTGGCTGACAACTACGGTAGGCTGCTGTTCGTCAAGCTCCAGGGTCTCATATTCAGAACAACAGTGGCTGATCCGCATCCAGCTTACACTGTAGGCAGCGATCTAGCTCAACGACGTAAACTGCGACTTGGGTGTCTTCTGGCGTGCGACACGGCTTGGGTTAGTGACAAGATGCCATTCGAGAATAGCGTTGTCGGCGCAATATTGGGTAGGTCACGGGTGCCGTTCGTGCTAGGGAATCAAGCGCAGTTAACCCTGCTTGCTGCTCAGGCGTTCTTGAGTGCAATGGTGATCAATCTACAACAGAGAGTTCCTCTCGATTTTGCAATCAAGGAAGGACGGCGAGCAATATATGCGATCACTGAACAGAACTCCTACGCATCTTTAGATTGGTGGGTCCCAGTATTGTATTCCAAGAACTCTCAATTTTAATGTTATGCACGAGCAAGATCCGCCCCCTATACCAGAGGCATCGCGGAGTTTTTAATATGACATTTCCGGACAACTCTGGTGGACAAAATGCTGCGGCAGACGACGCTCAGTCTAAGTCGCGTGTGATCTGTTTCACTAGCGCAAAAGGAGGTTCCGGCAAAACGGTTCTGGCTGCAAGCACCGCATGGCTCTTGATGCAGGCAGGTTGCCGGGTCATCGTGATAGACACTGATTTCTCAACGCGCGGCTTATCGCTGTTTGTGCTTGAGTCGTTGACGTACAGCAATCCTGGCATCCAGCCTGAAAATTGCCTCGCCGATGCGCTTCTAAACGACATTCCAGTAGAACGTATTCGACCACTTGTTATCGAGCAAAAGAGAGGTACCTTTAGGATAATCCTACCCAACAGCAACTTTCGTCTCGGAGGTGCCCCAGAGGACAAACTCCTAGGTCTTGGCGGCGGTCCTGGCGATTTTGAGCTCCGCTTTTTAAATTTACTCGGTACGCTATGCAAGCGGCTGCGCGACGAATACGATTACATTTTGATAGATACACGTGGAGGATATGATTACAGTAGTAAAATACCGGCGATATTAGCGGATGGATACGTAATTGTCATTGAGGCCGACCCTATTTCTGTGCAACAGGTAAATGGACTGAAAACAAACATTGATGAATTCGGAAGAACAGTACGGATAAATCCAAATCATAAAGGTTTTATCATAAACAAGGCTTTGTACGATCCAGAAAAAGGTGAACAGCTGTCCATTGGCCTAACGTCGTTCTACGGAGGCAAAGTCTTTGGGATCATTCCTGCAGACAGAAGCGTGATTGGTGCATATCAACAAAGAGATATACCGTTTGAAACGGATCTGGGATCGGATTTTTCGTACTATGCAGCGTCTACACTTTACAAATTTGTCAAAAGTATCTCGCGAATAGAGTCTGAGGCAGACAAGAAAATAGGTGGGCTGAGAGAACGTATCGGGCGCGCATGGCAATTTAGTATGGTATTTGTGCTCGCTGAGAGGTGGTATCCGTATGTGTTTGTGGCGCTGTTGGCACTTACCTTGGCGGTTTTGGTCATATATTTCTCTTTCCAGACGGTCCCACGGCTGGAAAAGATCGTCTTTATAACATATATTTCGTTTATTTTAGTAGCGTGCTTGATGCCCATTGTGAAAGCACTCAGCATAAGACGACAATCAGGCATGAAACAACGGACCTGGTGGGTCCCAGCAACGTCCTTCTCTGCAGCGTTCTTATTGTTGTTTCTTTGGAGCGCTCAGGGAATACATAGCGTGCTATCAACCTATCAACTTTCTGCTCAAGAGCCGAAAACTATGCTTGCTTACGGTCAAGCCCTGAACCAACTCGGCGCTCTATACGGTAAGGAGGGGCGCAATGATGAGGCACAGACGGCGGTCAGCGAAGCAGTGGCGATCCAGCGGGTTCTCGTGGCCCGCCACCCTGGCACCTACGAACCCGATCTCGCCAGTACATTGAGTGACCTAGGCACCATGTATATCAGCAGCGACCAACCTGTCGATAGGCAGAAAGCGTATAGAGCTTATAACGAGGCGTTGGCGATCTATAGAGAACTCAAACCAGCAGATCCGACTAAGTATTCCGATAGAATAGAAGCAATATCAAAATCTCTGGCTAAGCTTGGAATTACAAACTCAGGACCATGGCTCCACTAAATGTCCTTGATGCTGCTCAGATAATCGGCTTGGTAGGCACGGATTTTGCTGCGGATTGCCGGCCCCAGGTCCGACAATGATGGACGATTGACGGATACCTTTTGACTATTCGCGCTGAAGAAGGCATGAGCGTCCTTCCACTTGAAGAACAACACTTGGGTGATTGCGTTCTCCGCCCTAATGATACAGGCTACGAGATTCACCAATACGGCGCCACGCTCGTCGGCGTTTACAAGACCGATCTGGAAACGTGCGACATTCGCCTTCTGGACCTCGCGACTGAAGATTGTAATCCAGGGACTGTTCGGGGTCATGCCCTTGAGTGCGTTGATGGTGGCAGTGATCACAGCGACCGCCGTCGCAGACGCGCCAAGCGCGACCGTCAGGAGATCGACGATCTTCTCATTTACCTCAGCCTGGGTGCCACCAGCGCTGTAATCGTTCCAGCCCATATCTTGTACAGCCCAGCCAACGTTTTGCAAAACTTCACCATAGATCTTGAACCAGTGCTGCGGATCCTCCTCGAATTTCACTTGCTTGTTTGCGTGAAGTTGGGCCAAGAGAGCCGAATCCGAGATGGCCTCGCGCACTTGGGCGTCTACGCCTTGCTCGAACGAGAAGATTCCAGACCCGACCACCTGGGCCTGGTTTTTAGCCTTATCGAAGGCGACCCCCGCGTCCGTCGCGGCATCCATACCTAGGATCGACCGGGGCGTGCCCCGAAGGTCGATTGATTCTATATAGCTCTTAGCTTGGGCGATATCCAAGGGCATCATAACCTCCCGTTACCGTCTGTGATCGTCATAAAGCAATTTGCGTTTTGCCGACCCCGGTAAGCATCGATATACTCCTCCGTACGAAAAAGGTGAAGCGGCGAGGGCCAAGCGCGTTAGTGACGCACCGGAGAGAGGACATGGCTGACGACCATCGAAGGATCGCAATCGGAATAGGGGTCGCAGCTTCCGTTCCATCCAAGTATCTCAGCGGCGCAATTTATGGTGCGCGTGCCTTTGTAGATTGGGCGTCGCGCCAGGGCTACGAAACCCTGCTCGTCACCGACGAGGAAGGTGACGTGACATTGAGTCTCCTGCGCAAAAAGATCGAGGATCTCCTCAAGGCCTCTAGCAAACCCATCTACCGCATCATCGTCTACTTTGCTGGCCATGGTCTGATCCGTGAGCTTGAGGAGGGCCTGTGGTTGTTGTCGGATTGGCGTGCGGAACTACGGGCTGTGGCCGTGGAGGTCCTGAAGCGTCGACTCTCCATGTACGGACCTCGGCAGGTGT
The DNA here is from genome assembly GCA_963741405.1 of uncultured Alphaproteobacteria bacterium. Taxonomy (GTDB): domain Bacteria; phylum Pseudomonadota; class Alphaproteobacteria; order Rhizobiales; family Beijerinckiaceae; genus Roseiarcus. The sequence continues at coordinate 32,757 of CAVUHX010000049.1, forward strand.
GCATCATCTCCGACGCCTGCCGTTCTCTCCCATCCGACGTTCAACAAGCCGACCTCGTGCCAGACCCTATCTTAGGCGCAGGCCCCAGACCGGCCGACATGACTATCGCCATCGATAAATTCATCGCCGCTCAAGACGGAACCGAAGCGTTCATGATTCCTGGCGAAGATCCCCAGCACGATCGATGTCTATTCTCGGGGGTCCTTGTTGAGGGATTGTGGGGTCTGCCCGGACTTCAACTTGAGCCATTTTCGAAACACCAACCGGATAAAGTAACCAGCCGGAGCCTTGGTCTCTATCTCCAAGCTGAGGTGGTGGCGCGAGCGAAGGACTATGGACTGACGCTCGCGCCGACCATCGTCCCCACGTTTCCCGAAGACGATGACTATTATTTCACAAAGGACCCGACCCTGACGATTCCCACGTTTCCGCCCTGGCCGCCAAAAGGGAAGCTCGCAGGTATGGGGTCGAAGGTCATCGCAGATACGCCGTCGGCCGACCAGCGCGGCGGCTTCCAGACCGCCGCCCCCGAACGGGAACTCGGTGCGGGGGTCGACATCGCGCTTGAGGACAACTCGCTCACGAAGCCTCCTCGAAATCTTGGATCAGTTGCGCAACCAACCGATCCCAACTCCGGCGAGTGGTGTGCGGTCGGGAATTGCAGTCTTAGGCACGGATGCGATGCGGCTTTGGCTTGGAAAGGGCCCGGTCGTCGAGCAAATAAGCCCAATGCGGTCGTGGTCGATCAAGGACGCACAGAGCGGCGCCGTCGAAACACCCGTTCCGGCACTGATCGAGTTCTCTGATAATCGGCTGGCTGCGACCGTGGTACTTCCAGACCTCTTCTCGTCTGTGGTCCGGGACGAATACGGGGTGACTGGCTTGGTTTACCGCGACCTTCAAGCGCCGCGTCAGAGCGCAGCGCCTACAGAAGAAGCGCTGGCCGCACTGGAGAGCGGAGCTTTACGGGCTGACGCGGCCACCGACCTTGCCGCACAGCTCCGGGAGTGGAAACACGCCGATCCAGTTCTGGGAGTAATTAGCGCCTATCTCTATGATGCAATTGGGGACATTGACAGTATCCGCCGCATGGCAAGTTATTACGCTCAGTATGGCGAGGCAATCCCTTACGACATTGCCCTCCTTGGCGGTCTACACGGCGTGAAGACGGAGCGCGGATTCTTGGTTGAGGTCCCAGAAGTTAAAGAACGCCATCCCCGCACCGAGATTGAGTGGAAGCGGTCTTGGACGTACTGCCACATGGATGCTCGGAGCGGTCTAGTGGGGGGCATGTGGCCTTGGATGCGCCAAGGATGGGTGTTCCTAGATTATCCTAGTGACGTTGGCTCTCCCTGATTCTGCCGGGTCTCGTCGAGTTGCGATCCGGCCTAATGCGAAGCCGCTTCACCACATTCGAGAAGGACGCCGGGCGGGCGCTCGCTAAGCTTTTTGGCTTGCAGCCTAGGGATGATGGCTGATTTGGGGGCTGCAGCTCTGCCTCCGCGCTGAGCTGCGCTCGCGTCCGCGTTACGTGTAAAAATATCGCCGCTCCATCCTGCCCAGCGCGGCCGGTCTCGTCGGACATATGCTGCCGGCATTTGACCGCGCTGGATGTCGAGGTCGCAAAAGGGGCAGCTCGCCAAGCTTGTCCGGCCGAATTCATCCCGCTTCACCCGCTCCTCCGCAACAAAGTCGAGGAAAGCTCCGAGCGCGGCCCGTGCAGAAACAGGAACGCGGGCGGCTCGAGATCGGCGAAGCGCGCCGCCTCGGCTTCCGGGACGCGCCACCGCGCGAGCGCGACCGCGGCCCGGCTGGACATCGCCTTGAGCGTCGAGCCCGGCCGATCGACGACGGCGATCGGGACGAGGTCGGCGATGGCGCGCCAGTGGCGCCAGAGATGGAATTGCCGAAGGTTGTCGGCGCCCATGATCCAGACGAACCGGACTCGTGGCGCTCGCCGCGTGAGCCAGGCCAGCGTGTCGTAGGTGTAGCGCGCGCCGATATGGGCCTCGATGTCGGTGACCGCGACGCGCGGACTTTCGATGAGCCGGCGGGCCGCCTCGACCCGTGCGTGGCGCGCGGCGAGGTCCGCCTGCGACTTGAGGGGATTCCCCGGCGTCACCAGCCACCAGACGCGATCGAGGCCGAGCCTGGTCAGCGCGATCCGGGTGACCAGCGCATGGCCCTCGTGCGGCGGATTGAACGACCCGCCGAGCAGGCCGATGCGCATGCCCGGCTCGAACCGAGGCAGGCGCGGGATTTGGGTCACAACGCCGACTGCTGCGCGAGAAGCTCCGCCTGACGCTCGGCGGTGAGGGCGTCGATGATCTCGTCGAGCCCCTCGCCCTCGATGATCCGGTCCAGGGAATAGAGGGTCAGATTGATGCGGTGGTCGGTCACCCGTCCCTGCGGAAAATTGTAGGTGCGGATGCGCTGCGAACGGTCGCCCGAGCCGACCTGCTGTCTCCGCTCCTGCGCGCGCTCGGCATCGAGCTTCTGGTTGCGGGCGTCGAGAATGCGGGAACGCAGGAGCGCCATCGCCTTGGCGCGATTGCGATGCTGCGACCGCTCCTCCTGCATCGCGACCACCACCCCGGTCGGAAGATGCGTGATGCGGATCGCCGATTCGGTCTTGTTGACGTGCTGGCCGCCGGCGCCGCTCGAGCGCATGGTGTCGATCTTGAGGTCGGCCTCGTTGATGACGAAATCGGCTTCCACCGCGAGGGGCAGGACGGCGACGGTCGCGGCCGAGGTGTGGATGCGCCCTTGAGTCTCGGTCGCCGGCACGCGCTGGACCCGATGCACGCCGCTCTCGAACTTGAGACGGGCGAACACGCCGCGGCCGGAAATCTCGGCGACGATCTCCTTGTAGCCGCCGGCCGTCCCTTCGCTCATCGACAGCACGTCGACCGTCCAGCGTTTCAACTCCGCATACTTGACATACATGCGAAAGAGATCGCCGGCGAAGAGAGCCGCTTCGTCGCCTCCTATCCCGGCGCGCACCTCGAGGATCGCGTCGCTCTCGTCGGAGGCGTCCTTCGGCAGCAGCGCGACGCGGATCGCCTTCCCCATCTCCTCAGCCTCGACCTCGGCGGCGGCGAATTCGGCGCTCGCCATTGCGCGCATCTCGGCGTCGAGATCCGGATCCCCCAGCATGGCGGCGAGATCCGCCCGCTCCTTCTCTTTGGCCTGCCAGGCGCCGATCGCCGAAACGACCGGCTCGAGATCGTTGAGCTCGCGCGACAGCGCCGAATATTCGGCGCCGGAGACGCCTTCGGTCAGGCGCGCGCTGATTTCCCGGTGACGGCGCAGGATGAGATCGAGATTGTCGTCGGCGGCCATGGTTCAGGGGAAGCCCGGATTTTCTGTCATATTCATCAACACAAAGGGCGCGAAGGTCGCACGAAGGTCACACCCCTCACCCGGCGGCCTACGGCCGCCCCCTTCTCCCGCTTGCGGGAGAAGGGGGCTGCGCGCAGCGCGGCCAGATGAGGGCAAGCCGCGCGACTCTTCCAAAAATTATCATCTAGAGGCGCACGTTGAGGCGCGCGGCGAGCGCCTGCAGCGGCGCGCGCAGCGAGGGTTCGTCGCGGCCCTTGGTCAGCATCGCCTCGACCTCTCGAGAGACGTCGTGAAGTTTCAGCGAGAGCGTCATCGCCTTGACCGGTCCGATCGAGGTTGCAGACATCGACAGGTCGCGATAGCCGATCGCCATCAGGGCCATCGCCTCGAGCGGCCGGCCTCCGATTTCGCCGCAAAGCGTCACCGGCGTTCCGGCGCGCGCTCCGGCTTCGGCGATCGTTCTTAACGCTCGCAGGAACCCGACGCTCAGCGGATCGAAGCGGTTGGCCACCCGGCGGTTGTCACGGTCGACGGCATAGAGATACTGCATCAGATCGTTCGATCCGACCGAAAGGAAATCGGCGCTGGCGGCGATCTCGTCGACCTGCCAGAGCAGGGAAGGCACTTCGACCATGACGCCGAGCCTGGCCGAACGCGGCGGCTCGTGGCCGTGGCGCGCGTTCCATTCGAGCTCGCGATCGAACAGGGCGCGCGCCGTCTTGAACTCCTCGACCGTCGAGACCATCGGCGCCATGACGCGCAGATCCACGCCCGCAGTGGCGCGAATGAAGGCGCGAAACTGCATGCGCAGGAGCGCCGGCCGGTCGAGTCCGATGCGGAGCGCGCGCCAGCCGAGAGCCGGGTTCTCCTCCTCGAAGCCTTTCATGTAGGGGAGGAGCTTGTCGCCGCCGATGTCGAGGGTGCGGAACGTCACCGGGCGATCCCCAGCCGCTTCGAGAATGGCGCGATAGAGCCTTTCCTGTGCGCCCGGCCTCGGGAAACGGGCGGCGAGCATGAACTGCAGTTCGGTTCGAAAAAGGCCGATCGATTTCGCCCCCGTCTCGGCCAGATGCGGCATGTCGACGAGCAGCCCCGCATTCATATGCAGTCCGATCTGGACGCCGTCCAGGGTGATGGTCGGCACGTCGCGCAGCGCCCGATACTGGGCCTGCTTGCGTGCGCGCATGCGCGCCTTTTCGCCGTAGGCCGTCTCGACGTCCGGCGGCGGCCGCAGGTAGATTTCGCCGGCGTCGCCGTCGACGATGATCGCGTCGCCCTGTTCGACGATCTCGGAGATATTGGGGATGTCGCTGACCGCCGGCAGCGCGAGCGCGCGCGCGACAATGGCGATATGGCTGGAAGCGCCGGCTTCCTCGAGCACGACGCCGCGCAGCCGGGCGCGGTCGTAGTCGAGGAGCGCCGCCGGACTCATCGAGCGGGCGACGAGGATCGCGCTCTCCGGCAGTTCGTCCGGCAGGAGAACCAGACTCTGGCCGGCCAGTTGATGCAGGAGACGATTGGCGATGTCGGTCAGATCGTGGAGGCGGTCGCGCAGATAGGGATCGGTCTGCCGTTGCAATTTGGCCCGCGCGTCGTTCTGGACCCGCTCGACCGCCGCTTCGGCGGTCAGGCCGGAACTCACCGCCTCGCGCAGCCGGCGCAGCCAGCCGCGATCGTGCGCGATCATCCGGAACGCCTCCAGGACGTCGCGGTGCTCGCCGGACTGGCCGTCATCGTTGCGATCGATCAGCTCGTCGACCGAGGCGCGCATCGCGCTGATCGCCTTTTCGAGCCGTTGCAGTTCGGAATCGACGTCGTCGGCGACAATCTTCGACACCGCGACCCGCGGCTGGTGCATGACCACATGGCCGAGACCGAGCCCGTCGGCGATGCCCTGACCCTTCAGGAACATCGGCCGCCGAACGGCGATCGGCGCGCCCTGGGACGCGATGCCCTGAAGCTCGCCCGAGGCGATCATCTCGGCCAGCAGCATCGCGGTCGTCTGGAGCGCCTCGACCTCTTCCTCGGAATAGGTCCGTCGCGCCCGGTTCTGCACGACCAGCACGCCGATTGTCGCTCCGCTGCGCAGGACCGGCACGCCGAGGAACGACTGATAGATTTCCTCGCCCGTCTCGGGTTTATAAGAGAAGGCCGGATGATGTTGGGCGTCGGACAGCGCGAGCGGCTCGGCGCTCGAGGCGATCAGGCCGACGAGGCCTTCCCCCGGCCTCATCGTGGTCAGGTGGACGGCTTCCCGATTGAGGCCCTCGGTCGCAAAGAGCTCCATCGCGCCGTCGGCGCGCACGACGTAGAGAGAGCAGACCTCCGCCACCATGTTCGAGGCGATGAGAACCACAATCCGATCGAGGCGCGCCTGTGCGGTGACGGGCTCCGCCATCACCTCGCGGAGCCGCCGCAGCAGCAGACGGGGACCGCCCGGCGCGCGCATTCAGAATCGTCCTTTCATCGCGCCTGACGGTACGTCGGCTCTTCCAACCATGCAATGAACGGGCAGAGTGCGCGCCGTCACCCGGACGGGCGCCTCGGCCGTCCTTCCGGCGTCCTTCGCGGTATAGAAATAATCTGCCGTGCCGGCAAGGGTATCTCTAGGTTTCACGACTTTGCAGTGACACAGCGCCATTGCTCACGGCGCGCGCATCAGCGCCGCCGTCGCCGCCGCGACTGTCGCGCGCTTGGCGAGGACCTCGTCGAGCCACTCCGGTCGCATCTCCGGCACCGAGGAAAGCAGCAGTTCGGTATAGGGGTGGTAGGGCGGCGCAAACACGGCCGCGGTCTCTCCGCTTGCGACGACCTTGCCCTTGAGCATGACGGCGACCTTGTTGGCGATGCGCTTCACGGTGCCGAGATCGTGCGTAATGAAAAGATAGGCGACTCCCAATTCGTTTTGCAGCGTCTTCAATAACCGCAGGATCTCCTCGCCGACCAGTTGGTCGAGGGCGGACGTCACCTCGTCGCAGATGATGAGATCGGGCTCGGCGGCGAGCGCGCGAGCGATGGACACGCGCTGCTTTTGACCGCCCGACAATTCGCTTGTTTTACGTGTGATAAAGGTCTCTGGCAAGTCCATTTGCCGCAAGAGTTCGAGGACGCGACGGCGAACCTCTCCGCGAGACCGGTTGAAGTAGAACGCGACGGGCCTGCCGATCGTGTCGAGCAGCGTGTGCTGGGGGTTCAGCGCGACGTCCGGCATCTGGTAGATCATCTGCATCCGGCGCAACTGATCCTTGGTCCGGCTTTGCAGGCGCGACGGCAGGCTGGCGCCGTTGAAGCGCACGTCGCCCCCAACGCGCGGAAGGAGACCTGTCACGACCCTGGCCAGGGTCGATTTGCCGGATCCCGACTCCCCGACCACGGCCACCGTGTCGCCGCGTCGAATTTCCAGACTGACGTCGTCGATGACCTTGGGCTTGCCCGGGTAGTTGGCGGTGACGTGATCGATGGCGAGAATCGGCGCTTCGGCGGCGGCGCCCGCCTCGATGAATTCATGGCCGGCAACCCGTTCGCGAACGAGGCGGCGCGTGTATTCTTGCCTCGGCTCCTGCAGGATTTGGCGGGCTTCGCCGAACTCGACCATCTTGCCATGCCTGAGCACCATGATCCGGTCGGCGATCTGCGCCACGACCGCAAGGTCGTGGGTGATGTAGAGCGCCGCGGTCCCGTGCTCGCGAATGAGCTTGCGAAAGGCGGCGAGGCATTCGACCTGGGTCGTGACGTCGAGTGCGGTCGTCGGTTCGTCGAAAATCAGGATGTCCGGCTTGGCGACCATCGCCATCGCCGCCATGACCCGCTGCAGTTGCCCGCCGGAAACCTGATGCGGGTAGCGGCCGCCAATCGTCTCCGGGCTCGGCAGATCGAGTTCCCTGAACAGAGCGACCGCCGCAGCGCGCGCGTCAGGCAAGCTCATGCACTCCATGGCGAACCGAGGCTTCGCAAACCTGCTCCATGAGCGTATGGGCGGGATTGAACGATGCGGCGGCGCTTTGAGCGATGTAGGCGATCTTCGGTCCGCGCAGCGCGCGCCGTTCTTCAGGACCAATCGTCCGGATATCCTCGCCGCCAAAGATGATGTCGCCGCCGACGATGTGGCAGCCGCGGCGCGTGTAGCCCATCGAGGCGAGGCCGATCGTCGACTTGCCCGCGCCGGATTCGCCGATCAGGCCAATAACCTCCCCACGCCGCAGCTGGAGGGAGACGTCGTCGACCAGCACCGGACCGTCGCCGAGGTCGGTGCGCACGGCGACGCGCATGCCGCGAACGTCGAGGACGATCGAGCCATCACGAAACCGCTGATCTTTGTCCCTCGTCGGGCTCATGCGCTCTCTCCCTGGCCGCGCGAATGGATCGAGAGCATCCAGTCGACGACAAAATTGACGCCGATGGTGAGAATCGCGATTGCGGCCGCTGGATAAAGCGGCGCCGGGGAACCGAAGTTGATCATGTCCCGGTAGTCCTTGACCATGCTGCCCCAGTCGGCAGCGGGAGGCTGAACGCCAAGTCCGAGAAAGCTGAGAGCGGCGATGAAAAGGAAGGTGAAGCAGAAACGCAGACCGAATTCGGCCGTGAGCGGCGCAACGGCATTGGGCAGAATCTCGCGCGTGACGATCCACCACCACCCCTCCCCGCGCAACCTCGCCGCCTCGACAAATTCGAGGCTGACGAGGCCGACGGCGACAGAGCGCGCGAGGCGGAAAACCTTGGTCGAGTCGAGGATGGCGATCGTCACGATGAGCACCGGCAGACCGGAGCCGAGAACGGAAAGGATCACGAAGGCGAAGATCAGCGTCGGCATCGACAGCAGGAGGTCGACGAGGCGCGACAGCGCCTGATCGACCCAGCCGCCTGCGACGGCGGCGGCGAAGCCCGAAAGGATGCCGATGCAGAACGACAGCGCCGTAATGACGAGGGAGAGACCGATCGACATCCGCGCGCCGTATATGAGCCGGCTCAAAAGATCGCGGCCAAGATTGTCGAGGCCGAGCCAATGCTGCGGATCCGGGTCGGCCCACGCGTCGCCGATCACGGTCGTCTGGTCGTAGGGCGCGATCAGCGGCGCGAAGACTGCGATGACGAGATTGATCGCGACAATCGCCAGGCCGATCTGGGCGGTTACGCTGAGCTTGTGTCCCAGGATGCGCATCGACCGGCCCCTAACGCGGCTGCCGCAGACGCGGGTTCGAGAGAATGGAGAGAATGTCGGCGACCATATTGAGCAGGATGAAAGCGGCGGCGAAAATCAGGCCGCAGGCCTGCACGACCGGGACGTCGTGCTTGGACACCTCGTCGACCATCAATTGGCCGAGGCCCGGATAAACGAACACCGTCTCGACCACGACGACGCCCACGATGAGATAGGCGAGATTGAGCGCGACGACGGAAATGATTGGCGCGAGAGCATTCGGCAGCGCATGGCGGATCACAATGCGTGTCTTGGTCAGGCCCTTGAGGATCGCCATCTCGATATAAGGGCTCGCCATGACTGCGAGCACCGAAGCCCGGGTCATGCGCATCATGTGGGCGACAATGACCAGCACCAGCGTCAGCATCGGCAGGAAGGCGACATACAGTCGGTCGAAGAACGGGGTGTCGGAGGAGACGCTTGCAAGCGAAGGAAACCAGCCGAGTTCGACCGCAATATATTTTATGAGCAAATAGGCCAGGAAATATTCCGGCACCGAAATCGCCATCAACGTCACGACATTGACCAGGCGGTCAAAGACGCCGCCCTGCCGAATCGCAGCAAGGAGTCCGAGGCCGATGGCGAGCGGCACCGCTACCACCGCCGCATAGGCCGCGAGGAACATCGTGTTGGCGAAGCGCGGCGCGATCTCCGTCAGCACGTCGCGGCCGTTGGCCAGCGACGTACCAAAATCGCCGCGCAGCGCGCCGAACAGCCACTGGAAGAAACGAATATAGGCCGGGCGATCGAGGCCGAGGTCGAGCCGCATCTTGGCGAGCAACTCTGGCGTGGCGGAATTCTGTAGAATTGCCGAGGCGAGATCGCCCGGCAGGATCTCGGTACCGACGAAGATGAGAACCGACGCGGCGAAAAGGGTCAGGACGCCGAGGGCGAACCGATTGAGGACGAGCTTCAGCATGACGGCCTCATACCTTCCGCACGGCGATCCGCTCGAAAGGCTTGCGCCGCGGCATTTGTGTGCGGGAGCGCAATCAAGGGTGCGGGGAGCGCCCGCCGTCTCCGACGGCGAGCGCCGAACGCGTTACTTGATCCACGCCGTCTCCATGATCCAGCCGTTGTTCATGTCGAAGCCGCCATGAGGCGTATGGCCGCCGACTTTTTCATTGTGCGCGTCGAGCCAGTCGCGGAAGACGGGGATCAGCGCGCCCCCGCGTTCGTTGAGGATCGCCTGCATCTCCCAAATATAGGGCTTGCGCTTGGCGTCGTCCGTCTCCGCGCGCGCATCGGCGAGCAGTTTCTCGAATTTGGCGTCATTCCAGTGGGTCTCGTTCCACGGCGCGCCCGCCTGAAAGGCGACAGCGAGCATTTGCGTTGCGGCAGGCCGTCCGCCCCAATAGCTGCCAACAAAAGCGCCCTTCAGCCACACATTGTCGAAGAACCCGTCAGCCGGCTCTTTCTTCACGTCGATCTTGATGCCAGCCTTCGCCGCGCTCGCCTGAAACAGAGTGCCTTGGTCGACCGCGCCATTGAAGGCGGCGTCTGAGACCTGCAGAAGGATTTTCGGATCGGAGATCCCCGCTTTCTTGAGATGGAAGGCGGCCTTCTCCGGGTCATATTTGCGCTGCGTCAGCTCCGTGTTGAAGAACGGATCGGTCCGCGGGATCGGATGGTCGTTGCCGAGCGTGCCGTAGCCGCTGAACAGGGCTTTCAGCATCTGCTCGCGGTCGGCCGCGAGCATGAGCGCCATGCGGACATCGGGGTTGTCATAGGGCGCTTTGTCGACCTGCATCGCCAGCACCGAGAACCAGCCGCCGGGCGCTCGCACGACCTGGATACGCGGCGCTTTCGAGAGCAATGCGACGGCCTTATGGTCCACCCGGTTGATCGCGTCCATCTGGCCGGAGATCAGCGCGTTGAGTCTGGCGGAGCCGTCGTTGATGACGGTGACGTCCACCGCGTCGAGATGCCCTCGACCCTCTTTCCAGTAGGGCCGCACCTTCTTCACCTTGATGCGCACGCCCGGATCGAAGCTGTCCAGCACGAAGGCGCCGGTCCCGACCGGTTTCGCCCAATCCTTGAACCCATCCGGCACCATGAGAAGATGATAATCAGTGAGGCTGTACGGCAGGTCTGCGTCGGGGGCAGCAAGCGAAATCCGGATCTGGTGGTCGTCGATTTTCTTGATGTCGGTAACGGCTTTCACCGAGGTCGAACCGCCGGATTTCGTGTCGCCCCGATGCAGGTTCAGCGAGTAGATAGCGTCGTCGGCGGTGAATTCCTTGCCGTTCGAGAAGGTTACGCCCTTTCGCAGCTTGAAGATCCAGTTCTTCGCGCCGTCGGTCGGCTCCCAGCTCTCCGCGAGTTCCGGATGCGGCTTGCCATCCTCGCCCCATTCGGCAAGGCAGTTCCAGAGCCCGTGATTGACACTGATCATCACGGAGTCGTTGGTCGTCCGAAAGTCGAGGCTGTCGGTCGTGCTGCCGCCGGCCAGGCCGAGCTTCAACATACCGCCGTTCTTCGGCGTTTCGGCCGCATCGGCGCTCGTCAGCATGGTCGAAATCGCGGCGCTCGAGGCGCCCAGCGCACCTGCGCGTCCGATGAACTCGCGCCGCGATATGGCGCCCTTGCGCAGGCGCTCGTTCCAATAGTCCACTTCGCTCATCTGCGTTTCTCCCGTGCGCGCGCGTGACTCCCTCCGCGCCGATCGCCGCCGACCGCCTTTGCATTGTCCCGTTTGCCGCAGACCTCTGTCAATCGCGAAAGGGACGAGCGGCGTGAATTCGGAGCGCGACGATCGGCGCGGGTTGCCAAGAAACGCGCTCGGGGAAACCTCGGTTCTTGGGCCTGACGTGAGCAAAGCCGCCAGATTTCGCCGCGTTGACTTGCGCCACAGCCGAGATTAGGGGTTCCGGCCTCGAATTGCCGAGCGAAGCGCTCGGGCCGCGTGGAGTGGGCCTGGTCATGAAAATTCTCGTGCCCGTAAAGCGGGTGGTCGACTACAACATCAAGATCCGCATCAAGGCGGATGGGTCGGGCGTCGAGCTCGCCAACGTCAAGATGTCCATGAATCCTTTCGACGAAATCGCCGTCGAGGAGGCGCTCCGGCAGAAGGAGGCGGGCAAGGCCACGGAAATCGTCGTCGTTTCGATCGGCTCGGCCCAGGCGAGCGAGACCATCCGCACCGCTCTCGCCATGGGCGCCGACCGCGGCGTGCTGGTGAAGACCGACGGGATCGTCGAGCCGCTCGCGGTGGCCAAGATCCTGAAGGGCGTGGCCGCCGCCGAACAGCCGGGCCTCGTCATCATGGGCAAGCAGGCGATCGACGACGATTGCAACCAAACCGGGCAGATGCTCGCGGCGCTGATCGGCTGGGCTCAGGGAACCTTCGCCTCCAAGGTCGTCATCGGCGACGGCGGCGTCGAAGTGACCCGCGAGGTCGACGGCGGCATGCAGACGGTCTCGCTGAAGATGCCGGCGATCGTCACCACCGATCTGCGCCTCAACGAGCCGCGCTATGCTTCGCTGCCCAACATCATGAAGGCGAAGAAGAAGCCGATCGACGAGAAGACGCCGGCCGATTACGGCGTCGACGTCGCCCCCCGGCTCAAGGTTCTCAAGACCTCCGAACCGGGCGGCCGCAAGGCGGGCGTCAAGGTGAAATCGGTGGCGGAGCTGGTCGCCAAGCTGCACGACGAAGCGGGAGTGATCTGATCATGGCGACTCTCCTTCTGGCCGAAGTCACCGGCGGCGCCCTGAGCGACATGACCGCGCGCGCGCTGACTGCGGCGCTCGAGATCGGGCAGCCGGTCGACGTCCTCGTCGCCGGCCATAACGTCGGCGCTGCGGCGGAGGCCGCAGCGAAGCTCACGGGCGTCGCGAAGGTGCGCGTCGCCGATGACCCGGTCTATGCCCATGCTCTGGCTGAGCCGACCGCTGCGCTGATCATCTCGCTCGCTGCCGGCTACGACGCGATCGTTGCGCCGTCGACCGCGAGCGCCAAGAACATCGCCCCGCGCGCCGCGGCGCTGCTCGACGTGATGCAGGTGTCCGACATCACCAAGGTGGTCGGCCCCAAGACTTTCGAGCGGCCGATCTACGCCGGCAACGCGATCCAGACGGTTGAGTCGACCGATCCGAAGATCGTGGTCACCGTGCGCACGGCCTCCTTCGGCGCGACTGGGCCGGGAGGCCAGGCCCCGATCGAACCGGTCGCGGCAGCGGCCGACCCGGGCGTCTCCTCCTTTGTCGGCGAGGCGCTCGCCAAGTCCGACCGGCCTGAGCTCACCTCGGCCAAAATCATCATTTCCGGCGGCCGGGCGATGCAGAAGGCGGAGAACTTCAAGACTTACATCGAGCCGGTGGCCGACAAGCTCGGCGCCGCCATGGGCGCCTCGCGCGCCGCGGTCGACGCAGGCTATGCCCCGAACGACTGGCAGGTCGGCCAGACCGGCAAGGTCGTCGCGCCGGACCTCTACATCGCGGTCGGGATTTCTGGCGCGATCCAGCACCTGGCCGGCATGAAGGACTCGAAGGTCATCGTCGCCATCAACAAGGACGAGGAGGCGCCGATCTTCCAGGTCGCCGACTACGGCCTGGTCGCCGACCTCTACCAGGCGCTGCCCGAACTCGCCGAGGAACTTGCCAAGCTCGGACGCTGAGGCCATCGGGCGATCGGCAAAAGACGAGGCGTCCGACTGGACGCCAAGCGCCGCTCGTCTATGATCCCGGCCCGCAACGGGGCGGCAGTGGATATGAGTTATGGGTCTGAATATCGAAACGGTCGGGGTCATCGGCGCGGGCCAGATGGGGGCCGGCATCGCACAGGTCTGCGCCCAGGCCGGCATGAGCGTTTTCCTGAACGACGTGGCGGAGGAGCGGGTCAACGCGGCGCTGGCGACGATCAACGGCCACTTGTCGCGCCAGATCGCGCGGGGGCAGCTGGACGAACCCGGCCGCAACGCCGTGCTCGAGCGCATCCGCTACGCATCGACGCTCGACAAGCTCGCAGAATGCGATCTCGTGGTCGAAGCCGCTTCGGAGAGCGAGGAGGTCAAGCGAAGGATCTTCACTTCCCTCCGCTCGTTCATGAAACCGGACGCAATTCTCGCCTCCAACACCTCGTCGATCTCGATCACCCGGCTCGCCTCGGTCACCGTGAACCCCGAGCGCTTCATTGGCATGCATTTCATGAATCCGGTGCCGCGCATGCAGCTCGTCGAACTCATTCGCGGCATCGCAACCAAGGACGACACATTCGAGGCGGCGAAAGACTTCGTTATCCGGCTCGGCAAGACCGCGACGATGTCGGAGGACTTTCCCGCCTTCATCGTCAACCGCATTCTCCTGCCTATGATCAACGAGGCGGTCTATACGCTCTACGAGGGCGTCGGCTCGGTGGAGGCGATCGACACCGCCATGCGGCTCGGCGCCAACCACCCGATGGGCCCGCTGCAGCTCGCCGACTTCATCGGCCTAGACACCTGCCTTGCCGTCATGCAGGTCCTGCATGAGGGCCTGGCGGATTCGAAATACCGCCCCTGCCCCCTCCTCGTGAAATATGTCGAGGCCGGCTGGCTCGGCCGCAAGACGCAGCGCGGCTTCTACGACTATCGCGGCGAACACCCGGTGCCGACGCGCTGACTAAGTTTCCTCAAAGGGTTGGATCCCGGCTTGGCGGCGTGTCGACATCGGTATAAAAGCATAAGTAATTTGTTATTTTTGATGAGGCTCCCCTTCGCCCCAGCGGAGCGGCGGCGGCTTCAGGTCCGGCCGCCGCGCCCGCGTGATCCGCTCCGCTTCCGCCTTCCGCCAGGCGGCGATTTTCGCGTGATCGCCCGACAGGAGCACCTCGGGGATCGGCCGCCCTTCCCAATCGCGCGGGCGGGTGTAGTGGGGATATTCGAGCAGGCCCTCTTCGAAACTCTCCTCTGTTCCCGAAGCTTCCTTGCCCATCACGCCCGGGATCAGGCGCACGCAGGCGTCAAGGACGGCAAGCGCGGCGATCTCGCCGCCCGAGAGCACATAGTCGCCGAGCGAAATTTCGATCAGTCCGCGCGCCTCGATGATCCGTTCGTCGACCCCCTCGAAACGCGGGCAGAGGACGACGAGCCCCGGCCCCGCCGCCCATTCACGCGCCCTCGCCTGGCTGAACGGCTCGCCGCGCGGGCTCATGATCAGGCGCGGGCGCGGGTCGCCCGGCGCCGTGGCCGCATCGAGGCTCGCCGCGAGGACGTCGGCCCGCATCACCATGCCGGGCCCCCCGCCGGCCGGCGTGTCGTCGACCGCCCGATGCCGGCCGAACCCATGCTCGCGGATGTCGCGCGCCTCGAGCGACCAAAGACCCCGCGCCAGCGCTTCGCCTGCTAGGGACTGGCCGAGCGGCCCCGGGAACATCGACGGAAAGAGGGTGAGCAGGGTCGCGCGAAACATGGAAGGCCGGGTCCGGCGTTTTTCACGCCGAATCCCTTTATAGCCGATCCGACGGCCGCCGTGCCGCAGCCGAAGCGATCGAAACGAACAGAGTCACCCCAAAGTTGATGAAGATCCCACAAAGAACTCCGTGCTCTTCGTGCATTCTTCGCGGCCCCTGGGGTGAAAAGCGGCTTATCCGGCCGCGCGCCTCACACCTGCAGGATCGAATTGAAGTCGTAATTCTGCCCCGGCGGGTTGGCGCCGACCCGGAGCGTCTTGTCGTCGGGGAAGAAATTGGGCGGCACCGGCAGGTTGTAGGGCGCGGGGACATTCTCGAACACGCGCCCCGCGAGATCGTATTTCGAGCCGTGGCACGGGCAGAAGAAGCCGCCGGGCCAGTCCGGCGCGGGGTTGGTCGGGTCGGGCTTGGGATCGAACAGAGGCACGCAGCCGAGATGGGTGCAGACGCCGACCAGCACCAGGAACTCCGGCTTGATCGAGCGGTGCCAGTTTTTCGCGTATTCGGGCTGTTGCCAGTTATCGGAATTGGGGTCCCGCAGGATCGACAGAAGCTTGGGGTTCTGCAACTCTTTCAGCGACTCCGGCGTGCGGCGGACAACGAACACCGGGCGCGACGCCCACAGGGTCACGATCCGCTGCCCCGGCTGGATCTGGCTGACGTCGATGTCGACCGGGCCGGCCGCCGCGATCGTGCGGGCGTCCGGGTTCATCTGGTCGATCAACGGCCAAAGGGTCAGCGCCGCGCCGACGGCGGCGACCGACCCGGTCGCGAGGTAGAGAAAGTCGCGGCGAGCCGGCGCATGCGGCTCGACATCGCCAGGCGTGTCGACGGGGGTGTGAGTCATGGATGCCTCCCAAGCCTTTCCCAAGCCCGAATCGCGCTTAACGGGAGGGTCGAGCGAATTTATGGCGAGTGGACGCCCTGGGCGCCAGGCTTTCCACGACCAGACGGTCGCAGGGCGCCGTATTGGCGCCCTAGAAAATCGCCCCGACAAAGGCCGACAGGCGCCAGCCCCAGCCGTTCGTGACCGCCTGTGAGAAGATCGGATGACGCCTAGGCCCTGCGAGACGGCCTCCAATGCACTCGTCACAAATTTTCGGCCGTGCAGATCTCGAACGGCGGCAGCCGTTGAATGGGCTCGCCGTGCGGCTCACCGGCGGTCACGCTCGCAAGCAGGTCGACCGTCGTTTCGGCGAGCAGTTTGATCGGGTGCGAGAGGATGACGTCGACGACGCCTTCGAGGAGACCGGACCGCGCCTCGGGGGTGAGATCCAGGCCGACGACATTGAGGGTCCTGGCCAGCCCACTGTCGTCCTCGCGAAGTCCGCGCAAGACGCCGGCCTTTCCGCCTCCGGCAATGAACAGCCCGACAAGGTCCGGGGTCCGGTGCAGAAGGTCGAGCGTACTCTGGTAGCTACGAGTACGCCCATCGTGCCGCGCGCCGTCTCCATGGCGCTTTTCGGCGGCTGCATCGACTATCCGGCTATCCGAGGGCTGCTGACGCGCATCGGCTATGCCGGCTTCATCACCGTCGAGCAGGAGCGCGACCCGCGGAACGCCGGCGGCAGCCTGGCCGACGTGAAGGCGAGCCGCGATTATCTCACAAGGATCGGTTTCTGACCGCATCCGGGAATGAGATTGATCGACGGTAAAATGCAGGTCGAGGAACTCAACCCCGTTTCCCCGGGTCCGCTCCGGGCAGAGCGCCGTCCTGCATGCCTCGCCGGGGACGGCCTGCTCCCCCCTTCTTTGGAGACGTCCGTTCAACACCGCGTCGAGCCAAGGAGTCGGGCGGCCATCTCACCCGCAGTCCTCGACCTCCCCCGGCGGTTCGATCACGATCCGTCCGGCCTCGAAGTCGACAACCGGCGCAACCGCCCGAGTGAACGGCAGGAGCAGCGCCTCGCCCCCGCCTGCGGGCGCGACCTCGAGAATGTCGCCCGCGCCGTAGTTCATGAGCGACGCGACCCGGCCAAGCGGTTCGCCCGACGGCGTCACCGCGGCGAGGCCGACGAGGTCGTCATAGTAGAATTCGTCCGTCTTCGGCGGCGGGAGGTGATCCCGGCGGGCGAAGATCTCAACTCCCGTCAGCGCCGCAGCGGCGTCGCGGGTTTCGATTCCCCTCGGCTTGGCGACAAGCATGTCGTCCTTCAGCACCCGCAAACGCTCGAAAGCGAAGGCTCGCGAACGCTTTGCGTTGGTCAGGGGCCCGTAGGCCCCGATTGCCTTCGGATCGACAGTGAAGGATTTGACGCGGATCTCGCCGCGCACGCCCTGCGGCGCGCCGAACACGCCGACGAGGACGAGGCGGTCCGGCTCGCGCAAGGGTCAACTCGCTCCGGCTGCGGCGACCTTGGCGGCGGCGGCTTCGGCTGCTGCGGCGCGCTCCTGCGCCTTCTTCTTCGGCTTGGCCTTCTCGGGGTTCACGCGCGCTTCGCGCTTGACCAGGCCGAGGCCGTCGAGGATGCGAAGCACTCGGTCGGTCGGCTGCGCGCCCTTGGCGAGCCAGGCCTTGGCCTTCTCCTGGTCGAGCACGATGCGGCTCGCATCGTCCTTGGCCTTCAGCGGATCGAAGGTGCCGATCTTCTCGACGAAGCGGCCGTCGCGCGGCATGCGCGCGTCGGCGACGACGATGCGATAGAACGGGCGCTTCTTCGCGCCGCCGCGGGAGAGGCGGATTTTCAGGGACATGGCATGGCTTCCTTTCAGTGAATTGCGTTCGATGAGGATGTGAGGCTCGTTGCCGACGGATGGCGGTAGACGCCGAACGCCATGCCGTCGTATCGCGTGACGACCTCGAATATCGCGCCGAGCCGCTCAGCGACGCGGATCGAGCGGAGATTGTCGGAGGCGATCAGGCTGGTTGCCGTCTCCCATCCGAGGGTTTCGTAGGCGTAAGATCGTGCGCGGAACGCCGCTTCGGTGGCGTAACCACGGCCGCGCTTGGATGGGATCAGACCCGACCCGACCTCCCTCTCGGGGAAGCCCTCCGGGAACCACAGGCCAGACCAGCCGACATAGTCGCCCGTGGCTCTCTCCTCAACGGCCCAGTTACCGAAGCCGCGCAGCGCCCAATGGCCACGGTTGAAGGCCATCCGCCCCCACGCCTCGGCGCGGGTGAGCGGGCCGCCGACCGGCTTCGACGCTTCTTCGTCGGCGAAGAAGGCGACAAGGATCTCGAAGTCCCTGTCGCGGCCCTCGCGCAGGATCAGCCGCTCCGTTTCGAGTACGGGAATCACTTCTTCCTTCCGAACGGGTTGAACCCGCCACCGAGGCCCGGCAGCTTGCCGGATCCGAGCCCGGGGAACTGCGGCGGCAGGTTGAAAGCGCCGGGCGGGGGAGCGGCGGGAATGCCGGGCGTTCCCGGAGGAGGCCCGAGCGCACCGCCGCCGCCCATCTGCTTCTGCATAGCCTCGATCTGCTCCGGCGTCGGCATCGGCATGCCGCCGCCGAGGCCCATCATCTGGCCGAGCTTGCCCATCATGCCGCCGCGCTTTCCTCCGGCCCCGCCCATCGCCTTCATCATGTCGGCCATCTGCCGGTGCTGCTTGAGGAGCCGGTTGACCTGCTCGACATTGACCCCCGAGCCGGCGGCGATGCGCTTCTTGCGCGAGGCCTTCAGCACGTCGGGGTTGCGCCGCTCCTGCGGGGTCATCGACGAGATGATCGCCCGCTGGCGCTTGACGAACTTGTCGTCGAGATTGGCGGAATTGAGCTGATCCTTGATCTTGGCGACCCCGGGCAGCATGCCCATGATGCCGCCCATGCCGCCCAGCTTCTCGATCTGGGCGAGCTGCTCGGAGAGGTCGTTCAGGTCGAATACGCCCTTGCGAAGCTTCTCGGCCATCCGGACCGCTTGCGCCGCGTCGATGGTTTGCGCCGCCTTCTCGACGAGGCTCACGATGTCGCCCATGCCGAGGATGCGGTCGGCGAGGCGGGCCGGATGGAAATCCTCGACCGCGTCCATCTTCTCGCCGATGCCGAGGAGCTTGATCGGCTTGCCGGTGACGGCGCGCATCGAGAGGGCCGCGCCGCCCCGGCCGTCGCCGTCCATGCGGGTCAGCACGATGCCGGTCAGGCCGACCCGCTCGTTGAAGTTCTTCGCCAGGTTGACCGCGTCCTGGCCGGTCAGCGCGTCGGCGACCAGCAGCACTTCGTGCGGCTTGGCGGCGTCGCGAATGTCCGCCATCTCCTGCATCAGCGGCTCGTCGATATGGGTGCGGCCGGCCGTGTCGAGAAGCACGACGTCGTATCCCTGCAGGCGCGCGGCCTGTTCGGCGCGCCTCGCAATGGCGACCGGGTCCTGTCCCGGAACGATCGGCAGCGTGTCGACGCCGACTTGCTGGCCGAGCACCGCGAGCTGTTCCTGCGCCGCGGGGCGCTTGACGTCGAGCGAAGCCATCAGCACCTTGCGCCTGTCGCGCTCGGCGAGGCGCTTGGCGATCTTGGCGGCGGTCGTCGTCTTGCCGGCGCCCTGCAGGCCGACCAGCATGATTGCGACCGGCGCCGGCGCGTTGAGATCGATCGCCTGGGAGTCGCCCCCGAGCGTCTCGACCAGCAAGTCGTGCACGATCTTGACCACCATCTGGCCGGGCTTGACCGACTTGATGACGGAAGCGCCGACCGCCTTGGTGCGGGTGCGGTCGACGAAGGAGCGCACGACCTCGAGCGCGACATCCGCCTCGAGCAGGGCGCGCCGCACCTCGCGCATGGCGGCGTTGACGTCGTCCTCGGAGAGGGCGCCACGGCCGGTCAGTTTGTCCAATATGCCGGAGAGCTTTTCGGAAAGACTCTCGAACATGGGCAACTCCTTTTCAGACAACGGACAAGAGACGACGGATTACGGGATATGGGGACCGCCTTCGTCTTCTGCTCGCTTCCGTCCTCTGGCTTCGGTCGTCGGACTTCCGATCCCAACGCCCATCGCGCCCGGGGGCGCGACGCGCTGCCGGACGGGGACCGCTGGCCTCGAAGGGACAGTCGGCTGATCGACGAGGCCGAAAACCTTGACGAAGCCGCGCTTCTAGGCCCCGCGGAGGGGGAAGTCAAATTCGACCCGCGCCAAAATGTGGGGGGCGCGCCGGACGGACGAACAGGACGACAGAGAAGTTGCTGGCCAACGGACCGGGTTCCGAGTTCGCGGCGCAATTTTCGATTGGATTGGAACGATCCGGTCGCACCCGCACCGCCGGTCTCATGCCCGCAAACCGCGACGATCCCACGATCAAACCGCAGGTCGACCGATCGCATCGCGCTTTTCAAATGGTGCCCAGGAAAGGACTCGAACCTTCACGGCTTTCACCGCTGGTACCTGAAACCAGTGCGTCTACCAATTCCGCCACCTGGGCACGGCGCAACGTCATAGGGGCGGGGCGGGGGCCCTGTCAATCCGCCTGATTCTGCATGTTTCGCTGTTCGGCGGGCTTGGGTGCAGGCCGGAAAACGCTCCCGCTTCTGTCAGGCGCGCCGATGCGCCGCGGCAAGAATCGGTCTCCCGTGCCGCCGGCGTCGGAGCTACCGCGAGTCGATACGGAGCGTGGCTGGCGCGGACGCTGACTTTCGGTTGTGGTCATCCTATAAGGCGGACTTGTCTTGAACTCTTAAGGAGGGCGGTTGAATTCGATCCTTTCGCGACGTCTTTGCCGATTTCGACAGCTATCGATTGACCGGGCGTTGCGGGACGCCGTGAACCATCGGGTTTTGCGTCGGCAGGCTGCGCCAAATCGGGCTTGAGGAGACAGGTTGT
Organism: uncultured Alphaproteobacteria bacterium; assembly: GCA_963741405.1. GTDB lineage: Bacteria > Pseudomonadota > Alphaproteobacteria > Rhizobiales > Beijerinckiaceae > Roseiarcus. Next base: position 53,436 of record CAVUHX010000049.1, read on the forward strand.
TGAACGACGTCACATCGGACGGGGCCGACAGCGAGGAAAAAGCGGGGCAAACCGAGCGAGGCGGACTCGCGTATCCGCTGAAGTCGCTAGAGGCGGCAGGCGGTCAGGGGCACGAACACGCGGCGGATGATTTGGAGCCGGTTTCCGAGTCCCACACCGACGACGAAGCGGAGAGCCATGCGCTGGCGATCGCGACGGACGGAGGCCCGCTCGTCGCGGAGATCGAGCTCCAGCCGCTGGCGATCCGCCCAATTCTTCCTCCTTCCGCTCCGGATTCGACGGTTGTTCAGCCGGCTTCGGGCTTCTGGGGACGCTATCGGCTGTTTATCCTGACCGTTGTCGTGCCGATGCTGATCGGCTCGCTCTACCTGTTTGCGGTGGCGGCGCCGCGCTATGCCTCCTCGGCGAGCTTCATCGTTCGCGCCGTCGCGCCGTCTGCGCCGCTAACGGGAGGAATCGGGCAAGTCGGCGGGATCGGGCAAGTCGGCGGGATCGGGCAGATCGGCGGCAGCGGGAAAGCGGGCGGGACGGCGCAGACGGGGGGCGCCGGGCAGGTGGGAGGAGCCGGTGGGCTGCCCGGGATAGCCGGTTCGAGCATCGCCCAGGAGGAGACTTTCGCGATCAACGCCTATCTCAATTCCCGCGATATCGTTGAACAGCTGTCCAAGAACAATGACTTGCGGGGGATTCTGAGCCGCCCGGAGGGTGATTTCCTGTTTCGGTTCCCGACGTTCTGGCTGCCGAACGACAATGAGTTTCTGTTCCAGCGGTTTCAGTGGATGGTGAGCGCGAGCGTCGAATTCGACGACGTCCATCAGCACGATCGAGGTCAACGCCTTCACACCGGATGACGCGCAAGCGCTGGCCACGGCGGTGCTGAAATACGCCGAGGACCTGGTGAATAAAATGAACCAGCGCACCTACGACGATAACCTGGCCGCCGCCAATCGGTTCGTGGCCGACGCGCGGAAGCAATTCGACGACGTCGAAGCCGAGCTGAAGGCCTATCGGAACGCCTCGGGCTCGATCGATCCCGGGGCCATCTCACAATCAAAGCTGACGGTGATCGAGGGGTTGTCCACCCAGTTGGCGCAGATTCAGGCGACGATCGCGCAGCAGACGGCGCTAACGCCGACGTCACCCAACCTGGCGTCGCTGCGCGCACAGGCTCAGTCCTACCGCGACGAAATCGAAAAGCGGAAGCTCGAGATCGCCGGTTCGTCGGGGTCGGAAGCCGATAAACTCGCGACTTACGAGGAGTTGACGGCGACGCGCGACATGGCGGCGATGGGGTTGAGCCTCGCCGTCGCGGAAAGGGATCAGGCCAGACAGGACGCCGAACGTCAGCATCTCTTCATCCAGGTCATTTCCCGTCCGAACCTGGCGCGCGACTATGCCCGCTATCCTCGCGCGCCTTTGGACTTGCTCATGCTGCTCGCGATCTGCCTGATTGTGTTCCAGATTTCGCGCACGATTTTCTCCCAATCCGAAGCTGATAAAAACATTCCTTCATGACTTTTCAGAACGCAGCGCATGGCGTAGCGCCGGCAGTCTAACTCCGCCCGACAAAGGAATTGTCCGGTTCGCGTGCGGCTTTACCAGCGGACACTTCTCCTATAGGAGGGTTTCGGTCTTCTAGACGGGGTGCGGGTAGTGAATCCAATCAATGCACTGGGCAAATTATTGTCTTCAGAGGCGGATTTTTCCCAAGCAGAGAAAGTGGAAGAGAGAGTTCTCACAGCGACTTCCTATGATGAACAGTATTATCAGGAGCATCTAGCGGCAGGATTAGACTACCTTGGTCATGGATTTTGGCACCAATCATATGCCGCTATGGTGTCGGAAGCAACGCTTCAGGCAACCTATAGAGATCCATTTGTCGTAGATGGCGGCTGTGCCTGTGGATCAATCTTAAGGGGATTTAAAGACACTCCTACAATCAAAAAGGTTATCGGGATAGACCTGTCCGAGCACATGGTCAAACTCGGTCGCCGTCACTTTGGATTTGCTGACAGCGAATTGATTGCAGGTTCAATGACGAGTATTCCGGCCAAATCCAGCAGTGTCAGCCTGTTACACTCGGCGCAGGTCCTGGAGCACATTCCGAACGAATTGGTGGATCCCATACTTGATGAATTTGCGCGCATTCTTCGGCCAGGCGGTCGGGCTTTTCTCTGCCTGGACGCTTTGAGAGAGGGCGAGCGCGTCGAGATGTATATGGGTGACCCGACGCACGTGAACATCCAGCCGATCCTGTATTGGACGGAGAAACTGCAAAGGCGCGGGCTGCTGTTTGATATCGAAGCTTACAATCGTTTCGCGCGCTCCAAGCGTGGTCCGACGCAAGGCGACCCCAGATCGTTTTTCGAGACTTATGTAAACTGGAGCGCTTGGAGCCTCGTGCGCATCTGAGTTGAACGTGGCGGCGAGCAACTGGATAAATGTATGAACGATTCGACCGACCTTTTCGCGTCGGAGGGAACTAGCACTGACGCCGGAAGCCCAGTGAAGGCACACGGTGCCCGGCTTCTTTCTCTGGTCGGCACTCCCTCGCCAAAATTGCATGCTGTACTGAGTATCGTTCGCGCACTGGCCAAAGTCACATTAGAAGAATTTGAAGTCATAAGCGCAAACACTCTCATGGATCTCAAGACTAACCTTCATTTTTTGCCTGGCATCCGTCGCTCGGTAATTTTGTACGCCGATTATCCTCAACCAGACATCGTATCAATGCTCGTTGGCGTCGAGGCGCCGGTCGCTATCTGTGCCGACGATTTCGTCACCCTTGCTCACTATTCTGTGGTCTGGCGAGAATACGGGGGAGTCGATGCTGCGCGCTTTGCTTCAATGGGGCTTGTGAACATTGAACCATTAATCACAACGCCGCCTCCGACGTCTCTAATAATTAACGACGGCGAAGTTCAGTTGGCTGAACTTGTCTCCAAACTGGCCAATCTTTACGGAATTCCGGCGAGCGCCTCTACGATCGGTGAAGTGCTAACGGACCTTGGAGAAACAGGAAGGGACGACGTCACGTTGAGCGCCTTTGCCACCAGGACAACCGCCGGATTTGCGCATGCGCGCGAGATCCTGGAGCGGCGCAGCCCGCTTGAGAACGAACTGTTGGATTCGCTTGCAGGGCAATACAATGGCATTGCAGCAGGCCACAAAATAGAGTCGCTGGAGTGGCCGCCGTTCGCACTGCTACGGCCCGACTACCCTGATCGCCTGACCGTCGGAGCGATAGACCTCACTGGTCCCGCGCGTTTCATCTACTATGGTCCTTATTTTGCTTTGCCGGCAGGCGCCTGGAGAGCTAACATCGCGATCGAGGTGCGGGATTGTCTTTCCGACAACCAAGTCGCGTTTGACGTTATTTCGGGGGAAATTCTTGCAGTCGTTCGAGCGAAGCTTCCTCCTCAGGGAGTTTTCTCTTGCGAGATCTATTTTCAGATCACCGATTCGTCTAAACCTCTAGAGATTCGCGTACAACTTATGACAGGAGCGATCGAGGGCGTCATCGTTTTGCGCCAGATCATGCTCTACCCGATCGCCTCATCTGACGAGGATGACTACAGCTAATCCGTTTGACCCGGCATTCAGTCGATCGTGGCGCCGCGCGCCAAGCTCGATCTGGGTTTTGAGCCCGACACGCGTCGCGGCCTTGAAGGTTGAGACCGCACTTGCCGCAGTTGCGGCGGCTCTTCGATCAAGCAGGGTCGACAATTTGTCGAAACGACGGCTTCCCTTGCACCGCAGCGTAAGGTATTCGTGACTGAGGCCGTATCCTCGGAGCGGGGTTCCCGATGCTGCTCAACCATCCGGAAGCGCCGATCGCTGTTCTCGGCGAGGCGATGCTGGACATATTCATCAGCGGCGACGTCGATCGCATATCTCCAGAGGCGCCGGTTCCGGTCCTGAGGCATCGGCGGGACAAGCTTGTGCCCGGGGGCGCCGGCAACGTCGCATGCAATATCGCCGCGCTCGGGGGAGCGCCAATCCTGATCACTCTGGTCGGAGACGATTCGGAGGGCGCGTCGTTGATGGCGCTTCTCGGAGCCGACGGGGTCACGACCGAGGCCATCACGACGCGGGGGCGGATGACGACGTCCAAGACGCGCGTGATGAGCGGCAGCCATCACCTCATACGAAATCGACCGGGAGGATTCGTTCCCGATCTCCGAAGCCGTCGAAGACGAACTGCTGGCGAGGATCAGGTCGATCCTGCCGCGCGTTCGAGCGCTCGCGATCTCCGACTATGCCAAGGGGATGCTGACCGATCGCGTGCTGGTCGGCGCGATCGCCATGGCGCGCGCGGCGGGCGTTCCGGTCATCGTCGATCCGAAGCGCCGGGACTTTTCCCTCTACGCCGGAGCCGACGTCATCAAGCCCAACCGCGCCGAGCTGGCGGCCGCAAGCGGCCTCCACTGCCACACCGACGAGGAAGTCGCTCGCGCCGCCGAGTTGGTCATGCGCGAGATCGACGCAAGCCTGCTGGTGACGCGAGCCGACAAGGGCATGTCCTATTTCTCGCCGGGCGCTGTCCCGATCCACATGCCCACGCGCGCGAAGCTCGTTTTCGACGTCTCGGGCGCCGGCGACGCCGTCATGGCGACATTCGCATACGGGCTGGTCGGCCGATTGCCGATCGAGCAGACGATGCGGCTCGCCAACCTGTCGGCGGGCATTGTCGTCTCCAAGCCCGGCACGGCGACCATCACGCTGGATGAATTGCGCACGGAAGCGGCGCTGCATGAGGAAGCGGCGGCCTTTCGCAAGGGCGGTCTCGCGTCGGTCGATGAAGCGCGGGCGATACGGGAACATTGGGCCGGCAGGGTTTGTCGGTCGGTTTCACCAATGGCTGCTTCGATCTTTTGCATCCCGGCCACGTCGCGATACTGCGGGGAGCGGCCCGACTTTGCGACCGACTGGTGGTCGGCCTCAATTCGGACGAGTCCGTTGCTCGCCTGAAGGGGCCAACCCGGCCGGTGCAGCGGGCGAACGCGCGCGCTGCAGTCCTCGGCGCGATCGACTGCGTCGATCTCGTCGTCGTTTTCGACCAGGACACCCCGTTCGACCTGATCGGGGCGCTCATGCCGGACGTGCTCATCAAGGGCGCCGACTACACCGAGGAACAGATCATCGGAGCGGACGTCGTGCGGGCCGCCGGCGGCAAAGTCGAGCGCGTCAAGCTTGTCGAAGGCCAGTCGACCTCCGACCTTATCCGGCGCGCCAACGTCGCGACGGCGGTCGGCTGAAACTGCTGAAAGCGGCGCGCGGCCTTCCTCGTCAGGTCTGCGGCTGAGGCTCGAGGCCGCCGGCTTCGGGGCCGATCGGCCTGGGTTTGCCCGTGGAGGGAACGGCGGCCCGGGGAGGGGCCGGCGGCTCGCGATCCGAAGAGGAACTCGCGCACGGCTTGATTCCGTGCAACAGGCCAACGATCTCCTCGCCTGTCAGCGTCTCGAACTCCATCAGGCCGCTGGCCAGCATTCGAGGTCGGCGCGCCGCTCGGTAAGGATGCGGGTCGCGGTGTCATGGGCCTCCTGCACTAGGCGCCGCACTTCCTGGTCAATCGTCTCGGCCGTCGCCTCCGATATGTTTTGCTGGCGGCCAAGCGAGTAGCCGAGGAACACTTCGTCCTGGTTTTCGCCGTACATGACCGTGCCGAGCTTGTCGGAGAACCCCAGCCGGGTCACCATGGCCCGGGCGATCTTGGTCACCTGCTGGATGTCGCCTGCTGCGCCGGACGTCACCTTGTCCTTGCCGAACACCAGCTCCTCGGCGACCCGCCCGCCCATCGACATGGCGAGCATGGCGATCAGCTGTTCGTAGCTCTGGGAAATCTGGTCCCGTTCCGGCAAGGATTGGACCATGCCGAGCGCGCGGCCGCGCGGAATGATCGTGGCCTTGTGGATCGGCGTCGAGGCCGGCATCGAAACGGAAACCAGCGCGTGGCCCCCCTCGTGATAGGCCGTCAGACGCTTCTCTTCCTCCGTCATGATCAGCGTGCGCCGTTCGGCGCCCATCATGATCTTGTCGCGAGATTCCTCGAATTCCTGGCGCGTGACGACCCGCTTGCCGCGGCGCGCCGCCAGCAACGCGGCCTCGTTGACCAGGTTCATCAAGTCTGCCCCGGAAAAGCCCGGCGTCCCGCGCGAGACGACCTTGAGGTCGACGTCGGGCGCGAGCGGGACCTTGCGCACGTGAACCTTGAGGATCTTTTCCCGTCCGATGAAGTCGGGGTTGGAGATGACGATCTGGCGGTCGAATCGGCCAGGCCGCAGGAGCGCCGGGTCGAGCACATCGGCCGGTTGGTCGC
>CAVUHX010000050.1:0-25796 GCA_963741405.1 uncultured Alphaproteobacteria bacterium
GATCGAATTGAGCCTCCAATTCGTCGATTTTGCTGAAGTGTGGCGGGAAAGCAGCATCCGGCCGGCGACACACGGTTTCAGGGATAATCGAGAGCGCCGGGAGATTCGGGGCTTGATGCGAGGCTGACCAGACACAAGGTGAGAGGAATGACGCCGCACTCGCCTCAGGCCCGTGAAAGGGCAAAAACGCCGCGCCGCCGCCGTTCCTATGACGAGAGTCTGGACGAGCCGGGGAAACTCATCAGCGAGGAAACAGTCGACGTCGAAACGGAAGCGCCGGCGGAAGAGAACGAATCCGTGGAGCGACCGGAGCCCGAGAATACGCCTGATCCGCCCGCCTTCGAGGAAGACGAAACTTCCGATTGAGCGAGGCGGCAGGTCGTGGAGAAACTGCCGGCGCGCCGAAGCTGCGCCTCACCCCTCCGGCACGCCCGCCAGCCGCATTCCTTCGAGTATGCGCTCGCGCTGCGAAAGATAGGTTGGGTTGTCGCTGAGCACAGCGTCCTGATAGCGGCGGATGGTGAAGTTCGGCGTGAGCCTGAGTCCCTCCTTTGCTTGCAAGCCGGCCTCGTCCATTCGGCCGAAAAGTGCGAGCGCGGCGGCGTAGTGAAAGCGCGCAAGCGGATAGGCCCGGTTCCCCTCGACCGCTTTCCGGCACCACCCAACCGCCTCCGCCTCCCGTTCGAGCATCATTTTGGCGGTGCCGACGAAGTCGCACCAGATATAGACGCCGGGGTCGCGAGGGCTGAGCCGCATCGCCTCCAGGACATGGCCCTCGGTCTCCTCAGCGTGGCCGAGAGCGGCCTCGGCGAAGCCGATCTGGGCGTGGGCGAAGGCGAGGTTGGGATCGAGCACCAGAGCCTGCTCCAGTTCGGCGATCGCCTGCTCGGCGCGTCCGGAGGACAGGAGGATGAAGCCAAGGCAATAGTGCGCGGTCGCGTTTCTCGGCTCCGCGGCGAGCGCCTTGAGGGCCAGCGTCTCTGCCGAGGCGAGGCGCTCGGAATCGCGTTCGAATGAACGCATTCGGGTCGAGATCACCTCGGCCAAGACAAGGCCGAGGATCGCGTTGACGTTGTCAGGATCGGATGCGTGCGCGCGTTCGAAGCATTCGCGCGCTTTCGCGATTGATCCTGGATTGATGCCTCTGTTGATCCAGTCGTACCCCTGAAACAGATAGTCGAACAGGTCCGGGTTAGCCGCCTTTTCGGCCCGCCTAGCCTCGACACTCACGATCTGCGCGCTGAGCTGGTTGGCGATGCGGGCGACGATCTCGTCCTGCATGTCGAACAGCTTCGCGACCGGCTTGTCGAAGCGCTCGGCCCAGAGATGGGCGCCCGTCTCCGCGTCGATCAGTTGCGCGTTGACGCGCATGCGCTCGCCGCTGCGCTGGACGCTGCCCTCGAGCACGTAGCGGACGTTCAGGTCCTGTCCGATCAGACGGACGTCGACCGGCTTCCCCTTGTAAGCGAAGGCCGTGTTGCGGGCGATGACGAAGGCGCCGGAGATGCGCGAAAGATCGGTGGTCAGACTCTCGGTGACCCCGTCGACAAAATATTCCTGCTCGGCGCCGCCGCCAAGATTGGCGAAGGGGAGCACGACCATCGAGATCCGCGCGGGGCCGCTCCTCGCCGGCGGGGGCGGAAACGAAGCCTCGTCCAGATCGCCGGCACCCGGGTCGACGGCGTAGGCATGGACCGGGCGGGCGATGTTCTTCAGCCTCTTTTCGCCGATGTCGGTCAGCCGCGCCTCGAGCCGCCCCCTCACGTTGTCGTAGGCCGCCCGCGAGATGCAGACGCCGCCGGGAGCGGCGATCTGTTCGAGCCGCGCCGCGATATTCACGCCGTCGCCGACGAGATCGTCCCCCTCCACCAGCACGTCGCCCAGATGGATTCCCATTCGGTAGCGCAGGCGCTTCGCCTCCGCCGCGTTTTCGTTCAGTCGCGTCAACTCCGCCTGCAGCGCGAGTGCGCATTCGACGGCGGAGACGACGGATCCGAATTCGACCAGATATCCGTCGCCCATCGTCTTGAACATCCGCCCGCCATGCGCGGCGATGATCGGTCCGGCCGCCTGGCGGCGCTCGCGCACGGATGTCGCCGTGCCGTCCTCGTCCTCGCCCATCATGCGCGAGTATCCGACAACATCGGCGGCGAGAATGGCGGCGAGGCGGCGCGCGGTCATGCTGTTCGGTAGCACGATGCAGCCATGCGATCACGCATGGCGTGCTGTTAGACAGGAATTGGTCGATGCCAATTTCCATCGCCAATCGTGACATTCGTTGGCAGCCCGGTTCGTTCGCGGTTGGGGCCGGCTTTTCCCGTCTGCGGCGGGACTTGCCCGGCCGCCTTCCAGGCGCCAAGGATCATCCCTCGATCATTTCTGGAATTGCGCCAATGGCCTCCACCCTCTCCGGCAAGACCCTCTTCATCACCGGCGCCTCGCGCGGCATCGGGCTCGCGATCGGACTCGCCGCCGCGCGGGACGGCGCCAATGTCGCCATCGCCGCCAAGACCGCGGAGCCCAACCCGAAGCTGCCCGGCACGATCTATTCCGCGGCGGAGGAGATCGAGAAGGCCGGCGGACGGGCGCTGCCCCTGACGGTCGACGTCCGCGACGAGGCCCAGGTGCGCGCCGCTCTCGAAAAGACGGCTGAAACCTTCGGCGGCCTCGACATCGTCGTCAACAACGCCAGCGCGATTTCGCTGACGAATTCGCAGGCGACCGACATGAAGCGTTTCGATCTCATGCACCAGATCAACGCGCGCGGGACCTTCCTGACCTCGAAGCTCGCCGTACCGTTCCTCGAGAAATCCGCCAACCCGCATATCCTGATGCTGTCGCCGCCGCTCGACCTGAAGGAAAAGTGGTTCGCCGGCCACACCGCCTATTCGATGGCGAAATACGGCATGAGCCTCGTCGTGCTCGGCCTCGCCGGCGAGTTGCGCAGCAAGGGAATTGCGGTCAACGCCCTCTGGCCGCGCACCACGATCGCCACCGCGGCGGTCAAGAACCTGCTCGGCGGCGAGGCGCTCATGCGCGCCTCGCGCACGCCCGAGATCCTCGCCGACGCGGCGCGCCTGATCTTCCTCGAGGGACGCAAAGGCCTTCACGGGCAAGTTCCTGATCGACGACACGTTCCTGTTCGAGAACGGCGTGCGCGATTTCGACCGTTACCGCGTCGATCCGAGCGTCGATCTCGCCCCCGATTTCTTCGTGCCTGACAATTCGGCTCCGCCGGTCAGCCTGAAGAAGCCGGCCGCCGTCTGAACGCCGCGAGGCGAGGGGGGAGCCCAGGCAGGCCTCATTCGTAGTGGCGCTCCCGCCACCACGGAAAGAACGCCGGCATGTTGCGCGACACCCTGTCGGGAAACCGCGGCGCGCGCTTCTCCAGAAACGCGGTCACGCCCTCGCGGGCGTCCGCGCTGGCCCCGCGGGCGAAGATCGCGCGGCTGTCGATCTTGTGGGCCTCCATCGGATGGTCGGCGCCGAGCATGCGCCACATCATCTGCCGGGTGAGCGCCACCGAAACCGGCGCGGTATTGTCGGCGATCTCGCGGGCGAGCCGCCGTGCGGCCGGGATCAACTCGCTCGGCGGATGCAGCGCGCTCACCAGCCGGCCGTCGAGCGCCTCCTGAGCCGAAAACACGCGGCCGGAGAGATTCCATTCCAGGGCTTTGGAGATGCCGACGATCCGGGGAAGGAACCAGCTCGAGCAGGCCTCGGGCGCAACGCCGCGCCGGGCGAAGACGAAGCCGAAGCGCGCATCCGTCGAAGCGATGCGGATGTCCATCGGCAGCTGCATGGTGACGCCGACCCCGACCGCCGGCCCGTTGACGGCGGCGATCACCGGCTTGAGCGACGCGAAAATTCTCAGACTGACCTGTCCGCCGCCGTCGCGCAGGCCGGCGCCGGCGAGGTCCGGCGCGCCCGTCCTGCCCGGACGGGGGCGGTGGCGATTCGCCGCGGGCGACCGGGTCGAAAGTCGCGGCGCCTCCGGAAAGATCGGCCCCTGCGCAAAAGGCCCGCCCCGCGCCGGTCACGATGATCGCGCGCACCTCGTCGTCGGCGTCGGCGCAGTCGAACGCCTCGATGAGTTCGCGCTGCATCACGAGGGTGAAGGCGTTGAGCCTGTCGGGCCGATTGAGGGTGACGGTGAGGATCTGGGCGCTGACATCGTAGAGGATCGTCTCGTAGGGCATGGTGCAACTTCGTCGGCGCTGGCTCAGAACACGCTGTATCCGCCGTCGATCACGAAGCAGTCGGCGGTGTGATAGGACGAAAGCGGGGTCATCAGATAGACGGCGATCCCGCCGAAGTCGTCCGGCCGCCCGAAGCGGCGCATCGGGATGCGCGGCATGACGTTGGCGACGAACTTTTCGTTGTGGGTGACATTGTCGGTCATCTCGGTCTCGATCCATCCCGGCAGAATCGTGTTTGCCGTGACGCCGTAGCGCGCGTGCTCGACCGCGAGAGACCGGGCGAGCGCATTCAGCGCCGCCTTCGTTGCGGAGTAATTCTCGCCGCGCGGCATGCCGAAAAGGGAAGCGAGGCTCGACGTCGCGACGAGGCGGCCGAAACGGTCTCCACGCCCGGCGCGGTCGATCATGTGCCGGACCGCCGTCTGGAAGACGTGGAAGACACCGTCGAGGTTGGTCGCGAACATGCGCCGCCATTCCTCCTCGGTGCGGTCGACGAAGGATCGCTGGCCGAAGGTTCCGATCCCCGCATTGGCGAAGCAGCCGTCGACCCGGCCGAAGGCCTGGAGAGTCGCGGCGAACGCGTCCTCGATCGCGGCGCGATCGGTGACGTCGCAGGCCCGCGCCTCGACCGGCGCCCCGAGAGTGGAAAGCTCGGCGAGCGCGGCGCGGTTCTTCTCCGGATTGCGGCCCCAGATCGACACGGCGCAGCCGGCGCGCGCGAGCGCCCTGGCCATGCCGAGGCCGATGCCGCCGTTGCCCCCGGTGATGATCGCCACCCGGCCCGTCAGATCGAAATCACCCGCCATCGTTCCGTCCTCCCTCGCGTCGCGCGTGCCCCTGCGGCGACCATCGAAGCGACAGAGCACGGCTCGACGCGTGTTACAACAGGCGAAGCCAGGGCCGCGTTTTCGGCGACCCTCGATCGCGCCGAAAAAGCCAGCTTATTTGGCGGGCCGGTAGCCCTGCGCCACTTTTCCGGCGTTCTTCAGCGCTTCCACCCCTTGTGCGCCGGACATCAGGAGCGTTGTCCTGGACGATTTCAGCGCGCCGCCGGCGGCGATCGCCAGCGCGAGCCCCGCCATGCTCTCCTCGTTCGGCATGTCGGCGATGAGGACCGCGTCGGCTCCGCCTCGGGAGGTCCAGGCCGGGAAGATCCGAGACGACGGTGTCTTTCGCCGGCTCGCGAACTGGCGTCGCACCGGGATCGGGAGTACGGAGGACCGGCCACGCACGGCGTGCGCCGGCGGGCAGAAAAGCAAGTGGAGTTCACATGATGGCTGGGTTCATTCGGTATTCCCGTCTCGGCGGCGCGTTCGCGGCTTTGACGATCGTCGGCCTCCTCGCCGGCGCCTTTTCCGCCAACGCGGCCGTCGTCTGCAAGCGCGTCGGCTATCCGAAGGGCTGCGTCGCGGCCGCCCCGGTCGTCGTCGCCCCTCGTCCCGTCGTCGTCGCCCCCGTCGCGCATCGGCCCGTCGTCTACTGCACGCGCGTCGGTTATCCGAAGGGTTGCGTGGTGCGCTGAACGCCGACGCGCCGCAGGAGTCGCCGAACGGGCGGGGGAACCGCCTTGACCTACCGCCCGTTCAGCGACGCCGCGAGGCGGTCGAGATTGTGCGGCACGACATTGACCAGACCGCTGCGCGGGCTGTCGATGTCGGCGATCAGGAACAGGGAGATCGACACGGTCACCGGCAGGATCAGCAGGAGGAACGACCTCAACCGTTTCGAGCCGAATCCGAGCGTTATGTTGCAGGCGACGCCAATGACGATCATCAGCCACCAGGCCGTCACCGGGATCCGGTTCAGCCAGGCGGCCTCGGTGTAGTCGGCGGAATTCAGCACGTCGTTCATGCCTGAGGCGACGAGGGCGCCGATCGCCGTGCGGTCGGTCGCTGCGGCGGTTCGCACGCCGACCCAGAGGTCGGCGCCGACTCTCGCCGTCTCGCCGGCGATCGCATCGAGCTTCACCCGGTCCCTGGTCTCGTAGAACAGGATACGCTGATCGAGGTATTGTTTCAGCAATCCACGCGCGGCCTCCGCGGCGACGCTGTCCGCCAGCAGGTCCACCCGAACATATTCGGTGCCGATCGCGTTCGCCTCGGCCTCTTCCAGGTTCTTGCGCTGGTCGTAGCGGCTGATCGCCATCGAAAAGCTGAACCCGACGATGAGGCCGAGCAGCGTCAGGGCAGCGGACTGGACGATGTTGAACTCGTTCTGCTCGCCGGTCTTGACCGGGCTCCACGCCTTCTGCGCGACCACGCCGAACAGGGCGGCGAGCAGGAGAGCGGCCAGCGAGACGACGAGCAGGACGAGGGGATAGTTGATCAGCGTCGCCATGACCAATTCCTGTCGCGCGGGCTTGCGAATCGCCCGGCGCGCCCAGACTATCGGCAGAAGGTCGCTCCGGGCGAGGGGCCGGCTCGCCCGTTCCACTCAAGACTCCAGCATCATCCTTAGCGCGTCGGGGGCGAGGATACGCACCCGGCGGTAGGAGACCTCGACGCCGCCGTCGGCTTCGAGCTTTCTGAGCACCGTCCCTGCGGTCGTGCGCGCCAGATTGGTCATGGTGGCGAAGTCTTCCTGGCTGACGTCGACCTCGATCGGCCCGGCGCCCTGCGGCGTGCGATACCGGCAGCCGCCGAGGCGCAGCAGCACCGCGATGCTGCGCCTGAAGTGGTCGCGGATCAAAAGGTCGTCGGCGGCGCCGATCGCCACGTCGTAATGGGCGATCGCCGCAAGCCCGAAAAACCGCCACGCGCCCGGGTCCAACGCGACGATCTCGCGGATGGCGGGCAACGGCAGATGCAGCACCTCCGTGTCGCGCGTCACCGCAAGGCCAATCCGGCGCGGCTGCTCCGTGAACGCGGCCGCCTCGCCGAACCATGTGCCGGGCTGCGCGAAATGGGCGATGTAGGGTCCGCGCTCGCCGGGCGCGATGGAGAGCGCCAGATTGCCGCGGACCAGCCCATACATGCCGCCGGGAGGATCGCCGACCGAGTAGATCGTCGCATCGGCCTTGAACTCCAGCAATTTGCAGCGGTCGAGCACGATCTGGCGGAACGGCGGCGGCGCAAAGCTCAGCCACCCCTGCTGCGAAACGATGGCGTGGGCGTGTTTGCGTTTTGGCATAGACCTTCCAATGGATACCGCGCTCAAACCCGGTCGGCGGCCGGTCGGGCCGGTTTAAAAAAAATCTCAGGAATCTTTGCCGATTGACCGCGGGCGGTCAATCCTGGGTCCGGATTTCGACTAGGCGCGGAGGCGCGTGCGCTGGGACTCCGCTCGGGGAAACCGGGCGATGGGACCTTCGAGTGCGGGATCTGGCGCGGACGCGGGCTGATTTTTTTGAGATGCACGCAGCCGAATTCGCCGGATCGGTCCGGAGGAAAGTCGAGGAGAGTGCGGTGATGGCGCGTGTTCGAGTTTTGGCATTTGTCGCGGCGACGGTCGCCGCGATCGCGATCCCGGCTTCCAACGCCGTCGCCGAGGCGCCGGTCCTGAAGCCCAACATCATCTTCATCATGGCCGACGACCTCGGCAACGCCGACCTCGGCTATCGCGGGCATCAAATCAATACGCCCAATATCGACAAGCTCGCCAACGAGGGCGTCCGGCTCGAAGATTTCTACGGCATGCCGGTCTGCACGCCTTCCCGCGCACAACTGATGACCGGACGCTACGCCATGCGTTACGGCCTCCAGACGCTGGTCATCTTCCCGAGCCACACCTACGGGCTGGCGACCGACGAAAAGACCCTTCCCCAGGCGCTGAGAGAGGCGGGCTACAAGACCCTGATGGTCGGCAAATGGCACCTCGGCCACGCCGACCGGAAATATTGGCCGCAAAACCGCGGCTTCGATTATTTCTACGGCAACGTCGTCGGCGAGGTGGACTATTTCACTCGCGAGCGCGGCGGCCTGATCGACTGGCAGCGCAACGGCGTCTTCCTCAAGGAGCACGGCTACTACACCGATCTGATCGGCGACGACGCGGTCCGGCTCATCGACCAGCAGGACGGCAAACAGCCGTTCTTCCTCTATTTCGCCTCGCTCGCCTCGCACGCGCCCTATCAGGCGCCGGAAAGCGCCATCGAAAAATACAAGTCCGTCGCTGACCCGTTCCGGCGGACCTATTCCGCGATGATCTCGGAGCTGGACGTCCAGGTCGGACGCATCGTCGCCGAACTCGACAAGAAGGGGCTGCGCGACAACACCATCATCCTGTTCGCCAGCGACAACGGCGGCGCGACCAACGCGCTTTTCGCCCAGGGGGCAAAGAGCAGTGCCGAGGAGGGGTTCCGAAGAGGGCGGCATCACTCCAGGACCAGAAGCCGCCCGCCTCCAATGCGCCGTTCAGCGGCGGCAAGGGGAGCCTGCGCGAGGGCGGCGTGCGCGTGGTCGCTTTCGCCAACTGGCCGGGCAAGCTCAAGCCCCGCGTAGTCGACGCGCCGCTCGACATGGTCGATGTGATGCCGACGCTGCTGGCGCTGGCCGGCGCCAAAGGCGGCTCGGATCACCCGTTCGACGGCAAGGACATGTGGGCTGCCATCGCCGACGGCGCGCCCTCGCCGCACGACGACATCCTGATCAATGTCGAAGCCTTCCGCGGCTCCGTCCGCAAGGGCGACTGGAAGCTGATCAGGATCGCCCTCCTGCCGGGCAAGACGCAGCTCTTCAACCTCGCCAGGGACCCCGGCGAAACGACCGACGTCGCGGCTGAGAATCCCGAGATCGTCAAGGATCTCGAGGTCGCGGCTGCTTGCCTATGCCCGGGAGCAGAAGCCGAGCCTGTGGATCAAGGCGCAGCCCGCCTTCGTCGGCAATCAGGGCAAGACAGTGATCGACCCGGATTTCGACATCGACGACAGCGGCCTGCCGCATGAGCGAACAGTGTTGCCGGCGAAGTGACGGCTAGCGAACTTGTTGGAAGATTACAGATGAAGAAGCTCGAAGCGTTTCGCACGCTATCGATAATGGTTGCGTGCTGCAGCGCCGTCGGATTCGCGCGAGCCGAGAGCGCCGCGCCGAACGTCGAGCAGGCGCAGGAGGACCTGGCCTTCGCCCGGGGCGTCGAGGCCTATGTTTGGGCCTATCCGCTGGCGATCACCGCGGCGACCGCCGAGATTGCAACCAGCACGGACAAGCCTCTGCCGAACGGACACGCGCCGTTCAACAGCTTCGGCCATGTTGGCAAGCTGATCACCGCAGCCGACAAGGACGTGGTCTCGTCGAACGCCGACACGATCTATTCCAGCGCCTTCCTCGATTTGAAGCAGGGCGCAGCCTTCGTTTCCGTGCCGGACACGGGCGGGCGTTATTATTCGCTTATGCTGGAGGACGCCTACACCAACGTCTTCGGCTACATCGGCTTGCGCGCGACCGGCAGCGGCGCGGGACAATATCTGATCGCCGGCCCCGGCTGGACGGGCGAGACTCCCGCCGGGGCGAAACGCATTGACGCGCCGACGCCGCTTGTCTGGGTGATCGGCCGAACGCTGATCGACGGCGAAAAGGACATGCCGAACGTCGCCGCCATCCAGCGGCAATATACGCTCGCGATGATCCCGCCGGTTCTCGATCCTCAGCCGGCGAAGCAGCGATGGGACATCGCGCTTCAGCCCAAGCTCGTCCCGGTCCAGCAGGTCGATACGCTGGACTGGAAGACCTACTACCGCTGGACCGGCCAGTTGATGAAGGACAATCCGCCGCCCGCTTCCGACAGCGCGTTGACGAACCAGTTCGCGGCGATCGGGCTCACGGCCGAGAACGGGTTCGACCCAGATCATCTCCCGCCGGCCGTGCAGAAGGGCCTCGAGCGAGGCTACGCCGCCGGGAGAGAGATCGTGAAGATGGAGGCGCAGAAGACCGGCGGCGTCGAAGCCAACGGCTGGGCCTACAATCTCAACGCCGGCAAGTGGGGACAGGATTTCAACCTGCGCGCCGCCATCGCCTTCCGCTCGCTCGGCCAGAACACGCCGGAAGAAGCGATCTACATGAACACGCGCCAGGACGGCGACAAGCTGCCTCTGACCGGGGCGAAGCGATACACGATCACCTTCAAGAAGGGCGAGCTGCCGCCTGTCGACGGCTTCTGGTCGATCACCGTGTACAATGCGAGCGACTTCTTCGTCGAAAACCCGATCAACCGCACCGCGATCGGCAATCGGACCGAGGGCCTGAAGACCGCCGCCGACGGATCGCTCACGATCACTGTGCAGAAGGACGCGCCTGAGGCCGACAAGATGTCCAACTGGCTCCCGGCGCCGGACGGCGCGTTCCGCATGTCCATGCGCCTCTACGTGCCGAAGCCCGAAGTCCTCAGCGGCAAGTGGACGCCGCCTGCGGTGACGCCGCAGCCCTGAGACCTTCGCCGATTTGACTGGATTTTCGGAGATTTTGACCGATGACGAAACGCCGCTTCTCGTCGCTTCGAGCCGCCCTGGCCGGCTTGGCCGCCGCCACATGCCTTGCTTTCGCCGCCGCCGCCGATGAGCCGGCCAAGCCGAACATTCTCGTGATCTTTGGCGACGACATCGGCTGGTTCAACGTCTCGTCCTACAGCGGCGACCTGATGGGCGTGCCGACCCCCAATATCGACCGGATCGGCAAGGAAGGCCTGCGGCTAAGCGCGTTCTACGCCCAGCCGAGTTGCACCGCCGGGCGCGCCGCGTTCATCACCGGGCAGCTACCCGTCCGCACGGGCCTGACGACCGTGGGAACGCCGGGTTCGCCCGCGGGCTTGCAGAAGGAAGACATCACCCTCGCCGAAGTCCTGAAGACCAAGGGCTACGCGACCGCGCAGTTCGGCAAGAACCATCTCGGCGACCTCGAGGACCAGTTGCCGCACAGGCACGGCTTCGATGAATACTTCGGCAATCTCTATCACCTCAACGCCAACGAGGACCTCGAAGACCCCGACCGGCCGACCAACCCGGAGTTCCGCAAGAAATTCGATCCGCGCGGAGTCATATCCGGCACGGCCGATGGCCCGACGGTCGACGAAGGCCCGCTGACCACCAAGCGCATGGAGACGATCGACGACGAGACCCTCGCCCATTCCGTCAATTTCCTCGGACGCCGCGCCAAGGATGGCAAGCCGTTCTTTCTTTGGCACAACACCACGCGCCAGCACGTATTTCTCCATATCCAAGAGAAACATCGCGGCGTGTCGCGCGCCGGCACCGAGGACGTCTATGGCGACGGGCTCGCCGAGCATGACGCGCAGATCGGCCAGCTCCTTGCCAAGCTCGACGAACTTGGGCTCTCCAAGAACACCATCGTGATCTACACCTCCGACAACGGCGCCTATCAATATATGTGGCCCGAGGGCGGCACGTCGCCGTTTCGCGGCGATAAGGGCACGACATGGGAGGGCGGCGTTCGCGTGCCTTTCTTGATCCGCTGGCCCGGAGCGCCGGCCGGCCGCGCGAGCGGAGAGATCGTCGACATGACCGATCTCTTTCCGACGCTTGCGGCGGCGGCGGGCGAACCCGATGTGGTCGCGAAGCTCAAGGCGGGCGCCACCTATGGCGCGCGGTCCTACAAGTTGCATCTCGACGGATTTGACCAGACTGCACTGTTCACCGGCCAGAGCGACAAATCCAACCGCAAGTTCATCTTCT
The DNA here is from genome assembly GCA_963741405.1 of uncultured Alphaproteobacteria bacterium. Taxonomy (GTDB): domain Bacteria; phylum Pseudomonadota; class Alphaproteobacteria; order Rhizobiales; family Beijerinckiaceae; genus Roseiarcus. The sequence goes on from CAVUHX010000050.1 coordinate 11,821, forward strand.
ATTACGACGAGACGGTGCTGACCGCGATCCGTTACGAGCAGTTCAAGGTCACCTTCTCGGAAAAGGAAGGCGGCCACTGGGACGACCCGTTGGTGAACCTCGGCCGTCCGCGCATCACCAATCTGCTGACTGATCCGTTCGAACGTCAGACGGGCGATTTGAACCGGCAGATGAACGAGCACAAGGCCTGGGGCCTGACGCCGCTGCTGGCCATCATCCAGCAGCACCTGGCCTCGTTCCGGGAATTCCCGGTCCGGCAGGTTGGTCTCAGCGCCAACGTTGGCAAGACGATCGAGGGTATCCAGTCGCAGTTGTTGAAAGTTCAGACGCATGATTAGCGTGCCGGCGAAAGCGCACAAGAGTTAGAGCGAAAGCAGGAACGGAATGCATCGAACTGCCAAAATTGCTTTCATCCTCGCTCTAACAGTGGCGACATTGGATCTGTCTGCCGCCTGCGCTGCAGATGGGTCCGTTCTGCCCTACCCGGATCCGCAGTTCAAAGGCGTCATCGGGCGAACGACAGCCAACTCGAAATCGGATTTTCCACAGCCGGTGAAGGCGCCGGAAGGCGCGCCGAACATTCTCGTCATCCTGACCGACGACGTCGGCTTCGGCGCCTCCAGCGCGTTCGGCGGCCCTGTGCCGACCCCGACGCTCGACGCGCTTGCCGCGAATGGGGTCAAATACAACGCGTTCAGCACGACCGCGCTCTGCTCGCCGACGCGCGCCGCGCTGATCACCGGGCGCGACCAGCACACGGTTCATACCGGCATCATCATGGAGCGCAGCCTCGGCTACCCCGGCTACGATTCCCTGATGCCGAAAAGCGCCGGCACCATCGGCGAGATCCTTCGCGGCAACGGCTACAGCACCGCCTGGTTCGGCAAGAACCATAACGTGCCGTCCTGGCAGAGCAGCGCGCTTGGCCCGTTCGACCTGTGGCCGACCGGGCTCGGCTTCGAATATTTCTACGGCTTCATCGGCGGCGACACCGACCAGTGGGATCCGACGGTGTTCGAGAATACGATTCCGGTCGAACCGAAGGAGAAGCTGACCGGAGAGGCCAGGGCGAACTACAATCTCGACGCCGACCTCGCGGACCAGGCGATTCATTGGATACAGCAGCAGCACGCAATTGCGCCGGCCAAGCCGTTCTTCGCCTATTATGCGCCCGGCGCGACGCACGCCCCGCATCACGTCGCAAAAGAATGGATCGCCAGGTTCAAGGGCCAGTTCGATCAGGGCTGGGACAAGCTCCGCGAGGAGTCGTTCGCCCGTCAGAAGAAGCTGGGGGTCATCCCGCAGGATGCGATCCTGACGCCGCGCCCCGCCAACCTGCCGGCGTGGGATTCGTTCGACGCCAGGCACAAGGAACTTTATTCTCATATGGCGGAAATCTACGCCGCCTTCCTCGCCTATGACGACGACAACATCGGGCGCGTGATCAACTCGTTGAAGCAGGAAGGCGTCGCCGACAACACGCTCGTCATCTTCATCGAGGGGGACAACGGCAGCAGCGCCGAAGGAACCTTGCAGGGCACCGCCAACGAGGTCGCGGTCATCGGCAACGGCGCGAAAGAGAGCTTCGACTACCTCTATTCGATCAAGGACGAGCTCGGCGGGCCGCTTCACTATAACCATATGCCGGTGCCGTGGTCGTGGGCGTTCGATACGCCATTCCAGTGGACGAAGCGCTACGCCAGCCACTTCGGCGGCACCCGCAACGGCATGGTGATGAGCTGGCCGGGCCACATCAAGGATGTCGGGGGCTTGCGCGAACAGTTTCACTACGTGACCGACATAATGCCGACGATCCTCGAGGCGGCCAAAGTGCAGGCGCCGGACACGATCGACGGGGTCAAGCAATTGCCGTTCGACGGCGTCTCGATGGCCTACACCTGGGACGACGCCAAGGCGCCGTCGCATCGCGTAACGCAGCTGTTCGAAATGTTCGGCAATCGCGGCATCTATCACGATGGCTGGATGGCCTCGACCACGCCGCTCGTTTTCGCCTGGCAGCCGGAGCCCAAAGACATTACGCCCGAAAGCTTCAGCTGGGAGCTTTACGATCTGCACAAAGACTTCAGCCAGGGCAACGACCTCGCGAGGGCGATGCCGGAAAAGCTCAAGCAGATGGAGGAGCTGTGGTGGGCGGAGGCCGGTCGGAACAACGCCCTGCCGCTCAATTTTAGCCCGCAGGCGACCGTCCAGGCGGTCTTCCAGAAGCCTAGCCTGACCCGAGGGCGCTCGCGCTTTGTCTTCCGGCAAGGCACGGTTCGCATCCCTGAGGGAACCGCGCCGACGGTGAAGAACACATCCTACACCATCACCGCGAAGCTCAACGTCCCCGACGAAGGCGCGGACGGCGTGATCGTCACCCAGGGCGGGCGGTTCGCCGGCTGGGGTCTGGTGGTGATCGATGGCAAGCCGGTGTGGGCCTACAAGAATACGCAGCAGCCGAACGACGGCATCCGCATCAGCGGCCCGAACAAGCTGACGCCCGGCGATCATGTCATAACGCTCGACTTCGCCTACGATGGAAAGAAGGGCGAATTCGGCAAGGGTGGCTCCTATGTGATGAAAGTGGACGGCGCCGAAGTCGCGAAGACCACGATCGACCACACGGTTCCCTTCATCTATTCCGTCGACGAAACGCTCGATATCGGCGAGGATCGCGGCACGCCGATCCTCGAAGACTACGCGGACCGAATGCCGTTTCCGTACAATGGCAGGATCGCCGAGGTCGACATCGACCTGAAGGGCGGAAACGCCGCCGCCGATGTCCCGGACATCGACGGAAAGTGAGCTGCCGCAGATCATCTGCACAGGCAGCCAAGAACTAGACGCCGCAAAGGCGCTCGTTTCCAGAAGCAACCGAAAGCTAATCAGAAAGGGTATTCCGCAATGAAGAGTTCGAAACTATTGGCCGCCGCGGCGATCGTCGCGGCCAGCCTCTTGGCGCTCACCGAGCCGGGAGCGGCGATGGTGCGGCACGGCGGCGGGGGAGCTCGCGGTGGGGCTCACGTCAACCGCAACATGAACATGAACCACAACGTGAACCGGAACATGAACGTCAATCGCAATGTGAACCGCAATGCGAACGTGAACGTGAACCGCAACGTCAATCGCAACGCGAACGTCAACGTCAACCGGAACGTCAACGTCGGCGTTCACGGCGGCGCCTATCGCGGCGCGTGGGTCGGGCGAAACTATCGCTGGGCGCCGGGCGGCGCGATCGCGGCCGGCGCGGCGATCGGCGTCCTCGCCGTCGGCACGGCGGTCGCCTGGGCGCCCCCGCCGCCGCAGCCGGGCCTGTGCTGGTACTACAGCGACCCGAGCCAGCGGAACGGCTTCTGGGACACCTGCCCGTAGGCCGCCGGCCTTCCTGACGCGCGGGGCGGCCTGCGCCGGGTCTCGCGTCAATTCGGCTGCTCGGGCGGCAAGAGCGCTTGCCGGCCGGGCGACCACCACGCCATCTCGTGGGACGACCGGCGGCCCAACCTGGCGTCGCCGCGATGCGTTGGTTGGAACATTTGGACGAACGGGCGAAAAGTGGAGCTTGTCGAGTTCGATGAGAGAGACAGTCGTCATTTCGCCCGTTGCGACGCCGCCAGATCGGGCGGCAACCATCCTGATCGCCAGGCACGGCGCCGCCGAGGCGCACAAGCAAGCCTCGCGAGAACTGCGGCAGGCGCGCCGCGCGCATTCGCGCAGGCGTTTCGCCTTCTGGGCCACCGTCATCACCGAGGTCGACGCCCATGAATGCGCCGGCCTCGCAACGCTGCTGTCGGACAATTCCATCCATTAGGAATCGGCAGTTGCGAGCGCGCGCTCGCGGCCCGCACGGTCGGCGGCCGAGCGCAAGAGACTCGAAAAGCATCACGAATTCTTCGTCGACTGACCGCCGACGGCCAATCATCGATCTTGATTCAGGCTACGTGTGTCGAGTCTCCGAGGGGCTCTGGCCGGCGCGATCGGGCGTGCGCTCACGGGTGGATGCGAGGCGCCACGGCGCCTGCGATTGGGTGGCGACAGAACGGGAAAACCCGGCCGCCATATCAGGGGAAGGGACAATGAGACCGTCGGCGGTTGGAGTCAGCGCGTTCGTCATCGCCCTCGGGGCGGTTCTCGCCGCGCTCAGCGCGTTCGATCAGGCGCAGGCCGATCTGCGCGCTCACAAGGGCGCGAGCCTTCACCGCAGCGCGGACGGGAAGCGCACCGTCCGTCACGACGCAAAACTCGACGTCGGCTCTCATGGCGACGTCAATCACGACGCCGGGGTGTGACGGATCCCTCTATCGCCGGGATGCGCGATGGTCGCCGGAGCGGTGATCGACTTCATCGCATAGGGCGCCGCGATGGCATGGGCGCCTCTGCCGGCACGATACCGACCCGGCGTGTTCCGTTAGGCGAGCACAGGCGCCTTATGCGTCGTGACACCCCCGATGGGCCGAGAATAGTTTGTATCCAGCCCGTCGGTCGGAACGCGTCATTGGAGCTTCGTCTAGTCGGCATCCGCCTTCGCCGCGGTCGCATGCGACTTGCGGTCGAAGAACAGGGCCTGGCTGATGACCGCCTTGACCAAATCCGCAGTAAAGGGTTTCGTGATCAGGAATGCGGGCTCGGGCGCCTGCCCGGTGAGGAAAAGTTCCGGGTAACCGGTTATGAAAATGACCGGCGTTTCCTCGGATCCCAGAATTTCGTTGACGGCCTCGAGGCCCGAGCTTCCGTCCGCAAGCTGAATGTCGGACAGGATGAGCCCGGGACGATTGCCGACCGCCGCGCGCACGGCTTCGGCGTGGGTCTGGGCGATCATGGTCACGTCATGTCCCAATTGCTCGACCAGCGTCTTCAGGTCGGCGGCGATCAGGGGTTCGTCCTCGATGATCAGCACCGTCGTGCGGATCTGGGCGGAAATCTCCCGTCCCGCCCGATCGATGAGCTCGAGCGCTTCGCTTTCGGAGCAGTCGATCGTCTGCCCGATCTCCTTCGGGGTGAAAAACTCGAGGGCGTTCAGGAGGAACGCGATCCGCGGTCCGACGGTAATGGCCGACAGATTTCCCGGCTGGGGGGGTTCGTCGGTCGGAACCGGCAAATCGACGTAAACGTTCGCCGGCACGTTGCGCCAGCTGCGCAGGAACAATCTGTACAGCGCGACCTTCGGATCGAGCTTCGCGCTCAAACATCCGGGGTCGGCCAGAATGGCCTCGAGCGTCGCCACGACATAGGCGTCGCCGGCCGCCTGCGTTCCGGTGAGTGCGCGCGCAAACCGTCGCAGGTACGGGATGTGCGGCGCAACGGCGTCTGAGATCGACATGATAGCCCTCCAGATCGGACGCGAGTCGAAATCCCTGTCCCGGCGCGCCCCCGAAAAAGCCTGTCCGCTTCCGGATGATCCCGCCTGCTTCGTCCCCGCGTCGAACCCCCTTCAACGCCCGACGCGGGATTTTGTTCAATCTCATATGGGCTCGCAACACGCCCGGAGACAGCCTCGCGCCTCGCAGCGGCGCCGGATCGCCGCCTGACTTGCGCTCCGTCCCCCAGATTGCGCGCGTCGAGCCTTGACAGACGGTCGCCCTACACGCGAATCTCATGTTTGATGTTGCGGAGTGCAACCGGGACGCGCGGCTGCGGACGCGCTTCGCGACCAGGCCGAATGGAGCGTCCGATCGCCGGATGGACAAACCCGTTTCCGACCCAACGAGGCCCTATCGCAGCCTGATTGCCGGATATAACGGGGCGATCCGCGGGAGCGATTTGAAGGCGAACATCGCGTTCCTGTTCGTCGAATTCATGATGATCTCGGTCCTTTATAACTACCAAGCTTTTCCCAATTATCTACCGGTCCAGCTCGTCCTGATCCCCTTCCTGATTGTCTACTTCTGCCTGTTTATGGTGCTGTTGCCGCGCTATCCCAAAATCGGCGCGAGGAACTTTCTTGTTTCGCGCCATGCGGCGCCCGAAGATTTTGACAATGTCGCCGAGACCGAGGACAGCATCGAGCAGCTGAAGATACGCTGCGCGGTATTTTCCGATATTCTTTGGTGGAAAACGTTGTTCATCCGCACCGCCTTCCGCATCGCGTTCGTATGCGTCATCATCACCATCTTCCTCATTTTATACATTTGGTTAACGTAATATATGAGCTCGCTTGGCGAGGGAACGGCGTGCCCTAATGGTCAAGGACAAGAATGCGCAACTCCGCAATTTGATCGCCGGTTACGGCGATTCGATCAACCTCAGCGACGCCAAAGCGATGATCGCCGTGCTGTTCGTCGCGATCATGCTATTAACCGTTCTCCAGTTCCGCCCTGTTTACCCCTGGTACCTGAGCGTGCCGGTCCTCGTGATTCCGTTCGCGCTCATCTTCCTGAACCTGCTGGCCGCCGTTTTTCCGCGCTATCCGCGCTCCGGTAGGGAGCGCTTTCCGATCTGGCGCCGTCCGCGCCCGGACGATTTCGATTTCCTCGCCGACCCGGAGACCGAGCTCGAGGACCTGCCCGCGCGCTGCGCACTGCTGTCGCGCATTCTGTGGTGGAAGAACATCACCCTTCAGACGGCCTATATCCTGTCAATGGCCTGTCTCGTGGCGGCGGCGATCCTGCTGTTCGTCGCCCGACGCTGACGGTTTGCGGCGTGAATGCGAGGCGCTTTCCCAAATGTTAACGGATGGTCGACGAAGCCGCTCGGCTCGGACGACCTGCCAAGCTGCCGGGCGACCCCGGCAGGGAGGAGCTCGGCGATAGCCGTATCGGGCCCGACCGGAAGCCGATGGGCAACCGCGTCGATCGGATCGAACCGGCGAGCCGGCCGCGGCGCGGAACCGGGGCCCGCCTCGCCTCCGATCGGCAAGTCGGGACGATATTGTCGGACAGGCTGGACTCGTCGTCCCGAGGCGCCTGACGTTTCAGCCCGCGCTCGGGGCCGCGGCCATTAAATACAATTATTTAATGTTATACAACCCGCAGAGTGCGACGCTAACCGGGGTCGCAAGTCCTTGAGAAATCAGCGGCCCGCCGCTAAGTCGGCGCTAAACGGGGAGCGACCCCGCAACCTGCGCGCCGGCCTAGTTCAGGGTTCGCCGGCCGTGCGGCGAATCGAGCGAGAAGGCGGGGATGGCGACGTCGAAACTGTCTCCGTCCTCGCTCACCATCCGGTATTCGCCGACCATCAGGCCGCTCGGCGTCGTCAGCGGACAACCGGAGGCATAGCGGAAGGATTCTCCCGGCAGGATGGTCGGCTGTTCTCCGACAACCCCGGGGCCACGCACTTCCTGCTGGCGCCCGTCCGCGTCGGTAATCCGCCAGTGCCGCTCGATCAGCGTCACGGGCCGATCGCTCAGATTGGCGATTTCCACGTCGTAGCGCCAGAAGTAGCGGCCAGCTTCGGGATCGGAGCGGTCCGCCTCGAACGTCGGCTCGACGGTGACTTTGACCTGGTGCGTGACGGACCTGTACATGGAAAACGCATTGTAGCGACGAGCGGCGGCGCGTCCACCCTCTTTCGAGCGTTTGGCCGCCCGGCCCTTACTGGCGCAGCGCCGGAACCACCTTCGGATAGCCGAGGTCGTACGTCTTGTTGAGGAGCGGATCGAGCTTCGTTCCTTCCGAGGCGTCGAAGATCCGCGGTCGGCCGGACGCGGTTGGCTGCTGCGAGCCCGTTGCCGCGGCGGCGTTCGTCGGGTCGCCGGACGCGAGCACGGGCGTTCCATACTTCGCCTCGCGCGCTCTCTGGTCCGCCAGCATTGCCGGAGACAGCGGAACGGACGCGACGGTCCCGGGATCCGGGCGGTCTGAATCGGCGAAGGCGAAGGCGTCGCCCTCGACGGGGGCGTCGTTCACGCCCGCAACAACCGCCCCGAGCTCCTCGATCGATTTGGATCCCGCGGCCGTCGACGAAAGCGACGCCACGGTCGAACTCGAGCGCGCTTCGCCTCGCGCCGATTCTGGCGAGTCGCATGAGAACCGCAGCCGAGGGCGCCTGCGAAACCGCAGGCGCTGTCAGTGCGCCAAACGAAGCGGGGTCCACGGCGTCGAGAGAGCCGTGTACCGCGGAAGCGGGCGGCGGAGTCACATCCGGTGCGAGCCGGTCCTTGGCGTCCTTCTCGATTTGCCGCCAGTGCGCGACATTCTTCAGGTGTTGCTCGAAAGAGTTGGCGAACACGTGGCCTCCGGTTCCATCGGCCACAAAATACAGATCCCTGCTGCGAGCAGGATTGGCCACCGCCTCGAGCGCCGCCTTGCCCGGGTTGGATATGGGACCCGGCGGAAGCCCATCAATGATGTAGGTATTGTACGGCGTCGCCTGATTGACTTCCGCTTTGGTGATGGAATGCCCGAGCGTGCCTTTGCCGAAGACCAAGCCGTACACGATAGTCGGATCGGACTCGAGCCGCATGTGCTTCTGCAATCGATTGAGGAAAACACCGGCGACGTGCGGCCGTTCGTCGGCCTTGCCCGTCTCCTTCTCGACGATCGAAGCGAGAGTGACCATTTCACCGGGAGATTTGATGGGAAGATCTGGCGCACGGTTCTTCCAGATTTCGTCGACTATCTTGGTCTGCGCCTTTGCCATCCGAGCCAGGATCGACTGCCGTGTGTCGCCCCGTTCAAAATAGTAGGTATCCGGCATCAGCGAGCCTTCCCGCGGATTCTCCTTGATGTCGCCGACCAGAACGTCGTCGTCCCGAAGACGCTGAACGATCTGCTCGCTCGTGAGACCTTCCGGAACCGTGAGCTTGTGCCGCACCACGCGGTGAGCGGCGAGCAGGCTTTCGATCTCGTTCATGCTCACGCCTGCCTTGAACTCATATTCGCCGCGCTTGAGAATATTTCGATTGCCGTCGAGCAGGGTAAGGAGGCTGAACCATGTCGCGTTGTCGACGACGCCGGCGCGTTCGAGTTGCTCGGCGATGCTGCCGCCATCGTCTTCGCGAACGATATTGACGATCTTGTCAGACGTCAGAGGACCGGCCTTTCTCGACTCCATCATCAGCCAAGCGACGGCTCCGATCGCCAATAAGGCCCCGACGAGCGCGAAAGTCAGAAATCCGCTAACGATTGAGAGTGTCGAACGACGAGGCGCTTTCGGCGGCTTTCCTGTCGTCGGCGACCGATCCTGCTGATCGGGAGGCGTCTTGACGGCCCGGCTGAATAAACTCGCGCGCGGCCGAGGGTCGTTCCCACCGCTGCTCGACTGTCCGCCCATACCGCCGTCAGCCTCCAATTTCATGCTGTCGTGCGCGCCAAGGCCCGCTGTATGTCGCGCGCTTCTCTAGGTGGCGGCAAAGAACTCTACATGAGCTTTTTCCCTGACGAAACGACGAATTTTTCCCCGTTCGTCAGGTCATTGCGCGGAAAACAAGCGATGCGTTCGTCCCGCCGAATCCGAACGAGTTGGAGAGCGCGGCCTGAATCGGCCGCTTGCGCGCAACATGGGGCGCGAGGTCAATCGCCGTTTCGACGGAAGGATTGTCGAGGTTTAGCGTGGGGGGGGCGACCTGGTCCCGAATGGCAAGAACCGAAAATATCGCCTCGACAGCACCCGCAGCGCCAAGAAGATGTCCGATCGACGACTTGGTTGAGGACATGGTCGTTTTTCCCGCCGAGTTGCCGAGCAGTCGCTCAACCGCCCGCAACTCGATTTCGTCTCCGACGGGGGTGGAGGTCCCGTGGGCATTGACATAGTCGATCGCATCGGCGGACATCTGCGCCCGTTTCAGAGCGGCGCTCATCGATCGAAACGCGCCATCGCCATCTGGCGCAGGCGCAGTGATATGATACGCGTCGCCCGACATGCCATAGCCGACGAGTTCGGCGTAGATTTCGAGCACCACGGGCTTTGGCGTGGTCGAGTTCCTCCAGCACGACACAGCCCGCGCCCTCCCCCATGACAAAGCCGTCACGATCCCGGTCGTACGGGCGTGAGGCTTGCTTCGGTCGATCGTTAAAGCCCGTTGACAGCGCACGGCATGCCGAAAATCCTGCAAGCGAAAGGCGGTTTACGGCGGACTCTGCTCCCCCCGCCACCATCACGTTGGCGTCGCCCAGCGCAATAAGTCTGCCTGAGTCACCAATCGCGTGCGCGCCGGTGGAACACGCAGTGACAACGGAGTGGTTAGGGCCCTTGAGACTATGAGCTATTGACACTTGGCCGCTTACCAGATTGATCAGCCGGCCCGGAATGAAGAACGGCGAAATGCGCCGCGGTCCTCTCTCATGCAAGGTTATCGAGGCGTCATAGATGCCTCCCAATCCCCCAATTCCCGATCCGATCAATGCTCCCGTTTCGACCTGTTCGTCATAGGTTTTCGGCGCCCAATCCGCGTCGCGCAAAGCCTGCGTTGCAGCACTCATTCCATAAACAATAAAGTCGTCAGCCCGGCGCTGTTCCTTCGGATCCATCCAGTCGTCGGGATTGAACGCTCCCGGCGCATGTCCCCGCGGAACTTGGGCCGCAATCTGGCAGGGAAGGTCCGAAACGTCGAAGTTTTCGACCCGCGCAGCAGCCAACTCGCCGGCCAAGAGCCGGCGCCATGTCACATCAACCCCACAGCCCATTGGAGTGACCATACCGATACCGGTGATGACAACCCTTTTCATGCGTTCCGTCCGGGCTTGCAGCGTAATCTGAGCGACATCATGCGCTCAGTGCGGAGGTCCCCATAACGCGACAAAGGCCGGACTCGACGCCGGCCCTTGCGTGCTCGAAGGCGCTCCGGCTTTCTGACCAGTGGCACCATGTCCCTAAAATGACCGGCAACTACTTGCTCGCGGCCGCCTTCTCAAGGAATTTGATGGCATCCCCGACAGTGACAATAGTCTCGGCCTGATCATCGGGTATCTCGACTCCGAATTCCTCCTCAAAGGCCATGACAAGCTCCACAGTGTCGAGCGAATCGGCACCCAGATCGTCTATAAAGTTTGCTGTTTCGACGACCTTGTCCGGTTCTACGCCAAGATGCTCTACGACGATTTTCTTGACGCGCTCTGCAACATCGCTCATTTCCTAATTTCCTTTATGCGCCCGGGCTCCTCGCCCGCGTTGTTGATGTACCCCATAATTCGTTCCAGATTGACCCCCGCTTCCGGACGCAAACCTTCAGACGATCCGCTTCGCGCCTAGCGATCCAGCCCGGCTCGCGCGCGGATTCCAATGAGGCGGAAGTAGAATTTCCTTGTCCGGCACCCTCTGCCGCCTAGCGACGAACGCGGTCGATAGCATATCTTGTTGACTAAGGCGAGGGGGCCTGCCGCGATCGTTTCGCGGCTGAGCTTCGATCCGTAACCATCTCAGATCATTGTCATTCCACCATTAACATGAAGCGTCTGTCCGGTGATATACGATGCTTCAGCACTCGCCAAATAGACGACCGTGAAGCCGATATCGGAACCTGTGCCGAGTCGCCCCATAGGCACAGAGGCGAGAATGGAGTCGCGCTGTTTGTCGTTCAGCGAATCCGTCATTGGACTCGCGATGAAACCCGGCGCTATGCAATTGACGGTGATCCCTCGGGAGGCCACCTCGGCCGCGAGCGACTTGGACATTCCGATCAGTCCGGCCTTTGCCGCCGCATAGTTGCTCTGGCCAGGGTTCCCTTTGACGCCAACAATCGAGCTAATATTGATAATCCGCCCATACCGGCGCTTCATCATCCCTTTTACCGCCGCTCGCGATAATCGGAACGCAGCCGTCAAGTCGACCGCCAGGACGACGTCCCATTCTGAGTCTTTCATCCTCATGAAAATGTTGTCGCGGGTCACGCCCGCGTTGTTGACGAGAATATCGACAGGTCCTAAAGCGCTTTCAGTCTTAGGAACAAGCGCCTCGACTGATTCCATATTCGATAGGTCGCAAGGCGCCACCAGTGTCCGGTCCTTCAGATCGGCGGCGAGCGCTTCGAGGGCGTTTCGGCGGGTGCCTGAGAGTGCTACTGTAGCCCCCTGCGCATGAAGAGCGCGCGCAATCGCGCCGCCTAACCCCCCCGAGGCTCCGGTGATCAGGGCGGTCTTGCCTTCCAGATCGAACAAGTTCCGTCCCTCTCAGTGCTTCACAACAGCGCCAAAGGCCGCCACATCGGCAGGGGTCCCGATACTAACGACGGTCGCCCGCTCTGCGATTCGTTTGATCAGGCCGACCAGCACTTTGCCAGTCCCCACCTCGACGAAGCGTGAAACGCCCTGCCCTACCATAAAGGCAACACTTTCGCGCCAACGCACAGTGCCGGTCACTTGAGCGACGAGCCCCGATCGAATGGCTTCAGGATCCTCGACCGGAGATGCAGTAACATTTGAGACGAGCGGCGGTCGCGGCCGGTCGATTGCGACCGGTCTCAGTGCCGCCGCCATCGCGCGCGCCGCGGGATACATCATCGCGCAATGGAAAGGCGCAGACACTGGCAAAGTAAGGGTTCGCTTCGCACCTGCGATCTTGGCAAGCTCCATCGCACGTTCGACCGCGGGTTTCGTTCCGGAGATGACCACCTGTCGGCCGCCATTGTCGTTCGCCACCTGGCAAACTGCGCCGGTCAGATAGAGGTCGGCTGCCGCCTGAGTGGCAATCTTCGTCACGACGCCGAATTCGAGACCGAGGATCGCCGCCATTGCGCCCTCGCCGACAGGGACCGCCTGCTGCATCGCCTCGCCACGCAAACGCACCAATTTCGCAGTGTCCTCGAGCGTCAGTGATTCTGCCGCGCAAAGTGCGGAGTATTCGCCCAGCGAATGACCAGCGACGAACCATACGTCCTTGCCGACGTTCAGTCCAAACTCCCTTTCCAGCACTTTGAGCGCGGCAATACTGGAGGCCATCAGGGCCGGCTGGGCATTCACGGTCAAAGTGAGATCTGACTCGGGGCCTTCAAACATAAGCCTCGTGAGCTTTTGCGAAAGGGCCCCGTCAACGCGGTCAAAAATCTCGCGTGCGATTGGAAAATCTGCGGCGAGCGCCTTGCCCATCCCAACTGTCTGCGATCCCTGACCCGGGAACACCAAGGCCGTCTTCATGAGAACCCCCTTCGCCGCGCCCGGAAAGACACAGGTTCGGTCGCCCTGTCAAGGAATGTCATCCCGTTCCACAGGGGAATCCGGAGGTTATGTGAGGTCGCCGGCGCGCAGGTTGGGCGTCGCGGAAAGCGACCTCACATAAGCCGGATTGAACGATGACGCGGGCCGGTTTGCTTCTATATATGGGGAAAGGTCAACGGCGACATCGAATTGGTGGGCTGACAGTGCGCCGGGAAGCCGGCGACTTGCGATATTTGAAGGGTTGGCCCGTTCGGCTGCGGGCATTCGCGGGCGTTGAGCGGCAACGACGACGAAGCGCGTGAGGCTGAGGCGAGCCAAATCGGACCGGACGAGGCGCGGAGCCTGAGGGCCGGCGGCGCAACGGCTCGACGGCGTCGAAGGCTGGGCTTGGTCCGCGGGCTCCTGGGTCCGTTGGAACTCGCGCACGCGGGCGAGGTTCTCGCTTCGGTCGCCTTTGGCCAGGAAGCCGGAGTGCCGGATGGGGTGAAAGCCGTCGGGCAGGACGTGGAGGAGAAAGCGACGGATGAACTCGTGCGGTGCAAGCCGCATGACGCCGCCGCGCCCGCCGCGGCGATAGTCCTTGTCGGAGAAGGCCACCCCATCGTCGTCGACGGCGATGAGCCTCGAATTGGCGATCGCGGTGCGATGGGTGTAGCGGGCGAGGTGGGCCAGCACTCGCTCGGGTCCGCCGAACGGCGGCTTGGCGCAGACGACGAAGGGGCTGTTGGGGAGCGGGCGCAGGCGCTCGGCGAAAGCGGCGGCCTCGGCGAGTGGGGCCAGATCGCCGAAGAAACCGAGTTCGCCGCGACGAAAAGCTGCTTCCAAGCCGTTGAGGAACAGGCGGCGGAAGGTCTTCGACGGGGCGCGGACGGAGAGCAGGAAGTTGGGTTTGCAGGCGACCCAGGGCTGAGTGTCGAGGGCGACACCGCCGCCGGGGACGAGACAGTGAAC
>CAVUHX010000051.1:0-209900 GCA_963741405.1 uncultured Alphaproteobacteria bacterium
ACTGTCACCGTAATACCGGATCATCGGTGAGCGGGCTTGCTCCATGGCCGAAATTGGAAGCCGGCGGCCCGAGCAATCGGGAAATAAAACAAGTGTCACCGGAAAACCCCTGCTGGATTGGGGCGAGGAGAATATCGAAAAGTCGACCTTGCAGCAATTAAGAAAAAAGTACACAGTTAGATATCTAAGAATCATCGTTGAGCGCAAGCTATCCAAATGAAGCAAGCAGCCGACGGGGGTCCTGGGAAAAGGCAAGACGGACGCCGAGCGCTTCTGGTGTACCTGCGGCCAGAACTAATCAGGCGGCTGAAAGTTGCCGCTTTCGACGGAATCGGCCAGCCTATGAGCTAACTGAAGAGGCGCTGACCGCGTGGCTGTCCGGACGCCGAAAAGGGCCTGATCGCCATGGGTAGAGACATGAACAAAGACTGCGAAGAACAAATATTTAGCCACCGTCTGACCAACTTAATATCAGCGATTGAGCCATTCCGCGCCGAGACTCGACTTCTCAGACGCTGACGAAGCAGCGTTAATTGCGGGTGCACGCAACAATGAGCCTGTGCGAGGCTTGACGCACGGATTTTATAAATACCCGGCTCGTTTCTCTCCGGCATTCGCGCGTGCTGCGATCTTGGCTTTTACTCGGCCAGGCGACTTTGTCCTTGACAATCACGTAGGCGGCGGGACCACGCTCGTTGAGGCTCTCGCTTCGGGCCGCCACGCGATCGGAGTTGACATATCCGCACTTGCGGAATTCGTGGCGACCGTGAAAACCACTGTTTATAGCGAAGCGGAACTAGACAAGTTGACCGCATGGTCGATGAAAGTGGCGGACGCGATCCATCTTAGGAAATCTAGTATTCATTTCGCGGACTATGCCGAACTCGGCTACTACAAGCATCTCGACGGTCGCCCGCGATGGCGTTTGCGGAAGGCCATCGAACAAGGTCTTGGAGCCGCAATAAAGCTTCCGTCGGTGCGACTTGAATCGTTCGGCCGCTGCGCCGTCCTTAGAACTGCTCAATGGGCGCTTGATGGCCGTGCAAGACTGCCTTCGCTCCATGATTTTCGCGATTTTCTCAGCTTCACAGCGGCGAGCATGATTGATGGAGCGCGCGCGCTACGCGCAGCGGTTCCCCTCCAGCAACCAATGGTTCGAATAATTAAGCGATCTTCGGCAGGCATTCAAGATGATGCGCGATTACGGGCGTTAGGCGCGCCGAGATTGGTGCTGACTAGTCCACCTTACCCTGGAGTACACGTGCTCTATCACCGATGGCAAGTCGACGGCCGAAAAGAGGCACCTCTGCCGTTCATGATAGCCAACAAGCTCGATGGTGCCGGCAGCAGCTATTACACAATGGGAGACCGCAAAACTCCCGGACACGCTACGTACTTTGCGAACATAAAAGCCGCGATGTCATCGGCTGCTAAACTAAGCGACGAGAGAACTGTCATCGTGCAAATGGTCGCCTTCACAGATGCAGACTGGCAGCTACCACGCTATCTGGAAATCATGCATGAATCCGGCCTCGAAGAGTTTCTTTTGCCTTCCCTACGAGGTGAGCGCGATGGGCGCCTCTGGCGCAGTGTGCCGGGCAGGAGGTGGTACAGCGACCAGCGCGGTGAGACCCCGGGATCGCGGGAGGTCGTACTAATTCACAAGAAGCGGCAAATGGACTTTCACTCTCCCGAGTAAAGTTCAGGCCGCTTTCGGAAGTTTTTTCGGCAAGGTCAAGCACAAAGGCACGATTACCCTTGCGGCGCCAGCAGCAGCTTCTTGAATGCGGGCCCGACATGAGACTTCATCGCTCTCCCATGCCGGAGTATTTCTGGCCGCGTCAAGCAGGCCCATCGTTATTAGAGCCAATCCAAACTTAAACACGAATTCGACTGCTGCTCCCTCGCTTTCTGGTCTTAAATTCTTAGCATCAATTAGTAAATGCGAGCCTTTATTCACGGAAAGTTGAAGACGTTTTGTTCCGGGATTACGCTCGACTGTAATCGGGGGATCGTTTGGTCCGTTTAACACTTCAATAATATCGGGTCTGCTCGGGGCATTCTCGACATTCGGGTTAGGTTGCGGAGGCTCGTGCGTCGTCTTCGGAAGTGGCGGTACGACTTTGCCTTTGATCAACAATTTGAACGGGCCGTGGCCAGCGCCATCGGTTATCTCCGCCCAGATACTTAGTTCAGTGCCCTCAGAAAATTTCTTTTCGGTGTGAAAAGTGAAGGTCAAGCGGCCGTTAAAAAGATGAAACGTCGGCTCGATTGGTCCGTTGAAAGTGCACTTCCCTGGATATTTTGTGCGCGTAAAATAATTGTTCTTGACGTCGGTGAGAAATGAGACCCTAGTGTGTGCGCCGCGTGGCAAGTCGACTTGGACACCGGTCGCGCCGCTCTTTCGTTTGAAATAACTCGGGAACTCTGTGCCAATAAATGGTTCAGGCTTTCCTTTAAGCTTAGATCCCGGAGGACCGTTAGAAGTCTTCGCTGCTACTTGACCGGCCTTCATACTGCTAAATAGATCCGCTAAAATTGGGTCAGTCGATAGAAGCTCTTCTAGAGCGCTGATACCTTCATCATCGGACGTTGCATTGGCAATTTTTTGCTCGTACCGCTGCAGATTTAACGCCGTTAGGCCCTCATGATCGCGGAGCTCCTTTTGGAGTTTCTTTAATAACTCTGCGAGGAGGGGATCCTCCCTAAAAGTCTCTCGGTTGCTCATGAATAGTGCGTTGCGTGTGTCCTGCCCAAGATCAGTGCAGTCCAGCGTAACAAGCATACTTCCTGCGACATGCTCCTTGTCCACGGACTTTGTTCGGAAGAACTGGGTGTCCCGTTTGGCATGGGATTGCCCATTTATAAGTGCCCGGAGCCCAGTTTGTGGATGATCCTCCTCAGCGTTTGCGCCTTCTAACGGTTTGAATACTCGGATCTCAGCGGGGACAACCTCGCCGGTTGACAGTTTTATCTGAATGCTTGCACCTTCTTCAAAACCGGGTTCAAGTTTATCCTTTCCCCAAGCGAAAAGCCTGTTCCAAACGGTAACTCCCATCACATTTGCTTTATACTCTGGTCGACACTCAATGATACGTAGCGGCATCTCTGGTCGAAGCAGATACTCCTCCAGTCTTTTAAAAAGTTCACCACAAATATTTGAGCGCGGAGCCTTGTAGTCGTACATTTTGATTAGAGTCCCGCTCGAAACCATTCTTTCTCGCGGCGCGCAAATTTCACCTGCCTTTGCACCGAGCTTGGGAACCAACGGCAGAGGTTCGGACCCTGCGGTCAAAACATTACTATCCGTCCCCGTTAGATAATACCACGCAGGGTTCTGCTTCGAAGGGAAGTAGCAAAAAATTGTGAAGCCCCAATCGTGTGGCGCGCTAGCAACGTCCGACGGTACCCGAGATACAATCAACTGCAATTTCCGCTCATCGCCGCAGAATGGAAGAACACCCGTACCGCCCATGTTGAACCGCCCTTGGACGAAGGGGACCGCTCCTTTGTACGAACCTTGGCTACTGCCGTAAATCAAAGAACAAAATGTCGTAGGAAAACTCTCAGGTAACTGACCTTCTCCCGAATCAAAGAAAGATATAGAAGGTCGAGATTTGGAGCCAGTCGCGTAAAGAACCAAGTTCTCTTCTGCTAGTATGCGAATATCAGTTCCACTCTTCGCACTCAAATCACCATAAAACTTGTAAACTGCGTCTCGCATGTTCTGCGGTGCATTGAGCCCTGCAGGATCTATATCATCGGACTTGCAGTGACGTAGTAATATTGCGTCAAGACCGTTTGTGAATTTTTCAACCAACGCTGCGGCCGGGCTGCTCATTTGAGCTTGAACGATCGACTGATTGTTCGGCATGTTACCTAACGGGCACCATCGGTTCGCTGCGGTGAAGAGTGAACGCTTTTTCAGGGCAGCGAGTGCGTCAGCCTCGCGCTCGGCCGCCAACAGTTCCATCAGAAGTTCTTTGTCGTCCATTTTGCCCCTCGGAATTCTTGGCCAGCGGCGCAAGGCAGCTGCAATTCTAGAGCCTAAAATCCACCAAGTCTTTGGTCTTTGTCGAGAGCATTCGCCCTTTCATCAGTTCAATTTCCTTCAGGAGCGCGTTTGCTACCCGCTTCACGTCTTGCTCTGAATATTCATAAGCATTTCGATTGCCCAATTTTGCGATCGTTCGGATCGCTTTGAGCGCCGTTTTTGTTCGCCTCTCAGCTAATTGAACAAACTTTTCCCGCTTCTGACGAGAGCTAGGAGACCGTTCGCCGTCACCGTTTTCATCCGATAGATCGATAAGCTTTTCGCTCATTGGCCAAATATCCCCGGAAAAGTAGCCGTATTTCTTCTAATTTATGAGTTCCACGGAGTCAAGCGTAAAGCGCTGACCGTGTCAGTTAATCATCGTATACGCAGATAGCATCGTTAAGTCAGTATGTTAATACGAACGTGCGGAAAATGATAAATTATGCAGTTTGTAGCGTCGGGCTACCCGAAGAAGGAATGCATCGCCAGGCTGTTTTCGGGGTCTTTCTGGTCATCGGCGTCCGCTCACGCGTCACGGCGCAGCGGCGATGATAATTGTCGGTCACGAGAACGCGAAACGCGCCCTGGCCGAGGCGCGGGCGGACGAGCAGCGGCTCCCCATAACTGGGCGCAGACGGCGCGGAAAATCCCGGCGATGCGGGCGCGCTGATCGCCTCCTGCACCTTGTCCCACAGGCGCCTCCCGTCGGCGTCTTCGGTCGAGTAGGTCTTGAACGAGACGACGTTGCGCGGCCAAAGGTCGCTGACCGGAATCCACGCATG
Source organism: uncultured Alphaproteobacteria bacterium (assembly GCA_963741405.1). Lineage (GTDB taxonomy): Bacteria > Pseudomonadota > Alphaproteobacteria > Rhizobiales > Beijerinckiaceae > Roseiarcus. The sequence goes on from CAVUHX010000051.1 coordinate 4,819, forward strand.
TTCCGGCAGGAAGAACGGCTGGGTGAGAATCCGGCAGCCAATATGGAAAGTCTTCGCGATCGTCCGCGGATCGCTTCGTGTAGCGGGCGATCCGCGCGCGCATCTCGCGCAGCGTTGCGGCGCCGTTCTCCTCGCCGAACGCCTCCCAGGCGAGCGAGCATGGCAAAATCGTCGAATGTGCGAACCAACCGCCGCCGCCAATGACGTTGCGCGGCGCGTGCAGTTTGAAAAGAAACAGCTCGCCGGGCTGAAGCGCGCGAAACGTTCTGTCCGACGGGGACCAGAAGTTCACCTCGGTCAGAAGAGGCAACGCACGGAGATGGTCGAACCAATCGCCGTCCGTCACCGCAACGACCAGCCTGACGCCCATGGCCTCCGCCCTTCCGGTTGTCGAGAGTAAGAGTTTTCCACGAATTGGGAAGCGGCCATGACTGTCGGCGCGATAGTACTGGCTTCAGTCCGAACCGCCGACAGTTGTGCGCGCCCCCTTCTCCCGTCCGGGAGAAGGGACGGGGATGAGGGCGACCGCCGGCGGTGGTTGGCCGCGGCGGCGCCGTTCGGCGTATAGGCTCCACGGTCCGGTTCCCTCATCCGGCGCTCCGCGCCACCTTCTCCCGGAGGGAGAAGGGGTCCTCGCGACCAGCGGCAATTTCACTCTTGGAAACGTGACCGCGCTCGCCGGCCTCGGCGACGACAGCCGGTATTTCCAGATTTCCGCGCCGATTCAGCCGGGCAATTCCGGCGGCCCGCTACTGGACGAAAACGGCAATTTGATCGGGATCGTCACCGCCACGCTGAATTTTTTGAGCGAAATCAAGGCGCAGGGCGATATCCCGCAGAACGTCAATTTCGCCATCAAGGCCTCGGCCGTGGCCAACTTCCTTCAGGACAATTCCATTAGGTTCCAGATCGGCGAGGCGACGCAGGCGATGAAAGGGCCGGACCTCTCGGATCAGGCGAAGGCTCTCAGCGCCTACACCGAGTGCCGGTGAAGCGCCCCCTTCTCCCTCCGGGAGAAGGGACGGGGATGAGGGCGACCGCCGGCGGTGGTTGGCTGCGGCGGGTATTCCAGTGACAGTGCACTTTAACCTTTTGCCGGGTTCGCTCCCGGGCTGCTTCGATTTGGGGCCGCGCTTCAGCCGTGGAGCATGCGGCGGACCTCGGCTTCCAGCGCGGCAAGGAAGGCGTCCGAACCGACTGCCAGGCCGACGCTTTCGCCTTTGCACAGGCGGGCGGTCGTTGCTTCGTCCTCTTCGCTTTTCAGGGGATTGGCGAAGTGGAGAAGCATTGCTGGGCTGAGGCGAGATCCGTCAGTGCGGAGCGCCAGCCCGCAACCCGAAACGTTGCGCTGCCTCAGTATGCAAGCCCGCCCCGGGACTGGGCGGTTCGCGAAAGACCTGAGGCTTGTGCGCGTCGAGCGACTTGGCCGCCAGTTTTTCGAAAGCGGGCTTATATCCGTTTGCCTTGTATTGCGCGCGAGAAATCCGGATGCGCCTATGGCCGTAGGCCACCATGACCGATCCGTCCTGCATCACGTACAGGCCAAACGCCATGCTCTCCTCCCGCTTCACCAGTGATCGGCAGCTTGGCGCCGCTCCCGAGCGCTGGGTGGTCATAATCGCGCCCAGGCACATGTCAACGCAACCGTCCGGATTGTCTGGCCCGCCCCGCGCGGCCGGTTGGACCGAGTTATCCACAGATGACGGTTGTTAACAGTGAAATTTGTGTGGTGGCCATTTGCATTTGCACCCGGGCCCCTCGTTTCCCCATGGTTCCTCCTCCTCCTCAGGGGCCATCTCACGCAATTATTGTGTCTCAATTTTAGGGCGCACTCCCACCGGCTGCACCTTCGATCCGAGACTGCAATTCAGGTACAAGGGCGTGTCAGTGTAATCGGTAATCCTCGGTCCTCTCGATCAGCTCTTTGGCTTGCGTCGCAGACCCGCGGACGATCCGCCACATCTCTTCCCGCGCCAGCTGCCGCGCCCCGGAGATCCGGGCCGCGTGATATTTCCTGATCCGGTTGATCTCCATCAATGCAGAGTCATTTCGGTCGTCGTTATTGAGCGACGATTGCTATTCGGGCAGCCAGTCCGCCGCACGCCCGAGGAGAAGGACCGTGAGAAACTACGACCGGATCAACGCTCCGCCGCCCGACCGCATCACGGAGAAGCGAGCCCATATCATCGGCGGCGGCGTCGCTGGTCTGGCGTCGGCGGCTTTCCTGGTGGATGACGCCCACATGCCGGCCGCGAACGTCACTGTTTACGAATTGCTCCGCGTCATGGGCGGCTCGATGGATGCCGCGGGCGACGCCGTGCGCGGCTTCACGTCCCGCGGCGAGCGCGAGCTCGAGCCCCGCATGGAGTGCCTCTGGTACCTGTGCTCGAAGATTCCCTCGATCCAGACGCCGGGCTTGACGGTCCTTGACGAGACCCATCGGGCGAACGTGCGCGAACCCATATTCTCGAAATTTCGCCTGATGCACAATCAGGGGCAGCGTTTCGATCTGTCTGGGCCGCTCATGTCGCCGCACGACTCGAAGCGAATGCTCGAACTCCTGATGACGCCCGAGAAAGAGCTGGAGAACGTCACCGTTCGTGACTGGTTCAGTGCGGACTTCACGAGGTCCATCTTCTGGTATTGCTGGAGCACGATGCTCGCATTCGCCGATTACCACTCGGTGATGGAGGTGCGGCGATACCTGGCGCGGTTCATGATGCACTCTCCCGGGCTTAAGCACCTGCAGGGAATCCTTCACACGGAGTACAACGAATACGACTCGATCATCAAGCCGTTGCAGCTTTGGCTCACGTCGCTCGGCGTGCAGTTCCGGGCCGGAACGACGGTGGAGGAGATCGAGATGTCGGCCGACAACAATACGGCGACGAGGCTTCGCCTGCGCACCGCGCATGGTCCGTCAGAGGTCGACCTTACTGGCGACGATCTGGTCTTCTTCACGAACGGCTCGCTGACGCAGAATTCACGCGAAGGGACGACGGACACTGTGGCCGACTTGGACTCCTCGAATACCGACCGCGGGTGCTTCACAGTTTGGGAGAAGCTCGCCTGGAGGGACCCGAAGTTCGGCCGTCCGGAAGTCTTTTTTTCGGACATCGACAAGACGAACTGGCTATCCTTCTTCCCGACGATCAAGGGAGATCCCACGTTCTTCGAGTACATGGAGAAGAAGACCGGTAACGTCGCCGGCACGGGCGGCGCGGTCACGATCGTCGACTCGCGCTGGAAGATCTCGTTCGTGCTCTACGGCAAGTACTACCCGACGCAGCCGAAGGACGTGAACGTGCTGTGGGCATACGGGCAGGACAGCGCCGCCGTCGGCGATTTCGTCAAGAAGCCCATGAAGGAATGCACCGGGCGAGAGATGCTCTTCGAGCTTCTCTCGCACTGCGGGCTGGACCCGGCCCAGCGCGACCGCGCTCTCGATCATTCCGAGGTCGCGACATCAATGATGCCGTACGTCACGAGTTAGTTCATGCCAAGGAAAGTAACGGACCGGCCGAGGGGCATTCCCGAAGGCTGCACGAATCTGGCGTTCATCGGGCAGTTCGTCGAGGTTGACGGCGACGCCGTGTTTACGGTCGAGACCTCCGTGCGAACGGCGATGGACGCGGTCTGGGGCCTCACCCGCTTGGACAAGCCGAAGATCCGGATGTACCAGCCACTCTACAATCTACGCGCGCTGGCTGCGATGATCCGCTCTCTCCTACCAATGGAGGACTTCTCCCTCTCAACGCTCTCCGCCCTCCTCCATTCGGCGCCGTCGCTAGGCCACGTGATGAAGTTCTTGAGGGGGCTTGCGCCGCCGCCGCGGTGACGGACCAGCGCCTCGGTGTGCTCGCCGGTGACGGCGCCGACACTTCTCACACCATCACGATGAGCCTCCGACGGCGGTGCGCGCTCCCTTCTCCCATTCGGGAGAAGGGACGGGCATGAGGGTGCGGCCGGCCAACGCCGGCCGTACTGCGCCGTCCGGAGTATCATCTCCACAGCGCGGTTCCCTCATCCGGCGCTCCGCGCCATCCCCGGGTCAAGCCCGGGGACAGGCTCTTCTCCCGGAGGGAGAAAGGAGTTCGCGCGACCAGCGGCATTTTCACCCTTGGAAACAGGACCGCGCTCGCCGGCCTCGGCGACGACAGCCGATATTTCCAGATCTCCGCGCCGATCCAGCCGGGCAATTCCAGCGGGCCGATACGCGACCAAAAGTGAGGGATGCGGCTAACGGCTGCGACAATTAGCCTAATAGACAAAACGATACCGTGTGAGTACACGTGTAAGCAGAGGGGGATCGCTTTTGGCGCCGCTGGGTATGCTTCGCGGCGCCCGAAGGAGGAGAAAGCAATGGCCGAATCTCCAAAGAAAGGCAAAATCGTATCTGAGCACGGCAAGTACTTTGTCGTCGTCGATCGGGTCCGCCACGAACTGGCGGCGCACCTCACCGTGGGCGAGGGAACGCTTAAGGACCTCGAGGGGCAGGACGTCGAGGTCCTGTTTTCCGAGCCTCATACGTATCCGGTCGCGCTGAAGCCGCTGAAGCGGCCTCCGATCCTGTGCTACAGGCCAGTGTTCGACCCCGCGAACATGCCGGTGGAATGGGCGATCCGCGGCGTCGAGAAGCAGGTGCGCATGAACCTGGCGACCGAACTGCACCAAAAAGGCGTCATCAGCAAACAAGTCTATGACCAGATCGTCGGGTGAGGTCGCCGGCCTTCCGAAAACCTTCGTCCTGGAGCTGACGCGTCAGTGCAATCACCGGTGCGGGCACTGCTACGCATTTTGGGGCGGCATGGCGGAGACGCCCCAGGCCGGCAGCGAGATGACGCCGGCCGAGGTGGACGAACTGCTCGCGCGACTTCAGGACGAAACGCCGGTCGAGTTGATCGCGCTTTCGGGCGGCGAAGCGACGCTCCGAAAAGACCTGCCGGAAATCGTGCAGTGTCTAACGCGAAGAGGCGTCGCTCCCGTCCTGATCACCAACGGGTCGCGCTTGACTCCCGAACTGATCGACCGCCTGGACGGGGTCGCCGCGTTTGAACTGACCCTGTTCTCCCATCGGCCGGAAGTGCATGACGAACTGGCCGGGAGGCGCGGCGCCTGGGACGCCGCAATCCGGGCGATGGTGAGCCTGAAACGCGCCGGGCGGCCATGGGTTGCGGTATTCGTGGCGACCAAGCGCAATGGCGCGGACCTTGAAGACACCGCCAAGCTGGCGATTGCGCTGGGCGCGTACGGCTTGATGTACAATCGGATGAACTTCGCCTCGCATAATCTCGAACGGGTCGCGGAGTTGGCGCCGCCGCCCGAATTGATCGAAGCCAATCTGAAGACGCTCGATGCGCTTGCGAAGGCCACCGGACTGGAGGTGGCGGCCTCAGTGGTGATCGAACCCTGCGTCGTCGATGTGCGTCCCTACAAGAACATCCAATTCGGGTGGTGTCCGCTGGCGGGCGACGAAGCGTACTTCACCATCAATCCCAGCGGAGACATTCGAATCTGCAACCACTCGCCGGTGACGCTCGGAAACATTCGCAAAGGCGGCTTCGGCCGGATCTTTCGAAACCACCCCCACGTTATAGCATTCCGCGAGACCTGGCCGGAAGACTGCGCGGACTGCGAGCCGCAATTGAAGGCCATGTGCCGCGGCGGCTGCAAGGCGGCGTCGGAGCAGTGCTACGGCACGCTCTCTCGCGTCGACCCGTTCGTGACGTGGTGCCGCGCCGGGAAGTCCGAAGGCCGAACCGCATAGAAACCAATCGCAGGCGGCACGTCAGCCGGCCTTCGCGCGCACAACATGTAGCGCCCCGTGAAGACGAGCCGCCGACGGCTGTGCGCGCCCCCTTCTCCCGTCGGGAGAAGGGACGGGGACGAGGGCGACCGCCGGCGGTCGTTGGCCGCGCCGGCGCCATTCGGCCGACAGGCTCGACGGTCCGGTTCCCTCATCCGGCGCTTCGCGCCACCTTCTCTCGGGGAGGGAGAAGGGGTTCGCGCGATCAGCGGCAATTTCACCCTTGGAAACGCGACCGCGCTCGCCGGCCTCGGCGACGACACCCGATATTTCCGGATTTCCGCGCCCATCCAGCCAGGCAATTCCGGCCGGTATCAATAAGCCTCGACTTCCCGGGAGTCGAGGTGCAAGGACAGTAAACTGCACTGTCACGGGAATCTGCACTGTCACGGGAATTGCGAAATCGTGCGGCGCTTCCGTTTCGCTGACTTCGCGGACACCGAAGAGGACTTTGCGAATAAGTTACACTGTCACCGGAACCCAGTCGCGGAACCCGGAACCTCTGTAACCGGTCGGCAATCCGAGACGCCTCCGTATGGCCAACGTTGATTGCGCCGGAGCCAAAGGACTCAGTCCTCGACCGTTGTGAGCAGCGGTTCGGCAACCGGGCGATCGATGGCGGCGCGGTCGAGCCGGCCCGCAACCTTCGCCCTAATGTGCTCGATCAGGGCGGATTGCCCGCAACAGCGGCCATCGAAGGCCGGGTCGTATTTGCGCGCGATGTAGCGGTCGTGCGGGCAACCCCCATTGCAGATCGCGTGATGCGGGCAGCGAGCCATGCGTGACTGGCTTCGTCGTTCGTCGGCGATCAGGTGCTGGAACTTTTCGGTCTGCAGGATCCCGTCGAAATCGTCCGTGAGCACGTTGCCCAGGTGGTAGGCCGGATCGCCGACGTACTTGTCGCAGTGAAATATGTCCCCACCGGGCTCGATGTGGTAGTTCTCGCCGATGCAGCCGCCGGCGAGCGTGCAGCACTGTGGGTTGCCGCCGGTAATCGAGCGCAGAATCCCGCCGAGCTCGCGGACCCCGACTTCAGGATCATCCAGCGCAAACCAATAGTCGAAGATTTCGATCATGAAATCGTTGTACTGGGCCATGTCGAAGAAGTCGGCGGTGACCCGTTCGCCGCTGAGCTCACCCGGGATATTGTCGGGCACGGCCGGAAGGAAGGAGAAGGTCTTCACACCGAGATCGTTCAGCACGAAATCGAAGATCTGGCGCGCGGTCAGTTGTCTCGTGTTCTGGTTCAGCACCAGCAGAACGCCGAAATTCAGTTCGTGGCGTTTCAGCAGCCCGACGCCGCGTACGACATCCTCGTAGCTGCCGCGGCCCGATGCATAGCTGCGGTTGAGATTGTGGATCCGCTCGGGGCCGTCGATGCTCAGTCCCACGGTGAACCGGTTGCGCCGGAGGAACTCGCACCAGTCGTCGGTCAGCAGCGTGCCGTTGGTCTGGACGCTGTTGATGACAAACTGCCGGCTGTGCAGGAATTTCTCTTGCAGGGTGAGGGCTCGCCTGAAGAACTCCTGCCCAAGCAGCAGCGGTTCCCCGCCATGCCAGATGAAGTTGACCAGCCTGCGGTTGGGGTTCTGCAGCGCCTTCCGGATCAGCTGCGCGAGCACTTCGAACGAGAGCGGATGGCTGCGCGAGCGCCAGTCGTGGCAATAGGAGCAACGCAAGTTGCACTTGCGCGTGGTCTTGATGATCAGATTGAGGGTCGAAGCCATGGCGCCCTCCTCATGCAATGATTGGAATAATGGCGGCGAAACGGTCGCCCTTGCGGGCGGCCGCCATTCGGGCGCGGCTCGGCCTAGCCCGCGATCTTGTCGAGACGATCCAGCAGCGCCTTCTCGCCGGCCGAAAACGCGATTCGGTCGCTGAAGTCCTGGAATCGGTTGAGTGGGGTGGTCGCCAGGAAGATCGGGCCGATGACGATCCTCGCCCAGAACCTGGCCCAGATCCGGATCCAGATCCGGAGATTCAGGTACTGTACGACCGTATCGGCGAGCGCCAGACCGGCCGCGTCCACCTTGACCTGATCGAGAAACGGCGCAGGCACGGGCTGACCCTTCTCGATGGTCAATTCCAGATCCGGACTTGAAATTTCGGCGCCGCGCTGTTCCTCGGCGACGGCGGCCGCGACCTGTTGGACCAGACGCTTTCCGAGTTCTGCGACCCCAGGCGCGTCCCCGGCCAATTTCTCGATCCCTTCGACGCAACTCTTGAAGTTTTCACTATCCATGTCGTCATCTCCATCAATTGGCGGTCGGAAAAAATACGGATCATATTCTTCAAACACTGACTTTAGGTCAGCAAGAATCCTGACCCGTACGGCAAGTGTATTCCTTAGCGAAGGAGATTGCCGTGACGCAGGTCACACTTCGAACGGGCGTAATCTCCCAGATCTGGTCATTCTCTTCTGAAGAAAATCGGCCTGGGAAAGCAATCTCCGGACCAATTCGTTAAATTACGCACCCTTTGCAGCGAGATCGTCAACAAACGCCTTGTTGTTGTGCGTTGTGATCTAGACACCTGGACTTAGGGGACTTGCACAATCTTCTTCTTATTTTGGGTTAGCATAAAGGAAGAAGACCCGCCGCCAATTCCGGATGCATCCGCAGGTGATCATCCCAGGGTCATTGTCCCTAGGGATAAGTCAGGAGGGATACGGGGGCATGATTTCCCGCAACTGAACCGAGAAACCGGCTTCCCTTGTGCCACTCGAGCACCGCGCGGTCCGGCCGGCTGCGCCGGTCGTCCGGCAGCGCGATCTCCCGCCCGTGCAATTCGTAATACTGCCGCCCGTTCTCGAATTCTTGCCTGATGCGGCGGCTGACCTCAAAGCGCAGGTCGGGTGAGATCGTCACGTAGCCGGCGTCGAACAGGCTGTGGATGTCGCGACGAAACAGCACGCCATTCGAGGCTTCGTGTTCGCCGCCTTCCGCGAAAGGCCGGATATGCGCGGCTTCGAGCGCCGGCAAGGTCCGCTCACGCGTCACGGCGCAGCGGCGATGATAGTTGTCAGTCACGAGAACGCGAAAGGCGCCCTGGCCGAGGCGCGGGCGGACACGCAGCGGCTCCCCGTAACGGTGCGCAGGCGGCGCGGAAAATCCCGGCGATACGGACGCGTTCATCGCCTCCTGCACCTTGTCCCAAAGGCGCCTCCCGTCGGCGTCGTCGGTCGAGTCGGTCTTGAACGAGACGGCGTTGCGCGGCCAAAGGTCACTGGCCGGAATCCACGCTGTTCCGGCAGGAAGGTTCCCTCATCCGGCGCTCCGCGCCACCTTCTCCCGGAGGGAGAAGGGGTTCTCGCGACCAGCGGCAACTTCACCCTTGGAAACGTCACCGCGCTCGCCGGCCTCGGCGACGACAGCCGATATTTCCATTTTTCCGCGCCCATCCAGCCGGGCAATTCCGGCGGACCGCTGGAAAAGGGCCGGAAATGAGGGTGCGGCGGGCAGCGGTTCGCCGTGGCGGCGCGCCTCTGCTGCGGCCATCAAAACGCTGGGCGCCGACAGCTGCTCGCCGTGGGCGTTTCAGGTCACCCCACGTTCCGTTCACGTCCTCGCCGCCAATCAGCCAAGAACCTCGCGACCTGCCGTCGAAAAATCATGGCGGCGATGACAACCAGGACAGCGACCATCAGGTCCGCCTCGACCGAACCGTCGCCGCCGTCAGGTGAGACGCCAAACCACTGCTCGATGAAATCCATTTCGCCCTCCTCACCCGTTCGCTGGGGTGAAACCGTTTCGAGCGTTCACACAGACAGCGCCCAAACGCCTCGATTGCGCGTGGCGCAGAACAACTTGCGGTCTTTCGCATGGAACAGCAGATCCGCGGCGATGGCGTTCGGCAATCCCACTGCCGCGCTGGCCCAAGCGCCGCCGAGGTTCGTGCTGTGATAGACGCCCACATCCGCCGCGACCCAGACGCTATTGCCGTCGGCCGGGTCGACCACGACCGCGTTCTTCGGAATCGGCGGCAGGTTGGCGGTGCAGTCCGTCCATGAGGCCCCGCCATTGTCCGATCGGCAAACCTTCGCCACGCCGATCGTGGTCGAGGTCACCCACAGCCGCGTCGGATGCGACGGATCCTGCGTGATGCAGCTGATATAGCCGCTGAACGGCGACGCGAGGGCAGTCTTCGTCCAGGCGCCGCCGCTCCATTGCACGCGGAAGACCAAACCCTTGAGGGTTCCGACATACATCGTATCCGCATCGTGGACTCGGCAGGCGGTGGCCACATCGCCGGCGCCAAGCGCGAGCGAGAGCGTAGCCCATGGCGGGCCGCCCGTCCGCGTGAGGTCCATGGACGTCCCGGCGATCGCGACCGTCTGTCCGTAGACTTCCACCGGCGGATAGAACAGGGACGGCATGCTCGGCGGATTCAGGTTCGTCCAGGTGTTGCCCTTGTCGTTGGATCGCTCCAGGCTGACCTCGTAATAGGAATGGTAGATCTGGGCGGGCGTGAGCGGATTGACGCCGCAATCTCCGCCGTCGCCGTCCGCGATGTGGTCCCAGGTCGGGGACCCAGTGTAGCGAAGCGTTCCGTTGTCCTGCGTCCCCACCATCAGCCAGGCGGAGGTTGTCGGATCGGAAGCGATGTACTCGACCTCCGTGATCCCCAGACCTGCGTTGAGCGTCGTCCAGGTGGCGCCGCTGTCAGACGATCGGAACAGGCCTCCGTCGCAGCCGGCAAGAATCACTTTCGAATTGCCCGGCGAAAAGGCCAGGCAATGCTGGTCCGGATGAATGCTGTGAGCCCCCTGAGTGGTGATGTCGGTCCATTTCCAGGCGGCCCTGGTTAGGTCACCGCGATAGCCGTCGATCGCGCCGAGAAAGACCTGGTTGGTCCGGTCCGGCGGCGAGGCGACGTACCAGTCGTACCAGGCCTGATTCACGTTCAGTCCGGCCGGCGTCGTGAGCTTCGTCCATGTCGCGCCCGACCGCCGCCAAAGATGAGCGCCGGTCCCTGCAGCGCCGAACACGTAGGCGACATCCGGCGAAGACGCGACCCGGTCCACAGCGAGCCGCGCCCAGGCGGCTGCCGGGCTGGAAGGCAGCTTGACCTTGGCGAAACTGCCGCCGCCATTGGCGGACGAGAATAGCCCGTCGGAGAATGTGGCCAGGATTTCCGCGGTCGGTCCGCCCGAGGGATGCAGGCTCACGCCCCAACAGGTCCCCGCACGTTTCTTTGCCCAGGTCGCCCCGGAATCGGTCGAGGCGAAGAACCCCGCGGTGGTCGCGGCGTACAGCCGCGTCGGATCCTTGGGGTCTACGACCAATCCATAAAATCCAACCCCGATGAAGGGCGCACCGGCAAGCGTCGTCCATGTCGCGCCGCCGTCGCTCGAGCGATAGACGCCAGCGCCGATGGAGGAATAGAAATTGCCCTCGCCGCTGCCGGCGTAGACCATCTTGGGCGTCTTCGGATCGAACGCGATGGCCCCGATCGCCAAAGACGGCATTTTGTCCGTGCGCGGCGCCCAGGTCGCCCCCTCGTCGGCGCTTTCCCAGATCCCTCCGCCGGCAGCCCCGCACAGCACATGTTTCGAGTTGCCGGGATCGAAGGCCACGCACGACACGCGACCGATGACGTCGACGCGATTGGTTCCGTAAGTCTGCCCGTTGGGGACCCGGGTCGGGCCGATGAACTGCCATCGCCGCCGGACCGGGATCGGGCGGCCGGGCGCGGCGGCTTGGCTCTCCTCCGCCGCCAGGGCAGCCGCTGCAGCCGACAATTGCGCCGCATAGTCCTCCGCTGGCGTTCGGCCGCGGCGCGCGGCCACCGCCGTCCCCGCTGGGGCCGCCATCGCGTGTTCCGTCAATTGGCGACGCGGCCGGACGGCCTTTGGGGTCGGCACCCGGGAGATGACGGCGTCGTTGAGCGCCGCGTCCCTGGCGCCTTGAAAAATAAAGAGCCGTTGAAGGGCTTTGCCGCCACGATGCGACTTGCGCCGGGCCTTCTCGTCAATCGCCTGGTCGAACTCGACTCCTCATCTGGCTTCCCTCCCGATGGCTCGGATTGATCCGGGCTGGTTTTCGGCGATGCGCCGTTGTCCGGTTTATGTTTGCTGGTTTCCGCCGGTGTGTTCTGAGGCCGCCTCGCGTCCTCGAACATCCGACGCCGTTCGGCGGGCGGCCCGCCGGGGATTGTCGACTCGGATTCGGCCGGAGGTTTCTTCGGCATGGTCTGGTCTCCTGCGGCCCAAACCGATGTGACGCGGGTTAACGCTACATCGAAATGGGGAATTTGTAAAGAGAGATGCTCTGGAAGAGCCGGTTGGATATCATCAACGCGGGCCGCGGCCAGCAAAGCCGTGAGCGCCATCACGCGAACGACCGTCTCGGGCATTGTCGAGGTTTCCTGCAGCTTCTCTTGGGCTTCCAAAAGATCGGGCCACGCCCATACAGACGAGATGGGGTCTGACGAAGCGTGGCGCATCCCCGCGCCGACGACCAACCCGCTGGATTTCGGTCACAGTGGACTTTATCCCTCGACCCGGTTCCCTCATCCGGCGGACTACGCCGGCCTCCTTCCGTCGCTCCGGTCTGTTCCATCCGATTTCGCGCCATTCGAAGCATCAATACTCAGATCTGGCGTGGTTCTTCCATTTGCAAAAGAGAGAGACTTGTCCAGAATGCGATCATGGAAACGCCACCGGCGGGCAAGAACAGGGCAGCCTCGGTTACGTCAATCGAAGTCCGCGCATTGACGGCCTGGCTGGCCGTTCTCTGACAAGGCAGGTCAGTTTGCTGGCGCACGGGCGGAGTCTTGCCGCGATCTTTTGGTAAGTCCGCGGCGCCTCGTCAACGCGGAGGTTTGCCGATGGAAGAGACCCTGATCGCCGAATACGCCCGCCAGCTCATGGAGGCGCATGGCCAGCGCGCCATCGCGGAGGCGGCCCAGCGCGCCGCCGATTGCGAGCGGCGGAAGGACAAGGAGGAGGCGAAGACCTGGCGCCATGTCGAAGCCGCGCTGAAGGCGATGCGCGGCCCGAGCGCGGCCTGAAGGGGCGAGAGCCGACGGTGGCGCGCGCGCCCTTCTCCCTTGGGGAGAAGGGACGGGGATGAGCATCTGTGATGGGAGTCAAGCATGATTTAGCTCCCAGAGTTTGTCCTCGCGGACGAGGGTGTTGGCGAGGACGAGTAGCTTTCGCATGACGGCGGTGAGGGCGACTTTGGCCAGTTTGCCTTTGGCGACGAGCCGATCGTGGAACTGCTTGAGGGCGGGATTGAAGCGGGAGGCGTTGAGCGCTCCCATGTACAAGGAGTTGCGCAGATGAGCGCGGCCTCCTCTGATGTGGCGGGCGCCTATCGTATCGCCGGTGTCACAGGCGATTGGGGCGAGGCCTGCGAGCATGCCGGTCTCTTTGGCCGAGAGGGTTCCGATCTCGCGCAATTCCGCGACAATTGCGGCTGCGATGACCTCGCCGACGCCTGGAATCGAAACGAGGATTTCGAAGCGCCTTGCGAGGCAGGGATCGCTTTGGATCAGGCGTTGGATCTCGGCGTCGAGGTGGGAGAGCGAGGTCTCGAGAGCGCGCAACTGGCGATTGAGCTCGCGGATCAAACATTTGGTTTTGCTGCCGCCGCGCCGATTGAGAAGCGCGGTGCGCTCGTCGCTCGCCGCCTGGCGGCCGCGCACGAGTTCCTGCAGGCCTTCGAGAAGTTCGCTGGGCGGCTCGGTAACGGCGGGATCGAGAGTGTCGCCGAGGATGGCCAGCATGCGCGCGTCCACGCGGTCGGTCTTGGCGAGCATCCCGATCGCCTCGGCGAACAGCCGCGAACGCAATGGGTTGACGACAGCGACCCTAAAGCCGCTGGCGCTGAGGGAACGGTGGGCGAGCCGGTGCAGCTTGCCTGTGGCCTCCATGACGACGAGGGCCACGTCATGAGGTTTCAGCAAGCGCTTCAGCCGCTTGATTCCGTTCGGGTCGTTGTTGACGCTGACCGTCTTTCCCACTGGATGGAGGTAGACGTCGAGCCGTTCTTTACAGACGTCGACTCCGACATACACTTGCGTTGCGTTTGGCTCGGGCGAGACCTTGCCTTGCATGCGGGACTTGCTCCCCATCATCTGTTCAGGCCAAGCGCGAAGGACGGACGGATCCAGCTCATCCACGGTTTCAAGCCAAGGGGACTACGATCCCGCCCGCCCGACCGCCTGGGGGTGGCCACCCCCAGGCGGTCATCCCGAGGCTTAAAGCGATTCGGGACAAACAGACCATGCAAGGGGACCGGGCCGCTGAAGTCCGGCGCCGACTCTACGCGGCAGCGCGCCCTCATCCGGCGCTTCGCGCCATCTTCTCCCGCAAGCGGGAGAAGGGAATTATCCCCTCAGCGCCTTGTTGGCGGGATCGTACGGACTGTCGGCCGCCACGACGGCGCGCTTCGTCTCGCCGAGCACGCGGACGTCGACCTCGGTCCCCGGCGCGGCGCATTCGGGCTTGACCATCGCCAGCGCCAGCGATTTTCCCGTGCGCCAGCCATAGCCGCCCGACGTGGTGCGGCCGACCGTCGCGCCGCCCCTGGTCACCGGCTCCGAGCCGCGCGGATCGGCGTCGGCGACGCCGAGCACTTCGAGCGTGACCAGGCGGTTCATAAAGCCCCTGTCGCGCCAGGCGATCAGCGCGTCGCGGCCGAGGAACTTGTCCTTGCCGAGATCGACGAACCGCTCGAGCCCGGATTCGAGCGCGGCATATTCGATCGACAGTTCGCGCCCGACCAGCTTGTAGGACTTCTCGAGCCTGAGCGAATCCATGGCGCGGATGCCGAACGGTCTCATTTCGTATGCGCGGCCCGCCTCCATCAGGGCGTCGAAGATGGTGTTCTGCATTTCGATCGGATGGTGCAGCTCGTAGCCGAGCTCGCCGACGAAATTGACCCGCATCGCGATCAGGCCGGCGGCGCCGACCGAGCAGCGGCGGGCGGTCAGCCACGGGAACGCCTTGTCGGAGACGTCGATGTCGGCGACCTTGGCCAGCACCTCGCGCGAGCGCGGGCCGGCGAGCACGAGCACGCCGCGCTGCGTCGTCACCTTGTCGAGCCGCACGCTTCCGTCAGCCGGCAGGAGTTTTTCGAGCGAGTCGAAATCATGGCTTTCGAGCGCTCCGGCCGAGACGAGATAGAAGCGCTGCGGCCCGATCCGAGTCAGGGTGAACTCGGCCCTCACTCCCCCGCGCGCCGTGAGGAGATAGGTCAGCGTCACGCGGCCGGTCGCCTTCGGGATCCGGTTGGTCAGGATCGAATCGAGCCAGCGCTCGGCGCCGGGCCCTGAGACCTCGGTCTTGGCGAAGGCCGACATGTCCTGCAGGCCGACGTTCTCGTGCACGTTGCGGCATTCGGCGCCGACGAAGGCGAAATCGTTCGAGCGGCGGAAACTCCATTTTTCGCGCGGCCGCTCGCCGGGCGTGGTCGGGGGATGGTTCTCGTTGAGGAGGACGTCGGGCCTGGCGAGATCCGCTTCGCTGAGGCCATAGCCGGGGGGGACGAAGAAGCTCGGCCGCTCCCAGCCGTAAGTCGAGCCGAACACCGCGCCGAGCGCCTTCATCCGGTCGTAGCAGGGCGTCTGCCGCAAAGGCCGCGCGGCGACGCGCTCTTCGTTCGGATAATGCACGGTGAAGACCTTCGCATAGGCCTCCTCGTTCTTTTCGATGAGATACCCCGTCTGTGCGTACGGGCCGAAGCGGCGCGGATCGACGCCGAGCATGTCGACGGTCGGCTCGCCCTCGACTATCCATTCGGCGAGCTGCCAGCCGGCGCCGCCGGCGGCGGTGACGCCGAACGAATGGCCCTCGTTGAGCCAGAAGTTTTTCAACCCCGGGGCCGGGCCGACGATCGGCGAACCGTCCGGCGTATAGGCGATGGCGCCGTTGTAGACTTTCTTGACGCCGACCTGGCCGAAGGCCGGCACGCGGGCGATCGCCGTCTCGATGTGGGGGCCGAGGCGGTCGAGATCCTCGGGGAAGAGCTCGTACTCGCTGTCGGCCGCGGGCCCGTCGACGTAGCAGGCCGGCGCGCCCACCTCGTACGGGCCGAGCAGCAGGCCGCCTGCTTCCTCGCGCATGTACCAGGACGAATCCGATTCGCGCAGGACCCCCATCTCCGGCAGGCCCTTGGCCTTGCGGGCGACGATGTCGGGATGCGCCTCGGTCACGATATACTGGTGCTGCACCGGGATGACGGGGATGTCGATCCCGACCATGCGGCCGGTTTTTCGGGCGAAATTGCCTGAGGCCGAGACGACGTGCTCGCAGGTGATGTCGCCCTTGTCGGTGACGATGAGCCACTCGCCGCTCGGCAGAAGCTCGATCGCGGTGACCGTGGTCATGCGGTTGATCTCGCCGCCGCGGTCGCGCGCGCCGCGCGCCAGCGCCTGGGTGAGGTCGGCCGGCTGGATGTAGCCGTCCTCCGGGTGCTGGATCGCGCCGACGACGCCATCGATATTGCAGAGCGGCCAGATCTCCTTGACCTCTGCCGGCGTCAGGAACTTCACCTCGATCCCGCCGATCGTGGCGGCGACGCCGGCGTAGTAGCGATACTCGTCCATCCGGTCGCGGGTGCGCGCGAGGCGGATGTTGGACACCTGGCGGAACCCGACGTCGAGGCCGGTCTCCTTCTCCAGCGTCTGGTAGAGCGCGACGGAATATTTGTGGATCTGCCCGACCGAGTAGCTGAGGTTGAACAGAGGCAGGAGGCCGGCCGCGTGCCAGGTCGAGCCGGAGGTCAGCTCCCGGCGCTCGAGAAGCACGCTGTCTGTCCAGCCTTTCCTGACGAGATGGTAGAGGGTCGAGACGCCGACCACGCCCCCGCCGATCACCACCGCCCGCGCATGCGTTCTCATGAGACGTCGCTCCTGCGTTCCCTCTCTCCCCGTTCACGGGGAGAGGCCTGGGGTTGAGGGGCGGCGCCAGACCGCCGCCGTTAGCCCTGCCCCTCATCCGGCCCTTCGGGCCACCTTCTCCCCGCGAGCGGGGAGAAGGGCTCAATAGCTCATGTCCGGCATCGACGCCTTGCGTTCGTCGATGAAGCCGCGGATTGCTTCGTCCGTTGCCGGATCGAGCGGCGGCGACTCGTATTGCCTGAGCATCGTCTTCCACAGGGCGTTGGCGCGCGTCGCGGCGTCCTTCGAACCTTCCTCCATCCACTGCTCGACCGAATTGGCGTCGGCGACGCTCGAGCGGTAGAAGGCGGTCTCAAAATTCGCCTGGGTGTGGGCGCAGCCGAGGAAATGGCCGCCCGGCTCGACCTGGTGGAAAGCCTCCATCGCCTGGCCGTTGTCGCTGAGGTCGACGCCCCTGGCCAGCACGTGCATCGCGCCGAGCTGGTCGAAATCCATGACGAACTTCTCGTAGGACGCGGTGAGGCCGCCCTCGAGCCAGCCGGCGGCATGCAGCACGAAGTTGGCGCCGGCGAGCACGGTCGGCACGAGCGTCTGCGCGCTTTCGTAAGCCGCCTGCGCGTCCGGGATCTTGGACGCGCAGAGCGAGCCGCCGGTGCGGAACGGCATGTTCATCCGCCGGGCCAGTTGGGCTGCGCCATAGATTGCGAGGGCCGCCTCCGGCGTGCCGAAGGTCGGCGTGCCGGACTGCATCGAGAGCGTCGAGACGAACGTGCCGAACACCACCGGCGCGCCGAGCCGCGTCAGCTGGCAGAACGCCGTTCCCGCCATCACTTCGGCCAGCACCTGCGTCAGCGTGCCGGCGACCGTCACAGGGCTCATCGCGCCCGAGAGGATGAAGGGCGTGATGATGCAGGCCTGGTTGGCGCGGGCGTAGACCTCGGCCGCGCCGAGCATGGTCGAATCCCAGACCAGCGGCGAATTGGCGTTGATGAGGCTCGTCAGCACGGTGTTGTCGCGGACGAAGTCCTCGCCGAACAGAAGCTCGCAGATGCGCACGCTGTCGGCGGCCCGCTCCGGCTTCGTCACCGAGCCCATGAACGGCTTGTCGGAATATTTGAGATGGGCATAGACCATCTCGAAATGCCGCTTGTTCACCGGCAGGTCGACCGGCTCGCAGAGCGTTCCGCCGGAATGGTGGATATAGGGGCTGAGATACGCGAGCCTGACGAAGTTCTGGAAGTCCTCGAGCGTTCCGTAGCGGCGGCCCCGGTCGAGATCGTGGACGAAGGGCGAGCCGTAGTTCGGGGCGAACACCATCGCCTTCCCGCCGATGACGACGTTGCGCTCCGGATTTCGGGCGTGCTGCACATAGCTCGAGGGCGTGGTGGCGCAGAGCTGTCGCGCGAGGCCGCGCGGAAAGCGCACCCGCTCGCCCTTGACGTCGCAGCCTGCGCCGCGAAAGAGGTCGAGGGCGCGCGGGAAGTCGCGGAACTCGAGGCCGATCTGCTCGAGCAGCGTGTCCGCGTTGCGCTCGATGATTTCGAGCCCTTCCTCGCTGACAATCTCGGTCAGCGGAATGTTGCGCGTGATGTAGGGTAGGGCGACGGACGAACGCTGGGCGCGGGCGGCGCGGCGCGCCTCGCGGCCGCGGCGGGGTTCGCGGGCGGCGATCGAGGCGGGTTCGGACATGGGCGTTCCCTCGGGGGCGGACGGTCGTTCGTGAGCGGACATTGCGACAGCGGCGTTGCGATTTGAAGCCGGAAAATTGCGGCGACGGGCGTCAGCTTTGTCATGCCCGTGGCTCCGCGGGCATCCGGAACTCCGCCTTGAGCTGCGGAAAGCCTCGGCCCCGCGTTCGCGGGAGCGACAAAAATCCTTCACCGCTGCCGCGTCTCCCAGTCGTTCGCGGCGAAGTAGGCCGCGTTCGACGCGGGAAGCGGCTCGCGGCCCAAAATCATGTCGGCCGCCTTTTCGCCGATCATGATGGTCGGCGCGTTGAGGTTGCCGTTGGTGATCGAGGGCATGATCGAGGAATCGACGACGCGCAGGGAATCGACGCCGATGACGCGCGCCTGCGGATCGACGACGGCGAGCGGATCGTCGATTGCGCCCATTCGGCAGGCGCCGCACGGATGGTAGGCGCTTTCCACATGATCGCGGACGAAGGCGTCGATCGCCTCGTCGCTCGCGCGATCGGCGCCCGGCTGGATCTCGCGGCCGCGATAGGGGTCGAAGGCTTTCTGCGCAAAGATCTCGCGGGTGAGGCGCACGCAGGCCCGCATCTCGGCCCAGTCGTCGGGATGGCTCATGTAGTTGAACCGGATCTTTGGCGGGTCGGCCGGATCGGAGGAAGCGAGCTGAATCCAGCCGCGGCTCTTCGAGCGCATCGGCCCGACATGGGCCTGAAAGCCGTGTTCCCTGGCGAGCGTCGAGCCGTCGTAGGCGACCGCCATCGGCAGGAAATGAAACTGGATGTCGGGATAGCGCACGCCGGCGCGCGAGCGGATGAAGCCGCCGGCCTCGAAATGATTGGAGGCGCCGAGGCCGCGCCCGCGCGCGAGCCACTGGAGCCCGACCCGCGCGCGGCCGAAAAGTCCGGTGTGACGATAGAGCGTGATCGGCTGCTTCGAGGCGACCTGGAAATAGAACTCGAGATGGTCCTGGAGATTCTCGCCGACGCCCGCCCGGTCAGCGACGACGTCGATTCCCAGCGCCCGAAGCTCCGCCGCTGGGCCTACGCCTGAGAGCTTGAGAAGCTGCGGAGAATTGATCGCGCCGGCGCAAAGGATCACTTCCCGCCTGGCTTTCGCCAGAGCATCCACGCCGGCGCGGCGGTAATGGACGCCGGTCGCCCGGCGTCCGTCGAAGGCGATCCGGGTCGCGAGCGCGTGGGTGACAACCGTCAGATTCGGCCGTTTCATCGCCGGCCTCAGAAAGGCGTTGGCCGTCGACCAGCGCACGCCGTCCTTGACCGTCATGTCGAACCAGCCGAACCCCTCCTGCCGCTCGCCGTTGAGGTCGGCGCTGACGGCGTAACCGGCCTGACGGCCTGCTTCGATGAAGGCTTCGTAGAGCGGGGTGCGTTTGAGGCCGTGCGAGGTCACGAGCGGGCCGTCGTGTCCCCGCCAGGCGTCGCCGCCGCCGCGGAAGGTTTCCGAGCGGCGGAAGTAGGGCAGGACATCGGCGTAGCCCCAGCCCTTGGCCCCCTGTTCCGCCCACCGCTCGAAATCGAGCGGATTGCCGCGCACGTAGACGAGCCCGTTGATCGACGACGAGCCGCCGAGCACCTTGCCGCGAGGGCAATTGACCCGTCGGCCGCCGAGGTGCGGCTCAGGCTCGCTGCGATAGCCCCAGTTGTAGATGTTCGAGTTCATCGGCAGCGACAGCGCCGCCGGCATCTGGATGATCAGCGCGCGGTCGGAGCCGCCGTATTCGAGCGCAAGCGCCGTGCTCCGCCCGTCCTCGGTCAGGCGGTCGGCAAGCACGGAGCCGGCCGAGCCGGCGCCGACGATGATGTAGTCGAAAATCTCCTCGCTCATCCGCGATCTCGACCCCCTTTAAGGGTCGGTGTGCCCCGGAGAGGGCGAGGGAGCAAGCGCGATGTTGCGCCGACCCGATCGAAAAAGGCCGCGCCCGCTCCGCTCTCCCGCTTCCGCTTGTGACGAGCGGGATATTGGCGCAGACTATCAGGGCATCGACCGTCGTCTGACGAAAGCAGGCCGAGGCGAAGATTCAGAGTTTCAGAGAGCTTGAGAAAAAGCGTCCATCGTCCCCGGATCGGCTCGGATTCGAGCGTTCGAACGTATCGGGAGTTTCTCGTGGCAAAGACCGGACTCAACACCAAGCAGGGGTCGCCCGATCAGGGCTCCAAAAGGAAGCACGAAGGTCCAAAGGCGCCGCCGAAGCACAAATTCACCGTCAGCCATCTTCGCGAAGCGGATTTTGCGCACGGACTGCGGACGTACGCAAAGTACCGTGATCTGGGAATTGCGTCGGCGACCGATGGGATGGTGCGAGCGCATGTTATCCGCTTCGTTCCGCCTTTTCGGCCGGAGGAAGCGTCGACGCCGCACTATCACCATGTCGACTTCCAAATGATCTATGTGCTCAAGGGCTGGTATCAGACCGAATTCGAGGGCGAAGGTGTCCACACCTTCGAGGAGGGCAGCTGCTGGCTTCAGCCCTCGCACATCAGGCACGCCGTGCGAGGGTATTCCGACGATTGCGAGTTGCTGGAGATTGTGCTGCCCGCGGATTTTGAAACGGTCACGCTGGAGCGATTGTAGCCGCTGGGCGACATCCGCCTATCCCACACCGTCACGAAGGGACGGGGTCCTTTTCGACGTGAACGCGTCGCGCTCTAAATCGGATCGGGCCCGCGGGAGATCGCCGCGACTCCCGTGCGCGATACCTCGACGAGGCCCAGCGGGCGCATCAGCGCGACGAAATCGTCGATCTTCTGCGGGTTCCCGGTCAGTTCGAAGATGAAACTGCCGACGGTGGCGTCGATCACCTTGGCTCGGAAAGCCTCCGCCAGGTTCATCGCCTCGACCCGGTTCTCGCCCTTGCCGCGCACCTTGATCATCGCGAGCTCGCGCTCGATCGCCCGCACGGTCAGCGTCAGGTCCTTCACTGAATGGACCGGAACCAGCCGCTCGAGCTGATGGCGGATCTGCTCGATGATTTCCGGCGTGCCGGAGGTGACGATGGTGATGCGCGACAGGTGCGTCTCGTGCGCCACCTCGGCCACCGTCAGGCTCTCGATGTTGTACCCGCGGCCGGAAAAAAGGCCGACCACGCGCGCGAGCACCCCGGGCTCGTTGTCGACCAGCACCGAGAGCGTGTGCCGCTCGATGTTGGATTTGACCGTCGCCGAGGAATAGGGCGAGAGCGGCGCCGTCGGTGTCTTGATCATATTCATGAACGTCCTCGTCGATGGAGCGGCCGCACTAAGCGGCGCTCGAACCAGAATTCAGGCCGCCTCGGCTTTCGGCGCCGTCGCGACCCAGCGTTGGAAGAGATCGAAGTCGATGTTGCCGCCCGACAGAACCAGCCCGACCTTTCGCCCGGAATGGCGCGCGCGTTCTTTGATCGCCGCAGCGAGCGGAGCCGCCCCCGCGCCCTCGGCGAGATTGTGCGTGTCGGACCAGTAGGCGCGGATCGCCTCGGCGATCTCGTCGTCGCGCACGAGCACGATGCGGGAGGCGCCCTTGGCGATAACGTCGAGGGCCTCCTGGTCCGGGACGCGGGTCGCCATGCCGTCGGCGAAGGTGTCGGCGGTGTCGGTGCGCACTATGCGGCCGGCGGCGAAAGACAGCGCATAAGCCGGCGCCTCGGCGGACTGGACCCCGATGATTTCAGTCCTGAGGCCCAGGGCGTCGCGCGTCGATATGCAGCCGCAGATGCCCGAACCCTGGCCGATCGGAACGTAAAGCACATCGAGATCGGGGTGCTCGCTCAGGAGCTCGAACGCGTAGGTCGACACGCCGCGCGCGAGGTCGCGATGGAACGAAGGCACGGCGTGCAGGCTCCGCTCGTCCGCGAGCCCCATCGCCTCCTCGCGGGCGGCCTGAAAGTCCGGCCCGTGCTCGATCAGCTCCGCGCCGAGCGCGCGCATCGCGGCGTTCTTCTCCCGCGAATTGCCGTGCGGCACGACGATCGTGACGGAGAGGCCGAAACGTCGCCCGGCGAAGGCGAGGCTCTGGCCGTGATTGCCGCGCGTCGCCGAGACGAGGCCTTTCGCCTGAGGCTGACGCCGCATGAGCGCCTCGGCATAAGTCAGGCCGCCGCGCACCTTGAACGCACCGGTCGGCTGATGGTTCTCGTGCTTGACCACCACTTCGGCGCCGAGGCGCGCCGCGAGCAGCGGCCAGAATAAGGCCGGCGTCGGGCGCAAGGCCGAAAGAACGACCTCATGCGCCTTGCGCGTCTCTTCGAGACTGAACATCGTCCGGTTCCAATGCCTGCGTTCAGACCAGCATCTTGCCCTTCTCGTCGATGACGTTGCCGAGTTCGATCCCGGCGTCGTCCTCGAGGTCGGCCATGAGCATCTCGTTGTGCGCCTTGCCCGAAGGGATCATCGGGAAGCAGTTCTCCTTCTGGTCGACCAGGCAATCGAAGATCACCGCTTTCGGCGTCTCGATCATCTCCTTGATCGCCGCGTCGAGATGGGTCGGATCAGCGCAGCGGATGCCGTGCGCGCCATAGGCCTCAGCGAGCTTGACGAAGTCGGGCAGCGAATCCGTGTAGCTCTCGGAATAGCGTCCGCCGTGCAGGAGCTCCTGCCACTGGCGCACCATCCCCATATACTGGTTGTTGAGGATGAAGATCTTGACCGGCAGCCGATACTGGGCCGCCGTCGACATCTCCTGCATGTTCATCAGGATCGAGGCCTCGCCGGCGACGTCGACCACCAGCGACCTCGGATGGGCGAGCTGCGCGCCGATCGCCGCCGGCAGGCCATAGCCCATCGTTCCGAGCCCGCCCGAGGTCATCCAGCGGTTGGGTTCCTCGAAGCGGAAATGCTGCGCCGCCCACATCTGGTGCTGGCCGACTTCGGTGGTGATGTAGACGTCGCGGCCCCGCGTCAGTTCGTAGAGGCGCTTCACCGCATGCTGCGGCTTGATGATCTTGTCCGAATTGCGGAAGCCGAACGAGTTGCGCGCCCGCCAGCCGTCGATCGTGCCCCACCATTTGGCGAGCGCGGCGGCATCCGCCTGATGGGAGCCGGTTCGCCAGAGTCGCACCATGTCCTCGAGCACGTGGGCGACGTCGCCGACGATGGGGAGGTCGACCTTCACGTTCTTGTTGATAGACGACGGGTCGATGTCGATGTGGATTTTCTTCGACTTCGGCGAGAAGGCGTCGAGCCGGCCGGTGATGCGGTCGTCGAAGCGCGCGCCGACGCAGATCATCAGGTCACAGTCATGCATGGCGTTGTTCGCCTCGAACGAGCCGTGCATGCCGAGCATGCCGAGCCACTGCTTGTCGGACGCAGGATAGGCGCCGAGGCCCATCAAGGTGGAGGTGACGGGGAAGCCGGTGGCGTGCGCCAGCTCGCGCAGCAGGGTCGAGGCGTGCGGGCCAGAGTTGATGACGCCGCCGCCGGTATAGAAGATCGGCTTCTTCGCCGCCGCCATCATTTCGACCGCATGGCGCACCCGCTCGAGGTCGCCCTTGAGCTGCGGATGATAGGTCTTGTGCTGGACGTTGCGCTGGAACGAATAGGCGCCGGTGGCGAACTGGACGTCCTTCGGGATGTCGATCACGACCGGGCCGGGGCGACCGTTCGAGGCGATGTAGAAGGCCTCGTGCAGGATGCGCGGCAGGTCCTCGATGCGGCGCACGAGATAATTGTGCTTGGTGCAGCTGCGGGTGATGCCGGTCGTGTCGCATTCCTGGAACGCGTCCGAGCCGATGAGATGGGTCGGCACCTGGCCGGTGACGCAGACGAGCGGAATCGAATCCATCAGGGCGTCGGTGAGGCCGGTGATGGCGTTGGTCGCTCCGGGGCCGGAGGTGACGAGCAGGACCCCGACCTTGCCGGACGAGCGGGCAAAGCCCTCGGCGGCGTGCGCCGCGCCCTGCTCGTGGCGCACGAGAATGTGCCGGACTTTGTCCTGGTTGAAGATTGCGTCGTAGATCGGCAGCACTGCGCCGCCGGGATAGCCGAAGACGACCTCGACGCCCTGATCCTTGAACGCCTCGACCACCATTTCGGCGCCGGTCATGTGCTTGGCCATAATCGCTTCTCTCCGCTTTGGTCTGTCGTCTTGGAATTGAAGGCAACAAAAAAGGCCCACAAGGGGGCCCTGGGCATGCGCTGTCGAACGGCTGCAGGTCTACGCCTGCCCGCTCTCCAGCGCCAAAGTTACGATAAGGGTCATCACCGATCGCACGCCTTCTTCCGTCGCCGAGCACGCTAGTGAAGGGGGGCGTCCGCGTCAAGAGCAGGGTTCATGACATTTTGTCGCTGGCAATAGGGTCCGGGCCGCAGTAGGCCCGGTCGGGGACCGCGTGCGGCCACAAGGGAGAGTGCGACATGGCGGCGACCGTCAACACGATCAATGCGGGCGTTCTCGAGATCGCCTACGAACACTTCGGCTCCGCGGACGGATGGCCGTGCATTCTCGGCCACGGCTTTCCCTACGACGTTCACGCCTACGCGGAGGCCGCGCCGGTGCTCGCCAAAGCCGGAGCGCGCGTGATCGTCCCGTACCTGCGCGGCTTCGGGCCGACCCGGTTTCTCGCGCCCGAGGCGCCCCGTTCGGGCGAACAGGCGGCGCTCGGGGCCGATCTCCTGGCGCTGATGGACGCGCTCGACATCGAGCGCGCAGTTCTCGGCGGCTACGACTGGGGCGGTCGCGCCGCCTGCGTCGTCTCGGCCCTGTGGCCCGAGCGCGTCGTCGCGCTCGTGTCCGGGAATTCCTACAACATCCAGGACATCGCGGGTGCGGCGGAGCCGGCTTCGCCGTCCGAGGAGGCCGCATTCTGGTACCAGTATTATTTCCACAGCGAGCGCGGCCGGCGCGGCCTCGAGAAGGACCGGCGCGGGATCGCGCGGCTCCTGTGGCGGATGTGGTCGCCGGACTGGGACTTCGACGATTCGACGTTCGAGCGAACAGCCCTCGCCTTCGACAACCCCGACTTCGTCGAGGTCGTCATTCATTCCTACCGTCATCGCTACGGACTCGTCGCCGGCGATGCGGCCTACATGGGGATCGAGGCGAGGCTGGCGGCTCAGCCACCGATCGCGGTTCCGGCGATCACGATCGACGGCGACCGTGACGGCGTGAACCCCGGCACGTCCGATCATGCGTCGAAGTTCGTCGGCAGGCATGAGCACCGCGTGTTCACCGGCGCCGGCCACAACCTGCCGCAGGAGCGGCCGGGGGATTTTGCGCGGGCCGTCTTCGACGCCGCGGCGATGGCGCTCCGCTAGCTCTGCATCGCCCCCGGCCCTGGAATCGCGCCGGGCGGACACTTGCCCAGGATGATCATGCCGAGCACTTCATCCTTGGTCATGTCCTCGACCCGCCCCGTGCCGACGATCTGGCCGTTCTTCATCACGGCGACTCGGTCGGCGAGATCGAACACGTCGTGGATATCGTGGCTGATGAGGAAGATGCCGATGCCCTCGGCCTTGAGCTGCTTGACGAGCTCGCCGACCTGCGCCGTCTCGGCCGGTCCCAACGCCGCGGTCGGCTCGTCCATGATGAGGATGCGGGCATTGAAGTGGATCGCCCGCGCGATGGCGACCGACTGGCGCTGGCCGCCGGAGAGCGCGATCACCGGCTCCTTGAAGCGGCGGAAATTGGGATTGAGCCGCCCCATGACCTTGCGCGCTTCCGCCTCCATCGAGGCGTCGTCGAGCGTTCCCCAGCGGGTCCTGAGTTCGCGGCCAAGATAGAGGTTCGAGGCGGCGTCGACGTTATCGGCGAGCGCCAGCGCCTGATAGACGGTCTCGATGCCGTAATGCTTGGCGTCGCGCGGGTTGTTGATCGTCGCTTCCTGCCCGTCGATGAGGATCTGCCCGGAGTCGCGCTTGTAGGCGCCCGACAGCACCTTGATCAGGCAGGACTTGCCGGCGCCGTTATGGCCGAGCAGGCCGACGACTTCGCCGGGATAGAGATCGATCGAAGCGTCGTCGACCGCCTTCAGGCCGCCGAAGGCGAGCGAGATGTCCTTCATCTCGACGAGCGGGGTTCGGGCTTGAGCGTCCATGGCTTATTACCCCTTGGCGGTTCTGCGGCGATAGTAGGTGTCGATGCCGACCGCGCCGACCAGCACGAGGCCGACCACCATCTGCTGGAAGGCCGAGTCGAAGCCGAGCAGCACCATGCCCGACTGCAACGACTGGATGACCAGAGCGCCGATGATCGCGCCGTAGATCGTTCCGACGCCGCCGGAGAGCGAGGTGCCGCCGATCACCGCCGCGGCGATGACGTAGAGCTCGTCGAGCTGGCCGAGCACGTTGGTCGCCGAATCGAGCCGCGCCGAATCGATGCAGGCCGCGACTGCGGCGAGCACGCCCATCAGCGCGAACACCAGGACCGTAATCCTCTTCGTGTTGATGCCGGCGAGCTCGGCGGCTTCCGGATTGCCGCCGGTCGCGTAGACGTAACGGCCGAACCGGGTGCGCCGGGCGAGGAAAGTCATTGCGACGCCGATCACCAGCGCGATCAGCACCGGAATCGCATAGCCTGTCGAAATGAACAGGCCGGCCTCCGGCACGGGAATATTGTGCGCTTCCGCGTAGCGCGCGGCGACGCGCTCGGGCCACGGATAGGCGTTCACGATCGCAGTCGCGCCGGCGACAACCAAACAACCGACGACTCCGATTGTATATTCGGCCCACATCGGCCGTTGCGGAAACCGGAAGCGAGCCCGCCTCTGTCGCCCGGCGTAGAGGCTGAAGACGATCGCTGCGCAGGCGATGAGGCATAAAACCCAACTCGCCGTTGCGCCGATCGAACCATGCGGTCCGCCGCCCATCAGGGAAAAGCGGCCGTCGAGCGGGGCGATGGTCTGGCCTGTCGTCACCCACCACGCTGCGCCGCGCCAGAACAACTGGCCGCCGAGCGTGACGATGAAGGCCGGTATGCCCAGATAGGCGACCAGCGAGCCCTGAAACGCGCCGATCGCCGCGCCGATCGCCAGAGCGAGTATGACCGCGAGGATCCAGATCGCCGGATTGTCGAGGCCCAGATAGATCGGAAAGATTTGAACCTGCGCGACGCCGATGATGGTCGAGACGAAGCCGATGATCGAACCGACCGAAAGGTCGATGTGCCGCATGACGATGACCAGCACCATGCCGGTCGCCATGATCGCGATCGAGGAGGTCTGAACTGTCAGGTTCCAGAGGTTTCGCGGGGTCAGGAACAGGCCCTCGCCGGTCTGAATCTGGGTGTAGACATTGAACCCGACCCAGATCAGCACCAGCGCTGCGATCATGCCCAGCATGCGCGTATCGATCTCGGTGGCTCGAAGCAGGCGGCGAATAGCGGGTTCATTGGGGGCTGTGGTCGTCGCGCCCGGCGCTGCGGAGGTCATGCTCTCTCCCCGTGTTCGTTTGTTCCCGACGTCGCCGCCGATCTGGCGGGCGCTGGATTTGTCGAGGGGCCGCGCCGCCCTTGAGAGCGGCGCGGCCTTTCGTTGTTGTCGCCCTGTCAGAAGGCGGTCAGCTCACTTGCAATACGGGGTCATCTCGGGCTTCACGCCAGCGCAGACTTCTGCCTTGGTGATCCAGCCCTTGTCGACGATCACGTTGAGGTTGTCCTTCGTGACGGCGAGCGGCGTCAAGAGGATGCCGTTGACCTTGACGCCCTTGGCGCCGCCGGTGAAGGGTTTGACCATGGGGATGGCCGTCATCTTCTTGCCGCTGGCGAGATCGACCGCCGCCTGGGCGGCGACATGGCCGAGATCGCGCGAGTCCTTCCAGATCGAGACGGTCTGCGTTCCGAGCGCGATGCGGTTGATCGCCGCGTGGTCGCCGTCCTGACCCGATACCGGAACGGAGCCCGCGAGCCCCTGCGCGGCGAGCGCGGCGACGACGCCGCCCGCCATGCCGTCGTTCTCGGCCACGACCGCGTCGACCTTGTTGTTGTTCTTGGTCAGGATCTGCTCCATATTCTTCTGAGCGTTACTGGGGTTCCAACCGTCCGTGTAGGATTCGCCGACATTCTTGATCTTTCCGGCCGCCATTGCCGGACCGAGGACTTCCTTGATCCCCGAGAACAGGAAGTCCGCGTTCGGGTCGCCCTTGTCGCCCTTGATGAAGGCGTAGTTGCCGGCGGGCTTGGCCGCCTCGATCGCCTTGGCCATCATGCGGCCGACGCCGACGTTGTCGAAGGTGACGTAGAGCACGTTCGGGCTCTCGATCAGGCGGTCATAGGCGATGACCGGGATGCCTTCGTCGTTGGCCTTCTTGACCGCAGGCAGAATGGCTTCCGAGTCCATCGCGAGAATCAGCAGCACGTTGGCGCCCTTCGAGATGAGGCTCTCGACGTCGGTCAACTGCTTTGCCGGCGATCCCTGCGCGTCGGCGGAGATGTATTTTGCCCCGGCCTTGTCGAGAATCTGCTTGATGGCGGCTTCGTCGGTCTTCCAGCGCTCTTCCTGGAAGTTCGACCAGGAGACGCCGACGGTGACGTCTTTCGCCATCGCCGCGATCGATGTCAGGCTCGCGGACGCGAGCAGCGCCGCCCCCAGCACCAGTGTTTTGGCAAATTTCATTCCATTTCCTCCATAGGGTCCCCCGAGGACCGGCTGCAAAATTTTGAATTCGTTGCGTCACCGGACTTCTCGCGGCCGCCGCACACTAATCCCCGTTCCAGCCGTAGCGCAACTGGTTGACACGCAAACCACCTTGGCTTTTTTACTTGCCGATAGCAATCGGGGCGGAGGCGCAACCCTTCCTTCGGGGGCGGCGATCCACAGAACCGAACGGCGCCGGGATGGAAGCCTCTCTCTGTGCTGTTGATTCGTCCTTTCGCTTCCGCCTGCAAGAAGCCTCTTGAAGAAGCCCGCCGGCGAGCGCAACGGTAGGCGGCGAGTTTGGCGCCTTGACTGACGGCCGGCGAAGCGCCGGCGTCACTCGGACGGGAGGATCGGCCGATGACAGAGAAAGCCAAATACGAAAAGCTCGGCTCACTGGCATGGGACCGGGGGCGCCTCGACGTCCAGGCTCTCGGCGGAATGATCGGTCCGGTCGAGGTCGTTCTCGACGACGGACGAGCCATTCGCCCGTTTGCCGTGGCGCCGTGGGCGGACACTCCGACGGAAGACTGGGAGGCGACGGCGCCGCCTTTGCTCAAGCGGCTGCGCGGCGACTGGGTGTGCCTGCCGTTCGGGCTTCCGGGCAAGCCGCGGACCGATCTCGACTCCGACTGGCTCGACGGGCTCGACGCCAATCTCGAATCGCCCGATCCGGCGCAGCACGGGGCCTGCTCCAACGCCGACTGGCGCCTGGAGAAGGCCGAGCCGCACGCCCTGATCGATGAGCTTCGCGCCCGATGCGAAGTTTCCGATTTCCCGGATCGAGCGTCGCATTTCGGCGGCCGACGGCGATCCGGCGATCACGGTCGAGACTCGCATCGCCGCTCGCGCGGCGTGCGAACTGCAATGGGGTTGCCATCCGACCTTCCGCCTGCCGCAAGAGCCGGGCGCGTTCGAGATCGGGTTCGGCGGCGACGTCACCGCCTTCACCTATCCGGGCTTCTTCGAACAGGGCGTGTCGCGCGTCGCGCACGGGCGGACCTGCGCCGGGATCGAGGCGGTCCCCATGCTCGATGGCTCGGTCCAATCGTTCGCGTCGCTGCCGCTGCCCTTCGACACCGAGGAGATTCTCCTGGTCGCCGGGCACAACGGCGTCGCGCGGCTGACCAACCGCGCGGAAGGCTACAGGGTCGTCATGGAATGGGACCCGGGCGTCTTTCCCGGCGTGCTGCTCTGGGTGTCGAACCGCGGCCGGCGCTACGCGCCGTGGAACGGGCGCAATCTCTGTCTCGGGGTCGAGCCGGTCTGCGCGCCATTCGATCTCGGCTATGCGCACGCGATCAATCCGAAGTCGCCGCTGCGCGCCAGGGGCGTCGCGACCGCAACCC
This sequence comes from uncultured Alphaproteobacteria bacterium, assembly GCA_963741405.1. Lineage (GTDB taxonomy): Bacteria > Pseudomonadota > Alphaproteobacteria > Rhizobiales > Beijerinckiaceae > Roseiarcus. The sequence goes on from CAVUHX010000051.1 coordinate 35,077, forward strand.
GCTTTTCGCCGGGGCGCGATCTCGAGACGCGCTACCGGTTCCGGTTCGAAAGCCTGTGAGACGGGCGAAAGGGAATGTAAGGCGAGATTCCAGGGGAATTCCCCCCGCATGCGCTACTATCCTAAGGTCAGCGTCGCAGCGCACGGCGGATTGAAGCGGGAGATGACATCGCTGACGCCCCGAAGAAAGGCCGCCTTGTGTTTCAGGCGGCCCTCATCCGCATGCCTCAGGCCGCGACGATCGCAGCGCTTCCCTTCGGTGAGCGTCGATATCCCGCGAATCCGACGCCAGCGAAGCCTACGAGGAGCATGGCCCAAGTGGAGGGCTCCGGAATCGCCGCATTGATGCCAGCGAACTGATAGTCGAGCTTATCGACCCCATCGGTCACGGCGGCGCCATACGTCAATGAACCACCTGGCCCAGAGTTGCCGTCACCCCAGAAAACGACCGTGTCTCCTCCGGCGATCGTGAACGCCACGCCGAAGGGGTCCACAAAGGTCCCGGTGAAGGGGAAAGCGCAGACGATCGGGGCGCCTCCGGAATAAAACAGGTTGTCGTAGGAAAAACCGACATCATTGGGAGGGATTTCATTCGTGTAATCGATAAAGCTCAGGCTGGTGGGAACCGCGGGGTCAAAGACCGGATCCCTTTCGTTGGCCGGGCTGATCGGTACGAGCGCTTGGATTTGCGCATTGGAGATGCCGATATTGGCGTCCGAAAATGTTCCGGTGATGCCGGTTATCATAAAAGCCCCGGGCGGATCGGCCCGGCAGGCATTTTGGCCCGCTGTCCCACAGAGCAGGTTCGGATCTGAAGGCGATACATTCGGCACAATGGTGACGGTGGCGCTGCCGCTGATGCCCAGCCCGTTGAACCAGAACGTCGACTGATTTGCTCGCGCCGGTTGCCCGAAGGCGATCGCAGTGACGACGCTCCCGGCAAGCAAGACAATTGTTGAAGTCACGACTTTTTTCATGCGTTTTATCTCCCCGACGGTTTAGCCGTCCCGTTGCAACTCGCTAAGTTGAACAGCAATTGACGCTTCGCGCAACGGCAAAAAGCAGCGAATTTGGACGCAGACTCATAATCGCGCAGCAAAATACGGATCGCGGCGAGATTGACGGGGCGAGGAAGTTTTCGGGGCCCGTGTCGTAGCGGGTGGCGATCGGGCGAGAATGAGGATTGGACCCATCCCTGACAGGACGATGACCGGCGGTTCGGCGGCGGGCGCCACACTCCGTGGAATCCGCGGTTTCAGCGAGAGGACGAGCCGTAAATCCGGGCGGCGTCCCTTCCTACCCCACCGCCATCAGGCTCGCGTTGCCCCCCGCCGCGGCGGTGTTGGTCGCGATCGCCACCTCCTCGACGAGCGCGGCGAGGTCGAAATCCTCGCCGGCCGCGAGCCGCGCCGGAGTCAGCGCCTGGAGGCGGACGATCGGTCCCGGGCGGTTCGCAAGGCGCCGCATCGTCTCCGTCAGCGCCGCCGCCTCTCCCTCGAACAGGACGCCGGCGAGGACGGGCGCGGCGAGCGGATCGAGCGCCATCGTCACGCGATGGACGAGCTCCGGCGGCAGCCCTTTCAGTTCCCTGTCTTCGCCCGGGCTGACGATCGCGTCGTTGCCGGCGGCGAGGATGGCGCCGATCTGGATCAGCGCGGCGCTGCGATTCGTCGCCAGAGCCGCGATCCTGCCGCGCCGCCTGAGCGCGTAGACATTGCGCTCGCCGACCGGCCCCGGAAGCTCGACGCGCGCGCCGAGCGGGGAGCGCGAGGCGAGCCCGACGCAGCGCTCGGCCTCCTCGGCATGCCCCGACATGCGCAGCCAGTCGATATAGACGCGCAGCGCGCCGAGGGCGGACGGCGACCCCTCGAGCCCGGAGAGCGCGCCCTGCGGCGGCGGCGCGACGAGGCGCGCGAGATAGAGCGGCCCGCCGGCCTTCGGGCCGGTGCCGGAAAGACGCGAGCCGCCGAACGGCTGCACGCCGACGGTCGCCCCGATGATGTTGCGGTTGACGTAGATGTTGCCCGCCTCGATCCGCTCGACGACGCGTCCGATCGTTTCGTCGATGCGGGTGTGCAGGCCGAAGGTGAGGCCGTAGCCGGCGGCGTTGATCGAATCGACCAGCGCGTCCAGGGCCTCGCGCCGGTAGCGCAGAACGTGCAGGACCGGGCCGAACACCTCATGCCCGACGTCGCCGACCTTGTCGATCTCGATCAGCGTCGGCGCGACGAACGTCCCCTGCGCCGAGGCTTCCGGCAGTTCGGCCCGCGTCACGGCGAAGCCGCGGAGTTGCATCGCCTCGACATGGGCGTCGATCGCATCGCGCGCCTCGGCGGTGATGACCGGGCCGACGTCGACCGGGAGCCTGCGCGTATCGCCGACCTCGAGTTCCGCCATCGCCCCTTTCAGCATCGTGAGCATGCGGTCGGCCACGTCGTCCTGCAGGCAGAGGATGCGCAAAGCCGAGCAGCGCTGGCCCGCCGAATCGAAGGCCGACGACACCACGTCGGCGACGACCTGCTCGGGCAGGGCCGACGAATCGACGACCATCGCGTTCAGCCCGCCCGTCTCGGCGATCAGCGGGAGGGGGCCGCCGGCCCGGGTCAGGCGGCCGGCAAGCTCATGTGCGATCAGTCGCGCGACCGAGGTCGAGCCGGTGAAGACGACGCCCTCAACGCGCGAATCCGCGACGATCGCCGCCCCGGCCTCGCCCGCGCCGGGGACGAGCGCCAGGGCCTCGACCGGAACGCCCGCCTCGTGCAGCGCGCGGACCGCCTCGGCGGCGATCAGCGGCGTCTCCTCGGCCGGCTTGGCGATGACCGCGTTGCCGGCCGCGAGCGCCGCCGCGACCTGGCCGGTGAAGATCGCCAGCGGGAAGTTCCACGGGCTGATGCAGGCGACGACGCCGAGCGGCGCGGGAGAGCCGGGCCCGAGCGTCCGGACCGCCTCGGCGCCGTAGTAGCGCAGGAAATCGCAGGCCTCGCGCAGTTCCGAGACCGCGTTGGCGTAGGACTTTCCGGCCTCGCGGACGATGAGGCCGACGAGCTCGTCGTTGCGGTCTTCGAGTCTTTCGGCCGCATGGCGCAGGATCGCCGCCCGCTCGTTCGCCGGCACGGCGCCCCAGGCTGGCGCCGCCGCCGCGGCGGCGCCGATGGCGGCGGCGATTTCGTCGGGGCGGGCATGGCGCACATGCCCGACGATGTCGGAAGGATCGGCGGGGTTCCTGACCGGCTCGCCCTTGTCGTCTTGCGCGGCGCCCGCTGGAAAGGCCCGGTGAGGCGCCCTGGCGCTCTGCTCCAGTCCCTTGGCGAGTTCGGCGATGCGCCGCTCGTCGGAGAAGTCGAGCCCGCGCGAGTTGAGGCGTTGCGAACCGTAGAGATGGCGGGGGAGCGCGATCCTGTCGTGCGGAGCGCCGAGCGGCTGGATTTTGCTGGCGACCGCGACCGGATCGGCGACGAGCTCGTCCACGGCCACGCTCGCGTCGGCGACGCGGTTGACGAACGAGGTGTTCGCGCCGTTCTCGAGCAGACGGCGGACGAGATAGGCGAGCAGCGTCTCGTGCGAGCCGACCGGCGCATAGACCCGGCACGGACGGTCGAGCTTGTCGCGGCCGACCACCTCCTCGTACAGCGGCTCGCCCATGCCATGCAGGCACTGGAACTCGTACTGGCCGCGGTAGAAGTCCGGCCCGGCCATCGTCATGACGGATGCGAGCGTCTGGGCGTTGTGGGTGGCGAACTGCGGATAGACGGCGTCCGGCGCTGCGAGAAGCTTGCGGGCGCAGGCGAGATAGCTGATGTCGGTGTGGACCTTGCGGGTGAAGACGGGAAAATCATCCATGCCGTCGAGCTGGGCGCGCTTGATCTCCGAGTCCCAGTAGGCGCCTTTCACCAGCCGGACCATCAGCCGCCGGCGGGAGCGGCGCGCGAGATCGACCAGCCAGTCGACGACGAAGACGCAACGCTTGCCGTAGGCCTGGATGACGAAACCGAGTCCGTTCCAGCCGGATAGATCGGGATCGAGCGACAGCGCCTCGAGGAGGTCGAGCGACAGATCGAGCCGGTCGGCCTCCTCGGCGTCGATATTGAGGCCGATGTCGTAGGACTTCGCCAGCGCCGCGAGATGCTTTATGCGCGGCAGCAGTTCGCGCATCACGCGAGTGCGCTTGATGCGCTGGTAGCGCGGATGCAGGGCGGAAAGCTTGATCGAGATCCCTGGCCCCTCGTAGATGCCGCGCTTGTGCGCAGCGTGGCCGATGGCGTGAACGGCGCGCTCGTATTCGGCGAGATAGCGCGCCGCGTCCTCGGCGGTCGTCGCCGCTTCGCCGAGCATGTCGTAGGAGAAGGTGAACCCGCGCGCCTCGCGCTCGCGGCTCGCGCTGATAGCCTCCTCGATCGTGCGGCCAGTGACGAACTGCTCGCCCATGAGGCGCATGGCCACGTCGACGCCCTTGCGGATGATCGGTTCGCCGCTGCGCGCGATGAGCCGGGTGAGCGCGGCGCTCAGCGTCTGCTCGCTGGTCGTCGCCACCAGCCGCCCGGTCAGCACCAGGCCCCAGGTCGCGGCGTTGACGAACAGCGAGGGGCTATTGCCGACATGGGCGCGCCAGTCGCCGGGCGACAGCTTGTCGCGGATGAGCGCGTCGCGGGTCGCGGCGTCGGGAATGCGCAACAGCGCCTCGGCGAGGCACATCAGCGCGACGCCCTCCTGGCTCGACAGCGAATATTCGTAGATCAGCCCCTCGACGCCGCTCGACCGCGTCTTGGCCCGGAGGCGCACGACGAGGTCGCGCGCCAGCGCCTCGACCTGGCGGGATTGACCGGGGTCGAGCGCGGCGAGGTCGAGGAGCGGGGGCACGCAGTCCGGCTCGGGCCGCCGATAGGCCGCGGTGATAGCGGCGCGCAGCGGCGACTGGGCCCGGACCTCGGAGCGGAAGGCGGCGAAAGCGCTGGCGGCATGGCTCATTGTGAGATTCCAGAGGCGAATGCACGGCCCACGGCGCCAAATCGAGCGCCGGCAGCCGATCTTATTCCCTCACGCGGCCCCTTGCCTATGCCGCCTGACGACGTTGCGGAAGGATCGATCGACCGCGCGACAGCCTCCATGCGAAAATCCCGAGGCCCGCGTTCGGAAGCCCGCCGTCGTCCGGCTAAGCGGTTGGTAAGGGAAACGGCGCAGATTGGTCCTGGACAGCTCCGGCGCAGGACGAAATGACGGCAGCCGCCCCGAATCCGAACGATGCCGGTCCTTCCAAGGCCCGCTCCGCGGCAGTGCATACGATTGCCGACGAGATGCAGAAGGCCGGCCCGGCGACGGCCGGGTTCGACTATCTGCGGATCGGTCTCGCGCTCGCCGTGCTCGCCTGGCACAGCATCGCCCTCGGCACCGGCTCGGCGGCGCTCGTTCAGTCGCGGTGGACCGGCCCGCTCCGCTTCCTTCCCGTAGCCATTCTGCCGATGTTCTTCGCGCTGTCCGGGTTTCTCGTCGCGGGCAGCCTCGCGCGGACCCGGCTGCATCAGTTCGTCACGCTTCGCGCATTGCGCCTCGTTCCGGCGCTGGCGGTCGAGGTTACGCTCTCCGCCCTGATCCTCGGCGCCGCCTTCACGGCGCTGCCGCTGCGCCGGTACTTTTCCAGCCCGGAGTTCTTCCAGTACTTCGGCAACATCGTGGGGCTCGTGCACTTCACGTTGCCGGAAGTGTTCGAGACCAATCCGGTCCCGCACCTCGTCAACTCCCAGCTCTGGACCATTCCGTTCGAGCTTGAATGCTACCTCGCCCTCGTCGCTCTCTCCGTGACAGGCGTTCTGGCCAGTCGCCGCGCGTGCGTCGGACTGGTCACCCTGCTGTCGGTCGCCGGAACGGCATGCGCATCGTCGATTCTTCCGATCGGCGCTGCCGGAGCCCTCCCCGGACGGGTTCTCGTCCTTTCCTTCCTTGCCGCCGTCTGTCTCCATCTTTACCGGGACAGGATCCCCTACGCGACCGTCCTAGGGGTCGGCTCGGCGGTTGCGGCCGCGGCGTTGTTGCAGCGACCCAACGCGTCCTATCTCGCCGCCTTCCCTGTCGCCTACCTGACCGTCTGGCTTGGACTGATGCGTCCGCCGAAAATCCCGTTCGGCGATCTTTCCTATGGCGTGTACCTGTTCCACTACCCGGTCGAGCAGGCGGTCATGCATCTCTTCCCCGATGTCGGGGGCTGGTGGCGGCTCACGCTTGCGGCGCTGCCGCCGACGCTTGTCTGCGCCTGGCTGTCCTGGACTTTCGTCGAGCGGCCTGTCCTGAGCCGCAAGGCCTCCATCCTGAAGGCGGCCGATCGGGCCCTGGCGGCGGGCGTCTCGGCGGGATGGTTTTCTCCGGGCCCCGACGACCGCCCTCGTGAAGGTTGGGACGCGGCCGCTCCGGCGGAATGACCAGCCGATCGCCCGCGCCGGAGGGACCGTCGGAGACCCTCCGAGTTCTTAGAGCATTCCCCGCCTGACGGACCCTCGCCCCGAGCTGGTCGAAGGACGTTCCAGGGGGCACCGGTCGGCGCCCCCGCTGCTTCTGAAACAGGCAGTCAGCTTGCCTGGCCGCGAAGGAACGCCAGGGTCTTCTCATTGAACTCGGCGACGCTCTCATAGATCGGGGCGTGCGCGCAGGTCTCGAACACGGCGAGTTCGCTGCCCTTGATTCCGTTCTTCAAACCGTCGGCGAAACGGGTCGAGGTGCAGAGGTCGCGGCCGCCGAAGGTGATCTGCGTCGGCGCGGAAATTTTGCCGAGCTGGCTCGAGGCGTCATGCGCGATCACCGCCCCCGACTGGCGCATGAAGGCGTCCATCGGCTGCTTCGGCCGGCTGCGCACGAAGGCGGCGAGCTGGTCGATATAATCCGGCTTCGCGGCATAGAGCTCTGGGGTGAAGCACCAGGGGAAGATTCCCTGGATGACCATTTCCGGGACGCTGCCGAGGCCCTTGGCCATGGATCGCCAGCCCTCGACCAGGACCTTCAGGAACGGGTCCGTCCTGGTCCAGCAGCTGTGCAGCGACAGCGACTTGACCCGCTCGGGATACTTGCCGGCGAGCCACAATGCGGTGGCCGCCCCGAGCGACAGGCCGCTGACATGCGCCCGGTCGACGCCGATCGCGGCCATGAAGGCGGCGACGTCGTCGGCGAACAGCTCCATCGAATAGGTCCCCTCCGGCTTGTCGGTTTCGCCCGCGCCGCGCGGGTCGATCGAGATGCAGGTGAAATGCTTGGAATAGTCGGCGACCTGGAAGGCGTAGCAGGCGTTGTCGGCGGCGGAATAGGGGATGAGGACGAGCGGTTCGCCGGAGCCCTGGCTCTCGCAGTTCATCGTGATGTCGTTGACTTTCACCTTGGGCATCATGACCCTCCCGTCGCGACGCGGATCGCGATTATCGTTTTGCGCCGGTTATAAGGCTATGCACGATGGCTGACAGGGTCAATGCGGACGCCGTTCAACGTCCCGCCACGGACGGCGATTCGACCCTCGGCCTCGTCCTCAATGGCGGTCTCGCGCGGCGTCTCGGCGGGACGGACAAGGGCCTCGTTCCGCTTGCGGGCCGGCCGATGATCGCGCACGTCCTGGAGCGGCTCCGCCCCCAATGCGGGGCGCTGGCGATCAGCGCCAACGGCGATCCGTCGCGCTTCGCCTCGTTCGGCCTGCCGGTGCTGGCCGACGATCCGCCCGATTTCGCCGGGCCGCTCGCCGGCGTGCTGGCCGGGCTCGAACATTGCGCACGCGCGCGCGCCGCAACATCGGCCTATGTCGCGAGCCTGCCGGCCGACACGCCCTTCGCCCCGTTCGATCTCGTCGCCCGCCTGCACGAGGCGCGTCGCGCTTCAGGGGCGACGATCGCCGTCGCCGCCTCGGGCGGCCGGACGCACCATGTCGTCGCGCTGTGGCCGGTCGCGCTCGCGTCCGAAATGCGCCGCGCGCTGGTTGAAGAGGGGCTGCGCAAGGTCGAGGATTTCGAAGCGCGCTTTCCCCTCGCGCTCGCCGAATGGCCCGCGGCCCCTGTCGACCCCTTCTTCAACGTCAATTCGCCGGAAGATCTTGCGCGCGCCGAGACGCTCTATCGGCGCGCGCCTTGACTGTGTCGTGGCGCAAATCATACGCTCAGCGTGCTGCCTGGCCGGTCGGTGAGACAGTCGGAATCGGCCCGAGCGCGCTGTCTCCTGTTCGGGCTTGGTACGGAAGGAATGCGTCCCATTGCTGTCGAAGGCGGAACGCGACCGTTGCGCCAGAGGCGGGCGTTCTGGCGCCGAACGGATCGCCCCCAGCGAGAATTCAGACCGGATCGATCGGCGTCTTCGCGCCGAGGCGCGCCTCGATCGCATCAGCGGCGTCAAGGCATTCCCCGTCATGGAAGCGGCGGCCGCGGTGAGGAGCACGCCGATCGGCACGCCGGTTCCTGGGTCGCGACCGGCGCACACACAGGCCGAAGGCAGCCCGAGCAGATTCGCGGGCACGAACGCACGGACCATCTCCGCCGTCGCCGCGACGTTCGCCGCGGACGCAATGTCGAAGCCCACCTCAAACGGGATGAGGCGCCAGGCCGGCGACAGCACGATCGGGTAACGGGACATGAACTCGGACCAGGCGCGCCCAGTCCCGTGCCGACTTGAATAGATCATCGACATACTCAAGGCGCTGGGCGCCGGCCCCGTCGATCCCACTTCGACCCACGGAAAGTCCCGTTGAGCCTCTCCGCCTTGTGTAGCCTCGTCGGCACTCCCGGCGTTCTGTTGCCTCGACCCGTTCATCGCGCATCCCCCCTTTCTGCCCACCTTCCCTCGCACGGGGTTATGTTGCCCCGTCCTCTCGCGATCCGTTCCTTCCGCCCCAAACCGCAGCGGTACTATGCGGGCTCTGACTCCTGCCCGGCTCGCACACGCCGCGCAGGTCTCTCCGCTTCCTTTGTCTCGCCGTCCCAACATCCCGCCCCCAACCACGTTATGGGCCCGAGCGTCGTTTTCGCAGTCGTCTCAACGCGCCCGGCGGGTCTCATGACCCAGGCTTCGCCATGAGTGGGCAAACTCGCCGCGCCACGCCGCCGAAACGGGTTCGTCATCCTGCGGGCTGTTCGTTCGCCTCCGGCTGCTCCCACCTCGTCTCGCGACGACGCAGTTGCCTTCGGCTCCATGTGTCACGACTTCACATCGGTTGGACTTTCACCTCCCTGACAAGACAACATCACGGACGCACCCGCTCCGCCGATCGGCGCAGCAAAGAGCAGGCGATGCATGACAAGTTCTCTCACCGGATTGAGCAGGCGCTCACGCGCCTCTCCGCCCGCCTCGCACGCGCAAAGAAACGGATCGATGCGGCGACGGTCAATCGACAGATCGGACGCATTCTCCCGCAGAAACAGCGCGCCGCCGCCCGCTTCGCGATCATGCTCGAGCCGGACGGCTGCCCGGCGAGCTTCCGCCTCCGCGTCGATCACGACGCCGCGTTCGATGATTGGGCCGACTTGTCGGAGGGCGCCTATCTCTTGCGTTCGAACATCGGCGACTGGAGCGACCATGAGCTGTGGAAAGCCTACATCCCGCTCACCCAGGCCGAGGCGGCGTTTCGCATTCAAAAGGATCAGCTGAACCTGCGTCCGGTCTGGCGTCAGCGCGAGGACCGCGTCCTGGCTCACATCCTCGTTTGCCTCCTCGCTTTCGCGCTGTGGAAGAGCCTCGAGATGTGGCAGCAACGCGCTGGCCTCGGCAACGCGCCGCGGACAATCCTCGAACAGTTCGCCCGCGTCCAATCCCACGACGTCGTCTTGCCGACCACAGCGCACGGCGAGATCCGGCTGCGTTGCGTCACCCAGCCCGACGCCGCTCAGGCGGCGCTCCTCGACCGTCTCGGCATCGTCCTCCCCAAGCGCATGCGCTTCCCCGAAACCGAGCCGTCCATCCTCGCCCTCAGCGCCTGAACCCTCTCCCTCGACACGAAATGTAGTGCCGACTTTTCCACTATGGCATTGATTCCGCCAAGCCCACCCCGATTTCGCGCAAGTTGGGTTAACTCCAACGACCCATGGCTCCACGAATGGGGTCCAGTTCAGAACGTCAGTAGAGGGCGCCTGCAGTCGGATTGGCCGGCGGCGGCTTCCGCTCGCTAAGAGGACGCGGCTTCGACCGCAATGGCGGCAACGGAACCGCAGCATGGGGCGTTGGAGAGTTGATGCCGGTGTCTGCGGACGACGGCCTCGGCGCGGAGGTCGGGTCGCTGGAGGGGTCAGGCGAAAGTTCGGGTTGCGGGAACGGTTTGGGGGCTTCGGCCTTCTCCGCCGCGGCTCTCTCGGCCGCAGCCTTCTCGGCCTCCATGCGCTCGGCCTCAAGACGTTCGGAGAGGCCTTTCAGCCGTGCCTGCTCTGCGCGCCAGTCTTCGATCTCGGCGTTGCGCCGATCCATGAACCGTTCGCCCTTCAGTCTGCGGTTGAAGAAAGCGCGTTCGCGAATATCCGCCTCAAGATTTGCGATGCGGTCGGTCTCGCGCGCGATCGCCTGGGTTGCCAGCGCCGCGGAAAGCGCAGCAACGTCGAGTTGGCGCCTTGGCGCGGAGAGCGCGCTCTGGACCGTGACCGTCGCGATCGGGGGCGGACCGGACCAGAACCTGAGATCGGCGGACGGCGATGTCAGCACGAGACGGGTCTCCAGCGACAGCCTCACGAGATCGAAGCTGGCGCTGAGCGTCGCGTCAGCGTGCGGCCCAGCGATGGTAAGCGGCCCCAGCTTGATCGTTCCTGCGCTCAGCGAAAGAGGCGTCGCGCCGTCGGGCAGCCTCAACGGCGCCTTGCTGAGCTCCTGTCCAAATTCGTAGGCGATATTGGTCTCGTCCAGCTGAGCCTCGGGCACCTGCGATCTGGCGATAACCCGATCGAGCGCCGCCAAGTCGCTTCGGGCGAATTCCACGCCGGACAAATCCAACTCCCCGCCGCCGGCAAGGCCCGCGATCAATCCGGCGGGACTATTGCCCGTCGAGGCAAATTCGACGGTCCCACCGATCCGACCGGAGAACCCCGCCCGGTTTATCGCGAGCCGCTCGGCGCTGATCGTTCCACTAATCGTTGCGCTGTCGCGCCCGCGTCGGAAGGTCACGCTGCCCGACGCCGCCCCCTCCGCGATTTTCATCGCCATGTCGTCGACGTCGAGTCTGCCCTTGTCCAAGCGCAATGTCGCCGAAAAGGCCTGCGCGGACGACCCGTCGGCCGCATCGAGGCTTGGCGCGCTGACCCGCACTGCGACACGGGGCGGGTTCAGGGGCATCGGAGCGAATTTTGACTCCGACCAGAAAGCTTTGGATTTCGTCTGTTGCGGTGGACCAAGAGCAAGCGCAATCAGGCCCGCGAGCGGCAGTCGATCGAACGACAATTCGCCCGTCACAGCCGGCGGAGAGAACTGGCTCGCCGCCGCGGCAGGGCCGTTAATTGCGTCTTCGGCGAGCGCGAGGTCGGGGGTCGCGAGCGGCGCGGCGGTCGACTTTGTCGGCGGCTCGTAGGCGAGTTCTCCCTTCATCCTTACGCTCGCGATCGTCGCCGAAAGCCGCGAAATCGTCCATCGGTCGCCGCGCAAGGTCACATCCGCGCCGCCCTCGACCGGCCCGATTGTGCCCGTCGGAGGCGCAAGTCCGACGGCGGACGTGAGCGGGACGACATTCGCGCTCTTGAGCTTAGCCGAGCCAAAAATACGCGCCTCGTCCCCTTCGGCCGTCGGCACGTATCGTCCGCTCGCTGACACGTCAGCGCCAGCGAGCGCGCCTGTCGCCTCGACGTCATAACCTACTCCCCATGCGCCCGCTGCGTGCAGTCCGATGTGAGCAGGTCCGCTCGTGCCCGGAGATCCGACAATTCCCAGCTGGCGCAAAAGCTCGCTGGAATCGGCCGCGTCAAGGCTGAGCGCGATGGTCTGACCGTTTCCGTTCGGAGCTGGGTCGACCGCGAAAGCAACGCGAGTCTGTTCGATCGACCCGCTCACCCTTAGCGAGTCGAGCACCGGGTTGCCGTCCGGCGCGGAACCGCCACGCACCTCAAAAGCAAGCGATGCCGGCGATAGCCGGAGAGCGCGCTCGGCCAGCACTTTGCTCCACCCGCCTGGCGTGAGACTCGAGATGAGGAAAGCAAAGTCGTGCAACTTTGCGGCGCTGAGGTGGCCAGTCGCCTCCAGGCCTTCCGGGCCGTAAGACCCCTGCGCTTCAACCGAAGCACCCCCGAGGTCGGCCACGCTCAGCTGCTGAAGCGTTGCCTTTGGTCCGCTCTTTTCGATTTTAAGCGCAAGCGATCCGCTATCGATCTCGCCTTCGCCCACATGCGACACGTGCAGCGACTTGGCGCGCAGTGCGACGGAGAGATCGAGATCCCCGAAGAGTGTCTGGCCTGCGCTTAGCGTCGGCAGGGCTGCGACGTCGAGCGAGTCGCTTGACAGATCTATAAGCAGCCGGCCCGGCTCCGAGTCGACCCGACGCGTGAAGGCGAGCGACCCAGTCATCACAGAACGGCCAAGCGTGACTACGAGGCTCCGACCCGAAAGCCCGACGGAGGAGGCCTCCACGGCACCCGAAAACGAAGCCCTGCGAATGGAGAAAGCATCGCCTACGGCAGCAGCTCTCGCGGCGAAGTCCGGCGCACCCTTGCTCGCCCAGTTGCAGAGCAAAGGAAGGTCGTCGGTGGAAAAATCGATCTCGCCTCGAAACTTCGGCGCTAAGCCTGTCTCAAGCTCACCCTCTGCTCCGAAACGGCTTCCCCCCGGCAGATCCATGTCAAAACGCGTCTTCAGCGGAGCTCCCGGCACGGCTTGCACACTCGCGGACAGGTCGGACATTGTTTCCGAGCCCAGTGTGACGTCGCCCGCAGTGACGTCGGCTTCGACCGTCAAGCCGATCATCCGCTTGAGTGCCGGACCTAGCGTGGCCGTTAGGACTGCGACGGCTCGCTCAGGCGGAACGCCGTCTTCGCCCTTCCGACGCAGCAGAGAATCGACGTTGGCATGTTTCACCTTCGCCGTGACGAACAGCCGCGCGGACAAACCGTAGCCGAGCGTCGCATCTACCTCCGCTCTCACTGCCCTCTCCTCAGGTCCGATACGGAGATCGCCGTTCGCAAGTCTTGCAGCATCGAGATCCGCGCGCATCGATCCCGTTAGGCGCCAGGGAAGTGGACCCGCGGGGCCAGCAGCCGATCCGGTCAGAGTGGCCGACCCGGAAATATCCGGAACTTTCCCGTCGCCGACGAATTCAAGCGCTCCATCGAAAACAAGCGAAGGCCAGAATGGACCCGCGTCCACCACGATGTGAATTGGGGTTCCGGCCGCATTCCCGGCCTCCGACGCGAACAGGAACGCAACCGGTGCACCTACCCGATCATCGAACTTGCCGGACCCGCGATAGGGGCCGGCGAGCGAGGGCGCGTCCGCGTCCAGATCAATGCCGCCGATGGTCCGTACCGGTCCGGGGACGGCTGCCAGAATTCGGATCTCGCCACCCCGCACCACCAGACGGTCGAAGCCGACGGCGTCGGCTTCCTTTGTCGGCGGAAGCGGCAGAAATAGCGAACCATTGGGGCGGCGCGTCAGAGTCAGGACGGGTCGCTCGAGCCGTATCTCGGTGAACCGGATCACGCCGCTTGCGAGTTTGACCAGCGCGAGTTCGAGGCGCGCCGACTTGAAGGACAGCCGCGGCTGGTCCGGCCCCGGTCCAGCCGCCGATCCTTCCCCCAATTCCAGATAAGGAATCGGCAGCAGCCGGAGGGTGATCGGGCCGGTCAGGGTTACGTGCCCCCCACTCGACGTGCCGATCCGGGCTTCGATCTCTCCTCGATGGGCAGACCAGTCGACCAGCAGCGGGCCGATCAGCGCGGCCGTCAGCAAGGCGACAAGCGCAACTGCAAGTAGGGTCAGGACACTACGCACGGAAAAAAGAGCACCAATCCTCTTTGGAGGGCAATAGTGAGGTCCACGAGCATCGCACTGCAAAATGCCGCGAAAGTATGACCGGGCCAATAATTGGAGCAAACCCGGCCATGGGAGGCGAGCCTATCGGCTAAGGGGGACAACGCGCAACTTGCCTGCGGCAGAGACAGGAGACACAACCGCTCAAGTAGTGAACACACGTACGTGATTGATGCAAAATTTTTCAGCATTGACGCAAACGTTTTTCAAGCGCAGCGTAACAGTGTTGTCTTCAGAATTCTTCGTTGGTGGTCATGAATGCTGCTGACGCAGAGTGCGGCCAATGTTCAACGTGCCGGGCGGCAAGAAATCCTGGAACGCCAGATCCTCGAGATCGCCGATCGCGAAAAGCGGCGCCTTGGGCGCGAACTTCACGACGGGCTGTGTCAGTCCCTCGCCGGCATCGCTGCGCTGGGATCAGCGCTCTCCCGGAGTCTGGCGGCGAGTGGGCTGCCCGGTCCGGCCGCCACGGCGGACGAGATTGTCCGGCTCCTGAACGAGGCGATCGGCGAGGCCCGCGACCTCGCCCATTGCCTCACCCCGAACTTGCTGAGCGGCGCCGGTCTGCCCGGCGGGCTCGAGACCCTGGCGCGCAGCGTCCTCTGCATGTACCGCGCCTCCTGCTCGTTCGCATGGGATCGCCGCTGTCCCCGGCTTCCACACGAGACGGAAACGCACCTCCTGCGGATCGCGCAGGAAGCAGTGCGCAATTCACTAGCACACGGCCGAGCCGATCAGATCGAGATTTGTCTGGAATGTTTCGACGGGTCAGGGCTTTTGAGCGTCAAGGACAACGGCGTCGGCCTGTCCGAAGATTATCGAGTTCACGACGGTATCGGGCTCCGCACGATGGATTATCGGGCCCGCGCGATCGGCGGCTCTCTGACGATCGCGCGGCGCATCGAGGGCGGCACAATCGTCGCCTGCACCTTTCCCGTGCCCGAGACGCAGGCCTTGCGCGAGGGTCACGCCAGTGCCCTTAGCTGAACCGATCAGACACGTCAGGAAGAGGGTTCTCGTCGTCGACGACCACCCCATCCTGCGTCGCGGATTGACCGCGCTCATCGAGTCCGAGCCGGGCCTTGCCGTCTGCGGCGCCGTCGGCACGCGCGCGGCCGCCCTCGAAGCCATCCGGGAAAGCCAACCCGATCTGGCGATCGTCGATCTTGCGCTCGGCGATGAGGACGGCCTGGACCTCGTCAAGGAGATCAAGGCGCGCTATCCGAAGGTTCCTTCGCTGGTGCTCTCGATGCACGACGAAGTGGTCTATGCCGAACGCGCGCTTAGCGCCGGCGCCCTCGGCTATGTCGCCAAACAGGACCTCGACGAGACCGTGCTCGGCGCCGTCCGCCGTGCGCTCGCCGGCGAGAGATACATGAGCGAAGCGCTGCAGCGGCGTCTGGCCGAGCGATACGTAGAGGGTCGCACGCTCGAAACGGCCTCGCCCATCGACGCGCTCAGCGACCGCGAATTGCAGGTGTTCCGCCTGATCGGTCAGGGTCGGACCACGCGCCAGATCGCCGACACCCTAACCCGCAGCGTCAAGACGATCGAAGTCCCACCTCGAGCACATCAAGAACAAACTCGGTCTCGAGTCTGCCGCCGAGTTGGCCCAGCGCGCGGCCCAATGGGTTGAAATCGGCCGCGCTGGCTAATTGCCCTTCCTTCCCCGACTGGGACGCACGTCTCTCGACGGGTTAGGGAGAGGATGAGCGCAAGCGCGCGCCCGAAGACCTTACACAACCTGATGACTTGTTGCAATTCAGCGCCGAACCGCACGCGAGCCGTGGCCGCTGCTCTCGGGTGGGGGTTTCCCCTAGGGCGGGATTCCTCAGCCGCCTGATGACTTCCCGCCTCTCACGGCGCATAGCTGCCCAGAGATCGCGAGAGACTCGCACGCAGCTACGGCCATGTTTCCAAGGCGGAACACGCAACTGCCGCCCGCCAGACGGCAAATCCTCGTCGTCGACGATCAGCCGTTGGCGCGGCGCGGGCTCAAGGCGCTGATCGACGCCGAGTCCGACCTGATCGTCTGCGCCGAAGCTGCAACCCAAGAGGATGCGCTGCGTGCAATCGCCACTGCGCCGCCGGATTTGGCCGTCGTCGATCCTTCGCTCGGCCACGGCGACGGCCTCAAGCTGATAGGAGAGATCCGTTCCCGCAATGCGGATCTGCGAGTGCTCGCGCTGACTATGCACCGGGCGCCGGTGTATGTCCGTCGCGCCTTTGCGGCCGGCGCCAGCGGCTTCGTCACGAAAAGCAAATCGACCGAGACGCTACTCACAGCGATCCGCAGCGTGCTGTGCGGCCACACGTACGGGCGCCCGGGAGCTGATGCACGGCCGCCATGGGGGATCCCCCCATCCGAAAACTAGGGCGCGTCCCTGATGCCGCTCCGCGTCCGCAGGGTCACTGTGCCCTGGATGCCTGCGTCGACCAAGGGGAACCGAGGGTGCGTGCAGGCACGATGAAGACCGCCGGCAGCGAAATCGTCGACAATCCCAGCACAGACCAGCTTGGGCGTACAACACAGTATAAGCGCGGGGGTATCACAGTCGTTCTGAGAATTGGCCCGCCACCGAGCCTAAAAGCTATGAAACGAGGAGATAGGCGATGCTCACGGAATACCGTTCCCGTATGCTGGCGTTGATCTTGATATTTTTCGCACCCGCACTGGTTCCGGCAATCAGCTATGCCGGACCCGGGGTTCTCGAAGGCGGCACTTTAGAAAAATCGCTCCCAAGTCTCCTTCTGCCAATTGCAGACTGCAGCTTGACGGCCACCGAGCAAGAATGTTGCTCGGCGGCGAGGTGCACCGGGGACGTTCTCAGTAACAGAGATGAACACAACTGTAAACGAAAGGGCGGGACCAGCTGGCATCCAGCCGCCAGAAACGGCAACCCCGCGCCCTGTCGCAACCGATTGTAAGCTGTCCCGGATGCTCTGGCTGCAAGACTTGTAGGCCTGCAACTATGCACGTTTAGGGCTACTTCAGGCAACACGATACTCAGGAGGAAACCTATGTCTGATAAGCTAACCCCAGCTCAACTAGCTTTTATTAAAAGTATCAAGGACCAAGTCAACCAATTGCTCGGTTCTCAACTTCCAGGAACATTCGATGTTGTCAGTTATCCACCAGGTTTTAACTACGGAATTCAGTACTCACAACCTCCGGTCTATAACGCGATAACGCTAAACGCTTTAAATAGTCTGTTGATGGTGGGAACGAACGGCAATTTGACGATGGGAGACGCGCTGTTCAGCACAACGTACTACAACATCTTGACTGCCGCATCTTATCAGTACTCCCCCTCAGACAATAAGGTGATCTCGGACCCAAACCTACAGAGCCAGCAGATCGCTGTGACGCAGGAAGCGACTACCGGCGGCTACGTGAACCAGTTCCCCATAGCGGGCCCTGTGACGTATTATTCGGTGATCAAGAGCGTCCTGGCCAATTTCGGCGCGGCAGACCATCAAACAATGACTCAAATCGACATCGCAGGAGCCGCCAGAGGCTTGGCAAACGCCGGCTTCGCTGGCCTAGGGCAGGCGATCTCGAACTCCCTCAACCAGCTTGCGCCTTTGAACGCCATCAACAACGTTCGATATCAACGAGAACAAGAACTCGCGGCCGCCCAGGCAAACGCCCAGAACCCAACCGCGGCGAATGGCGGAGTTCAGACCCAATACAACCCGGCCACCTACTACGTCGGGTGGTCTAATCTGCCAACCAACAACCAAGTGCTCGGAGGTCTCCAGAGCAAAAGCAAGGTGAGTATAAGCATAAGCGCAGCCAATTTTAGTTCGTCAACCACCAATCTCAGCATAAGCGGCTCAGCCGGCTTTACGATACCGGTACTAGACTTCCTGGATATCGGCATCAGCGGCGGCGCTTCGTATGACATGTCGAAATACACGCAATCGAGCTCGTCGCTCAATATGACGTTGGAATATCCGGGGGTGAGCATGGTCCAGGGTACGCCAACACCTCTTTCCGCGGATTACAAAACCGGCTGGTACGACGAAACTCTCCTACGAAGCATCGTCGATGGGTCCGACGACCCATCGATCTCCGGGTTCAAGATTTCCCGCCGATAACCAGTGGAACGTTGATGACACCTTTGGGGAGGGGAAGACTTTCTCAAGGCTGAAAACGTTTGTCATCAGCCAGTATCCAACCATAACTATGATTTTCGAGGCCGGGAACTCATCGGCTATCACGACGGACTTCAAACAGAACTCTAGCGTCAAAGTAAAGCTTTTCGGACTCTTCACGATCGGTTCTGTGGACCAAAGCTATCGGGTCAAAAACGTGGACACTACGTCAGCCGCCGGCAAGATTATTGTTACTCTTGCGCCGCCTGATATTACAGGAACCGTACCGCTCAATCAGCAAGTTTGCTACGTCCTGGGCGGCGTGGCGGATTATCCGCCTACTGGCGTCTAGCGGCTGATACGCTGCGAGGCGAAGAACGCCTCTGCACCCGGAGCATCTCTTGCTTTAGGTGCAGGGGCGCGATACGTCCACGACATCAAGAGAGTCTACAGCAGACCTTTAGAAGGAAGAAGCATTCTCTTCGTCGAAACAGTTGGTCAATTGGAACAGCCGCAAGTTAAGAGAAAGAGCCGCTGTGACGGACGAAACGAAAGTGATTATAAGCAATTCGATCAAGCGCGCCGCCACCCAGTTGCTTGGAAGCGAGCTTGACGGCCCATTTTCCGTAGTAAGCTATCCCCCAGGGTACAATTTCTTTGTCGTCTTCGGACAGCCGCCCTATTGGAACTCCGCGACGCTCGGTGAAATCGACCAGCTTTGTGCGGAGGATGAGAGCGGCATCGCGACCCTGATAGGCAGCCGCTTCAGCGCGTTGTATGCAAGTATACTCAAGAACGTCGTCTACAAGCAATCCAGCGCCGACAAGCAGAACCTTGGAACTCTGCAGCAGAAGTTTGGCAGCCAAACAAAAGTTGCTATTTCGGCCTACGAGGCGGCATTCGGGACGGTCACTCAGCAACAGATTGACGACAGCAAGTGTTGGCCAGCAAACAAACTTGGGTATATCCAGTACATCGTCAGCCTTAAATATAACGACGATCCTCAGCAAATCCCCGCCATCTACGCCAGCTTCGCGAGCGCGTATCTGCAGTTAATCTCGCTCGGCAAAGACCTGAACTCCATCGCTTCGCGCCCGGGCGCAGCACAAGAGCAGCTCAACGCGGCAATCACACACACAGCGAACCCGTCAGCCGCCAACGGCGGTTGGCAAACGGGCGAGTCCAGGTTTGGAGTGTCCTACACCGGTTTGCCCGCGGTGACGGCGATCGTCGGCAGTCTTGCTACCAACGATCGGAAGCTGACAGTGACGTTGGAACTCATTGATAACGGCTCGCCGATGAGCCTCGACCCTCCAGGGATAGATCAGAGCCGGGCCGGCCAAACGGCCATTCAGCTGCCGAAAGCAATGGTCCACGTCGAACTCGGTAAGCTCACGTCCGCCGCAAGCCAAGCGATCGGGACACTCAGTGGAGGGCAGTCCAAGATCGACATGGTGATCGTCTACCCGGGCGTTACCATCCTTCAGGCCAATCCATTGGAACTGTCCGCGGATCTCACGACCGGCTGGTACAGCCTGTCCATTCTATCTGACGTTGCTCAAAAAACCGGGGGCGACGTCAGCGGATTTCAGTTGTACGGCTCAAATATGAAAGTAAGTGAGTTGTTCGGGCAAGGCAAAACATTCGCCCGTGTAAAGACATTTGTCATCAGTAGAGAGCCAACGATCCAGCTCACATTCTACGGTGCGGACCCGGATACGATTCGCAATCAGTTCAAGCAGGGCGAGGCGGCCCAATTTGATGTCGCCGGCACCCTCTCGTACGGCTCGACATCGAGCGGATTGAACGTTCAGAACGTCGACGTCGTCGGCGGAAACACTGTAGTCACACTGGCTCCGCCAACGATCACCGGCACGATACCATCGGATGCGCAGACGGCGCACGTCATCGGAGGCGTCCTCGATTTTCCCCCGAGAATAATTCTCAGCCCCGAGTCAGGGGCGATTACCGTCAAAAATTCAGGGGGGTTTTCTGCTCGGTTTTCTGTTGTATATCAACAGGGCGGCGCAACCAACACTGAAGATTCTGGCGACTTTCCTGTATTGGTTGCGAAGACCATCAACCTGCCTGCTGATGCCGTCGAGATTATCTTGACTGTGAAAATCGCGACTTTTGTAGCAGTATGGTCTGACGTCGCGATTTACCGCTATGACAAACCAGTAACCAAGTCTTTCGAACTTACGGGATTAACAATGAACCCGAAGTGCGTGGAAATTTGAATTTCATGGCCTTGCGGAGCCTGCTCAATAATTGTCGTACTCTACCGTGTCCGGGGTGATGCCTACTCACTCTGATCTTCAACAGTGGAATTCAGCAACATATTGATTGCATACGCAAATTGACCCCGAACTACTTTATTGCGAATTCTGAGCTACGGCTTATGAACATCAATGACTTATAGCAGAGTGAGGGCGGCAACTGTCGAAGATCAGTTTGACGGAGCTCCGTCCCGATCAACTCCCTCACACGGTTCTTCGCCGGCCATATTCCCCTGCGACACGAAGTGGTGCAGGATGCTCCTCCTGGCCGCCATCGAGACCGTCCGGCGGCGAACAGGGTTTGCTCCGCGTGAGGGGGTCAAATCATGAAATGGTCCAATGTTGCGATGTCCGCGGCCGCGGTCGCGCTTCTTTTGTCCGCGCCGCTGCAAGCGCGCGCGATGGAGATCGTCGGCGGATCGGGCGCCGCGGGCGCCGTCAATGACGGCCTGATCCAGACCGTTGCGCATGCGCGCGCGGGCGGGGGCGTCCATCGCGGCGCGCACGTGAACCGGAATGTCAAAGTGAACCGGAATGTCAACGTGAACCGGAACACGCACGTCAACCGCAACGTGAATGTCAATCGGAACGTGCATGTCTCGCCGGGCTACCGGCCCGGCGTCAGACCTCCCGTCGCCATGGGCGGCTGGGTCCGTCCGGGATGGTATCGCTGGCCCGCGGGCGGCGCGATCGCGGCGGGCGCGGCGATCGGCTTCGCCACCGCCGCGGCCGTCACCTGGGCGACACCGCCGCAACCTGGCCTGTGCTGGTATTACACCGACGCGAGCCAGCGCAACGGCTTCTGGGATGCATGCCCATAGGCGGGGACCGCACATAGAAGAAAGGCCCGTTCGGCAAGGCGCGCCTGTTGGGGCCGATCCGAGGAAGGCTAGTCGCCCGAGTCGCTCAAAATTGGGGGTATAGTCTCTTGAGTTTGACGCGGGCATCGTTGGTGGTGAACTGCCAATCGGCTTTGGCGTGATGTTTGTTTCGATGGGCCTCCCAAGCGGCGATCTCTTTTGCGAGCGTTGGCTTGTCGGGAATGCGGCGATCGAGGCATTGGTTGGTCAGGACGGCAAGTTCGGATTCTGCCATGTCGAGCCAGCTTCCGTGTTTGGGCGTATAATGCCACTCGAAACGCTTGGCGAGGCGGCGAGCCTCCTCTGGCGGGAAGGCCACGTAGAGCGAGGCCGCCGTGTGCGTGCTCAGGTTATCCTGAACCAGGACGATCTGTTTGGCGTCGGGAAAATGGACGTCGGATAGTTCTTTGAGCACTTGCGCGTAATCGACGGCGGCGTGATGGTCGGTGACCTTGACTTTGCGCCAGCCCTCCAGCGGAGCGAACGTCATGAATATGTTGGCCACGCCATTGCGTTCGTACTCGTAATCGTACCGGATCGGTTGCCCGGGCTTGGCTGGGATCGGCTTGCGCGTCTCTATGACCAACTGTTTCGACGTTTCATCGAGACAGACCAAGGGCCGCTCGGGATCACGCGGCTTTTGGTAGGTTTCCAGCACGTCTTCCATCGCTGCGACGAAGGCGGCGTTGGCGTCGGGTGGAATCACCCATTGCCGATTGCGGTGCGGTTGGAGAGTGTTTTTTTTAGACCGAGCTTCTTTCTTTCACGAAGCGTAAGTCATTGATCTCGCTCACGGCGAGCGGCTCCGGGGTCGCTGCTACTGGGTACAGGCGATGGGGAATCCCAGGAGGTCGAAGGCCTTTTGCTGGATCGGAGTTGGGCGGGTGAGGATGGTGAAGGGGCGGTCCGGCGCGTTCGCGGTCACGACGGTGTTGCGTGCGAGGGTCGCGAGGTCGGCGAGCAGGGTCTGGAAGGAGTGGACCGGGGCGCCGTCGGCGGCGCGGCCCGTGGCGCTCTTGGCGAGGGCGGCGGGGGAGCGCTGCGCCTTGGCGACCGGGCTCTCGCGCAGGGCCTCGGCGGCGGCCTTGTCGTCGTCGTCGTAGAGCATCGGCGCCAGGCGCTCGCGCATATGCCACTCGACGTAATAGGCCAGCATGCACAGGAACACGTGGGCGCGGACCCGATCCTCCAGCCAATGGTAGATCGGCCGGACATGCAGGTCGACCGTCTTCAGGCAGCGAAAGGCGCGTTCCACCATGGCCAAGGATTTGTACGTCTTGACCGCGGTGTTGTCGGCGAGGGTCTCTTCGGGCAGGCTGGTGCGCACGGCGTAGAGGCCGTCGAGCGCGGCTTCCTGCGCGATCTGCTCGCGCTTTCGGGCGAAGGCGAACCGGTCGTCGGCGATCGTCAGCTCGAAATGCTTGGCCATCTTGTGCCTGCCGAGCACGGCGCCGACCGCGATGCCGATCTCGGCCGCGCCGCGCAAGGGACGGGTCTTGCGCGCCACGCTGGCGACGGTCTTGGCGAGATCCCGCTCGGTGGCGGCGAGGAGGTCCTCGCGCTTGCGGGCGCGCTCGCGCGCGAGATCCGGGTTGCGGCAGACGATCAGCCGCTCGCCGGGAAACTCGGGCGACGTGATCGCCGCCATGTCGCGCTCGTCGAACAGCGACATCTGCAAATGTCCGCCGCCGACCAGCTCCTTGAGCGCAGGCGCGCGCAAGGCGGTGATCCAGTCGAGCCCGGCGGGGCGCAGATCCTCGTCGATGCGCGCCTGGGTGATCATGCCGCGATCGCCGACCAGCACGACGTGGTCGATGGCGAAGCGGCGCTTCAGCTTCGAAACCTGATCGGCGAGCGTCATGGGATCGCCGGTGTTGCCTTCGAACACCTCGATGGCGACGGGACAGCCGTCGGGCGCGCACAGAAGGCCATAGACGATCTGCAACTTCCCCTTCTTGCCGTCGCGGTTGTAGCCGCGTTTGGCCAAGGGGCAGCAGCGGCCTTCGACATAGCTCGACGAGACGTCGTAGAGCACCAGCGTCCCGCCCTTCAGGTGGCGCTTTGCCAGCGCGGTCTCGATCGGACCCTGGCGTTCGAGGAGCCAGTCGAGCGCAGCGTAGAACTCGTCCTCGCGGACGTCGCCCAAGGCCAGCTCGACGCCGAGGCTCGAGGCGGCGGTGGCGGGATCGAGCGCCCTGGCTGTGGCGAGCTTGGAGGCCGGGGCGATGATGCGGCTGACGATCATGGCCAGGACGAGGTCGACCGGTCGACAGCTCTCGGGGTCGGTCTCGCGCGTGGCCTTGGGACCGATGATTTTGTCGAGGCCGATCGCGCGCGTCGCGCCCAGGACGGCTGCGACATGGCCATGCGGCAGCGAACGCTCGATGACGAAGGGCTGTTCGCCCGGCGGCATCACGACCCCGCCCTTGAGGACGCCGCGCAGCCCCTCGACGTGCTCGGCCGGCCAATGGGAGAGGTTGAGCAGCGTGCGCTTTCGCACGGTCTTGCCGTCCCGGTAGCTCTCGCGCAGCAGGATCGCGGGCGGGGAGCCGCGGTTGGGGACGGTCTCGATGTACATGGGCGTAGGATAGCGGATGCGCGTCGCACAATCAACAAAAATATCTGATTTACATGGCTACATTTTCACCCCTCGCAACCCCAAATATGCGCAAAATCAGAGGCTTGACCCTCGCGAAAGAAAGAAGCTCCGTTTAGAGTCCGTCCGATCGTGTTATCGCTCGCTTTCTCGACGATGTTCAGTTCGACGACCTTCTCTTCGAGCAGCCGCAGGCTCCAACGCGCGAAGCCCTCGGGAGCCGGAGAGCAGGCCAAGGCGATCAACTTGGCCTCGGCCGCGCCGTCGAAAATTCGGGGACGGGCGGAATTCGGATTGTATTTGCGCAGCAGGGTCGCCTCGAACCCTTCTTCGACCAATTGTCGCCGTGTGCTACCGACGGTGTTGACGCTGGTATCCAACGCAGCCGCTATTTCGCGGTCCGTCCAACCTTCTCCCGCCTCCGACACGTCCGCTTTGAGCAGGATCCTCGCCTTCGTGATCAGTTGCGCCGATCGCTTGCCTGAGCTGATCAGCGCCTCAAGCCGGTCGCGCTCCTCCGCGCTCAATTTCACAACGTACTTCTTCGCCCCAGTGCTTGTCCCTGCCACGAATCATCCCCGTCCTCGCCCCGCTGGCGCAGGCACAGGGATTCAGAAATGCCACCAAGTTTCAAGGACGCGAGCGACTAGTCTTATCGCGTCCGTCCGCCGTCGAGCAGGCGCAGCACAAGCCACACCGGCACGACCACCATCGCCCCGGTCATGAGAACGCGGCCGATCTGGCGCATGTCGGTCAGCCCGAATTCGACGATGCGCCGCGCAGCGCGCAGAGCCTCGTCGAACAGGCTCACCGGATCGAGGCCGAACGTCTCGAGCAGGAGCCCGACGACGAACGACACGACGACCAGCCGCAGGAGCACCGCCATCGGCGAACCGCCGACAAACCGGGTGACGACGTTGTTAGTCATGAACGGGAGGTTTCCTCAACGATACAGCATTCGTCAACATGCCGCTCCTGCCTTTTTCGGGAGGAGCGGCGTCGTCTCCGTTAGGACTTGGGGAAAGGTACGATCGTTGGCCTCGAAACGGCGGGCCCTTCCGCGTCGCCGCCGGCCGGCTTGCCGTTGATCGTGAGCCTTCCCTGAGCTGAGCTGATCTTGACAGTCGAGCCGTCGGCGATTTCGCAAGCGAGCAGCCCCTGGGCGAGCGGGTCCTGCACCCATTTCTGGATGACGCGCTTGAGCGGGCGCGCCCCGTAGGCGGGATCGTAGCCCTTGTCGGCGAGCCACTGGCGGCCCTTGGCGTCGAGCGCCAGCGTGACCTTGCGATCGTCGAGGAGACGCTGGAGCCGGCGGAACTGGATGTCGACGATCGCGCCCATGTCCTCGCGCCGGAGGCGGTGGAACAGGATGATCTCGTCGACACGGTTCAGGAACTCGGGCCGGAAATGCGCACGCACCACCGCCATGACTTCCTTCTCGACCGCCTTCGCATCCTCGCCCTCGCCGAGATTGACGAGAAATTCCGAGCCGAGGTTCGAGGTCATGACGATCAGGACGTTGCGGAAGTCGACCGTGCGGCCATGCCCGTCGGTCAGGCGACCGTCGTCGAGCACCTGCAAAAGGACGTTGAAGACGTCCGGATGCGCCTTCTCGATCTCGTCGAACAGCACGACCTGGTACGGACGGCGACGGACCGCTTCGGTCAGCGCCCCGCCTTCCTCGTAGCCGACATAGCCGGGGGGCGCGCCGATCAGGCGGGCGACCGAGTGCTTCTCCATGTACTCGGACATGTCGATACGCACCATTGCGCTCTCGTCGTCGAACAGGAACGCTGCGAGCGCCTTGGTCAGCTCCGTCTTGCCGACGCCGGTGGGGCCGAGGAACATGAAAGAGCCGATCGGCCGGTTCGGATCCTGGAGGCCGGCCCGGGCGCGCCGCACCGCGGTCGAAACCGCGGTCACCGCCTCTTTCTGGCCGACAACTCGCCGCATGATCTCCTCTTCCATCTTGAGGAGCTTCTCGCGCTCTCCCTCAAGCATTTTGTCGACCGGCACGCCGGTCCAGCGCGAGACGACCTGCGCGACATGATTGGCGGTCACCGCCTCGTCGACCAGTCCGCCGCCGCTCGGCGTCGTCTCCGCCTCTGCGAGCTTTTTCTCGAGCTCGGGGATCGTGCCATAGGCGAGCTTGCCGGCCTCGGCGAAATCGCCCTTGCGCTGGGCCTGGGCAAGCGCGTTGCGGGCGGCGTCGAGGTCCTCCTTGAGCTTCGCGGCGAGGCCGATCTTGTCCTTCTCGGCCCGCCAGCGGTGGGTCAGCAAATCGGCTTTCTCCTGCAGCTCCGCAAGCTCGGCGACCAGCTTCTGCAACCGGTCCTTCGAGGCGGCGTCGGTCTCCTTCTTCAGCGCCTCTTGCTCGATCCTGAGCTGGACGATGCGACGGTCGAGCTCGTCGAGCTCCTCGGGTTTCGATTCGACCTGCATGCGCTGGCGCGCCGCTGCCTCGTCGATGAGGTCGATCGCCTTGTCCGGCAGGAACCGGTCGGCGATATAGCGGTCCGACAGCGTCGCTGCGGCAATGATGGCGGGGTCGGTGATGCGTACGTGATGGTGCGCCTCGTATTTCTCCTTGAGGCCGCGCAGGATCGAGATCGTGTCCTCGACGCTCGGCTGGGAGACGAAAACCGGCTGGAAGCGCCGCGCCAGCGCCGCATCCTTTTCGACATGCTTGCGATACTCATCGAGCGTGGTCGCGCCGACGCAATGGAGTTCCCCCCGCGCCAGCGCAGGCTTGAGCAGATTGGAGGCGTCCATCGCGCCTTCGGCCTTCCCGGCGCCGACCAGAGTGTGCATCTCGTCGATGAACAGAATGACTCCGCCCTGCGCGGCGGTCACTTCGTTCAGGACAGCCTTGAGCCGCTCCTCGAACTCGCCGCGATATTTCGCCCCCGCGATAAGGGCGCCCATATCGAGCGCGAGCAGCCGCTTGTCGCGAATCGATTCGGGCACGTCGCCGTTGACGATGCGCAGAGCCAGCCCCTCGACAATCGCCGTCTTGCCTACGCCCGGCTCGCCGATGAGGACCGGATTGTTCTTGGTCCGGCGCGACAGGACCTGGACCGTGCGACGGATCTCCTCGTCCCGTCCGATGACAGGGTCGAGCTTGCCGGTGCGCGCAGCCTCGGTGAGGTCGCGGGTATATTTCTTGAGCGCGTCATAGGCGTTCTCGGCGCTCGCCGAATCCGCCGTGCGACCCTTGCGGAGGTCTTCGATGGCGGCGTTGAGGGTCTGCGGCGACACGCCGGCGTTGGCGAGGATCTTGCTCGCGTCGGCGCCCTTCTCCATCGCCAGCGCCAACAGCAGCCGCTCGGCGGTGACGAACGAATCGCCAGCCTTCTGGGCGATCTTTTCGGCATTGTCGAAGACGCGCGCCGTCGTCGGCGCGAGGTAAAGCTGACCTGCGCCGGAGCCCTGCACCTTCGGCAGTTTCGCCAGAGCCAGTTCGACCTGCCTCAGAGCCTCGCGCGAGTTGCCGCCCGCCTTGTCGATCAGGCCGGCGCAAAGCCCTTCTTCGTCGTCCAGCAGGACTTTCAGGATGTGCTCGGGAGTAAACTGCTGATGACCTTCGCGAAGCGCCAGCGATTGCGCGGCCTGCACAAAACCGCGCGCTCGTTCGGTGTATTTTTCGAGATTCATTGACGACCCCTGTTGGCGTCGCTCCCCGCCCCGTAGCGACGATGCGCGACCCGATCGATGGATTGGCCGCATGCTGCCTGCTGCGGCCTAGGACGGAATGTAGGATCGGCCGCGCCCGGGCGGAAGGCGCCGGCGTGGGGAAATTCGGGGCGGCGACCCGGCGTCAGGAGGACGCCCGTTTCAGAAATTCCTGTAGCCACTCCGCGTTCATTCCTGCAATCGGAAGCCAAGCCTTGAACAGAGATTCTGGGGAATAGCGTTCGAGTTCCGCCATCATGCGCTTCTCGATTTCCGCCATGGCGGCCTTCTGCATGGGCTCGACATCGGGCAGGCCCATGAACTGCCGCGCCTCGAGTGGCGTGCAATCGACGTTGACGGTGATCTTCATCTGACGGCGCAACTCCTGTTCTTCTGCCGAAGCGCCTCAAGGGCCAAAGCGGCAAACCATACAAGATACGATGGCAAGAGTCCCGAAACCGGCGCGCTCGAGGTCTTTCGGGGTGGACCCGGAAGACCACCCCGACCTTTGACGGCGGCGCTGGCAAATAGAGAGGGCCTGGCTTCGGCAATGGAAGCGCCATGGAAAGGCCTCGTTCGCCTATTTATTGCCGCACAAAGAACTTGATTGCGATCGTGGAAACTATTCGCGGCCGGCTGCGTTGTAGATCGACTAAGTGATGGCGTCAGGTGAGCGGCATACAATTATTTACCGCGTAAATTTAGTCATTGAAAACTTGAGCGAGAACGTGGATTAAGGGTTTACGGCGTTCCGAGTCGTAGAGTAAAATAAGACATTGCTTCCGATTCTTCGATCCAGGCGGCAGAAGATGCGGTACGAGATGCGAGATGAAAAAGGTGCGGCAATGAATGAGGCGCCCGCTCCACGTCCCTATCGTCACGGCAACCTGCCGAGCGCGTTGCGCGCCGCGGCGCGCGCGATCCTGGACGAATCAGGTCCGGAGATCGTCGGATTGAGGGAAACGGCGCGCCGGGTCGGCGTTTCGGCGACTGCGGCCTATCGTCACTTCTCGAGCAAGGAAGATCTGCTGGCGTCCGTGGCGGCTGAGGGCTTCCGGGAACTGACCGGCGCAATGGAGGCGGCCGCGGACGGCCCCGATCCGCTGATTGGGCTCGGTCTGGCCTATGTCGAATTCGCTCTGCAGAAAAGGGGGCTGTTTCGCCTGATGTTCGGTCCGATTCTGGTCGAGCGGGCGAAATATCCGGCGTTGAACGAGGCGGCCACTGCGGCTTTCGACTGCGTCCAGCGCGTCGCCAGCGGCGTCGACAATGGACGTGAGGACGCCGCCGCGAGTATGGCGGCCTGGGGCCTCGTCCATGGATTGTCGGCCCTGTTCATCGACGATCTCGTCCCGGAGGGCCGCGCGCGAGTCCTTGCCGAGGAGATTCTCCACCTGGGGGCGAAGCCGGAGAGCCGCCCTGCCGCTTGAGCGACGTTGCCGGATTGAGAAAAGCTGGCTTGGGCTGGACGATGCAGTTCCTCGCCCATATTCCCTCGGTCCCTGTCGATCCGTCCGGCTGACTTCGAATTGACAGCTCGGGGTCCAGCATTTGCTGCCGGGTGGCAGCCGAGCGTTTATCCGGGCTCGGCATCGGTTGCGGAGGACCAGCGGCGGGATCAGCTTTTCACTCGAATCTCGAGGAGCCGACGCGCGAACGGTGCGTGACGCCGTGCGCCGGCCAATGTGGCCGTGATGTTTGATCCCTGCGGACAAGGCAAGCGACCGCGGCGACGATTGTGGAGCGTCAGCCGCCGAAGATGACCTTGCGGAAGCGGACGCTGGCGACGGTGAAATAGACAACCCCGATCGCGAACATCGCCACGAGCGGTCGCCATAGAAGCGTGATGTCGGCGCCGCGGAACAGCACCGCTTGGGCGAAAGCGACGAAATGCGGCGTCGGACTGACTGTCTGCACGACGTATTGCAGCCAGACGGGCATGCTCTCCATCGGCGTGCTGCTGCCTGAGAGCAGTTGCGTCACCATCAACACCGGCATAGCGAGCAGGCCGAACTGGCCCATTGTCGTCGCGAGCGTGCCGAGCATGATGCCGAGCGCCGCTACGACGAGCGCATAGATCGCTGCGCCGAGCAGGAACAGAAGCAAAGACCCGTTGATCGGCGAGCCGATCCACCAGTGCACGACGAATTGCAGCGACAGCATCGCTGCGACCAGGATGACGAGGCCGTTGGCGATCATCTTGGCGAGCATGATCTCCGACGGTACGACCGGCATGACCAGCAGGTGCTCCACCGTGCCCTGCTCGCGCTCGCGGATAAGCGCCGCGCCGGTGAGGATGACCGTCAGCAGCGTGATCTGGTTGATGACCTGGGTCATCGCCGAGAACCACGCCGTCTTGAGGTTCGGGTTGAAGGCGGCGCGCAGGACGAGATTGATCGGCGCGCCGGTCGAGCCTTCGCGGCCCGAGATGAACCGTTGGATCTCCGCAGCGATGGCGTTGCGGAGCGAGCTTGCGCCGTTGCCGGCCTGGGCGACCGCGGTGGCGTCGACATTGATTTGGAGGCCGGTCTTGCGCTGGGCGCGAACGTCGGCCTCGAAATTCGGCGGGATTTCGACCACGAACAGGAGTTTGCCCTGGTCCATCATCGGATCGATGTCGGAAGCGGTGATCTGCACCGGCGGCTGGAAGGTCGGGAGCCGAAGCCCCTCGGTGATCCGCCGCGACAGGTCCGAGCCGTCCTCGTCGACGATGCCGACCGAGAGATTGGTCGCCTCGGTTACGGCGCCGGTGGCCACCGTGTTGACCGAGATGCTGAAGGCGTAGACGACCAGGACCAGCATCGTCGGGTCAGCCCGGATGCTTCTCAGTTCCTTGATGACCAGATGGAAGATGTTGACCACATGGTCGACGAAGGTCAGCGGCCTGGCTTCGACGAGATGCGGGGCCTTCGATGGGGGAGCCTCGGACATCTCACGCCTCCTGTTTGCGAAGGAGGGCCAGCGCAATGAACAGGAAGACAATGGCGATAAGCGCGATCGCGGCGATGTCGCGCCAGAGGTCGACGATGCCAAGCGCCTTGGCGAATACGCCGACCGAAATCTGCTGGTACCAAGACGAGGGGAACGACAGGCCGATCACCCTCGCCCCGCCGGAGAGCGAGGAGACCGGCGCGAGCATCCCGGAGAAATTGACCGCCGGTACGATCGAGAGGATCGCGGTCGCGAAGACGGCTGCGACCTGCGTTCGGGTGAAGGAGGAGATCAGAACGCCGAACCCCACGGTCGCAACAACATAGACGATCGTTCCTAAGAGGAGGACGAGGAGCGGCCCCTTCGGCGGCACGCGGAAAATGAAAATCGCGATCAGCAACAGAACGAAGAAAGCGATCATCGCGACCGCGATATAGGGAAGTTGCTTGCCGATCAGGTACTCGAATCGGGTAATCGGCGTCGAGCGGAAGTTGGCGATTGAGCCCGTCTCCTTCTCGCGCACAACCGCGATCGCCGACATGATCGCAGGAATCAGGCAGAGCAGCAGCATGAAAATGCTGGGCACCATCGCGTTCACGCTGAGAAAGGCCTGATTATAGCGAAAGCGCGTTTGGATATCGTTATCGTTCCAGGCGTTGGGACTGCCCGCGCGGTGCAAGGCGCGCTCCAACTCCTCGCCCTGCTTCCTCACGACACCCGTGACGTAGTTCTTCGAAGTCTCGCCGCGGAACGTCATGGCGCCGTCCACTGTCGCGTCGACTTCCGGCGTGCGCTGGTTGAGAAGGTCGCGACCGAAACCGGGCGGCACTTCGACGACGATCTGGGTGTCCCCGCTTCTGAGCCGCCTCTCGGCCTCGCCCGCCGATGTGATCGGCGGCTGGACCGAGAAATAGCGCGACCCTTCGAAACCCTGAAGCAGGTCGCGGCTCTGGGGCGTGTCGTCCTGGTCGAATGTCGCGGTCGCCAAGTTCTCAATATCGAAGGAAATGCCGAAGCCGAAGGCGAACATGAGAATGATGGGACCGACGAGCGCGAAAGCCAGCCGGATCGGATCGCGCAACAGCTCGACTGTCTCGCGCCGCGCGTAGGCCCATAGCCGGCCAATTTTGAAGCGCTTCGGCCGCTCGCTCGCCTCGACTTCGGCGGCGGCCGGCGCCGGCGCCTCAACCTTTTTCGACATGTCGATGCCCGCCGCCTCGGCGAGATAGCCGACGAAGCAGTCCTCGAGCGACGCGCTGCCGCGCTCTTTGACGAGCTCCTGCGGCGCGCCGACGGCGAGCACCTTGCCGGCGTGCATGAGCGAGATGCGGTCGCAACGATCGGCCTCGTTCATGAAATGGGTGGTCACGAAAATCGTCACCCCGTCATCGCGCGAGAGGTCGATCAGCGTGTGCCAGAAGGCGTCGCGCGCGATCGGGTCGACGCCAGACGTCGGCTCGTCGAGAATGAGAATAGAGGGTTCGTGCAGCACGGCGACCGCGAGCTGGAGGCGTTGCTTCATGCCGAGCGGCAGGCTGTCCGGCCGCGCGTCGACGACGGATTTCAGATCATAACGCTCGAGCAGCTCCTCGATGCGGTCTGCGACCTTCTCCGGCGGCAAATGATAGAGTTCGGCATGCAGCTGGAGATTCTGCGCGACCGTCAATTCGCCGTAGAGCGAAAAGGCCTGGGTCATGTATCCGACGTTACGCCGGGCCTGCATGTCGTTCGAGCCCATCGGCTCGCCGAATAGCTTGCACGTACCGCTGCTCGCCGGCAGGAAGCCCACCAGCATTTTCATCGTCGTCGATTTCCCGCACCCGTTCGAGCCGAGGAAGCCGAAGATCTCGCCGCGGGGAATCCTGAAGCTGACGTGGTCGACCGCGACGAAGTCGCCGAACCGGCGCGTAAGCCCCTCCGCCTCGATCGCCGGCGTCTCGTCCGGGGAGGCTACGCGCGGACGCACGACCACTTTCTTATGCAGAGCGCGCTTGGCCTCGGGCATCATGGCGATGAAGGCCTCGTCGAGATTGGGCTCGCCCGTCTTAGCCAGCAGCTCCTTCAGCGTACCGGTGGCGATGATCTTGCCGTCGTCCATCGCCATCAGCCAGTCGAACCGCTCCGCTTCGTCCATATAGGCGGTGGCGACAATGACGCTCATCTGCGGCCGACGCGCGCGGATCGTGTTGATGAGGTCCCAGAACTGGCCGCGCGACAGGGGGTCGACGCCGGTGGTCGGCTCGTCGAGGATGAGAAGGTCGGGGTCGTTGATAAGGGCACAGCAGAGGCTCAGCTTCTGCTTCATGCCGCCGGAAAGCTTGCCGGCGGGACGCGCTTCGAACTTCTCCAGGCTCGTCGCCGTAAGAAGCTCGTCGATCTTGGAGCGACGCTCCGTCGCCGACAATCCGAACAATCGGCCGAAGAAGTCGATGTTCTCGAAGACGGAGAGCGTCGGGTAGAGGTTGCGGCCGAGGCCCTGGGGCATATAGGCGATGCGGCCACGCATCTCGCGCAAGGTCTCCTGGTCGGCGATGCTCTTGTCGAAGACGACGACCTCGCCTTCCTGAATCTTCTTCACGCCCGCGATGAGTCCGAGCAGGGTGGACTTGCCGACGCCGTCCGGCCCGATCACGCCGACCATGATGCGCGAGGGAATGTCGATGCTTACGTCCGCCAGCGACACCGTTGCGCCGTACCGGTGCGATACGTTCGTCACCCGCGCGATGGGTTCGCCGGTCATTTGGCGTCGGGAGCTTTCGTTTCGGTCTCTTTTGCGTCAGGCATCGGAGCGGCGGGCGCGGTCGCCTGCGGCGTTGCGGTATCGGTCGCCGGCGCGGCCGGGGCTTTGACTTCGGGCGGCTTCGGCAGCTTGACCTGAAGATCGGCGGGCCACTCCACGTCGGGCTTGGTGCGGACGAAGCCGAGGCCCCGGACGCCGGTCTTCACGCGGGTGTAGAATTGCTGAAGAACCTGCGGATCGACCTTCAGCTTGACGCGAAACATCAGTTTCGCCCGTTCGTCCTTGGTCTCGACCGTCTTGGGCGTGAACTGCGCGTCGGCGGCGACGAAGCTCACCGTCGCCGGGACGACAACGTCGGGGACCGGGTCGAGGATGATGCGCGCCTCGTCGCCCACGCCGAGCCGGCCGGCGTCGGCTGCGGGCAGGAAGATCGTCATATAGACGTCGGTGAGGTCGAGGATCGTCACGATCGGCGCGCCGGCCGCGACGACTTCTCCGGCGCGGGCGAGTTGATACTGCACGCGGCCGAGCCGCGGCGAGACGAGAGTCAGATCGTCGATGATCGACTGGACGCGGTCGACTTCCGCCTCCGAGTTCGCGATCTGGGACAGGGCCTGATCGCGCTGCGACGTGAAGCTCCTCACCGCCGCGACAGCCGAATCGTAGTTCCGCTTTCGCTGTTCGAAGACCTGCTTGGTGATGAACCCGGTCTTCATGAGTTCCTGGCCGCGCTCGAAATCGGACTTGGCGAACTCGAGCGCGCTCTCACGTGATGTGATTTCCGCTTCGGCCGCCGCAAGCGCATCTTTGGACTTCTGCACGTCGGCCTCGGCGGCGCGCAATTTCGCTTCGTATTCCGGCGAAGTGATCTTCCCGATAACCTGCCCCTGCGTGACGCTGGAGCCCTCCTCCACCGCCACTTCGGAGAGCCGCCCGGGATATTTCGACGAGACATCGACCTGAGTCGCCTCGAGGCGTCCGTTGGACTTGACAATCCCGTCAGGCAGGGTCTCGCCGCGCAGGCGGGCAATCAGATTCCTGATGATCTGAGCATGCGCTGAGGGCGTGAACGAAACGCCATTCGGCTCTCCGCCTATGAACAGCGCCGACGCCCCCACGCCCAACAGCAGGGCCGCCGCCGCAACGGGCCGATGAAAGGTCATTTTGGGTCTCCTGCGCACGTCATCCGTAGCCGGCGCCTCGCCAGCGGGACCCGAAATCTCAGAGCGCTGCAACCGCTTCAACCGTCTCGCGATACAGCGGCGAAGGTGACGCCTTCGCGTCGCCGCCCCTGCGTCCAGACCCTCGCCGCTTTACTAGGCAAGCACGCCCGTGTTGTAAAGAACGAACACGGGAGGAATGCATGGCTGCGACAAAACGTCAGAACAAACGCGACAAGACCAGGCGCGAGAACGGCTCGGATCCTCCGGAGAAGCTCAGCAACAAAGAGTACGAGCGCGAACTAGCGCGGCTTCACGCGGAACTGGTCAAGCTGCAGCTGTGGACCGTTCAGAAGGGCCTGAAAGTCTGCGTCGTGTTCGAAGGTCGCGACGGCGCCGGCAAGGGCGGAGTCATCAAGGCGATCACCGAGCGCGTCAGTCCGCGCGTGTTTCGGGTCGTCGCGCTGCCTGCGCCGACCGAGCGGGAAAAGTCGCAGATGTACATCCAGCGCTACATCCGCCACATGCCCGCCGCCGGCGAAATCGTCATCTTCGACCGCAGCTGGTACAACCGTGCAGGCGTCGAGCGCGTCATGGAGTTCTGCTCGATGGACGC
Source organism: uncultured Alphaproteobacteria bacterium (assembly GCA_963741405.1). Taxonomy (GTDB): domain Bacteria; phylum Pseudomonadota; class Alphaproteobacteria; order Rhizobiales; family Beijerinckiaceae; genus Roseiarcus. The sequence continues at coordinate 69,969 of CAVUHX010000051.1, forward strand.
GGTCAAGCGCTTTCTCGAAGTCACCCCGCAAGTCGAGAAGGCGTTCATCGAATCCGGCATCGTCCTCATCAAGTATTGGCTCGAGGTGAGTGAAGAGGAGCAAACCCGGCGCCTCGAGGCGCGGATCAGCGATCCGCGAAAGATCTGGAAGCTCTCTCCGATGGATCTGAAGTCCTACAGCCGCTGGTATGACTATTCCCGCGCCCGCAACGACATGTTCAAAGCGACGGACACGCCCTGGGCGCCTTGGCGCGTGGTGCGGTCCGACGACAAGAAACGCGCACGGCTCAACGTGATCACGCATCTTCTGTCGCAGATTCCGTACAAGGATCCGCCGCAGGAGAAGCCCGTCCTGCCGAAACGGCAGAAGCCGAAAGGCTACACGGAGCCGGACTATCCCTTCAAGTTCGTGCCGGAACTCGAATGGCGATAAAAATAAGCGGCTAGTAGTATCGCGCGCCCATGAAGGTGTTGTTGATCGGACTCGGCTGATTGAATCGATTGGGTGTAAAACTATACGCTGGTTGAGGGCGCGTGGGGCGGCCGTAGGGGTAGAGGGTCAGGGTATCCGGTTCCATGGGCACGGTGCGGCTCGCCGCATTCTTGGATTTTGCACCCGAGTGCGACTGGGTCTGAGCCTCAGCCGGCGACAGCACCTGCGAAGACGCCGCCAAGGCGGCGACGCACAGAAGCATTGCGATTCGCTTCATTCAGTTCTCATACTTCTGCGCGCCTGATCGCTCTTCGCCAGCATCCGCGCGACCCGCCTGAACCGAAATCCGCGCGAGCGCGTCGACCTGTCGTGAACGAATAGGCATCGCCCGAGCGACCCGGTTCGATGGTCTGCTTTCGTCGCGACCCGAGAACGTCGGCGGAAACCGGCGCGCCTCAGCGGCTCATGCAACGGTCATAGTAGTAGCGGTAGGACCGGGTCCTCTGGGCGACGCGGCGAGTCACTCCGACCCCGGCGCCGATAGCCGCGCCCGCGCCCGCGGCGGCCCCAAAGGAGCCGATCGCGGCCCCGGCCACTGCGCCGCGCACCGGCCCGCCGCGGGTTGGCGAGGAGCGCGCCATGTTGTGGGCATAGGCTTCGCAGCGCTGGGACTTTGTCGTCGCCATCGCCGCGTCGCCTTGTGCCAACGTCAGGCAGAGGGCGAGGGAGAGGCTGGCCGTCACGGGTAAGACGAATTTCGCCAAGGTGGTTTCTCCAATGTCTTGTTCCCGCAGGGGGGCCAGCTCGCCGACTTGCGAGGAGCCAAAGGGCCTTCTTTCAAAAAGGCGCCAAGACAGACGGCGGCCCCCCTTACGGGATCGCCCACCCGAATTCAATGCGCAAATTGTCCCCCCCGCTCTTCGGGCGACCGAGGTATGCACGGAGCGCGCGGACGCTGCGGCAGGGAACGGCGCGGATCGCTCAGGCCTCGGCGCTCCGGCCGGGATTGCCCGCCAGGATCTGGATGCTCAACAGCAGCACCCATAGCGGGAAAAGCGCAAAGCTCCAGCGGAAGAAAGAGCTGCCGAGCAGTAGCAAGGCCGCCAACCCATAGCCGATGGCAGCCAGCCAGCGCGGCGCAAATTGCGTCGCCATCGCCACCGTCGAAGTGGAGATCATGAACACGCCAGCCATCTTGACCATGTAGACATTGACGAGGGTGAACGAGACCGCCCTCGCAAAAAGAAACGTGGGCAAGGCGACCGCGGCCGGTTCGTCCCTGAACGCGATCAGCATGGCGCCGACGACCGCCGCCGCGACATACAGCATGCCCAGAAACAGCAAGCCGCTTCCCAGGAACACGGTCGCAAAGAACCGGTCCTCGCGCCGGCCGAGCCGGTCGCGAAGGACGCCGATGAACCACAGAAAGGCGATTCCGGCGAAGGGGATCAGATTGAGCGCAAAGGCGACCTCATCCGCGTTGGCGGCGAGCCATGCGGCCGACGCCTGCGGCTCGGCTGGGATTGCGCTCCAGAGCATTCCGAAGCTCGCCAGGGTCAGGAGCGAAAAAACGACCCCGGCGATGGCGGCGGCCTTCGGGGTTCGCAATCCGGCGTCAGTCAAACCGTAAACCTGGCTCATAGCAACACCTCTTTCCGCGGACGTTCGAACCGACTGAACCGCGACACCAGCACTGTCACGTTAGACGCCGCCCGGAATTGGCCTTTCCAGGGCCTCCGCTGCGCCTGCACAAGGGGTCGGCGGGTCCCGCCCCGCCGGACGGCGAACGGCCTAATCCTTGCGTCTTTGCGTCGGCGATTCCATAGACTGCACGTATCGTCCGGGAAATCGGCGCGATAAGCCACGACAGACGGGTTGGTCTGCGATGCAGCCCTGGTTCATTCCGATGGTCTACGTGAGCGGGGCAGTCCTTGCCGGGCTCGCGCTGCCGCGGTTCGAACGAGCCTACCTTTCCGACTATGCCCTCGATATGTCGATATCCTCGGCCCAGGCCTACCTTTCGGCTGCAGCTTCCGGAATGATGGCGCTGACCGGGATCGTCTTCGCCATGGCTTTTGTGATGGTGCAGTTCAGCGCGATCGCCTATTCGCCGCGGCTGGTGCTCTGGTTCGCCCGTGACCGCATGATGTTTCATGCACTCGGACTGTTCACAGCGACCTTCGTCTACGCCCTGTTCACGCTCGCCTGGGTGGACCGCGGCGGGACGGCGCGGGTCCCCCTCTTCTCGCCGGCTCTCGTCGGGATCATGATCGTCGTCAGCATGCTGATGTTCGCGCGGCTGATGCAGCGCCTCGGCGACCTTCAGATCGGCAATGTGCTTCATCTGGTCGGCGACCGGGGGCGCGCCGTCATCAGCGGCATGTTCCGGCCCATGGACCAAAAGTCCGCCGCCCCGCGCGCGCCCGAGGCCGCGGCGAGCCACGCGCAGCTCGGGTCCGCGACACAGACGGTGAGGTATTCCGGCAAGCCCCGCACCATCGCCAGGCTCGACGTCGGCGCCCTCGTCTCCCAAGCGCGGCAGGCAGGCGGGACGATCGTGATGGCCTGCGCGGTCGGCGACACGCTGGTCGAGGGCGTGGTTCTCCTGCGGGTTCACGATGCGGCGACGCCGCTGCCGGAAGACGCGCTGCTCGGCGCCGTTCGTCTTGGGCGCGAGCGCACCTTCGAGCAGGACCCGAAATACCCCATCCGGCTTCTCGTCGACATCGCCATCAAGGCGCTGTCGCCGGCGATCAACGACCCGACAACAGCGGTTCAGACGATCGATCAGCTCGAGGACCTCCTGCGCCGCCTCGGCGCGAGCCATCTGGACGCGGGCTATGCCGCTGATGAGAATGGCGCCTTACGGCTGATCTTCCCGACGCCGACGTGGGAAGATTATCTGACGCTGGCGTTCGACGAGATCCGCCAGTTCGGCTCGAGTTCAGTTCAGGTGCTGCGGCGGATGAGGTCCGCGCTCGTCGGCCTCGCGGAGTCGCTGCCGAGCGAAGACCGGGTGCAGACAGTGCGGCAATATCTCGAGCATCTCGATCGCTCGATCGAGGCGTCGCCGTTCGACGTCGAAGACCGGCGCACGGCGCTGGAGGAGGACCGGCAGGGCATCGGCCTGTCGCGGCGCAACGCCGACACGACCCCAAGTCCTTAAGTGCCCTGAACGGCTGACGTACGGCTCGTGCCTTATGACGGAAACGTCGACACATCGCCCCAGTGTTCATCGGGCAACAGCTTTTCAAAATCGAACGTTGTGCTTTTGCCAATCGCCTCCCCATTCCGCGCAAACCACTCTTCGGCGGTCTTCCTGCCAAGACCGAACAGGTAGCGCAAGAAGGGCTCGGAGTTGTTGCGCTTGGTCGAGGCGGCGATCTTTTCCAATTCCGGACTGGCCTCGATGATATGGAACAAGATGCGCCCGAAGCGCTGGCGATCCAGCAGTCCCGCATCCCTGAGCTTCAGAAGCGCAGCAAGCGCGCCGCCGATCGGCGACTTCACGACAATGCCACCAAGAATGCGGGTTAGCGCTGACTGGCGGTCAGCGGGGCCGTAATCGTCGAGATGATGTCCGCCCCGACCAGCAACTCCAGGCCCCAACAGAATTCCGCGTCCAAGGTTCGACCGACACTCCTCGTAGGCCGGGCGCCAATCTTTCGTCGTCAGGCCGGAATAAGCGAAAAGGACAGCGGCGACGACGATCCCGACGATAATGATCGCGACCCCAACCAACTCGAGCAGCCTCGCGAGCTGATCCACGTAGGCGTGCACGTCGCCGGTCATAGGGGAAAGCTCTCGGCCAGCTGTTTCAGGCGAAATCCAATATAGCGTGAAAGGCTGGCGGGGGAATCATGCTTATCACGAACCCTTCCCCACGCTATGAAATGGCGGCCGCCCCGCGGGCCAATAAAAGCGGCCGCCCAATGCGGAGCGGCCGATTAAGGGAACGCGGTCGGGGGCGAAATCAGCGCACTTTTGCAAAGACCCTTCCAATTCATGGCGCTACCCTTCGGTTGCAGTCCGCCCCGGCGCCGACCGTCAGAGCGGGCATTTCATCAGAATGGTGCCGAGGACCGGATCGCCGGTTGGACTGTAGAAGATCTCGGTATCGGATCTGAGTTTGACATGGACTGTCCGTGATGTGTAGCTGATGGAGTCCTGACATTCGGCGTTCAGTTTGAGCGCGCCGCCTTCCTTGGACGCGCTCTCCACCTGGCAAACGGCGGAAGGCAGCCGGATCCGCTGCGACTCGACGATCGCGGCTTGCGCAAACTTGTCCACGGGCTGCCGGTACGCCAACGCTTTACCCCGTCGTTGGAAGAGTCTGGTGCAGTCGGCCTCAGAGGAAGCCCAGGCTCCAATCAATTGCGTGATGCTCTCGGGAGCGAACTCGGCTGCGGGCTCCGGCTCGGCGGACTCGGACGTGGTTGTCTCCGCCGGAGGCGAAGGCGCCGGCGCCTCTGCAACGGGCGCCGGAGCGGGCGCTTCTGTCGCCGGCGCAGGAGCAGGAGCAGGAGCTGGCGCCCGCGCGATTGGCCGAGGAGCGGGCGCGGCCGTTGGCGTCTGCGTAACGGCCGCAGGAGGGGGCGCTGGCGTAGGCGCCTGGGTGGCGGGCGCTGGGGCGGGAGCGGGCGGAGGGGTCGGCGCGGAAGGCGCCGGAGCGGGAACAGGAGACTGCGCGGCGGACGCCGGAGCGGGCGCTTGCGCGACGGGCGGGGACTCGGGCTCCGGCGGAAGCTTGACCTCGAGTTGGGCCGGCCATTTTGCGTCCGGCTTCGTGCGCACGAATCCGGAGCCGCGCAACCCCGCCTCCACTCTCCCGTAGTATCTCTGCAGAACCTGGCGATCGACCCTGAGCTGGACTCGGAACATCAGCTTTTCGCGCTCGGACTCGGTTTCGACAGTCTTGGGTGTGAATTGCGCGTCGGATGCGACAAAGCTGACTTCAGCGGGAATGACGTAGTCGGGGACCGCGTCGAGGATAACCCGGGCGTCGTCCCCTATCCCAAGTCTGCCGGCGTCGGCCGCGTTAAGGAAAATGACCATGTAGAGGTCGGTGAGATCGAGAATCGTCACGATCGGTTCGCCGGCCGCGACGGTCTCGCCTTTTCGCGCCATCTGATACTGAACCTGTCCGTTCCGCGGGGACACGAGCGTGAGATCGTGGATCATCGACTCGACTTGCTCGACTTTCGCTTCCGCAGCCTTGATGGCGCTCTCGCCTGATCCCTCCGGGCGGTCGTGTTCTGGACCGCTGCTTCCGCCGACTCGGAATTGCGCTGCCGTTCTTCGAATGCCTGCTTCGTAATGAAGCCGGATTTCATGAGCGCCTGTCCGCGCTCGAAATCGGACTTGGCGAATTCGAGCGCGCTTCGCCGCGAGGCGATTTCGGACTCGGCTCCCGCCAGTCCGTCTTGCGCGGATTGCAAGTCTGATTGCGCGGCCCGCAATCGCGCCTCGAATTCCGGCGACGACACTCTTCCAATCGCCTGACCGATGGCGACCTTGGTTCCCTCCTCCACGGAAACTTCCGCAAGCTGGCCAGGATATTTCGAGGACACATCGACCTGGGTCCCCTCGATGCGACCCTCCGCCTTGTCGATTCCGACGGGCAGTGTCTGGCCGCGCCATCGCGCGATCAATTTCCGAAGGGGCTGGGCGTGCGCGGAGGAAAAAAATCCGTGAAAGCTGCTTCTTCCGGCGTCCTCGATGCTCGAGGCAATCAAGCCCGCGCCCAAGAGCAGGGCGACCGCCGAGACGCGCCAATGGCGGGTTTTCATGTGCGGCTCCAACGTATAACACACCTACCTGGCGTCGCGCCGGTGGATTTCCCGAACCAAACCGCCCGCCGCCTCACGACATGGCGGCGAAGGCAACGCCGGCGCCCTCTGTTCGAGGGCGCGTTCTCTGGGTGCTTCACTATGATAGGCCCGTTCTGCTGTAAAGAACGAGGAGGCGGTGAGAGCTGCAGGGCAATCGTTTGCCGGCAATCCATTCCAGATCGCCGCGCAATTGTTCGAGCTCGGCGCATGGAGTGTTGTCATCGGCCAGGGAGCCTGCCTGCATTATCCTTCACGATAGGCATTGGAAGCGAGGCGCTGGCGCGTCGGCGAGGCGCTGGCGCGTCGGCGAACCGGCTTCCGACCCTGACGCGTTTGCAGAGCGTGCCCGCCTCGTTGGCGCACCTCGTCTCCGACGCTCGAGTTTTCCGATACGAAGAATGCTCGAACTTGGGTCAGGCGCGGTTTTTGAAGCGCCAGCTTTCATTACCGGTCTCTCAACGATGTCGCAAGGTTGGGTGAGGCGGTCGAGCAGCGCAGTGGTCATCGTCGGATCGAAGCCTCCTCAAAATCACATTTCCGCCGCCCGCGCCGATCCCGTTAACCTGAAGGGATCGCCCAGCTCCACCTATAATCGCAGTTGTCCGGTTTCGGAGGTTAAGCGATAGTCGCAAGCGATTGACGCTTACACCGCTTCAGCGCTTGGCGTCGCGTCTGGACCGGCGACAACCTCGATGCGATCGAACGCCTGCACCGCAAAGGTGGTCGAAACCTGTGACGGCCGTCCGCATCATTCTCCATGGCAAGGCCGCTGGCGACGCTCGAGTGAGAACGGCGGTTCATGCACTCCGACGAGAAGGCCACCTGGCTGAGGTGCGCGTGACATGGGAGCCGGGGGACGCAGAGCGATTGACGGCCGAAGCTGTAGCCGAAGCTGCGCAGGGCAAAATCGACTGCATTGTCGCCGGCGGCGGCGATGGCACAATCAACGAGGTATTTGCCGCGGCCTACGCGGCAGGATTGCCTACCCGCTGCTCCCTCGGCGTTCTTCCTCTTGGCACCGCCAACGATTTTGCTCATTCAGCGGGGGTGTCGGTTAAGAATATTACCGCCGCATTGCGCGTCGCCGCGAACGCACCGCCGCGATTGATTGATTTGGGCCTGCTCAACGACGCGCCGTTCGTGAACCTTGTCTCGGGCGGCTTCGGCTCGCGCGTCACCGTCGAAACGGACCCCGAGCTTAAACGGCGGTTGGGCGGATTGGCTTACGTGATCACCGGGGTCTCGCGCTTTACAGATCTTTCGGCGAACCGAGGCAGATTTCGTGCGGAGGGCTTCTCGTGGGAGGGACCCTTCCTGGCCTTGGCGATCGGCAATGGTCGGCAGGCTGGTGGCGGCGTGCCGCTCTGCCCGGACGCGCTTATTGATGATGGCTTGTTAGATTTGACGATCCTGCCCGACTTGGACAGTGTGGCTCGCTTCGACGCTTTTTCGCAACATTTGCTGCCGAATATCGACTATTCTCAATATTTGCGATCTAATACAGCATTCCTCCGGCATTTGTTGCCCAATTCCGTATTTTCCCGATATCTGTTGCCTCATACCGCCTTTGCCCGTTTGCTGCGGAAGGGCGAGGCGGCGATTCGCGCCGAACAGGTTACAACGCAAAGTTCTTGGATCGAGTACGAATCGGAGCGCGATCTCAACATCAACCTGGATGGCGAGCCGAGGGTCATGAAGCGATTTCGCGTCGAGTGTCGCAAACGGCTGCTGCCGGTGCGTCTCGGCAAAGGGGCGTTCTTGTCGCGCCATCACGGTCGAACTTGACCGCAATCCGAAATCGACCAACCTCTGTCGAGCGGGGGCGCACTTCCTTGCGCCAGCGCCGAGCATATCGTTGGGGAGAGAGTCCGGGACTTCTTCTGGGCACTGAGCGCCTATTTCTGGACTTCGGGGCCGTCGGCGAAAGATTGAGGTTTGAAGAGGCTGACAACCACGCAGGTGGCCACCCCCGGTGGCGTTGTGAGTGAGTAGAACGGATGACGAACTTGTTCCGCCGCGATTTCCCCCAGTTTTGAGACAACTTTCAGGTCCTGTTCCAGGCCGAAGAACGGGGGAAAGGGGAGCAATCGGGCAACCGGGCAGATGCCTCGGCTCGGGACCTGCATTACTGCGGCCGCTATCGAATAAGCGGCCACAAACCGTGAAAAGCCGCGCTGCCATCCGAAATGGCGACAGCGCGGCTCGTCAGCTGACCGCGAGAGGCCGGCGGCCTTCCCGCGCAGATGGCGGGCGGCCCCGACGCCTCAGCAATTATATACGCCGGTCGCGCAGCGGCGAGTCGTCCGGCGCGCCGCGCCGGCGACGCTGACGGGCGTCAGCGGGCGCCCCACACGCGCCTCAGCGGTAGCGACGTAACCACTTACCCCGGGGACCGAGAGCCGCTCGCCAACCCCCATCGCCGTCAGGCCCAACATCACGACGCCCAGGGCGAGGCCAAACTTCTTCAATTTCGTCATTTTGAACCTCCTATCTTGAAGTTGTCCGGCAAGTCGCCGACCTTGTCCTTGATGTCCTTCAGTTCGACCTGCTTTGCGTTTGAGGCATTTTTGAAAGCGAAGTCATCGGCCGCGACATCATTGCCGAATTTCCAGTCGCGGAATTGAATGGTGTATTGGGGGTCGCCGCTCGCCAGCCTGGAGGTTATGACAAACCGGCACGGATACGGGCGCTCGCCCTGAGCGATCCAGATCTGCCAGTCAACGTCATTCTTGCGAAACGCGAGCGTATCGCACTCGACGCCGTTGATCACGCCGCTGCCGAGATCCTTTGAATCATAGACGTCCTGCATCAGTTCGTCATACGAATTGGTCATCAGGAGATCGGCTCCGGGCATTGGCCTGCCGTATTTGTCCTGGAGGGTGTCGATCAGTTGGTCGACAGTGCCCGGCGCGGCTATCTGCGTGTAGAGATTGGCGTTTTTTCCCAGAAACGTGAGCGCCTTGCCGTCATAGAGGATCTCGAAGTCGGCAAACCCGCCGGACCGCGCAACGCGAATCTTGTCCGGTCGGGCGAGCGTCGCGGTGCCCGAGCTTGCAAGGCCTAATTTCTGATCGGTCGGCGTGACCACCTCGTAAACGGTGTCGAACCCGACCGACAAGGTTTTCTGCGCACCCAGGAAGTCCGACATCGCCTTGAGCAGCTTCTTCGCTTCGGCCGAGTCCGTGACTTTGTCGAGCTCAACCCTGCGGTTGAGAGCGCGCCCTTCGGGTGTGGCGTTGCTGGTGATGGGCCGACTCTCTCCAAGACCCGCCGTCACCAGCCTCTGAGGGTCGACTCCCCGCTCAACGAGGGCCGCCTCGATGGCGAGCGCACGATCCAGCGAAAGATGAACGTTGTGTTCCGGATCGCCGGTCGCATCCGTGTGGCCGACGATCCTCAGGTGCCAATCCGGGAAGTTCTTGAGCGTGGTCGCGATGTCGTCAAGCAGCGATTTCGACTCGGGCTAAATCGTCGCCTTGTCGCTATCGAAGTGCAGGCCATAAAGCTCGAAACTTTCCTTCGTCTGAAGCGCCTGCTCCATCACCTCACGGCGATAGCTGCGCTCCTGCTCCTCTGCAGTCTGCGCCCGGACGGGCGCGCTGGCGATGAACAGCAGAGCGACGCTGCTGATCAGCGCGAGAATTCGCAACCTGGGTCTTCCTCCGGATGTAGTCATTGTTCTGCCCTCGAAATTGGCCACTGTGGACGCTCAATTGTCTTGGCGTCGAGGCGGTATCCAGCGGCGACGCGCCGCTGGACTTTGGCGACTAAGGTTTTTCGCGCAAATCAGATCGGTTGTTGGCTTCGCACTGAAAGCCAGCCGACGTTCCCGTCCACGGACACCGACAGGTTCTTTTCTGCTGACCACTTGACAGGGATTGGCAAGGTCGCAAGGAGTGCGGCGCCGACCGCAGTCGCGCCAATCAGCGCCGATTTACGCATGGAAGCTCTCAATACCGATCGGCGGCGGGAGAGGCCATGAACGCCAGCGCTGCCCTGCACTGGTCGCTGGCCTCGCCGAGATGCGGCCTCATGCAGTCGGAAATGTTGCTGAATGTCGCATTGGGGCAGAATTGCCTGAATGTCCCCTGCGCATTCCTTGGCGGTCCAGGCGGCCTTCGACAGAATTGTCGAACAGCCCACGGAGAGTCCGCCCTCGTGCGCCTGTAGGCAAGCCAAAATGCGCCCCTCGCCCGGCGCTACTCCCGCGCACAGGGACTTAACATCGACCGCGCAATCCCGCTCCGAGGTGAATAACCCTTCTTGCGCGCTCGCGCCCACAGGACCCGTAAGCAGCAACGCTGCGCCGAGCGCAATCGTAGTAAAAGCTGTCTTCATGACCCTATCTCCCTTCAGATTCATGCCGAACACGCTCCAATTTTAAGATAGTCTTGCGGGCGCTTCCGCTATTTTGCGGGTGCTGCCTCTGCGGGCGCCGCCGCCGGGGTTGCCGCGTGACCTGTACGCCGCGTGTGCCGCCTCTCATGCCGACCGGAGCGCCGCCCCTGACGCCGCTGCATCCCGTGGGTCCCTGCCGTCGCGGGCGTCGCTGTCGTCCCGGTTGTCTCGGCCTCCGCGTCTGAAGCCGTCAGCGCTCCGAATCCCGCGGCAACCGCCAGTGCGAGAAAGGAAAACACCTTTCGCCGCGAATACATTTCGGTTTTTCCCTGGCTAGTCATCTCCATCCTCCCTACGTGCAGGCCCTATCGCCCGCCAATTCTGTGTATTATTCTAAGTTTGATTTTAAGTCGAGGAAGTCAAATATGCAAGCAACTCTTTCTGCTGAGCCCGGCCTGCGGCCTGCAAAAGTTGAAAGAATTATTTGCGACGTTTCGGCTCAAGCCTCTGCGTCACAAAAAACCTAAGTAATCGGACGTGAAGGGTCGCTAGGACTTCAGAAGGTCCCAATTGTCTTCGTATTCCCTAACGGCTTCGATATCGATCAATCCAAATTCCTGCCAATGCGGCGGCTGACGCAGATTGGCCTCCAGGTCGCTGTTCCTGGTCACGAAGAAACGAGCGCGATTCGGTTTCTTTTCGAAGCCAAGGAGGACGTAGACGGTGACTTGATTTGCACCAGCCCCGACAAAGTGCGAATTGCGCACGTACCATGGACCCACATGTACGGCCCGCACATGAACGGGCTTTGGCGGCGAGCCTGATCCGACCAGGACGTCATATTTCCTGGTGGCGCGGTCCGCGAGCTGCGCATCGAAGCCGCGTTTCACGAGTTCGTCCATCACCAGTCGCGCGCCCGCCGGACCTGCCGGTATGCGGGACCTCCGTTTCTTCTTGGCGCTCACCTCTGGGGTCGCACTCATCACGTCAATCGGTCGGGTTCATTCAGCGAGCGACCGTCACATCATGGAGAATCTTGTGAATCTCGTCGGCGCTCTCGCGGTAGGTGAAGGGTTCGAAGGAGTCCTTGACCAGGTAGGATAGAGGCTTGCCATCCTTGTCATAGTCGCCGCCGTAGATCAGCAGCGCGTGATCGGGCGACCCCCACACCACGGCCTGCCCGCGCGCCAGAGACCGGTGGATGAGGTCGATCAGGACCTCGAGCTTCACGTATTTGACCCGCGTTTCAGGGCGTGCGTCGGGATCGCGGGAGGGGCCTGAGGACTCGGAACCGTCGGGGGACAGGTCGAACTCGGACCATTCGTATCCGTCCGTGACGGCGCGGGCCATCTGATCCGCGCTCACCACCTGGCCGTCGAGATGGGTGACTTCGGGCACGACGCCGAGCTTGACGGGGAGTTCCTCGCTCAGCGCCTTTTCCTTGGCCGCGCGATCCGGAATGCGAGCGAGGTCTTGTTCGATCGACTCGGCAATCGGAATCGAGTTCACGATGTCGCGGAAATCGGGCTGGGCGACCATGCCGTCTTTGCGAATGAGGGCCACAGCCTCCACCGCAAGGCCCCCTTCTGGCAGGCGGGTGGATTCGCCGCGCACCAGGCGCTCAAGCCGATCTTCGACCGCCTCGACCTGCATTGCGCCGCGCGACAGCGAAATCTGCGATCCCGGATGACGTGTGAGATAATTCGTTTCAAGCATGCTGAGCGTTGCGTACATCCAGCACAGACCCGTATCCCCCTGATGCAGGGGCGGGGTAATCGGCAAGGCGTAGCTTTCCGCGACCTGTTGCTCGCGAGGCGGCAGGTCTGGCTTTTCTTCAGCGTCGGCGAATGAACTCCCGACGTTTGCCGAAACCGAGAGAACACCTGCGAGAAGCACAGAGACGACGAGCTTTTTCAATTCTTGCCCCATCGAAATGTTTTCAATTCATACCCTGTTCTGACCGGGCGGGATCGATCAGGCGCCGTCAATGCGGGAACTGGTCACAATCGACGCCCGGCCGGCCACATTGTCGGGCCATTGTCACCGGACATCCGCCGGATTTAAAGCAAAAAGAGAACACCGGACTGCAACGCCTCAGCCCTCCGACATAATCTTTATTCGACCCTCCCGGATCGCCTTGACGAAGGCGCGGTGGTCGCGAAGATTCTGGTCGGCGTACTCGACCGCGAATTCACAGATCGCCTCGTCGAAGGTTGCGTTGGAGCCCATGTAGCCTGCGATCATCGCGGCGTCGCCGGACCGCGCATGCGCCCGGGCCAGCGCCCAGCCGCAGAGCTTGCCGTATTCCCGCAACATCGTCACGTCCCAGTCTTCCAGGACGGCGGAGATTTTTGCGTCGCGAAGCTGGCGGAAGTAGTAGTCGCGGCCGTTCTGTCCGCGCGTCCAGCCGAGGAAGATGTCGCTTGCCGACTGCATGAGGCGCTGGCCCGCGACGACCCGCTCCCCCTCGTTCCCGTGCAGGGACTTGCCGGCGTAAGGCTCGAGCACCGACTTCCGCGCCTCCTTGACCTGCAGGAAAATCGGATCGTTGTCGGCCGCCATGAACAGCCCGAGGGCGCAGAACGTGCCGACGCTCCCCACGCCGACGACCTTGATCGCGAAGTCGAACAGGTGGAAGCGATCGAACAGCGTCCGGACGTGCTCGGGCAGCGATTTCCGGTAGCGTGCAAGCGCGTCCGCGTATCCGCTCGTCGCGCCCGGGGCCTGCTCCTCGGTCGGATGGAAGATCAGCGGCGGCTCGTCCTTGATCCTCGGGGCCGAGCCGTAGTGCTCGACGATCTTGGGGAACAGGCTGTCCGGAAGGCTCTTGCGGCGCGCCTGCTCCACTCTTTGCCTGACGCGCTCCACGTCCTCACTGCTCTTGAGGACCTTGAGAACCCGGTCGAGATCGATGCGGTCATACCAGACGTCCAGGGCGCGCATCGAGGAATAGTCGATCATCCGTTCGCGGTAGGAGCACACCGCGTCCGTCGCCGCCTTCGCCGCCTCGCTGTCGGGCAGGCGGAGATGCTGGGCTGCAATGACAATGCTGGCGGTCAGCCGCTTGACGTCCCATTCCCACGGGGCCGGCAGGGTCTCGTCGAAATCATTGATGTCGAAGAAAATGTTGCGCTCCGGCGTGGCGAACCCGCCGAAATTCATGAGATGCGCGTCGCCGCAGGCCTGCACCCGAAGCCCGGACGCCGGGGTCGTCGCCAGGTCGGCCGCCATGATCGCGGCCGAGCCGCGGAAGAAGGCGAACGGCGCTTGGGCCATGCGCCCGAAGCGGATCGGGATCAGATCCGGAATTCGGCCTTCATTCAACTCATGCAGAAGGTCGATCGGGTCGCGTCGATCCTTCGGCGGCTTCCAGCCGCCATGATCGAACTCGCGGCGAGGCGTCGCGCAACGCTTTCCCTGCGGCGCGACGTTCGTCCGCTGACACATATCCGGCGGGGGAACCAGCCGCGTCGTTTGTCGACCCATGTCTCGTGTTCGTCTTGCGCATGCTCGCGCTCCTTGTACGCGATGATGCGTTTTCCGGCTACGGCGTAAAGCTCGTGCCCGGAAATCACGCAATCAGATTGACCCCTCCGTCGACGTAGACCGTCCCACCGGTGATCCGTTTCGCAAGCGGCGTGGCGAGATAGGCGCAGGCGGCGCCGACGTCCATGATATCGACCAGTTCTCCGATCGGCGCCTTTTGCGCCGCTTCGTTCAACAGGAGCTCGAAGTCTTTCAGGCCCGACGCCGCCCGGGTCTTGAGCGGACCCGGCGAAATCGCATGGACGCGTATCCCTTGCGGACCCAGTTCGTAGGCGAGATAGCGGCAGACTGCTTCCAGCGCCGCCTTCACCGGGCCCATCACATTGTAGTTCGGCACCACCCGGTTCGCGCCAAGATACGTCATCGCGAACATCGTCCCGCCCTTGGTCATCAACGGCGCGGCGAGCTTCGCCATGCGAACGAAAGAGTGGCATGAAACGTCCATCGCCCTGGCGAATCCCTCGGCCGAACAGTTGAGAATCCCGCCCTGAAGATCGGCCTTTGGCGCGAAGGCGATCGAATGGACCAGGATGTCGAGCCGCCCCCATTTCGAACGGATCTGATCGAACATCGCTTCCAGCTGTCCGGGAATGGTGACGTCCAGCTCGCCGACGATCGCCGCCTCGAGTTCCCGCGCAAGGGGCTCGACATGCGGTCTTGCCTTCTCGTTCAGCCACGAAATGGCGAGTTCGGCGCCCGCCGTTCGAAAGGCCTTCGCGCATCCGTAGGCGATCGAGTCGTCGTTGGCCACGCCGATCACCAGCGCCCTCTGTCCTTCAAGGACCGGACGAAATGCTCCGTCGCTCATGGGCTCCCTTCCTCAACGAATTGCAGCAGCGGCGGCCTTGCGCCTGGCGGCGGCGGCCATGACGGCGACCGCGCAGGACGCGAGTTGGCTGAGCAGCGAATCGGCGCGGCTGGTGAGGATGATCGGGACGCGCGCGCCGAGCACGATCCCCGCAGCATCCGCGCTCGCCAGGAACGACAGGCTCTTGGCCAGCATGTTGCCGGCCTCGAGATCCGGTACGACGAGAATGTTGGCGCGCCCCGCCACCGGAGACACGATCTTCTTGATCGCCGCCGCTTCCGGACTGATGGCGTTGTCGAGCGCGAGCGGCCCATCGAGCAGAGCGCCGGTGATCTGGCCGCGCTCCGCCATTTTGCACAAAGCCGCCGCCTCGATCGTCGAGGGGACCTTCGCGGTCACGGTCTCCATCGCGCTCAAGATCGCCACCCGGACCTCCTCGAGGCCCATCGCGTGCGCGAGATCGATCGCGTTCTGGATGATGTCGACTTTCGCGTCGAGATCGGGGGCAATATTGACCGCCGCGTCGGTGACGATCAGCGGGTCCGGGTGGCCGGGAACATCCATGATGAAGCAATGGCTGATGCGGCGCTCGGTGCGAATTCCGCTCTCCCTCGAAACGACTGCGGCCATCAGCTCATCGGTATGGAGGCTGCCTTTCATGAGCGCTTCCGCTCGACCGGCGCGCACCTGTTCGACAGCTTTGGCTGCGGACGCATGGCTGTGTTCCGCGTCGACGAGCTCCACGCCGGCAAGGTCGAAGCCGATCTCGCCCGCAATGCGGCGGATGCGCTCGAGCGGACCGACCAGGATCGGATCGATCAGGCGCAGGCGCATCGCCTCGGCTGCTCCGCGCATGGACGACTCGTCGCACGGGTGCGCGACAGCCACCTTGATCGTCGCCTGCTTTTGGGCGGCGGCAATCAGCCGTTCGTACCGCTCGTGACGCGTCGTCGCAGCGTCTCCCGGCGCGTCAACCATTGCCTTTCCTCGCCTTCGCCGGCTTCGCGCCAAACAGTTTCTCGACCCGCTCCAGGCGGCGCACGCCATCCGGATCCAACGCGCCCGTCGCGCCGGCAAGCTCGCGCACAACATCGAGGGCGGCGGCGGTTTCGACCTCGCTGGCCTGCTGCAGCAGTTTGGGCAGGACGGCGATCGCGCGCTCCTCGTCCAGGAGGACGATCTGGAGCTGTTCGTTCAGCATCTCCCGGAATTGAGAGACGCTCAGGCGCTCGTTCGACTTCCGTTTTTCCCGGAGGCCTTTCAGCATCCGGTAGCCCCGCTCGTCGAACCCGCCTTCGGGCCTGCGCACATGGATCAGCGCGCGCAGGACCGCCTCCTCGACACCGCCTTCCTCGAACTTTCGCCCGAGTCCGGACCGCAATTCGGCGGCGGCGGCCTCGCGCACGAGATCACGCTCGATCCGATGCGGGGTCTGATCGCCCGGCGCTCCGAGCCCGACCATGGCCTGCAGGACCGGCGACCCGTAAGTCGTGAGAAAGGACGCCTCGGTCATGCTGTCGCGCATTTCGCCCCAGTTCTCCAGGGCGGCCGTTATCCCAGAGGAGAACTGCTTCTCGACGGCGAGCAACGGATTGTCGGGGCTGACCGGCTGCCGGTCGGCGCGGACCCACTGCGCCAGCGGTTTCACCGCCGACATGAACGGGTTCTGGTCGGAGAAGAGCTCGAAGCGCATCCGGTTCGGGTGGAGAGCGCGCATCGCGTCGGCCATCGGCTCCGTGACCGTGCCGCGAACGAAGGGTTCCACGAACGCGCGATAGAGGCCGAGATTGATCTCGGACAAGCGGGCGACCGTGGCAAATCGCTTTTCGTCCTCCGGGCTGTTGACGCCGAAGGCGCGGATGTCGTCGAGCGACCGCGGCTCGAGACGGAAGAGATACTTGCCGTCGACGAGGTCGCGGTTCGCCGTGTCCTCGCCGACGTCGCTGATGACGGCCTCGTAAAGGCCCGGCGGCGTCGCCTCGATCATCTCCATGCAGGAGACGAATTCGCGGTGCTCCTTCGCCGCCACTTTGCCGGAGACGAAGATGCCGAGGTGCCCGATGCTGTGATGCAGCGAATAGATGATCGTCTGCCCGTTGGCGACGATCTCGCCCACGTCGTCATAGAGGTCAAGGATCCAGCCCAGCGCCTGCTGCGGCGGGGTGATGTCGTCGCCCCAGGAGCAGAAGCAGACGATCGGCGACTTGATATTGCGCAGATCGACGCGCACGCCATCGGAGGTGCGGATCTCGCCGGTCGAGAGCTTGTTGCCGACGAACAGGTTGTCGGCGATCCACTGCATCTCGCCCGCGTTCAGCAGCACCGGGTTCCCCCACCAGGTTTCGAATTCGAGGAAGCGCTCGGTCTCCGAGTCGACCTTGGAATAGACGTTATAGGGCTTGGTCCAGTAGGTATTGGCGGGATTGAGGGACTCGAAGTTCGCGACCAGGTTTGCGCCGTCGAAAATGCCGGCGCCCATGTCGCCGGCGAGCGCGGTCAGCCACGTGCCGCCGAGCGTCCCGCCGAGATAGCGCATCGGGTTCTTGCCGCGAACCCCGGCCCAGTAGGAGAGCGGCGCTCCGGCCAGCATGACCACCCCGGCCAGTTCCGGCCGGATCGCCGCCGTCATCATCATCTGCCAGCCGGCCTGGCAATTGGCGATGACGATCGGCTTGCCTTCGGCCTCGGGATGTCGCTTCGCGACTTCCTCGAGGAAGAAAGCTTCGGCGCGGCAGACGTCGCCGATCGTCTGCCCGGGAACCGGATTCGGCAGGAAGCCGATGAAATAGACCGCGTGGCCGGCGCGCAGCGCCACGCCGATCTCACTGTCCGGCTTCATGCCGCCGATCCCGGGGCCGTGCCCGGCGCGCGGATCCACGACGACGACCGGCGGCTTTGTCGGATCAACAACCACGTCCGCCGGCGGGACGATGCGCACCAGCAGGTAATTGACCGGCCGCTCGAGCGTCCGCCCGTCGAGGACCACTTCGGCGGCGAAGCTCAGCACATGCGGCGCCTCCTTCGCCGACTGCTCGCGTTGAATGTTGCCGCGTTCGTTGAGCGTCTCGAAAAACAGCACGCCCCGCTGCCAGGCGTCAGTCCAGTATTGCGCAGCTGCGCCGAAAAGATTCGAATCCTGCGTCATGGCCGCTCCTCGCCGGCCGGATAGCCCCTCAAGGAGCACTGCGCTCCAGGACTCCTCAGCCAGGCCGATCCTTGCATAAAGCCTTGTATGCCGATCCGAAGGCGAGTCTATTGATATCGATCAATCCGCGACGCGGCCCTGGGCCTCTCACTGGCCCGGACGGTGAAAGTGCGCCGGAAGGGAGGAATTCATGATGGCGATCGCGCGTTTCGTGGGAACGACGATTCTCGGCGGCGTCCTCTTGCTGACGCCGATCGTGGTGCTCGGGATCGTGCTCAACAAGGCCTTCGATTTGATGCGCCGCGGCTTGCAGCCCCTGACGGCGCTCATTCCACAGAGCCTCGCCTCCGGACCAACCATGACGGCTGTTCTGGCGATCTTCATGCTTGCGCTTCTGTGTTTCCTCGCCGGGCTCTCCGCCCGGACAGCGCTCGCGCAGAAAGTCGTGAGCAGCCTCGAGGCGACCGTCCTTTCGAAGCTGCCCGGTTACGAATATCTGAAGGAGGCTGGAACAAGCGTTCTAGGCCTCGGCGAGACGGCGGAGCATCCGGTCGTCTTCGCGCATTTGGGCGGCGCATGGCGCATCGGGGTTCAGACCGACGTTGTCGGCGCCGGCCTCGTCGCAGTGTTCATCCCCAATTCCCCGAACCCGATGTCAGGCTCGGTGTTTCTCGTCGCCGCCGACAGCGTCCGTCCGGCAAACGTGCCTCTCGCCACGGCGATCGCCTGCCTGAGGCGGTGCGGAACCGGGGCGGCGGCCGTGATGAGCGGGGGGTCGATCGGCGCACTGGGCCTGTGACGCTAACTGCGCTCCTGCGGGCCCGACGTGAATTTCTGAAAAACCGACGATAGGATACGGTTATGCCATTCGAGACGGGGATGGCCCTCCTGGGAGGGCAGGAGCTCGCGAGCCTCGGGAGCAAATAGCGCTGTTTGAGCCGATCCAATCCCGCGACCTCGCATTCGCCAGCATCAGGTAAATCCAGATGAAACGCCGGCCGTGCATGAGGTCGATGGGACCGTCGCCTGACAACAGACGGCCGTGCCCGTGTTCGTCGAAGTCGTACGTCCATCCCACTCCCGGCCCCGCATCCGGGGCGTCGAAGCGGGTGGGACGGGCGGTCATCGTCGTTCTCCTTCCTGCACCCCGTCGACCTGCAGCGCGCCCTTGGCCGCCGCATGTCACACAGACTTGTGCATGCCTCCATCGACGAAATAGGTCGCGCCGACCGAGTAGCTCGCCCGTTCCGAGCACAGGAAGACGAAGAAGTTCGCGAGCTCCTCAGGGGTGGCGAAGCGCTTGATCGGCGCATGTTCGAGTGCGACGCTGTCGAGGTGGCCCTGCCAGTCGCCGCCGGTGTCCGCGGTCAACTGCTTGGCGGTCTTGATCCAGTCGGGCGTGAGAATGAGGCCGGGATTGACGCAATTGACACGGATGTTGTCTTTGATGAGTTCGTTCGCGAGGCACTTCGAAAACATCATCAACGCCGACTTGGTCGTGTTGTAGATCGGTTCATACCACAGCGGTTGGGTCGCGCAGATCGAGGCGTTGTGAAGGATGACGCCGCCGCCGCGCGCTTTCATCAGCGGGGCGAGACCGCGCGCGAGGCGCACCGCCGCCATCACGTGCAGGTCCCAATACTCCTGCCACTTCTCGTCCGGCGCCTCCATCACCGTCTCGTTGCTGCCGGTGCCCGCATTGTTGATGAGAATGTCGGCTGCGCCGTAAACTTCCTTGACCGCGGCGATCAATGCGTCCGTTCCCGCGCGGGTTGCGACGTCGCACTCGACCCCCTCCGCGCGAACGCCATATTGCCCGGCGATGCGCTTCGCCTCGTCGCGCACGCGCTCGCCGCCGCGTGCGGCGAGCACGAGATTGACGCCCTCCGCGGCGAGCCCCTCGGCGATCGCCAAGCCTATGCCGACGCTGCCGCCAGTCACCACGGCCGCCTTGTTCTTGAGCCCCAGGTCCACGAATTCCTCCTTACCAGCAAGTGTAACCGCCGTCCGCCAGCACGATCGAGCCGGTCATCAGGCTCGCGGCGTCGGAGGCGAGGAACAGCACGACCGCCGCGATCTCGTCAGGCTCGCCCATCCGGGCCATCGGCGTGCTCTCCATCCAGACGTCGAACATCGCCTTGTTGGCCTTGGCGAGGGCGGTGAGCGGGGTGTTGATATAGGTCGGCGCGACCGCGTTGACGCGCACGCCGCGCGCGCCCCATTCCGCAGCGAGCGACTTCGTCAGGTGATGCACGCCGGCCTTCGAGGCGTTGTAATTCGCCTGCGCCTGCGGCTTGTTGGCGATGACTCCCGACATCGAGCCGATGTTGACGATCGAGCCGCGTCCCGCCGCGAGCATGGGCCGACCGAACGCGCGGCAGCACCAGTAGACGCCGTTGAGGTTGACATTGACGACGTCGAGCCAGTCCTCGTCGCGCATTTCCTCCGCGGCGGTGTCGGAGCGCGCGATCCCCGCATTGCAGACCAGAACGTCGATGCGACCCTTCTCGTCCATCACCTGGGCGGCCGCAGCGTCGACCTGAGCCAACTCGGTCACGTCCATGTCGATGACGTCGGCTGCATAGCCCATCGTCTTCATCGCAGCCTGGCCTTCGGCGGCAGCCTTCGGATTGCGGTCGGCGATATAGACGTGGGCGCCCGCTTCGGACAGCGCCTCGACGCAGGCGAGCCCGATCCCCTGGCCCCCGCCCGTGACGACGGCGACCCGGCCCTTGAGATTGAACCGCTCGAGATACATCGGCCCCTCCCGACGGCGTCAGCTCATCCAGTTTCCGCCGTCGACGTTCAGCGTCTGCGAAACGACGTAGTCGCTGTCCGACGAAGCGAGAAAGACTGCGGCGCCGGCGTAGTCTTCCGGCAATCCCATGCGCCCGAACGGCACCGCCAGGCCGACGAGCCGCTTCTTCTCGCCGAGCGGCAGGTGCTCGTATTTGGCGAACAGCGAATCGACCTGGTCCCACATCGGCGTATCGACGACGCCCGGAGCGATGCCGTTGACGTTGATGCGATGCTTGATGAGGTCGAGGCCGGCCGACTGGGTGAGGCTGATGACGGCAGCTTTGGAGGCGCAGTAGATCGCCACCAGCCCTTCGCCGCGCCGCCCCGCCTGGGAGGCCATGTTGATGATCTTGCCGCCCTGCCCTCGCGCGATCATGCGCCTGGCGACCGCCTGCAGGGTGAAGAAGAGGCCCTTTACGTTGACCGCGAACACCTTTTCGTAGCTCTGCTCCGTCACCTCGACGATCGGCCCCATGTCGAAGACACCGGCATTGTTGACCAGAATGTCGATCCCGCCCCAGCGGGCGACGACGCTCTCGACCGCCGCTTCGATCGACGCGCTCTTGGTGACGTCGAGCGCGACCGCTACGGCCTTCTCGCCGTGATGGCCGGCAGTCTCGTTCGCCTCACCGATATTGAGATCGGCGACGGCCACCCGCGCGCCTTCGGCCACATAGCGATCGACGATCGCCGCCCCAATGCCTCGCGCCCCTCCCGTGACGAAGGCGACCTTGTCCTTGAGCTTCATCATCATACCCTTCTCTGCGTCTCGTTCGCGGGCTTACGTCTGTCCGGCGAGATAGTCGGCGATCGTCGCGCGCACGCCGTTCGCCCACAGCGAGGCGAGGGCGCCCGAGAATGCTTCAACATAAATCGGATTGTCGGCCAGATCGCCGAAGATGTCGCGCATGGCGAGGAACGCGCGCGGGTCGCTGCGCGCCGGTTTCGCGGCCGCCTGCAGGCGGTCCCAGCTCGGATCGTTCGGCGGTATCGTCTTGCCGCTCTCCAACTCGCCGGTGCAGTACCGGCACCACAATGCGGAAACAAGCGCGAGACCCCCGACGCTTGCGCCGGCCGCCAGGCGATCCCTGACCGTCGGAAGAATGAACTTCGGCTGGCGGTTCGAGCCGTCGAGGCAGAGGCGCGCAATCGTGTCGCCGATCTTGGGATTGGCGAAGCGCTCCGCGACCTTCTTGCGATAGGCCTCGAGGTCGACCTGCGGCGGCGGCGGAACGACGGGGATGATTTCCCGTTTGGTCAGCGTCTCGAGGAAGGTCGCGATCTGCCGATCCTCCATCGCCTCGTGCACGAAATGGATGTCGAGGATGCCTGCAGGATAGGCGATCGTCGCATGACCGCCGTTGAGGATGCGGATCTTCATCAGCTCGTACGGCGCCACATCGGAGGTGAACGTGACTCCCACCTTCTCCAGCGCCGGCCGTCCAGCGGGGAACTTGTCCTCAACCACCCACTGGCGGAACTCCTCGCAGAACACCGGCCAGTTGTCCTCGATCCCGTAGGAATCGCGAAGGATGGCGCGCTCGCGGTCGCTCGTTGCGGGGGTGATGCGGTCGACCATGGAGTTGGGGAAGGCGACGTTCGCCCGAATCCACGCGGCGAATTCCGGATCGGAATGCTCCGCGAGCCCGGCGACGGCGTTCTCGGTGACGTGGCCGTTGCCGGGAATATTGTCGCACGACATGACCGTGAAAGGCGCGACGCCTGCGGATCGGCGGCGCTTGAGACCCGCCGCAATCAGGCCGAAAGCCGTCTTCGGCGCGTCGGCGTGCTTCGCGTCATGGACAATGTCGGGATGAGTCGGATCGAAGCGCTGCGTCGCCGGCGAGATGTAGTAACCACCTTCGGTCACGGTCAGCGAAACGATCCGGATCTCGGGCCGCGCCAGCGCCTCGAGCATGGCGCCGACGTCGAAGGGCTTGAGGAAATCGATCATTGCGCCCGTGACGCGCACATTCGTGGCGCCGGCCTCCTGCTCGACGACCGTGGTCAGCCAGTCCTGCGCCTCGAGCTTTTCGCGCATGTCGACGTCGGGCTCGCGCACGCCCGCGCCGACGATCGCCCATTCCCGGTCGACCCCCGCGTTGAACAGATCGTCGAGATAGACCGCCTGATGGGCGCGGTGAAAGTTGCCGACCCCGATATGGACGATGCCCGCCTTAAGGTCCGAGCGGCCGTAGTGGGGCTTGCCGACGCCCGGCGGCAACTGCGCGAGGGCGGCCGAGGAAAGTTTGACGCTCATGATGTCATGTCCACTGGCGAAATGCTCCCGGAGCGCGGGTGGGGTCAGTTGATGCGCCTGCCGTCCTTGTCGAACTTGTGCAGGTTCGCCTCGCGCGGAGTGACGAAAATCCGCTGGTCCGGCTTCAACGCCGCTTCGCCCGCAAGTCGCAGCGTCATCGGCCCAATCCCGTCGGCCTCGGCATGGACGAACGTGTCGGAACCGAGATGCTCGGCGAGCCGCACGGTCGCCGGCCATTCGCCGGCGGTGGTGGAAACGTCAGCGTGCTCGGGCCGGATGCCGATCGTCGCCGCGCCGCGCTTTTCTGCTGGCGCGCCCCTGATCATGTTCATCGTCGGCGAGCCGATGAAGCCGGCGACGAACAGGCCGTTCGGCCGGTTGTAGAGGTCGAGCGGGGTGCCGACCTGGGCGACCGAACCCCTGTCGAGCACGACGATCTTGTCGGCCATGGTCATGGCCTCGACCTGGTCGTGGGTGACATAGATCATCGTCGTCTTGAGAATGTTGT
Source organism: uncultured Alphaproteobacteria bacterium (assembly GCA_963741405.1). Lineage (GTDB taxonomy): Bacteria > Pseudomonadota > Alphaproteobacteria > Rhizobiales > Beijerinckiaceae > Roseiarcus. The sequence continues at coordinate 93,637 of CAVUHX010000051.1, forward strand.
GCAGTTCGCCGATTTCGACCCGCATCTGGACGCGCAAGGCCGCGTCGAGGTTCGACAGCGGCTCGTCGAACAGGAAGGCCTTCGGCTCGCGCACGATCGCGCGGCCGATGGCGACGCGCTGGCGCTGGCCGCCCGAGAGCTGGCGCGGCTTGCGGTCGAGGTAGTCGGTGAGGTTCAGGGTGGTTGCGGCCTTTTGCACCTTCTTTTCGATGACGTCGGCCTTCTCGCCCGCCATCTTGAGGGCGAAGGCGATGTTGCCGCGCACGCTCATGTGCGGGTAGAGCGCATAGGACTGGAACACCATGGCCAGTCCCCGCTTCGACGGGCCGACATCGGTGGCGTCCTTGCCGTCGATGAGAACTTCGCCCGACGTCACGTCCTCGAGACCGGCGATCAGGCGCAGAAGAGTCGACTTGCCGCAGCCGGACGGCCCGACAAAGACGGCGAACTCGCCGTCCTTGACGTCGAGATCAACGCCGTTGATGACATTGACGGCGCCGAACGCTTTCCGGACCGACTTGAGTTGGATGCTGCCCATCGTCGGATTCTCCCTTTGTCGGATTACTTCACCGCGCCGAACGTCAGTCCCCGGACGAGCTGCTTCTGCGAGAACCAGCCGAGGATGAGGATGGGCGCAATGGCGAGCGTAGAAGCCGCCGACAGCTTCGCCCAGAAGAAACCTTCCGGCGCAGAGTAGGAGGCGATGAAGGCCGTCAGCGGCGCGGCGTTGGACGTCGCCAGGTTGAGAGTCCAGAACGCTTCGTTCCACGACAGGATGATCGCGAGCAGCATGGTCGAAGCGATGCCCGGCACCGCCATCGGCGTCAGCACGTAGAGGATCTCGTTGAGCAGCGAGGCTCCATCCATGCGCGCCGCCTCGAGGATGTCGACCGGGATTTCCTTGAAATAGGTATAGAGCATCCAGATGAGGATCGGCAGGTTGAGCAACATCAGGATGAAGCCGATGCCCCACAGGCTGTCGAGCAGATGCAGGTCGCGGGCCAGGAGATAGATCGGCACCAGCACGCCGACCGCGGGCATCATCTTGGTCGACAGCATCCACATCAAAAGGTCCTTGGTGCGCTTGCCGACCAGGCGCGAACGGAAGGACAGAGGAGAAAGAGCTAGAGGGAGATGGAGTATAGAAAGAGGATGAGGGGGGGAGGAGGAGGGGGGGGGGGGGCGGCGCGAAGGCCATGGACCAGGCGGCAGGTACGGCGATGAGCAGGCCGACGATGTTGGCCCCGACCGACAGCACGATCGAGTTGAAGGCGAAGTGCAGGTAGTTCGAGCGGCTCTGCACCTCGGCGTAGTTTTCCAGCGTCCAGTTGAAGAACAGGAACTTCGGCGGCATCGCGATGGCGTCGATCTCGCTCTTGAAGCTGGTGATGAATGTCCACAGGATCGGGAAGAAAATGAGAAAGGCGACGACCCAGGCGAGGATTGTGACGCCGGCCCGCTTGCCGATGGATTGCTTCATGGCCATCGATCAGCCCTCCAGGTTCCGGCCGACAATGCGCATCAGGAAGATCGCGACGATGTTGGCGAGAACCACCGCGATGATGCCGCCTGCCGAGGCGCTACCGACGTCGAAGTTGAGCAACGCCTGCTTGTAGACGAGGAAGGGAATGTTCGTCGTGGCGACGCCCGGGCCGCCGGACGTGGTCACGTAGATTTCGGCGAACACGCTCAGAAGGAAGATCGTCTCGATCAGGATGACGACCGTGATTGCGCGCGCGATGTGCGGCAGCACGATATAGCCGAAATACGAGCGGGCCCGCGCCGTCGAGCTGCGCGGCCTCCTTCTGCTCCTCGTCGAGGGATTGCAGCGCCGTCAGCAGAATGAGGCTGGCGAACGGCAGCCATTCCCACGACACGACGATGATCACCGACAGCATCGGATAGTTGGTGAACCAGACGACCGGGGAAAAGCCGAGGGACCGCGCGATCCAGGCGAACAGCCCGAAAATCCGGGTTCATCAGCAGGTTCTTCCACACGAGCGCGCTGACCGTCGGCATGACGAAGAATGGCGCGATCACCATCAGCCGCATCACGTTCTGACCGAACACCGGCTGATCCATCAGCAACGCCACCAGAATTCCGCCGCAGACGCTGATGACGAGGACGGATGACGACAAGGACCAGCGTGTTGTAGAGAGCGGTGAGAAAGTTCGGATCGGAGAGAAACGCAGTGTAGTTCTGCAGCCCGACGAAGCCCGTGCTGTCCGGGTCGAGCAGGCTGTAGCGCAACAACGAGAAATAGAGCGTCATCACCAGCGGCACGATCATCCACGCAAAGAGCAGGATGACCGAGGGCGCGACCAGAAACCGTCCTGCCGTGGTGGTCTGTTGCGTCGCCATCCCTAATGGCCCTCCCGCGTCCTGATTGTCCGTCCACGTCGGTAGGTCGCCGGACTCCGGTCATTGAAGTCTTCGCCTCATTTTGCGGTAAGGCGAAGATGGACCCGAAGCGTTCCTGGCGTCGATGGTCTCGACGTCCTCCCGTTTGCCCCTCCCCGGCGGACCGGGGAGGGGCCGGGACGGGGAGGAGCGTCCCTGCGTCGCACCTGCGGCCTCGTAGAGCCGCAAGGCGCTAAGCCTCCGTTTACTTGATGTAGCCGGCTTTCTTCATTGCCGCTTCCGTGCTGGCCTGAGCCTTGGCGAGCGCGTCGTCGACGCTCATCGTTCCGGCGAGCGCCGCCGAGAAATCCTGACCGACGTCCGTCGCCGATGCCCTGGAACTCGGGAATCGCCACGAACTGCACGCCCGTATAGGGAACCGGCTTCACCGTCGGATGGGTCGGGTCGGCCGAGTTGATCGACTTCGAGCGTGAGCGCAGCAAAGGGCGCCGCTTTCAGATACTCCGGATTCTTGTAGAGCGAGGTGCGCGTGCCCGGCGGGACGCGCGGCCCAGCCGTCCTTGGAGGCGACAGTTCGGTGTAATGCTTGCTCGTCGCCCAGGAGATGAACTTCTCGGCCGCGTCGGCCTTGCTCGTGCCGGCCGGAATCGCCGAGCGACCAGGCCCAGAGCCAGTTGCCGCGCTTGCCGAGACCTTGTCCGGGGCCAGCGCGAAACCGACTTTGTCGGCGACCTTCGACTGCTTTGGATCGGTCACGAAGCCTGCCGGCGACCGTCGCGTCGATCCACATGCCGCATTTGCCGTCGTTGAACAGTGCGAGGTTCTCGTTGAAGCCGTTGACCGATGCGCCGGGAGGACCGGCGGCTTTCATCAGCGCCACGTAGAAGTTCAACGTCTTCTTCCACTCAGGCGTGTTGAACTGCGGCTGCCATTTCTCGTCGAACCATCGCGCGCCGAACGAGTTTGCGGTCGCGGTCAGGAACGCCATGTTCTCGCCCCAGCCCGGCTTGCCACGCAGGCAGATGCCATAGATCGCCGGCGGCTTGTCGGTCATCTTGTCGGCCGCCTGCCGATGAAATCCCAGGTCGGCTTCTCCGGCATCTTGAGGCCGGCCTTCTCCATCAGGTCCGTGCGGTACATGATAAAAGAGCTTTCGCCGTAGAACGGCGCGGCATAGAGCTTGCCGTCGAGCGAGAGGCCGGCGCGGATCGGCGGCAAGAAGGTCGTCGACGTCGTAGTCGGCGCCGAGCTTGTCGAGCGGGACCAGCCATTTCTTCTTCGCCCAGATCGGGGTTTCATAGGTGCCGATGGTCAGCACGTCGAACTGGCCACCCTTGGTGGCGATGTCGGTCGTTACCTTCTGGCGGAGCACGTTCTCCTCGAGCGTGACCCAGTTGAGCTTGATGTCGGGATTGGCCTTGGTGAAATCTTCGGTCAGCCCCTGCATCCGGATCATGTCGCCGTTGTTGACGGTGCCGATCGTCAGCGTGGTGTCGGCGTAAGCCGGAAGCGAGAAGCCCGCGAGCGCGACGGCCCCGAGCAGGCCCTTAACGAGAACCTTCATACCTTTCCTCCCTTTAGCAATACCAGATAATGGGCATTTGCTACGATAGCGAGCGAATACTCACCCTATTGCTTCGCCGGAGTCAACTGCAATCGTCGCGCAATTGTCGCGGCGAAGCGAAACCAGCGTCCCAGGCGAACTAACAGTATGGAAAGATTATGGTATTTCTTTTGCTGGAATTGAGCCCAGCGCGCCCGCCTCCAGTTTCGCGTTGGCGCGATTTGCTTTTGCCTCACCTGCCACCCTGCGGTCCGACCGCTTAATCCGGCGATACACGCGCTTCAGCCGGAGCGCGCCTCACTGTCGCATCGTCCAGCCCTTCAACGAGCGTCTGGGCGGAAGGTTAAAAAACATCGCCTTTCCAACAGTATATGGAGGACTAGAAGCCAGAGAGCGGAATTACTATTGACATCGTTCTTGTTTTGTTCTACAAGATCGAAACCATGGAAACCGCCACGTGACTGCACCCGTCACCACTCCGTCCGCCGCAAAACCCCGCGACCGCTCGACCGAGGCGCGGCGCGCCCTTCGCCAGGCCAAGCTCGATCGCGAGAGGCTGATCGCCGATTCCCTTAACTAGAAACGGCAGTTGGCTGATGTGACGTTCACGCGATCAGCGATATTTCGCGTTTGGGTTGCATCAGGTTGGCGCGAGGCGGGGCGGGGCGCGGAGGAGGCGTCCGTTGAGGAAGGCCTGGAAGGCGCGCGACAGAATTGCCCGCCAGGTTTGCAGGCGGGTTAACTGCTCCGCATTTTTGGCGAGGCCTCGCAGGAAGGTGGCGACGGCGGCGAGCGCCCGAGCGGCGGGCTCGGCCTTGGCGTGCGAACTCGTCACGCGGATCGTCGTTTGCCGCGCATGCCGGGTGCGGGTGGCGATCGCCGTCAGGAACAGCGGCCGGCTGGTGATCGCCTCGCGGTGAAGGCTGGGATCGGCGAGACGGACGAAGATGTTCCACCAGTTGTAAAAGAGCGCAAGCATCCGGGCCGCGAGCCGGCACCGGGCGAGATCGTGCGTTGTATAGCCGCCCCAGCCCCATTGGTTCTTCATCTTGTCGAAAATGTTCTCTCCGTCGCCCCTGTCGCGATAGAGCTGACCGAACGCCTCAGTGACTTCATCGAGCGAGGTGACCAGAACCGAGTATTCGTAGACCTCCGTCGCTTCGCCGATTTCGGCGAACGCGAGTTGCGGCGGACCGCCGTCGTCGTTCACCCGAAGCCCCACGGCGTCCTTCAGCCGCCGCCTGAGCACGATCACGCGCCGCTGGCGGCTCCAGCCCACCAGCCGAACCTCGCTCTCCTTCGCCTCGAAGCCCTGGCCGGCGTCGACCCATTCGCGCGACGAGGCGAGCTTCTCGATCATGCGCTTGACGTTGGCGGTCAGCCGCAGCTTCAAGAGAAACGGAAGCGCCCGCGCCTCCGCCTCGCGCATGATCTCCTCGTTGCCGAAGCCCCGGTCGCCCCGCAACAAGGCTGGCCACAGGTCGCGCGGCAAACGATCGAGCAGCCCCCACAGGCTCGGTGCGCTGTGTCTGGATGCATGCTCGTCGCCAGGGCCGACATCGACATCGAGGATCAGACGCGTCGAAGCCATCGAATACGTGTGATAGCAATGGCTCGGACGTCCCGGCTTCTTGGGATTGTAGCCGAGCACCGCCCCTTCCTGATGACCGTAAAGCGGCTTAATCGTCGTATCGACGTCGAGAATCCAGGGCTCGGCCAGCAGCGGCTCCACACAATATTGCAGGTGTCGGCGCAGCCAGACGGCCCCTTCCGTCTCGTCGATCGCCTTGAAGGCGCGCCGGATCGCGTCCTCGCTGACGACCTTCTTCATCCCCAGAAGTTCCGGCAGCACGGCGTCGCAGCGCAGCGCCGCGATGTGCGCGTAGCGCCTGTGGCCGGCGAGCATGGAAAGCATCGCCGTGCCCAGAACGTCCCGCTTGCTCGGCGCGTTCGGGCTCACATAGCGAAGTGGGCAGTCGGCCACGAAGGCGTCGAACAGTCCGGCCGTCTTGAGGAAGTGGATGAAGAACGGCAGTTGCCCAAGCGGCGTCATCGTCGCCTCCTGGTCCCACTCGACCCGGACCGGACCGAAAAAGCAGTCCAGGTCGACCCCTTCCAGCCGCTCCGAAACAACCAGAGATTGCTCACCCGACCGGTGAGCCCAAGGAGACGAAGGGTAGCGCTTCATGCCCTTGAGAATGCGCGATTTCGCCCTCACACCAAAACCAAACTGCCGTTTTAGGCTTAATCGCGGCGTGTCGGTCCCCGAGACCGCCGAGCGCATCGGCGTGACGGAGAACCGCATGTGTGCGATGGTCAAGGAGATCCTCGCCCGCCGCATACGGGCGGCGCTGGAAGACTTCGCCGCGCTGCAGGCGAGCCGGCCCAACAAGTCGCTGATGGTCGCCCGTGGCGCAATGTCGGCCGAGAACCTCAACCCGGTCGCCCTCGTCGTGAGGATCATCCGCGAGCTCGGTCGCTTCGTCGCCGAACGGCGCCGCCGCTGCGATCCACGCCCGGCGGACGCCGAGGTGCAACAGACGCTCGCGTTCGCCGGCGATGGCCGGATCGCGGCGCCCCAGGCGCCTGCGTCGGAGCATGAGCAGGCCACAATCCTCGCGCCGGCGACAAACGTCGAGGCGCCCGGCGCCCCGCTCGACACTTGCCCGGAAATGGCGCCGCAAGCACTTGAAATCATGGAATACGCGCCCGAAAAATACGCGGTTCCGGCCGTTTTGGACGAGGCTGTCCAGGCACGCAAGGGGGCGCGCAACGAGGTCGGCGCAGCGCGTACGGACGAAGCCTTCGCGTCGCCCCTCGCCGCGTCGCCGGCGCCCGCCCCGGCGCCTGCGGGCCAACAAGAGCGAATTGCTCAGGGTCCTCGAACGGCCCGAGATCCCGCTCAACCCAACGGATCCGAGAACGACATCCGTTGCCAGGTCACCAAGCGCAAGATCAGCGGCGGAACTCGCAGCAACCCCGGTCGCGACTGCCGCGACGCCTTTCTCGGCCTCAACAAGACCTGCGACAAGCTCGCCATCGCCTTCTGGGACTATCTCGGCGCACGCCTCGCCGTTCCAGGCTGCAACGACATCCCCGCCCTCGCCGAAATCGTCAGCGCGCGCGCCCCAAGACCCCCATAATTGCCACGACTTTTGCCCCTGTTGCCCGGCTTACGCGCCGCGCCAAAGCTCGGTCGGAAGCTCGTTCACCATGAGCCTCGAGCGGTCTTCGTGACCGCCAATCGGCGCTAGACCTTACGCCGAACCTGGGGCTGTCGTTGCCTGTACGGTTGTGGAGCGGCTTGCGCGACGACATGGGTTTGGTTGGCCGAGGGTTGCCGCGCTCCTTGCTGCTCCCGAGAGGCGAAGCGATCGGGCAGACCGCCGAAATCGTCGCCGTCATCCAGGTCGTCCGGGTCGGATTCTCCCGGAGCCGTCCCGTCGCCATTCCCGGGCCGGAGTTGCGCGGCCTGCGCGGCGCCGATCAATCGGAAATAATGTTCGGCGTGCTGAAGGTAGTTCTCGGCGGCGACAGGGTTGTTGCCTGTGTGAGCGTCACGCGCCAGTTGAAGGTATTTTTCCGCCACATGCTGCGCCGTGCCGCGAATTCTGACGTCAGGGCCGTGCAAATCATACGAAAGCGTCAATGGGTTGGGCTCACGACCGCGATGGGTTTGGCGGCCGCGAATTCGGTCATTCTGACCAAGTGACATTTGTTATCCTTAGGGTTCAAAAGCTCCTGGCTGAGAGAGTGTCGGAGCTTTTGCGGAGCGGCGGCGGCGAGGCGTCGCATCGCCAGGCCGCCAAGTCTCAATGCAGCGCCCGGACGCGGGCGCTGAGCGATGCGAGCAAGCGTCAGAATCAGTCTGTCGATTTCGTGCGAGGCTTACGCGCCGATCGGAAACCGGACCGGCTTTTCGGCGAGCAATTGCGCTTTCGGCGGCAACAGCGTCACAGAACGTCGTCGATTCAAGATCGTTAACCCCGCGCCCAAAACGCGCCAACTCAAGACCTGCCAGTTCGGGCTTCCGTCCGACTCCGACGGCGTCGCGGGGCTCTCTGTTACATAGCCCTTTCTTCGTTCAATGCAAGGCAATCGCGCCAATGGCGAAGAGAATCTCGGGATAAGATGCGCCCCCTGTCGTCCCTCAAACGGGTCAGCGGTAACGGCCCGATGATCTTCGCCGAGTTCGATCCATAAGCCCGGCCGCCTGCCGACGTCGTGGTCGGAGACACGAGGGCGCACGCCTTGCCGGGCGAACTCGACCCCCGGGGGTCCCGGATCAGGCGCGCGGCGCCTGCGGGAATGGTTCAGGGGCTTCGTGCGTCGGCAAAGGGGCCGCCCCCTCGACGACCGAGGCGCTCGCCGAACTCGAGCCGCTGAACCGTTTGCTCGACCGCAACGAGGGTTCGGTCGGATAGGCGCGCTACCAAGCGGGCCGGCGCCGTTCCAGTTCCGCACGCTTCGCCGCTGGCGCAACCCCGACGCGCTGCTGTTTCCCGTCGGCGAGGCGCTGGCGCGGCCCGTCTGCACGGAGAATTTTTCCAGCGAGAAGGCCTGCGAAGGCCCTGCCTGTACCCTCCTCTTCGCCGACCACACCCGCGGCCGCGTCCGACGCTGGTGCAGCATGGCGCTCTGCGGCAACCGCGCGAAGCTGGCGGCGCACCGGGGGCGGGCCAGGGAGCGCGAACAGACGGACTCGTAGTCTCAAAGGCGGGGCACGTCCGGGAGAGCAGTTGCGGCGGCGTGGTGGACGCCTTCTCCCCACGCGCGTCGTCCAGGAGAGCGGCGCGCGCCCTCGACATGGCCGAGCGGGCCGGCGTCCTGCGGGACGCCTTCGCGTTCACGAAGAGGCCGCGCTGGCTCGCGATCAGATCTTTGCGCTCGGGCGGCGAACAAAGTCGGCGACCGGGCGCGGAACTTTTCAGCGCGGTGAAAGGGAATGGAACGCGGCGACGGCGCGGATGAACGCGGACAGACGCCTGTTTGCGCAAACCACAGATCGGGCTGGAATCGAGGCTCGCGGCCCCTGAAATCGTTCTCTGGGCCAACGCGGCGCATTGTGGCCGAAGCCATTCACCGGAGAAATCCCGCTGCGGCCTCCGACTGGCGGGTTTCGACGTAAACCGGACATTCGGGATCTCGAAGGTAAACCCGCAAACGGGAGGAAGGCGGACCCCCGCATTTCCGGTCGGCGCTCCTTCCGAGCAGCGTGCATTTAAGCCGCGATGCCGGCCTTGCTCAGCCCCTCGGCCAGCCTGTCGACGTCCGCCTTATTGCGAAATGGGAGCCGGCCGACGTGCTCGGCAAATGAGTATTTCGGGTTGATTTCCATCAGTTCGTGCCAGACCTGACCCGCTTCCTCGGCCTCGCCCAGATGGCCAAGCGCGACGGCAAGGAAGGCACGAGAGAGATCTGTCTTCGGACTAAGCAGGATGCGCTCCCTGAACAGGGATGCCGCGGTCTTGTAGTCGCCGGCGACCAGGTAGGCCGAGCCGAGAAAATGGATGTACAGGTGCTTGATCGCCGGATCGAGCCGAAGGGCTTGCTCGATATGCGGAACAGCGGCGAGGGGCTGGCCGCCATAGATGTTGACGATGCCGCGCGAATTGTGCGCCTGAGCGTAGTTCGGATTGAGGTTCAGCGCGACGTCCGCCTCGGCCGCAGATCGGTCAAGATCCTTTTTCCACAAATAGAAGACGGAAGCGATGTAGTGCACGAAGGCGACTTGCGGACTCTTCCGCAAGGCCAGGTCGAGATGACGCCCGGCCTTCTCGAGCGACTGGCTCCAGTCGTCCGTCCAATGGAACTGCCAGTTCAGAACCTGGGCAAACGCCAGGCCAGCATAAGGTTCGCCGTAGCTCGCATCTTCGCCGATCGCTTTCTCAAAGAGATCGGTCGACCGCTCGAACGTCTCGAGGTTCCTGATCGTCCCCCACAGCGCTTCGCGCCCAGCCAGGAAAAAATCGTGCGCCTTGCTGTTGGTCGTTTCTGTGTCGGCGAGCCTCGCGGATTCGCCCGGGCTCAGCTTGATCTTCAGGGCGTCGACGATCTTCCGGGTGACCTCGTCCTGGACCGCGAAGATGTCGCTGAGCTCGCGATCGAAGCGGTCGGCCCAAAGATGTCCGCCAGTTTCCGCATCAATGAGCTGCGCAGTAATCCGCACTCGATTGCCCGCGCGGCGGATGCTCCCTTCAAGCACCGAGCGAACGCCAAGTTCACGGGCCACCACACGGATGTCGACCGATTTGCCCTTGTAGGCGAAGCTCGAATTGCGCGCGATCACCAGGAGACCGCCAATCTTGGAGAGGTCGGTGATCACGTCCTCGGTTATCCCGTCAGCAAAATATTCCTGCTCGAGATCGCCGCTCATGTTCTGAAACGCCAAGACCGCGATCGAGGGCTTGTCGGGCGGCGCGAGCACCGGGGTCCTTTCCGGCGCAGCAGGTGTGGTCGGCGCTGCGGATTTCGCTTCAGCGGGGATGCCCACTTCGAGTGAATACGCGCGAATTGGCTGGGCTATATTTTTGAGCTGGACTTCGCCGATATCGCTGACCGTCAGATCGAGCCTCGCTCTGACCTGACGAAAGGCGTCCTCGGACAGACAGATCGCGCCGGGTTGGGCGATGCCTTCCAATCGCGCGGCAATATTCACGCCGTCCCCCATCAAGTCGCCGTCGCTCTCTTCGACGACATCCCCGAGGTGAACGCCAATGCGGAACACGATCCGCCGGTCCTCCGGCAGGCCGGCGTTGCGCTCGACCATGGCGTTCTGCACTTCGATGGCGCAGCGGACGGCGTCGACCACGCTGCGGAATTCGACCAGCGCACCATCGCCGGTGCGCTTGATCACGCGACCGTTATGCACGGAGATCGTCGGGTCGATGAGATCGCTGCGGAGCGCCCGGAGGCGGGCAAGTGTGCGGTCTTCGTCGACACCGGTCATCCGGCTGAATCCGACGACGTCGGCAGCGAGAATCGCGGCGAGTTTGCGTGTCGCGGTCATTGGTCCCTCAGCCGCAGCGCAGCCTAGCACGACGATCCCGCCATGTCGTTACCCGTAAGGTGGTGGACGTTTTAAGGGGAGAGCGAAGGAACGCGTACACACGACGGTCCTTAGGTGCGTGGCTAAGCGATGCAGATCAGGTCCGATCGAAGGGGCAACGCCAAGTTCTTGCCGACAGCGCGCGCTGCATTTATTGCTCGAGCTGTATGAGCTCGAGGGTTTGGACCGCCAATGGCGCTAGACCTTACGCCGAACCTGGGGCTGTCGTGCTGTACGGTTGTGGAGCGGCTTGCGCGACGACATGGGTTTGGTTGGCGAGGGTTGCCGCGCTCCTTGCTGCTCCGAGAGGCGAAGCGATCGGGCAGACCGCTGAAATCGTTGCTGTCATCAGGTCGTCCGGGTCGGATTTCCCGGAGCCGTCCGTCGCCATTCCGGGCCGGAGTTGCGCGGCCTGCGCGGCGCGATCAATCGGAAATAATGTTCGGCGTGCTGAAGGTAGTTCTCGGCGGCGACAGGGTTGTTGCCTGTGTGAGCGTCGCGCGCCAATTGAAGGTATTTTTCCGCCACATGCTGCGCCGTGCCGCGAATTCTGACGTCAGGGCCGTGCGAATCATACGAAAGCGTCAATGGGTTGGGCTCACGACCGCGATGGGTTTGGCGGCCGCGAATTCGGTCATTCTGACCAAGTGACATTTGTTATCCTTAGGGTTCAAAAGCTCCTGGCTGAGAGAGTGTCGGAGCTTTTGCGGAGCGGCGGCGGCGAGGCGTCGCATCGCCAGGCCGCCAAGTCTCAATGCAGCGCCCGGACGCGGGCGCTGAGCGATGCGAGCAAGCGTCAGAATCAGTCTGTCGATTTCGTGCGAGGCTTACGCGCCGATCGGAAACCGGACCGGCTTTTCGGCGAGCAATTGCGCTTTCGGCGGCAACAGCGTCACAGAACGTCGTCGATTTCAAGATCGTTAACCCCGCGCCCAAAACGCGCCAACTCAAGACCTGCCAGTTCGGGCTTCCGTCCGACTCCGACGGCGTCGCGGGGCTCTCTGTTACATAGCCCTTTCTTCGTTCAATGCAAGGCAATCGCGCCAATGGCGAAGAGAATCTCGGGATAAGATGCGCCCCCTGTCGTCCCTCAAACGGGTCAGCGGTAACGGCCCGATGATCTTCGCCGAGTTCGATCCATAAGCCCGGCCGCCTGCCGACGTCGTGGTCGGAGACACGAGGGCGCACGCCTTGCCGGGCGAACTCGACCCCCGGGGGTCCCGGATCAGGCGCGCGGCGCCTGCGGGAATGGTTCAGGGGCTTCGTGCGTCGGCAAAGGGGCCGCCCCCTCGACGACCGAGGCGCTCGCCGAACTCGAGCCGCTGAACCGTTTGCTCGACCGCAACGAGGGTTCGGTCGGATAGGCGCGCTACCAAGCGGGCCGGCGCCGTTCCAGTTCCGCACGCTTCGCCGCTGGCGCAACCCCGACGCGCTGCTGTTTCCCGTCGGCGAGGCGCTGGCGCGGCCCGTCTGCACGGAGAATTTTTCCAGCGAGAAGGCCTGCGAAGGCCCTGCCTGTACCCTCCTCTTCGCCGACCACACCCGCGGCCGCGTCCGACGCTGGTGCAGCATGGCGCTCTGCGGCAACCGCGCGAAGCTGGCGGCGCACCGGGGGCGGGCCAGGGAGCGCGAACAGACGGACTCGTAGTCTCAAAGGCGGGGCACGTCCGGGAGAGCAGTTGCGGCGGCGTGGTGGACGCCTTCTCCCCACGCGCGTCGTCCAGGAGAGCGGCGCGCGCCCTCGACATGGCCGAGCGGGCCGGCGTCCTGCGGGACGCCTTCGCGTTCACGAAGAGGCCGCGCTGGCTCGCGATCAGATCTTTGCGCTCGGGCGGCGAACAAAGTCGGCGACCGGGCGCGGAACTTTTCAGCGCGGTGAAAGGGAATGGAACGCGGCGACGGCGCGGATGAACGCGGACAGACGCCTGTTTGCGCAAACCACAGATCGGGCTGGAATTGAGGCTCGCGGCCCCTGAAATCGTTCTCTGGGCCAACGCGGCGCATTGTGGCCGAAGCCATTCACCGGAGAAATCCCGCTGCGGCCTCCGACTGGCGGGTTTCGACGTAAACCGGACATTCGGGATCTCGAAGGTAAACCCGCAAACGGGAGGAAGGCGGACCCCCGCATTTCCGGTCGGCGCTCCTTCCGAGCAGCGTGCATTTAAGCCGCGATGCCGGCCTTGCTCAGCCCCTCGGCCAGCCTGTCGACGTCCGCCTTATTGCGAAATGGGAGCCGGCCGACGTGCTCGGCAAATGAGTATTTCGGGTTGATTTCCATCAGTTCGTGCCAGACCTGACCCGCTTCCTCGGCCTCGCCCAGATGGCCAAGCGCGACGGCAAGGAAGGCACGAGAGAGATCTGTCTTCGGACTAAGCAGGATGCGCTCCCTGAACAGGGATGCCGCGGTCTTGTAGTCGCCGGCGACCAGGTAGGCCGAGCCGAGAAAATGGATGTACAGGTGCTTGATCGCCGGATCGAGCCGAAGGGCTTGCTCGATATGCGGAACAGCGGCGAGGGGCTGGCCGCCATAGATGTTGACGATGCCGCGCGAATTGTGCGCCTGAGCGTAGTTCGGATTGAGGTTCAGCGCGACGTCCGCCTCGGCCGCAGATCGGTCAAGATCCTTTTTCCACAAATAGAAGACGGAAGCGATGTAGTGCACGAAGGCGACTTGCGGACTCTTCCGCAAGGCCAGGTCGAGATGACGCCCGGCCTTCTCGAGCGACTGGCTCCAGTCGTCCGTCCAATGGAACTGCCAGTTCAGAACCTGGGCAAACGCCAGGCCAGCATAAGGTTCGCCGTAGCTCGCATCTTCGCCGATCGCTTTCTCAAAGAGATCGGTCGACCGCTCGAACGTCTCGAGGTTCCTGATCGTCCCCCACAGCGCTTCGCGCCCAGCCAGGAAAAAATCGTGCGCCTTGCTGTTGGTCGTTTCTGTGTCGGCGAGCCTCGCGGATTCGCCCGGGCTCAGCTTGATCTTCAGGGCGTCGACGATCTTCCGGGTGACCTCGTCCTGGACCGCGAAGATGTCGCTGAGCTCGCGATCGAAGCGGTCGGCCCAAAGATGTCCGCCAGTTTCCGCATCAATGAGCTGCGCAGTAATCCGCACTCGATTGCCCGCGCGGCGGATGCTCCCTTCAAGCACCGAGCGAACGCCAAGTTCACGGGCCACCACACGGATGTCGACCGATTTGCCCTTGTAGGCGAAGCTCGAATTGCGCGCGATCACCAGGAGACCGCCAATCTTGGAGAGGTCGGTGATCACGTCCTCGGTTATCCCGTCAGCAAAATATTCCTGCTCGAGATCGCCGCTCATGTTCTGAAACGCCAAGACCGCGATCGAGGGCTTGTCGGGCGGCGCGAGCACCGGGGTCCTTTCCGGCGCAGCAGGTGTGGTCGGCGCTGCGGATTTCGCTTCAGCGGGGATGCCCACTTCGAGTGAATACGCGCGAATTGGCTGGGCTATATTCTTGAGCTGGACTTCGCCGATATCGCTGACCGTCAGATCGAGCCTCGCTCTGACCTGACGAAAGGCGTCCTCGGACAGACAGATCGCGCCGGGTTGGGCGATGCCTTCCAATCGCGCGGCAATATTCACGCCGTCCCCCATCAAGTCGCCGTCGCTCTCTTCGACGACATCCCCGAGGTGAACGCCAATGCGGAACACGATCCGCCGGTCCTCCGGCAGGCCGGCGTTGCGCTCGACCATGGCGTTTTGCACTTCGATGGCGCAGCGGACGGCGTCGACCACGCTGCGGAATTCGACCAGCGCACCATCGCCGGTGCGCTTGATCACGCGACCGTTATGCACGGAGATCGTCGGGTCGATGAGATCGCTGCGGAGCGCCCGGAGGCGGGCAAGTGTGCGGTCTTCGTCGACACCGGTCATCCGGCTGAATCCGACGACGTCGGCAGCGAGAATCGCGGCGAGTTTGCGTGTCGCGGTCATTGGTCCCTCAGCCGCAGCGCAGCCTAGCACGACGATCCCGCCATGTCGTTACCCGTAAGGTGGTGGACGTTTTAAGGGGAGAGCGAAGGAACGCGTCCACACGACGGTCCTTAGGTGCGTGGCTAAGCGATGCAGATCAGGTCCGATCGAAGGGGCAACGCCAAGTTCTTGCCGACAGCGCGCGCTGCATTTATTGCTCGCATCTCCCGGCTGAACTGGACCCACTCGTGGGACACGGGAGGTCGGACTTAAGGTGTAATCTCGCCTGCCTTGTCTTTAGAATAAGCCGCTTCTTGTTGCTTCTGCCTCTGCTGTGGGTATGTGGGCAACGCGTTGCGTTGTCCAAGCGAAGCGGCATGTCCACAGGCCTCGCCGCCGCCTCGATTTCGTCCATGCCGGCGCGCCACACCGCCATCGGCATCTGGTTGTTCATCGCCTGGTGCGGGCGTCGAAATTGTAAGGTCATCCAGGAACCGATGCCGGCCGCGCCTCGCGGCCGTCGGCGTAGGCTTTGAGATGCACCTCTTCTACTGATCGAACGCCACAGCCGTTCGATGAAGATGTTGTCCATGAAGCGGCCGCGTCCGTCCATCGAATCGCGACGCCGGCCGCCGCGAGCTTGCCGGCGAAGCCTCGGCGGTGAACGTGGAGCCCTGATCAGTATTGAATATTTGGGGCTTTCCGAACCGAGCAGCGCCTCCTCCAGCGCCGCCACGCAGAGCTGGCATCGTTGGTGTTCGACAGCCGCCACGCCAGAACCGCCCGGCTGGCCCAGTCGATGATCGCCACCAGATAGAGGAAGCCGCACGCCATCGGGATGTAGGTCACGTCGGCCGCCCACACGTGGTTCGGCTCGACAATCTTCAGGCCGCGCAGCAGGTAGGGGTATATCTTGTGCCCGGGCGCGGCTTTGCTCGTGCCGGGGCGCGGAACCAGCGCCTCGATCCCCATCGCCCGCATCAGCCGCCGCACCCGCTTGCGATTGACCCCGCGGCCTTCCTTGTTGAGTTCGAAGGTCATTCGCCGCGAGCCGTAGAACGGAAGCTCGAGATGCAGTTCGTCGATGCGGCGCATCACCGCCAGATCGTCCGCCCCGGCGAAGGGCTTGGGGCGGTAGACCCCCGAGCGCGCCACGCCCACAAGCGCGCATTGGCGGCGCACCGACAGGTCCTTACCAGGCCGTTCGACCTTCGCTCTTCGATCGGGCGCGCTCATCGACCTGGCCTCTTGGCCAAGAAATCCCGTTCGACCGTCAGCTGGCCGATCGTGGCGTAAAGCTTGGCCGTCTCGCGTTCGCGCTCCTCCTCGCCATCGCCCGAACCCCTCGCCCCGCGCGCGAACAGGCTCGCGACGTTGTCAAGAACCTGCTTCTTCCAGGCATAAATCTGGTTCGGATGCACCCCGTGCCGCCTCGCCAGTTCCGGAACTGTCGCATCCTCGCGAAGCGCCTCGAGCGCAATCTTCGCCTTGAACGCCGCATCAAACTTCTTGCGTGACTTCGTCATTTCTCGCTCCATCGGTTGCGACAGAGCAGGTCATTTCACACCTTAGCCAATGGTCCAAATCCGGGGAGTCGGCATCCCAGTCAGAAAAGCCCCGCTGCGCCAGGGGGCGGAGCGGGGAAAGGTGACAGGCGCCGACAGGAATACCGTCACCAAACAGAACGCATCGTTATTTCTGAAGGTTGTGAACTTCGATCCCGGTTTCCTGGGGCGGATTGGCGAACCCGCCCGTGATGCCCTTCTTCATTTGAGGCATCAAAATGTCGTCGCGGAAATGCTCCCAACTTTCCTTGGAATCGTGAACCGCTACAATCGTCCATCCGCCTGTGGACGGCCCAGCCGCGTGGAAGATCTGGCCTTTTGGGAGGGTTTTTCTGTTCGGATGCACCGCTGCAATTGATGCCTCGTATTGCTCCTTCGTGCCGCCAGGAAAGAAATGGATAATCGCGTAGGCCATTTTCATCCTCCCAATTTGGTCGACGACGACCTTTCGCGGCGTACGTCGAAGTGGATATTTGCGCCCGCGGAATTTGCTTGTGATGGCAAAATTCCTACACCGACGCCGTAACGGTAAACGCTTTGGATCTTGAGCGCCAGTTCCGCGCACGCTCGAGCGATTTCGCGACCGGGTCGTCTTGACCCATTCGCGTGCCGCCGGGGAACGACTGCTATTTCCGCGGAATTGCCGCTCACGACGTAGAGCGGACGTTGCGGATCGCGACCGCGAACGTCGAAATTCGGGCGGAAACCTGCCGGTCAGGCGACGTCACAGCGGCGTTTGGCCTTCTGGCATCCCCGCCTTGCGCAGGCCCTCAATTCGCCGGTCCCAAAATTCGATATAGCGCGGATCGTTGTGCTCATTGGCGCGTTGAGCCTTTAGCGCATTCCACGCCGCGATCGTCTTGGGCGCCGCTATCGGGAGCGCCAAATAGTTCTGGAGCGATTCGCGGGCGTCCGCGTCGCGACCGGTCAAAGCGAATCCCGCGATGAGGGTTCCATGAACGAACGGAATGTTCGGACCGATCGCGATCGACCTCCGCGCCCACTCGATCGCCTGATCGTATTGCTTCAGTGCGAGATAGTCCGCCGCTTTCCCGCCAGACCAAACACCCAAACTTGGATCGCGCGGACTGAACCAAATCGCCTTGTCGAAGAATTCGAGACTCTTTTCAAATTGCCCGAGTGACTGGTAGTTGAAGCCAAGCTGACCATAGCTGTCCACCAAGGCCGGGTCTAAAGCCAGTGCGCGTTCATTCTCCGCGATGGATTCGTCGGGACGCCCTTTGCCGATAAGTATGTTACTCCTTGCGGCATGAGCCAGGGCCAAATTTGGATCGACGGCGAGCGCATGCGAGTTCAGTTCGTCGGCTCGCTTGAGGTCGGCCTTGGGGTCGGCGCTGCGGCCGAGCGTCACCGGCAACCAGAACTTCACGGATAAGACGGCTAGGGCGAGGGCGTTGTCGGGATCGGCGGTCAGCGACTGGTCACAGAGACGGTAACCGGCGTCCGCTTCTGTGCCGATATATCCGCCTTTCCGTACGGCCCCGATGCACTGGAGAGCCAAATCCTCGGCGCCGGGATTTGCTGCAAGCATCCGCTTCAGACGAGCGGCTTCGGCCTCAGGGAGTTGAAGGTCCATCGCGCGCGCCAGATGAGTGACGATCTCGTCCTGCATCTGCAGCAGGTCAGCGCGGGCGGTGTCGAATTGTTCGGCCCACAGGTGGGTGCCGCTGTCGGCGTCGATGAGCTGGGCGTTGACCCTCACCTGATTGCCGCTTGGCTGCACGGAGCCTTCCAGCACGTAGCGCACCCCCAGATCCTTGCCGATCGCCTTGGCGTCTACCGGCTTGCCCTTGTATGTGGACGCCGTGTTGCGCGCGATGACGAAAGTGTCGCGGAGACGCGCGAGAGCTGTGGTCAGTTCGTCGGTCAGCGCTTCAACGAGGTAGTCCTGCGCCGGGTCCCCAGAGAGGTTGGCGAAGGGCAACACGACGAGGGAAAGATGCGCGGCCATGGCCGGCGCCGGCGCAGTCGCGACGGCGGGCGCGGGGCGGTTTCCGGCGAGGAAATACCAGGCGCAACCTGCGACTACGGTGAGCGCGACCATCCCGGCGATCAGCGGCCAGAGCGCCGCGCGCAGTTTCGTCTTCGGCGGCTTCTCCGGCGCCTTAGGTTCTGTCACCGGCTTCGCTTGGGCGGGTACGCCCACTTGCAGCGAATAGACCCGGATCGATCTTTCGATGTTCTTGAGCTGGGTCGGGCCGAGATCGGTGACCGCCATATCGAGCCTGCCGCCCATTTGGCGGTAGGCGTCCTCGGAGAGACAGATCGCGCCGGGTGCGGCTATCCCTTCCAGTCGCGCAGCGATGTTGACGCCGTCGCCCATCAGATCGCCGTCGGACTCCTCGACGACGTCGCCCAGATGAATGCCGACCCGGAATTCTATTCGGCGCTCCGGCGGCAGCCCGGCGTTGCGCTCGATGAGGCCGTTCTGCACCTCGATCGCGCAACGCACCGCGTCGACCACGCTGCGAAATTCTATGAGACTTCCGTCCCCGGTTCGCTTGACTACGCGGCCACGATGCACGGCGATAGTCGGATCGAACAGGTCGCTGCGTAGCGCGCGAAGTCTGGCGAGCGTGCGATCCTCGTCCGTGCCGGCGAGCCGGCTGTAGCCGACCACGTCCGCGACCAGGATCGCCGCGATTTTGCGGGTCTCGCTCATAGCGCGCCCTCCGGGCGTCTTGCGGCATAGCACAAAACGCCATCAAAGCCGCTGTTTATGTGTTGAGAGCGAGCGAGCCAAAGGGAGGCGGCCCGAGCCGATACTCGAAGGGCGGGTTTGGGGTCGAATTTACCCATTCGTCACGCAGTTGGGCAGCGCCCGCTCCTTGCGCATTGCGGACGGCGGAACTCGACGTTGAGTTGCCGTTCGATGCGCGCCAACCAACTCAGGCTGTGGCTCGCCTCGTTCGCCTTCTTACTGCGCTGCGCGGTCCGGCGCGTCGGCCTCGCCCACACGCAGTTCGCGAGTAGGCCACGCCCACGCGCCCGGACGCGGACCTTCGTCGGCGCTTTGATCATCTGGTGTTGGACACGTCTTTGGTGGCCTTGACGGCGACCGGCGCGGGATCAGGGCTCGAAGGCTCTACCAGCCGGTTGACGGTGCCCGAGCCTTGTGGCTTTTGCCGCTCGGCCTCGTTCAAAGGCTGAGGAGGGGCAAGACACATGAAGACCGAGATCGCCGTTGCGGCTGGAATGCTGGTTTTGGCGCTGTCCGCGCCAGCGGCCGCCTCGCCGCGGGAATACAACCGCGGCTACTACGACTGCAGTCACGGCCGATTCGACGAAGATGCGCAGAGCCGCGCCTACCGGCAGGGCTGCCGGGACGCCCAGCGCGAACAGGGAGCCGAGCCGGGCGACGCCGGTCCCCCGCGACCGGGATGGGGTCACAACGGCGACGGGCCGGGCTATGGGGGCGGGGAACCCGGATGGGGCCAGAACGGCGGCGGATGGAACGGCGGCCAGCCGCGGCCTCCGCGCCCGGCGGGCGTTCCCAACGTCCAGGGCATGAATCCCGCGCAGGTCATGGGCGAGATGGCGGCGCGCGGTTACCGCAACGTCGGCACGGAGGTGTCCGGCCCCGCGATCTACGGCTTCTACTTCAATCCCATGACCGGTGAATGCGTGCAGGTCGCCAACATGAACGGCCGCGCCGTCGGCGCGACGCCGAGTTCGAGTTCGCGCTGCCGGTGAGGAGGGGCCGTCACCGGACAGGATCGGCGGCATAAGGAACCAGAAGCGGGCGGACGGCGTCTCGCCGCCCCATAGGCCGCCCGCTCAACGGCCAAGGTCGGCCTCTCCTCGGATCGCAACCTCGCGGCCGGCAACCTGACATTACTTAGCCCGCTTTTCTCAAACCCCACTGTGGATAGCTGACGGGTCGGCAAGCTGCCGTTCAGTGTCTGCTTGATGGACGAGCGCCATCGTCGGCGCTGTTTACGCGTATTGGGCGGCGCTGTTAGTTAGGGTCTCCTGTGGGCCTGGGGTGATTGCCGCGATTTTTTCGGCGTGCCGGCGACGCCTCATGCGAGGCGGGCTACGGCCAGGCGCCATTCGTCGGCGTGAGGGCAAGCCGAGGCGAGCGCGAACTTGATGCGCCGCGCGCTGATGTGGCACGAGGCCGGCGAGCTTCAGGAGCTTGAGCCTTCTCGTGCCGCAGGTCGCTTCGGATGCGGAAAGGCGCGAGAGCGCGCCGCTCAACCCCAGCGTAGTCGTCAGCAGCGTCGAAAGGCCGATCACGGTCTTCGACAGCGGCCCGCTCGTCGCGACGGGCAAGGTCGAGATTCAGAAAGGGGAAGCCGATCGGCGATCGCGTCTTCACGCTGACCGGCTCGGACGTTGACGCGGGCGAACTGCGCTGGGACGTGGCACCTGTCGGGCGGCTGACGAAATCGACCCCACCGCGAAGGGTAGAAAAGGGCCAGAGATCGCCCATTCGCCAAGCCGTCCGGCTACGCCCGTTTCTTGCGCACTGTGGCCATTACCAGCCGCCGGGCGAATGTGGCCAGAAACCACCGGTATTCCTGATCGCGATTGGGTTTGCCCTTGCCGCTCATCTCGCCTCGTCGAGCGGCGGAATGAGCTCAATACCCGTCGTCCGCGACCGGCGCCGCGACCGCGCGGCCGCGCCGCGTCGGCTTGGTCTCGACAAACTGCACGCCGCAGTCCTCGAGTCGCCGCCAGACGATTTTGGCGTCCTTCCGGAAACCGTCGATCGCCAGGATCTCGAGCGTGACGACATCGTCGAGGCCTGTCGTTCGGCACTTGAGGCGCGCGCCGGTCGGACTGAGGTCGCGCACGAGGCAATCGCGCGTCGTGAGGTGGTTCGCGGCCAGCCGCCCTTGGAGCAGCCTCCGCTGGCGCGCTTCGGTCCGTCGTTCGCTCATCCCAACCCTCCTGCGCGAGCGGCCCTCTCCTCTTTCCGCGCAAGGAGCCATATGTGCACAGTGTGATCAAGATTCCATCAAGGTTTCTGATCGTTCAACAAAATCGTCCGAATTAACCCTAATTTCGTCGGCGCTCCATAGCGGCGCGAGCCGGGGCCGATCATGGGCGCGGGCTTCCGCGCGGCCAAGGGGTGAAGAATTCTGTTGCGTCCGGGGGTTTGTTCGTGCTATGTTCTCAAAAAGGGACACGGGATCAAATGTTGGGTTTCTATCTTCAGGCGCTCTTTGTCCGGCTGCGAATGCTGCTGCAAGCGCCGGGATTTTTGCGATTCCCGCGCGGAAATGGCGCTCCGCGCCAGGCCGGGCTGCGCGCGCGATGGGTTTCCCTTTCGCGGCGCTCCGCCGCCCTTGCTGGATCGCGGCCGCGGGCGACCCACGACGCACGCCGCCCGCAAATGTCGTCGCAAAGCCTTGAAAAGATTGATTCTGCGCCCGGAAATGGCGCGCCGCGGCGAGGTCGGCGGCGGGGTTCCTCTTTGCGCCGCTTCGCCGCCACCACGGGGCCGCGCGGCGCGCGCGGCCCGCAAATGTCATCGCAAGGCCTTGAAAAGATTGAATCCGCGCCCGGGAAAGCGCGGCCGGCGATTCAGAACCCGACCGCCAGCGTCCCGCGTTGCCGCAAGTCGGACGCGCCCATCAGCGTTCCGTCGGGCGTGCGCAGAATCGTGTTGGCCGAGCCCATCGCCTCGCGCACCACCACCTTGTGGCCCATCGCCTCGAGGAGCCTGACCGTGTCGGCCGAAATACCGCGCTCGATGCGCAGTTCGTCGGGCCAGAGCTGGTCGTGGGCGCGCGGCGCGTTTTCCGCTTCCGCGACGTTGAGGCCGTGGTCGATCACGTTGACGATGATCTGCAGAACCGTCGTGATGATCCGCGACCCGCCCGGGCTGCCGGTCACGAGCTCGACCTTGCCGTCCTTGAAGACGATGGTCGGGCTCATCGAGGAGAGCGGCCTTTTTCCCGGCCCGGGCGCGTTGGCGTCGCCGCCCATGAGGTCGTAGGCGTTGCCGGCTCCGGGCGCGGCGGCGAAGTCGTCGAGTTCGTCGTTCAGCAGCACGCCTGTCCCGTCGGCGACGAGGCCCGAACCATAGGGGAGGTTCAGCGTATAGGTGTTGGCGACGGCGTTGCCGTCGCCGTCGACAATCGAGAAATGGGTGGTCTGGTCGCTCTCGGTGTGCTGCGGCTCGCCCGGGCGAATCTCGGCCGCGGGCCGCGCCCGGTCCGGCGAGATGAGCGCGCGCAGCTTGTCCGCATAGGCCTTCGACGTGAGCCCCTTCAGCGGAACCTTGACAAAATCCGGGTCGCCGAGGAAGGCTGCCCGGTCGGCGTAGGCGAGCTTCTCGGCCTCGGCCATCTCGTGCAGGGACGCGGCCGAGTTGAGGCCCTGTTCGCTCAAGGGGTAGCCCTCGAGGACGTTGAGGATCTCGATGACATGCGCGCCCCCGGACGATGGCGGCGGCATCGAGACGATTGCGTGTCCCCGGTAGGTCCCGCTGACCGGCTCGCGCTCGACCGCGCGGTAGCGCCCGAGATCGTCCATCGTCATCCGGCCGCCCGCCGCCTGCACGGCGTCGACGATCTTCTGCGCGACCGGACCGTGGTAGAAGCCGGCGGCGCCCTGGCTCGCAATGACGTCGAGGGTCGCGGCGAGATCGTCGAGCGCGATATGCTCGCCCGCCTGCTTCGCGCCGCCGTCCGCCCTCAAAAAGATGCGCGCCGACGACGGGTGCTTCGCCAGAACCGGCGCAAAGATCGGCAGCGTGTCGGCGACGTCGCCCTCGACCGTCAGGCCCTGCCGTGCGAGCGCCGCCGCGGGCGCGACGAGATCGGCGAAGGAGAATTTTCCCGAGCCGTATTTCCGCCAGGCGAGCTCGAGCCCCGCCACCGTCCCGGGCACGCCGATCGCAAGTCCGGAATAGCGCGACTTGAACGGATCGGCCTTGCCATTGGCGTCGAGAAAGACGTCCTTGGTGGTCGCCGCGGGAGCCGCCTCGCGATAGTCGATGGCGGTCGTCCTGCCGAGGTCGGCGCGATGGATCAGCATGAAGCCGCCGCCGCCGAGGTTGCCGGCGCGCGGCAGCGTCACCGAGAGCGCGAAGCCGACCGCGACCGCAGCGTCGACCGCGTTGCCGCCGAGTCTCAGCACATCGAGGCCAACCCGCGAGGCGGCCGCCTCCTGGCTGACCACCATCCCGTGCGTCGCGACGACCGGCCGGGCGGTCGCGAAGTCGGAGATGAGCGGCGCGGGATCGGCGGACGCAACCGCCGGAGCAAGGAGGAACACGAGGGCGAGGCGGAAAGGTCGCAAGGATCGCTTCTCCAGATCGGGAAATGACAGGCCGCTATCCGATCTCCATGACCACGCCGCGCGCCAGGCGCGGAGCGAGTTTCAGCATGTCGGATGGCAAAATCGCGACGCAGCCGGCCGTCGGGGGCAGGCCAGGTCGGGCGAGATGGAAGAAGATCGCGCTCCCCCGCCCTCTCGCTCGGCAGGAGAAATTCTGGTCGAGCACGAAGGTCAGATCATAGAGATGGTCGTCGCGCCACATCCTGTCGGCGCCGTCGATCGCGGGCAGCCGCACCGGACGATTGTAGCGCGGGCTCTGCGGGTCCTCGCACCAGCCCTGGTCGCGACGCATCGGCCGCAAGGGAACGCCTGCCGTGCGGGGCCGCACGCGGTCCGCACGGTAGTAGCCCCACAGCAGACGGAACCGCCCGGCCGGCGTCCCGCCGTCGCCTTCGCGCTTCAGTCGGACAATTCCGGAGGGCCCGATCGCGCATGGGATGCGGATCGGACCCGCCGTCAGCCAGCCGCGGGCCGGGTTTCCGGCGAGCGGACGGACGCGGAGGCGGATCAGGCGCTGGGACAAATGCTCAATCGAATCGAGTTGGATCGACGCATGATCGAAGGCCCGCGCAAGGTCCGCAAGCCCCAATCCAGCGTCCGACTGAACCGCAACAACGCCAGGATCGAAAGGACCGGGATAAACGTCGCCAGCATGGCGAACTCGAAGCCGATCTCGCTCCAGTTCGCTCCCTTCAGCATCACGGCCCGCACGACCCAGAGAGAATGGGTCATCGGCAGCAGGATGCCAAGATCTTGCGCCCAGGCCGGCATGCCGTGAAACGGGAACATGAAGCCGGACATCAGAATCGAGGGGAGGAGGAAGAAGAAGAAGGTGAGCTGCATCGCCTGCATCTGCGATCGCGCCAGCGTCGAGAAGGTGTAGCCGAGCAGCACCATGGCCAGGACGAAGACGAGCACGCCCGTGAGCAGCATGCCGAGATCGCCGACGAACGGAACATGAAACAGGATCTTCGCCGCAGTCAGGATCGCCGTGACCTACACCCCGCCGACGACGAAATAGGGCAGCACCTTGCCGAGTATGATCTCGAACCCGTTGGCCGGCATCGCAAGCAGATTCTCCATCGTGCCGCGCTTGATCTCTCGGGTCAGCGCAATCGAGGTCATCATCACCATCGTCATCTGCAGGACAACGCCGAGCAGGCCGGGAACGATGAAATAATGCGAGATCCCATCGGGATTGTAGCGCCGGTGGACGAGGATCGATAGCTGCTGGCCCTGGCTTCCTGGAGCCTCCCAGCTCGCGCCCCTGCTCGCGCAGCAGCGCGCGGTTTGCGAGTTCGCCGAGCGCGCCGATCGCGTTGCTCGCGGCGACCGGATCGGTGGCGTCCGCCTCGATCAGAATCTGCGGCTTGTCGCCCCGATCGGCGCGGGCCCCGAAGTCGCTCGGAATGATGACGAGGAAGGCGACGTTTCCGCTCTGAATAAGCCCCTCGGCTTCCGCATCGCTCTTCGGTAGGGCGCCGAATCGGTAATACCCGCTGACCTCCAGCGCCGGCGCGGCGCGAGATCGTAGAGCCGCGCGACAATGAAGAGGTTTTCCTCGATCGACAGGTCCTCGTAGAACGAAAATCTCTGGGTCATATAGCCGACCTCCGCCTTGATGCGGCGGCTCTCGCGGATCACGTCGTAGCCGAGCACGGTGTCCTCGCCGGCATCCGGTGTGAGGAGACCATAGATCATACGGATCGTCGTCGTCTTGCCAGAGCCATTCGGGCCGAGAAAGCCTTCGATCTCGCCTGCGACGACTTTCAGCGAGATGTGATCGACGACAGTCGCGCCGCCAAACCGCTTGGTGAGGTTGGCGACGTCGACGACATTCGCGATCTCGCCGGTCACGGCCTGATTCCCGGCAGATCGACGTCGACGATCTGGCCGGGCTGCAGACGCAGGGGTTTGTCGTTCGCGGCGCGCGCCTCGATCAGGCAGGCAAGCGTCTGCCGGCTCTCGAGCGAGTAGATGACCGGCGGAGTGAATTCCGGCTCGCGCGCGATATAGGTGATCGCCGCTGTAAGGCACCGCCGTTGCAGCGCACAAGGAGTTCCTCGCCAAGCGAGAGCGCAGACATCGCCGACTCGGACACATAGACCTTCACCTTGACTGCGATTTCCGGAAGGAACGAAACGACTGGCGCCGAAGGGCCGGCGTCGTCACCGACGCGACGGATGATGTCGGAAACGATAGCCCGCCGCGGGGGCAACGAGTTGGTGCTGGTCGAGCCGCCACCGCTTATTGTCGAGCGCCGCCTTCGCCTGCGCCACCTTGTTGCGGGCGGAAAGGATTTCCTCATCGCGCGCCGGAAGCCTCGCGACCGCGAGATTTGCCGCAAGGTCGCGCACACGCGAAGCGGCGACGTCGAAAGCCGTCTGCGCCGCATCGAGATCGGCCTGCGAGACAAAGCCGCGGCTGTTCAGGTCCTTGCGACGAATCAGCCTGCGCTGCGCGTCGTCCTGCTGCACCCTGGCCGCCTTGAGGTTGGCCTCGATGGCGGCATTTTCCTCCGGCCGGCGATCGTACAGGATATTGGCGAGATCGGCGTTGGCCTGGGCGAGCGCCGCCTCGGCGTTGCGCACCGCGATTGCGGCGTCGGTCGTCTCCAGCGTCGCGATCCGGTCCCCCTTTGAGCCTGTCGCCGCGCCGCACGTACTCGTTGGCGAGCCGCGCGACCTCGATCGGCGCGACATTGACATATTCGCCCTCGATGTAGCCGACGGCGGCGTTCGAGGGCGGCGCGCAGACGGGCAGGATCCTCGCAGTCATGCGACGGCGCAGATCATTTCGATAATCATGGCGTCTTCCGGGCAAAATCGATGGCGGCATCGAGATTGACGATGATCCGCCGCTTGACGGCGGCGGCTTCCTTTGGACCGATCTCTGGCCAATCCATGCGCCGCAGCACCGCCGGCCCGGCGAGCCGAAAGTAGAGGACCTGGCCGATCAACGCGAAGACGGCGAGCCGGGTCGCTTCACTCTCGGGCTCTGCGCCGGTCGCGCGAGCCCAGACTGCGCAGGCGCGCGCATGCAACGGGCCGATGGCGAAATAGAGCCGCTCGAAGGCCGCGGAGGGCTCGAACATCTCGCGGAGGACGAAGCGCGCCAGCGGCCGCGCGGCCGCCTTGACCACGACCCCGTCGATGAAGCGTTCGGCCAGACCGGCGAGTGAGTCGCGCGCCTCCGCCGGCGAGAGCGCGTCGAGGTTTCCCGGGCCGCCCTCGGCGCCGGCGAAAATCTGGCCGATGGTCTCGGCGACCGACTCGGCGCATGCCGCCCGCAGGCCCTCCTTGCCGCCGAAATGATAGGCGATCGCGGCGATGTTGCATCTTGCGGCGGCGGCGATCTCGCGGGTCGAGGTGGCCTCGAACCCCTTCACTCCGAAAAGGTCGAGCGCCGCCCGGACGAGCGCCGCGCGGGTTGCCTCCGCGCGGGAGGGAGCAAGCGTTTCGGCATCGGCCATGGACCGATCATTAGATCGCCGGCCCTATTTAATCAATCGATTGTTTGAAATATGCGACGCAATGCCGCGGCCCTTCCCGCCCTTCCCCCCGCTTCAGCCAGCCAGCAGGGATCTGACGATCGCGCTCGCCTTGGCGAAGTCCATCTGGCCGGGATGGGCCTCCTTTAGCGCATTGACCACCTTGCCCATGTCCTTGACGCTCGCCGCGCCCGTCGAAGCGATCGCGGCCCGAGCGGCGGCGGTCACTTCCGCCTCGTCCATCTGTTTCGGCAGGAACTCATTGATCACCGCGACCTCGGCGTTCTCCTGGGCGGCCAGCTCCGCTCGCCCCGCCTGCGCATAGATCGCTGCCGATTCCTGCCGTGACTTGACCATCTTGGTCAGCAGCGCCAGCTCGTCCGCACGGCTGACGATCTTGCCCGCGCCGCGCGCTTCGATCTCCCTCTCCTTCAGGGCCGCCATGATGAGACGGAGCGCGCCGACGCGAACCTTCTCGCCGGATTTCATCGCCTCTTTCATTCGGGCGGTCACAATGTCGCGCAATGGCGCCGCATCCGGCATGGGGTTCCTCGAATGTTGTCGTTCGCGTCGGCTTGACGCGCTGAATGCGCGGCGCTTAAGCACAGGCCCATGTCCAGCGCAACCAGTCAGAACATCGCACCCGACCCGAGCGATGGGCGAGCCGCCGGCTGGCGGCCGCGCCTCGCGACGGGCGTGCTCGTACTCGCCAACGGCGAGGTGATCGAAGGCTTCGGCATCGGGGCGACCGGATCGGCGGTCGGCGAGGTCTGCTTCAATACGGCGATGACCGGCTATCAGGAGATCCTGACCGACCCGTCCTACGCCGCCCAGATCGTCACCTTCACGTTTCCCCATATAGGGATCGTCGGGGTCAACGACGAGGATGTCGAGGTCGTCAACGCCGCCGCGTCGTCGGCGGCCGTCGGCGCCATCTTCCGCGCCGAGCTTTCCGAGCCCTCCAGTTTCCGCGCCCATGGGCGGCTCGACACCTGGCTCAAGGCGCGCGGCCTGATCGGCCTCACCGGCGTCGACACCCGCGCGCTGACCACGCTGATCCGCACGCACGGCATGCCGAATGCAATGATCGCCCATTCGCCCGACGGGGCGTTCGATCTCGACGCTTTGCGCGCCGGGGCGGCCCGCTGGCCCGGCATCGACGGCATGGACCTGGTGCCGGCCGTCGGCTCGACCCAGCGCTACGACTGGGACGAAACCAGCTGGACGCTCGAGAGCGGCTACGGCAGGCGGCTCGAAACGCGCTTCCACGTGGTCGCGGTCGACTATGGCGTCAAGCGCAACATCCTCAGACTCCTCAACGATTGCGGCTGCTCGGTGACGGTGGTGCCGGCGACGGCGACCGCCGAGGAGATCGTTGCGCTCAGGCCCGACGGAGTCTTCCTGTCCAACGGGCCGGGAGACCCGGCCGAAACCGGCCGATATGCCGTGCCAACCATCAAGGCGCTGCTGGAGACGAAGATCCCGCTGTTCGGTATCTGCCTCGGCCATCAGCTGCTCGGGCTCGCGGTCGGCGGGCGGACGTTGAAAATGCCGCAGGGCCATCACGGGGCGAACCATCCGGTCAAGGATTTCACGACCGACAAGGTCGAGATCGTGTCGATGAACCACGGCTTCGCCGTGGATCGCGACAGCCTGCCGGCCAACGTGAAGGAGACGCACGTGTCGCTGTTCGACGGCTCGAACTGCGGCGTGGCGCTGACCGACCGGCCGGCCTTCTCGGTGCAATACCACCCCGAGGCCTCCCCCGGCCCGCGCGACAGCCACTATCTCTTCCGCCGCTTCGTCGGCCTGATGGAGGCGGCCAAGGAGGGGAAGACCGAGGCGGCGTGAACCGCCCGCCGCCTTGCCAATTCCGGTCGCGGAATCAACCTTTTCAAGCGTTTGCGGCGCCATTTCCAGCCTGCTCGCCTCGCGCCGCCGAGTTCGCGCCCTGCCGCCCCTTGTGGGGCGAGGACCGGCGAGAGGCGCTGGCACGGCGACCAGGGTCGACGCTGCCATTTCCGGGCGCGGAATCAATCTTTTCAAACCCTTGCGGCGCCATGTCCACTCCTCTTGCTCGGATCTTCCGGCGTCCGGCCCTGCAGCCGCTTGCGGAAACGAGGACTGGAACGGCGATCGCGCCAAGCCTGCCACTCCCGGTCGCGGAATCAATCTTTTCAAGCCCTTGCGACGCCTTTTCCAGTCCTCTGTTCCTCTTCGTTTCGACATCCCAAGGTCCTGACCGCTCTGTCGCGCTGTGTCATCCCGATTGTCCCGGCCCAGTCGCAGCCGTCCTCGATCCGCCTGAAGGAAACCATAATAAACATAATTACAATGTTCTACTGCTGGTCTGGGACGACGTTGGCTCCTGCCCTCCTACCCGTTTCCTGAACATAACAAGAACAAAGTAACAAGGCAACAAATTGTCGCCTCGCTCCGAGCCGAACTGCCGCTGCTCGCCTTCCTTTTCCTCGCTCCGACCCTGTTTCTAGCCGTCCACGCCTACACGCTCGTGCATCTGGTGATGCGGACCGACAAGGCGAAGCGGTTCGATACCGCGCAGTGCAACCGGATCGGCAATCAGGACGCCGCAGTTCGCGACAGCCTGCGACGGCAATTTCCGCGATCCGTGGACACGACGGCGGCAGGCAAGCCCAGGAGAGCGGTTAGCCGGCCTCGCAGCGGCTGAGATTGCCCAGGGCGAGTTCGCCGATGACAAACGGCTGCGCCGGAACGAGATTCGCGGCGAGCAGCGCGGCGAGCGCGGCTTCGCCGCTGCGAAAATGGGCGACCACGACGGACATGTCAGCCAGAACCACCGAGGAGGCCGGCCGACGTCGGGGCGGCGCCTCGAGTTGAGGCTCGCCGCCGCTCAGTTCGCCGGCGCCCTACGCACCGAAACCGCGATCCGCGTTCCGGCCTCAACAGCGTCCAGCCGCTTCACGTCGCCGATCGCCTTCGCCCAGATGTTGCAAGGGCTCGCGAGACGGATCTCGCCCGGCGCGGATATGGGCGTGCGGCCGAAGCCAATGGCGATGGCGTGGCCATCTGGCCAATAGGCTATTTCACCCGGCTCCACGACGGCGCGCGCGTCGGGCTCACGCTCTCTCACGACCGGAACGTCGAAGTAGACTTCCTCCCCCCAGCGCAACACGCGGCCTTTGATTGGGAGACGATCCCAGATCGCGTCGGCGGTCGGCGTCTGCAGGAGTTCTGCTTCCAGAGCGACGGACCCGAGCTCGAACTTTATTCTGCGCATGTTTCTCGCCTCCTCAATGCAGCATTCCTTTCGCGAGAGCATATCATCGCAAAAGCGAAGAGGGGCGACGCGGCGATCCTGGGCAGCCTTCGGCCAACCCCGTGATCGCGTTCTGCGTCCTGCCCGCCGCAGGACGAAGGCGACAGCGCGAAGACGAACGGAACACGAGACTTGCCATGAACGAGAGGATCGTAGCATCCGCCGGAACCCATCTCCTGCAAACCCTGCGCGCGCTCGGCGACCCCAACCGCGCGACTCAGGAAAAGCGCTACCAGAAGTCGCGCTGGGAGCATTGGGGCGTCGCGCTGCCGAAGATGGACATCGCGATCAAAAATACGCTCGGCGATATTTCGCAGGCGCAGGCGCTGGAGCTCTGCCGCCGCCTGTGGCGCGAGCCGGTCTGGGACCTCAAAATCGTCGCGGGGCGGATCCTTGCGCGGAAATCGATCGCGGCAGACGCCGAGGTATGGGAGTTCGTAACCGGCCGCCTCGCTGAGCTCGACGGCTGGGCGGTGGCGGACAATTTTGCGCCCGCCGCATGGCGCTGCCTGACCGAAAACACCGGCAGGCTGGACACAGCAGAAACCTGGATCGAAAGCCCGCATGTATGGACGCGCCGCGCCGCGCTTGTGTTCACCCTGCCCTGGGCGAAGGAGATGCGCGACCCCGAGCGGATGCTCGGCTGGGCGGCGCGACTGGCGGAGAACCGCGAATGGTTCATCCAGAAGGCGATCGGCTGGTGGCTGCGCGAATTGTCGAAGCGGGATCCTGAACGCGTTCGCCGGTTTCTGGCGGACCACAGCGAGACGCTGAAAGGCGTCGCCAGGCGCGAGGCGACGAAGTATCTCACGGCGTGAAGGCCGCGACGGTCAGCGGCGCGAGGCACAGATGAGGTCATGGCCGAGCTTGTCTACGGCGGTCCCGGCCATCCACGCCTTTACCTGCACGACGCGGCTGGCGATAAGATCTTGCTTGAGTGCGCGACTCAGCGACACCTTTGCCAGACGCGCGATGTCAAAGACTGCGGAACCGCGTGGATGGGCGGGACAAGCCCGGCCATAGCGATTGGAGGCGAGCGCCATGACGGACCTCGACAGCTTCTCGTTCGGCGACAGTCCGGCTCTCGCCGATGAATTGCTCGACCTGGTCCTCGTCGGAAAGAAGACGGCGACCTGCTGGGCGGCGACCGAGGGCCTGAAACGCGTCGAAGTCGGCAAGCGATGGATCGTCAAGGACGGACGCGGCCGGCCGCGCGCGATCATCGAGACGATCGAACTGACGCGGCGGCGGTTTCTCGAGGTCGACGCGCCGTTCGCCCGCGACGAGGGCGAGGGCGATCGCTCGCTCGCCTTCTGGCGGCGGGCGCATGCGGAATATTTCACCCGGCTTGGCCAGTTCGCCGAGGATATGGAACTCCATTGCGAGCGCTTCAGGCTGGTCGAAGTCCTCGCCCGCAGCTGACGAATGCGACGAACAGGCGGGCTCGGCGTCAGTCCAGCCCTTCGTCGGGCGCTTCGTCTCCTTCATCGCGAGTCTCACCCACGAGGGGCGTAAAGGAGCAGGAGGAATCCTGCCGCGGCGGACGACTCGCAATAACGATGTCCGTCCAATCCCCGGATCGGCCACAAATCCCGGCTAGCTTCGCGCCCGCCTATGGGCTCGCGGATAGTCGGGATCGCGGACGTGCGATCCCGTTCCGCGTACGCCCTTGGCTGGCAACTTTTGAGCCTTCTGAGCTTCCAATGCGGCGCGCTGTCTTCACCGTTCTCGCTCTCCTCGTCTGCGCCGGCCCCGCGCTGGCCGACGTTCGCATCGAAGCCAGCCCCGGAGGCGAAGCCTCGTCGTTCCTGAGATATTTCGAAACGCTGCGGGAATCCGGCGAGCGGGTGGTGATCGACGGTCCCTGCTTTTCGGCCTGCACGCTTGTGCTCGACATCGTGCCGCGGAGCCGGATCTGCGTTACGCCGCGGGCAATCCTCGGTTTTCATGCGGCGCGCCTGGTCGACCGGCTTTCCGGCGAGGAATTCGCAGCGCCGAAAGAGACACGTGTCGTGGCCGAGGCCTATCCGGCGGCGATCCGCGCCTGGATCCGGCGGCACGGCGGCCTGACGGCGAGGCCGATCTTTCTGCGCGGACGAGAACTCGCGGCTTTGTATCCCCCGTGCCGATAGGTCGGCTGGCGGTTCCGCTTCCGCCGCACGCCCGCCGCGGCGAGCTCCGGCCTCCTTGAACGCGCTGGCGGAGCGAAGCGGCCCGCGATTTTGTTGCCCTAAAGCCACATAGCGAAACCAAAACGTCTCCCAATCTCGGATCCGTTTCAGGAAACGGTGATTTACTTCGGGCGACAGAGTTATCGATATTCCTCTCAGCGCATTACGATTCTTCGATCACATTTCCACGGCGATCACGCCGCGGAAGGGTACTTGGCTCAACGTTTCGGCGCCGGCAGACCATTGGCTTCCTAAATTCCATTTCATAAGGTCGGGTTCAGACACACCTGCAGGCGCGACGCCTCCGCTGCGGCGCGCGCTGCAGGGGAGATATCGGGGGGATTGATAAGTATACTTAAAATATCGCCTTTGTTGATATGTGTGCGCTTATGACGCGATTTGGCCTAGTTCTTCTGGCGAGCGCCGCTCTCGCCGGGCTGGCGCAGGCGGCGGATCACCCGACCGGGAAGGAGGCTGCCGCGGCGGCCCCCAGGCCGAACTGCTGGGAGAGCGTCTGGAACTGGCTGAATTCCTCGGCGACCGACTGCCCGATCAGCGCCTCCGGCATCACGCTCTACGGCACGCTCGACGTCAACGCTTCTTCGCTGAGCTGGGGCGCCGGTTACAGCCCGAGCGCGGACAAGCTCAATTACGGAATTCAGAAGAGCGGCAACGCGCCCCGTTTCATGTTCGGGTACAACGCTCTCAGCACCAGCGTGCTCGGCCTCGAGATCAAGGAGGACCTGGCCCCGATCGGCCTTGCCGACTGGTCGCTCATTGGCGTCGTCGAAGCGGGCATCAACCCGTACTCCGGCCTGTTCCTCAATCCGCCGCGGACACTCGCCGATAACAATCTCAGGTCCGCTGGCGCGTTTCCCTGGCAGGCGACGAACTTCGACTCGAGCCGCAACGGTTCGTGGGACAACTCGCAAGGCTATCTCGGCGTGAGTCACCCGGTTTACGGCACGCTCACTTTCGGCCGCACCAACTCGCTCGCCTTCGACGTCATGGCAGCCTACGACCCGGTTGCGTCGGTCGCCTTTTCGGTGCTCGGCTTCTCGAGCGCGTTCCCCGGCTTCGGCACAACCGGAACCGTCCGCCCGAACACGGCCTTCACCTACCGCCTGTCCTACCAGAATTTCCGCGCCGCGGCCCAGGTTCAGATCGGGGGTTACGACTGGAACAACGCCTCGCAGGGCATGTACCAGGGACAGCTTGGCGCCGATTTCGGGCCGCTCTCCCTCGATGGCGTCATCAGCTTAGCCAAGGACGCGGTCTCGCTCTCGACCTTCGGCGGCTTGAACACAAAGTGCCTCCCCGCCAATCCGACCGACTGCTATGTCTTCGTGAACAATGCCTATTACGATCCGAACTCGGTGCTGATGGCGACGCTGTCCAACAACACCGGTCTCGAGCTGGTGGCCAAGTACAAGTGGAACGCGGTCACCTTTTACGGCGGTTATCTCTACGCGAAGCTCCAGAATCCGAGCGACAGCTATCTCGGGGGCTTCCCGACCATCGCCGAAGGCATATCCGTTCCGGGGGGCTACTGGAGCAAAGGCGTCTACACCAACGGCGCGGTCACCAGCAACGCCTATAACTTCAACCGCATCCTCAACACGGTCTGGACCGGCTTCAAGTGGTCGGTGTGGGGCAACCTCGACGTCGCGATGGGCTTCTATTATCAGAGCCAGAACAACTATAACTTCACTGTCGTAAACGGGATTACGACCGGAGCCGCCTGCACCGGCGCCGGCGCCTTCATCAGCAGTTCAAAGTGCGCCGGCAGCCAGGACGCCGCTTCGCTGCTGATCGACTACCGGCCGGTCAAGCGCGTCGACATCTACGCCGGCGTGATGGTCACCAATGTCTATGGCGGCCTCGCCAGCGGCTTTACCCAGACCACTTCCTACTCCGTCCCCACTGCGGGCGGGAAGATTTTCACCGCAATCGCAGCTTCGGCGCATACGCAGGCATGGGACCCGACGGTCGGCATCCGCATCCGGTTCTGACGAGAGGTTCTGCGACGGGATTTCTTCGTCGACTCGGAACGCGAAGGGGGGGCGTGGACGAGGCGTCCCCGCGGCCCTTCCTATTGTCATGATCCGCGCCGCGATCAGCCCGGGTTGCCGCCGATGCAGCCCTTGTTGCAATCGTTGATGTCGCGGCTGAGACCGTCCTCGTCGCCCTGTCCGTTCGGATAGGGCCGGGCGGCGGGGAAAAGGATCGGGGCCGGCGCCGACGGGGGAACCTGAGCGGTCGCATTCGGCGCAATCGCTTCGGCGTGAATGGCGCGATGCGCGTGACGGCGCGCGGGATGATGATGACGGACCAACCCGGAATTGGCGGCTTCGTCGGCCTGCGCGGGCGCCGCAAGCGCGATCGCAACGGCGATGCCCATTCCGAGAAGGGTGGGGAAGATCCACACGGAAAACTTCACGTCCTCGTCCTCGACAGGGAGAGACAGGCCAACCGCCATGAATACTTCAGCACGACCAAGATCTACTGGACCAGCACTCGTTATCATCCAACCTTGAGGCGATAAATTAAATTCGATTTACCTGAAATGAAATTTAAACTTGCGGATGTCCTCCCGGTCCTGCGCGAAAACGGACGCGATGGCGCATTGCGGAGCTGAAAGCCCAAATTCTCTTCCGGATATTCCAGTTTTCCGTCGAAAGTTGCCGGACAACGAACAACGCCCATTCCGGCGCGCGTTCCTTGCGGCGCATGCCGGGCGGTTGCTCTATGTCGCCGCGTCAGGCCGGCGAGGCTGGCCGTCGGCGCAAAAGTCCACATCCAGCGTGGCGCGCCAGAAGCCGCGCGGGCCGGGCTCGCGAACCGGGCGCGGAGCGTAACGGACGCAAAGCCCGGCGCGCTCCCACCACGCCCTCGGCATGTCGCCGCGATTGACCGGATTGAGCCCGACGTCCGGGCGGCGCCAGAAGTCGCAGTTTGCGCAATGCGTCCCGATCGACAGGGACGCCGCCTCGACGCCCTCCCCGCACCATTGCCAATTGCGCGTCAACGGCCAGTGCGCCACCTCGTCGGGGCGATTGGTGGCGTCCGGCGCATGGCGGCAGCACACGCCCTCGCTTTCCCTGAGCTTGCGCCAGAACGCGCAGGCCCCGCAATTGACGGGCCGGAGCGGAACATCGGTCATGGGTCTGCTTTCGAAATATCCCTGACCAGTTGCACGGGCGTGGGCGTGAAGTCGGTCGGCGGGGGCGGCGGCGGGGGCGTGACCGTCCATCCTCCGCCAAGAGCCAGCATCAGGCCGATTTCAGTCTCGAGCTCGCGCGTGTGCAGGATGATCGCCAGGCGCTGGGCTTCGAGGGCGGCGCTTTGCGCGGTCACCACGTCCAGGAACGATGAGGCTCCGTCGCGGTAAAGCGTCATCGAGAGATCGGCAGCCCGCCGGGCCGCGTCGGCCGCCGTCGAAACCTGGCGCGACTCCTGCGCAAGCCAGCGCAATGCGGACAGATTGTCCTCGACCTCCTTGACGGCGCGCAGCACGATCGAGCGGTACCTTTCCGCGGCCTCGGTGAACGAGGCCTTGGCGACCTCCAGTTCCGCCTGTCGGAGGCCGGCGTCGAACAGCGGGAAATCGACCGCCGGACCGATGGTCCCGAAGGCGTTTCCCGGGTTGAACAACCGAAAGCCCGTATCCTGGGTTCCACCGAGGGCGATCAGGGTGAACCTCGGGAAGAAGTTCGCCCGGGCCGCGCCGACGCCCTCATTGGCGGCGGCGGTCAGGCGCTCCTGCTCGGCGACGTCGGGCCTGCGCCGCAACACTTCCGCCGGGACCGCGCGCGGCCGCTTGGGCAGGGGAAGAGCAGCCGAGGACTTCGCGACGGAAAAGGACGCCGCGGGCTTTCCGACCAGGGCCGCAATCGCGTCCTCGAGCGCGGCGCGCTGGAGCGCGATTTCCGACTGCTGCGCTTCGGCCGAACTCAGTTGGGTTTGCGCCCGATCGACGTCGACCGGCGATGCGATCTGCGCGGCGAGCCGGGACTTGGTCAGATCGAGCGCGGAGCGGTAGATTCCGATCGTGTCGGAGATGAGCTTTGCCTGCGCGTCGAGGCCGCGCAGGTCGACATAGGCGCGGGCCAGTTCGGCGTGCAGTTCGAGCCGAGCCTGGGCGAGCGCATCCCCGCTCGCCTCGGCCGTCAGGTTCGCCGCGCTGACGAGGTCGCGCACGCGTCCCCAGATGTCAATCTCGTACGAGACCTGTCCGCCGAGGATGTTGTTGCCGTAGTACGTCGGCTGGTTCGCCGAACGCAACGGCCGGTTGTTTGATTGCCTGTTGGCGGTGACCTGTCCGATCGCATCGACCTGCGGGAGAAGCCCCGCCGCTGCCTGCGCCGCCCGGGCGACGGCGACATCGTTGGCGGCGACTGCAGCCGCGAGATCGGGATTCGCTGCGTCCACTTGCGCTTCGAGATTGTCCAGCGCACGGTCCTTGAAACTCCGCCACCAGGACTCGCTGGCCGACAGTTCCACGCCGCCCGAAGGCGCCTCCTTGAACTTGGCCGGCAGCGACATCTGGGGTGGAGCGTATCGAGGCGCGAAATCGCATCCGCCGAGCGCAAACGCGATCGCCGGCGCGAGGCAGATCCATAGCTTCATTCCCCCCCGCCCCGCTCCGTCTCGGCCATCTTAGGAGACTTCGACCCCGCGGCCCCGGCGCCCTGCTGTCCCGCCGGGGCGGACGACGACGGCCCCGATCCGTCCGCCAGCCGCACCTCTTCCCCGTTTCCGAGCGATTCCGGCGGGTTGGTGACGATCCGTTCGTCCACGCTCAAGCCTCCGGCAATTTCGACTTCTGATCCCAAATCGCGGGCAATACGCACTTTCTTCATCAGAATATGGTTGTCAACTCCGAGGGTCGCGACCTCGATCGCGTTATCCCGAAAAACAAGAGCGTTGGCCGGGATGGTGACCGCATTCGGATCGGGGGGCAATTGGAAATGAACTCGGGCAAACGCGCCCGGGGAAAGGGCGCCGTCCGGATTGTCCGCAATCAGCTCGACAAGCAGCGAGCGCGATTTCTTGTCGATCGCATGCGAAGTCGTCTCGATCTTCGCTTCGAACTTGCGACCGGGGTACTCGGGCAGTTGGAGCGTCGCCGTCAGGCCATTCTTCAGCGCCGCCGCATAGGGTTCCGGAGCGCGGACATAGACCCGGACCTGATGCAGGTCGGCTACGGCGAAGAGCGCAGGAGAGTCGTTCGAATTCCGCCTTGACCAGCGATCCGACATCGATGTTGCGCGCAGTGACCACGCCATCGAACGGCGCGACAATGTTGGCGAAGGCCTTCAGCGCCTTCAGCCGATGGACATTGGCCTCCGCGGCCTGGACCTCGGCGTCCTTGGCGCTGGCGTCGCTCTGCTTTTCATCGGCGGCCTGCTGTGACACCGCGGCCGAACCGCGCAACGAATTCCAGCGCTGCGCCGTCACGTGGGCCAGCTGCTGATTGGCCCTGGCCTTGGCCAGTTCGCTCTCCGCCACGGAAATGCGCTCGTCGAGCTCGGGCGTATCGACCACCGCCAGGACGTCGCCCTGACGGACCTTGGCCCCGATATCCTTGCGCCACGCGCTGACGTAACCGCTGACCTGGCCGTGGATCGACGCGTCGTAGTACGCCTCGACATCGCCCGGAAGAACAACCTCCCTCATCTCGCCGCCGAGCTTCGGAGACACGAGTGAGACAGTCGGGATCGCCTGCTCGTCAGTCCACCGCGCAAGCCTCTCCTCGTCGTGACGGCGCCCGCGAATACCGGTCAGAGCGACGGCGACGGCAACGACGCTGAACAGCACCACGGCGCGGCCGGCCTTGACCGGAGCACTGGCTTTCGGCCGCCCCTCGTCGCTGGCGCCCGCGTCCGCGGCGGTCTCGGCGGCCGAGATCGGTGGATGGTCGTGCTTCATGTCGGCGTCGCCTCTGCATCGAGAGTAGGCGCCGATCGGCGCGCTCGTTTCGGCTTGCGCGCGTGGACGAGACGGAACACCGCCGGCACGAAGAACAGGGTTGCGACCGTCGAGCAGATCAGGCCGCCGATCACGGCGCGGCCGAGCGGCGCATTCAGCTCGGCGCTCAGAGCCATTGGCGCCATGCCGATGATCATTGCGAGCGCCGTCATCAGAACCGGCCTGAAACGGGTAAATCCCGCATCGATTGCGGCGGTCGTAGGGTCGGCGCCCTCGGCCAGCCGCTCGCGCGCGAAGCTGACCACGAGAATGCTGTTCGCCGTGGCGACGCCCATGCACATGATCGCGCCGGTCAGGGCCGGAACCGACAGAGTCGTGCGGGTGACGAACAGCATCCAGACGATGCCGGCAAGCGCGGTCGGCAGGGCGCTCACGATCACGAACGGATCGAGCCACGACTGGAAATTGACGACAATTAGCAGGTAGATGAGGACGACCGCGAGCGCGATGCCGACAAAGAGCTGCTGGTAGGCTGAAGACATGGTCTCGGTCTGCCCGCGCATGACCACGCTCGAGCCGTGCGGAAGGTCCTTCGCGGTCTCATCGAGAATGCGCTGGATGTCGGCCGACACGGCGCCGAGGTCGCGCTCGTTGTTGGTCGCGTAGATGTCGATGACCGGCTGAACCGCGTAGTGGGAAACGACAGAAGGGCTTATCCCGCGTTTCAAGGTCGCAAGGCCGCCGAGGATCTGCGAAGCGTCTTCCTTGGAGGCAGGAATGTTTTCCAGCGTGGAAACCGAATCCAGCCAGTATTGCGGGGTCTGCGCGACGACCGGATAGGCGACGCCGTTCTTTGGATTGATCCAGAACGTCGGCGCCACCTTGAAGCTGCCGGACAGGCTCTCCTGGAGGCTCTTCGCCACGTCGCCTTCGTTCAGCCCCACCTGCGCGGCGCGCATGCGGTCGACCGCGACGCCGAACGTCGGATTGTTCGACGATTGCTGGATGCGCGGATCGGCGACGCCGGGAACGCGCGCGATCTTCTTTAGCAGTTCGTTGGCGTAAGCGTGGTTGGCGGCGAAATTCGACCCGACGATCTGGACGTCGATCGGCGCCGGCAGGCCGAAATTGAGGATCTGCGACACGATGTCGGCGGGCAGGAAGGCGAAGGTCGCACCCGGGAAGGCCCTCGGCAGGGCCTCACGCATCTTGCGGATGTAGCCGTCGGCCTCGCTCTCGTAGTCGGGCTTGATGGTGATCAGGAGGTCGGCGTCGGCGGGGCCGACGGTGCCGGAGTTGTTGTAAGTCTGGTTGATGCCGCTGACCGGCAGCCCGATGTTGTCGACGATCGGCCCCAGCGCGTCGGGAGGAATGATTCGGCGGATGGCCGATTCGACTCCGTCGCAAAGCGCCGCGGTGTCCTCGATGCGGGTCCCGGTCGGCGCGCGCACATGAAGCTTGATCTGCGCGTTGGCGACCGGGGGAAAGAAGTTCTGGCCGAGGTAGGGGGCGAGCGCAAACGAGCAGGCGACGGCCAGAAGAAAGCCGCCGATGAACAGCCAGCGAGCGGCAAGCGCCGTCTCCAACAACCGCCGATAGAAGGCTCGGGTCGCCTCGAACCGATGCTCGAAGCCGCGCTGGAAGAGCTTCAGCGGATTGCGGGTCGGCGGCGGCGCGCCCTATGGTGATCCCGTTGCGTCTGATGGGCGAGCAGGAACCGGGCCATGGTGTTGACCAGCGTCCGCGACAGCACATAGGACGCAACGAGCGCGAAGATCACCGCTTCGGCCATCGGACGGAACAGATAGCCGGCGACCCCGCTGAGTTTGAACATCGGCACGAAGACGATGCAGATGCAGAGCAGCGACACGGTCGCCGGCAGGACGATCTGGCGGGCGCCGTCCATGATCGCGGATTCGATGTCCTTGTCCTGCTCGAGATGCCAGTTGATGTTCTCGATCGTCACCGTCGCGTCGTCGACCAGGATGCCGACCGCGAGCGCGAGGCCTCCAAGCGTCATGACGTTGATGGTTTCACCGATCGCCGACAGCGCCGCGACCGAGGACAGGATCGCCAGCGGAATCGAGATCGTGATGATCAGGGTCGAGCGCCAGCTGCCGAGAAAGATCAGGATCATCAGACCCGTCAGCGCCGCCGCGACGACGCCCTCGAAGATGACGGAATTGACGGCCGCATAGACGAAGGACGATTGGTCGTTGGCGATGTCGACCTTCAGGCTCTTGGGCAGCGAATCCCTGATTGTCGGCAGCAGCGCCTTGACCCCGTTGATGACGTCGAGCGTCGACACCGAGCCGTTCTTCAGGATGGTCATCAGGGCGGCGTTGGCGCCGTCGACCCGCACCATGTTGATCTGCGGCGGGGCGCCGAAATGCGCATAGGCGACGTCGCGGACGAAAACCGTGGCTCCATTGACCACTCGGATCGGCATATCGTTCAGTTGGTCAAGCCGCTCCGGCGAACCGTTCAGATTGACGACATATTCGAATTCGCCGATCTTTTCGGTGCCGACAGGCGTGACAATGTTCTGGCGGCCGATCGCGTCGACGACATCCTCCGCCGAGAGACCGTAGGCCTGCAGTTTGTCCTGGTCGACGTCCACCTGAACCTGAAGAGTCTTGCCTCCGTAAGGCGAGGGAATTGCGGAACCGGGGATGGAGGCAAGCTGCGGGCGGATGAAGTTCTGGCCGTAGTCGAAGATCTGCGCCTGCGACAGCGACTTGCTCGACAGCGCGAGTTGGATGACCGGAACGCTGGAGGCGTTGAAGCTGAGGACGAACGGGGGCGTGATCCCCGGCGGGAGGAATTTCAAGACGGTCTGCGAAGCCGCCGTCGTCTGCGCGAGCGCCGCGTTGATGTTCACGCCGCGCTGAAAGAACACCTTGACGACGCCGTATCGAGGCATGGACTGCGACTCGATATGCTCGATGTCGTTGACCTGCGTGCTCAGCGTACGCTCGTAATAGTAGATCACCCGCTTCGACATGTCGTCGGCTGGCAGGCCGTCGTAGGTCCACACGACCGCCACGACCGGGATGCCGATGGTGGGAAAGATGTCGATCGGGGTCCGCACCGCGGCCGTCACCCCGAAAAGAACGATCAGCATCGCCATCACGACGAACGTGTACGGCTTATTCAGAGCAATGCGGACAATTGCGAGCATTCGACTCTTCGACGGCGACGTTGACGGACGTTGTTTAAGCCCGGGCGCGACAAAGCGTGGCTCAAGTTATGAGCTTCCGCCCGCGATCGACGGTTTGGTAGCTTCAGCAGCCGGGCCAAACCACTAAATAATATTTGGATAAGCGTACAAAGCGGCCCCGGCGCAGCAGCGCCGCTTCATTCGGCCGCCCGCGGCAGGACCAGCGACGCCCTGGCCGAAGCGCGCAAGACGAAGCGGGCGCCTGGATTGTTGTCCTCGACGGACAGCTGAAATTCGTGCAGATCTGCGATCGTCTGGGCGATGCTCAGCCCGAGCCCGTGCCCGTCGCTGCGCTCGCCGCGAAAGAAGCGGCGGAAGATCTTGTCCCTGTCCTGCGGCGCAACGCCGCACCCGGAGTCGCTGACCTCCGCGCTCGGCGAGCCGTCGACCATGTTCGCCTTGACGCGTACCGTTCCCCCTTCCGGGGTGAACTTGACCGCGTTGTCGATGAGGTTCGAGATCGCCTCGCGCATCAGGTCCTCGTCGCCGCGGACGGGAACGGACTCGACGACCTCGATGGTCATTTCGACGGACTTCGACTCGGCGAGCGGCTGATAGAATTCGACCACCTCGGCGCAGACGGCGCCAAGGTCGAAGTCCTTGAACCGTTTCTGTCGGACGCCCTTTTCGACGGCCGAGACGCGCAGGATCGCGGCGATCGTTGCGGAGGCCTTGTCGATCTGGGTGAGGGCTGCCCGCATCGTCGCGCGCGCCGGCTGGACGCCGCCATCCTCTTCCAGCGCCCGCTCGAGCTTGGCGCGCGCCACCATCAGCGGCGTCCGCAGGTCGTGGGCGATATTGTCGCCGACGCTTTTCAGCTGGTCGAGCAGGCGCTCGATCTCGTCGAGCATCAGATTGACGGCCCGCGCGACCTTGTCGACGTCGTCCGTGTCATTTGCGACGGGAAGGCGCGAACGGAATTCACCGTTCATGATGCGGACGATCGCGCCGTGAATGCGCTCGAGCCTCTGCGAGGCGCGACGGGCGAAAAACGCGCCGATCCCGAGGATGAGGAGAATGGTCGGCGACAAGCGCGATCGCCATGGCGCGCAGGACCGTCTCCTGCAGGTCGTAGGCCTCGCGCAGGCTGCGCCCGAGCAGGAAGACGCCCCCGTCGGCGCGACGGCGGGCGACGAACAGGGCGGGTCTCGAAGCCGCTCGGATCCGGCAGAAGCTGTTCGGGGACGACATGCGCGAGCCCGTCGACCGGAATCGCCGGCATGGCTGGAAGGTCGCCAAACAGCTTTACACCCCTGGCGTTGAACAGGGCGACGTAATCCAGCCGGCGGATGTCGCGGGTGAGGCGCAGCTCCATAGCCCGTCGCAGTTCATCCTCGCTGTCGCCTTGGCGCTTTTGGCCGCCTCGTCGACGAGAACGGCGGCCACCCTGCTGAACGTCGCCGCGCGAGACCTGAAGATAGATGAGCGTGAACGCCGCGGCCGTGGCGACGGAAACCGCGAGGCAAAACGCGAGCGCCAGCCGGAACGCCTGCGCGCGGAAGACGTCACGGGTCAACATTCAGCCTGAAACCGACCGCACGGACGTTGACGATGTG
The DNA here is from genome assembly GCA_963741405.1 of uncultured Alphaproteobacteria bacterium. Taxonomy (GTDB): domain Bacteria; phylum Pseudomonadota; class Alphaproteobacteria; order Rhizobiales; family Beijerinckiaceae; genus Roseiarcus. The sequence continues at coordinate 137,084 of CAVUHX010000051.1, forward strand.
CTTCCGCGAGCCTGTGGGATCGAGCTTGCGTCGCAAGTTGCCGATCTGGACGTCGACGACATTGGTCTGCGCCATGAATTTGAAATTCCAGACATCCTCGAGCAGCATCGAGCGGGTCACGATCTCGCCCGGGCGACGCATGAAATATTCCAGGAGCTTGAATTCACGCGGCAGCAGATCGACCGATCGGCCGGCGCAGCGAACCGAGCGCTCCACCAGATCCATCTCGATGTCGCCCGCCCGGAGCCAGGTGGCGCGACTGTCGCCGCGGCGGCGCAGGAGCGCCTCGACCCGCGCGGTCAGTTCCCGGACGTCGAAGGGCTTGACGAGATAATCGTCCCCCCCGGCCTTCAGGCCGTTGATCCGCTCGTCGACTGACGACAGCGCGCTGATCACCAGAACCGGGGTCGCTACCCCTTCGTCTCGGAGAGTCTCCACAACCGACAGGCCGTCATCGCCCTGAAGCATCCGGTCGAACACGAACACCGAGGCCCAGCCCGCTCGTGCCGCCGTCAGTCCGTCCGCCGCCGTCGACGCCAGTCTGACGGGGTGGCCGTTCGCCTCGAGCTCCAGACGGATTTCTTCGGCGAGATCCGGCTCATCCTCGACGACCAGGACGGGAGCTCCATCAGTGAGCTGAGCGCGCGAAGTCATCTGGCCACCGGGCTCCTCGGGATATGAGCTGCTCATGAGCGCTTCCCGCTCCTCGTCCCTGCGTGGCGCTTGCGCGCAGACCTTGTCAACTTCATGGTCGTCATTTCCACCGATCGCAACATGCGGCGTTCCTCAATGGTGTTCAAATTCAGCCCAAGCCTGCTTTCACCTTCGCGGCACAAGACAAGCAACATCGGACGGATGGCCCTGCTTTTGACAGTAAATGCCGTGAATCGACTATCAAAAGTTCAATTCAGACTTAGGCTAACATGCCAAAATTCAATTACAACGCGCGGGTCATAAATTATGAATTATAAATCTACCTTCAGGAAGACCGGCGACAAGCCTATGTTTTGCACCTTCGCCGTGCGGCCCTTCGGCGGCAGCACCGTGTTATAAAATTAAATTTATAGAGCCGGCGCCATTTTGTCGCCTGATTGTTACACGGCCCGGATAATTCCTCTGCGCAGGGTCACGGGTGGCGTCCAGGACGTCGGCCGCGCTTCGTCGTGAATAGATGATGAAGCGTTATCGCTTACACAAGTTCATAGGTGTGCCCCGTATGCAACAGCTGAGAACAAAGACATAATTCTGGCTGACTTACAGTTGGTTTGTGACAGGTTTCCCCATTACCATACCCTCATCGACGCCAATTCAACGTCGCCCTGCCTTAACTGGACGGCGCCCGGCGGTGACAAAACAGCGAATGACGACGGCGGGCGGCGGCGGAGCCCGGCAACGAAGACGGGGTCACGATGAAAAAGTATGGCGTTTCTCTGGCGATTCTCATCGCTTGTGGCGCGGGGGCCCACGCCGCCGATCTCCCGACCAAAAAGGAGCCTGTGGCTGCGCCGCCGGTGAATTGCTATGCGAGTCTGTGGACCTGGCTGAATACAACAGCCGCCGACTGTCCGATCAGTTACGGCGGTTTCACCCTCTATGCGACGATCGACGCAGGCATCGGCTACGAATCGAACGGCGCCGGCTTCAACGGGTGGTGGAATAACGGCGTCTCGAACATCATTACCAAGCAGAGCACCCGCGGCCCGCAATGGCTGTGGACGCCGAACGGCCTCAGCCAGTCGGTCGTCGGCGTCAAGATGAGCGAACCGCTCTGGAACAGCGGCTGGTCGCTCATCGGCACCGTGGAAACCGGCTTCGATCCCTATTCCATGCAACTCGCCTATGCGCAGAAGGCGCAGGTCGAAAACAACGGCAAGTCGCTCTTCCTGCAAAATGCGAACGCCAATTCGAGCCGCACGGGCCAGCCGCTGAACTCGCAGTGGTTCCTCGGTTTCAGCAACCCAACCTACGGCACGATTACCGGCGGCCGCGTGAACACCCTCTCGCTGGACTCGATCAACGCCTACGATCCGATGGGAGGCTCCTACGCCTTTTCGCCGATCGGCTATTCCGGCTCATACGCCGGGTTCGGCGACACCGAGGCGGCCCGCGCCAACACGGCGATTAAGTACCGCGTCAATATCCAAAACTTCCGGCTGGGCGGCCTCGTACAGGTCGGCGGCTACAATTGGGGCAACGGCACGGACGGCATTTACCAGGCCCAGATCGGCGGCGACTTCAAGTTTCCCGGCGGCGGCGTCCTGTCGATCGACGGGACCGCGAGTTTCGCCAAGGACGCCGTGAATATCGGCACCCTCGGCTCGCTCACCCAGTGCTCCACACTTACCAAGGGGCCCCTGAAGGGCGAGACCGGTTGCACCAACAGCATCCCGAATTACTATAACAACACCGACCTTCAGGCGACGCTGTCGAACAACACCGGCTTCATGGTGAACACGAAGTACAAGTGGCAGGCTTGGACGTTCTATGCTTCCTACCAATATATCCGACAACAGAATCCGAGCGACACCTATCAGAACGGGTTCGAGACCATCGGATATTACAACGTCCCGGGGACGATCCCGCTTTTCAATGTTCCAGGAACCACCGCAAACAAGCTTTGGCCAACGCAATGGACCGTCAACAACGCCTATAACATCCCGAGGGTCGCGAATGTCTTCTGGGTGGGCGCAAAATACGAGGTCAACTCCCAACTGGACCTGATCGGCGCGTTCTACTATTTGGGCCAAAACAACTTCAACTACAGCGTCGACCCAAAAACCGGAATCACCAACTCTGCGGCCTGCGTCGGCGCCGTCACCAACGGGGTCCAACCGAACGGCACACCGTTCTCGATTGCCCGAACCAACAGCGGCAAGTGCGCCGGTTCGACGGACTTCATCTCCTTCCTGATCGATTGGCGGCCGGTCAAGCGCGTCGACATCTACGCCGGCGTAATGGAATCGAACGTCTATGCCGGCCTGGCGAACGGCTACTGGAAGACCCAGACGATCAACCCGACCGCGGGCATCCGCATCAAGTTCTGACAGTCGCGTATTCCAATGATGGATCGAACTCTCCGTTCTCGAGCCGCCGCCCGGGAACGGAGAGTCGGGCGTTCGGTTTTGGACGGTGGCGGGGATCGGCATTGTGACGGCATTCCCCGCCGACGAGTTCGTGACTGGCGAATGCGAGTCGGCCGGCGGAAATCCGGCCGTCGCTCAAAGACACGCTGCGGGGACTTGACGGAATGCGACTGCACTGATTGCGTAGAGCGCCGGTCTGGTACAAAGGCTGGTCTTACCTGGGGCCCTTTATGTCTTTCATTCATCCCCTCGCGAGGGGAGCCAAAGTGTGGACCGCACAAGGCCACGACGATGGCGAGCAGCGGGTTTTGGTCATCGTCACAACGATTCCTCTCGACCCGGCCGAGAAAGGCTACAAGAAGTCGCTGGTCGAAAAGCTGTCGCGCGCCGCCCGCGAGCATCTCGCCGAGTCGAAAGACGCCAAATCGTTCATGCTGATCAGCAGGCTGCGGGACTGGAACCTGCCCAAGGGGTGACGAGATCCGGCAAGGCGAGCGATCCGGCGCTCTGTTTCCGCCGGCCGCCGAACCTACTGCTTTTCCTCATAGCCCTGTGATAAGCTGAGTCGCGCGCTCGCGGGGTGCGGAACGCTCCAAGGGCCGCTTTCAAGGGAGGGTCATCGACATGTCGGCAATCACAGGTTTCGGGCCCGCTTCGTCGCTCGCGCCATTGCAAGCCAAGTGGGGTTGGATCGTCGCGCTCGGCATCGTCTACCTCGTCGCCGGAATCATCGCGCTCGGCAGCGTTTTCAGCGCGACCGTGGCGAGCGTGCTGGTGGTCGGCGCGATGATGTTCATCGCCGGCGTCGCCGAGGTCATCAACGCCTTCCAGGTCAAGACCTGGGGAAAGTTCACTTTCTGGCTGCTGCTCGGCGTCCTTTACATCATCGCCGGCTTCGTCGCGTGGGACAATCCGTTGCTCACCGCGGTGTGGCTGACCTTGATCCTCGGCGCGGCGCTGGTCGCCTCGGGCATCATGCGCATCTTCCTCGGCTTCAACATGAAGGCGGGATCGCCCTGGATCTGGATCGTTGTTTCCGGCCTGATCACCCTGGTGCTCGGCCTGATCATCCTGGCCCACTGGCCGCTTTCCTCGGTCTACACGCTCGGCATCTTCCTCGGCGTCGACCTCGTCTTTGCCGGGGCGAGCTGGATCGGCCTCGGCATGGGCTTGCGTCACGCCTGAGGCGGCCGGTCCGAAGGCGGGATCTTCGCGCGGCGCGACGCTTGCGTTGGCCGCGCGCCTGCCGGGGGTGAAGCTTATCGGAGCCTCGCCATGCGCTGGATCTATCTCGCCATCGTCGTCCTGATCGCCGCGGCGACGCTCGTCTTCGCCTTTCAGAACCTGCAGCCGGTCGCCGTGTCCTTCCTCGCCTCGACAATCAACCCGCCGCTCGCGCTGCTGGCGTTCGTCGTTTACGTGCTCGGCGCGGCGACGGGCGGAAGCCTGTACGCGCTTCTGCGCCGATCCGTTCGGGGCTCGAGACGGGGCGCCCTCTAGGGCGGGGTCGCCGACCTCGGCCAGGCGTGCTCCGTAGGGCGTCAGGACGGACGCCCGTCTTTCGACGGGCTATGGAGCGCGCCCGACAAGCCGCTTCCGCGCCATCTGGCGATTGGCTAATATTCTCCCCATGCGCGCGATGGTTCTCAGGCGAGCCGGCGAGCGGCTCGCGCTCGAGGAGCGACCGACCCCCGAACCGGGACCGGGCCAGGTCCGCTTGCGGGTCGAAGCTTGCGGCGTTTGCCGCACCGACCTGCACGTGGTCGACGGCGAACTTCCGGACCCCAGGCTGCCGATCGTCCCCGGCCACGAGATCGTCGGCCGGATCGAAGCGGCCGGCGAAGGCGTCGACTTGCCGCCTGGAATGCGCGTCGGCGTGCCATGGCTCGGCCATGCCTGCGGTCATTGCCCCTACTGCCGAAGCGCCCGCGAAAATCTCTGCGATACGCCGCTCTTCACCGGCTATACCCGCGACGGCGGTTTTGCGACCCATACGGTCGCCGACGCGGCCTTCGCCTTTCCCCTCGACGAGACGCTCGACCCGGTCGCGGCGGCGCCGCTGCTCTGCGCCGGCCTGATCGGCTGGCGATCGCTGAAAGCGGCGGGCGAGGGAGAAGCCATCGGCATCTACGGCTTCGGCGCGGCGGCCCACATCATCGCCCAGGTCTGCCGCTGGCAGGGCCGGCGCGTGTTCGCCTTCACTAAACGAGAAGATGCGGCCGGACAGGCCTTCGCCCGCTCGATGGGCGCCGAATGGGCCGGCGGATCGAATGAGCGGCCTCCCGTCCCGCTCGACGCTGCGATCCTGTTCGCCCCGGTCGGCGCGCTCGTGCCCGCCGCCCTCGCCGCGGTGCGCAAGGGAGGTCGGGTCGTCTGCGGCGGCATCCACATGAGCGACATCCCGTCGTTCCCCTATCGGCTCTTATGGGAGGAGCGGAGCCTCGTCTCGGTCGCCAACCTGACCCGCGCCGACGGCGAGGAGTTCCTCAAGCTGGCGCCGCGCGTGCCCGTGCGGACGACGACGACGCCCTACCCGCTGGACAGGGCGAACGAGGCCTTGGACGACTTGCGCTCCGGCAGGTTGGAGGGGGCGGCGGTGCTGGTGACGTGAGGGGGCAAACCACGACCGGATCGGCTATAATCGTTTTTCGTCCCGCAATACCGCCGCCGCCTTTCTGGCCAGCTCCTCCACAGTGAACGGCTTCGGCAGAAAGTTCACGTCGTGATCCAGCACCCCGCCATGGATCACGCCGTTGCGGCTGAATCCCGTCGAATAGATCACTTTCAGATCGGGGCGCTGCTTCAAGGCTTCTTCCGCGAGCTTTCGACCCGTCATCTCGGGCATGACGACGTCGGTGAAAAGCAGAGCGATTTCGGGATGCGCCGCGATGACCCTCAGGGCGGCGACAGCGCCGTCGGCCTGCAGGACGCTGTAGCCGAGATCCCGGAAGGCTTCGACCGTCAGCACGAGCATCCGCGGTTCATCCTCGACGACAAGGACGGTCGTCGCCGGGCTTCCTGTCGGGATCGGCGCAGCGCAGGGAGCTGTCCGGCCCGGGTCGGCGTCGCCGCCGAAGTAGCGCGGCAGATAGATCTTGATCGTCGTTCCGCGACCGGGCTCGGAGTAAATCTTGATGTGCCCGTCGGACTGCTTGACGAATCCGAAGACCTGGCTGAGTCCGAGACCCGTGCCTTTGGCCCCGCCCTTTGTGGTGAAGAACGGCTCGAACGCCTGCGCGGCGACCTCGGCGGCCATTCCCGAGCCGGTATCGGTGACGGAAAGAAGCACATGCTGGCCCTCCCGGGCGCCGACGTTGTCCGAGGCGTAGGCGGCATCGAGATGGGCATTCGCCGTTTCGATCGTCAGTTTGCCGCCGCCGGGCATGGCGTCGCGGCCATTCACCGCGAGATTGAGGATCGAGCTCTCGATCTGGCTTGGGTCGGCGTAAGTGCGCCAGAGGCCGCCGGCCAGCACGGTCTCGAGGCGGACCTCGTCGCCGAGGGTGCGTCCAAGCAACTCCGACATGCCGGCGACAATCTTGTTGCAGTCGACGGGCTGCGGCATCAGCGGCTGTTGACGTGAGAAGGCGAGCAAGCGGTGCGTCAACCTCGCCGCGCGTTCCGCGCCATCGAGCGCGCTGTCGGCGAATTTCAGAAAATCCGGGTCGCCGCGCTCCGCCCGCCGCTTCAGGAGGTTCAGATTGCCGATCACCACCGACAGCATGTTGTTGAAGTCGTGCGCGATCCCGCCGGCAAGCTGGCCGACCGCCTCCAGCTTTTGCGATTGCCTCAGCTGAGCTTCGACTCGTTCCTTTTGCTGCTTTTCGTCGATAAGCCTGCTGTTTGCGGCCTGAAGGGCGTCATTGGCCTGCAATGCGGATGCGAGAAACTGGCGCGCGTCCCGCAGGACGAGCGCCCCAAGCAGGATCGCGAGACCGAGCGCGCCCAACGTCAGCAGTCGCACGCGTTGCGCAGTGCGTAAAGTCTGCGCCTGCGCTTCGGCCAGAGTGCTTCCTTCCTCGGCAACCAGCCTCTCCACCGTGCCGCGGATGCGGTCCATGATGGCCTTGCCTTGGTCAGTCGCAACAAGCGCCATCGCGGCGTCCTGCTGGCCGGCTCGGACCAGGGCGATCGTCTCCCCCAGTTCGCCGATCTTCGCGTGCGCGTCGGCGGCGAGCGAATCGAGCGTCGGCGCCTCGCGCTGGTCGCCGTTCATGATCTGGCGCAGCGCTTCGATTTCGCTGTCGATCGCAGGGAGTGCGGCGCTGTGGGGTTCGAGGTAGGTCTCCCGCCGCGTCAGGAGATAGCCGCGTTGTCCGGTCTCCGCATCCTGCAGCAGGGAAAGAACCCGCCCGAGACGAAGCTGCACCGCGAGCGACCGCTGGACAGAGGCCTGTTCCGCTTCCTGCCGGCCAACATAGGCGTAATTGGCTGCGATAGCGCTCAGCAGCAGGGCCAAAGTCGTTATGAGGAAAACGATGGAGCGCTTGCGTTGGAAGACCGGCATCCGAAACTGCCCCCGCGTCCTTCAACTGCAATCACGGATCTTGACGGCAGATGCAATTAAGCGTCCTCGTCGACCGGGACAAGGGTTGTCCGCCGGACTCATGATGCGCGACCGATCCTTGCACGGCGCGGGCACGGCCGCCTGACCGCAAGGCCGCTCGCGCTAGGACGGCATGATTTCAGGCTGACTCGCATCCGGAGTCGGCTCTCGCGACACGGAGGGAGGTTCAAACCCGACGCATCCCTGTCGGACCCCTTGTCTTCGACAAATCCGCGCTTCATCCAGATTGTCAACATTCAGGCGTAACCGGTTTCAAGCCCGGCGCGGCGACGCCCTCTTCGGCCGCTCGCGTAGCGACCTGTTCCGGCCGGAAACAGGGGAGGAACTTTCCTGTTATTTATACGTTTGTATTACGGTTTATAGATTCAGGAGTTTACTGTAAGATCCTGCGACAGCATAGGTTTTCGTAGCTGGCGCTGACCGCGGAGCGCACCGGCCGACCCTGTTTCTCCCTATTACCAGGGAGAAACAGGGAGACCTCCCCCGATCATCGGAGCGGGTCGTCCGATCGAGAATCGCCTCGGGGGACGGAGGACAGGCGGAAACAGGGAGGCGCGGCGCCCGACGGGTCTCGGATTTGCCGTCACGCCTTGATCAGGGACGACAGCGCCGCCGCGGCGCCAGGTCGCCGACCCCGGGGCGTGGCCTCGAATCGACCAGATCTGGGGCGCCAGGACGCCGTCAGCGCTCATCCTCAGGCAGGTCGTCGTCGCTGATCGCCCGCCAGGCGGCGCCGTCGAGGTCGTCGAACTGGCCGCTTTTCAGCGCCCACAGGAAGGCGGCGAGGCCGAGCCCGCCCAGCGCCAGCGCGATCGGCACCAGATAGACGAGGACGTTCATCGGGCGACCCTCCGGGCCTCTCGCGCGCGGAGCGCATTCAGCGTCACCAGGATCGACGACCCGGACATCGCCAGCGCCGCGATCAGCGGCGTCACCAAGCCGAGCACCGCGAGCGGCACCGCGATGAGATTATACACCGCCGACAGCCAAAGGTTCTCGACCATCAGCCGGCGGGCCTTGGCGGCGATGCGGAGCGCGTCGGCGACCGGCGCGAGCCGCTCGCCAAGGAAAAGCGCGTCGGCCTGGGCCTGGGAGATATGGGCCGCCGAGATCGGCGAGATCGACACATGCGCGGCCGCCAGCGCCGGCGCGTCGTTGAGGCCGTCGCCGACCATCAGCGGATGGCGGCCGGCGCTCGCCAGCGCCTTCAGCCGGGCGATCTTGCCGGCTGGCTTCAGCCCCGCCTCGTAGCGAGAAACGCCGAGCTCGCGCGCGACGAGCGCCACCGCCGGCTCGCGGTCGCCCGACAGGATTTCGACTTCGCGTCCCCGGCCGATTTCGGCGACGACCGCACGGGCGTCCGACCGCAGCGCTTGCCGGATCGCGAAGACGACGGCGCGCGCTGGCGTGCGCAGCGCGATCAGCGACGCGTCCGGCCAGGCGGCGCCGACCGCCGCCGCCTCGGCCTCGGCCCCGCACCAGGCGACCGATCCGAGTTTGAGGGTTTCGCCCCGCCAGACGGCGCTGACGCCCTCGCCGGGGAACTCCTCGCCCGCGATCGGCTCCCCCGCCCCGGCCGCCTCGGCGACCGCCTTCGCCAGCGGGTGTTTGCTCGACAGCGCCAGCGAGCCCGCGAGCCGAAGATCGTCCGGCGCGATTTCGGCCGCATTGGCGAGCGTCGGGCGCGCTTGCGTCAGCGTGCCCGTCTTGTCGAACACCACCACATCGACCTCGGCCAGCCGCTCGAGCGCCTCGCCCGAATGGAGGATCAGTCCGTGACGGAACAGCGCCCCCGCGGCGACCGCCTGCACCGCGGGCACGGCGAGGCCGAGCGCGCAAGGGCAGGTGATGATGAGAACCGTAATCGCGACGAGCAGGGCATGCTGCCAGCCCGCCCCGAGCGCGAGCCAGGCGAGGAATGTCGCCAGCGCCGTCACGTGGACGACCGGCACATAGAGCTGCGCCGCGCGGTCGGCGAGGCGGACGTAGGACGAGCGCTGCTCGACGGCGGCGGCCAGCAGGCTGTTGACTTCATCGAGGAACGTTCCGCCCGCGGCGCGCCGCACGCGGACGCGCAGCGCGCCGCTGAGATTGACGGCGCCCGCGTAGACAAGCGCGCCCGGGATAACCTCGACCGGCGCCGTCTCGCCCGTCACCAGAACTCTGGTCGACATCCGAGCGCCCGTCCTCGACTTCGCCATCGACGGCGACCCGCTCGCCGGCGCGCACGAGCACGAGGTCGCCGGGTTCGATCGCGGCGATCGGCGTCTCCCGCGCCTCACCGTCGTCGAACAGCTTGACGGCCCGGTCGGCGCGGATCGCCGACAGATTGACTGCGAAGTCACGCGTGCGGCGGCGCATCCGCTGGTCGAGATAGCGCCCGACGAGCAGGAACATCAGCAGCATCAGCGCGCTGTCGAAATAGGCGACGCGTTCGTGGGCGAGCGTCTGCAGCACCGACATGCCGAGGGCAAGCACGACGCCGAGCGAGATCGGCACGTCCATGTTGACCGATCGGGCGCGGAGCGCCTTCGCGGCGCTCTCGAAGAAAGGCTGGCCGGCATAGGCCGCCACGGGCAGAGCCACGAGCGCCGAAAGCCAGTGGAAGAGATCGCGCGTCGCCGAGTTCGGATCGCTGTCCGCCCCGGCCCACAGCGAGACCGACAAGAGCATGACGTTCATCGCGCCGAAAGCGGCGACGCCGAGGCAACGCAGGAGACGCCGTTCCGCCTGGATCTCGACGCTGTCCGCGGCCGCCGGCGTGAAGGGATAGGCCGGATAGCCGAGCGCCTCGAGCCGCTCGAGGATGACCGGCGGATCGAGCGCGCCCTCGCTCCATTCGACCGTAACGCGTCGGCTTGCGAGATTCACCCGTGCGCCGCGGACGCCTGCTTCCTTGCGGAGGCCCTTCTCGATGGTGACGATGCAGGCGCCGCAATAGACGCCGTCGACGACAAGATCCATCGCGGCGACGCCTTCGGCCGGACGGCGGACGAAATGCGAGAGGTCCTGCGCTTCCGCCAAGGCCCGCTCCTAGTTCGGAACTGTGTCCGCCACCGCCAGTTTGTTCTCGCTGCGGAACAGCCGCTCCGCCCCACGGCTCGCTTCAATCACCAGGGTCCAGCGGCCCGGCGGGACCGGCGTCGCAATCCCCTCGTAATCGACGCCATCGGAGGCGAGCGTCGCCTGGCGGTCCTGCGCCGCGTCGAACGGATGCTGGAAGCGCGCGGTGACGCTCAGGTCGGAAATCGGAACGCCTCGACGATCGCGGAACTCGACCATGACGCGCTCGCCGGGACCCTCGGCCCGGGTCAACACATTGGCCTTCCACCCGCGTGCGTCCTGCGCGCGCGCGTCGGCAATCCGCTTGTTGAACGCCTGGCTCGCGTCGTAGGGGTTTTCGAGTTCCGATCCGTGCAGCGTGTGCAGCGCGAAATAGATCAAGGCGATGTTCGCGATGAACATCACCCCGAAGAATGCCCCGAGCCATGCGAGGACGTGCCGTCCGGTAACTTCTCCAGTCACGACCTTTATCTCTCCTGGCGATCGCACACATGTGCGTGCGCCCCCGCGCCCTGCAACCCCTCCCGCATTCCGATGGTCAGCGCTCCTCCGGGAATCATGGCCCGAAGAAGTGATCGATCACGACGCTGCGCTCTCCGGTCTTGGCGTCGATGGCGGTGAAGGTGATCGGCGTCGAGGCGCCCGGATTCGCATCCGGGGACGTCGTCACGTAGACGGGCACTTCGAGCGTCGCGTCAGGATCGACCCTGACGCCGAGCCGCCCATCTGGAAGCTTCCTGGCGACGACGCTTGTCATCACCGCGCCCTTGATGCCGCTCACCTCGAGGGCGAAGTCGGTCGGGTCGCCGAGCTTGTTGGAGAACCGCAGGGTGTAGCCGTTGCGGACGCCGCCCTCCGCCGCCTGGGTGTAGAGCGGCGCGCGCACATGGAGAACGCTCAGGTGCGAGTTCGTGCGCGTCAGCAGCGCATACAGCATGACTGCGCCGGTCAGCGCGATCACCGCGGCGTACAAGACCGTGCGCGGGCGGACGAGACGATAGACGTTGTGCTCGCCGCGCTTGCGCCGCTCGCGGTTTTCGTCTGTGTCGTAGGCGATCAGCCGCGTCGGCCGCTTGATCTTGGCCATCACCGCGTCACAGGCGTCGATGCACAGCCCGCACTGGATGCAGCCCAACTGCGAGCCCTGGCGGATGTCCACACCGGTGGGGCACACCGCGACGCACTGCATGCAATCGATGCAGTCGCCGGCAGGTTCGCCGTGCGCCCGCGCCTTCGCAGCGTCCTTGACCGACATGCGCGGCTCGCCGCGGTCGAAGCGATAGGTGACGTTGAGCGCCTCGTTGTCGGTCAGCGCCGCCTGGATGCGCGGCCAGGGGCACATGTAGAGGCAGACCTGCTCGCGCATGTGGCCGGCAAGCGAATAGGTGGTGAAGGTGAGAATACCGGCCCAGAGGTAGGCGACGAATGGCGCCCTGAGGGTGAAGAACTCCCTCATCAAGGTCGGCGCGTCGACAAAATAGAGCATTGCGGCGCCGCCCGTGAACAGGGCGATCAGCAGCCACGCCGCATGTTTGGCGACGCGCTTCATGATCTTGTCGCCCGTCCACGGCGCCTCGTCGAGCTTGATGCGGTCGCGCCGGTCGCCCTCGATGAGGCGCTCGACCCAGGTGAACAGGTCGGTCCAAACGGTCTGCGGGCAGGCGTAGCCGCACCACACGCGGCCGAACAGCGCGTTGGACAGGAACAGAATCAGCGCGGCCAGAATCAGCAGGCCGGTGAAATAGTAGACCTCCTGCGGCCACAGCTCGATGAAGAAGGCGTAGAACCGCGAATGCGGGATATCGACGAGCACTGCCTGGCTCGGCGCGTTCGGTCCTCTATTCCAGCGTATGAAGGGAAGGACGTAATAAATTCCGAGGGCCGCCCACAACGCGATCCATTTCAGGCGTCGATAGGTCCCCCAGACCTTCTGCGGGAAGACCTTTTTTGCCACCGCATACAAGGGACCGTCGTCGTAGACCTCCTCAGCGCCAATCGTCACGAGCAGCCACCCCGGTTCCTACTTGCCGCCGCCCAGGCTATGGACATAGACCGCGAGCGACTTGATGGTCACCGGGTCGAGACGCGCGCCCCAGTTCGGCATCGTGCTGTTGCGCGCATAGGTGATGGTATAGGTCAGATCCTTGATGTCGGACCCGTACTGCCAGACTTTGGTCGTCAGGTTGGCCGATCCCAGTTCCTGCTTGCCCTTGCCGTCCTCGCCGTGGCACACGGCGCAATTGTCCGCGAAGATCTTCTTGCCGGCGGCGACGTCGACGCCCTGCTCGGGTTCGAGGCCGCTGAGGGTCCGAACGTAGCTGACGACCTGCTGGATCTGCTCGGGCTTCAGGATCCCGTCCTTGCCGAAGGCCGGCATGGCGCTCGTGTGGGTGTCCGGATCGTCGGCGCGGATGCCGTGAGTGATCGTCGTATCGATCTGTTCGAGGGTTCCGCCCCACAGCCACCGGCCCGCCGTCAGGTTGGGATATCCCCTCTGGCCCTGCCCGCCGGAGCCGTGGCACGGCGCGCAATTGTCGCCGAACGCCGCCCTGCCCTGAGCGAGCGCGATCTCCTGCAGTTTCGGATCAGCCTCGATTTGCTGGAGGCTCGCCTTTTCAAGACCCGCCGCGAGTTGCATGCGCGCCGCCTGGCCCGCCGCCACGTCCGCCGCCACCAGGGTGCGGTTGGTGGTTCCGAACAAGCCGGGGAGGTAGCTCGTGACCAGCGGCCAGGACGGATAGACAAACCAATAGCCGACCGAAAAGGCGATGCACGCGTAGAACAGCCACAGCCACCAGCGCGGCAGCGGCGTGTTGAGCTCGCGGATGCCGTCCCACTCATGGCCGGTCGTGGTCTGGCCGGAAATCCTGTCGACGTGAACTGGGTCGGTGATCATCGCTCAATCCTCCCGCAGCGGCATGCGGGCCGCCTCATTGAACTGCGCGCTGTTCTTCGGCCAAAGCGCGTAGACGAGCGTCGCGAGGAAAAACAAGAAGAAGTAGACGGTGCCGCCCGATTGCGCGAACTGCGCCAGCCACTCGTAGGTTGATGACATGATCGGCCCCTGTTCGGTCAGCGCAGATTCGCCTTGTCGTCGTACTGCTTGAAGTCGACGAGGGTGCCCAGCATCTGCAGGTAGGCGATAACGGCGTCGCCTTCCGTGATCTCGGCCGACGCGGGGTTGAACTTGCGCACGACCGCTTTCGGATAGCGCTTGAGCAAGGCCGCCGCCTCCGGCGTGTCAGGGCTGACCTGGGCTTTCACGTCCGCCATGACATTCGCCATCTGGTCGGCGGTGTACGGAACCCCGATTTCGCGATTGGTGTCGACGTTGGCGAAGAGCTCGCGAGTGTCGAGCGGCGCCGTCATCAGGAAGCCGTAGCTCGGCATGATCGACTGCGGCACCACCGAGCGCGGGTCGGTCAGATGTGCGACGTGCCAGGAGTCGGAGTACTTGCCGCCGACGCGGGCGAGATCCGGTCCGTTGCGCTTGGAGCCCCACTGGAACGGGTGATCATACATGCTCTCGGCCGCCAGCGAATAATGGCCGTAGCGCTCGACCTCGTCGCGCAGCGACCGGATCATCTGGCTGTGGCACAGGTAGCAGCCTTCGCGCACATAGATGTTGCGGCCGGCGAGCTCGAGCGGCGTGTAGGGCCGCATGCCCTGCACAGTTTCGATGGTGCTCTTCAGGTAGAAGAGCGGGACGATCTCGACCAGGCCGCCGATGGCGACCATGATCAGAATGCCGAGCACGAGAAGGAGCGGGTTTCTCTCCAGGATGTGATGCCTGGAGAGAAGTGACCCGTGGTGCGGCTGCGCGGAGCTGCTCATGGTCTTACGTCCTCATTCCGCCGGCTGAAGGGAGGGCTGCGCCGCCGGAGCCGCCTGCTCGGACGCCGTGATCGTCATGTAGACGTTATAGAGCATCAGGCAGTAGGCGAGCAGGAACAGTCCGCCGCCGATCGCGCGGATGACATAGAACGGATGCATCGCCGCGACGGTCTCGATGAACGAATATTCGAGATAGCCCTGCGGGGTGTAGCTCCGCCACATCAGCCCCTGCAGGATGCCCGACACCCACATCGAGGTGATGTAGAGCACGATCCCGAGCGTCGCGATCCAGAAGTGCCAGGAGACGAGGCGCAGCGAGTAGAGATCGCGCTTGTTCCACAGCCAGGGAACGAGGCAGTAGATCGCGCCGAACGACACGAAGGCGACCCAGCCGAGCGCGCCCGAGTGCACGTGGCCGACGGTCCAGTCGGTGTAATGCGACAGCGAGTTCACCGCCTTGATCGACATCGCCGGGCCTTCGAAGGTCGACATGCCGTAGAAGGCGACCGACACGACCAGCATGCGCAGGACGGGGTCGGTGCGCAGCTTGTCCCAAGCGCCCGACAGGGTCAGCAGGCCGTTGATCATGCCGCCCCACGAGGGCATCCACAGCATGATCGAAAAGGTCATGCCGAGCGTCTGCGTCCAGTCCGGCAGCGCCGTGTAGTGCAGATGGTGCGGGCCGGCCCAGATGTACAGGAAGATCAACGCCCAGAAGTGGATGATCGACAGCCGGTAGGAGTAGATCGGCCGTTCGGCGCGCTTTGGGACGAAGTAGTACATGATGGCGAGGAAGCCGGCGGTCAGAAAGAAGCCGACCGCGTTGTGGCCGTACCACCACTGGAACATCGCGTCCTGCACGCCGCTCCACAGGATGTAGGATTTCGAGGAGAACATCGACACCGGCAGCGCGGCGTTGTTGCCGAGGTGCAGCATGGCGATCGTCAGGATGAAGGCGAGGTAGAACCAGTTCGCCACGAAGATATGGGGTTCCTTGCGGCGATAGAGCGTGCCGAGAAACACCAGCAGATAAGTGACCCAGACGATGGTCAGCCACAGGTCGGCGTACCATTCGGGCTCGGCGTATTCCTTGCTGTCGGTGATGCCGAGCAGATAACCCGTTCCGGCGATCAGGATGAAGAAGTTGTAGCCGAGCGCCACGAACCAGGGAGCGAGGTCGCCGGCCAGCCGCGCCCGGCACGTGCGCTGGACGACATAGAACGACGTCGCCAGCAGCACGTTGCCGCCGAAGGCGAAGATGACTGCCGAGGTGTGCAGGGGCCGCAGGCGGCCGAAGTTGAACCAGGGCGCGATGTTGAGATCGGGGAAGGCGAGCTCGGAGGCGATGTAGACGCCGACCGCCATGCCGGCCAGACCCCAGAAGAGGGCGATGATGGTCAGGAACTTCACGATACCGAAATTGTAGTTCGGCAGACCGTTGATCTCGAGCGGCGGCCGCTCGGCGCCGCGCTTGTCGTAGCGCTGGAAGATCACGAAGATTCCGAGCGCCGCGCAGATCACGCCCAGCGCCATGTGGAAGGCGTAAGCGGGCTCGATCGTCTTGGCCGCGATATAGAGGCAGAGCAGGCCAAGGATCGCAAGGACGCCAATGAGCCCGATTTCGCCGCCCCATAGCGACTTAGGTTGAGATACCGTCTGCATTCCTCATCCCCAAAACAAGAGGCGATTCCCGGCTCCCTTCGAGCGGCGCGCTGACGCCGTCGCTCCTTGAGCCCGGGAGCATCGAGCGGGGTTCTCAGCCTTCCGCAATCGCGGGCGCTGGATCGCGCGATAACGTCCTAATGCATGCTCGGTCCCCGCTCGTCCACCTGTTCCTAGGTCGCATTACGCGCGCGCGAACGCGCGCGTACGGCGCAAGTAGGACCAAGTTGCATGAAAAATCGAGGAATTTCATCGGCTTCCGGTGCGCGTGATCGAGGTCGGCGTGACCATCTGTCGCACTTGAATTCGTATTTGTATATGTGTTCACCAGCAACGGTCGGCCCTATGCGCGCGTCGAATCGCATGTGTCGCCAACCGCCGGAATTGCGGTTCGAATCGAGAATTCGGGCGCGTCAGGCGACTGCCGCCTCGAACATCTCTACGGACGGCTCGAACAAAGTGGCCGCATCCCTGTCCGCCGCAGCGAGGCGCGCGAGCGCCTCCGGCTTCAGGATCTCGACCCGGCGCTTGCGAGGCAGGCTGAGAAAGCCCCGGTCCCTGAACAGCGTAAACGTCCGGCTTACCGTCTCGATCGTCAGTCCGAGATAGTCTGCGATGTCCTGCCGCTGCATCGCGAGGTCGAGCACGCGCGCGCTCGGACAGGCGGACCGGCCCGAAAGCATGGTCAGGAACCAGGCCAGACGCTCCTCTGCCGAACTGCGGCCGATCATCATCATGTGATCGATCGAAAGGGTCAGCGCCCGGGTCGCGCCGTCGAACAGCGCCGCATTGAGGCGGGGGTCGTCGTTCATGCGGATGCGGCAGGACGATCGGGGCAGAACCGCCATCGCCGCGCAATCCACGGCCTCGATCGTCAGTTTGTGCGATTCTTCAGGTTCGAGCCCGCAGATGTCGCCGGGCATGTAAAAGGCGAACACCTGACGGCGGCCGTCGCGGGTGAACTTCACCGCGCGAAACATGCCGCGCATGACGAGATAGAAATTTTCCGTCGGATCCCCTTCGCCCACCACCTCCTGCCCGCCCACGAACGGAACGACCAGGGAGTCGAAGTGAGGAAAACGCGCCGCCAGAAGCTCGCCGATACTCGGCGCACCCTGAGCGGGATGGTTGAACGCATACGCCATGCGGCGACCGCCTCCTGACAGCCCACACGGACCGTCTCGCCCCGGCGGATCCCTCAATCCGCTTCGGCTACCCCTCGTGAAATATAGGCGCGCGACGCCTCGCGGAGGAACGGGGCGTATTGACGCAGCCGGCGGCATGCAAATAGGCGGCGGCTCGACGCGCCAGGCGTCGCGACGCCCCTTGGCGCCAAATGCCTCGACAGGCCGCGACAAAGCTGCCACTTCGGCTCCATGGCCAAGATTCGGTCGTCCTACGTCTGCCAGAACTGCGGCGCCATCACCCAGCGCTGGCAAGGCAAGTGCGAATCCTGCGGGGAGTGGAACTCGATCATCGAGGAAGCCGCGGCTCTCGGCGTCGGCGGCGCCGCGGCGCGCCGCGGCGCCGCCGGCCGGCCCTTCCCGCTCGAGGACCTCGCGGGCGAGTCGAAGCCCGAGCCGCGGGTCGTCACGGGAATCGCCGAGCTCGACCGGGTTGCGGGCGGCGGCTTCGTGCCCGGGTCGGCGACGCTGATCGGCGGCGAGCCGGGCATCGGCAAGTCCACCCTCCTCATCCAGGCCTGTGCGGCGGTGGCGTCGTCGGGCGGTCGCGTTATCTATGTTTCCGGCGAGGAATCGACGGCCCAGGTGCGGCTCCGCGCCGCCCGGCTGGGGCTCGCGGGCGCCCCGGTGCAGCTTGCGGCCCAGACGCTGGTCGAGGATATCGTCGCGACTCTGGGCTCCGGAGACGCGCCGAAATTCGTGGTCATCGATTCGATTCAGACGATGTGGAGCGATGCGATCGAATCCGCGCCGGGCACAGTGAGCCAGGTCAGAGGCTCGGCTCAGGCGCTGATCCGTTTCGCCAAGGCGAGCGGAGCGGCGCTCCTGATCGTCGGGCATGTCACCAAGGATGGTCAGATCGCCGGTCCGCGCGTCGTCGAGCACATGGTCGACGCGGTCTTCTCGTTCGAGGGCGACGGCGCCCATGCCTTCCGCCTCCTGAGAGCCGCCAAGAACCGCTTCGGCGCGACGGACGAGGTCGGCGTATTCGAAATGACCGGGGCAGGTCTCGCCGAGGTGCCGAATCCGTCGGCTTTGTTCCTCGCCGGGCGGGACGGCGCGCCAAGCCCCGGCGCCGCGGTATTCGCGGGGGTCGAGGGCGCAAGGCCGCTTCTGGTCGAGATCCAGGCGCTCGTCGCGCCGACGACGCTCGGCACGCCGCGTCGCGCGGTGGTCGGCTGGGAGCCGAGCAGGCTCGCCATGGTGCTCGCGGTGCTCGAATCGCACGGCGGGCTCAAGCTGGGGCAGTACGACGTTTATTTGAACGTCGCGGGGGGCCTTCGAGTCGCGGAGCCCGCGGCCGATCTCGCCGCAGCGGCCGCGCTCGTCTCCTCGCTCACCGGCGCGGCCCTGCCGCACGACGCCGTCTATTTCGGCGAGATCGCCCTCTCCGGCTCGGTTCGCGCGGTCGCGCACGCCGGTCTGCGGCTGAAGGAGGCCGCCAAGCTCGGCTTCGCCAGCGCTTTCGCCCCACTTTCGCCGCGGGGCGAGGGCGACAGGGCGGGTCTCCTCCAAACTCCGATCGCCTCGGTTGCGTCCCTGGTTGCGCTCATCGCGGCGGCCGGGATCGAGGCGAAGGTCCAGGCCGATCGTTCGGGGTCGGCCGCAAAACAGGCCCGATCGGGGTGACGAACCGGGGAGGCTTGGTTATAAGGCGCTCCGCCGGACGTCGCCGGCGACAATTGTCGCAGCGGTTTTTCGAGCGTCACGACGAGGTTTTCTGAATGCCCTCCTATCTCGATCTGGCCGTCCTCGCGATCGTCCTCGTTTCGGCGTTTCTGTCCATGCTGCGCGGTTTCTCCCGCGAAGTCCTCGCGATCGCCTCCTGGGCCGCGGCGGCCGCCGCCGCCTACTACTTCTATCCGGTTGTCGTCCCCTATCTCGCGCCTTATATCCATAAGGAAATAATCGCCCAGGCGGTGGCGGCCGCGATCGTGTTCTTCGCCACGCTGATCGTGGTGTCGCTGGTCACCGTCCGGGTGTCGGACGCGATCCTCGACAGCAAGATCGGAGCGCTCGACCGGACGCTCGGCTTCGTGTTCGGGGTCGCGCGGGGCTTTCTGCTCGCGGTCGTGGCCTTCGCGATTTTCAACTGGTTGGTATCGGACAAGCAGCAGCCGGAATGGGTGAAAAACGCCAAGACGCGTCCGGTCCTGACGGATACCGCGGACAAGATCGTCGCGCTGCTGCCGGAAGATGCGGCGGCGACGATCGACGCCTGGATCAAAGCGCGCGGCAACATTCTCCCGGGGAACGAGGAGCCGGCCGACGAGTCGACCGCGCCGACCCTGGCCAAGCCAGCCTCTCCGCCCGCTCCGGCCCAGACCGTCCCCGCGCAGAAAAAGGCCGAATCGCCGGCGAACGCGAACACTCAGGACAAGCAGAAGCTCGACGCGCTGATCAACAAGAACCTTCCCCAGCCGTCGCCGGCCGCGCCGGCCGTGATTCCGAAACAGTGACCGACCGGAGGCCCGGCGCCTCCCGCGAACCGAGCGAGGGCGCCATCGAACGCACTTTCGGATCGGCCGACGTCTCAGGCTTCGAATGGGAAGACGACCGGCTGCATGAGGAATGCGGTGTCTTCGGCATCTTCGGCCATCCCGACGCCGCAGCGATCGTGGCGCTCGGGCTGCACGCCCTCCAGCACCGCGGACAGGAGGCTGCGGGCATCGTCGCCTTCGACGGAACGCGATTCCATTCCGAACGCCGGCAGGGACTGGTCGGCGATCATTTTTCCAATGCCGCGACAATCGACCGCCTGCCGGGCGAAGCGGCCATCGGCCACGTTCGCTACTCGACCACCGGCGAGACCGCGCTGCGCAACGTCCAGCCGCTGTTCGCCGAGCTCGAGGCCGGGGGCCTGGCGGTCGCCCACAACGGCAACCTCACCAATGGCCTGACGCTGCGCCGCGAACTCATTCGAGGCGGAGCCATCTGCCAGTCGACGACCGACACCGAGGTCGTGCTGTTGCTGGCGGCGCGCTCCCGCCGCCAGAGGATCATCGATCGCTTCGTCGAGGCGCTGGCCGAAATCGAAGGCGCCTACGCGCTCGTCGCGCTGACCAACAAGAAGCTGATCGGAGCGCGCGACTCTCTCGGAATCCGTCCGCTGGTGCTCGGCGAGCTCGACGGCTGCCCGATCCTGTGCTCGGAAACCTGCGCGCTGGACATCATCGGGGCGAGGTTTGTCCGCGACATCGAGAACGGCGAGGTCGTCGTCATCGACGCCGATGGGGTGAAGAGCTTTTTCCCCTCGCCGCGCGTGCCGGCTCGCCCCTGCATCTTCGAATATATCTATTTCGCCCGCCCCAATTCGATCGTGCACGGCCGTTCGGTCTACGACGCGCGCAAGGCGATGGGTGCCGAGCTGGCGCGCGAAGCGCCCGCCGACGCCGACGTCGTCGTGCCGGTGCCCGATTCCGGCGTGCCGGCCGCGATCGGTTATGCGCAAGCCTGCGGCCTGCCGTTCGAGCTCGGCATCATTCGCAACCATTATGTCGGGCGCACCTTCATCCAGCCGACCCAGTCGATCCGCGAGCTCGGCGTCCGCATGAAGCACAACGCCAATCGCGCCGTCGTCGCCGGCAGGCGCGTCGTGCTGATCGACAACTCGATCGTGCGCGGAACGACCTCGGTCAAGATTGTGCAGATGATGCGCGAAGCCGGCGCCCGCGAAGTCCATTTCCGCATCTCCTCGCCGCCCATCGCCCATCCCGACTTCTACGGCATCGACACACCCGAGCGGGACAAGCTGCTCGCGGCGCGCATGGACCTGGAAACGATGCGCCGGTTCGTGGGCGCCGACAGCCTGGCGTTTCTCTCGGTCGATGGAATCTATCGGGCGATGGGCCACGCAGGCCGCAATTCGAAGCAGCCTCAGTTCACCGATCACTGCTTCACGGGCGACTATCCGACACGGCTCATCGACAAGGACGGCGAACCCGGGCGCCAGCATCTGCCGCTTCTGGCCGAAGTGGGCTGAACAGCACGCTTCGGGCGAAATCCGCCCGAATGGTCTCTTCGAACAGTGTCATCGGCGTCCCCCGGGGTTGCGTGAATTCCCTCAGCAGCGGAATTCCGACGAAAGCCCCACCTTCGGCAGTTGGCCGATGTGAGTTTAGGCGGTCAGCGATTTTTCGCGTTTGGGTTGCATCAGCTTGGCGCGAGGCGGGGCGGGGCCCGGAGGAGGCGGCCGTTGAGGAACGCCTGGAAGGCGCGCGACAAGATCGCTCGCCATGTTTGCAGGCGGGTCAACTGCTCCGCATTTTTGGCCAGGCCGCGCAGGAAGGCGGCGACGGCCGCAAGCGCCCGGGCGGCGGGTTCAGCTTTGGCGTGCGAACTCGTCACGCGGATCGTCGTTTGCCGTGCGTGCCGCGTGCGGGTGGCGATCGCCGTCAGGAACAGCGGGCGGCTGGTGATCGCCTCGCGGTGGAGGCTGGGATCGGCGAGACGGACGAAGATGTTCCACCAGTTGTAAAACAACCCAAGCAGCCGGGCCGCGAGCCGGCAACGGGCAAGATCGTGCGTCGTGTAGCCGCCCCAACCCCATTGGTTCTTCATCTCGTCGAAAATATTTTCCCCGTCGCCCCGGTCGCGATAGAGCTGACCGAACGCCTCGGTGTCTTCATCGAGCGAGGTGACCAGAACCGAGTATTCGTAGACGTCCGTCGCCTCGCCGATCTCGACGAACGCAAGCTGCGGCGGGCCGCCATCGTCGCTTAAGCGAAGCCCCACGGCGTCCTTCAGGCGTCGCCTGAGCACGATCACGCGCCGCTGGCGGCTCCAACCGACCAGCCGAACCTCGCTCTCCTTCGCCTCGAAGCCCTGGCCGGCGTCGACCCATTCGCGCGATGAGGCGAGCTTCTCGATCATGCGCTTGACGTTGGCGGTCAGCCGCAGCTTCAAGAGAAACGGAAGCTCCCGCGCCTCCGCCTCGCGCATGATCTCCTCGTTGCCGAAGCCGCGATCGCCCCGCAACAGCGCCGGCCACAGGTCGCGCGGCAAACGATCGAGCAGCGCCCACAGGCTTGGCGCGCTGTGTTTGGACGCATGCTCGTCGCCGGGACTGACGTCGACATCGAGGACCAGACGCGTCGAAGCCATCGAATAGGTGTGATAGCAATGGCTCGGACGCCCCGGCTTCTTGGGATTGTAGCCCAGCACCGCCCCTTCCTGATGACCGTAAAGCGGCTTGATCGTCGTATCGACGTCGAGAATCCAAGGCTCGGCCAGCAGCGGCTCCACGCAATATTGCAGGTGTCGGCGCAGCCAGACGGCCCCTTCCGTCTCGTCGATCGCCTTGAAGGCGCGCCGGATCGCGTCCTCGCTGACAATCTTCTTCATCCCCAGGAGCTCCGGCAGCACGGCGTCGCAGCGCAGCGCCGCGATATGCGCGTAGCGCTTGTGGCCGGCGAGCATGGAAAGCATCGCCGTGCCGAGAACGTCCCGCTTGCTCGGCGCGTTCGGGCTCAAATAGCGCAGCGGACAGTCGGCCACCAAGGCGTCGAACAGTCCGGCCGTTTTGAGGAAGTCGATGAAGAACGGCAGCTGCCCATGCGGCGTCATCGCCGCTTCATGGTCCCATTCAACCCGGACCGGACCAAAGAAACTGTCGAGATCGACGCCTCCCGGCGGCTCCCTCGCCACAACCAGAGATTGTTCACCCGACCGGTGAGCCGAAGAAGATGACGAATCGCGCCTCATGCCCCTGACAATGCGCGCGTTCCGCCCCCGCGCAAAACCTCAACTGCCGTTTCTAGGATGACAATTCCTGCCCGCAAGCGCGCGAAGTGCGATCCCCCCAATTGCCGGCGAGCGGCCCGAGGCATATCCTCTCGCGGGAGCGCGGCGCGGAGGCGAGCAAAAGGCCGCCTTGTAAACTTAGCTACTGTGTTTTGGCCGGCTTCACGGGTTTTGGGCTTCGGCGCGCTTCCTCGCCAGCATAAGAGCGAGCAGGTCATCCTGGTCCATCGAATAGAAAGCCCCCTCGGCGTGTTTCGGATCGAAGCCGATGTCGGGTTCAACACCAGAAAACTAGGGAGAACGTCATGATCACCAAGACAATTGCGAGTTCCCGCGGCGCAGCCGTCATGCTTTCGCTCGCCGGCGCTGCCGCGCTTTGGGCCGCCAGCATGGCTCCGGCATATGCCGAAACACTCTTCAACGTGACAAATCTGGTGTCCGACGGCACCGTCCCGGCCAAGGTTGTCGACCTTAACCTCATCAATCCGTGGGGCATAGCCATGAGCCCGACGAGCCCATTTTGGATCTCCGACAATGGCACGGGGCTAGCTACTCTCTACTCGGTCTCCGCGAACAACTCTTCCGTCAACAAGATCGGACTGACGGTGACGATTCCGCCCGCGTTTGGCAGCCCGCCGTCGGCGCCCACCGGGCAGGTCTTCAACGGCGGCGCCGGTTTTGTCATCGGCGGTCCCGCAGGCAGTCCAGCGCGTTTTCTGTTCGAACTCCGAGGACGGGGCGATTACGGCATGGAACGGGGGGACGAACGCGGCAATCGCCGTGAACCACTCGGGGATGAACTCTGTCTACAAGGGTCTTGCGATCGACGACACGAACTCCTTTCTGTTCGCCTCTGATTTCCACAATGGCGATATCGAGAAGTACAACAACAGCTTCACGCAAATCATTGTGCCCGGGGCGTTCACGGATCCGAGCCTGCCGGCCGGCTATGCGCCCTTCAACCTTAAAGTCATCAACGGCGACCTTTATGTGACTTACGCCGTGCAAGACGCCGCAAAGCACGACGACGTGGCCGGCCCCGGAAATGGATTGGTCGACGTGTTCGATCTCAACGGCAACTTTGTGAAACGCTTCATCTCCCCAGGGGGAGAGCTGAACTCGCCATGGGGCTTGCTGATCGCGCCTTCAAGTTTTGGCTCGTTCGCCGGGGATCTGCTGGTGGGCAATTTCGGCGACGGGATGATCGACGCGTACAACGTCAGCACCGGCGCGTTTATTGACGTCCTGCGCGGGCCTAACAACAAGCCGATCGACGTCACCGATCTGTGGGCCCTCTCGCTCGGCAATGGGGGATCGGCGGGAAGCCCCAACTCGCTCTATTTCACCGCCGGCCTTGTCGACGAAGGCGACGGCTTGTTCGGAAGTTTGACTGCGGTCCCCGAACTGTCGACCTGGGCGATGATGCTCGCAGGATTCGCGGGACTTGGCTTTGCCGGTTGTCGCAGGGTGAAGAGCGGGAAGACCATCGCCCCCGCCTGACCCTCTCGCAACTCGAAGTTTTGAGAGACCGCCGAGAGGCGGTCTTTCTGTTTGAGTCGCCCTCTGAACGGGCAGCGTCCGCGGCAGCGATCCGCAATGTCCGCTCTACGTCGACTCCGGCCTTCCCTTTCGCGCAAATACCGGCGCGTGGCCCCGACATAGGTTTACGGTCGGCGGCATGGATCATAAAATGACTGCCTTGGAACGAGCGTTTCAGTTGGCGAGCTCCGGGCAAGTTTCTAAAATTGCGGAAATCTCCGGCGTTGTGCCGTTCTTCGCGGCATGAGGTCTAAAAGAGGAGGAGAGGCTGAGAAGGTGGAGATCAGACGTTTAGTTTAGAAGAGGAAAGACAGCATGGAAGGAGAACGCTAATGGCTGTCTCAAGTAATCAAAAGGTTGGAGAACTAGCTAGGATCGCCTATCTAGCGTTATTGCACGCTGAGAGTGAGTTGGGGGAGGAGACAAACACACTCGACGGAAACAAATTTGCAGATAAATTACGAGAGATCCGTCTGGAAATATTGGGAATGTTTGGTGACACAGAGAGCAAAGTGCATCTAGATAAAGCGATCTATCGCATAGAAAATGAAGGATCATTGGTTGCTTACTATCACGGAAGTGATACAAAGGATACTGATGAACGGCTAGCAAAGATAATACAGTCTTCGACAAGCTCGGACCTGGATCTGAGCCCTAAGGAGGAATAGGCTTTATTTCCCTTGCCTTCAGCCAGCTATCCGGGCTGCGGCTATTCCACCGTCGCGATCCGCAATGTCCGCTCTACGTCGATTTTGACCGTTCGACCCTAGGACGGATGGAGCGCAACGGGTCCAAATGATCCGACGGAATTTTATTTCGCTGGGTGTCTTGGCGCGCGGTTGGCGCCGCACAAGAGTCGCTCCGGCATCCCCAGATGTAGCGGGTGTCTGCGCTAGCCGGATAGGCACGGACTGTTCCACCAAATTCATCCCGCTCTGGGTCAAAGTGTGCGTCGCCATCGCTGTGGGGCTCGGCGCGATGGTCGGTTGGAAGCGCATCGTCATCACCGCCGGAGAAAAGATCGGCAAGACGCACCTGACCTATGGCCAGGGCGCAGCGGCCGAGATCATCGCCACCACGACGATCGGGGTGGCCGACGGCTTCGGCCTGCCGGTCTCGACCACCCACGTCCTCTTGCATCCGGCCGGCTTCGCCGGCACGATGGTGGCGAATGGCTCTTAAATGCAATGGTCGACGGTGCGCAGCATCGCCATGGCCTGGGTCCTGACCCTGCCCGCGGCAATGATCCTGTCCGGGCTGCTGTTCTTCATCTTCTGACCTGGGGAAAACTGATTTCAAGTCAGCTCGGCCGCCCGCAGCGACGCCTCGGCGGGCCCGGCGCACTACCGTATCGCGGCTTTCCCTTCTATGAGGGGAGGGTCGTCAAGGCCTGTCGGGGGGTTTGAAGTCAAGGATGCGCGAACAACGCCCCATTGTCGCGCGCTCGCCCGCAGCCTATAGGCTGCTTGCACGAATGGCCGCCGATCTTTCCCCGCCCGTCTTCACCCAGCGCCACCTGCTCGGCATCGAGCACCTGTCGCGGCCCGAGATCGAGGCGCTGCTCGACCTCTCCGACGAAGCGGTGGCGATCTCGCGCCAGGTCGAGAAGAAGCGCGCCACCTTGCGCGGGCGGACCCAGATCAACCTGTTCTTCGAAGCCTCGACCCGCACCCAGTCGTCGTTCGAACTCGCGGGAAAGCGGCTCGGGGCCGACGTGATGAACATGGCGGTCGCCGCTTCCAGCGTCAAAAAGGGCGAGACGCTGATCGACACCGCCATGACCCTCAACGCCATGCGCCCCGACATCCTCGTCGTCCGCCACCATGCGGCCGGGGCGGTGTCACTGCTGGCGCGAAAAGTCGATTGCTCGGTGATCAACGCCGGCGACGGCGCGCACGAGCACCCGACCCAGGCGCTGCTCGACGCCCTGACCATCCGCCGCAACCTCGGCCGCATCGAGGGCCTGACCGTCGCCATCTGCGGCGACATTCTGCATTCGCGGGTGGCGAGGTCGAACATCCTCCTGCTCGGCAAGCTCGGCGCCTATGTGCGGGTCGTCGGCCCCTCGACGCTGCTGCCGGCGGGGGTGGAGCTCATGGGCGTCGAAGTCTGCCGCGACATGCGCGCAGGCCTGAAGGACGCCGACATCGTGATGATGCTGCGCCTGCAGCGCGAGCGGATGAGCGGCGCGTTCGTGCCTTCGACAAAGGAATATTTCCGCTATTTCGGCCTCGATGCGGAGAAGCTCGCATGGGCCAAGCCCGGCGCGCTGGTCATGCATCCGGGGCCGATGAACCGCGGGGTCGAGATCGACACGCTGATCGCCGACGGCGCGCAGTCGCTGATCCGAGAGCAGGTCGAGATGGGCGTCGCGGTGCGGATGGCGGTGCTGGAGGCGCTGGCGCGCAACCTGCCGAACGGGTGAGGCGGGGGCGGACCGTTCGCGCCGCCGCTGTGGCAGGATGACTTCAGGTCGAATCGAATCGCGGGAGGGGTCTCACGACAAGGATGGAGGTTCAACTCGACCCGGCAGACCTCCCGTGATCAGGGCGCGCGTCGGCTGACCGAAAATCGCGTCTCGCGCGCGGGACATCGAAAGCCGATCAGGCGGCCTTGGCCGCCGCTCCGCAACTGGCCATGATCGCGGCAATGTTTGCGGCATAGGCCGACGGGCCGCCCTTGAACACCGCCGATCCGGCGACCAGAACGTCGGCCCCGGCGCCGACGACCAGCGGCGCCGTCTCGGGCGCGACGCCCCCGTCAACCTGGATACGGATGTCCCGCGCGCCGATCATCTTGCGCACCCGCGCCACCTTGTCGAGCATCGCCGGAATGAACGCCTGCCCGCCGAAGCCCGGATTGACCGTCATCACGAGAACGAGGTCGAGGCGGTCCAGCACGTATTCGATCGCGCTCTCCGGGGTCGCCGGATTGAGCGCAACGCCGGCCTTTTTGCCGAGCGCGCGGATCAGCTCCAGCGATCGGTCGAGATGCCGGGTCGCCTCGGCGTGGACGGTGATGCGGTCGCAGCCCGCCTTGGCGAAAGCCTCCAGGTAAGGATCGCACGGCTCGATCATCAGGTGGCAGTCGAACACTTTGTCCGTATGCGGGCGAAGCGCCGCGACCACGGGCGGTCCGAAGGTGATGTTGGGCACGAAATGGCCGTCCATCACGTCGAGGTGGATCCAGTCTCCGCCGGCCGCGGCGACGTCCCGCACCTCCTGGCCGAGTTTGGAAAAGTCAGCCGACAGGATCGACGGCGCGATTTTGACGTTTCGGTCGAGTACGCTCATTCTTGACGTTCCCTTTCGCGGCGTCGAATTCTCGGTTGAACCGGCTCCCTGCCGTCGGAGGCGCGACGACATTTCGTCAGGCGGCGGCCTTGCCGAGCCGGGCGCGCCAGCCCGGATACAGACGCGTCGGCGTCTTGCGGGAAGCTCTCGAAGGCGCGCGCGAACTCGCGATGGTCCTTGGCGAACTCCACCGGATCGGCGCCCGCCTTCCAGCACTGCTCCGCCTGACGCAGGGACTTCGCGCCCGCCGCGCCGCCGTCGACATGGCCGAAGGCCCCGCCGCCCGCGGTCATGATCAGGTTCGAATGGCCGAGATTCTCGAAGAATCCGGGCATTCTCAGGGCGTTCATGCCGCCCGAAATGATCGGCGTGGTCGGGTTCAGGCCGAGCCATTCCTGATGATAGAACGGCCCCTCGGCGCTGTCATCGGTGATCATGTGGGCGATTGCCCGGTCGGCCGCTTCGCCTTCCATCTTGCCGAACCCCATCGTGCCGACATGGATGCCCGAGGCGCCCTGCAGGCGCGCCATCTTGGCGAGCACCATGCCGGTGTATCCCCGCTTCGCCTGCGGCGACGTCACGGCCCCGTGCCCGGCGCGGTGGTAGTGCAGATATTGCTTCGGGAATCGCCGACGGGCGGTGGTGACCGCCGCCGGGCCGGCGACATAGCCGTCGACCAGGAAGGCGACATGATCGGCGTTCGGCCCGAAGGTCTCGAGGATATATTCGCCGCGGGCGACCATTTCGTGGTGGTCGTCGGCCGTGATGTTGAACGAGAACAATTTAGGCTGTCCGGTCTTGTCCTGCGCGCGGATCATCGCGTCGTTGACGGCGCGGACCGTCTCCTTGAACGGAGCGAAGGTCTGGTTGCCCTGCGGCTCGTCGTTCTTGATGAAGTCGCCGCCGAGCCAGAAATCGTAGCAGGCGTTGGCGAATGGCTGCGGCCTGAGGCCGAGCTTGGGCTTGATAATCGTGCCGACGATGAACCCGCCGTCGACCACCGGGCGGCCGAGCACGCGCCAGAGGTCCTTGATGGTGGTCGACGGGCCGTCGAACAGTTTGAGATAGGCCGGCGGAACATAGAAGTCGTGCATCTTGCCGTACTCGACGTCGCCCATACCCTGGTTGTTGCCGATGGTGAGGGTCAGGAACGAGGCGATCATCGCCCGGCCGTCGATGATGTTGCGGTCAAACAATTCGATCGGATAGGCGATCTTCATGATCTCCCTGGCTTCGTCGATTTCATAGACGAGCGCATCGACGCCGCGGGTGAAATCGTCGGTCGTCGACACCTCGACATTGGTGCCGGTCGAGGATTCGGCAGCGAAATGCGCCGCGGTCTGGAGATAATTGCCGAAGCCTTTCTTGGGCTTCATGATATAGGCGCACAGTACGTGGCGGCCGCCTTCGATCAGCTGCTTTTCCGTGAGTTTCAGGTTCGCGTAACGATCTGACTGGTCCATGATTTCGTCTCCATCATCCGACCGTAGTGAACGGCCGCGTTGTTTGCCGATTGGCAGCCGTCCGCCGCGTAGCGGCGGGTCAGGCCGTCAGCGCTTTCGCCGCCTCGATCAACGCGTCCGCGGTGATGCCGAAATGGCGATAAAGATCGGAAGCAGGCGCCGAGGCGCCGAACCCGGTCATCCCGATGAACACGCCGCGATCGCCGATCCAACGGTCCCAGCCGAGCCGCGCGCCCGCCTCGATCGCCACGCGCGGAGCGGAACCGAGGGTCGCGCGCTGGTAGTCCGCGCTCTGCTGCTCAAAAAGATCCCAAGACGGCATCGACACCACCGCCGCGTTCTTGCCGAGCGCGCGCAGAGCCGCCGCCGCTTCCACCGCGATCGCGACTTCCGATCCGGTCGCCAGGATTGTCACGTCACGCTTGCCGTCGGGTTCGCGGAGCACATAGGCGCCCCGGGACGACGCATTGACGTCCGTCGACTCGCGAAGCGTGGGCAGGTTCTGGCGCGAGAGCAAGAGAGCCGAAGGCTTGTCCCTGGCGGCGAGCGCCAGCTCCCAGCATTCGGCGGTCTCGACCGCATCGCAGGGCCGGAACACCTGAAGGTTCGGCGTCGCTCGCAGCATGGCGAAATGCTCGACCGGCTGATGAGTCGGCCCGTCCTCGCCGAGCCCGATCGAGTCGTGCGTCAGCACGTAAATCGCTCGCACCCCCATGAGGGCTGAAAGCCGAATGGCGCCGCGCGCATAATCGGAGAAGACGAAGAACGTACCGCCGTAAGGAATGAAGCCGCCGTGCAGGGCGATGCCGTTCATCGCCGCCGACATGCCGAACTCACGGATGCCGTAGCGCACATAGCGGCCGGAAAAGTCGTCCCCCTGGATCGACTGCATGCCCTTGGTGATCGTCAGGTTGGAGTGGGTCAGGTCGGCCGAACCGCCGAGCGTCGTCTCGATCGAGGCGTTGATCACTTCGAGCGCCATTTCCGACGCCTTGCGCGAGGCGACATTGGGCTTCTTGGCGACGAGATCCGCCTTGTAGGCCGCCATGCGACCGGCAAACTCGGCGGGAATGTCGCCCGCCGTCGCCGCCTTGAAGCGAAGGCGCTCCGGGTGAGCTCTCAGTCGGTCTTCCCAAGCGAGCCGCTGACCGCGAGAACGCTCGCCTGCGGCGCGCCAGGCGGCCATGATCTCAGAGGGGACCTCGAAGGGCGGGTGCGGCCAGCCGAGCTTGGCTCGGGCGGCTTCGATTTCGACTGCGCCGAGCGGCGCGCCGTGGGTCGCCTCGGTGCCCTGTTTGTTCGGCGCGCCGAAACCGATCACCGTGCGGCAGGCGATCATCGTCGGGCGGTCCTGCCGCTTCGCCTCTGCGATCGCCGCCTCGATCGCCGCCGGATCGTGGCCGTCGATCGCAATCGTATGCCAGCCGGCAGCGGCGAAGCGCGCGCGCTGATCGAGATTGGTCGAAAGCGAGGTCGAGCCGTCGATGGTGATCTGGTTGTCGTCCCAAAGCACAATCAGCCGGGAGAGCTTGAGGTGGCCTGCAAGGTCGATCGCCTCGTGGCTCACGCCTTCCATCAGGCAGCCGTCGCCGGCAATGACGAAGGTATGGTGGTCGACGAGGTCGCCATAGCGCGCCGCAAGCGCGCGCTCGGCGATCGCCATGCCGACCGACGTGGCGAGGCCCTGGCCGAGCGGGCCGGAGGTCGTTTCGACGCCGAGTGCGTGGCCGTATTCGGGATGGCCCGCGGTTTTCGAGCCGAGCTGCCGGAAGCGCTTGATCTCCTCCATCGTCATGTCCGGGTAGCCGGTCAGGTAGAGCAGCGCATAGAGCAGCATCGAGCCGTGGCCGGCCGACAGCACAAAGCGGTCCCGGTCGGGCCAATGCGCGTCGGCGGAATCGAATTTGAGAAACTTGCTGAACAGCACCGTCGCGACATCGGCCATGCCCATCGGCATGCCCGGATGGCCGGACTTGGCTTTCTCGACCGCGTCAATCGCCAGGAAGCGAACGGCGTTGGCCATCGACGCGTGCGTGACGGCGGGTTTCTGAACAATCGCATTCATATCAGGAAAAACCTCGTTAGGAGACTCAGGCGCGAATGGCGCGACGGCGGCGCTCGACCAGCTTCAGAATCATCGGCGTCAGGATGAGCTGCATGGCGATGTCGAGCTTGCCGCCAGGGATGACGATCGAGTTGGCGCGGCTCATGAAGCTGTTGTGGATCATCGATAGCAGATAGGGGAAGTCGATGCCGTGCGGATCGCGGAAGCGGATGACAACCATCGATTCGTCAGGTGTCGGAATCCAGCGCGCGATGAACGGATTCGACGTGTCGACCGTCGGCACGCGCTGGAAATTGATGTCCGTCTGGGTGAACTGCGGGCAGATGTAGTTGATGTAGTCCGGCATGCGACGGAGGATCGTATCGGTGACCGCCTCGGTCGTGTAGCCGCGCGAGGCCCGGTCGCGGTGGAGCTTCTGGATCCATTCCAGATTCATCACCGGCACAACGCCAATCTTCAGGTCGACGTATTGCGCGATGTTGACTTTGTCGGTGACGACTGCGCCGTGCAGGCCTTCGTAAAAGAGGAGGTCGGAGCCCGGCTCGAAATTACGCCAGGGTGTGAATGTTCCCGGCGGCGAGGCGTGCAGTTCGGCCTCCTCCGCGTCATGAACATAGGTTCGGGTGCGTCCGACGCCGGTTTCCGAATAGTCGCGGAACGTCGTCTCGAGCTCCTCGAACAGATTGGCTTCCGCGCCGAAATGGCTGTAGTGGTGATCTCCCCGCCCCGCGGCTTCCTTCATCTGCTCGCGCATTTCGAGGCGGTTCCAGCGATGGAAGGCGTCGCCCTCGATGAAGACCGGGTTGATCTTCTCGCGGCGAAAAATCTGGTCGAACGTCCGCTTGACCGACGTCGTACCCGCTCCGGACGAGCCGGTGATGGCGATGATGGGGTGCTTGATCGACATTGTTCGTGATTCCGACGTACGAGAATTAGCGGCGCAGGAGGCCGCGCTTGCCGAAGAGCGGCGCCTGGTGGGAGCTGCTTCCCTCGCTGTAGTAGAGGGCGATTCGGTCGACCTTGTCCTTCGAGCCGAAGATCAGCGGCGTACGCACGTGGATGGAGGCCGGCTTGACCTCCAGGATGCGATGAAAGCCGTCGATTGCTGCACCGCCCGCCTGTTCGATGAGGAAGGCGACCGGATTGGCCTCGTAGAGCAGGCGCAGTCGCCCGTGCTCGTAGCCCGGTCGCGAATCCTCCGGATAGAGGTAGACGCCGCCGCGCGCGAGGATCCGGTAGACGTCGGCGACTGTGGAAGCGACCCAGCGCATGTTGAAGTTGCGCCCGCGCGGACCTTCGTCGCCTTCCACGCAATCCTCAACATAGGCCCGCACCGGCTCCGGCCAATGACGGGAATTGGAGGCGTTGATGGCGAATTCGGCGGAATCGGCCGGGATTCGGAACCCGACGCACGACATACGGTAGCTGTTCGTGTCCGGATCGAGCGTCGCCTTGGAGACGCCCGCGCCGGTCGAGAAGACGATCGCGACGTGTGGCCCGTAGACGATGAAGCCAGCTGCGCGCTGTTTGACGCCAGGCTGAAGGAACTGCGACTCGCGGATCTCGCCGGGAGGCGCGTCCAAGACCGAAAAGAAAGTGCCGATGGCGATGTTGGCGTCGATATTCGAGGAGCCGTCGAGCGGATCGATCGCCACCAGCAGCGTTCCCTCCGGCGTCGATCGCCACCGGATCCTCGCGCTCCTCGGACGCGACCGCGCGCACGCCGGCGCCTTTCAGGCCGGTGACGAACGCCTCGTCGGCGAACAGGTCGAGGGCCTTCTGCCCAAAGCCGTCGTGTGCGGGGCCGACTGCGGCGTCAAGCGCGCCAGCGAGCCTGCCGCGGCGGATGAGATGGACGAGAGGCAACGAGGCCTTGGCGAGCGCGCCGAGCACACGCGCGACGTCATCCCGCGCATTGACGCTCAGGAATGCGTCGAGATCCTCCCCGATCCTCGGCGTGCTCGTCATTGGTGCCTCCCTCGCCCGCGCCGTTCGGGGCATTTGACTAATTCCTAACTTATATGAATGTTTGCATATAAAAGAAACTGATTTAAATTTGGCCCTGTGTTAAGAAAATTTAAATACCGGGATATCTGATGCGCAATTTCTCGTTCCGGCAGATTCAAACCCTTCAGGCGATCGCCGAGGCCGGGTCGCTCGTCCAGGCGGCAGCCGCGCTCAACGTGACGCCGGCCGCGCTGACCGCCAGGGTCCGGAGCCTCGAGGACGCGGTCGAGCTGAAGCTTTTCGACCGGGCCGCGACGGGCATGCGCCTTACGAAGGCGGGCGAGGCCGCGCTCGAAGCCTCGCGCGGCGTCGAGCGGGCGATCCGGGATTTTACCGATACGATGCGGGCGCTCAGCACGGGAGAGGGGGGCAGGCTGTCGGTCGGCGCCGTGTCGACGGCGAAGTACTTTGCGCCGCGGCTGATCGCAGCCTTCATCGCGGCGCGGCCGAAACTCGATCTTCGATTCCTGATCGGAAATCGCGACGCAACGCTTGAGTCGCTCCGGAGCGGCGACGTCGAGATCGCGCTTGCCGGACGGCCGCCGCGCGACATGGCGGTGGAAAACTTTCCGCTCGGGCCGCACCCTTACGTGCTGATCGCGTCGCCTGGGCACCGGCTGGCCAAGGCGCGGGGCCTCACCCGGGGCGATCTCGCGGGCGAACCCTTCCTTTTCAGGGAGAAGGGCTCGGGCACGCGATCGCTTTCCGACTTTTTCATCGGCGACACGCGGATCAGGCAGATCCCGATGGGCATGGAGCTCGGCTCGAACGAGACGATCAAGCAGGCGGTAATGGCAGGGCTCGGGATCGCGCTGATCTCGGCCCATACGATCGCGGCCGAGGTCGAGACCGGGAGGCTCGCGTGTCTCGACGTCGAGGAACTGCCGATCGTTCGGCAATGGTTCATCACCAACCGGGCGGACCGAGCGCTCTCGCCGGCGGCACGCGCCTTCCGCGATTTCTCCGTCGCGCGCGGAGCTGAGTTCCTGCCGACGGTCAAGGGGTTGATCGAAGGGAAGCTGGTCGAACGCCGCAGGCGCCGCGCCCGATGACGAGAATGCCGACTTATGCGCGTCCGCCGCTGTCTCCGTTCAGGCAGAGCTGCGCCTTCCGCCCGCCCCGGCGGCTTTCCGCCAGTGGGTCGAACAGTTCCGGCGTCTCTTGCGGGCTTGCTCGATGTGTCACGACCGCCTTGCTCATCCATGGACTCCAACGCGGGACCGCGGGCGCGGCCTGCGGCGTCAGCTCAGCGGGATCGTCAGGCGTTCGATGACCGGCGCCGTGTCGGGGCGCGTTCCGCGCCACCATTCGAAGGCTTTGGCCGCCTGTTCGACAAGCATGCCGACGCCGTCGGCGAGGCGCCCGGCGCCCGCCGACCGCGCCACCCTGAGGAACGGGGTCAGTCCTTTCCCATAGGCCAGTTCGTAACCGAGGCACCCGATCGAGAAACTCGCATGCGGTACGGGCGGCAATTCGCCAGCGAAGCTCGCAGAGGTCGCATTGATGACGAGATCGAACGGCGGCAGGCCGGCGAGGTCGTCATATCCCAGGCCCAGGATGTCGCCGTATGAGGAAAACTGCGCCGCCAGCCCGTGCGCCTTGTCGGGCGTCCGGTTGGCGATCGCGAGCGCCGACGGTCCCTCGGCAAGGAACGGAAGAATCGCGCCCCGCGTCGCGCCGCCGGCTCCCAGCAGCAGGATGCGTTTCCCCGCCAGCCGATAGCCGAGATTGCGCTTGATATCGTTCGTCAACCCGACGCCGTCGAAATTCTCCGCCTCGGCCCGGCCGGCATCGAATTTCATCGCGTTGACCGCGCCGGCGAGTCGGGCGCTTAAGGAAAGATCGGTCGCATAGGCGAAGGCGTCGAGCTTGAACGGCGCCGTGACATTGAGCCCGCGGCCGCCCTCGCGGCGGAACTGATCGATCCGGCCTGCAAACCCGCCGACCGGTCCCTCGATCGCCCCATAGGCGAGGTCCTGCCCGGTCGCCTCCGCGAACATCGTGTAAATCAGGGGCGACTTGGTATGGCTTATCGGATTGCCGATGACGGCGTAAAAGTCGGTCATTCCGCAACCTCGAGGCGCGCGCCGGGCGCCGACGCCTGGCGCAGCGCGACGCCCAGACGGCAGAGACCCAGAGCATGCATGGTGGGGGAGGTAGGACTGCTCCGCACGAGACATATCAACAGATTAGCGGAAGGTGGGACTCAAAATTGGCCGTCGAAATCGCGGGTTTTAAGAGGTCTGGTCCCACTGCCAGTGCAGTTGTTTTGCAGTCGAAGTGCGGGTGTAGTGCGGGCGGTCTCGTCGATGGAAGTCGTCATGACAGGTTACATTTACTCCGCTTTCAGCGGCGCGCTCGCCGCCTGGGCCGTCACCAGATTCGCCGTCGCGAAGGGCCGGTTTCTCGCCCATAAAGTCCAGATAGCATCGACCGTCGTCGAGGCCAAGGCGATGGCGACCATGGCCGACAAGGACGCCAAGTCGATCGCCAGCGCCGTACAGCAGGCGACCCAGAAGAAGTGAACTTCATCGTAGGGCTGCTCGACGGCGTCACGGCGACCGTCTTTGTCATGCGCGCCTGTTCGACGCCGGCTGGATCACCGCCGCGCCGACGGTTCGAGGGCTTCAGGCGCCGATTGCGCGAACGCCATGGCGAAGCGCGAGGCGCCCAACTCCTTGCGGAACTGCTGGCGGGACGAGTTCGGTGACGTGGGGCTCGTCATCCCCGACCAGGATCAGCGCGCTCATGCCGCCGCCCCCGCGCGCGAGGACAAGGGTGAACTGGGTAAAGGCGCCCTATAAAGGTGGTCACCTCGATGGTTCGCCATGTTGCTTGACCACGATGT
This sequence comes from uncultured Alphaproteobacteria bacterium, assembly GCA_963741405.1. Classification (GTDB taxonomy): domain Bacteria; phylum Pseudomonadota; class Alphaproteobacteria; order Rhizobiales; family Beijerinckiaceae; genus Roseiarcus. Next base: position 173,434 of record CAVUHX010000051.1, read on the forward strand.
CGTGGCTCAAAGACAAGCCGAGCCCGATGCCCTCGCCCGCCGGCTTGGTGGTGAAGGACGGATTGAACATCTTTGCTTTCACCAGCCGCGCGTTTTCCATCGCGATCACCGCCTGCAAAGGTCTGGATGATCCGGACTTGGCGCTGACTGTACGCTCCTGGTTCGCGCCGCGAGAGCACGAAAGCGGCGATGATTGAACAGGGGAATCGGAGCATCGCGTCGATTTGGCGCGATGGCTGCCGCGCCCGGCGACAGCGCGCCCGGCGCAAGCCTACCGCAACCGCTGCCCCGGTTGGCGATGAGCGTTATTGGCGCAATCCGCCCGTTCACGAGAGCAACCTGGAACGGCGGCAAAGGGTGCCAAATCCAGCCCTCCAACAGCCGATCCGCCTGGGTGATCTCCCACAAACGGCATCAGCCCTTGCTCGGCGCGCCGGCGACATAGGTCTGGCGCACGGCGCGGTCATCGCCCATCATCAGCAGCGCGAACAGTTCCGCGTCGAGATCACCCTTCGCCGTCTCCATCCGGTGCGCCATCGCCGGGGTCGCGCGCGAATCGAGCACGACGAGATCGGCTTCCCTTCCGACTTCGATAGCGCCAATCCGGTCGTCGAGCCCGAGCGCCCGCGCATTGCCGAGGGTCATCCGATAGAAAGCCTGCGCGGCCGGCCAGGATTGCCGGTTGAGTTGCAGCGCCTTGTAGCCCTCGGCCGCCGTCCTCAACATCGAATAGCTCGTGCCCCCGCCGACGTCGGTCGCGAGCGCGACCCGAACGCCGGCCTCGACCAGGCGAGCCTGATCGAACAGGCCCGAGCCGAGAAAGAGGTTCGATGTCGGACAGAAGGCGGCGACCGACCGGCTCGCCACCATCGCCATGACTTCACTGTCCTTCAGATGGATGCAGTGGCCGAACACCGAGCGCGGCCCGAGCAGCCCCGCGCGGTGGTAGACGTCGAGGTAGCTGCTTGCGCCCGGAAACCGCGCCGCCACGAGCTCGATCTCCGCCTTGTTCTCGTCGAGATGGGTCTGGACGTAGGCCTCGGGGAATTCACGCGCCAGGGCGCCGGCGGCCTCCAGTTGCGCCTGGCTCGACGTCACGGCGAAGCGCGGTGTGATCGCATAGTCGAGCCGCCCCCGACCTCTCCAGCGCTCGATCAGCGCCTTGCTCTCGTCGTAGCCGCGTTGCGCGGTGTCGGTCAGCGCCTCGGGCGCGTCCCGGTCCATCATGGTCTTGCCCGCGATCATGCGGGCGCCGCGCCGCTCGGCCGCGGCGAAGAATGCATCGACCGACTGCGGATGGACCGTGCAATAGACCATGGCGGTCGTCGTGCCGCAGCGGGCGAGTTCGTCGAGAAAGAATTCGGCGATCCTGGCGCAATGACCGGGATCGGCGAACTTCTGCTCTTCGACAAACGTATACTTGTGCAGCCAGTCGAGCAGTTGCGCGCCGTAGGAGCCGACGACCTGGGTCTGCGGATAATGGATGTGGGCGTCGATGAACCCGGGCATGACGAGGCAGCCGGAATGGTCGTCGACCGTCGCGCCGTCCGGGGCGCTCGCGAGAATGTCCCGAGCCTCGCCGACCGCCTCGATCCGCCCGTCCCGGGCAAGAACGGCCCCATCGTCGAGATAATGGCGGGCGGACAGCCCCGCTGTCGCGGGATCGTCGGTGAAGGTGAGGACACGGCCGCGAATGACCCGGGCGCTCTCGCTCACGGCAGAAGATCCTTGAGCCTCAGCGAAGCGATGCGGTCGATCTCGGCAAGGGCCATAGCGGTCTCGGCCTCCGGAACGTTGAGCAGTCGCTTCTCGAAGGCGGCGAGGATGTCGGCCTTGCTCCTGCCCTTGACCGCCATGATGAAGGGAAAGCCGAAGCGCGCCCGGTAGGCGTCGTTCAGCGTGGTAAAACTTGCGAGTTCGTCCGGGCTCAGATTGGCGAGGCCGGCGCCCGCCTGCTCCCGCGTCGAGTCCGCCGTCAGCGTTCCGGCGAGCGCGAGCTTTCCCGCGAGATCGGGGTGCGCCAAGATTAGCGCGCGCTTTTGGTCGTCGGCGCCTTTCGCGGCCGCGGCCGCCATTGCCTTCGCCAGGCCTTCAGCCGTGTCCGCTTCGGCGGTCAGTCCCGCGTCCCAGGCCGCCGCCGCGATCCAGGGAGAATGCTCGTACACGTCGCCGAAGCGCTCGACGAACAGGGTGCGTGTCAGCCGCGACGGCCGCCAGCCGCCGTTCGGCGGGTGCTTGCGGATCCAGTGACGCGCGATGTCGAGTCGTGTCGGCGTCCAGACGCGATCGTGGCCGAGGACGTAGTCGATGAATCGAGCCAGCGAGGCCGCCCTGCCCGGCCGGCCGACGAGGCGGCAATGCAGCCCGATCGACAGCATCTTCGGCGCAACGTCGCCTTCGGCGTAGAGCGTGTCGAACAAATCCTTGAGATAGGCGTAGAACTGGTCGCCCGAGTTGAAGCCCTGCGGCGTCGCGAACCGCATGTCGTTGGAGTCGAGCGTGTAGGGCGTAATCAGCTGCGGCCCGCGCGGCCCTTCGAGCCAGTAGGGGAGATCGTCGGCATAGGAGTCGGCGCAATAGAGGAAGCCGCCTTCCTCCATTCCGAGCCGGATGGTGTTGAGCGACGAGCGGCCCTGATAAAACCCGAGCGGCCTCGACCCAGCCACTTCGGTGTGAAGCCGCACCGCCTCGGCGATGTGGCGGGCTTCGAGCTCGGGGGCCGTATCGCGGTAGTCGATCCATTTGAGGCCGTGGGTGGCGATCTCCCAGCGGGCCTCGTTCATGGCGGCGACCGCTTCGCGGTTGCGCGCCATGGCCGTTGCGACCGCGTAGACGGTGACGGGCACGGAGCGTCCGGAAAACATGCGGTGCAGCCGCCAGAAGCCGGCGCGCGAACCGTATTCGTAGATCAACTCCATGTTCATATGCCGCATGCCCAGCCAGGGCGCCGCGCCGACGATTTCCGACAGAAAGGCTTCCGAGGACGCGTCGCCATGCAGGATGTTGTTCTCGCCGCCTTCCTCGTAATTGATGACAAACTGCACCGCCACGCGCGCCTTGCCGGGCCAGTCGGCGAACGGCGGCGTCCGTCCGTAGCCGACCATGTCGCGCGGGTAGTTTTCGTCGATCGTCATCCCCTTGCATCCTTCATATGCGCTCGAGCCGCCTTCCCGCGCGACGCTACGACAGGATTGCCGTTTGCTCCAGTCCGGCAAATGCTCCAGAAAGGGCTTGAACCGCCCGTCGCCATTCGAAGAGCACCGATGACCGACATTTCCCTTTTGTTCGAGCCGCCGTTTGCGCGCATCGTGCTCAACAGGCCGGAGCGCCGCAACGCGATCTCACGCGCCATGTGGCGCGCGCTCCCCGCGATCCGGACCGCGATCGAGGCGCGCGAGGACGCGCTGGTCGTGCTGGTGGAGGGCCAGGGCGGCCATTTCAGCGCCGGCGCGGACATTTCGGAATTCGGCGATGTTTACCGCGACGCCGCGGCCGCTCGCGATTACGGCGACGCCGTCCAGGACGGCCTCAGGGCGCTGATCGAGCTCGACCGTCCGTCGATCGCGGTGTTGCAGGGGAACGCGGTTGGGGGCGGCCTCGGTCTTGCGCTCGCCTGCGACCTGCGCTTCTGCGCGGCCGACGCCTATCTCGCCATCACGCCGGCGAAGCTCGGCCTCGTCTATGGCCACGCCGAGACGCGTCGTCTGGTCGAGCTCGTCGGCCCCTCGCGAGCCAAGGATCTCCTGTTCACCGGTCGGCGGATCGAGACCGATGAGGCGCTTGCGATCGGGCTCATCGACCGCCGGATCGAGACCGGGCTGCACGATACGGCGCTCGGCTATGCGCGCGGCGTCGCCGACCTGAGCCAGGCGTCGATCCGGGGGGCCAAGCGGACGGTCGACGCCGTCGTCGCCGGCATGACCGTCGAAACGCCGGCGTTCCGCGCCCTCACCGAGTCAGCCGCCCTGGGCGTCGACTTTGCGGAGGGGCGCGCGGCTTTCGCCGAGAAGCGCGCGGCGAAGTTCTCTTATCGCGGCGCGACGCTCAAGCTCGCGCAAGGTTGACGACCTCCCTTCGGCGAAGGTCCGCCCGTGTCGCCTTCTGTTTTGGCCCTTCTCGCGCTGGTCGGTTTCGGATCCGGCTTCGTCGATGCGATCGCCGGCGGCGGAGGACTGTTGACCCTGCCATCGCTCGCGCTTGCGGGCCTCGATCCGGTCGCGGCGATCGCGACCAACAAGCTCGCAAGCACCTTCGGCTCCGGTTCGGCGACGCTCGCGTTCCGGCGCGCCGGCAAGATCGAGAAAGGGATGGCGCCGTCGGCTCTCGCGGCCTGCGCCGGCGCGGCGCTCGGCGCATTGGCGCTGCCATGGGCGCCGCGGGCGTTTCTCGAGGCGGCCCTGCCTGTCGTCCTCGTGGCGGTCGCGCTCTATTTCGCCCTCGCGCCGAACCTGACCGAAGCGCGACGCCATGCGCGACTGTCGCCCGGCCGCTTCGCCTCGACCCTGGCGCCGGCCATCGGCTTCTACGACGGGGTGTTCGGCCCTGGAGCAGGTTCATTCTACATGATCGGTTTCGTCGTCCTAGCCGGTTTCGGCCTCACCCGCGCCATGGCCGGCGCCCGTTTCGCCAATTTCGGCAGCAATGTCGGCTCGCTCGCCCTATACGCGCTGTCGGGGCGCATTGTTGTCGTCGCGGGGTTCGCCATGGGAGTCGGGGCGTTTCTCGGCGCCCGCCTCGGCGCCCACTCGGCCTTGCGGGCCGGGGCGCGTCTCGTGCGGCCGCTGATCGTCGTCGTGAGCTGCGCAATGGCGCTGCGCCTCATGGCGGCCCCGGGAGGGCTTCTGGCGGCCGGATGGAAATTGGTCCTCGGCGGTTGACGCCTCGAAAGCAGAGGGCTTATAAGCCTGCGATCCAGGCTGGGCCGCAACCCGGCCCATTCTTTTTTTGAGCGAACGCGCGCGGCAGCGCTCGGGCGCCGCACTTCAGGGAATCGATTTATGGCCAATACGAAGTCGGCCCAGAAAGCCGCTCGGCAGACCGTCCGCCGGACCGAAGTCAACAAGTCGCGCCGCAGCGAGATGCGCACTTATGTTCGCAAGGTCGAAGAAGCGATCAACTCCAAAGATCCGAAAATCGCCGCTGAGGCGCTTCGTGAGGCGGAGCCGCGGCTCGCTCGCGCAGGGCAGAAGGGAATCGTCCACAAGAATGCGGCCGCGCGGAAGATTTCGCGGCTGGCCAAGCGTGTCAAGGCCCTCGCGACCGCCTGACGCGACAACATTTCGTCGAGTCTGTCTGCGCGCCGCCGAAGCTGCGGCGCGCTTTGCGTTTCGGCGCCATCTCCCTGCCCGAGACCCTGTCCATGCCCGATAGTCCTCCCGATCGGTTGAGCGTCGACCCGGCAAGTCCGTTCTATGACGAAGCGGCCCTGGCGCGCGGCGTGGGCGTGCGCTTCCGCGGGACCGAACGGCGCGATGTCGAGGAATATTGCGTCGCCGAGAACTGGATTCGCGCGCCCGTCGGCAAGACGCGCGACCGCAAGGGCAATCTTCTGTTGATCAGGATGACCGGCGCCGTCGAGCCCTATTTCCTGACGCCGCCGCCCGGAGAGGGCGCTGCTGACGGAAACTGACGCTCGTTGCGCTTATTGGCGGCTACGCATCAACGCGGAGCCATTGACATGCCGAACGTGAGTTTCATTCTCGTCTACGTCAGAAGACGTTTCCAGAAGCGAAGCCTTCTACGCCTCGATCCTCGGAAGCGGCGCTGTCAACTCCTCGCCGACTTTCGCCATGCTGCCGGCCGGGCCAGGCCTGATGCTCGGCCTGTGGCGGAGGGATGGAGTCGAGCCGCCGGCGGGCCGCAGCGCGGGCGGCGAAATCGCCTTCACCGCAACGAACACCGCCGAGGTCGACGCCCTGCACGCCGAATGGCGAGAACGCGGCGTCGCGATCGCGCAGGCGCCGAATTCGATGGACTTCGGCTACACGTTTGTCGCGCTCGATCCGGACGGGCAGCGTCTGCGCGTCTGCGCGCCCGCCATGCAGGGGCCGGATTGAGCCGGTTTTTCACTCGCTCCGGGGCGCGCCCTTTCCGATGTGCGCGCGGAATTTCGCCACGGCGTCCTTGAACCCGTCGAAATCGAGCGCGGCGGCGACGATGAACGGTCCGATCAGATAGGCGGGAGTTCCCTGAAGTCCGAGCGTTTTCGCCTGATCGTCGTTTCTTTTGAGAAGGCCGCCAATGTCCGAGTCGTGGGCTTTCAGATCCCGGCCAAGCGCCGCCATGTCTATACCCGCCGCCCGGAGGGCCTCCATCATGCCCGCTTCAGAACCCGTTTGTCCGCGCAGTCCCATGAGCGCCTCGTGGGCTGCGCCATATCTGCCCTGGCGCTTGGCGCCGAGGGCGAGGCGCGCGCCATAGACGGAGGTTTCCGCCAGGATCGGCCAGTCCTTGTAGACGAGGCGAACATCGCCATCCGTCGAGACAAAACGCTTGAGGTCCGGGGCGGTCCTCTTACAGTACGGGCAATTGTAGTCGAGGAACGCGACGATGGAGACGCCCCCGGCTGGATTTCCGGCGACGGGCGCGTCCGGATCGTCCAATACGGCGTCGATGAACAGGCGGTCGATTTTGGCCACGGCGCTTCGGGACCAAAAGCCGGTCGGCAGGATCGACAGGGGCAGGATCGCGGCCGTCAACAGCACTTGCCTGCGGTTCATGATTGTCTCCATGCGCCCGCGCGGACCGGTTTGTCGAGTTGTCGCCATCCGCCCGACATCGAGCGCAGCGAGGCCCTTCGAATAGAACATTCCTTAATGGCCATGCGTCCGGCGAAACCGCCTGCGGCGATCAACTTTCCGCGCAGGATGGTCGACCAAGCGGACGGCCCGCGGCGCCGGGGACCGGCTGGGTCACCGCCGTCAAAGCCCTTCGAACAGCGCGGTCGAGAGATAGCGTTCGGCGAAGGACGGGATGATGGCGACGATCGTCTTGCCGGCGTTTTCCGGCCGACGTCCGATGTCGATCGCCGCGGCGACCGCCGCGCCCGAGGAGATCCCGACGGGGATGCCTTCGATCCTGGCGACGAGCCGTGCGGTGTCGAAGGCCGTCTGGTTTCCGACGGCGAGAATCTCGTCGATCACGCCGCGATCGAGGATCGACGGCACGAAGCCGGCGCCGATCCCCTGGATCTTATGCGGGCCCGGCGCGCCGCCGGACAGAACCGGCAAGTCCTCCGGCTCGACCGCGACCATGCGCACGCTCGGCTTCCGGATCTTGAGGACCTGACCGACGCCGGTGATCGTTCCTCCGGTTCCGACGCCGGAGACGACGATGTCGACTTCGCCCCGGGTGTCGTTCCAGATTTCCTCTGCCGTTGTGCGGCGGTGGATGTCGGGATTGGCGGGGTTTTCGAACTGCTGCGGCATGATCGCGCCCGGCGTCGAGGCGATGATTTCGTTGGCCTTGGCGATCGCGCCCTTCATGCCATGGGCCGCCGGAGTGAGAACCAGTTCGGCGCCGAGCAGGGCCAGCATCTTGCGGCGTTCAATCGACATCAACTCCGGCATGACGAGAATGAGCTTGTAGCCACGCGCCGCCGCGGTGAACGCCAGCGCAATACCGGTGTTGCCGGAGGTGGGCTCGACCAGGACTCCGCGTCCGGGCGCAATCCGCCCTTGCGCTTCGAGCGCGTCGATCATGCTGACGCCGATACGATCCTTGACGCTGCCGATCGGGTTGAAGAACTCGAGCTTTGCGAGAAGACGTGCGGCGATCCCCTTTTCCCGAGCGATGCGGTCCATCGCAACGAGGGGCGTGTCCCCGATCGTGTCGGTGATCGAGGCATAGACCTTGCCTCGGCCTGGCGCTTTTGCGGCGCTCTCTGTCGTCGTCATCGCTTGGCTCTCCATGAGCGTCGTCGGGTCCTCGCCTGAACAGCGCGGAACCCGACTGTAACACTTTTCCCGAAGAGCTTCTATATAACGTGGATAATATCGACGCTAGATAGCAAAATCTCCGGCGGCCTTCTCGTCGTCGAGAACGTGGGCTTGCTCGGCCGTCTCGCACATGGTCTCGACGGTGATCGAGTCCAGGTTCGAGAGGAACGTTTCCCCGGCTTTTTTCACCGTCGGATCGATCACCCGCTCGAGCAGCACAGAATTGGCGCCGAGATCCTCCGGGTCCGCCGTACTCAGGGACATCGCAGTGCGCACGATCTCGCCGACTGTAATGCGACGGCGTTCGCGTGCGAGTTCGTAGCCGCCGCGCGGGCCGCGCACGCCTTTGAGAATCTTGGCGTGGACGAGCCCCTGAAGCAAAGTCTCCAAGTGGCGCGGGGGCAGCTTGTGGCGCGCCGCGAGGGCCTTCGCCGCAACTGGCGCAGACCGAGAATGCAACGCGACATCGACAACGGCGGCGATGGCGAGAACGCTCCGTCGCGATAGTAGGTTCATAATCATACCTCCTCCGATGAGCGCCCGGTGGAGCCAAATCCATTCGGGCCTCGGGCGCTCGAAGTGAGCCGCTCGCCTGCAATGAAGGCGACGCGTTCCACAGAACAAACGACGAGTTGCGCTATACGCGCACCCCGCCGAACCACAAAAGGATTTCTTCCAAAATTAATGAGTACGACACCGATTTCTCCGCGATAATCAGCGTCAACCGTGCCCGGACTATTGAGAACGGTCACTCCATCGTGCAGCGCCAACCCCGACCGGGGACGGATCTGCGCTTCAAATCCCTTCGGCAACTCAATCGCCAACCCGGTTGGAATCAACGCCCATGCGCCGGGGGCGAGGACGACCTCCGCATCGACTGGCAATGCGGCCACGAGATCCATCCCGGAGGCATCTTCACTCTTATACGACGGCAATTGCAAGCCCTCGGCGTGAGAGAAACGCCTGTAAACGACGGAAATCACGAGCGCTTCGCCAATTCGACCGCAATGCGCCGTACGATCCGGTCCGCGACCTCCGCCTTGCTCATCGTCGGCCACAACTCAATCCCATCGCAATCGATGAGTTGTACCTCGTTCGTCTCGCCGCCGAAGGTCGACGTGCCTTCCGCCACGCTATTGGCGACGATCAGGTCGCAGCCCTTGCGCTCCAGTTTCGCCCGGGCGTTTGTGGCCACGTCCTCGGTCTCGGCGGCGAAGCCGACCACAACGATCGGCCGAAAAGTTTCTCTTTTCGAGATTTCCGCCAGAATATCGGGGTTTTCAATGAGGCGAAGCGTCGGCGACGCGCCGCCGTCTTTCTTGATCTTGCCTTGGGAGATTCCTTCCACGCGCCAGTCGGCGACCGCAGCCGCGGCGATAAAAGCGTCGGCCGGCAGCGCCGCCTCGACAGCCGCCCGCATCTCGAGCGCCAACTCCACGTGAATCACGGCGGCGCCGAGCGGATCAGGCAGCGCGACCGGGCCGCTGATCAATGTCACTCTTGCGCCAGCGCCGACGGCAGATTGCGCAATTGCATGCCCCTGTCGGCCCGACGACCGGTTTCCAAGGAAACGAACCGGATCGATGGCCTCGTAGGTCGGGCCGGATGTGATGACGACGTGCCGCCCCGCCAGCGGGCCCGCAGCCAATTCGCGCGGATCGGTCGCCGCCGCCGCGGTCAGCGCTTCCTCGATCGCCTCCACGATCGCCGGAGGCTCCGCCATTCGCCCGGGGCCGAATTCGCCGCAGGCCATCGGTCCCGAATCCGGGCCTACGATCAGGACCCCGTCGGCGCCGAGTCGTTCGACGTTTCGGCGCGTCGCCGGATGAAGCCACATCCGGACGTTCATCGCGGGAGCCGCGAGGACAGGTTTGTCGGTGGCGAGCAGAAGGGTCGTCGCGAGGTCGTCAGCCAGCCCACCGGCCATTCGGGCGAGAAGATTTGCGGTGGCCGGCGCGACGACGACCAGATCGGCGGAACGGGAGAGTTCGATGTGGCCGATCAGCGCCTCGTCGGTCAGGCTGAAGAGGTCGTCACGGACCGGCTCGCCGCTCAGCGTCGCGGCCGCCAGCGGACTGATGAATTCGCTCGCCGCCTTCGTCATCACGACGCGAACTCGAGCGCCCTGGTCTCGGAGCCGCCTGATAAGTTCGAGCGACTTGTACGCGGCGATGCCGCCTCCAATGATCAGCAAGATGCGGGCGGAGGCGAGTGGGACACCGGTCATCTGAACCCGTCGGACCCAATTTGAACAGCGTCGCTCCGACACTCAAGCCGATGAGCGGGGCGCGCACGCAAGACAAAGAGTGATCGGGTCATCGCAACGCCATCGATCGTTCCCGCATCCGCCGAATCGGTCCGCGTCGCGGCTAAACTACAGACGCCAATGAACCATTGCAATAGACAAAAGTGCAAGGAAAAACCCAATCAAAATATAGGCGAAAGCAGAAAAGGGATGGATGTCCTGAGACGTTTTGGCGCTTTCGACGGACATCGCCGCTTCGAGGCGGACGGCGATTTCCTCAAGCCGGCGCGGCGCCTCGGAAAGGAAGGCGACCGCCGACGAGACGCTTCGACCGGCATCCTCGATGCGACCGCGTGGGCCAAGATTTTCCGCTATCCACTCGCCGACGACCGATTCCGACGTCGACCACATGTTCAGCTGCGGGTCGAGCTTGCGCGCCACCCCCTCGACCACCACCATGGTCTTCTGCAGCAACACGAGCTCGGTCCTGGTCGTCATGTCGAACAACGCGGTGACGTCGAACAGGAGCGTCAGCAGCTTCGCCATAGAGATCTGATCGGCGGTGCGCGAGTGGATCGGCTCGCCGATCGCCCGGATCGCCTGGGCGAAGTCCTCGACCCGATGGACATTCGGGACGTAGCCGGCCTCGAAATGGACTTCCGCCACGCGTCGATAGTCGCGCCGGATGAAGCCGAACAATATCTCGGCGAGGAACCTACGCTCCTTGTGGCCGAGGCGCCCCATAATGCCGAAATCGACCGCGACGATCCTGCCCTTGTCGTCGACGAAGAAATTCCCCTGGTGCATGTCGGCGTGAAAGAAGCCGTCGCGCAACGCGTGTCGCAGGAAGGTCTGGATCATCGTCCGTGCAAGCGCGCGCGGATCGTAGCCGAGCGACGTCAGGCGCTCCGGGTCGGCGAGGGGAATTCCGTCGATCCATTCCATCGTCATGACTTCGCGGGTCGTTCGGTCCCAGTCGATCGCCGGGGCCCGAATGTCCGGGTCGTCCCTCGAGTTTTCGGCGAATTCGGACGCAGCCGCCGCCTCAAGCCGGAAATCCATTTCCATCCGCACCGATCGCGCGAGAGTGTCGACCACCTGGACGGGGCGGAGGCGGCGCATCTCCGGGGTGGCCCGCTCGGCCAGCCGCGCCGCGAAGAACATGTCCGCCAGGTCGCGCGCGAACCGCCGCTCGACCCCGGCGCGCAGCACTTTGACCGCGACGGGCTTGGCGCCCTCGTCCGTCCTGACGGTCGCGCGGTGAACCTGTGCGATCGAGGCCGCAGCGACCGGTTCGCCGAAGTCGTCAAACAGCGTGTCGACCTTCGCTCCGAACGCCGCCTCTATGATGCCGATCGCGGTCTGACGGTTCATCGGCGTCACCCGATCCTGCAGGCTCTCCAGTTCGAGTGCGACTTTGGCCCCGACGATATCGGGCCGCGTCGATAGAAACTGGCCAAGCTTGACGTAGGACGGACCGAGCCGGTCGATGGCGTGGGAAAGGCCGGTCAGGCCACGCACGTTGCGTTTGGCGATCAGGTTCGCGACCATGATCGGCAGGCGCGCAACCGGAGGCAGCAGCGCCGGATCGACGTCGACGAATGCTCCTTCCCTGGCGAAGACGAAACCCGCGCGCGCGAGCCTGAGGCTGTGGCCGAACGCGGTGAGGACGGACATCAATCAGAGCTTCCAGCCCGAGTGAATGGCAACGACCCCGCCGCTGAGACGCGTCGCGTCGACGCGGGCGAACCCGGCTGCGGCGATCATGTCGGCAAACAGTTCGGCATGAGGGAATTTGCGGATCGACTCGACGAGATACCTGTAGGCCGCTCCGTCTCCCGTCACCGCCTTTCCCATCGCCGGAATCGCGGCGAAGGAATAGGCGTCGTAGACGCGATCGAGCACTGGCAGATCGACGTGGGAGAACTCGAGGCACAGGAAACGGCCGCCCCGCTTCAATACCCGAAAGGCCTCTCCGAGCGCCTTCTCGATGCGTGGCACGTTGCGGATGCCGAAGGCAATCGTATAGGCGTCGAACTGCGCGTCGGGAAACGGCAGCGCCTCCGCATTGGCCTCGACGAAGGCGACGCGATCGTCAAGACGGCGCGTTCTGGCGCGCCCGGCGCCGACCCTCAGCATCTCCGAGTTGATATCAGCGACGGTGACCCGCGTTTGCGGCCCCCCTGCGCGAGTAACGCGGAAGGCGACATCGCCGGTGCCGCCAGCCATGTCGAGAAGGGCGAAGGGGCGCGATGCCGAGGGATGAACCTTGGCGGCCAGAATGTCCTTCCAGACTCGGTGCAGACCGAAGGACATAAGATCGTTCATCACGTCGTAGCGATCGGCGACTCTGTGGAAGACCGCATCCACCAATCTCTGCTTTTCATCCAATCGAACGGTTCGCTGGCCGAAATGCGTGTCCTCGGATGCTGCAGGCATGAAAGGTTCTCCGTGGAGACCGAGCGAATCGAAAGCGCCCGACGAGCGGCGTACATCGGCCTAGTCCATTCGCACCGGAATTCCCGCTTCCGCCATGCGCAACTTCGCCTCGCGGATCGTGAACTCGCCGAAGTGGAAGATCGAGGCAGCGAGCACGGCGCTGGCATGGCCGAACTTGACGCCATCCACGAGATGGTCAAGCGCGCCGACTCCCCCCGACGCGATGACAGGAATCGTCACCGCGTCGGCGACTGCGCGCGTCAGTTCGAGATCGAAACCCTGTTTCGATCCGTCGCGGTCCATCGAGGTGAGAAGGATCTCGCCTGCTCCGAGTTCTGCGACGTCACGCGCGAAGGCCACGGCGTCGATGCCGGTCGGCCGGCGTCCGCCGTGGGTGAAGATTTCCCAGCGCGGTGCGCCGTCAGGAAGGACCCGCTTGGCGTCAATGGCTACGACAATGCACTGGCTGCCGAATTTCTCCGCCGCCTGACGCACAAAAAGCCGGTCCGCCACCGCTGCAGAATTAATCGAAGCCTTGTCGGCGCCGGCAAGCAGCAGATTGCGGATGTCGTCCGTCGTCCGGACCCCGCCGCCGACAGTCAGCGGCATGAAGCACACTTCCGCCGTGCGCCGCACAACGTCGAGCAGGATTCCGCGATCCTCGTGGCTCGCGGTGATATCGAGGAAGCAGAGTTCGTCCGCCCCCGCCCTGTCGTAGGCGACGGCGCTCTCGACCGGATCGCCGGCATCCCGCAGATTGACGAAATTGACGCCCTTGACGACCCGGCCATCCTTGACGTCGAGGCAGGGGATGACCCGGGCCTTCAGCGTCATGGGACAACTCCCTCCTGGTCCGGCGCACGTTGCGCGTTCGCGCGCAGGAGCGCCAGGGCCTCCCGCGGATCAAGGCGGCCATCGTAGAGTGCGCGGCCGGCGATCGCGCCGGCCAGACGCGCGCAGTCGGGGGCGGTCAGTCGCATGACGTCCTCGATGGAGGCGAGGCCGCCGGATGCTATGACGGGAACCGAAACGGCATTCGCGAGGGCGACCGTGCTCGCGACGTTGAGGCCGGTGAGCGCGCCGTCGCGCGCAATATCGGTGTAGACGATCGCCGACACGCCCGCGTCCTCGAACCGGCGCCCGAGGTCAAGGGCCGAGACGTTCGAGGTCTTGGCCCAGCCCTCGACCGCGACCCAGCCGTCGCGCGCGTCAATTCCGACGGCGATGCGGTCCGGGTAGAGGCGCGCAGCTTCGCGAACGAAATCCGGATCGCGCACCGCCGCAGTGCCGATGATGATGCGGGTCACCCCGTTCTCCAGCCATCCGCGCACCGTCTTCATGTCGCGAACACCGCCTCCGAGCTGTATTTTCATCGTGAGCCCGGAGAGAATCCGCCCGACCGCTTCAACGTTGACGGGCTTCCCGGCAAAAGCGCCATCCAGATCGACGACGTGGAGATATTCGAACCCTTGCTCGGCGAACGCTCGCGCCTGCGCAGCCGGGTCGCTGTTAAACACGGTCGTCTGCGCCATGTCGCCGCGGAGCAGGCGCACGCATTCGCCGTTCTTGAGGTCGATCGCGGGAAACAGGATCACGGCCGCCACATCAGGAAATTAGCAATCAGCCTGAGCCCGAGGGTCTGACTCTTCTCGGGATGGAACTGCGTCCCGAAGACGTTGTCGCGCGCGACGATCGCCGTCAGCGGCCCGCCATAGTCGGCGGTCGCTGCCACATCGCCGGCATTGTCGGCATAGAGCTGAAAGGAGTGGACGAAATAGGCGTGCAACCCGTCCGGTCCGGTCGCGATCCCGTCGAGCAGCGGGTGGGGGCGCTTCACGTCGAGCGTGTTCCAGCCCATGTGGGGAATCTTGAGCATCGGATCGCTCGGCCTGATCGGCGCGACGTCTCCGGAAATCCAATCGAGGCCGGTCACCACCTCATGCTCGAGGCCTCGGCTCGCGAGCAGCTGGGCGCCGACACAGATTCCAAAAAACGGCTTCCCCCGCCTGCGCACCGATTCCTCCAGGGCCTCGACCATGCCGGTCACCCGGTCGAGCCCGCGCCGGCAGTCGGCAAAGGCGCCGACGCCCGGTAGTACGACGCGCTCCGCCGCGAGAACGTCCTCTGGCCGCGACGTGACGTTGATCTTGCACGCGAGTCCCGCCTCGCGCGCCGCCCGCTCGAACGCCTTTTGCGCTGAATGCAGGTTTCCGGAGCCGTAGTCGATCAAAGCGACGGTCACAGCGCGCCCTTTGTCGACGGCACACGCTCCGCCTGCCGCGAGTCGATCGCGACCGCGGCCTTGAGCGCGCGCGCGACCCCCTTGAAACAGGATTCGGCGATATGATGGCTGTTGAGGCCGTAGAGCGTCTCAATGTGCAGAGTGAGGCCCGCGTTCCCGGCGAAGGCCTGGAAGAACTCGCACACCAGCTGAACGTCGAAGGTCCCGATCCGTTCGGTTGGGAACTCTATTCGGAAGACGAGGAACGGTCGACCCGAGACATCGACCGCGACGCGGGTCAGGGTTTCGTCCATCGGCAGAAGGCAATCTGCATAACGGGTCAGGCCCTTCTTATCGCCGAGCGCCTTGGCGAACGCCTGCCCGAGCGCGATGCCGACGTCCTCGACCGTGTGATGATCGTCGATGTGCCGGTCGCCTGCGGCGCGGATCTTCATGTCGATCAGCGAATGACGCGCGAGCTGGTCGAGCATATGGTCGAAGAATCCGACCCCTGTCGAAATGTCGGACGCGCCCGACCCGTCGAGATCGAGGCTCGCCTCGATGCTCGTTTCCTTGGTTTGGCGTGCAACCGCGCCCTTGCGCATGAGAATTTCGACGTCCGTGAAATGTGCGGGTGCGTGATAGCAAGCTCGGAGGGGTTTTACCACAGGGCCCTTGCCGGAGGCGCCATCCAAGATGCGGTTATTGACGTCGAGACCGGATTGGTCAGCTTCGCTCCAGCACGCAAATCGCCTTGATCTTTCGTAGGCGGACCCCAACTCCTGGACTCGCCAAGATGCGAATCTCTCGGTGAAAGCGCCTGACGCCTCTCGGTCGGCTCCGCGCCGGCAGAACGCTCCGCAAGGGGTAGGGCTGGCCGCTGCGGGCGGAGCGCGGTCGGAGTCGGTCCAGTCCCTCGTCCGCACGCTCGGCGTCATCAACCAACACTAGAACGAAATGATGTCAATCGTGATCAGGGACCTCTCGCCGACCGACATCGAGGATATCGCCGCCTATCGCTCTACAATACCTTTCGTCCGAATGCCGGGCGAGTGGTTTTCCAATCCGGAGCGTCGTGATCCGCGGAAGCCAATCCTGAGAGAACCTTGGGAGGGCGCATGTTTCGCCAATTGCTGACGCCGGTCGCGGGGAGCCTGCCGCTTTCGTTCATCGTTGCGGCCCTGCCCGTTCTCGTCGTCCTCGGGCGTCCTCCGCCGGCCCGCCTGGCGGGATGATCGGGCGCCAGCTGCCGATCATCGCGCTCATCCTGCTGTTCTATGTCATGGCCATCTACGGCGGCATGCGCTCCGTGCGCGCCATCTAGCCAGCTGCTGACGGCCGGCGGCTCGTTCGCGGTTTTCCAGTTCATCTCATCGAACTTCATCAACTACGCCCTGACCGATGTCCCGGCGTCGCAAGGCTCCCTGATCGTGACCCTGCTGTTCCTCCAGATATGGGAGCCGGCGCCGGAGTCCGAGTTCGCGGTCAACGTGGTCCGCGGAGACGGCCCCACACGTTCCGAAGTCGGGCCGTGGCAGGGATGGCTGGCGGGAGTAGGTATTTTCCACCCCTGTTCGCCGAAGCGGAAACGGCTATCGTGCTCTGTGACTTAAGCGGAACAGGGGCTGATCGTCATGCGCGCAGTGATGGCTCTGATCGTGATCATCTATCTTGTCGGCGTTGGCGTGGTGCTGTCGCCCACAATTCAAGCCAAGTAGAATGGCCCTTCGGCGTCAAACCTCGCCGTAAGCATGGGACAGGCTCTGCCCAACGCACTCGCGTGGCCGGCAGGGGTTTACCACAGCATGACTGACCATGGTTGACCGCGTTTGACGGAACCGGCGGAGTTCCGGAACCGTCGCATCCTCGCGCAGCGCCTCGAGCGCAATCTTCGCCTTGAGCGCTGCATCAAACTTCTGACGTGACTTCGTCATTTCTCGCTCCATCGGTTGCGACAGAGCAGGACATTTCACACCTTAGTTGGCCATCGGACTTCGCCGACCCCCGGGAATGAAACACGTGCTAGTCTGGCTGAGCGTCGTCGGCGCAGAGGTCGTTTGCTGTTTGGTGCTATGAGCTCGTACCTTAGTTGGACCGGGGACTTCGGAGCACCCCCGATTGCGCCACCGGCCGCAAGGCCGCGGAGCGCGCCCTCTAGAGTTCTTTGGATCAGAAGTCCCATGCCGACGGCGCGCTCTTTTGCGGGAGGCGAGGCATGGAAGTGCTCTATCCAAGATGCGCTGGACTGGACGTCCATAAAAAGACGGTGGTCGCTTGCGTTCGCATTCAGCAGGGTGCGTCGATCGAGCACGAGGTGCGGACGTTCGAGACCACGACGTCCGGCTTATTGGACTTGTCGGCGTGGCTTTCGGAGAAGGGATGCACGCTCGCGGCTATGGAAAGCCACCGGCGTCTACTGGAAGCCGGTCTGGCATATCCTCGCGGACGGCGAGTTCGAGCTGCTGCTGGCCAACGCCGCGCATGTGAAGAACGTGCCCGGCCGCAAGACCGACGTGAACGATGCGACCTGGCTCTCCGAGCTGGCCGCTCACGGCCTGATCCGCGGCAGTTTCGTGCCGGATCGTCCGACCCAGGAGCTGCGGTCCCTGCTTCGCACCCGCAAGCAGCTGGTTCGCGAGCGCTCGTCCCATATTCAGCGGCTGCAGAAGACGTTGGAGGACGGCAACATCAAGCTCGAACTCGGTCATCTCCGACATCCTGGGCGTTAGCGGTCGGGCCATGGTCGAGGCGATGATCGCCGGCCAGACCGATCCGGTTGTCTTGGCCGGGCTGGCGGACCGGCGGATCCGAGCCACGCCAGAAGAGCTTCGCGAGGCGCTGCGGGGCCGCCTGACGGCTCACCACCGCTTCTTGCTCCAGCTCCATCTGGAGCAGATCGACGCCCTCGATCGGGCGATCGCGCGGATCGACGAGGAGGTGAAGACCGATCTCGACTCCTTTCGTGAGGCCACCCAGATCGTAAAGACCGTTCCGGGCTTCGACGACCTCAGCGCCCAATCCTTTCTGTCCGAGATCGGCGTCGACATGAGCCGCTTTCCCTCGGACGCCCATCTCCTCTCCTGGGCCTGCATTTGCCCGCGCAACGACGAGAGCGCCGGCAAGAGACGGTCCACTCGAATGCGCAAGGGCTCGCGCTGGTTGAAAGCGACGCTCTTCTCCTGCGCCTGGGCGGCCGCCAGAACCAAAGGCAGCTACTTCCAGGCCCAGTTCCACCGAATCAAGGCTCGCCGCGGGGCCAAAAGGCTATCGGCGCCGTCGCCGCCTCCCTCCTGCGCACCATCTACCACATGCTCAAGGACGGCACGCTGTACCAAGATCTCGGCGCCGACCACTTCGACAAGCGACACAAGATCGCCTCCACCCGTCGCCTTGTCCAGCGCCTCCAGAACCTGGGGTTCGCCGTTCAGCTCACCCCCGCCCCCGCATGACCCGCGTCTAGTTTCTCTCTAGCCAATGGTCCCAAAGATAGACCCCCGAGCGCGCCACGCTCAACAGCGCGCATTGGCGACGCACCGACATGTCCTCCCCAGGCCGTTCGACCATCGCTCTTCGATCGGGCGCGCGCACCAGCCGATCCTGCAAAGTCTGGTTGGCCCGTTCGACGCGGCCCTTGGCCTGCGGGGTGAGCGCGTTGATGAGTTCGATGCGCAAGGGCCCGCTGACGCGGCCGAACTCGGTCTTGCCGTCGCCCCTGGCGGCGTCCTTGGCGTTGACCCGGAAAATGCCGTGCCGATCCGAATAGAAAGCTGCCGGACAGCCATGCGCGAGAACATGGTCCCTGAGCGCGCCAAGATAGGCGCGCGTCGTCTCCGCAGGGGCAAAGCGCAACGCCGTCAGACGCCCCGTGGCATCGTCAATGAACACGATCAGCGTGCAGCGCGGGCCGCGCCCTTCAAACCAGTCATGCGGGCTGCCGTCGATCTGGATCAGTCCGCCAAAGCGCGGCCGCCGCTCGCGCAATTGAAACACCCGCTTGTGACGCAGCCGTTTCGGCTTCCATAAGCCAAGCCGAATCTGGAGCCGTCGGATCGTCTCGCGCGAGACCAAGATCCCTTCAAGCTCCGCCAGCTTCTCGCAAGCCAGCGTCGGACCAAAATCACGATACTTGCCACCGAGCAGTTCGCTCGCCCGTTCGCCGACGCCCGGCGCGAGCCGACGGTTCGAGGCCCGCCCGCGCTGGCGCGACACCAGCCCTGCGTCGCCCTCGGCGCGATCGGACCGAACAAGCCGCTTCACCTGCCGAACGCAAATCCCAAGCCAATCCCGCCGCGCCTTGACCGAGAACCTTGCCGCTGACCTGCGCGATCACAACAAGTCTCTCGCGCTCCCGCCCGCTCACCGCCAATGTCCCCGACGCCATCAATGCCCCTCAATCCAGAGGGGACATTCCTAAATTCAGACCTCCTGACCTAGCCGATTTCGAGGACTGAAATCTCTGGCCTTTCGGCTGCCCACGGCTGTGCGAGGTGCGGACCAATACGTGTCCGGTTTTTCTGATGCTCACGGCGCATCCCCCTGAAACAATGAGGTTTCACGGCGGCCCTTGCGGACCCAAACTTGTCCGCTGTAGCTCGGGGCATGAGTACCCAACAAGCCTTGGCGCTGCCATCTCCGGCGGCGTCGAATACCGTGGTGATCAATGCGCGCTGCAGCTTGCGGATCGAAGCGGATCAGCGCGTGATCGTTGTGGGTGGACTGCCGGTGCATCACTATCGCGCCGAGGATGCGGTCGCCGAGGCCTATGCGATGGTGTTCCTGGTGGAGTTGGGGTTCGCCCAGCAAACGGACGTGGCGCGGGCGTTTGATCGATCGGTGCGCACCGTGCGGCGCCACCAAGCGCGCTATGTGCAGGGCGGGATGGCGGCGCTCGGTCGCGAGGAAGGCTGGCGTCGCGGTCGGCGACGGCTCTCCGGGCAACGTCTACGCAGCATCGAGCTGCTGAAAAGCCAGGGGATGAGCAACCGGGCGGTCGCGCACCGGCTGGGGGGTGAGCGAGAAGGCGATTCGCAAGCTGGTCGGACCTTCGACGCCCGCCGAGAGCGCACAGCTTGCGTTCGCCGGGATGACGACCGCAGCGGCGGGGGCGCCGCCGGCGGCGGGCGTGCCGTCTGCGAAGTCGACCGACGATGATGAGGATGGCTCCGCGCCATCAGTGAAGGACGGCGCTGGCGATCCAATCAGCGCGGCTGAGGACGACGCCGAACCGGCGCCGATGAGCCTCGACCGCGACGCGAGCGATCGCAGCTTCGATCGGCAACTCGCCCATCTGGGGCTGCTCGATGATGCCGCACCGCTCTTTCGCGAGGGGGCCTCGGTTCCCGGTGTCGGCGTCCTGCTCGCTCTCCCGTGCCTGGTCGAGAGCGGGTTGTTTCGGATCAGCCGCAAGCTCTACGGTGAGATCGGTCCGGCCTTCTATGGCCTGCGCACGACCTTGCTGACGCTCCTGCTCATGGCGCTGCTGCGCATCAAGCGGCCCGAGCATCTCAAGGAACGCGACCCGGCCGCGTTCGGCAGGCTCCTCGGGCTCGACCGCGCGCCGGAGGTGAAGACGCTGCGGCGCCGGCTCACCCGCCTCGCGGCACACCATTGCGCCGAG
Organism: uncultured Alphaproteobacteria bacterium; assembly: GCA_963741405.1. Lineage (GTDB taxonomy): Bacteria > Pseudomonadota > Alphaproteobacteria > Rhizobiales > Beijerinckiaceae > Roseiarcus. The sequence continues at coordinate 193,893 of CAVUHX010000051.1, forward strand.
CAGCTGGGCGCGGAGCTTGCGCGTCTGCGTGTCGATCAGCGCGGACATCTCATGGGGTTCTTGTACATCGACGGCCATGTGCGCGCCTATCACGGCCAACGCGCCATCGCATCAAAGGCTTACGTGGCGCGCCGCCATCTGGCCATGCCCGCCAGCACCGACGACTGGATCAACGACCGCTCCGGCGACCCGTTGCTGGTGGTGACCGGGGAGGTCGACGTGGCGTTGACGAAGGCCTTGCCCCGGCTGCTTCGCGAAGTGCGCGACCTGGTCGGCGAGCGACGGGTCACCATCGTCTTCGACCGCGGCGGCTGGAGCCCGAAGTTGTTCGATATGATGATCAAGGGCGGCTTCGACTTGCTGACCTATCGCAAGGGCCGGCGCCGTCGCATCAATGAGCGGCGGTTCATCGCCCGTCACGCCGAGCTCGACGGATGCCGGGTGGACTATCTTCTGCACGACCAGCCCGTGCGCTTCCTCAAAGGTAAGCTGCGCCTACGGCAAGTCACGCGCTTGTGCGACGACGGCCATCAGACGCAGGTAATCACCAGTCGATGGGACCTGCGCGACATCGAGGTCGCCTACCGCATGTTCGAGCGCTGGCGACAGGAGAACTTCTTCAAGTACATGCGGGAAGAGTTCCTGCTTGATGCACTCGTCGATTACCGGATCGAGCCGGAGGACCCGACCCGCTCCATCCCCAATCCCGAGCGCCGTGCTTTGGATAAGGAGGTCCGTGCGGCGCGCGCCGATCTCGCCAAGCTCGAACGCGAATACGGCGCCGCCGCCGCGGACAACGCCGAGCAGCACCGGCCGACCATGCGGGGGTTCAAGATCGCTCATGGCACGCTCGGCAAACGGCTGCGCACGGCCCGCGCTCGCGTCGCCCGGCTCTTCGAGCAGCGCCGCGATGTTGCTAAGCGCGTCGAGGTCCGAGACCTCAGCGAGCGGGCCGTGGTCAAGCTCGCCACCGAGCGCAAGCACCTGACCGACATCATCAAGATGGTCGCCTATCAGGCCGAGAGCGATCTAGTTCATCGATTTTGAGATTCGAATCATATCAGGGCTTATAGGACCAAGAGTGGACGACGGGGTGTCGATTGAAGTGATCCATGGCGGCCATGATGCGGTCCTTGAGTTCCTGTTTGGATGCGACGCGGATGTGGCGCAGCACCGAGCGGGCGAGCTTGGAGAAGAAACCCTCGACGAGATTGAGCCAGGAGCCATGCTTGGGGGTGAAGACAAAGGTGAAGCGGCCTTCCGGTTGGGCGGCGAGCCAAGCCTTGGTCTCCTTGGAGATGTGCGCCGAATGATTGTCGAGGATCAGCTTGATCGCCGTATGGCTCGGATAGGCGGCGTCGAGGAGCTGGAGGAATTCAATGAATTCGCGGCTGCGGTGGCGGTCCTTGACGAGAGCGTGGACCTGGCCGGTGAGCAGATCAATGCCGGCCAGCAAGCTGACCGTGCCGTGGCGCTTGTACTCGTAGTCGCGCGCGAAGGTCGCATGTCTGCCGGGCTCGGGCGGCAGGTCCGGGGCCGTCGTGGCGATTGCCTGAATGCCGGGCTTTTCATCGTAGGAGACAATCGCCACCGCATCGCCCGGCTTTTGTTTCGCGGCGGCCGCGCTCTCCCGAATAAGCTTCACCTCGCCATAGACGCACAGAACCTCCGCCATCTTCTGCTTGAACTCCGGATCGCGGCGTTCCAGGTAATAGCGGACCTTGTGCGGCTTGATCTCCTGCTCGTTGAGGATATTGCACACCGTCCCCTGAGCCAACTTGGCAAGGCAAGCGTGGCCCTCCGCCGGCCCATGCTCACGCGCATGGCAGGCGAGAAGCCGCGTTGTCCACAATTCGTGGGGATAGCCGAGGTCCTTGGCCTTGCGGCAGGCGAGGTCGACAACCCATGCCTTGGCCTCGGCGGTGATCGTCGCCTCCCTGCCGGGCCGCGGTCGATCGTCGAGCGCCGCCATCGGGCCATAGACCAACGCCCGCTCGACACAGCGCTGGACGGTCTGATGGTGCGCGCCCAAGGCTCGCCCCACCGCAAAAAACGATCCGTCTTCCCGGTAGGCCAGCAGCATCCGCGCTCGATCAACCCGGCTCGCCGATTCCGTTCGCGAGCGGGCAATCGCGCCCAACGCCGCCACATCCTCCTCGCCAATCGCCAATTCAATCGCCCGCCGTCGACCCGCCATCACCTCACACCTCGCTTCCGAATCAAAGCAGCAAGGCTACAAACCACGTCAGGAAAAATGAATCCCGCGCGCATATGATTGGTTTCAACGATTCGATGAACTAGGGAGCGTCCAGGTCGAGTTGTTGGAGGGAAACGGGAGAAGGCGACGCCATCGAGCCGCCGCACTTTGTCCTCAAGAGGCCGGGCGGTAGGATCGGGACGCCGAGGGAGAATTGGTTCGTTGGGTTTTCGGGCGGGCAATTTCGCGATGGCGGCAGCGGGACTAACCCTTGTCCTCGCGGCGGCGGGACCGGCGCTGGCGCATCCGCATGTTTGGGTGACGGTGAAAAGCCAGCTGACCTTCACGCCGGACGGCAAGGTGTCGGCGGTCGTGCATGACTGGGTGTTCGACGAGATGTATTCCTCGTTCGCGACCCAGGGGTTGGCCAAGCCGGGCGAACTCGTCAAGCGCGAGCAGTTCGCTCCTCTCGCCCGGGAGAATGCGGGAAGCCTCGCGGAGATCGGCTATTTCACGACGCTGAAGATCGGCGGCAAGCCGGTCGACTTCGGCTCGGTGACAGACTACTGGATGGAAGAGCGGCCCGACCATCTGGTCGAGTTCCATGTGACGATTCCCCTCAAGACCCCGACGCCGGCGGGCAAGTTCGTTACGCTTCGCGTCGCCGATCCGGAATATTTCATCGACTTCGAATTCGACGACAAGGATGCAATAGCGCTGGTCTCCCCGCCCCCCGGCTGTTCGGCCTCGGTGACAAAGCCGAAGCCGCTCGACGGGACCGATAAGGCGAAGCTGAGCGAGTCGTTCTTCACCAACCTCTCGCCGGGCGCCAACTTCGGCTTCAAGATGGCCGGAACGGCGATCGTCGCGTGCCCATGACGAAGGGCTCTGCAAGGCTGCTGCGCTTGGCTTGCGCCGCTTCGGCGGCCTGCGCAGTGCCGGCGCTGGCGCAGACGGCGCGACCCTTCGCCGTCGGCGGCGGCGAAGGCGGCGGAGGGGCCGAAGGCGGGATCACCGGCTGGCTGCTGGCGGAGCAATCGCAGCTCACCCATCTTATGGCTTCGAAGCTCCATGCGCTTCACGGCGATCCTCGCGCCGCCTGGGGACTGATCGGCCTCGGCCTTGCCTATGGCGTCTTTCACGCCGCCGGGCCCGGCCACGGCAAGGCGCTGATCGCCTCCTACATGCTCGCCAACGATCGCTCGCTCCGGCGCGGCGCGACGATGGCGCTCCTCGCGGCGCTGCTGCAGGCGGTGGTCGCCGTCGCGCTGGTCGGCGCGGCCGGGTTCGTTTTCAACGCCACCGCATCCGAGATGAACCGGGCCGCGGGCGGGCTGGCGCTCGCGAGCGCCGCAGGGGTCGCCGCCATTGGCCTGTTTCTCGTCTGGCGAAAAGGCGGGGCGCTGATCGCCGCGCTGACGCAGCGTTACGATCGCCGCCAGGCGCTGGCCTCGTCGCCCGCCTACGACGGGGTCGCCTGGCAAACGCCGGCCATGAGCCTGTCGGCGGGGGCTTTTCGCGCCGCACCGTCGACGGCCGCGCGCCAGGGGGACGACTGCTGCGTCCTGCCTGACGCCTCGACGCTCGCGGGTCCCTTTTCCTGGCGGAGCGCCGCCGGAACCGTGATCGCGGCCGGTGCGCGGCCCTGCTCGGGCGCGATCCTGGTGCTGGTGTTCGCGCTGGCCCAGGGGGTTTTCGCCGCCGGCGTCGCCGCGACCTTCGCAATGGCGCTCGGCACGGCGGTCACGACCGGCGCGCTCGCCTGGATGGGGGTGTTCGCCAAATCGGCGGCGATGCGCTTCGCCGCGGGCGAGGATTCGCGGGCCGCGCTGATCGCACGGGGCCTCGAATTCGCCGCCGCCCTCGCGGTGCTCGCCTTCGGCGTCCTCCTCATGTTCGGCGCGGGCCGCGGGGCCTGAGCGGCTGCGGCGGATTTAGCGCCGTTTTAGCGTCAGGCCCCTTGTTTTCCAAAGGGTTGCGACCCGGTTTAGCGTCGCCTATATTACTTCATAATAATGTATATTTGCTCAGCGCCCGTACAGGCCGGTCAGCGTCGCCTTGGCCAGGGTATGGGCGTGCGCGTCGAAACCGAACACGGCGGGCGAGGCGTCCGGGCCGGCGTCGGGAAGCTTGTCGACGTCGAGCGCATAGACGGTGATCTGATAATGGTGCGGCTTGCCCGGCGGCGGGCACGGCCCCCCGTAGCCGACCTGGCTGAAATCGTTGCGCGACTGAAGCGCTCCCGCCGGCAGACCCGTCCCGGCGCCGGCCCCTTTCGGCAGTCCTGTCGTATCCGGAGGCAGGTTGGCCACCCACCAGTGCCAGAAGCCGCTGCCGGTCGGAGCGTCGGGATCGTAGATGCTGACGGCGAAGCTCTTCGTTCCCTTGGGCGCGCCGGTCCAGGCGAGCGCCGGCGATACGTTCTGGCCCTTGCAGTCCCAGCCGTTGAACACCTGCTCATCGGCGATTTTTCCGCCCGGCTTCAGGTCCGGGCTCGTCAGGCTCATCGCGTTCGCCCCGCCGGCGCTCGCAACGCCCGCGACGGTCACAATGCTCAAAGCCGCAAACATGCGCATAGGTGCTGTCCTCCCAAATGAGCCGTCCGGGTCGATCGCCACCCGGCGCATGGGCAATATTCGGTCGCCCCGGACCCGAAGGCAAGAGCCGCGGCCGCCAAAATCTTGTTCATATAGGGTAGAGGGGTAGGCTATAAGACAGCATGACCCACACCATCCGCGACAAGCAGAAGCTGCTGGCCCGCGTGCGAAAAATCCGCGGCCAGGTCGAGGCAGTCGAGCGGGCCCTCGACGGCGAGGCCGGCTGCGAGAAGGTCATGCACCTGATCTCCGCCGTGCGCGGCGCGATGAACGGACTGATGGCGGAAGTGGTCGAGGATCATGTGCGGACCCATCTCGTCGACGCCGCGCGCCATCCCGACGCCCTGAACGCCGAGGCCGCGGATGCGTTGATCGACGTCGTGCGCGCCTATCTCAAATGAGGGCCGGCCAATGAGCGAAACCGAAAGCCGCGCAACGGAAAGCTCCGCCCATGCGGCGTTCCACAGCCACGTCTTCCTCGGCGAGGGTCACGAGAAGAGCGAGCGCCGGACCTGGGCCGTGATCTGGCTCTGCACCGCCATGATGGCGGCGGAAATCGTCGGCGGTTGGCTGTTCGGCTCGATCGCGCTCATCGCCGACGGTCTGCATATGAGCACGCACGCCGGCGCCCTCCTGCTCACGGCGCTGGCCTACACCTTGTCCCGCCGCTACGCGCACGATCCCCGGTTCACCTTCGGCCCCGGCAAGTTCGGCGATCTCGCCGGCTTCACCAGCGCAATCGTGCTGGCGATGATCGCGCTCCTGATCGCCTACGAGGCCTTGAGCCGCCTCGTCGCGCCCGTGCCGATCCATTTTCGCGAAGCGATCCCGATCGCCGCACTCGGCCTCGCCGTCAATATCGCGAGCGCCTGGCTGCTCGGCGGCGGCGAGCATCCGGGTCACAGCCATGGACCGGGCGTCCACCGCCACGACGAATCGAAGCGGTTCGCGACCCGGAACGGCGACGCTATCCTCGACGTGTTCGAGAACGGGGCGCCGCCGCGGTTCCGCCTCACGCGCCAATCCCGCCCCGCTTTGTCCGCCGCGGCCGCTTCCGTCGAGACGGTGCGGCCGGACGGATCGCGGCAAATCTTCGCCCTTGCCGACCGCGGCGGGTACCTGGAATCCATCGATGAAATTCCCGAGCCGCACGCCTTCGAGGCCGAGGTCACGATCGATGGCGAGACGCGTGCGGTCGTGTTCGAGGAGCACGAGCACGCGCAGGGCGCGGCGGCGCGCGACAACAACATGCGCGCCGCTGTCATCCATGTCATGGCCGACGCCGCCGTTTCGCTGATGGTCATTGTGGGACTGGTCCTGGCGAGGGCCTTCGGCTGGCTCTGGATGGACCCGCTCGCCGGCATCGTCGGCGCCCTCGCCATCGCGAGCTGGTCGGCCGCACTGATCCGCGACACCGGCGCGATCCTGCTCGACATGAACCCGGACCGGCGCATGACGGACGCCATGCGCGGCGCGATCGAGGGCGAAGGCGACCGGATCGCCGATCTGCATCTCTGGCGGCTCGGCCCCGGCCACCTCGGCGCGATCGTGTCGGTCGTCACTCGAAGCGCGCGCTGCGAAGCCGACTACCGCGCAAAGCTCGCCCGCTTCCGCTCGCTGTCGCATCTGACGATCGAGGTCCGGCGCGCGGGGTGAGGGCGGCGACCGACATCGCCAAAGCAGAGCCTCATTACCCGCCCCGCGTGCCGCGGTGCGCCGAAGGGGCGGCGTCCCGCCGCCCCAGGTGCGCGGGACGCGCACCCTCCGAAGGAGTCCGGGGTTGTCCGCTCAATCCTGCTCAGTGGTCAGGCGAACCCTCGGAATGAAGGCAGGTCACCTTTGGCGGCGCCCGCGACAATGATGCTCCACGACAGGTACCGGCCGACATTTGTGCTATGCTGGGTTTCGCCAGAGGGCGCGCCATGGCCGAAATCCGGAAAATTGCCGCGATCCTCGCCGCCGACGTGGTCGGCTACAGCCGGCTCGCGGGCGCGGACGAGGATCGCACGCTCGCGCGGCTCCGGGCTTTGCGCAGCGATCTGATCGACCCGACCGTCGCCATCCATCACGGGCGCGTGGTCAAGCGCACCGGCGACGGGGCTCTGATCGAGTTCCGCAGCGTAGTCGATGCGGTGCGGTGCGCGATCGAGGTGCAGAGCGGCATGGTCGAGCGCAACGCCGGCGTGGCCGAAGACCGCCGCATCGACTTCCGCATCGGCGTCCATCTCGGCGACGTGGTCGAGGAGGCCGACGGCGACCTCATGGGCGACGGCGTCAATATCGCCGCACGATTGGAAGGTGTCGCGCAGCCGGGCGCGATCTGCCTGTCCGAAGACGCTTTTCGCCAGGTCAGAGCGAGGCTCGATCTGGCGGTCATCGATCTGGGCGAGGTTCAGCTCAAGAACATAGGGCAACCGATCCGGGTCTATTCGCTCGAGGTTGGCGTTCCCGCCGAAGCGAAGTCCGCGACGCCAGCCAAGCCCGCCGCGCCGGAAAAGGCTCCGGCGGGACTCTCGCCTCCCGACAGGCCTTCGATCGCCGTATTGGCGTTCCAGAACATGAGCGGCGATCCCGAGCAGGAATATTTCGCTGACGGGATAACCGAGGACGTGATCACCGACCTGTCTAAGATCGGCGGCCTGCTGGTGATCGCGCGCAATTCGAGCTTCGCCTATAAGGGCAGGGCGGTCGACATCCGTGTGGTGGCCCGTGAGCTCGGCGTTCGCTCAGTGCTCGAAGGGAGCATCCGACGCGCGGGTGGCCGAGTGCGGATCACAGCGCAGTTAATCGACGCGGAAACCGGCGGACACCTGTGGGGCGAACGCTTTGATCGCGAACTGAGCGACATCTTCTCGGTCCAGGACGAAGTCACCCGGCGGATCGTTGACGCCCTGAAGATCAAACTGAGCCCCGGCGAAACCGCGAGGATCGACGCCGTCGAAACGACCAGCAGCAAGGCGTATGATTTCTTCCTGCTTGGGCGCGAGGTGCTGTGGGGGACGATCAGGAACCGCGAGACGTTTGGGCGCTCGACCGACCTCTTTGAGAAGGCGATTGGGGAGGATCCGGGCTACGGCGAACCCTATGCTGGCCTGGCGTTTGGACAGGTTCTGAACTGGCAGTTCCACTGGACGGACGACTGGAGCCAGTCGCTCGAAAAGGCCGAGCGCCATGTCAACTTGGCCCTGCAGAAGAGTCCGCAGGTCGCCTTCGTGCATTACGTCGCCTCGGTCTTGTACTTGTGGAAAATGGATTTCGACCGATCCGCGGCTGAGGCGGACGCGGCGGTGAACCTCAGTCCGAACTATGCTCTGGCGCTCAACTCGCTCGGCGTCGTCAATATCTATCGTGGCGATCCGCTCGCCGCCGTTCCCTATATCGAGCAAGCCATCCGGCTCGATCCCCTTTACAAGCACCAATTCATTCATTTTCTCGGTTCGGCCTATCTGGTCGCCGGCAAGTTCGAAGCCGCCGCCGCGCGGTTCAAGGAGCGTATCCAGCTCAACCCGAAGACCGATCTTTCGCGCGCCTTTCTCGCCGTCGCGCTCGGCCATTTGGGCGAGGCCGAGGAAGCCGGCCGGGTCTGGCGCGAGCTGATGGAGATCAATCCGAAATACTCATTTGCCGAGCACGTCGGCCGGCTCCCGTTTCGCAACAAGGCCGACGTCGACCGACTGGCCGAGGGGCTCAGCAAGGCGGGCATTCCAGCTTAGATATTGCACCCTCTCGAAACCCGCGCGTCTCCCGCCGGCTTTTGTGCTATTCTGCGCGTCGTCTGAGGGGACGCCATGCCCGAGACCCGGAAGCTTGCCGCGATCCTCGCCGCCGACGTGGTCGGCTACAGCCGGCTCGCGGGCGCGGACGAGGATCGCACGCTCGCGAGGCTCCGGGCTTTGCGCAGCGACCTGATCGACCCGAGCATCGCCGTGCACCACGGGCGCGTGGTCAAGCGCACCGGCGACGGCGCCTTGGTCGAGTTCCGCAGCGTGGTCGACGCCGTGCGATGCGCCGATCGAGGTTCAGACCGGCATGGTCGAGCGCAACGCCGGCGTGGCCGACGACCGCCGCATCCTCTTCCGCATCGGCGTCCATCTCGGCGACGTCGTCGAGGAGGCGCGACGGCGACCTGATGGGCGACGGCGTCAATATCGCCGCGCGGCTCGAAGGCGTCGCCAAGCCAGGCGCGATCTGCCTTTCCGAAGACGCCTATCGGCAGGTGAAACAGCGGCTCGATCTAAAGGTGAGCGATCTCGGCGCGACGCCGCTCAAAAACATCGCCGAGCCGGTGCGGGTCTATTCGCTTGAAGTCGGCCAGCCGGCGCAAGCGAAACCCGCGCCTCCAGTGATGCCGACCGATCAGGCAAAGTCGCCGCCGTCCAAGCGCCGCTTGGGCTTCGGCCCGCTGGCCGCCGCCTTCGCCGGGCTCAGCTTTCTGGCGGCCGCCACCGGCTGGTTTCTGCTCGCGGGCCACAGCGTGAAACCGGCGCAGGCCGCCCACCTATCGGTCGTCGTGTTACCCTTCGCCAATCTCTCCAGCGATCCGGCGCAAGACTATTTCGCAGACGGCGTCACCGAGAACCTCACGACTGACCTCTCGCGCATCAAGGACAGCTTCGTCATCGCCCCCAATACCGCGTTCACCTACAAGGGCAAGGCCATCGACGCCAAGGCGATCGGCAAGGAGCTCGGCGTCCGTTACGTGCTCGAAGGCTCGGTGCAGCGCGACCAGAATCGGGTGCGGGTCAACGCGCAGCTGATCGACGCGGAATCGGGCGCGGAAATTTGGGCCGACCGGTTCGAGGCGGACAAGGCGGACCTGTTCAAGCTGCAGGACCAAGTGGTGGCGCAATTGGCCAACGCCTTGCGCTACGAGCTCGGCATGGCCGAAGCGGCGAAGGCGGCCCGCGCGCAAGACCCGGACGCCATCGATCTGGCGATGCGCGGGTGGGCGCGATGATGCCGGCGATCACCAGCAAAGACCAGACTGACGCAGCGAGGCCATTGTTCGAGCAGGCGCTGAAAATCGACCCGGACAACAGCGAGGCTCTGGCGGGGAAAGCCACCACGACTCTCTCCGAGTATATCTATGCGCCGAAGGCGGACGCCGACTATGACGCAGTGATCCTCGGCCTGGCCGACAGAGCGATCGCGCTCGACCGCGGCAATATCCACGCCTACCGGACCAAAGGCCAATACCTAGGGATCTCCGGCCGGCCCGAAGATGCGGTGCTCGCCCTCGATGCTGGGCTTGCGATTGATCCGAACGCCGCGGCGCTGCTGGCGCAGCGAGCCAACGCGGAGGACTATTTGCGCCGTTTTGAGCAATCCAGATCCGATATCCAACGGGCCATGCTGCTCAGTCCTCGCGACCCTGAGATGAGCCAGTTGGTTCAATTTGCGCGCCGACCCCGAACTGGGCCTCGGCCGTTTCGACGAAGCGCTCGAAGACGTGAAGAAGGCGGTCGACGGCGGGTATCGCAACATCTACTCGTACCTCAATTTGGCCGCCGCCCACGCGTTCAACGGCGAAATGGAGGAGGCAAGAGCCGCCATCACGGAAGCGCGTCGTCTCAAACCCGATCTTTCCGTCGCGTGGCTCGTGAAACACAAGCCGGTGCTGCAGTTCGCGTTCGACGAACTGCGCAAGGCGGGGCTGCCGGAGCAATGACCGAGACAAGGAAGCTCGCGGCGATCCTCGCCGCCGACGTCGTCGGCTACAGCCGGCTCGCGGGCGCGGACGAGGAGCGCACGCTGGCGCGGCTGAGGGCTTTGCGCAGCGACCTGATCGATCCGACCATCGCCGTGCACCACGGGCGCATCGTCAAGCGCACCGGCGACGGCGCTCTGGTCGAGTTCCGCAGCGTGGTCGACGCCGTGCGCTTTGCGATCGAGGTGCAGAGCGGCATGGTCGAGCGCAACGCCGGCCTGGCCGCCGACCGCCGCATCGAATTCCGCATCGGCGTCCATCTCGGCGACGTGGTCGAGGAGGCCGACGGCGACCTCATGGGCGACGGCGTCAATATCGCCGCGCGACTCGAAGGCATTTGCGCGCCCGGCGGGATCTGCCTCTCCGAGGACGCCTATCGTCAGGTAAGAGCACGGCTCGAGCTCGCGGTCAGCGATCTCGGCCCAACCGAACTCAGGAACATTGTTGAGCCGATCCGGGTCTATTCGCTCGAAGTTGGTCAAGCAGCCCGGGCAAAGCCCGCGCCGCCGGCCCCGCCGCAAACGACCGGCCCGCCGCGCCTCTCGATTGCCGTCCTGCCCTTCAAGAATCTCTCCAGCGATCCGGGCCAGGAGTATTTCGCCGACGGCGTCACCGAGAACCTCACCACCGACCTGTCGCGCATCCGCGACAGCTTCGTGATTGCCTGTAGCACGGCATTCACGTTCAAGGGCAAGGCTATCGACGCCAAGGTGATCGGCAAGGAGCTTGGCGTCCGCTACCTGCTCGAAGGCTCGGTGCAGCGCAACCGGAATCGCGTGCGCGTCAACGCGCAGCTCGTCGACGCACAATCCGGCGCGCATCTCTGGGCCGACCGCTTTGAAGAAAGCGTCGCCGATCTGTTCAAGCTGCAAGATCAGGTCGTGGCGCGTTTGGCCAATGCGTTGAGTTACGAGCTCGTCAGGGCGGAAGCGGAGACCGCAGCCCGCTCCAAGAACCCCGATGTCGTTGATCTCGTCATGCACGCCCAGGCCGCCTATTGGCGGTTCACGCAGCACACGACGAAGGAGAACAACGACGCAATTCGCGCCTTGTTCGAGCAGGCACTCAAGATCGACCCCGACGACGCCGTTGCGTTAGCCGGCAACGCCGGTACGTATATGCAAGAATATGTTTTCGGTTGGGCAAATCCCGAGACCGACTATGATGCAAAAATCATCGGCCAGGCCGACCGGTCTTTAGCCGTCGCGCCCGATAACATGACGGCTTACACAGCAAAGTGCATGTATCTGATAGGTTCGCGCCGCCCGGGTCAAGGGCTCCGCGTCGCGGACGCCGGGCTCGCGATCAACCCGAATTTTGCCGCGTTGCATGCGGCGCGAGGCCACGCTCGTACGTATTTGGGTCAATTCGAGCAAGCCAAATCCGATATCCAACAAGCCATGCGCCTAAGCCCGCGTGATCCGAGATTGGGCCAATGGCACAATTTCATGGCGGACGCCGAACTCGGCCTCGGCCATCATGACGGCGCGATCGAAGAAGCAAGCAAGGCGATCGATGCGGGTTATCGAATCTATTTCACCTACCTCAATCTGGCCGCCGCGCACGCGTTCAATGGCGAAATGGACGCGGCGAAGTCCGCCCTGGACGAAGCTCGCCGCCTCTATCCCAAGCTCAGCATCAAATGGTTGAGCGGGCGCAAGCCAATTCTGCAGCCCGCATTCGAGGTCCTGCGCAAGGCGGGGATGCCGGAGGAATGAGCGAAACCCGGAAGCTTGCCGCGATCCTCGCGGCCGACGTGGTCGGCTACAGCCGGCTCGCGGGCGCGGACGAGGAGCGCACGCTCGCGCGGCTGCGGGCTCTGCGCAGCGACCTGATCGACCCGACCATCGCCGTGCATCACGGGCGCGTGGTCAAGCGCACCGGCGACGGGGCGCTGGTCGAGTTCCGCAGCGTGGTCGACGCGTGCGCTGCGCCATCGAGTTGCAGAACGGCATGGTCGAGCGCAACGCCGGCGTGGCCGAAGACCGCCGCATCGAATTCCGCGTCGGCGTCCATCTCGGCGACGTGGTCGAGGAGGCCGACGGCGACCTGATGGGCGACGGCGTCAATATCGCCGCGCGGCTCGAAGGGATTTGCGCGCCCGGCGCGATCTGCCTCTCCGAGGACGCCTATCGCCAGGTCAAGGGCCGGCTCGATCTCGCGGTCACCGATCTCGGCCCGAACGAACTCAAGAACATCGCCGAGCCGATCCGGGTCTATTCGCTTGAAGTCGGCCGGCCCGCCCAGGCGAAGCCCGCGCCGGCCCCGGCGCCCGAAAAATCCGCCCCGCCGCGCCTCTCGATCGTCGTCCTGCCCTTCGCCAATATCGGCGGCGATCCGGAGCAGGAGCATTTCGTCGACGGGGTCACGGAGAGCCTCACGACCGACCTCTCACGGATACGGCGCGCCGTCGTGATCGGCCGCAACACCGCGTTCACCTACAAGGGCAAGCCGCGTCGATCTGAAGCCGATCGGCCGCGAGTTGAACGTCCGCTATGTCCTCGAGGGCAGCGTTCAGCGCGGCGGCAACCGCATGCGCGTCAACGTGCAGCTCATCGACGCCGAAACCGGCAATCATCTCTGGGCCGAGCGGTTCGACAAGCCGCTCGCCGATCTCTTCGACATGCAGGACGAAATCGTCGCGCGCCTGGCGGGCGCGCTGAACGCCCAGCTCGTCGCCGCCGAGGCGCGACGCGCGGAACAGGCGCCGAACCCCGACTCGATGGACCTCTATTTTCAGGGTATGGCTTGGCTCAATAAGGGTCGGACCCCTGACAATGTCGCGCAAGCGCGCAGCTTTTTCGATCGCGCGCTCGCCGCCGATCCCGACAATGTCGACGCGCTCATTGGATCGGCGCGCGCGGACGTGGCCGCGGGCGCAGCTTCCTTTGTGACCGATCCCGTGGCCGCCTTCGCGGCGGCCGAAGCGAAATTGACCAAAGCCTTGTCGTCGGTCCCGGACCATGCGCGCGGCCATATGTGTCTTGGGATTTGTCGACATATTGACCAAGCGCGCCGCGCAGGGCATCGCCGAATGTGAACATGCGTTGGCGCTCGATCGAAATCTCGCCAGCGCCCATGCCGTTATCGGATTTGGCAAGATTTTCATCGGTCGCGCCGAAGAAACCGAGGCTCACGTTGCCGAGGCCCTGCGCCTCAGTCCGCGCGATACCGTGGCTTACACCTGGATGGCTATCGCGGGCATGGCGAAGAACCACCTCGGCAGTTGGGAGCAGGCGGTCGCGTGGTTTCGGCGGGCGATCGAGGCCAACCGAAACTATCCGCATGCCATATTTTCAGTTGGCCGCCGCCCTCGCGCAGCTCGGTCGACTTGACGAGGCGCGTTCCGCGGTCAAGGCCGGCCTCGCGCTCAACCCGACCTTCACCATCTCCCGCGCCCGCGCCGCCTGGACGGCGATGAGCGACGACCCGACGTATCTGGCCCAGCTCGAGCCCATTTTCGAAGGCATGCGCAAGGCCGGGGTCCCCGAGCAATGACCGCCGCCCGCCGCCTCGCCGCGATCCTCGCCGCCGACGTCGTCGGCTACTCGCGGCTCATGGGCGAGGACGAGGCGGGGACGGCGCGGGCGGTCGGCGAGCGGCGCGAGGCGGCGCGGCCGATCGTGGCGAGCCGGCGGCCGCATCGTCAAGACGACGGGCGACGGCGCTGCTGCTGGAGTTTCCCTCCGTCGTCGCCGCGGTCGAATGCGCGATCGCGATCCAGAAGCTGATGGCCGAGCGCAACGCCGAGACGCCCGAGGCCAAGCGCATCCTCTATCGCATCGGCGTCAATCTCGGCGACGTGCTGATCGAGGGCGACGACATTCTCGGCGACGGCGTCAATATCGCCGCGCGGCTGGAGGGCATCGCAGAGCCGGGCGGCGATCTGTCTTTCCGGCGCGGCCTACGATCACGTGCGCGGCAGGATCGACGCGGATTTCGTCGATCTCGGCGAGAAGGACCTCAAGAACATCGCGCGGCCGGTGCGGGTCTATGCGCTCAAGCTCGGCTCGGAAGCGCGGCGCCCGCGCCCTCCGCCTCCGCGCCGACAGCAAATCGGCGCCGCCGCGCCTCTCGATCGTCGTCCTGCCCTTCGCCAATATCGGCGGCGATCCGGAGCAGGAGCATTTCGTCGACGGGGTCACGGAGAGCCTGACGACCGACCTCTCGCGCATACGGGGCGCCTTCGTGATCGGGCGCAACACCGCCTTCACCTACAAGGGCAAGCCCGTCGATCTGAAGCAGATCGGCCGCGAGTTGAACGTCCGCTATGTCCTCGAGGGCAGCGTTCAGCGCGGCGGAAACCGCATGCGCGTCAATGTCCAGCTCATCGACGCCGAAACGGGCAATCATCTCTGGGCCGAGCGGTTCGACAAGCCGCTCGCCGATCTCTTCGACATGCAGGACGAAATCGTCGCGCGCCTGGCGAACGCGCTGAACGCCCAGCTCGTCGCCGCCGAGGCGCGACGCGCGGAACAGGCCCCGAACCCCAACTCGATGGACCTCTATTTTCAGGGTTTGGCTTGGCTCAATAAGGGTCGGACCCCTGACAATGTCGCGCAAGCGCGCGGCTTTTTCGATCGCGCGCTCGCCGCCGATCCCGACAATGTCGACGCGCTCATCGGATCGGCGCGCGCGGACGTGATCGAGGGCGCATTATCCTTTGTGACCGATCCCACGGCGGCCTTCGCTGCGGCCGAAGCGAAGTTGACCAAAGCCTTGTCGTCGGTCCCAGACCATGCGCGCGGCCATATGTACTTGGGACTTGTCGACATATTCACCAAGCGCGCCGCGGAGGGCATCGCCGAATGTGAACATGCGTTGGAGCTGGATCGAAATCTCGCCCTGCGCCCATGCCGTTATCGGGCTTGGCAAGATTTTCATCGGTCGCGCCGAAGAAACAGAGGCTCACATTGCCGAGGCCCTGCGCCTCAGTCCGCGCGATACGATGGCTTACACCTGGATGACATACGCGGGCAGGGCGAAGAACCACCTCGGCAGTTACGAGCAGGCGGTCGCGTGGTTTCGACGGGCGATCGAGGCCAACCGAAATTTTCCGCTACGCATATTTCGAGTTGGCCGCCGCCCTCGCGCAGCTTGGTCGACTGGACGAGGCGCGTTCCGCGGTCAAGGCCGGCCTCGCGCTCAACCCGACCTTCACCATCTCCCGCGCCCGCGCCGCCTGGACGGCGAGTGAGCGACGACCCGACGTATCTGGCCCAGACTCGAGCCCATTTTCGAAGGCATGCGCAAGGCCGGGGTCCCCGAACAATGACCGCCGCCCGCCGCCTCGCCGCGATCCTCGCCGCCGACGTCGTCGGCTACTCGCGGCTCGATGGGCGAGGACGAGGCGGGGACGGCGCGGGCGGTCAGCGAGCGTCGCGAGGCGGCGGCGCCGATCGTGCGCTCGCTTCGGCGGGCGGCATCGTCAAGACGATGGGCGACGGCGTGCTGCTGGAGTTTCCCTCCGTCGTCGCGGCCGTCGAATGCGCGATCGCGATCCAGAT
>CAVUHX010000052.1:0-49616 GCA_963741405.1 uncultured Alphaproteobacteria bacterium
GGTGAAGTGGACCCCGGATTTGGGACCAGGTGTTAAGGTGTGAAGCGTCCTGCTCTGTCGCAACCGATGGAGCGAGAAATGACGAAGTCACGCAAGAAGTTTGATGCGGCGTTCAAGGCGAAGATCGCGCTGGAGGCGCTGCGCGAGGACGCGACGGTGCCGGAACTGGCGAAGCGGCACGGCGTGCATCCGAACCAGATTTATGCCTGGAAGAAGCAGGTTCTCGACAATGTCGCAAGCCTGTTCGCGCGCGGCGCGAGCAGCTTGGGCGATGGCGAGGAGGAGCGCGAGCGCGAGGCGGCCAAGCTCTACGCCAAGATTGGCCAGTTGACGGTTGAACGGGATTTCTTGGCCAAGAGGCCCGGGCGATGAGCGCGCCCGATCGAAGAGCGATGGTCGAACGGCCTGGCAAGGATTTGTCGGTGCGCCGGCAATGCGCGCTGTTGAGCCTGGCGCGCTCGGGGGTCTACCGCCCCAAGCCCGTTGCGGCGGCGGACGACCTGGCCTTGATGCGCCGGATCGACGAATTGCATCTCGAACTGCCGTTCTACGGCTCGCGGCGGATGATGTTCGAACTCAACAAGGAAGGCCGCGGGGTCAACCGGAAGCGGGTGCAACGGCTGATGCGGGTGATGGGGATCGAGGCGCTGGTTCCGCGCCCTGGCACGAGCAAAGCCGCGCCCGGACACAAGATCTATCCCTATCTGCTGCGCGGCCTGGCGATCACCGAGCCAAACCACGTGTGGGCGTCCGACATCACCTACATCCCGATGGCGCGCGGCTTTCTGTATCTCGTGGCGATCATCGACTGGGCCAGCCGCGCGGTTCTGGCGTGGCGGCTGTCGAACACGATCGAAGCGGGGTTTTGCGTCGCGGCGCTGGAGGAGGCTCTGGTGCGACACGGAAAGCCGCGAATATTCAACACCGATCAGGGCGCGCAGTTCACCAGCGCCGCCTTCACCGGCAAGCTCGAGGCGGCGGGCGTCGCGATTTCGATGGACGGGCGCGGCCGCTTCATGGACAACATCTTCATCGAACGGCTGTGGCGCTCGATCAAGTACGAAGAAGTGCATCTGAAAGCCTATGCCGACGGCCGCGAGGCGCGGGCCGGCATCGGCAATTGGATGACTTTTTACAATTTTCGGCGTCCTCATCAGGCGATGAACAACCAGATGCCGATGGCGGTCTGGCGCGCCGGCATGGACAAAATCGAGGCGGCGGCAAGAGCTGTGGATATGCCGCTTCGCTTGGACAACGCAAACGCGTTGCCCACATACCCACAGCAGAAGCAGAAGCAGCAAGAAGCGGCATGATTTTTGAAGGACAAGGGCAGGCGCGATTACACCTTAATTCCAACGACCCGTGGTCCCACGAATGGGGTCCAGTTCAAGTAACGCTGGTGTCGAGCCTCCGATTTAGACCTAACTCCCGCCTGCGCGAGTGTTCGGACTCCGGCATGGGGATGTTCTGCGGGCACGTCGACCGACGCCCCGCTTCAGGCAGCTTTCTTTCGTGGCCTTTGTACGCCCGCTATGCCGCCGGTTCCCGCCGTTCAGCCAACGGTCGCTCTCCGCCCTTGGACTAAACCGCTCGCGCGGTAGGGGCGGCAAGCGAGCGGAGAGAGCGCGGAAGTAAAGACAACGGGAAAGCACGGCCCTGTCTCAAGATCGTGGGGTTAACCCACGCGAGACAGGAGCTTTCGATGTCCGACAAGCCCATCAGCCCGCTGCGGCAGCGCATGATCGACGATATGACGGCGCGCCGGTTCAAGGAGAAGGTTCAAAAGGACTACGTCCGGCACGTCAGGACCTTCGCGGTCTTCCTCGGCCGGTCGCCAGACACGGCGACGAGCGAGGATCTTCGCCGATATCAACTTCATATGGCGCAGCAACAGGTCAGCCCATGGTCGATCAACTCGGCCATCGCCGCGCTTCGGTTCTTCTTCATCGTGACCCTCCAACGGCCGGACCTCGTTCGCCCTCTGAGGCTCGTGAACGAGCCGCGCAAGGCGCCGGTCGTCCTGAGCCAGGAGGAGGTGGCGCGCCTCATCGAAGCTGCGCCCGGCCTCAAGTACAAGGCCGCGCTCAGCGTCGCCTATGGCGCAGGCCTTCGGGGATTCCGGTGACACTTGTTTCAATACCTACTTCTGAACGATCTTCCGGCTTTGCGAGCGCCGCAACAATATCCCCTTGAACAAGCAATAGGGAATTGAAGTAAGCGTCACTGTAATGTAATGGGACGGATGCGATTCCGGTCGGGGCACAACTATGACGGATCGGGTAATCTGGCCGCACAAAAAAGCTGGGCCCGGGGCGGAGAAGCCAGCCTCGGCCCGAACTTTCAGAGGGGACCTACCAGCGCTACCTTTGACCATGGATGTAGTGTTCAAGCTGGCCGATTATCAATTCCTGCTGGCCAATAATGCTCTTCACGAGATCGCCTATCGAAATAATCCCAATGAGCTTTTTTCCATCGACCACCGGGAGATGGCTGACGCGCCTGTCGGTCATAAGCGCCATGCATTGTTCAACAGAATGTTCCGGCCGCGCGATAAAAACTTGCTCTTCCATAACGTCGCGAACAAGCGTCTTCGGAGAGGCCCTGCCTTTCAAAAAAACATTGCGTGCATAGTGCCGTTCCGTGGAAACACCAACAAGTTCGTCCCCGTCCATCACAGCCAGTGACCCAACGTCTTTTTCAGCCATTCTTGCGATGGCGTCGAAGACTGTGGCGTCTGGACTAATATACCAGACTTCTGAGTCTTTTCTGTCGAGTACCTGCTGCACCGTCGTCATCATCGCCCTCCCCGACTTTTTGCCCGGCGGCATTATCGAAACGACATATGGCCACTTACCACATCAAAATGGACCAAATTAGCAGCGCATACGGTGACAGCCCCGTCAATCCGTCAATACGCAAGGTCAAAGACGCCACAGCGTGGAGCGGCCCTTAAAAAACGCAATTGCGGGCTCCGCTCACCAATTCCATCGAAGTCCAGAATGCTCTAGAGCCGTCTCCATGCAAATCTTCCCCTGCCCGTTCTGCGGCCCTCGCGACGAGACCGAATTCCACTATGTCGGCGAGCCCAAGGCCCGCCCCGAGCCGGCCGAGGCGGTGAGCGACGAGGCCTGGGCCGAATACCTCTATTTCAACGGCAACCCGAAGGGCGAAGCGCCCGAGATCTGGCTGCACCGGACCTGCATGGAATCCTTCGCCATGACGCGCGACACGGCGACCAACGCCGTGCTCGGGAGCGAACCGCTGTGGGCTGTGTCGTGACCGCTTTCCGTCTGCCTGAAGGCGGCGCGGTCGATCGCGGCCAGCCGCTCGCCTTCACCTTCGACGGCAAGCCGCTCGTCGGGTTCAAGGGCGACAGCATCGCCTCGGCGCTGCTTGCGGGCGGCGTCCGAATCGTCGGCCGCAGCTTCAAATATCACCGGCCGCGCGGGATCTGGGGCGCCTGGACCGAGGAGCCGAACGCGATCGTCGACGTGACGCGCCAAGGCCGCAAAACGCCGAACCTCCGCGCCACCACGGAAGCGCTCGACAACGATCTTTCCGTGCGCTCGGTCAATTCCGCGCCGACCGCGGCGCACGATCGCGCCGCGCTGATCGACAGGCTCTCGGCCTTCATGCCCTCGGGCTTCTACTACAAGACCTTCATCTGGCCGCGCTGGGAGACGTTCGAGCCCCTGGTGCGGTCCATGGCCGGCCTCGGAACCGTCGATCCGATGAACCGCCCGGCGGCCGAAAGCCCGCAAATCAACGCCCGCTGCGACCTCATCGTCGTCGGCGCCGGTCCTGCCGGCCTCGCCGCGGCGGCCGCGGCCGCGAGAGCGGGCGAGGTCGTGTTCCTCCTCGAGGATCATGACACCATCGGCGGCGCGCTCGTCCATCGCGGCGGAACGATCGAAGGCGGCGACTGGCGCGCATGGGGAACAAACGTCCGCGCCGCGGTCGAAGCGGCCGGCGGTCGGGTCATGACCTCGACCACCGCATTCGGAATCTACGACCACAACATCGTCTGCGCATGGGAACGGCGCGCCCCACGCCCCGACGCGCTCTGGCGCATCCGGCCGAAGCGCATCGTCGTCGCCGCCGGCGCGATCGAGCGGCCGCTCACCGTCCCCGACAACGACCGCCCCGGCGTGATGTCGGCCGATGCGGCGCTCGTCTATCTCCGCCGCTACGGAATCGTGGTGGGGAAGCGCGTCGCGATCGCAACGAACAATGATTCGGCCTATCCGGTCGCCGAAGCGCTGGTGGAAGCCGGGGCGGAGGTCGAGATTTTCGAACTCACGGGCGGACGTCTCGCAGACGAAGCTCAAAGCGACGCGCAATGTCGAGATCGAGGGCATAACCGGAGCGAACGGCGTCGAGGGCGTCCGGGCCGGCGGGCGGACGTTTCCGGCCGACGCGCTGCTGCTCTCGGGCGGATGGACGCCGACCGTCCATCTCTACGCGCAGGCGCGCGGGAAGCTCAGCTACGACGAGGCGCTCGCCGCGCTCGTGCCGGCCGCGCCGATCGATGGCGTCGCCGTCGCGGGCGCCGCCAACGGCGCCTTCACCCTCGACCAAGCCCTGCGCCAGGGCCATGCAGCGGGCGGGGGCGAGGGCGCGGCGCCGAACGCGCCGGCCGGCCAGTACCGGATCGTCGCCGCCTGGCCGAGGCCGGACGCACCGGGCCGGCGCTGGATCGACTTCCAGAGCGATGTCACGCTGAAGGACGTCACGCTCGCAGGCCGCGAGGGCTACGTCTCCGTCGAGCACCTGAAGCGCTACACGACGCTCGGCATGGCGACCGACCAGGGCAAGTCGTCCAATCTCAACGGCCTCGCCGCCATGGCGGCCCTGACCGGCCGGACGATCGGGGAAACGGGAACCACGACCTACCGCCCGCCCTTCGTCCCGGTCCCGATGACTGTCGTCGGCGGCCGCAGGCGCGGGGCGCTGATCAACCCGCTGAGGCGCCTGCCGCTCGAGAAAGAGCACCGCGCCGACGGGGCGCAAATGCGCGAATACGGCGGCTGGCTCAGGCCCGCCTGGTATGGACCGGACGATCCGGAGCGGGCGATCCAGCGCGAGGCGGCGCGCGCCCGCGAAACCGTCGCGCTGTTCGACGGCTCGTCGCTCGGCAAGATCGAGATCGTCGGCCCCGACGCGGCGAAGCTCGCCGACTTCCACAGCTACAACCGCCTCTCGACCCTCAAGCCCGGCAAGATCCGCTACGGCTTCCTTTTGTCGGAGACGGGCGTCGTGTTCGACGACGGCGTGACCCTGCGCCTCGCCGACGACCGTTTTCTCGTCTCCTGCTCGTCCGGGCATACGGATGCGGTCGTCACCCGGCTCGAGCTGTGGCGGCAGGATCGTTTCGATCCCCGCCGCGTCTTCGTTCACGATGCCACCGCGCACTGGGCGACGCTGACCCTGACCGGCCCCAAGGCCCGCGATTGCATCGCCGCGCTCGGTCTCGGCGTCGCGCTCGACGACGAGACCCTGCCGCACATGGCGTTCGCGACCGGGGCTTTCGAGGGCGCGCCGCTCCGGATCGCGCGCGTCAGCTTCACCGGCGACCGCTCCTACGAGCTCAGCGTCCCCGCCGGCCGTGCAAACGCCCTACGCGGGCGGATCGTCGAGCGGCTGCCGGCGTTCGGCGGCGGGCTTCTGGGACTCGAAGGGCTGATGATCCTGCGCGCCGAAAAGGGCTTCATCGTCGTCGGCAAGGACACCGACGGAACGACCATGCCGCAGGATCTCGGGATCACGGGTCCGCGCGACCAGCGCAAGGATGAATATATCGGCAGGCGGTCGCTCTTTACGCCGGCGGCGACGGACAAGGCCCGCAAGCAGCTGGTCGGCCTCGCCGTCGCCAGCGGCGAGCCGGCCTTGCCGACCGGCGCGCATGTGATCGAGGGAACCGGCGCGGCGCGCCGGTCGCTCGGCTACGTCACGTCGAGTTACCCGAGCCCGACGCTCGGCCGGCCGGTGGCGCTCGGCCTCGTGGAAGCGGGTCTTTCGCGCATGGGCGAGACGGTCGGCATTTTCCATCTCGGCGCGGAGCGCAGTGCGTCCGTCGCTCCGGCTGTGGCGCTCGATCCGGAAGGGAACCGGCTCCATGCGTGAGATGTCCTGGGCGCCCGCGCGGCGCGGAACAGGAACGCTGATCGACGGGCCGCGCCTCACGGCGCGGGCGCTGAACGGTCGCGGACGTGTGCTGGTCTCCGGCGATCTCGATGCCGCGATCGCGGCGCTGGCGCCGGGCGCGCCGCTCCTCGGCCTCACCGCACCAGCGCCGGAAGGCGCGCATGCGCTGCGCATCGCGCGCGACCGGGCGCTGCTCGTCACGCCGGCGCCGCTTGGGGCGGCCGAGGGCTGGCGAGACGGCTGGTGCGCGACAGCGGTCGACGACGGATGGGCCACGATCGACGTCGACGGCCCGGACGCCCCTTCGGCGCTCGCTCAGGGGACGTCGGCCGATCTCGACGCCGCCTCGCCCTCCGCCGCCGTGCTGTTCGCGGGCTTTCGCTGCCTCATCCTGCGGACGGACGCGGGCTTTCGGCTGCATGTCGAGGCGCCGTGGCTGGAGGCGCTGCTGACCTGGCTGGACGGCGCGTGATCTCGGATCGAGTTGTCGCCTTCGTTTCTTTGTGGTGAATTGATCGACCGCGAAGATCCCAGGATCACCAGGTAGCACGAAGGCGTCGACCATAAGGTCGTTCGCGAGCGCGGGGCGCGCGCAGGAGGAAACCATGACGAGTGCGGATTCGGAAGCGCCGATCGGGGGCGTCGAACTGCCTTCGACCCTCCGGGCCACGCGCCGCGGCGCCATTGCTCATCTGCGCCTCGCCCGCTCCGAAAAGCGCAACGCGCTCGACGACGTCACCGTGCTCGGGCTCGAGACCTTCTTCAGCCGTCTGCCGAACGACATCCGCGCCGTCGTCCTGACCGGCGAAGGGCCGCATTTCTCGGCCGGGCTCGACCTGTTCGACCAACTCTCCGACGTCACCGAAAAGCACGATCCGCTCGAGGGCGTGCTGCATTCGCGGATGTGGCACCGGGCGTTCGAGGCGATCCAATTCGGCCGCGCGCCGGTGATCGCAGCCCTGCACGGCGCCGTCGTAGGCGGCGGGCTGGAACTCGCCGCCGCGACCCATATCCGCGTCGCCGAGCGCTCGACCTACTACGGCCTGCCCGAGGGCCAGCGCGGCATCTTTCTCGGCGGCGGCGGCTCGGTGCGCATCGCCCGGCTGATCGGCGTGGCGCGGGTGCAGGACCTGATGCTGACCGGCCGCACGCTGAACGCCGAGGAAGGCCACGCGGCGGGAGTCACGCAATACCTGGTCGACGACGGCAAGGGGCTCGACAAGGCGATGGAGCTCGCCGCCATCGCTGCCTCCAATACCTCGACGACCAACTTCGCCGTTCTGCACGCGCTGCCACGCATCTTCGAGAGCGATCCGGCGAGCGGCCTCCTGACCGAGTCGCTGATGGCTTCCGTCGCCGAGCTCAGCCCGGAGGCGACGCAGCGGCTCAAGGATTTTTTAGAAAAGCGGGCGGCGAAGGTTTTGCGGCAGAGCTGAGATTCTCAGCGCCACAGTCGGCGGCTACGAGCTCCGGCTTAGTCTTGACTTATCACTGTCGACACGGCCACCTGAGAAAATTCATGATCACGGTCGAACTGGCTCACGCCGAGGCGCATTTGAGCGAACTGCTGGACAAGGTGGAATCGGGTGAGGAAGTCATCATCACCCGCAACGGAGAGCCTGTCGCGCAAATCCGGTGGGCGGCTCCGCCGAAGGAGCCGATCGATTTCGAAGCGCTCGCCGCGTTGCGCGAGTCGCTGCCGTCCTGGCAAAATTCAAGCGCGGAAATGCTACGCGAGATGAGAGACGAAGGTTACTAGCACGAAGCCGTAGGCGTCATCGCGAGCGTAATCGAAGCGATCCAGAGGATGGCTGACAGAGGCTCAGGATCATTGCGCTCATCGCGGTGACGTTCGAGCGACGGGGGAGGAAACGATGACGAAAGTTCCGCTCACCTTCGGCCCGTCGGACGTGACCGTCGAGCGCCGCGCCGACGGCGCGATGATCGTGCGCTCGCCCCACCCGCTCGGCCCCTATCCGAAGGCCATGACCGACTGGCTCGACCATTGGGCGAGGGCCGCGCCGACGCGTGTGTTCCTCGCCGAACGGCAGCGCGGCGCCTGGCGCCGGGTGACCTACGCCGAGGCGCGCGACATCGCCCGGCGCGTCGCGCGGGGGATCCTCGATCGCGGCCTCACAGCGGACCGGCCGGTCGCCATCCTCTCCGGCAACAGCGTCGAGCACGCGCTCTTTGGCCTCGGCGCGATGATCGCCGGCGTGCCTTACGCGCCGGTCTCGCCACCCTACTCGCTGGTCGCCAAGGACTACGGCAAGCTGAAAAGCATCCTGACGATCCTGGCGCCGGGCCTCGTCTATGTCGCCGACGGGACTCAATTCGCCCTCGCCCTCGCGGCCGGCGTGCCGAAGGACGTGGAGGTGATCGCCGGCGCCAGCCCGCCGAGGGGCTGGCCCTCGACGACGTTCGAAGCGTTCACCGCGAAGCCCGCGGGCCCCGAAGTCGACGCCGCGCAGGCGAAGGTCGGTCCCGACACGGTCGCCAAGCTCCTGTTCACCTCCGGTTCGACCGGCGCGCCCAAGGGTGTGATCAACACCCAGCGGATGATGACGTCGAACCAAGCGATGCTGAAGGGCGTCAATCCGAGCTACGGTTCGGTCGCGCCCGTGCTGGTCGACTGGCTTCCCTGGAGCCACACCTTCGGCGGCAACAACAATTTCAATCTCGTCCTGTCGTGCGGCGGCTCGTTCTACGTCGACGAGGGACGGCCCCTGCCCGGCGCGATCGAGGCGACGGTCCGCAACCTCCGCGACGTGTCGCCGACCATCTACTACAACGTGCCGAAGGGCTTCGAGATGCTGCTGCCCTACGTCCAGGCGGACGCCAGCTTGCGCAGGAGCCTGTTCGCCCACCTGCAGTCGTTCGTCTACGCCGGCGCGGCGCTCGCCCCGCATGTGCGCGAGGAATTCGAGCGGCTCGGACGCGAGACGGTCGGCCATGTCGTGCCGATCCTGACCTCGCTCGGCTCGACGGAAACCGGGCCGTCCGCGATCAGCGTAACCGAAAAGGCCTGCGAGCCCGGTGTGGTCGGCATCCCGAACCATGGCGTCGAGCTGAAGCTCGTGCCGAACGGCGACAAGCTCGAGGCGCGGCTGAAGAGCCCGAGCATCACGCCGGGCTACTGGCGACAGCCGGAGCTGACCGCGGCCGCTTTCGACGAGGAGGGCTACTACAGGCTCGGCGACGCGCTGCGCTTCGCCGACGACAGCGACCCCGAACGCGGCTTCGTCTTCGACGGCCGCGTGGCGGAGGATTTCAAGCTCGCAACCGGCACCTGGGTCAGCGTCGGGCCGCTGAGACTCAAGTTCATCGCCCATTGCGCGCCCTATGTGACGGACGTCGTCGTCGCCGGTCATGACCGCGACGACGCGGCGGCCCTCGTCGTGCCGAACGTCCCGGCGTGCCGGGAGCTTGCCGGACTGGCCGGCGCCGCGAGCGACGCGGATGCGCTCGCCCATCCGAAGGTGCGGGAGACATTCTCCGCGCTGCTTGCCGCCTTCAACCGGGTCGCCGGCGGCAGCTCCGGCCGCTTCGCCCGCCTCATCCTCATGGACGATCCGCCCTCGCTCGACACGGGCGAACTCACCGACAAGGGCTCGATCAACCAGCGCGCCGTGCTGGCGCTCCGCGCCGACATGGTCGAGGAGCTTTACGCGGAGACGCCGACGGAACGCACGATCGTGTAAGCCGGCGCGGTTCCGGCCCGGGAATGTCACCCGGGTTCGGTTCAGCGAGACGGGAGAAGTGGTGCCGCAAGAGAGATTTCGAACTCCCGACCCCATCATTACGAATGACGTGCTCTACCAGCTGAGCTATTGCGGCGCCGCGACCGGAAACGCAGTGAAGGCGTTCGATCGGCGCTGCTGTCTATGCCAATTCCCGCGGCTTTGGCAATATGTCTCTGACAAACGCTTCGGGTGCGTCGCCCGACGTTCAGGTTTCGGTGGATCAGGAAAAAGGGA
Source organism: uncultured Alphaproteobacteria bacterium (assembly GCA_963741405.1). Classification (GTDB taxonomy): domain Bacteria; phylum Pseudomonadota; class Alphaproteobacteria; order Rhizobiales; family Beijerinckiaceae; genus Roseiarcus. The sequence continues at coordinate 10,122 of CAVUHX010000052.1, forward strand.
GCGTTTTCGATGGCGGAACGGTTGGCGGGCAAGGTCGCGGTCCTGACGGCGGCGGCGGCGGGCATCGGCCGGGCGACGGCCAAGGCCTTCCGGGAGGAGGGGGCGCGGGTCGTGGCGACCGACATCGATCTCGATGGCCTCGCCGGGCTCGACGCGGACCGGCGCAGGCTCGACGTCCGTTCCGCAGAGGCGGTCGCGGCGCTGGCGCGCGACGTCGGGCCGATCGACATCCTGTTCAACTGCGCCGGCTTCGTCCATCACGGCAGCGTCCTCGACTGCTCCGACGAGGACTGGGACTTTTCCTTCGACATCAACGTCAAGGCGATGCATCGCACGATCCGCGCCTTCCTGCCGGGGATGCTCGGAAAGGGAGGCGGCTCGATCGTCAATGTCGCCTCGGCGGCGTCCTCGGTGCGCGGCATTCCCAACCGCTATGTCTACGGGGCGTCGAAGGCGGCGGTGATCGGACTCACCAAGGCGGTGGCGGCCGACTTCATCCGCCGCGGCGTGCGGTGCAACGCCATCTGCCCTGGCACGATCGAGAGCCCATCGCTCGACGGGCGGATCGAGACGCTGAGCCGCAACTCCGGCCAGCCGATCGAGGCCGTGCGCCAGGCCTTTGTCGACCGCCAGCCGATGGGCCGCCTCGGCAAGCCGGAGGAGGTGGCGGCGCTCGCCGTCTATCTCGCCTCCGACGAGAGCGCCTTCACCACCGGGCAGATCCATCTGGTCGACGGCGGCTTTGCGCTTTAGGGCGCCGGCGCTTCCCGCGCCGATTTCCATTCCCGATTTGAGCCTTTTCAATCGGTTGCGGCGCCATTTCCGGGCGCGAGAAACCCTTGCGGGCCGCGCCGCCCCCACCGGCCCGCCAGGCTCCGGGCCGTTCCAATCGCCCGGCGCGCTCATTTGCAGAACCTTTCCGCGCATGGCTTGCGCATGGGTTTATGCGCGGAAAAGGCCGCCGGAATGTTTGCAATTCCTTTCATTTCCTTTTCCGAATCGAGCGTTGTCAAGGGGTTAGAGGCGACCCGCACGACCCCTCCCTCCACCTCGTCCTGCACGAGCGCCTGGACGACAGCCGGCCGCCTCACAGGCCGCCCACGCCTTCGTTCGCCCGCTTTGCTGTCGAGGAGGGTTGGGCGCTCCGTCGCCTGCGTCTTTCCTGAAGGAGAGCATTGGGCTCATCTCATCACGTCCAAATGTTGACGATAGCATAGGCGGTCGCGTTTGTACATGATTTGTTCGCCATCGGCCAACTCCTCACCGGACAACCGACTGAACGATCAACATATTCTGTGGGCGGTCCCGCCGATTCGCCCCTGTCCCTAACGCTTCCTATGACCAAACGACATGTTCATTGCCCCAGCCGACGGCGGAACGCCTCGAACTCGGCCTCGGTCGCGAACGACTTCTGCGCCCCGCGTTTGGTGACCGAATCGGCGGCGTAAAGGGTCGCCCGTTCGAGAGCCGCCTCGAGCGAAAGCCCCACGGCGAAATAGCGGGCGAAGGCGCCGATGAAGGCGTCGCCGGCCCCCGTCGAAATCGACCGCCTCGACCTTGGCCGGCGCGATCCGCCGAAAGCCCTCGGCCTTGACGAGCAGCGACCCCCGCGCGCCGAGGGTCACGATGACCGTCTCGATCCCGCTGGCGATGAGGCTTTTCGCGGCGGCGGCGATCTCGTCCTCCGTTCCGACCGGCATGCCGGTCAGAATGGCGAGCTCGGTCTCGTTCGGGGTCAGAAAGCTCGCGAGCCGCGCCTTGTCCATGTCGAGGCTCGGGACGGCGGGCGCGGGATTGAGCATGGTCCTGACGCCGTGCGCTTTGCCGAAGGCGAGCGCCGCATAGACCGTCTCGAGCGGCACTTCGAACTGCGTGAGGATGAGATCGCAGGCCTTCAGGTCCTCGCCGGCGGCCTCGACGTCGGCCGGCGTCAGATCGCCGTTCGCGCCCTTGACGATGAGGATGAAATTGTCGCCCTTGGCGTTGACGAGGATCGTCGCGGTCCCGGTCGACTGGCCTTCGACGCGCCGAACATGCGCGGTCCCGACGCCGATCGTATCGAAATTGCGCAGCACGCCCTCGCCGAGCGCGTCGTCGCCGACCTTCGACACCATGACGACGGAGGCGCCGAGCTTCGCCGCCGCGACCGCCTGGTTCGCCCCCTTGCCGCCCATGTTCATCTCGAAGCGCGGGGCGGCGATCGTCTCGCCCCAGACCGGCATGCGCTCGACATAGGTGACGAGATCGACGTTGCTTGAACCGACGACGCCGATGCGGGGGCGCTTCTGCACCATGGCCACGTTCTCCCTTCCTCGCTCGATGGCGCCGCGTTGGCGCGACCGGGGCGGATGGGACTCCATCCGCGCCAATCGAGTTTGATATTTGGCACGTTACCAGATCGGCCACGAATGGCAGGAATCGACCCTTTTCTGCCGTTCAAAGCCGTAGCGATGAAAGGCAGGAATGCGCGAGAAAGCGGTCTTCGGCTGAAGGCGTAGGTTGCGCCAGGACCGACCGTTCACTGAGCAAGCTCCGAAGGCGTCAGCTTCCGACCAAGCGACCCCGGAACTAGGACTTCTGCCGCTTCGCTCCGCTCCCTATACGGGATGCAGGAGATTTCGCAGCGACCACACCGACGTCGACCAGCACCTCGCCCGCCACCCGGGCGTTGACCGAGCGGATCAGCGCCTTGCTCATATTGGCGAGGTCGAAGCGGTCGAGATGATCGAAGTCGATCGTGTCGTCGTTGTAGACGTAGCGGAAGGCCTCGTCGACTAGGATCGAAGCGCCTCAGAGAGCGGTCGCTGTTCGCGCGGAGGCAAATCGACGCCCGGCGCGTCGAAGAAATCGTCCCAGACCGCATTCGTTGTCACTATCACGCGCCGCTTCCCGTCGCGCAGGACTTCCACGTCCGACGTCGTCCGGAAAGGCAACAGCGTCGGGCAGCCGGAGCGCCTGCTACCGCTTGGATCGAAATAGCTTCGTTCGAGCCATCGATTGCCTCGTAGTGAGGAGAGCTCCGCCGCGACGTCACGGCCTGCGAGCGCTATGTGCGCCCCGGCACGTGGAAGGGGCACGCGACGACCTCGAGATAGCTGTCGTCGGCATATTTGAACGTGCCTTGCGTGTCCTTGTGCTCGCGAATGATGTTGGCCTTGGTGTCGCTCGCGTTGACTCGCCGGTCAGGGTCATATTCGACGATGAGCTTGCCGATCTGGTAGCAATCGCCGGCGAATTTATTTCCGGCGATTCCGCCCTTGTACTCCATTTGCGACCCGCCGCCCCAAGGGTCGATGTAGAGGAACTGCATGCCGTCCGTGCTGCAGCCGACAATAACGACGGTGTGTCCGCCGCCGGCATAGGCGACGAGATAGCCATTCGTCGGAGTGATGTCCGTCGGACTGTCGACGACCGCGGCCCGGACGGCTGCGCCGTCGCCGAGCGCGCGCAGGATCTGGCTACGCACGGTCTCGACCCTGTCGGAACGATATTTCACCTGCTTGCGACTGGTCGGCTTGCCGCCCAAGGGCTCGTGGAACGCGCCGAGCCTGTACCAGTCGAATTCCGGCGCGATGATCTTCGGGAACACCTGTTCGGTGCGCCATCGCGCGACGACGCCGCACGACATGTCGCCGATGTGGGGATCCGGCGAGATGTTCGGGTTCGCATGTTGCTCGAAAATGTTGTCGTCGTTGTTGAAACGATTGTAGTTGCGCGAGTCGACGCCGAGGAACTTGTTGTTGTTGAGCATGCGCTGAAGCGCGTGGATCTTGAGCGAGTTGGATCCCCGGCAGACGTCGGCGATCAGATCGACGCGCATCCCGGGATGGCTTTCGAACTTGCCCACCGCGACGTCGAGGCTGGCCTTCACGGCGTAATTGGTCGGATCGATCGCAAACAGCGTCGTCGTGCCCGCATTCCGGGCATGGACGACGAACTTCTGCTCATCCTTAGTCGCCACGATCTCCGACAGCGCGATCGGCCCTGGGTTGGCGTTTCCCCAGGCGACCGCGCCGGCGCTCCCGATCACGGAGATCATCTTGCGCACGTTCTGCCATTCCGTTGTCACCAGATAGCAGTCTTTGCCGCTGACGATCTGGAGCTCGATCCGCTGGTCGAGCTGAATTCCGATCCGCTCCGTGCCGGAATGCCCGCTGACGAACAGCCGGTAGCCCTCCGGAGGAACGGGCCACGGCGAGGGAATCTTGCTTCCGGGACTTTGGAGGACGCGGTCGCCCGGGACCTGGAAATGGGTCACGATCCTGCTCTCCTGTCATCGAGAGGGAGCCCGCTTCGCGGTGACGGATTGAGCCAAGAAGACGGGGATGTTGTCAACCGAGGCCCCGCCCGGCGGATGCGGGGGGAGGCGAAAGCAGCCGTTTTGGAATTTTTGGCCGCGCTATCGCGCGCGCGTGACTACCAAAATCATCGCCGCTACGGCCGAAGGCGAACTAGTGCCGAGCATGCGGCGCGGCCAAGAGGAGGTCCGCGCTCGACCCTTTGCTGATGGGGTGGACGGCGCCCCGAACGGCCGCTCCGGGCGGTGAAGCGTGCTCCGCGGTCTATATGGAATGACGGCTATCGCCCGGACTGCGGTCGTTCCCGAGGCGACGCTTCTAGAGCCGCTCTCCGCCCATTTGAGACGCTCGCTGCTCGCCGGGCGACCCGACCCCGCAACAAGCTCTTCCCACGTCGTTGCGAACGCACCAGTTCGACCCGAAGCGGAAGTTCCCACCCCATGATCGCGAAGTTCCACGCTCGGCAAGGGCGTCATCCGAGCACGCTCCGAGCGATGCAATATCCACATCTCGATCACGGTCGCCGGCTTTGAGGCGATCCGCCGCCACGGTGCCGTTCGGCTCGGTCGGATACCGAGGCGCAACTCAACGCGCAGCCTTCCTTCCTCCAATTGACCTTGTTAGGTGCGACAAAAAAGTCAATTGACAGCGGTCTGCCATAGGTGAAAGTCTGAAGAGAAAATGAAAAATGAATCAACATTGGGAGGATAACAATGAGCTGCAAAGCGCTTGTGACGAGCTTCGTGCTCGCAGCGGCAGGCGTGAGCGCAGCGGCGGCGGACACGATTTTCGTGGCGGCTACGGACGGGCCGTGGTCGATTTCGACCAACCCAAGCATGCCTTACGGAATTAACGACCACACGACCCCGGCTATACTCCTGCTGCAGGCGGGAGCAAATTCGGTCACGCTTACCTATCAAGGCGGCTCGGCCACCGGCGGGATCCTCTGGCCGCCGGCAGGCCCTGAGGGCTATCCTTTCAACCACATTTACCCGATAGAGTGGGGCTGCGGCCCGGGGACCTCGGGCGGCCTCGGTTCCCAGGGTATACTTCCCTGCCATTACATCGACCCAAACAACGTCGGCCCGAACATCTGGGCGGGGGCGCTGATCGCCGCGTTCACCGACAATTCCGGCGTGGTCGTGGGCCAACCGTTTGCGCCCTTCGCCACGAGCGTGTCCCCGAACTATCCGCCGTATTCTGTCGGCATCCCGACCGGCGTGACGGAGCTGTCGTTCGGCTACAACGACGACATTCAGGGCGACAACACGGGCGGGTGGGACATCGGCGTGGCGTATTCGGCCGTGCCGGAGCCGTCGATTTGGGCTATGATGATCCTCGGCTTCGCCGGCCTCGGCTTCGCCGGCCTCGGCTTCGCCGGCTATCGCATCTCGCGTCGGAGCGCCGCGCTCACAGCGTAAAGCTTCGCGCCTTCGAGCCTTTGCAGAACGCCGTCCATCTTTGGGCGGCGTTTTGTCGTTCCTGCATGTGTGCTGAAAGCAGGCCCCCGTCGGCTCGCTTGGCCGGAATGACCGGTCTCCGCCCTTCAGAGACATTCCCGATTGAGAACATCGGACTCCGCCGGAATCGATAAGGGCGAACTCTTCTGCGCGCTGGCGATCGGCCAGAATCGACCCATTCCTTCCATACAAATTCGCTCCGTTGGAGGCGTAAGGCGGCAGCGCCTGCCCCCGCGGTTTCGTCCTGGCGCTTCGACACATGTCAATGTCCAGGACAGCGGTGCTCACTAAAAAACCTCATTGAGGTGATAACGACGCGGCGCGTACTGGCAGATTTGGCGCAGCGTCGGCGGTCGCACCTCAGTATGGAAGTCGCCATGAAATGCTATTTCCCGACCAGAGCCGCTGCGGCGGCGGTTGTTGTAGGCGCGATAGCTTTCCCTTCAGTATCCACGGCCGGCGGAGTTACAAACCTCGTTTACAATGGAGATTTTGAAGCTGGCAACACTGGCTTTAGCAGTGACTACACTTATGGGGATGTTCACTTAGGCGGACCCAACGGAAGCTATTGGGTTGGCTCGAGCCCCGCGACCGCGCCGGGGGCTTGGGGCGACTGGATGGATTTCGGCGACCACACGAGCGGGCACGGCCTCATGCTCATCGGCAACGCGCCTGCCTTTCCCAAATCCTCGAACATCTGGTCCGAGATCGTCGCTGTCTTGCCGGACACCACCTATGCGTTCACTTTCTGGGCTGCGACCCTGAGCAACAACTCACCTGCACCGGCGCAAATTCAAGCCTATGTCAACGGCGAGTCTCTAGGGTTCACCCTTGGCCTGCCAGGCGTGGGTAAGGGAGGACACTGGGTAACAGGGGGCGGCGATTGGTTTTCAGGGTCGGCCACATCGGCAAAATTGGCGCTGGTCGACCCATATAGCGTAGAGCAGTGGTACGATTTCGTGATCGATGACATCAGTTTCGTTGGACAAGCGGCCACGCCGCCGAGCATTCCCGAACCCTCGACATGGGCGTTGATGTTGCTCGGCTTCACTTGCCTGGCTTCGCGAGTTATTGCGCGTCGAGCAATAGCGCTGCCGTTGCGCCGGTCCTCTTTAACCGCTTGAAGAAAACGCCGCCGATGGAGAGCGGCCGTTTCTCATTTCTTGAACTAGGGCCAAGAGGGCGAAGGTTCGCCACCCCCTTCCTCATTGCAGCGAATGCCCGCTATCCGCCCAATTCCGAGGTTCCGGGTCGGGTCAGTTGCTAGGAGCCTGTCGGACTTAACGATAAGCTCATTGATATCATTGGGTTTCTTGCCTTTTCTGCGAAACACAAAACGTAATGATATCAAACTGTTGCGCGTCGAGAAACGTCAAGTCCGACAGGCTGCTAGCATTCCACATCAGGCGTCGGGCAGCGGGATGAATTCGTCGCGATCGTCGGGAGGCAGGTCGAACGGACCGCGCCCCCAGTCGCCCTTGCGCCATTCCTCCTTGGCGGCCTCGATCTTCTCCCGGTCGGACGAAACGAAATTCCACCAGATGTAGCGCGGTCCGCCGAGGGTCGCGCCGCCGAGGATGACGAGGCGGGCGCCAGTGGGGCCGGCGGCGACGCTGATCGAATCCTTCGGCCGGAACACCATCATCTGGCCGGCCTCGAACGTTTGGCCCGCAACCGAGATCGAACCTTCCAGGATATGAAGCCCGCGATCTTCGTGATCGTCGGGCAGCGGCAGGCGGGCGTCCGACTGCAACGCCACGTCGGCGTAAAAGGTGTCGGAGAAGACGCTAGCCGGCGCGACGGCTCCATAGGCCCTGCCGAGAATCAGCCCAAGGCTGATTCCGTCGTCCTCGAGGACCGGCAAAGCCTCTTTCGGATGATGCTCGAACCTCGGCGCCGCGTCCTCCTCGCGTTCCGGAAGAGCGACCCAGGTCTGGATGCCGTATACCGCGGTGCTGCGTCCGAGAAGCTCGGCAGGGGGGCGTTCGGAGTGGGTGATGCCCCCCCCGCCACCATCCAGTTGACGGCCCCGGGAGCGATGATCTGGCTCGTGCCGAGACTGTCCCGATGATGGACCTCGCCGCGATACAGATAGGTGACGGTGGCGAGGCCGATGTGCGGGTGCGGGCGCACGCCCCCTGCCGCAGTGACGACCATCTCCAACGGGCCGAACTGATCGAAGAAGATGAACGGTCCGACCATTTGGCGCTGTGGAGCGGGCAGCACCCGTCGGACGAAGGGGTTGACGTCGACGGCCCGGGGCACGATCAGAGTTTCGATCGAGTCCATGCCGGCGGCGTCGGGATCGGCCGGCTCGAGCAATGGATTCCAACTCATGGCGCTTCTCCTCGCCCTCGGGCCGTTCCTGCGCGCTGCAATCTTCGCTCTGCCCGCCGTTGTGAGCGGCTGCGTTCCAACACCGCCGATTGTCTGAGCTCCGGTGATCACGCCCAGAGTTTGATCCCGGCGTCGACGACCCGCAAGACCCAGGCGAGCGCCATCTCGGGCTAGACACGTGTTGCTGCCTATAGCGCCGCTCCTCGAAGGCGTTGCTGAACATTGGCGTCACCGCCCTCGTTTTCGGGCATCGCGCGCGTGGTCATCATAGCACCGACAGCAAGTCCGCTCACATCCCAGCGGATCGATTGGCGTATCCGACACAACGCGCGGGCTCGCAAAGGCGACCATCGGACACGCATGCATCCGCAACTCCATCACCAGGTTTACGAAACCTCACGCCAAGCCGGCTGCCCAAAGCGACCGGCCGAACGTGCTGAGATAGAGCACATCGCCTCCCTCGGTGGCGCCTAGTCGCAGATCCGCGCAATGAGGACGCTTTGGCAAGCCCGTCGAGGCATTCATCCAACTTTGCCCCTGGTTGCGGCTACTGAACACGCGATCATCCGTGGCGGTAAAAATGACCTCAATTCCTCGGCTCGCAAGCGCGTAGCAGGCATCCCCGGGCAATCCCTCGTCCGACCGGGCCCAACTGCTTCCATCGAAGCGGATTATTCGCCCGGCGCCGCCGTTGTTGTAGTTGGCGAAGGCCAACCCCGAATTCAGGGCTAAAATGCGGGTCATAGCGCCCGGAGGCACATCGTCGGCGACTTTGATCGGAGTCGCTTCCAGCGGGCCGGCCGCACTTGGCGCGAGTACAAAAGTTCGGCCAATGCCGGTTCCGATCAAAACTTCGGTTCCGTCGAAAGACCCCAGCGCGCTGATGGCGTCGGCCTGAACTCGTCGCAGGAACGCTACCTATCGGCTCCGCATGAAGGTCACCGCCATCGCGATTGGCGAACAGCCCAAAAATCTGCAGCGAATTGGAGGGGCTCGCGACCGCGTACATGAGTTGGCCGCCGCTGTTGCTGAATGCGGGAGCTGCGATGGCGTCGAGTATCGGCGAGAGCAATGCATTTGGCCCGCCCGGAACTCTCGATGGCACCTCGGCGCCTTTGTCGACATCATACAGAGACCGGCCATGAAGTGACCGGACCCAAAGGTTGGTCCCGTTTCCTGCACAAACCAGGTCGGTGAGAATCTGGCCGGTGTTGATGAACATAACGACGCCGCCATCGCAGCCGCCATCGATCGGCGCCCACGGACTTAGCGCTCCGGGGGCCGCGACCTGGCAGGCCACATTGCTGTTGTCCTGCAATCCCCCGGCGATCAGGTCCCCTTGCGCAGACAACGTGCCGTAAAAGTCTCGAGTCACATAAGTGCTGTAGAACTCGAGATTTGCAAGTTGACGGTTGGCGCTCGAGTCAAAGCTCACGCCATCGTCCCGGGTCACAGCAACACCGCCATCGCTCCCAATGTACAAGGTCTTTCCCGCAGGATCTCGTGGATCGTAAGTCAGGCAATGGACATCGGAATGCAGCGCCGATCCGGAGTACCTGGCAAACGTGCCGCCACCGTCGTGAGACACGAACGTGCCATTCTGCCATCCGACTGCGACGAACTCACCCTGTGTCGGAGCGACGCCGATGCAGTTGTTGTATGAGCCTTGCTTTCCGGCGAGCGCGGCCAACGGCTGGCCATTGACAGTCGGACTCAGGAGAGACCAGCTCCGTCCGCCGTCGCCCGAACGCAGCATCGGGCCCAGCGTCTCCTGATCGGTAGAGCTCACTGCGTAGAGCACGACGGGGTCGTTCGCGCAAACCGCCAGCGTCGTCCTGAACATATTCTGGTCAACGGAGGTGAAATCGGTCGGCCCTCTGGGGGGCATATCCGAGCGCGCGAGCTGTAGATCGCCAGTCGACCAATCTCCGTGGAATATCCCGTAATGATGCGTCTCCAGGTCGACGCCCCATGCCGCCACGACGACCCGCAATCCGCTGACCGCAAGGCCCGAATAAGTGCCAGGAGGAAAGGTGCTGCCGTCGGTCATCGTCGTGACGGCGTGCCAGACGTAATTGCTGCCAAGTGCGGGAAGCTCCGCCCAAAATACCCCCGCGCCGCTTGCAAGCACGACGCGCGACGGCGCGCCCGGTACGATGCCGATAGTGAAAATCCCTCCGAAGTTTGGTGAGATCCTGCGCCATGCCCGGAGCGACCCATCATGAAGCGGATTCGTCTCGTAGACGTATCCAGACGCACCCGCATAAAAGTGCTCCGGGTCGAGTGGCCCTTGTGTCAGACAGGATATGTTCGGATCGTCCCAGTCGTCGCTCAGCGGCTGTGCGGCAGCCGGTATATCCGGCGTCGCCGTACCCACAAGCCAGACCCCGCCCGTGTTTGCGCCTACGAGCAAACCTCCGGCGTCCGGGCCGCCAAGTATCGGCAGAACCGCGTTGACATGGCCTGCGAACCAATCGCCCTGGAACGGGTCTGTGGCTGACGTATGGTTCGCCAGAATGCCAAATGGATTCGCCAGCCCCCAACGGATTCCGAGATCGAAGGCGCCCACCCGAGCTGTGATGGGCAGGCTGATCTCCGTTGTCCAAGTGTCCCCGCGGAACACTAGCAACGCGGTGAAGCGATCGCCTGTCGCATCTGCTGGCGCTGTGAACTGAACTGTGGCGGCGACCGCTTGATCCGTAGTCACCAGAACGGGAGTGCTGCCGTCGCTGATGCTGGCCAGGACGAGCTCGAACACCAGCGCCTTGTGGCCCGGGGGCAGTTCTGACGGGTCCATTTGCTCCACGTCAAACACCTGCACTTGTCTCACAGTGAAACGGCCACCAGACGTATCTTGCTCGATCGCGACCGATACTCGTGCATCGGCGGGCGGCGACGTCACGCCACCGCTCTTCGTCGGCGCCGTACCTGCCTGGACAAGGGCGAAGTCTAGCTCTTTTGGCAGAAGACTTCCTCGGTTGCCCGGCTCCAAACGCTTTAGAACGGCGCCACGCTCCGTTGGGCGCCCGATCGAACCGAACTCCAAAACCTTCATCGCATTCTCCCTGCAGTCGCTAAACAGGAATGCGTCGTCGAAGGCTTGCTCCGGTGTTCGTGCAAGCCTGCCGGCGGCGAAGCAGCGGGCCATATCCCATCCGGCCCTCCCGGCCATCCCCGGGTGTTCGCCCGGAGGCAGGCTCTTCCCCAGCAAGCCGGAAAAGGATTACGCGCGGCGCTCGAGATACGTGCATGTCGTAGTTTGCCAGTGGGAGTGCGGTTTCCCGACCTACCCCAATTCCGCCGACCGCGCCCATAAGTTAATCCCGGCGTCGACGGCGTACCGGTCGATCTCCTTCAACTCATCGGCCGAAAAGTCGAGCTTGTCGAGCGCCCCGACGGCGTCGATGACCTGCTCGGGCCGGCTCGCGCCGATCAAGCGCGCTGGTCACGCGTCTGTCGCGCAAGACCCAGGCGAGCGCCATCTGGGCGAGCGACTGGCCGCGGCGCCTGGCGATCTCGTTGAGCGCGCGCACCCGGCCGACAGTCTCTTGCGTGAGAAACTTCGGATCGAAGAAATGCGCCGCCGCCGCGCGGCTGTCGCCCGGAACGCCATTCAGATACTTGTCGGTCAGCATCCCCTGCGCCAGCGGCGAGAAGACGATCGCGCCGATCCCCTCCGCTTCGAGCGTATCGAGCAGGCCGTCGGTCTCGATCCAGCGGTTGACCATCGAATAGCTCGGCTGGTGGATCAGGCAGGGCGTGCCGAGCCGCTTCAGAATCGCCGCCGCCTCTTTCGTGCGGCGCGAGTTGTAGGAGGAGATCCCGACATAGAGCGCCTTGCCCTGGCGGACGATCGCGTCGAGCGCCCCCATCGTCTCCTCGAGCGGGGTCTCGGGATCGAAGCGGTGGGAATAGAAGATGTCGACATAGTCGAGCCCCATCCGCTTCAGGCTCTGGTCGAGGCTGGCGACGAGATATTTGCGGCTGCCCCATTCGCCGTAGGGGCCGGGCCACATGTCGTAGCCCGCCTTGGTCGAGATCACCAGTTCGTCGCGTAGAGTGCGGAAATCGCCGCGCAGGATGTCGCCGAAGGCGATTTCCGCCGAGCCGGGCGGCGGCCCATAATTGTTGGCGAGATCGAAATGGGTGATCCCGGAGTCGAAAGCCACTCGGCAGATCGGGCGCATCGAATCCATCGGCTTGTCGAAGCCGAAATTGTGCCAGAGACCGAGCGAAATCGCCGGCAGTTTCAGCCCGCTGCGGCCGCAGCGATTGTAGCGCATCAATTCGTAGCGGTTCTGGGAAGGAATGTAGGCCATGGGGTTCCTCGACTTCTGTCACTGTGACGGTTTATGGAATGCTCCGCTCGCAATGACGGCTCTGTGTACTCTCTGGCCCCGAGCCGGATCAAGGCTCGACCATCTCCGGCCCTCTCACGAAAACACCGGCTCCATGCGCTCGAGCGCCTCGACCGGCAGATGGCATTTGATCGTGTGGCCGTCGGCCACGCTGCGCATCGGCGGCGCCTCGCGCTCGCATAAGTTGCCGGCCACGCCCGCCTTGTGGCCGCAACGCGTCTGGAACGGGCAGCCCTTCGGCGGCGACAGCGCGGACGGAATCTCGCCCTCCAGCACCACGCGCCGCTTCTTCACCCTCGGATCGGCGATCGGGATCGCCGCCAGGAGCGCTTCGGTATAGGGGTGGAACGGCGGCGAGAAGATCTGCTCGGTCGCGCCCATCTCGACGATATGGCCGAGATACATGACGATCACCCGGTCGGCGAGATAGCGCACGACCGAGAGGTCGTGGCTGATGAACACCATCGTCGTCTTCGACTCGCGCTGAAGGTTCATCAGGAGTTCGCTGATCGCCGCCTGCACCGAGACGTCGAGGGCCGACATCGGCTCGTCGGCGATGATGACGCGCGGCTTGCCGGCGAAGGCGCGCGCGACGCCGATGCGCTGCTTCTGCCCGCCCGACAGCTGGCGCGGCGAGCGATGCGCGAAAGCGCGCGGAAGCTTCACCAGATCGAGCAGCCGCTGCATCGTCTCGCGTCGCTCGGCGCCGGACTCGCCGATCCGGAACCGCTCGAGGGTGCGCAGGATCTGCGAGCCGACCGAATAGCTCGGATTGAGCGTGTCGAACGGATTCTGGAAGATCATCTGGATCGAGGAGATCGTCTCGACCGCGCGATGCTCGACCGGCCGGTTCTGGATCGCCTCGTCGCCGAACACCACGAGCCCCTCGCTCGCGGTCTCGAGTCCGAGCAGCACTTTGGCGAGGGTCGACTTGCCGCAGCCCGACTCGCCGACGATCGCCAGAACCTCCGCTTCGCGGGCGGCGAAGGAAACGTCCTCGACGGCCTTGACCGTGCGGGCCTCCCGGTTGCCGAACAGCGCGCTCGCGGCGACCCGATAATGCTTCTTCAGCCGGTCGACCGCGAGGATGTCGGCGCCGATGCGGACGGGCTCGAGCCGTTCCCCCTTCCGCGCCGAGGCCGCCCAGTCGATCGCCTCGACCCGCAGGCAGCGGCTTTGGTGGTCGGGATGGTGCGCAACATCGAGCATCGGCACATCGTCGCGGTCGCAAAGGCCGGACACGAAATGCGTGCAGCGCGGTCCGAAGTTGCAGCCTTGCGGCCGCTCGTGCGGCAGCGGCAGCTGGCCGGGAATGGGAATCAGCGGGTTGTCGTTCTTGTTCGTTCCCGGCAAGGCCATCGAGCGGAACAGGCCCTGCGTGTAGGGGTGCCGAACAGCGCCGAACACGTCGCGCACCCTGCCGGTCTCGACCGCCTCGCCGGAGTACATGACGGTCACCGAATCGCAGGTTTCGAGAATGAGTTCGAGATTGTGCGAGATGAACAGCGACGATGCGCCCGTGCGGGCGGTCAGGTCCTTAACCAGCGCGACGATGCCGGCTTCGACCGTGACGTCGAGCGCGGTGGTCGGCTCGTCGAGGATCAGGAGGCGCGGGTTCGACAGGAGCGCCATCGCGATCACGACACGCTGCTGCTGGCCGCCCGAAAGCTGATGCGGATAGGCGCGCATGACCCGCTCCGGATCGGGCAGGCGCACGGCCTTGACCATGTCGAGCGCGCGGACGCGGGCTTCCTCGTTCGACACCCGTTCGTGGATCAGCGGCACTTCCATCAGCTGGCGGCCGATCAGCATGGTCGGATTGAGCGAGGCCATCGGCTCCTGATAGACCATCGCGATCGTCGAGCCGCGTATCGCGCGCAGCTCCGCTCCCGACAGGGTCGCCATGTCGCGGCCCTCGAAGCGAATCGCGCCGCCGGTGATTTTGCCGACCCCCGGCAGGTCGCGCATCACCGCCAGCGCGACCGTCGACTTGCCACAGCCGGATTCGCCGACGAGCCCCATCGCTTCGCCCGGCATGACCTTGCAGGAGAAGTCCATCACCGCCGGGATTTCGCCAGCGCGGGTGAAGAACGAGATGCCGAGGTTTTCGATTTCGAGGATCGGCTCGGCCACGAGACTCGCCCTCAATCGCGCAGCGACTGTTCGCGGATGGCGTCGGCGAGCAGGTTCAGCCCCAGGACGAAAGACATCATCGCCAGCGCCGGCGCCAGCGCCGGATGAACGTCAATACGCATGAACTGGCTCGATTCCTTGATCATCGTCCCCCAGTCGGGGCTTTCCGGCGGCATGCCGAGGCCGAAATAGCCGAGCGCGCCGAGCAGGATGGTCGTATAGCCGATGCGCAGGCAGGCATCGACGATCAGCGGCCCCCGGGCGTTCGGCAGGATCTCCCACAGCATGACGTACCACGGGCTCTCGCCGCGCGTCTGGGCGGCAAGGACATATTCGCGCGTCTTGATGTCCATCGTGAGGCTCCGCACGATGCGGAAGATGCCCGGCCCGGAAGCGAGCGCGACCGCGATGAAGATGTTGAGGGTGCTCGGGCTGACCTTGAGCACGCCGAGCGGATCGGCGTTGAAGACGAAGGTGGCGAAAAGCCAGGCGCCGGCGAGGAAGGTCAGCGCCAGCCGCAAGGCGAGCTTGTTCGGCTGCGTCCGGTAGCCCGAGACGAACAGCACGCTGAAAAGAACGACCGGGATGGTGAAGAAGACGCCGGCCAGGCTGTAGGGAATCGGCGTCTCGAGGATGCCGGGCGACACCAGCAGGTAGAACAGCAGGATGATCGGAAAGGCGAGCACCAGATTGGCGAGGAACGACAGGACCGCGTCGACGCGCCGGCCGAAATAGCCCGCCGGCAGCCCGAGGGAGACGCCGACCGACAGCGCGAGCAGCGTCGCAAGCGGGGCAATGATGAGCACGATGCGCGCGCCGGCGATCACACGCCCGAACACGTCACGGGCCAGCTTGTCGCCGCCGAACAGATAGGGAAGCCCCGAGGTCGGGTCGATGGCGCCTGGCGCGGCATTCTTCATTTCCGCGATCTGACCGAGCGGATCGAACAGCTCGATCCTGCGGGCGAACACCGCGGCGAACAGCCAGAACAGGACGAGGAAAAGACCGACGAAGCCCGCGCCGCTGTGCACGACCTGCCCGTAAAGCCCGAGCTTGCGGCGGTAGACGATGCTGAGGCCGAGCACGACGACGAGACCCGCCCAGACCGGCCACAGTTGGGCGAAGCTTCTTGCGACGATCTGGCCGGGGCTCAGGAACTGCAATCGAGCCGCCCTAATGCACGCGAATGCGCGGATTGAGCCAGGCGTAGCCGACGTCGGAGATGAGCTGCGTCAGCAGCACGAGTGCGACAGAGACGATCGAGCAGGCGAGCAAGAGGTCGATGTCGTTGTTGCCGGCGGCGTCAACCAGCGCCTGGCCGAAGCCCTGATAGCGGAACATCACCTCGACGATGACGACGCCGGTCAGGAGCCAGGGAAAGAGAAGCATGATGACGGTGAAGGGCGCGATCAGCGCGTTGCGCAGGGCGTGCTTCAGGACAATCGCTGGGAAGCTCAGGCCCTTCAGGCGCGCGGTGCGGATATATTGCGCGTTCATCACCTCGATCATCGAGGCGCGCGTCATCCGCGCCACATAGCCCATGCCGTAGATCGCGACCGTCACCACCGGCAGGGTGAAGTTGTAGACGCTGAGATGACCCTCGGTCGCCGAGGCGGCCGAGCCGTTGAGCCAGCCGAGCCATGTGGCGAATATGATGGTGAGCACGACGCCCGAAACGTATTCCGGCGTCGAGGTCGTGGCGATCGAGAGGACCGACAGCGCACGGTCCGTGCGCGACCCCTCGCGCATGCCCGACACGACCCCGACCACAAGCGCGACCGGGATCATGACGATCATCACCCAGAACATGAGAAGGCCGGTCGCTTCGAGAGCCGGCCCGAGCTTGTGCACGACCTTCACCTTGAACTTGGTCGAGCAGCCGAAGTCGCCTTCGAGCACCCCCGATAATCGTCGTGTCGCCGGCTCCTCGCACCAGGAAAACCGGGGCGTCGCCTGGCCGGTCGCGGCGTCGATATTGGGCTCTTTCGGCCAGATTCCGAGCCATGTGGCGTAGCGT
This sequence comes from uncultured Alphaproteobacteria bacterium, assembly GCA_963741405.1. GTDB lineage: Bacteria > Pseudomonadota > Alphaproteobacteria > Rhizobiales > Beijerinckiaceae > Roseiarcus. Next base: position 26,725 of record CAVUHX010000052.1, read on the forward strand.
ACGAGAAACGGGCGGCGATAGCCGTTCTTCTGCAGCCAGGATTCGAGCTCCTGATCGGTCGCGTGCATCTCGGTCTGGCTGATCGCGAGCTTGCGCAGGTTCGGCTGGAGGTTGACGAGGTAGAAGACCGCGAGCGTCAGGAACAGCATGGTCAGCAGCATCTGCCCGAGCCGGCGCGCGAGGAACGACCCCATTCCTTCATTCCCTCGATTCCGGCCAGACGGGCCGGTCGCTTGCTTCGCGCCAAACGACCGGCCTCCTCGCGTTCATGACTCCGGTCAGGCCTTGAGCCACACACGCTCGAGATGCGTTTCGTAGAGCGGGTGCATGCCGTAGTTCATCACAGCCGGCGTGCGGTGGTTGTAGAGCGTCAGCCAGTAAGGCTGGATGATGATGCCGGAATCCTGGATGATCTGCTCGAGGTCCTTCATCAGGAGCTTGCGATCCTTGGGATCGGGCGTCGCCAGCGCCTTCTCCAGTTTGGCGTCGAATTCCGGGTTGGAATAGGCCGTCTCGTTCCAGGCTTCGCCGGTGCGGTAGGCGAGCGCAAGGACCTGGACGCCGAGCGGGCGCATGTTCCAGTCGGTCATCGAGAGCGGGTATTTCGTCCAGTCGTTCCAGAACGTCGCGCCGGGCAGGACGGTGCGCTTGACCTTGAACCCCGCTTCGCGCATCTGCGCGGCGATCGCGTCGCCGGTGTTCTTGTAATATTCCTCGTCGCTGGTGATGAGCTCGTGCTCGTGATCCATCTGCCCGGCGTCGGTCATCAGCTTCTTTGCGCCGGCGAGATCTCGCGCCTTCTTCGGCAGCGGGTAATATTCCGGGTGGATCGGGGCGACGTGATGGTTTTCGCCGATCGTGCCAAGGTCGTCGATGCCGAGCTTCAGGATCGTCGCGTTGTCGACCGCCATCTGCAGCGCGCTGCGGACCCGCTGGTCATCGTAGGGCTTTTGCTTGACGTTGGTGCGCGCGACGATGGTGGCCGAGGTCTGGACGTCGGAGCGGGTGAGGCCGGCCTTGTCCAGGATCGGGACGAAGGAAGCGTCGGTCTTCATGGTGCAGTCCAGCTCCTTCGATTCGAAGGCGCTGACGGTCGCCGAAATGTCGGGGCCGTAGTCGATGAACTCGACGCCGTCGAGATAAGCGTCGCCGCCCCACCACTTGCCGTTGGTCCGGCGCTTGAAGGCGGCCTTCTTGCCGACCTCGAACGAGACCAGCTCGAAGGCGCCGGTGCCGATCGGATGTTTGATCAGATCCTTGCCATCCTTCTCGAAGTCGCGATGGACGACGAGGCCCGGATAGTCCGACATGCCCGGAATGATCGTGATGTCGGGCTTCTTCAGCGAAAGCTTGACCGTGTGGTCATCGACCTTGGTGATCGCGCCCTCGCGCGCCTTCTTGGTGGCCGGGTCGATCAGGGCCGCCATGCGCGCCGCCATCGAATTGCCTTCGGCGGACTGGTCGCACCAGCGGTTGATGTTGAAGACGACGTCGTCGGCGGTGAAGGCGTCGCCGTTGTTCCAGGTCACCCCCGGGCGCAGGTGCAGGACGTATTCGGTCGCGTCGGCGTTGACGTCCCATTTCTCGAGCAGCGCTGGCTCGAAGGTGAACTCGCGGGTGTAGGTGACAAGCGAATCGAGGAATTGCCGCGCGACGTTGCCCATCTCCGGCCAGTCGTAGCTGCGCGGGTCCTTCTGGTCCTTGACGAACATGCCGACACGGAGAACGCCGCCCTTCTTTGGCGTTTCGTCGGCATAAGCCGGCGCCGGGACAGCGAGGCCGAGCATGCCATAGGCCGCGGCGGTCGACGCGCCGAAAATGGTGGCGAGCGCGAGAAACTCGCGACGGTCGACCGAGCCTTCCTTCGCCTCGGCCGCCCAGGCGGTCACGGACTTGCGCCAGAATTTGTTCTTGAGCGTTTCGCGGATCATTGTCGTTCTCCCTTTTGTCTGTCTCGCGCCATGCGTTGACGCGCGGAAATGTTCACGCCCGGCGGCCTTCGTCCTTTGCGATTCTCTTCGGCCGCCCTGCTGGCGAGGAAGTCCGTTTCCGGGCCCGACGCTAGCGCGCCCACGAGGGCCGCGCAACGCCCGCGCCCTTCCGCCTCATCGCTCGCTCGGATGCCTGACTTCCCAGGGCTTCGAATGGTCCAGAGCTGATTGTTGACCAGTTTCACGACGTAGCCGTTGGCGTAGGTTCCGACGCGGCAGTATCTCGCCCATCGCCTCCAGCACCGCCCGCGCGACTTCCACGTCGTTGTCCTCGCCGCTGACGAACATCAGCATGTCGCCGAAGCGACGTCGACGTCACCATGGTGTTCATCGCAAAGCCGGCTCGGCGGATGTTGAGCGCGACGTTGCGGCCCATTGTTCCAAGACCAATCATTCCAACCTTCATTGCGCCCGCTTTTGGCTCATGGTGGTCAGGCTTCGCCGATCGCCCGCCGGCGCGCATAGGCGACCCGCATCGCCTTCGCCAGCGCCGCTCCGAGGGTCAGCCCCCGGCCGGCGAGATAGTTCTGGAAGTCGTAGATCGTCACAGCGGGGCAGACCTCGAATTCGAAAAAGCACGGGCGCCCGGCGGCGTCGACGCGAAAGTCAATCGAAAAGCAGTCGCGCAAGCCGACCAGACGCGCAAGGCGGTCCGAAGCATGGAGCGCTGCCTCGACCACGCGGCGGGAGCGCTCGTCGTCCTGCCGGCGGAGGTCGACCATCCGCGGGACGAAGGCCGCCGGGCGAAGCGCGCCGAATCCTCCGCGCGCGCCGAACGTGTCCCTTGCTCCGGAAAGCGTCTCGTTGTCCTTCATCGTCAGGAACGCCCCGCCGGTCTCGCTCTCCGAAATTCGGGCGATCTGTTCGACGCCGATCTGGTCACCGAAGGAACCGCCGCAATCGATGAAGCTCGCCCGGACGTCGTCGCCTTCGATGAACGGCTGAATGAGGGCGCGGTCGCGGTATCGGTCCCAGATGCGCCTTGCGCGGTCCAACGCGTCTCCTTGGCTCGCGCAGAGGCTGTCGGCGAAAATGCCGATCTTGGCGCCGAGGGTGTTCGGCTTGACGAACAACTGCCCCTTCCCCGGCTGCGATCCCAGCGCCGCGATTTCGTTGTCGCCCTGCATGAGCCGCGTCGGCGGAACGGCGACCCCGGCGGCGGCGGCGAGCGCGAGGCTCGCGAACTTGTCCTGCGCCAGATGCGCCGCGGTCGCCGGGCTGCCAAACCGCGCGAAGCCCTCGAGGCGGGCGAGCGCGGGAACCGCCGAGCCGCGATAGAAGCGAATTCCGTCAGTCAGCGCCCAGACGATCGTCTCCTCGCGGCGCGGAGCGAGATCCCGAAGCCGCGCCGGTAAGTCATCGAGCGGGGTGAATTTCGCCTCGAGGCCGTCCTCGCCGAGCGCTTCGGCGATCTCGGCGGAAAACAGCGGCAGGTCGGTCGACTGGGCGAGATAGACGGCGATCTCCGCCGCGATGTCCGGCGCATAGCCGAAGGCTTCGAGGCGCCGGCGCGCCGCCTCCTCGCTCTCGAACGCGATGACGATTGTGGAGAGCGCCATCGCCGTCAGAGCCAAACGTCCGGTAGTTCGGCCTTGCGCCGCCTGACGAAATCCGCAATCGCCTCATCAACCGCAGGATCGAGTTTCGGCCGCTCGTATTCGGCCAGCAGCCGTTTGCAACGCTGTGCCGCGCGCTGGGCGGAGTCCTTCATTCCGTCGTCGCGCCATTGTTCGAACGAATTGTTGTCGGCTACGGCGCTCTCCCAGAAGGCGCTCTGGTAGTTGGCAAGCGTATGGGCAGACCCGAAGAAATGCCTGCCGGGGCCGACTTCCCGGAAGGCGTCGAGCGCGAGCGCATTGTCGTCAAGCGCCATCCCGTCCATCCACACGTGCAGCGCGGCGCAGAAATCGGCGTCCATGACGAATTTCTCATAGCCCATCGTCAGGCCGCCCTCGAGCCAGCCGGCCGAATGCAGGATGAAGTGCGCGCCGCACTGCACCGCCGCCAGCATCGACATCGTGCTTTCCTGCATCGCTTGCCCGTCTGCGACTTTCGAGGAGGTGAAGGCGCCCGAGCAGCGCAGCGGCAGGTTGAGTCGACGCGCCAGTTGCCCGACGACCAGCGATCCCAAGGCCGGCTCGGGCGTACCGAAGGTCGGCGACCCGGATCGCAGAGCGGTCGAGGACAAGAAATTCCCGAACAGGACTGGCGCGCCCGGTCGCTCGAGCTGGGCAAGCGCGCAGCCGGCCATCGCCTCGGCGAGCGACTGGGCGATTGCGCCTGCGGTCGTCACCGGTCCCATCGCGCCGCCGAGAATGAACGGGACGACAACGGCGCACTGGCCGGCCCGCGCGTAGGCGCGCAGGGACTTCGTCATGGCGCCGTCGTAGACCAGCGGAGAGTTGGCGTTGATATTGCCCATGAGCACGCAGTTGCGCTCGACGAAGGCGCGCCCGAACGCGATCCGGGCCATCTCGATCGAATCCTCGGCGCGCGCCTCCGCCGTTACGGACCCCATGAACGGCTTGTCGGACAGCGTCAGATGCGTCGCGACCATGTCGAGGTGGCGTTTGCTGACCGGAACGTCGACTGGCTCGCACACCGTCCCGCCCGAATGGTGAAGCCAGGGAATTGCATAGGTGAGCTTCACGAAATTCTCAAAATCGGCCAGCGTGCCGTAGCGGCGGCCGCCCTCGAGGTCACGCACGAACGGCGAGCCGTAGGCGGGCGCGAAGACCACCCGCTTGTCGCCGATAGCGAGCGAACGCTCGGGGTTACGGGCGTGCTGCACGAAGGCGCGCGGCGCAGTCTTCAGGACCGAACGCAGCAGCCCTGCGGGGAAGCGGACGAGTTCCCCCGCGACGTCGGCTCCGGCCTGCCGCCAGAGTCTCAACGCCGCCTCGTCGCCGCGGAATTCGATGCCGACTTCCTGAAGGATCGCGTCCGCCGCCGCCTCGATCCGGGCGAGGCCCTCTTCACTGAGAAGTTCATAAGTCGGAATCTTGCGCTCGACTCCGGCGACAATGGCCACAATGCGCTCGGCCGCGCGATGGCGCCGGGCTCTCCCTCCGCGCTCGCGCCGCGCCGACGAGCCTGCATCCATGTCCGTCCCTCCCCCGCAGCCCGGTCCTTTGCAAGAATAGGCGTCGCGCGTGTCCCGGATGAACCCGATAATTTAGGCGGACGCGCCTGAATTCCTTGCCCGGCGCGGTCGTGCTATCAGCCTTGCGCAGCAATTCAAGGAGAATGTGGACGTGAAGGTTGGCGCACGCGCTTATCGCACGATTTGGCTGAATGGCGACGGCTGGGGTGTCGACGTGATCGATCAGCGCTGGCTGCCGCACGACTTTCGTATCGCAACGTTGCGCAGCGTGTCGGAGGCTGCGACCGCTATTCGCGACATGTGGGTTCGCGGCGCTCCGCTCATCGGCGCAGCGGCGGCCTATGGCCTGGCGCTCGCCATGCGCGACGATCCGGGCGACGCCGCGCTGGATAGGGCCTGGCAGGCGCTTCACGCGACACGGCCGACGGCGATCAACCTGCGCTGGGCGCTCGATGCGGTGCGCAATCGCCTGCGACCGCTCGATCCCCAGGAGCGCGGCGCAGCGGCCTATGCCCATGCGGCGGAGATCGCCGACGAGGACGTCGCCATCAACCGCGCCATTGGCAGGAACGGGCTCGAGATCATCCGCCGGATCGCAGCGACCAAGAAGCGCGGCGAGCCGGTGAACCTGCTTACCCATTGCAACGCCGGCTGGCTCGCGACGGTCGACTACGGCACCGCCACCGCCCCGATCTATCTCGCGATGGAGGACGGCATTCCGATCCACGTCTATGTCGACGAAACCCGCCCGCGCAATCAGGGCGCGTCGCTGACGGCGTGGGAGTTGGTCAACCACGGCGCGCCGCATACGCTTGTGGTCGACAACGCAGGCGGTCATCTGATGCAGCACGGCCGCGTCGACATGGTGATCGTCGGCACGGACCGGACGACCGCCAACGGGGATGTCTGCAACAAGATTGGCACGTATCTGAAGGCGCTTGCGGCCCGCGACAACGGCGTGCCGTTCTACGTCGCCCTGCCCTCCCCGACGATCGACTGGACGGTGCGCGACGGCGTCAGGGAGATCCCGATCGAGGAGCGTCACGCCGACGAGGTCGACTTCGTCCAGGGCCTAGGAGCCGACGGAAAAGTCGTCCGGGTGCGGATCTCGCCTGAGGGGACGCCATCTGCCAATCCGGCCTTTGACGTCACCCCGGCGCGCCTCGTGACCGGCCTCATCACCGAACGCGGCGTGGCAGAGGCATCGCCAGGCGGCCTGAGAGCCCTGTTTCCGGAGGGACCGAACCGGGCGGCCGCGAACCAACGGCGGCGTAGAGCGCCGACCGCCAGGTCCCTCCAGAGAGGACCGGGGCGGCGAGAAGACCAAGCGGCGGCGAGACACCCGCATTAGCAGAGATGGCTTCCGAGGGCTACGTTACATGTGGTTGCTGATACGCATGCTGGCCGAGAAGATATTGAGTGCACCCAGTGAGTGTGACTCCCGGCGATGGAGTTGCGCGTTGGCAGCGATGGTGCGCGACGTTAACGAAGAAAAATCTTGGAATAGAGGCTGGGAAGTAAAGGCTGTAGAGGCTATGTGCAGTTTTCGGTACGAACTTTAAGGACAATCGCGGCCAGCGCTCTTATGTTTGCGTCGGAAGCGATGTAGAGTAGACAGTTGTAATGCTCAAAGCGGATGCTTGTGATTGGCTCCTAGAGATGGGGTGTCTTTCGCGCGCGCATGCTAGCGCGCGCGGCCTGCGCTGTGCACATGCAGAAGGAGCGGTATGATATGATGTCGCTGCGTGTGTGGTTGTTTCTCTCGCTGACAGCGTAAAGTCTGCGGGGTCAAGAGCTCGACAGCGTGAGCGCCGACCCACGGCCAGACCCCCTGATGGCCTCTAGCAGTGCGCCAGCGAATGCAGCGCGGGTCGCAGCTGGAATGAGTATTAGCCGAGCGCGGCGTGCAGCGCGATGCGGTTCAACGTCCTCCACGATCGCCGCTGTATCTATCATCCGTCACGCACAGTACTCAAGCGTGATCGCTTCCTATTCAGATTGGCCCCATATAGGGTTGAAATGGACCCTTCCTCGCCTCCCACAAAAGCGTTTGCCTGTCTCCGATGAAATCGACTTCTATCATTTGTATAACCTTCTCGGCTCTCGAACTGCCCGCCCTGCTTAATAAGTCAGCACCGAATGTAGCATTGTGCTTCGATAAAACGGGTCGTCTGTTGCTTGTGCGGTGCCAAGGGACCTCTTTATTGTTTGCTCCAACTTCGCCTTGCCGTCGATTGAAGTTTCTGCATTGGTGCTCCGGCTGTCTTCTATGTAATTGTCCGCCCATTTGCATTGAGCGTTCAGCAGCAGAACCTGCTTGGCCAGAGCGTCTTTGGCTTTATCTACTGCCGATGACGAACCGTCGCCGATAGGCGCACTTGGAGCCGCTCGACGCGCCTCTTCAGCTCGCGTTCTTTTTTCGTTTCACCGGCCCTAATCGCCGTCCATATTGTCGCCCATAAGTCCGAAATATAGCCTCGCATCGCGGCCTCCTGCCGAACCCAAACATAGACAAGTGGGGCGGAAAAGTCGCCCGCTGTATTCCGCGTGTTCCGCGGGGCCGGGGGAAGCCGATTGCGAGCCTCACGGGTGTTGAGCGAGAGCGAAAGCTCATTGAACTCGAGGACTTGGGGGCGCTGGCCGCTTCGATGCCCATGGAGTCGTCGCCCACGCGAAACTGCCTGCGAGGATTGTGGGACGAGGCTAGCTGTGCGTTAAAGAGCGGAATAGACTGACCGTTCGCGCTATTCCTCAGGGCAGGAGCCGCTTCATGCTTCGTCCGCTCGCCAGCCTGAAAGTCATCGAGTTCGAGGGCATCGGCCCGGGCCCGCTCGCGGGCCGGATGCTCGCCGATCTGGGCGCGGACGTCGTTGCCGTCGCCCGTCCGAACAAGGCGACGCTCGGCAACCCCGACCCCGCGGCGACCAGCGATCCTTTGCGCCGCGGCAAGCGGATCGTTCCGCTCGACCTGAAGCGGTCGGGGGCGGTCGAGGAAGCGATGCTGCTCGTCGAGACCGCGGACGCGCTCATCGAGGGCAACCGGCCAGGCGTGATGGAACGGCTCGGCCTCGGCCCTGCCGACTGCGCAAAGCGCAACCCGCGCCTCGTCTACGGCCGCATGACAGGCTGGGGTCAGGATGGACCGCTCGCGCAGGCGGCAGGGCACGACCTCAACTATCTTGCTCTGACGGGCGCGCTGTCGCTGACGGAGCGCCCCGGCGCCGCTCCGATCGCGCCGCCGACCGTTTTCGGCGACGCAGGCGGCGCGCTGGGGCTCGCCTTCGGCATCATGAGCGGCGTCTTCGCCGCCGGCCGAACGGGAACGGGTTGCGTCGTCGACGCTGCGATCATCGACATCGTAGGGGCTCTCAGCGGCATTGCGCTCTGGGCGCGCAGCGCCGGCATGCTGGACGGACCGCGCCCGAGCATCTTTCATGAATCACCCTTCTACGACGCCTACCTCTGCGCCGACGGCCGCTACGTCACGATCGGCGCGCTCGAGCCGCAGTTCTACGCGCTGCTCATCGAAAAGCTGGGCCTTGCCGATGTCGATCCGAAAGCGCAATACGACATGCGCCAGTGGCCGGCGCTGAAGGCTCGCTTCGCCGAACTCTTCCTCAGCCGGCCGACCGCGGACTGGCGCGCGCTCCTCGAAGGCAGCGACGTCTGTTTCGCGCCGGTGTTGAGCTTCGCGGAGGCGGCGCTGCATCCGCACAATGCTGCGCGCGGTATTTATCGGCAAGGCGCAGACGGACGGCTGGATGCAGCGGAAGCGCCACGCTTCACGCCGCTCGCCTGAGAAGCAAGAAGGGGACGATCTTGACCCACGCGATGCCGAAGACACTCGAGTTTCCCTGGTCGGAGCCGCCGAAGGCCGGCGAGGCGATCGAGGTCCGCCCGGGGATCTTGTGGGCGCGGCTGGCGCTGCCGTTCCGGCTCAATCACGTCAACGTCTACCTCGTCGAGGACGGCGCGGGACTCGCGCTGATCGACACGGGCATCGACAATCAGGCCTCGCGCGCCGCCTGGGAGAAGTTGCTCGACGGGCCGCTCGCCGGCCGGAAGCTCACCCGGATCATCGCCACCCACTTCCATCCCGACCACATCGGGCTTGCGGGCTGGCTGTGCGAGCGCTTCGACCTTGGGCTCGCCATGAGCCAGACTGAATATCTGATGGCGCTCAACATCCGGCTCGATCCCGAGGGCCTGAAATCCGAGCCCTACCGCAGCTTCTATCGCTCGCACGGGCTTGAGCGCGGAAAGCACCGAAATCCTGCTCGGGCACGGACTGAACTATCTTCGCATGGTTGCGCCGCCGCCAAAAACCTTTCTGCGGCTCATGCCAGAGGACAGACTCACGATCGGCGCACGCACGTTCGAAGTGATGACCGCCGGCGGACATTCCCCGGAGCACGTGATGCTCTACTCGGCTGCCGACAATCTCATTCTCAGCGGCGACCAGATCCTGGCGAAAATCTCTCCGAACGTCAGCGTCGAGGCGATGGACCCGGACGGCGACCCGCTCGGGATCTACCTCGGCTCGCTCGAGAAGCTGAAGCGCACGCTGCCCGGGGACGTCCTCGTCCTGCCCGGCCACAACCTGCCGTTCGTCGGACTGCCGACCCGTGCTGACGAGCTCATCGCCCATCACGAGGCGCGCTGCATGGCGATCCTCGAGGCCTGCAAGTCGGGCCCGCAGACGGTGGCCGACCTGGTGCCGGTCATCTTCGGCCGCCCGATCGACGATCCGCATCAACTCGTCTTCGCCTTCGGCGAGGCGCTGGCGCATGTGAATGCGATGATCCGCGCCGAACGCCTGCGTGTTGCAAGCGCGGCGAGAGGGCTGACGCTCGAGGCAGCATGAGGGGTGAATCGACTCTCTCCCGCCGAACCCGTGTGACATTACGTTCGGCCCGCGCTGAACGCGAGGGCGCGACGGGAGGGCGCCGAGGTCGGTCCTGACAATTGGGGCAACCCCTGCCCGTGATCGCTTGGAGTGTGAGCGCCGTCACAGTCTGTCGTGGCGAGGCGGATGAATACTCAAGAGGAAAGTGACTTGGGGCGCCTGCGAGGGGGAATCATGACCGACGGTTACGGGCTGGCCGCTCTTGCGGGACGCCGGAAAAGCGCGGCGCCTGGCACAAACTCGTGGTGCGAGGTCAGTTTCGCGCGGGCGTTCGGGATGGTGGACGCGATGCAGGCCACAGGTCGCGCGGCTGCGGCATTTGACGGCGAAGGCCGATTGCTTTGCCTGAACAGTCTCGCGGAAGCACGCGTCGGCGACCTCTTCGACGTTGCTCAGGGCGCGCTCGCCTTCTGTGACCGGGCGAGCCAGTTCAGGTTCGACGCCCTTCTGGCTTTGGCGCTTCGTGGCAACCGCGCCGCCGAACCAAAGCCGATCGCTCAGTCAGTCAGAAATCGGGCGCGCGGGTCCGTCGTCATTCAGGCGATCGGGCTGCTCGGGGGGCGGAAGTATCTTCCGCGAATGCGAAAGTGCTCATTCTGTTCGGCGATCCGGACCCTGCGGGCGAAGACATATCGCGCCTTCTGATCGTGTCGTTCGGACTGACGGGCGCCGAGGCGCGAATCGCCATCGAAATCGGGGCGGGAAACTCACTCGCCGAGGCGGCGGAGAGGCACGGCATCGGTTACGAGACCGCCAGGACGCAATTGCGCGCGGTGTTCGCCAAGACCGACACGCGCCGTCAATCGCAAGTCGCCACGCTGATCGCTCGGCTTTCGAGACGGTGAATCGTTCTTTCGGCGACGTCGGGAGACTCTCCGCCAAATTTCTAGACTTTCACCCAAACGGGGGATGCGCGTCGCGTTCGAACGCAATGGAATGTCGTTTTCTGCTCGGGGATCAACATGGCGCGTGCTTCACGCTTTGGACTGAGGAATGGTGTGGCGGCGGGTTTCGCCGTCGCGGCGGTTGCGGCGGGGGCGACCTCGCAAGCTGGGGCCGCGCAGCTTAGCGGCCCCGGGGTCGTCACCCTGCCGGATGCGGTGGTCTCCGGGACGGCCGGAGCGACTGCGACCGGATATATTGCAGACCCGACGGACGATACCGATACCGAAACGACTGGAACCCAAAATACGGCTCTGACAGGGCCCGGCTCAACGCCGATCGACGTCGCCGCGCCCATTTCAGGTCCGTACGGGCTTCCCGGCTATTCTTGGATTTCTAGCACCTCGAGCGTCACCGGATCGGTCAACGTTTCGGTTCTTCCAAACCCCAGCATCAGCGCGACAGCCAATATTCTCGTCCCGTCCGCTTATGGCGCCCAAGGCAATGTCCAGGTCAGCGCCGAAATCAACTATAATTTCGAGATCGTCGACACCAGCAATCCTTCGGCGCGATTGCCGGTTCCGATCACAGTGAGCGCATCCGGCGGGTTCACCTATGCAAACACTTTTCCCGCTTACGAGGAATTTAGCGCCGCAGCCGCTCAGTCCTCGTTCGGCGTTTCTGGCGTATTCCATGATTACGTAACGGGGAATGCCGGGGAAGACCCTGGAGGAACTCTAGTGCCGAAGTCCTGGTCCGACAATCAAACCTACCTGATGGACACGGGCGAGCAGTACACCGTTACTTTGTTAGTCGGATTTAACGGTAGCGTACAGGGCAACGAGGGAGGCGGGGGCGCGACGATCTCCGCTTACGTCGACCCGACGTTTGCACTCGGAGCAGGAGCCGATCCGAGCCAGTACTCTCTCGTATTCAGCGCCGGCATCGGCAACGCGCCCGTCACGTCCGGCGTCCCCGAACCCTCGACCTGGGCGATGATGCTGATCGGCTTCGCTGGCCTCGGCTTCGGGGCGCGTAAGCGAATCGCAGCCGCTTCCGTCGCCTGAACGGCTAGCCACGCGGTCCCGTGAAATGAGGCGGGGTCCACTAAGAAATTGCTATCGCGTCGTGTCCAAAAAAGGGAGGCAAGCCAAGTGGCAAGACTGTCGAAAATCTCGAGTTTGTCGATTGTAGTTGGAGCTGCGCTCTGGTCGTTTCAAATGGCGCAGGCGTCGGCGAGCGAATATGATCGTCACGCGAAATCGGGCCAAGCCTCCAAAATTTATACTTTTTTCGATTGCAAGCGGCACAGTCCCGGAGGAGACGGCGGAGGGACTGCTGAACACGGAACGGTGGCGGTCAAGGACATTATCCAGAATCGTTGCGGGAATCCCAACGAGCCTACCCGAGAGGTCTGGTACACGTCCTCTCCCGGTTTCAAGGGCGTCGATCGGGTGATCTTTCCCATGGGGCACGGGCAGACGATCTTCAATGTGACCGTGCAATAGCGCGGTGCATCGAACGCCGCACCAGCCGCCCCGGACCCTCAAGCTTCCGTCGGCTGGCCTAAAGTGAGTGGCGGGACCTCCCGTTTCGCCCCGTCGCGACCTGGCGCCGGTCATTTTCGGCGGCCCGATCGATGACCCGCATCATGCTCGTCTTCGCCTTCGGCGAAGCACTGGCGCATTTGAACGCGATGATCCGCGACGAGCGCCTGCGCGTTGCAAACGCGGCGAAAGGGCCTCGCTCTCGAGGCGGCGTGACAGGCAAAGCTGCGGCCGGGCGCAGCAAGATCGTGATCTGACCGCAATTGGCAGACCCTGGGAAATCGCGATGGGCAGGGTTGCAGTTGCGCGACGTGATCCGGGTTACAGCATAAGGCCGCCCGATGGGCTATCCACCACATGGCTGTTGGTCCCGGAGGCCGGATGGGTTCGAAGACGTACAAAGAGGGGCGGTTCGGGTTGCCGAAAGGGGCCGGTGTACGGCGAGGAGCCGATGCCGACTGGCGAAAACGAACTCGCGTATTCGTCGGGCCCCGTCGATCATGGACTTGCGCATCAACATCAGCGATTCTCCCGGCATGATCGAACGTCATACTCGCCTGCCTCGGCCCTTCGGGTTTTCACCGCATCGCCTACGACCAATGGTGTGGGCCTGGCCGGCGCGCCGACGCTCGTCTGCATCCACGGCCTGTCCCGCAACGCCCGCGACTTCGATGCGATCGCCGCAGCGCTGTCGCGGCACTACCGCGTCATTTGCCCGGACATGCCCGGACGCGGGCGCAGCGACTGGCTGGCCAATCCGGCCGAATATTCCTTTCCGCTCTATCTGGCCGACTGCGCCGCCCTGATCGCCCGGTTGGACGTCGAGAACGTCGACTGGATCGGCACATCGATGGGGGCGCTGATCGGCATGATGCTGGCTGCCCAGCGCAGCAGCCCGATCCGCAAGCTCGTGCTCAACGACGCCGGCGCATTCGTCTCCGGCGAAGGGCTCAACCGCATCGGCGGCTACCTCGGCAACCAAGCGACCTTCGAGTTCGATCGAGGCGATGGAAGCGGCGGTGCGCAGGGACCACGCGCCCTACGGCTCACTGACCGACGCCCAATGGCGCAAGCTGACGATCGACAGCGCTCGCGAGAAGCCCGGCGGCGGCTACATCTTCAATTACGATCCTCGTCTGGGCGACCCTTACAAGGCGGGGCCAGTCGGCGACGTCGACCTCTGGTCCGTCTGGGACGCCGTCCGCTGCCCGACTCTGCTCCTTCGCGGAGAGCAATCGGACATCGTATCACGCGAGGTCGCCGAGGCGATGGCGGAGCGCGGGCCGAAAGCACGCTTTCGTCGAGTTCCCCGGAATCGGCCATGCGCCGCAACTCCTGAGCGAGGATCAGATCGGCGCGGTGCGCGACTTTTTGCTCGCGATGACGCGGGACGGCGGGTCAACGCCAGCCGCGCCTGCAAAGTCGCGCTCCGCCTTTCCCTTTCCTCCCGCAGCCTTTATCGCTGGCGGGCTCCGATCGGGAACCACCCATGCCGCCCCTCCTGCAACTGCGTGACATTGGCCTGACGCTCGGCGGCGCGCCCCTGTTCGAGAAGGCGGAGCTGTCGATTTCTCCGGGCGACCGGATCGCGCTGGTCGGCCGGAACGGATCGGGGAAATCGACGCTCATGCGAATCGCCGCGGGGCTCACGGCGCCGGATCGCGGCACGCGGTTCCAGCAGCCCTCGGCCCGGCTGGCCTTCCTGCCCCAGGAACCGGACATGTCCGGTTTCGCCACGGCGCTGGACTATGTTCTGGCGGGCCTTGGCGAACATGACGACGCCCACGCGGCGCGGGCGATGATGACCGAACTCGGGGTCGATCCGGCCGCCGATCCTGCCACCCTGTCCGGCGGCGAAGCGCGCCGCGCCGCGCTCGTGAGGGTCCTGAGCCCGGAACCCGAGATCCTGCTGCTCGACGAACCGACCAACCACCTCGACCTGATCGCGATCGAGTGGCTCGAGAGCCATCTCGCGAAAAGCCGCTCGGCGATCGCGCTCGTCAGCCACGACAAACGCCTGATGGCGGACCTGACCAACGCGAGTGTCTGGGTCGACCGCGGAAAGACGCATCGACTCGATCGCGGCTTCAGCGCCTTCGAGGCGTGGCGCGACGCAAAGCTGGAAGAGGAGGAGCAGGAGCGGCACACCCTCGACCGGCGCATCGTCGACGAAGAGCACTGGATGCGCTACGGCGTCACGGCGCGGCGCAAGCGCAACATGCGCCGCGTCGCCGAACTCGAAGGCCTGCGCCGGGAGCGGCGCGAGGCGCGCCGTTCGGCCGGGCTCGCCACCATGGTGGCGCAGGAGGCCAAGGCCTCCGGGGCGCTGGTGGTCGAGGCCGAGCGGATCGGCAAATCCTACGACGGGAGACCGATCGTCCGCGATTTCTCCCTTCGGGTCATGCGGGGCGACCGAATCGGGGTCATCGGCGCCAACGGTTCCGGAAAGACCACCCTGATCAATCTCCTGACCGGAACGCTCGAGCCAGACGCCGGGGAGGTCCGGATCGGATCGAACGTGCTCATGGCGCGGCTCGACCAAAAGCGGACCTCGTTGCAACCGTCCACGACGCTGCTCGACGCTCTCACCGGCGGGGGAAGCGATTACGTGACGATCAACAGTGAGCGCCGCCACGTGATCGGCTACATGAAGGATTTTCTGTTCGGGCCCGAGCAGGCGCGCACGCCGATCGAGAAGCTGTCGGGAGGCGAACGCGGCCGCCTGACGCTCGCCATCGCGCTCGCCGCTCCGTCGAACCTGATCGTGCTCGACGAGCCGACCAACGACCTCGACGTCGAGACGCTCGACCTGCTGCAGGAGCTGCTCGGCGAGTACAAGGGAACAATTCTTCTCGTCAGCCACGACCGCGATTTTCTCGATCGCGTTGCGACCTCTGTGATCGTCAGCGAGGGCGGCGGGCGGTGGCTCGAATATGCGGGCGGCTATTCCGACATGGTGGCGCAGCGCGGCTACGGCCTTTCGGGTCCCCTGACCGCTTCGCCCGCCGAGAAGTCCGACAAGCCGGCAGTCCGGCCGAGAAGCGAGGCGCCGTCGAAGCGGAAACTCAGCTTCAACGAGAAACGCGCGCTCGAACGGCTGCCCGACCGAATGGACGCCTTGCGTCAGGATCTCGAGACGCTCGAGGCGATGCTGGCCGACCCCGACTTCGCCGCCCGCGAGCCCGCCGGATTCGAGGACGCGACAGGCCGGTACGGACGCATCCGCGAGGAGCTGGAGAAGGCGGAGGACGAGTGGCTTGCGCTGGAGATCCTTCGCGAGGGGCTCGAGCAGCAGGCTTGAAGGGCACAGCGGCGCGCCTTCGCGATACCGGCAGCTCTCGGGAAATATCGAATTCGACGAGCACTTCCGATGCGCGAGGCGGACGGTCAGCGCCACGCCCCGCAGGGGAAATTCGCTGCTCCACGGGGAATTCGCAGGGAAAAGCGGCCAAGACGTTGGTTTTCGGGGCGGAAACGACTTTGTATTTCAGTCGCTTGCCGCCATATTCCCGCGCCGGCGGGCAGGGAATTTTTGTGCGCCGAGCAGGGAATGTGCAGGGAATGCTTGCGCGGGCGCAGGGAATGGCCCCGCCGCTCCGGGGCAGAGAGGGCCGCCGGCCGGCGCATTCTGAAAATCCGCCACCTGCGACACGACAGGCCCCGAATTCAACCGACGCGGCCACCATCCTGGCCCCTCCGGCGCACGTTCCTCCCGGCCCTTCAGCAACGCGCGACAGTCACGCCTCGACCCTCCGCCGCAGCCAGAGTGCGTAAAGGATAATTGCCCCGAGAGCGCCTGCGCTCATCACGAGGCCAATCGAAAGCGGCGATCCGTCGCGATAGAGCGCCGCGGCGACCACTCCGCCGACCGCGCCGAACAGCATCTGGATCGATTGCACCACCGCCGACGCCACACCGGCGATCTCGGGCAGGGGGTGGATCGCCTCGTGCACCGCGTTCGGAAAGACGAGGCCGAAGGTCGAAATGTAGACCATCACCAGCGCGGCCACCACGAACGGAGAGCCGGGCCTGCCAAGGCCGACGGCGACAAGCGCGAGCGCGACGCAGAGCAAGAGGCCGAGCGTGACGTCGAGCACGGTTCGCGGTTTCGCATGACGATTGAGAAGCCAGGTGTTGATGGTCGAGCCGACGATTACGCCGGAGGCGGTGATGGCGAACAGGCCGGCGAAACCGGCCTTCGACAGGCCGTAACCCTGCATGAAAAGCAGAGGCGACGTATTCACATAGGCGAACAGGCCGGCGAACGCCGTCCCGCCGATGACCGAAAACCCCAGGCACATCGGGTTGGTCAGCGCCCGCCGATAGCCCGCGGCGACAGCCGACGGCCTGAGGCTGCGGCGCTTGGCGGGGGGATGCGATTCCTGAAACCAGAGCAACGCGACGAGCGCGACGACGGCGCCGATTGCGACGAGGACGACGAAAATCGTGCGCCAGCTTCCAAAAGCGAGAATGACCGCGCCGAGCGTCGGCGCAATCAGCGGAGCGACGCTGAACACGAGCGAGACGCCGGCGAGCTGGAGGCGCCCGGCCCGACCCTCGAACAGGTCGCGGATGATGGCGCGGGGCAGAATGCCGACCGCGCCCGCCCCGACGCCCTGCAGGAGCCGGAAAACGAGCAAGGCGCCGATCGAGGCGGCGAGCGCGCAGCCGAGCGCACACAGCGTGAAAAGACCGATCCCTGCGAGCATCACCGGCTTGCGGCCGTAGCGGTCGGCGAGCGGACCGACCACGATCGGCGCGGTCGAGAAGCCGGCGATGAAGATCGCGATCACGGCCGCCGCCTCGGCGGGGCTGGCGGCGAACTCAGCCTGGATAGTCGGGAGGCTCGGCAGGGCCATGTCGATGGCGAGCGGCGGCAGGGCCGACAACAGCCCGAGAAAGAGAGTGAAGCCGAGCGGATTGTCCTTGAGGCCCATCAGGCCGGCGCGTGCTTCACGTCGGCGCCGTATTGCAGCACCTGCACCTTCTCGAGCGTCACCAGCCCGCTGCCCATCATCGAATCGAGCGTGGGCAGGAAGGCCTTGATCGCCGCCTCCGTGTCGACGATCTCGATGATCAGCGGCAGGTCCTCGGACAGGCTGAGTATCTTGGTCGTGTGCAGGCGGCTCGAGCGGCCGAAGCCCATCGGCCCGCGCAGGACGGTCGCGCCGGCGAGATGGGCCTCGCGCGCAGCCAGGACGATCGCCTCGTGGAGGGGACGACCGTGGAACTTGTCGTCCTCGCCGAAAAAGATGCGCAGAAGCATCGCGTCGCGGGGAAGAGACATGTGTCAGGCTCCCTTCAGTTGATTGAGCGTGCTCGCCGCGATGTGGCCGAGCCAGACCGCGACCAGGCAGAGCGCCAGCGACAAAACGGCGTTCACGCCGGCGAGCGCCATCTCGCCGTCGCGGGCGAGATTCAGGGTCTGCAGGCTGAAGGAGGAGAACGTCGTGTAGCCGCCGCAGAGGCCGGTCATCACGAACTGGCGCGCGTCCGTGCCGACGAAGATGCGCCCGTCCGGCCCGGTCAGGCTGGCGAAGAAGCCGATGATAAACGAGCCGGTGACGTTGACGAACAGCGTGCCGACCGGAAAGGTCTCGCCGACATGGTGGGCGGCGAGGCCCGAGAGCCAGTAACGCGCAACTCCGCCCAAGGCGCTGCCCAGCATGACCCACAGCCATGTCATGGATTGAACATCCCCATTCTTTCGCACGCCGACGTTAGAGGGCGCCGGAAGGCGCGGCGCAAGCGCGCTCGGCACGGGTTCAAGGTGCGTAGCGTTCGAGGCTCTGCTCGATGGCGCCGAAGATCGAGCGGCCGGCGGCGTCCTTCATCTCGATCCGCACCACGTCGCCGAACTTGAGAAACGGCGTCTCCGGCTTGCCGTCGAGGATCGTTTCGACGGTGCGCTGCTCCGCGATGCAGGCGTAGCCCGCTCCGCCCTCGACGATTGGCGTTCCCGGCCCTCCGTCGGGCCCCTTGTTCGACACCGTGCCCGAGCCGACGATCGTTCCGGCGCACAAGGGACGAGTTTTCGAAGCGTGGGCGATCAGGGCGGGGAAGTCGAACACCATGTCGACGCCCGCCTCGGGCCGGCCGAACGGCTCGCCGTTGAGCGAAATGAGCAGCGGCAGATTCACCCGGCTGCCGTCCCAGGCGTCGCCAAGCTCGTCGGGCGTAACCGCTACGGGCGAAAAGGCCGACGACGGCTTCGACTGGAAGTAACCGAAGCCCTTGGCGAGTTCGGCCGGAATCAGATTGCGCAGCGAGACGTCGTTGACGAGCATGATCAGCCGGATCGATTGGCCCGCCTCCTCGTGCGGGCAGCCGGCCCGCACGTCGTCGACGACGACCGCGACCTCGCCCTCGAAATCGATCCCGATGTCCTCGCTCGCCGCGACGATCAATTCGCGCGGCGAGAGGAAGGAGTCGGAGCCGCCCTGGTACATCAGGGGGTCGGTCCAGAACGAGGCCGGCATCTCGACGCCGCGGGCGCGCCGGACGAGTTGGACGTGATTGACATAGGCCGAGCCATCGACCCACTGATAGGCGCGGGGCAAGGGCGAAAGCGCTTCGTGCTCGCGGAAACGGAACGACGGCGCGGCGCCGATCTGGAGGTCGCGCGCGAGCGCATGCAGCTTCGGCGCCGCGCGCGCCCAGTTGTCGAGCGCCGCCTGCAATGTCGGCGCGATCGGTTCAGCCGGCACGTACCGGGTGAGGTCGCGCGACACGACGACCAGCATGCCGTCGCGAGCGCCGTTTCTCAGTGAGGCAAGCTTCATTGTGCGTCCCGTGTGCGCAGCCGCGGCTCTGCCGACGGCGTCCCCAGGCGCGCAGTTAGGCCACAGGTCGGGACAATGCGCCAGCCTGCCCGCCCGAGAGCCGCGGAAAACGCGCGTCGGCCATGCAAGCGAAAGCCAGCGGAAATGTTACCTGGCTATACAGTGGACGTAGGTAAACACAAAAAAGCAGAAAATATCGAAAAACTCGGCACTGCTTGCCGTTCATGGGGCTTGGGGCAAGGCGGTCTTTGTCATTCGGGGCCCGCGCGGCTTCCGGGCGCTCTCTGGAACCACGAGATACAAAACTCCGCCACCGACATTCCCCCGATCGTCCCGAGAGTCGCGAGTATCCCCGCTGCAAGCGCGTCGCCGTGGACGCCGTCGCCGAGCGGAAGCAGCGGGATGAAGAAGCCTGCCAGCGCGCCGGTCAGGGCGGCTAGAACGACTGCGAGCGCCTGCGCGACGGTGCGCACGAACACACCGCTCCGCGCCGCAATCAGCGCCGCAATCAGGGCGGCGAGGGCAAGGCCGATCAGTGAAACGGCGATGGCGATTGCGGACCCTCCTTTGCCGCCAAAAGTGCGACGCGCTTTCGCCAAATGCAAGCGGGCGTCACAATGCTCGTGAGCAACCTTGCGTCGCGGCGATCACGTCGAAGGCGGCGGGGGTGATGGAGATGCGGACCATTGACGTGGAGTTGCACGCTCTGGCGCAACCATGCAACCGTTCGCGGGCAAAGCGGGGCTGAAAATGCTGGCGTGGCTGCGCAGCACCGGGGAGAGACTCTGATGGCAATCGTAATTTTAATCGGGGTTTTGGTATTGATTGGGTGGGGTGCAATTAACGCCTTTCGAAGGCAAGCAGAACAGCAAGAAATTTTTACCAAACATATGAGCCTCTTGCAGAATTCCCTGAGCGCGAGGAATTTCCTTCTTTTTTGTAGCGGGGCGGCGGCTCAGGCCGGCGCGGGCCTGACACTGGCGACGCGGAGGATTTGATCGGCGGCGAGGGCGAGGACGCCGAACATGAGGTGGCATTTGACCTTGATCGCGCCGCGCACGCGCAGGGCCCTGGCGCCGAATTCGTCCTTCAGCCGGGCGTTGACGCGTTCGACCATGGTGCGGAAGGTGTAGATCACATCGTCGGGGTCGGGCATGTGGGTGAATGTCATCCTCTCGACCTCCCGGCGCCATTCGGCCTTGACCTCATGCTGGGCGCGAAAGTTGGGGTCGATGATCGGCTCATGGCCGAGCGTGCGGCTGTGGTCATGAATGGCGGCGGCGTCGTAGGCGGCGTCCATGAGATCGTAGAGATAGGAAACCCGCGCGCCGGTCATGGTCATCAAGGGAATGGCGACCTGACTGTCGTGAACGGAAGCCGAGGTCAGCACGCAGGCGACGGGGATCTGGCCGCAGGCGACATCGATATGCAGCTTGTAGCCGATCCAGGTCTCCTTGTAGCCCTTGCTGTTTTTCTTGGAGCCGAGGTCGCAGGCGGTGGGCAGCTCGGCGAGCATCTGGTCGACGGTCTGCGAGGTTTGCCGCTCCAGCCGCGTCGGCTCGGGCTTTGGCCGTTGCTCGTCCTTGCGCGGGCGTCCGCGCTTGCGCGGCGGCTGAGCGCCATCGGACGGCGGATCGTCCTTCTTGTCGTTGGCCTCGTTCGCCGCCGGCTTCTCGCGCGCCTCGATCTCGGTGGCGTCTCGGGCGATCACGCCGATGATGCGCCCGCCCAGCGAGCGCTCGATCAGCGCTGCGTGCATTTTGTCGGGCAGATCGCCATGCGCGAACTCCGCGAAGGCGCGAGAGAACGTGGCTTCCGAGGGCACTTGCGAGCGTCGCTCCCAACCGAGGATACGCCGCAGCGACTTGTCGACGGCGAGGCGTTCGATCAAAGCGGACGTGGTGGGAATGCCCAACATCGCCTTGGCGACGAAGGCCCTGGCGAGGCCGCGCCGATCCTCGGGCGGGCGGCCGGGGCGGCGTGGTGGATCCGGAACGAAGGCTTCGAGGCCGATCACATCGAGTGTCGTGACGAGACGCCCGAGCGCCTCGGTCAACGGGTCGACCTCCTCGCGCAGCCAAGGAAACAGGGCGCCCTGGATATGACTCCAACGGGCTTTCATGGCGTCGAGGGGATCGTCGGACATGCTGTCCGCTGCGAATTCGGTGAAATACAAGAACAGTATTACTGCCTATTCCTATCGTGTACAGCGTTATATATTCTGTCAGCAGACTTGAAAATCCGGCTTATAAAACCTATCTACACACCCACGCGTTATCAGCATTCAAGTCATTTTGCAACTTGCTCATATGGGTGAGTTTTTCCAAGGCTCCTCGCTGAAAGGAGTGGGTAAGTCGGAATTTGGGGGCGGGTTGGCGATCGCTGAGGGGGGATCGCGTTTAGCCTGAGGGGGGATCGCGTTTAGCCTGAGGGGATGCGAGACACCGATCTTTTCCAGTTGGCCCTTGGGTTGCAGTCGCCGTGGATGGTGACGCGTAGCGAGTTTGCGGTCGAGGATGGTCGGCTCGATTTGTACGTGGATTTTCCACGCGGGAGCCGGTTCGCCTGCGCTGAGTGCGGAGGCGAGGGTTGTGCGGTTCACGACACGAAGGACGAGACGTGGCGGCATCTGGACTTCTTCCAGCATCGCACGCTGTTGCACGCTCGTGTGCCGCGAGTGAGCTGTCCGAACTGCGGGGTGCGCAAGGTCGCCACGCCGTGGGCTCGGGCGGGTTCCGGGTTCACGTTGTTGTTCGAGGCCTACGTGCTGGCGCTGGCCAAGGCGATGCCGATCGCCAATGCGGCCAAGCGGCTCGGCGAGCACGACACGCGCTTGTGGCGGATCGTCGAGCACTACGTTTGGCGCGCGGTGGAGGGGCTGGATTTGTCGCAGGTGCGGCGCATCGCCGCCGACGAAACCTCGGCGCGGCGCGGCCACGACTACATCAGCCTGTTCGTCGACATGGCGCGGCGCAAAGTCATCTACGTGGCCGACGGCAAGGACGCTGCGACGGTGAAGGAATTCGCGGATTTCCTCGAGGCGCACGGCGGCAAGCGCGAGGCGGTCACCGACGCCAGCATCGACATGGGGGCGGCGTTCGAAGCGGGGATCAAGGCGAATTTCGACAACGCCGAGATCACGTTCGACAAATTCCACGTCATCAAACTCGCCAACGAGGCCGTCGACCAGGTGCGGCGCGAGGAAGCGCGGAACAACTTCCAGATCAAGGGCCGGCGCTACATCTTCCTCAAGAACGTCGATCATCTGACGCAGGAGGAGAAGGAAGCGTTGTCAAGATTGGAAGCGCAGAACCTGGACACGATCCAGGCGATGCAAATCCGCATGAACCTGCAACAGCTGTTCGCGATGGACGCCAAGACGGCCCGACGCTTCCTCGATCGCTGGAACGCCTGGGTTCAGGTCTGCGATCTCGGCCCGATGAAACGACTGGCCAAAACGATCATGGCCAAGGCCGAGGGCATTCTCAGATCGATCGCAACCGGCCTTTCCAACGGCGTCCTGGAAGCCATCAACGGCAATGTCCAGGCCGCCAAGCGCAAGGCCAAGGGCTACCGAACCAAACGAAACCTCAAAGCCATCGTCTACCTCATCGCCGGCGACGTGCTCGCTAATTCACCCACTTGAAATAGCGAGGAGCCGGTCATTTCCGTTCTGGACGC
>CAVUHX010000053.1:0-75593 GCA_963741405.1 uncultured Alphaproteobacteria bacterium
CGTCGAGGAGGAGTGGCTCGAACCGAAGGCGGTGGTCGGCTTCTGGCCGGCGGCGCGGAATGGCGACGACATCGCGCTCTACGCGAACGAACAGCGCAAGACGCCGATTGCCACGCTGCACACGCTCCGCCAGCAGCTCGGCCGTCGCGACGGCGCCCGAATGTCGCGCTCGCCGATTTCGTCGGGCCGCCGGACGTCCGCGACTACATCGGCGCCTTCGTCGTCACCGCCGGCGTCGAGGACGAGGAGACCGCGCGGCGTTTCGAGCGCGCCAACGACGATTATTCGGCGATCAGGTCAAGGCGCTGGCCGACCGGTTTGCCGGGGCCTTCGCCGAGGCGATGCACGCGCGCGTGCGACGGGAGCTGTGGGGCTACGCACCCGACGAAAACTTCACCCCGGAAGAGCTGATCGGCGAACCCTATCGCGGCATCCGCCCGGCGCCCGGCTATCCCGCCCAGCCCGACCACACCGAAAAGGCGACGCTGTTCCGCCTGCTCGACGCGGAGCGAGCGATCGGCGTCAGGCTCACCGAAAGCTTCGCCATGTGGCCGGCTCGTCCGTGTCGGGCGTCTATATCGCGCATCCGGAGGCGCACATTTCGGCGTGGCCAAGGTCGAACGCGACCAGGTCGAGATGCGCCGCCCGGAAGGGCATGGACGTGGCCGAGGTCGAGCGCTGGCTCGCCCCGGTGCTGAATTATGTTCCGATCCGGGCGGAGGCGGCGGAGTAGCGGGCGCGGCGTTGATAAGCGCCGCCGCCGCGCCAGCGGCGGGCCCATAGCGGACCCCGACGAAGTGTCACGAACCCGGCGGGTCCACGCGCCTTGACGACACCACCTGTACGCGCCGAACAATCGATCCTCGATCGATTCGGAGCGCTCATTGCAAAAACGACATTTGCGGACGTCGTCTCGGCCTTCGGCGCCGAAGCCAAGGCCAAGCTGGACAATCCCGCCATTTCCGGCGCCCCGGAAGATCAGCTTCGGGCGCCGCTTGAGCGGCTTTTCCACGAACTCGCGGCGCTCGACGACCTCGCGCCGGGCGGCTTGTCGCTCGTCGGCGAAACGACGCTCTCGCATTTGCAGACGCGGCCGGATTACGCGGTCAGCGTCAACAACGCGCTTGTCGGCTTCATCGAGGTCAAGGCGCCGGGCAAGGGCTGCGACCCGCGCAAATTCTCCGACCCGCACGACAAGGCGCAATGGGGCAAGCTCAAGTCCCTGCCCAACCTCGTCTATACCGACGGCAACGGCTTCAGCCTTTGGCGCGACGGCGAACTCGCCGGCGAAAATCGTCCTGCTCGAAGGCGACATCGAAACCTCCGGCGCGAAGCTGAAGGCGCCGGAGACGTTGCGCGCGCTCGTGGCGGATTTTCTGAGCTGGGCGCCGCAACCGCCGACCAGCGCCAAGGCGCTTGCGCAGACCAGCGCGCGCCTCTGCCGCCTGTTGCGCGACGAGGTTCTGGAGGAGATGGCGGCGGGCCACGGCAGCCTGCAACATCTGAAGGAAGACTGGCGCAAGCTGCTGTTTCCCGAGGCCAGCGACGCGCAATTCGCCGACGGCTATGCGCAGGCCGTGACCTTCGGCCTGCTGATGGCGCGCGCCTTCGACATTCCGCTGAAAGACGGCGTCGAACTGGCGGCGATCAAGCTCAAGAAAATCGAACACGCTGATCGGCACGGCGCTCAACGTTCTGACCGAGGACGAAGCCAACCAGCAATCGCTGAAAACCTCGCTCGGCACGCTGACGCGCGTGCTGAACGAAGTGAACTGGTCGACGCTCAGCAAGGACAAGCCGGAAGCCTGGCTCTATTTCTACGAGCATTTTCTCGAGGTCTACGACAACCGCCTGCGCAAGCTCACGGGCTCCTACTACACGCCGCCGGAAGTCGTCGAGCGCGATGGTCAACCTCGTCGATCAGGCGTTGCGCGGGCCGTTGTTCGAGCGGGCGGCGGGCTCGCTTCGTCGGACGTGACGCTCGCCGATCCGGCGGTCGGCACGGGCACGTTCCTGCTCGGCGCGCTGCGGCGCATCGCCGCCAATGTCGAGGCGGATCAGGGCGCGGGCGCCGTCGGCCCGGCGATCGCCGCGGCCGCGAAACGGCTGTTCGGCTTCGAAATGCAGTTCGGTCCGTTCGCCGTCGCGCAATTGCGCCTGCTCGCGGAAATGCGGGCCTTGACGAAGGCCGCAAAAAAGCGACGCCGCCCGAACTCAATCTCTTCATCACCGACACGCTCGGCAATCCCTTCGTCGAGGAGGAACAATTGCCGCAGATCGTCGAGGCGATCGCGAAATCGCGGCGCGAGGCGAACAAGGTCAAGCGCGAGCAGCCGATCACCGTCGTCATCGGCAATCCGCCTTACAAGGAGAAGGCGGAAGGGCGCGGCGGCTGGATCGAGAAGGGCGCGAGGCGGCAAGCTGCCGCGCCGCTCGATCGCTGGACGCCGCCGGCGGAATGGGGCGTCGGCGCGCACGGCACCACCTGAAGAATCTCTACGTCTATTTCTGGCGCTGGGCGACGCTGAAGGTCTTCGGCTCCGGCCGCTTCGCCGCGACCGGCCTGCCGGATACGGACGAAGAAGGAATCGTCTGTTTCATCACGGTCGCCGGCTTTCTCAACGGGCCGGGCTTCGAGAAGATGCGCGACGATCTGCGCCGGACGTGCTCGGACATATGGGTGATCGACTGTTCGCCGGAGGGCCATCAGCCGGACGTGCCGACGCGCATCTTCCAGGGCGTGCAGCAGCCGGTCTGCATCGTGCTCGCCGCGCGAAAACTCGGCAAGGACGACAAGACGCCGGCGCGCGTGCGGTTTCGCGCGCTGCCGAAGGGCAAGCGGGAGGAGAAGTTCAAGGCGCTCGCGGCGCTGTCGCTCGACGCGAAGGACTGGATCGATTGTCCTGCGGACTGGCGCGCGCCGTTCCTGCCGGAGTACGGCGGAAAGTGGGCGGACTTCGCGCCGCTCGAGCGCTCTGTTCGATTGGTCCGGCTCTGGCGTCAAACCCCACCGAACCTGGCCGATTGCGCCCGATGCAGAAAGCCTCGCGCGTCGTTGGGAACGGCTGAAAAATTCGGCTGATGCCGAAGAGACAAGAGATGTTGTTCGGTCCCAGAGTCGCGACCGGAACATTCATCAGAGTTGTTACAGTCGACCTCGGCCCGCATCGCGTACGCGCGCATCTCCGATCGCCAAGGACAAAGGACCTGTTGTCACGCCCGTCCGCTATGCGTTCCGATCGTTCGACCGGCAATGGATTATTCCCGACCATCGTCTGCTCAGCAGGGCCAGGCCAAAGTTGTGGGGCTTGATGTCGAGAAGACAGGTATTTCTGACCGCCCTCGAGGCACATTCGCCGACATGCCGGTCCCGCCGTAACCTTCACCTGCCTCGTCCCCGATCAACATCACTACAAAGGCTCGTTCGGCGGCCGCGTTTATCCGCTCTGGGCCGATGCGCAGGCGACGCAATCGAACGTGCGCGCGGACGTGTTGCAGACGCTGGCCAAGGCGCACGGCGCGCCGGTCGGCGCCGAGGATCTCGTCGCCTATATCGCCGCCGTGATGGCGCATCCGGCCTTCACCGCGCGCTTTCGCGCCGATCTCGTGCGGCCGGGCCTGCGCGTTCCGCTGACGGCGGACAAGACGCTTTTCGACGAAGCCGTCGCGCTCGGGCGCGAAGTGGTCTGGCTGCATTGCTACGGCGAGCGTTTCGTCGATGCCGCCGCCGGCCGGCCGAAAGGCCCGCCGCGCCTGCCGAAGGGGGAGGCGCCGTTCATTCCCGCCGACGGCGCCATTCCCGGCGCGCCCGAGCCGCTGCCGGAGACCATGGATTACGACGCGGCCAAGCGGCGCCTCGTCATCGGCAAGGGCTTCGTCGAGAACGTCACGCCGGCGATGCGCGACCTACGAGATTTCCGGCAAGACCGTGCTCGACCAATGGTTCAGCTATCGCCGGCGCGACCGCACCAAGCCGCTGATCGGCGACAAGCGGCCGCCCTCGCCGCTGGAAAAGATCCAGCCCGACGGCTGGCTCGCCGAATATACCGAGGACCTGCTGAACCTCCTCAACGTGCTCGGCCGGCTCATCGCGCTCGAGCCGCGGCAAGCCGACTTGCTGGACCGGATCGTGGCCGGGCCGCTCGTCGCCGTCGCCGACGGCGAGATAGAAACAGGAGTCGGGGACAACGGACGACGAGCCGTCGCAATAGGCCGCGCCCTCTGGCAAACTCGGCCGACCGATTCGCTGCGAGACGAGGACGAGCCGCCCGCCATGACGCGCCACGGTCAACTGGACCTGTTCGGCGAAAGCCAGCCGGAGCTTCCGGGCGTCGAGCGGACGGCGGCGGTGTATCGCGCCGATCCGGACGAGGTGCGCGCCGAACTGCTGCGCGTGCTCGCAAAAGTTCGCGCGGCGCAGAGCTTTCCATGGGACGCGCGCCGCACGCTCTACTGGCGCACCGTCTTTCCGCAGATGACGAACTGGCTGCCGGACGATGAGGCCGCGCAGTTGCGCTTCGAGTTCGAGACGGAAATCCGGCGGCTGGAAGCGGCCTAGCGTTTGCTTCGCCGACAGGAGGCTTCGCCCCGGAAGAGCTGATCGGCGAGCCCAGTCGCGGCATTCGGCCGGCGCCCGGCTGTCCGGCCCAGCCCGACCGCACCGAGAAGGCGGCGCTGTTCCGCCTGCTCGACGCCGAACGGGCGATCGGCGTCAGGCTCACCAAAAGCTTCGCCATGGGGCCGGCGTCGTCGCCCACCCGGAAGCGCATTGTTTCGGCGTGGCGAAGGTCGAGCGCGACCAGATCGAGGAACTCCGCGCCGCGCGAGGGCATGGACGTGGCCGAGGTCGAGCGCTGGCTCGCGCCGGCGCCGAATTCCGTGGCCATCCGGGCCGAGGCGGCGCAGCAGGGGGGCGCGTCCCCCTGGACGTGACCTCGAAGGATATGTCAGGAATGTCCTGCCGGAGGCATACCATGGCGCGGGCCGTCATCGGACGTTGGGGAAGGGATCTGGCGATCCGCTTCCCGGCGGAGGTCGCAAAAAACGCCGGGCTTCGCGTTGGTCAGCCTGTCGAGATCGCGGCGACGGACGACGAACTCATCATCCGCAAGCTTCCCGGCGAGGTGAGTTCTCGAATCGATGTTCGCCGGCAAATCGCCGGCGGTGTGGCGGGCGCTTTACCACGACGGTTTCGACTGGGGTCCCGATCGGGGCCGCGAGCGCGTCGAGGAATGAACGCGCCGGACACTTGGCCCGACGAGCGGTTCACCCCGGAGGAACTGATCGCCGAGCCCTATCGCGGCATCCATCCCGCGCCCGGCTACCCGGCCCAGCCCGACCACACCGAGAAGACGACGCTCTTCCGGCTGCCCGACGCCGAGCGGGCGATCGGCGTCAGGCTGACCGAAAGCTTCGCCATGGGGCCGGCCTCGTCCGTGTCCGGCATCACCTCGCTCATCCGGAAGCGCATCGTTTCGGGGTGGCGAAAGTCGAGCGCGACCAAGTGGAGGAATACGCCGCCCGCAAGGGCATGGCCGTGGCCGAGGTCGAGCGCTGGCTCGCGCCGGTGCTGAATTACGTTCCGATTCGGGCCGGGGCGGCGGAATAAGACACCTTCTCCCGCTTGCGGGAGAAGGTGTCCGGCGAAGCCGGCCGGGGAAGCCGGGCTTACCGTCACCCCAGCCCTCTCCCCCTCTCATCCTTCGACAAGCTCAGGATGAGGGGGGAGGGGGGCGCCTGGTTTCGCGGGGACGACACGCGTCGGATAGTCCCCGCGCATATAGGCCTCTTTCCTCGCCCGCGACCAGCCCTTGATCCTGTCCCTCGCGGCAAAGGCGTCCGTGATCGTCTCGTGATGCTCGGCATGGAGCAGCATCACCGGCCGCCGACTGAGGGTGTAGGGATTGTCGAACAGTCTCCGCGGAGGTTCGCCCGGCCGGTCCTCTGCCGTGCGCCGCTCAACCCCGGTGAAATAGCCGCCGTCCGCGCAACGGAGGATGTAGACAGTGGCGCCGCGGTCAGGCGGTCGCGGAGGAGAAGGCGCGTTCCATCGTCTCCTTCGAAGCCGCGCTCTGCGGGCCGCTTCGGGATGGGGCGGTTGGGATTGCGACATTTCAGGCGCCGAAATCGGCTTCCGCCGGCTGCTCGGCCGACGGAAGGGCGAGCAGCGGAGGCGGGGCCGGCAGGAGGTTTTCGGCCTGGGCCGGCCGCGGCGGAAGGCCGCGCCGGTCGAGGCCGTGGTGGCGGTCGAGCTCGGCGAGGATTTTCAGATAGGGTCCGAAGGCCCTGATATCGCCTTGCTCGAGCTTGAAGTCCGCATGCGACAGCGCCTTGGTCAGACGCGCGATCTGCACACGGGCGAAATGCTCGGGCGCGTCGAGTCGCCGCTCGGCGACCGCGGTGTCGACGATGCGGCGAACCGTGTGTGCGCTGGTCTTCAGCGCCTTGGCGATCTGCTGGTGGGAAAACCCGGAAACCAACAGGTCGAAAATCGCCTCTCGCCGTTCGAAGCCTTTGGTGCGGCGCTTGTACGCAGCGGCGCGCGCCTCGGCGCGCTGGGAGGGAGCTGCGGGTTCCTCGGTCATGCTTATGTCTCCGACGCCGTGGGATCGGCCTATGGTGCGAAGAGTACCACGGATTCCGCCGGATTCCAAGAATTTGTTCTTTATTTGTTCTATACGCCCGAAACGCCGGGGCCATGCGAACCGGAAAGCCGTGTGCGGCAGAACCACGCGCGCGATTTGGGAGGGAAGACCCCTTTCAAGGCCCCTCACGGCTCGTCGATGTGGCTCAGCGTGTCGCGCAGGGCGTCGCTCGACACGTGCAGGGGCCCGTCGAACGGCGAGTCGAAGTCGTCGATGAGAAAGATGGCCGAGGCGACGCAGAGCGCGCAGATGACGATCGTCAGGGGCACGACGGCGTTGCGCGGCGCGAGCAGGCCGAACACCACCGCGATCCAGGCGCAGATCGCGACCATCAACGGCCAGGTGATCGTGTCGTGCGCCGTCTCGATGATGCGCCGCCGGCGGACTGCCGCGGCGACATCGAGCGGGCTGCTCGAAGTCGACAAAAGCACCCTTCAACCGATCACGAACTGCAGGCCAACGGCGGTCTCGAGAGTGGCGCTCGCCGCGTGCAGCGAAACGGCCCAGGTCTGGTCGCCGACGATTCCGTCCTGCGCGATGCCGCCGAAGGCCTGGAACGCGACAACGGACGCCTTGGTGTGGGGTCCGAAATCGCCGTCGATTCCCTGCGGCGTGGTGATCCACTGCCCCGGCGCGCCGTTGGTGAGCAACGTCTGCAGGGAACGGACAACGGGTCCTGTCGAGCCTTCTTGCAGCGTCGGCATCGGTCCTCCGTCCGGCAGGGCGGCCCAGGTGGCTGGACCGACAATTCCATCGACCGTCAGCCCCGCTCCCTGTTGGAACTGCTTCACCGCCGCCTCCAATGGCGGCCCGAAGACGCCGTCGATGGCGAGGCCGAGATTGGGCGTTCGCCGCAGGGCCCGCTCCAGCCGCTTCACCGCGTCGCCGGAAGCGCCCAAAGAAATGGTTGGTTGTCCAGAGTTGGCCATGCGTTTTCTCCGAAACTTTTGGTCTCCAGCCTCAGGTCCTTGCGTTGCAGGTCAAAGCCCGACGGAGGTCCCGCAGTCCGATGCGCCGCGGGCCGGGGACTTGTCCCGATGCTGCAACAGGTCACAGTCAACGACCCGCGGGACGGCCAGGAGGTCGCGCAGTTCCTCATCTGCGCCAGTTGAGCACGGATCAGGGCTGGACGACGTGACCGGAATCACACTCGAAAACCATTTCAAAAACGTGTTTCCAACAGGATTGCCCGATTCCGCGCGTTTATAGGACCGATCTCGAATCCGGCCATCGGATTCCAGGCGGAGGTCGCATAAGGCCAATGTGGCCTAGCCGGGCGGCTGCCCGGCCTTGGGCGGTCCCTGCGGGGCCAGGCCGGGTTTGCCGCCTGGTTGCGCCGGGGCATGGATCGCGGGGGCTGCGGGCAGCGCAGGCGGCCGGACAGGAGCCGGGGCGAGCGCCGCCGGGGGAGGAGGCGCCAACTGCGCCGGGGGATGAATGACCGGGGCGGCGGGCGGCGCGATCGGGTGGACTGCCGCCGCGGGAGGAGCCGGGGCCGGAATCGGCGCGTGTGGTGCGGGCGCGAACTGCGCCGGGGGATGAACCGCCGGGGCGGCCGGCGGCGCAATCGGGCGACCTGTCACGGGGGCGGGAATCGGCGCGTGCGCGGCAGGCGGAGGGGCGAGCTGCGCTGGGGGATGAATCGTCGGGGCGGCCGGCGGCGCAATCGGGTGGACTGCCGCCGCGGGAGGAGCCGGGGCCGGAATCGGCGCGTGCGCGGCAGGCGGCGGGGCGAGCTGCGCCGGGGGATGAATCGCCGGGGCGGCCGGCGGCAAAGTCTGGGGACTGCCGACCGGCGCGGCCTTCCGAAGGTCGGGGGGCTTCGGAGCGGTCGGCAGGCTGCCCGGGTTCGGGCTGGGAAGGGGCTGCAATGGCTTCGCAGATTCCAACCCCGCCGGGGGCGGCGCAGGCTTCACCGCCGCCGGCGGGTTTGCGAGCGGATTGGCGCCGCCAGGCACAGCCGGCTTGCCGCCGGACGGGACCGCCGGCGGGTTTGCCCCATTCGCCGGGGCCGGCGGCGGTTTCCCGCCGGGCGCGACAATCGGCGCGTTCGGAGGCGGATTGGCCGCATTGGAGCGAGGAGCCGGCAGCGGCTTGCCGACAGGCGCGACGGATTGCGCGCCGGCCGTCGGGGGAGAGGGCGGGTTCGACAGCGCCGGAACCGGTTGAAAACCAGGCGACGGACCGTTAGCGTGCGGCTGCCGGCCCCCTTGCGGCGGACGCCCGATCGGCGGAAGCGGCTTGACGACGACGCCCGCCGCGGCTGCGGCGACCGGGCGTGGCGGGGGCGGAGCCACGGGCCTTACGTGCGCCGGCATGGGCGGCGGCGCGGGCGGCGGCGGCGCCAATCGCGGCGCGCCGGGGGGCGCCAGTCCGTCGCGATCGTGACGATGCTCATGCCCGCGATAGGCGACCGCGCCGACGAACAGGGGGATGGCGATTTCGAGCGCCGGCAGGACGCCGACCGCGACGGGCGGCGGCGGGGGAGGCAGGTCGCGCCACTCGTCGCTGTCGTCGTAGTCGTAATAGACGGGCGGCGGCGGGGGCGGCGGCCCGAAATCAGAGAAGGCGTAAACCGGCCGATCCTCGTAAAAGCGTTCGTCCGGCGGCGGAGGCGGCAGATCGCCGAACTCCATCGGCTCGAAATCGGCCGGGGGCGCAAATTGGGCGGAGAGAATCGCAAGGCGCCGCCGCGCGTCGGCGACGTGGGGTCCCCGCGGATAGAGGCGCAGGTACGTCCAGTAGGCGCGCGGCGTATTGGCGTCGAGCGTGCGCCGCCAGAACTCGGCTTCGCGCCGGACCGCCAGAATGGCGCGAACGCGTCGAGCCTGATCGGAATTCGGAAAGGCGGCGAGGTACTCGCGATAGGCCGCGATGGTGTCGCGCTGGAGCGCGACCGCATAGGCCTGCTCGGCCGGGAATCTCGAAAGCGGTTTTCCCGCAGTCTGCGCCGCGGACAGGACGGGCGGCGGAGGAGCGTCCGCGGCGCGCTCGAAAATGAAAGACGGCCCGTCGAGCTTCGACGCGCTCCACGGCAGGAGCGCGCCCTCAGTCTCCTGGTTGACCAGGATCCTCGTCTGGTCGAACACCTCGGCGATGTCGACCCCGCCCTGGCGCATCGCGCCGGCGAGCGTCTTGCCGAATACGCCGTAGGGTCCCTGCTCGTCGCCGGCGAGGGTTCCGGGCGCCGCGTTGAAGGCGATCAGGACCCCGGGCTCCGGCTCGACCAGCGCCAGTCCCGGCGCCAGCGGCGCGCCTTCGGCGGCATAGGGGTTGGCGCGCGCCGCATCGAGAACGACGATGCGCGCGCGGCCGGGAAGCGTCGCGAGCGCGTGAACGAAATCTGAGACCCGGACCGCCTCGATCGGGGCGTCGGCGTCGCGCCGGATCTCGGCGTCGACCGGCACAAAATAATTGTCGCCGTTGTACTGGATTCCGCGCCCGGCGAGATAGACGAACGCATGCAGATCGGGGCCCGCCGCCGCCGCCTTGTCGAGAAAGTCGCGCAACGCCGTGCGCAGCGACTGCCCGTCGAGATCGCGTGCGCCGATGACGTCGAACCCGGCCGCCTGCAGCGTCTGGGCGACGAGGCCCGCGTCATTGGCGGTCGTCGCCAGCGCCCGGTCCCGATAGGTCGCGTTGCCGACGACAAGCGCGATTCGCGGATTGATTGCAGGG
This sequence comes from uncultured Alphaproteobacteria bacterium, assembly GCA_963741405.1. Taxonomy (GTDB): domain Bacteria; phylum Pseudomonadota; class Alphaproteobacteria; order Rhizobiales; family Beijerinckiaceae; genus Roseiarcus. The sequence continues at coordinate 10,323 of CAVUHX010000053.1, forward strand.
TTTTGCGCCGCGGACGGCCACGCCGCGGCGGCGCAGACGAGCGCGACCACGACCACAACGACACTTCTCCATAGCCTCAAGGCCCAGCCCCCGCTCACGCATGCGATTCGTGCTTGGCGCGATCGGTTAGCCGAACAACATGTCCGAAGCTTGTCGGACGGGCATCGCCGCTTCCGGCTTGCCCGGGCGGGGCCGACTGTCAGGGCCCGAAATCCGGATCGATCGCGTAGCGCGACGCCCTGGGGCGCCGCGTCACGGCGAGCGCCGCGAGGCCCATGACGCCGGTGACGATCATCAGATCGGTGAATGGCTCCGGCGCCGCAACGGCGCCCGGCCGCAACACCTCGGCGCGCGACGCCCAGGCAGGCGCCAGCAGCGCAAGCAAGGCTGCGCCGTACAGATAGCGTCTCATGTCGACTTTCCCCTCGCGAGCGGCCGCGAACGACCTCTCGTCCTCGAAAGACGGCGCCGTCGGTGCAAGGGACATGCCAGCGTTCGGGAGGCGAAATGGGATGTTTTCGACTTCGCCTTTGCGGTTTCGGAGGCGGGATGCGCGAATTGCGAAGCGATCCGCAAAGGCGGGCGCCGCAGCTTATTCCTTGCCTGCCGACCGTCAAAGCGCCGCCCGCATGCCGCCAAAACAAAAAAAGGGCGCCGTCTCCGGCGCCCTTCGGATCGAGAACTCAGGCAGGCGTCAGGCCGTCGAATGAGCCTTGCGCCCGAGCGCCGCCTGCGCCGCGGCGAGACGGGCGATGGGGATGCGGAACGGCGAGCACGACACGTAGTCGAGATGCACCGTCTCGCAGAAGGCGATCGACGCCGGGTCGCCGCCGTGCTCGCCGCAGATGCCGACCTTGAGGCTCGGCCGGACCGCGCGTCCACGCTCGGTGGCGATCTTGATGAGCTCTCCGACGCCGACCGTATCGAGGGTCATGAACGGGTCGGCGGGCAGAAGCCCCTTCGCCGTATAGACCCCGAGGAACGAGGCGGCGTCGTCGCGCGAGATGCCGAGCGTGGTCTGGGTCAGGTCGTTGGTGCCGAAGGAGAAGAATTCGGCGCTCTCAGCGATCTCTCCGGCCTGCAGCGCCGCGCGCGGCAGTTCGATCATGGTCCCCACATGATAGGGCACCGTGACCCCCGTCTCCTTGGCGACCGCCTCCGCCGTGGCGACTATGATCGCCTTGACCAGATCGAACTCGGGGCGTCCGAAGATGACCGGCACCATGACCTCGGCGGTGACGGGCGTTCCGGTCTTGCGGCCGGCTTGGACCGCACCCTCGAAGATGGCGCGCGCCTGCATCTCGGCGATCTCGGGGTAGCGCACCGCAAGCCGCACGCCGCGGAAGCCGAGCATCGGGTTGAACTCGTGCAACTCGGCCGAGCGACTTCGCAGCTTCTCGGCGTCGACCCCCATCGCCTTCGAGACCTCGGCGATTTCCGCGTCGGTCTTCGGCAGGAACTCATGCAGTGGCGGATCGAGCAGGCGGATCGTGACGGGCAGACCGGTCATGATCTCGAAGAGGTCCGCGAAGTCCTGGCGTTGCATCGGCAGGAGCTTGGCGAGCGCCGCGCGCCGTCCCTCCTCGGTATCGGCGAGGATCATTTCGCGCACCGCGACGATACGCTCGCCCTCGAAGAACATGTGCTCGGTGCGGCAGAGGCCGATGCCTTCGGCGCCGTACGACCGGGCGACGCGCGCGTCGGTTGGCGTTTCAGCGTTGGCGCGCACCTTCATCCGCCTGACTTCGTCGGCCCATCCGATCAGGGTGGCGAAATCGTCGGTCAGCTCGGGCTTCACCATCGGCACCGCGCCCTGCATGACCTGCCCGGCGGCGCCGTCGATGGTAATGACGTCGCCCTTCTTCAGCGTGACTCCACCCGCGGTCATCGTCTGCTTGGCGTAGTCGATGCGGATCGAGCCGGCGCCCGCCACGCAGGGCTTGCCCATGCCGCGCGCGACGACCGCCGCGTGCGACGTCATGCCGCCGCGCGTCGTGACGATCCCTTCGGCGGCGTGCATGCCATGAATGTCCTCAGGGCTTGTCTCGACGCGCACGAGGATTGTATTCCGCCCAGCCTTGGACGCTGCTTCGGCGTCGTCGGCGGAGAACACGATTTCGCCGCTCGCGGCGCCGGGCGAGGCGGGAAGTCCGGTCGCGAGGGGAGCGGGCTTCGCCTTGGGATCGAGAGTCGGGTGCAACAATTGGTCGAGCGTGGCCGGTTCGACTCGGGTGATCGCGTCATCGCGCGAGATCAGGCCTTCATTGGCCATGTCAACCGCCACCCTGAGAGCGGCCTTCGCGGTGCGCTTGCCGTTGCGGGTCTGCAGCATCCAGAGCTTGCCGCGCTCCACGGTGAACTCGAGGTCCTGCATGTCCCGGTAATGCTTTTCCAGGAGTTTCGTCGTGTCGGCGAACTGCTTGAACACCGCCGGCATCAGCGCCTCGAGCGAGGGCTTGTCGGAGCCCGCCTGCTTGCGCGCTCTTTCGGTGATGTTTTGCGGCGTCCTGATACCGGCCACCACGTCCTCGCCCTGGGCGTTGACGAGGAACTCGCCATAGAGCGCGTTCTCTCCGGTCGACGGGTTGCGGGTGAAGGCGACGCCCGTCGCGGAGGTCTCGCCCATGTTGCCGAACACCATCGCCTGGACGTTGACCGCGGTCCCCCAATCGGCGGGAATGCCGTTCAGCCGACGATAGGTGATCGCGCGCTGATTCATCCACGAGGAGAAGACGGCGCCGATCGCACCCCACAACTGGTCCTTCGGATCCTGCGGGAATGGCTTGCCGAGCGCTTGCTCGACCTTGGCCTTGTAGTCGACGATGACCGCGCGCCAGTCCTTCGCCGTCAGGTCGGTGTCGAGCGAGTAGCCCCTGCCGTCCTTGTAGTGCTCGAGAATGTCCTCGAACTCATGCGAGTCGACGTCGAGAACGACGTTGGAATACATCTGGATGAAGCGCCGGTAGCTGTCGAAGGCGAAGCGCTCGTCGCCGGACGACTTGGCCAGCGTCTCGACCGAGGCGTCATTGAGGCCGAGATTGAGGACGGTGTCCATCATGCCGGGCATCGAGGCGCGGGCTCCGGATCGCACCGAAAGCAGCAGCGGATTGGTCGCGTCGCCGAACGCATGTCCCGTCTGGCGCGCGACCTCGGCAATGGCGGCGTCCACCTGCTGCGCAAGGTCCGGCGGGTAGGTCTTTCCGTTGGCGTAGAAGTAGGTGCAGAGTTCGGTCGAGATGGTGAAGCCCGGCGGCACGGGCAGGCCGAGCGAGGCCATCTCGTGCAGGTTTGCTCCTTTCCCGCCGAGCAGGTTCTTCATCTCCGCCCTTCCGTCAGCGCGTTCTGCGCTGAAGGAGTAGACCCACTTTGTCATCATGTTCTCCTCAAGTGATCGCGGCGACCCGAAAGAGATCAGGCCCGCGCATGCAGTCCCATACCAAAGCTCACCCAGCCGACGCCGTGGAACAGAAGATCGACGCCGAGCAAAGTTCCCAACACGTAGACGCTGTCCAGCGGCCAGTGACTCACGATGATCAGACCGAGCAGGATGGTCACCGCCGCCGCGACGAAAACGAGATGCCGGGGCTGGCCGGCGGGCAGTCCCGTCGCAAGGTAGAGCCGCACGAAGCCGGCGGCGATCAGTCCCGCGCCGAGCAGCAGGGTCAGCACGACCGACGCAAGCGACGGGTTGACAATGCATATGACCCCGGCAGCCAGGTAAAGCGCTCCGCCGATGACCCAGAGAAAGAAACGGCCCCAGCTGCGCGCATGCATGCCGATGCCGATCTCGGCCGCGCCGCCGACGAGAAACAGCACGCCGTTGAACGTCACGGTCGCGATGGTCGCAACCAGCGAGAAGAACAGCGCAGCGAAGCCCAGGACGACTAGCAACACTCCGAAAGCGGTGATGGAGGCCCACTTCGACTGAAGCCGTTCAACGGCTGCGCCGAGGCTGTGCGGCGCCGTTCCGACGTTCAACATTGCACTCCCCCTTCAGGACCCGCGAGCCCGCCGCGCTAGCGCGACCGCTTCAGGTCGCCCAGCACCTGGGCGGCGTATTCCACCATCGGCACGATGCGGCCGTAATTGAGCCGCGTGGGTCCGATGACGCCGAGCACGCCGGCGATCCGATGGTCGCCGCCGCGCAACGGCGCTGCGATCATCGAGGACCCCGACAGCGAGAACAGTTTATTCTCGGAGCCGATGAAAATCTTGACGCCGTCGCCGCTCTCGGCCCGGTGCAGGAGATCGATGACGTCCGTCTTGGTTTCGAGATCCGCGAACAGCGTCCGGATGCGTTCCAGATCCTCGGCGGCGTGCACGTCGTCGAGCAAGTTGGCCTGGCCGCGAACGATCAGTTGTTCGCGCGAACCGGCGACCCCGGACCACGAGGCGAGGCCCGCGTCGACGAGGCGGCCGGCGATCTCGTCGAGTTCCTGTCGCGCCTTGCGCCGCGCCGACTCGATCTCCGCCGTCGCTTCCGAAAGCGTGCGGCCGCGCACCCTGGCGTTGAGAAAGCCGCTCGCCTCCTGAAGCGCGGACGCCGGCAGACCTTCCGGCGTGCCGATCACCCGGTTTTCGATCGAACCGTCCTCGGCGACCAGCACGGCAAGCGCCCGGTCCGGTTCGAGCCGCACGAATTCGACATGCTTCAGTTTCAAGTCGCTCTTGGTCGTCAGAACCACGCCCGCCCCGCGCGTGAGGTCGGACAGCAGGCTGGTGGTCTCGGCCAATGCGCCCTCGAAGCCGCCGTCTTCGTTCGCTGCGCGCACCTGGTTGTCGATCCGCGCCCGGTCCTCGCGGCCAAGGTCGCCGAACTCGAGAAGGGCGTCGACGAAGAAGCGCAGGCCGTGTTGAGTCGGGAGACGGCCGGCGCTTGCGTGGGGCGCGTAAATCAGGCCGAGTTCCTCGAGATCCTGCATGATATTGCGGACGGACGCCGGCGACAGCGAGATCGGAAGCAACCGCGACAGGTGGCGCGATCCGACCGGTTCGCCGGTTGAGAGATAGGACTCGACGATGCGACGGAAAATTTCCCGAGATCGCATGTTGAGATTCGCCAGCGCGCCGGTTTCGGCGCCAGGTCGATCGACGGAGGCGGCCATGACGCATCTAATGGCGACAAGGACAGCGGGATGCAAGTCGCACGGCCTGCGCCCAATCGACGCTGCCCCCTGAAATCCCGCGGGCTTTCGGCAATCCCTGTGGGCCGCGAGCGTCCGATGCGGGGGATCGGGGTCGGCCGACAGCCGCGGTCGGTGTTGCTTCGGCTCCGCGACAAACGCCCGGCTGCCCGACAATCCGCCCGATGTCGCGGCTCCTTGCCGAACTGAAATTCTCCGCCCGGGCGTTGCCCCCCTCGCAGCTTGAGGCCTAAACTCGCGACTCGTCCACCTTCTTCCGGGAAATCGCTGTTTCATGCGCAAATCAGGCCCACGCGCCGGCGGGCAGATCCTCGTCGACCAGCTCGCCGCCCAGGAGGTGAAGCGAGTCTATTGCATTCCGGGCGAATCCTATCTCGCCGCGCTGGACGCCATGTATGATTCCTCGATCGAGGTTATCGTCTGCCGCCAGGAGGCGGGGGCGGCAATGATGGCGCTGACCGAAGGCCGGCTCACTGGCCGGCCGGGAGTGTGTTTCGTCACCCGCGGCCCGGGCGCGACCAACGCCGCCCACGGCGTCCACATTGCCGAGCACGATTCCGCTCCGATGATCCTGTTCATCGGGCAGGTCGAGCGGGCGATGATCGGCCGCGGGGCTTTCCAGGAGATGGACTACCGCGCCTTTTTCGGCTCCCTCGCCAAATGGGCGACGCAGATCGAGAGCGCGGCCCAGATACCCGAGGTCGTCCATCGTGCATTCCACATCGCCATGCAGGGACGGCCGGGCCCGGTCGTGATCGCGCTGCCCGAGGACATGCTCGTCGAATGCGCGGCGGTCGCCGACGCGCCGCGCGTCGCCCCGACCCCGATCTGGCCCGGGCTCGCGCAGATGGCCGAACTGCAGAAGATGCTGTGGAGCGCCGAACGCCCGATCGCCATCCTCGGCGGCGCCGGCTGGACCGATCGGGCGAGCGCGGCCTTCGCCCGCTTCGCCGAACGCTTCGACATGCCCGTCGTCGGCTCGTTTCGCCGCGCGAGCGCCTTCGACGGGGACCATGACAATTATGCCGGCGAAATCGGTCTCTCCGCCAACCCGAAGCTTCGGGCGCGGATCGACAAGGCCGACCTCGTCATGCTGGTCGGCGGCCGCATGTCGGAAGCGGCCGCGCAAGGGTATGAGCTGTTCGACATTCCCGCGCCCCGCCAGAAGCTCGTCCACGTCCACGCCGATGCGCTGGAGATCGGCCGCAACTATCATCCGGCCTTGGGGATCGTCGCGACGTCGCCGGAATTCTGCGCCGCGCTGGAAGGCGTCCATCCGCCGCCGGAAATTCCTTGGTCGTCGGGGACGCGTCAGGCGCGAGCGGATTTCCTCGCTTGGAGCGAGCAGGCGCCGCCAAATCCCGGCCGCGTGCAGATGAGCGAAATCATGTTCGCCCTGCGTCGCCGCGTTCCCGACGCGGTCTTCACGACCGGAGCGGGCAACTTCGCCATCTGGGTCGGGCGCTTCCTCAGATTCCGCCGGATCGAGCAGCAGATCGGGCCGACCTCGGGCTCGATGGGCTTCGGCCTGCCCGCGGCGATCGCCGCGTCAAAGGTCTTCCCGGACCGGACAATCGTCTGCTTCGCCGGCGACGGCGACTTCCTGATGAACGGGCAGGAATTCGCCACCGCCGTTCAATACGGTCTCCCGATCGTAGTCGTCCTGATCGACAACGGCATCTACGGCACGATCCGCATGCATCAGGAGCGTGAGTTTCCCGGCCGGGTGATCGCATCCAACTTGCGCAACCCCGATTTCGCGGCTTACGCCCGAGCCTTCGGCGGCCATGGCGAGACCGTGGAGGAGACGGCGGAATTCCTTCCCGCGTTCGAGCGCGCGCTCGGCTCGGGCCTGCCCTCGATCATCCACGTGAAGATCGACCCGGAAGCGATCACGCCGGCGACGACGCTGAGCCAGATCCGCGCGGCCGCTCTCGCGAGAAGCGGAACCTGAACCCGCCGCGAAAATCCGGGCGCGTTTCGAGCGATTCCAAAGGCTTGCGGCGCCATTCGCGGGCGAATTGGCGATCGCGGCGCTTTGGAGCGCCGCGAGGCCGGCTCTCCGGCTGGAGCGCGCCGACAGGGCGGGGCCCCGCCAAATTCGGGCGCGTTTCGAGCGATTCCAAGGACTTGCGGCGCCTTTTGCGGGCGAACGCACGCTCCGGGCAGACCGGACCGCGCCTCCAACCGGCCGGCCGGGCAGGCTGGCCCTGCGGGCGACTGCAACGGGCCGTGGCGCGCCCGCCCAACGCGCAAAGCTGGCCGCAGCGGCCGGACCGCGACCCGCGGCCCGAATGTCAGTTCTCCTTCGACCATCCGTGCAGAATAGCATATCCCGATCCGTTTGTACATGATTTGTTCGCAGCCAAAGGGGCCGCCCGGCTTGCCAAGGCGGGGCGTTTGCCTCACGGAAGAGGCCGTGTCTCCCGCTCTCCATTCGGCCTTGATCGTCGCCGCCGGCGCGGCGGCCGCGGGCTTCGCGCAGGGCATGACGGGTTTCGCCTTCGCCAGCGTCGCCCTGTCGATCTGGGCCTGGGCGCTGCCGCCGCAAACCGCGGCGCCGCTCGCGGTGTTCGGCGCCCTCCTCGGGCAGCTCGCGTCGCTGGCTTCGTTCCACGGCGGCTTCGAGTGGCGAAAGATCCTCCCCTTCGTCGCGGGTGGGGCGGTCGGGGCGCCGATCGGCGTCTTCCTTCTGCACAACGCCAATCCGCAGGGCTTTCGGCTCGCGGTCGGGGCGCTGCTCGTCTTCTACTCGCTGTTCGGCCTGTTCTTCCGCGAGATCGGCCATGTGAAGCGCGGCGGGGCGGCGCTCGACGCTCTTTTCGGCGGGTTCGGCGGCGTCCTTGGCGGCCTCGGCGGGATGGCGGGCTTCGTGCCCGCCATGTGGACGCAATTGCGCGGCTGGAGCCGCGACCTCCGGCGCGCGACCATGCAGGCCTTCAACATCGCCATGCATTGCCTGACGATCGCGCTCTACGCCCGCACGGGCACGCTCGCCCACGCCGACCTTCACGACTTCCTGATCGTCGCGCCGGCGATGTTGATCCCCTCCTGGGCGGGCGCGCGGGTCTACACGCGCTTCAGCGAGCGCGCCTTTACCCGCGCCGTGCTCGTCGGTCTCGGCGGGTCGGGCGCGGCCCTCGCCTGGAGCGCCGCGCGGGCGTTGGCCAGGTGAGCTTATGCCGGGGGGTCAGGCGCCCTTCCCCGGCGAAGGCTGGGGAAGGTGTCGGGCGAAGCCCGACGGATGGGGTGTGGAAAGCAGGAATGCGTCGTCGAAGGTTCGCTCTTGTGGTGATGCAAGCCTGCCGGCTTCGCAGCAGCGGGCCATACCCCATCCGGCCGGCTTCGCCGGCCACTCCTCGACAGGCTCGGGGCAGGCTCTTCCCCAGCAAAGAGCTGGGGAAGGGGTGCGCGCCTGGCGTTTTGAGATGTGTGTGTCCCGTAGCGCGGCGCGGTGTAGGGGTCGTGCCGGCAGACCCAATAACCGTTGGCAGTGCTCCCGCTTGCGCGGTCTCCGCGCGCGCTCCAAAGAGCCGGCCGAACTCCGGCGCTGGAGAAGTCCCATGAACGTCGACCAGGTCTTGCAGCAATTCCGCTCGGGAGGCGATTTCCCCAGCGACGCCATGCGGTGGGCGCTGGATCAATGGGAGACGGCCGCGCCCCGCTTCGTCTCGAGACTGCGCGCCTTTGCAGCCGGAAGCGACCGCAACGAAGCCGCGGAGGACGAGATCTTCTTCATTTTGCATCTTTGCGGCGAGAAGGGCGAGACGCGCGCTTACGAGCCCTTGTGCCGAATGATCGCCGAGGATCCGTCACTGGAGGAATGGCTTGGGGACGCGACGAGCGAGACATTGCCGGGCATCCTGATCAAAGTGTTTGACGGCAACATCTCGCCTCTGACGAGGGCGGTCGAGGCTTCCCGCGGAGACGCGTTTGCGCGCGCTTCGGCGCTTGCAGCTTTCGGGTATCTCGTTCGGGCGAAGGGCGTCCTCTCGGACGAGGAGATGCGTGTCTATCTGCGCAGGCTGCGGCGGGAGGCGTCGCCGCGCGGGGAGTCGGTGTTCTGGACCACTTGGGTGCAAATCGCTTCTGCGCTCGGCTACCGGGATTTGCGAATCGATGTCGCGATGCTGACGAAGGACGGCTTCATCGACCCCGGCGACTTCTCTCTCGAGGACTTCGATCGAAATATCGGTTTCGCGCATGAGGGTTCGGACGGACTGGCAGGATTCCGCAATGAAAGGATTGGCCCGCTCGACGACGCGGTCGGGACGCTCGAATCCTGGAGCCGGCGCGGGGAGGATGCCGACGAGGACGTGTTCGACGGGGAGGCGGAGTTCGACGATTCCGACCCCGAAGCGCCCCATGTCAACCCGTTCCGCAACGTCGGCCGCAACGACCCGTGCCCCTGCGGCAGCGGCAGGAAATACAAGAAATGCTGTCTCGTCGATCAGGCTCTCCACGCGTCCGACGAATGAGCCTGATGGATCACAAACCGGACGTAGGCTGAACGCGTCGGTTGCGCCGATAGCCACTTCCCCGAAAGGAGCCGCGAACGCGTCATTTCGACCCGGCGCAGCCGTTCGTCATCGCCCCTATGAACGGGCGGGATGCGCAAATAACTGCTGTCCGCCGAGGGTCAGGCGAACGGGCAGTTTCGACCCCTTTGCTGCCGTTGCCGACCAGCCCCGGTAAGGGGCGGAGAACACCAGAAAGCGGGCGTAGGCTGAACGCGTGGGTTGCACAATTTCGACCGTTCCGGAAAGAAGCTTCGCAGGTCCTAAAACAAATAGCCCACTCTCAATTGAGTTTTGAAAGTGTAGACTGGAAAGTCCCTGATGAGCGGAATGCCGAATTCGGCGGAGATCACGACATGCTCCGTTGGCTTCCAGCCGAGCATGAAGTTCAGCGGCAGAAACAATCGGCCCGTCTGGTTCCACACCGGCGTCCCATAGTTCAGTCGAATATCCGGGCTCGGGTAGAGTGTGAAGAACAGGTGGTGCGGCAGGTTGATGTTGAGCGTCGGCGCGATGCGCAACTGCCGCAGCATGCGGCCGTCGTCGTTTCCTGCGAAGTCGATGCCGTAACGCACCTGCGGCGCGAAATAGCTCCCTGGACTGATTTCCGGCAGCATGGCGCGGACGACGAAACCCGTGACCTGTTCCCACGCGTCGGCGGCCACTCCATTGGTCGAACTCGGCGCGATCAGCTGGCCGCCGAGCGCGACCGCCCAGCGTTGATCGAAGTCGTGGACGATCCACGCCTGGGTGAGTACGTTGCCGAAGCCGGAGATGGTCGAGCCCGCTCGGATTCTCGGGCGTCACCCCGTTTGTCCACACGACCGGAATTTCGGTTCGGAAGTTCAGCTCCCATTGCGGCGCGAGCCTGAACGGCGCCTCGATCCGGGCGAACGGCGTGTTCGTTTCAACTCGTTTGGTGGTTCCCTCTTCGACGCCTGGTCCTGGGGCTGCGGTGTAGCGCTCGAGAAGCTCGATCTTGCCCAACGGCTGGGTTGGATCGTCGCCAGTCCCATTCGCGACGTCGGGGGGATCCGAGCCGGCAAGAACAGGGCCTGCCAAACTCAAAGCGCCCGCGACAGAAGCGCAGCGCACAAGGGTGACAAGCGGCCGGGCGTCCAAAACGCGCGCAAGCTTCAGGAGAGCCTCCGCCACGAACCGTCGCTCACCTCATCGCCGCAAGATTCCTCCAGAAGGTCTCGAGACTCTTCGTGCCGCCAAAGAGTGTGGTGAAATTGGTGGAATCGATGAGAACAATGTCTCCCGCCCTCTGCTCGTTCGGCGGCATCCACAGGAGGCAGTTGAACTCACGGTTGCCCGCCCCGGTGAATGGATGCGGACGTTCGAGGTCGATCGGTTGCCGCGCGAGCACCTGGACGGAATCCGCGCCTCCCGTCACCTCGTAATGCGGCAGATGCGGGTGGAAGTTGAGGGTCGGCACGTTCTGCAACAGGCCAAGCGTGTCGAGGTCGTGGAAGGCCGTGAGCGGAGCAATCTCGTTCGTGCCTTTTACGAGCGCCGGTCGAAGGCCGTAGGTGTTGTGTACGGGAACGCCAAGCCCCTTCATCAACGAGCGCGTATACTGCCCAAACCGCTGCTGGCGAGGCACGAGCGGGTCGCCATGGTGCAGATATTCCACCTGGCGTTGCTTCATGTCGCCGGTGAAGCCGACATCATGATGAGGCGCAAGCAGGAGACAGGCGCCGTCACGCTTCAGCCATTCGCGGATCGCGGCGATCTCCTCCGGCGCCGCCTCCTGTTCGCCGGCGATATGGTCGAGGCCGAACACCATCAGCGTATCGGCGTCGGCGAGAATGCGCTCGTCGATCGGCAGCCTGTATCCCGCCTGGTCGATGCGTTGGAAGACGGCGACCGGATGGCCCGTCGTTTCGCCGGCGATCTTCTGGAAACTGAGCGTCGAGCGGTGAAACAGCTCCAGCGTTCCCGCGATGCCTTGAAGGAACTGCGCCGCGCTCCATTCCGGCGTCTCGTAGGCCGGCCAGGCGACCCGGCGAACTTCCGACATGGTCGAAAATCGGTTGTCCATCTCCGCAAGGTCGCGCTGGGACTCCCACGGGTAGCTCCAGGTCCAGTAGATGGATATGCGCCGCTTGCCCGGCGTGTATTTGCGCGGAATGTGATCCTGATTGTACGTCCGGGCCGAAACCTGCGCTGGCATAGGATTCTCCCTTTTGTTGTGCTGGCGGCTCAGGCCCGGCGTGGTTGGTTCAGCGAGGCGAGATAGCCAAGCGCCTTGAGGCCCGGGAGAAAGAAGTACGCGCCGCCCCTGACGGTGGTGAAGGCGGGTAAGCCGGCAATTTTCCTGCGAATCGGCCGCTTGGGAATCTTGTACTCGAGGGTCCCGTCGTGGGCGCCGATGATCGGGTCGCGTTCGTTCCCGAGTTCGTTGAAGTTCCGGTCGTTGGTCCAGACGTTCTGCGCGAACTCGAACTGGCGGATGAGGCTCCCGCAGATGACGAAGGCGGCGATCCCGCGCTCGACCCCGTCGTCGGGCGCGCCTTCCGGCAAAGGAGGCCCGTACGGCGCCCCGCGCCGGATCATCCGGCGCCGGTTCATGTTGTGCGCGGTGTCGCGAGGATTCATCCGGCGAATGTGCGAGCCAAGCGGGATCGCGTAGCCGTGCGGGTCCATCTCCTTGTAGGTGAAATCGTTGTTGCGCTGCATGTCGGCGCCGAGGGCCGGGTCGTCTTTTTCCGGCGCGAGCACGAGCGGCGCGCCGCTGCGCCAGCGGCCCATCAGCTTGGCAGCGATCAGTTCCTGCTCCTCGGGAGTGTCGCCGTGCTGCCGGAGAAACTCACGAAACTTGCCGACATGCTCCTCGAGCCGCCGGTAGGCCATGTAGCTGCCGTTGCGCGCGAGGATTTCGGGCCGCGGACTGTCGGATACGACGCCGTATTCGTCGGGATAGCCCAGGATGAATTCTCCCGCCTTCAAAGGCTCGCCGGTTCCGGGCGTCGGTTCGACGCCGTTTCCCTCGATGGCCGGCTCCGACAACCTGTCGCGGTAGCCGAAATGTTCATGCGCGTGAGTGAACGGCGGAATGGCGTGAAGGTCGAGCACGGAGAGAACCTCGACGCCGGGGCAGCCGGCAACGAGCTTCCCGTGTTCCGCGACGCACCGGTCGTGCTCCGCATCGTCTCGCGCAAACAGAATGACGATCGCATGCAGATCGGGACTCGCAAGCCCGCCGACCCAATGTTCGGGGGCGTTCATCCCGGTGTCGCCGAGCACCTCCGCGCGCGCCGCCATGCCCTGCTTGAACTCCTCCGGAAAAGAGGCGAGCGAAGCCTCGTCCAATCCGAGCGCGCGCAGGCCGTTCCAGGTGAAAGCCGCCGTCACCCAGCGCTTGTCCTGGTCGACGCGATCGCGCATCGACGCCGCCGAATGAATTGTCTCCTTGATCGCCGACGCCCAGGCGCGCCCGTCGGCGCCGTCGCGAAACGACAGGAATTCGTATCGGGCGGTGAGCGCCGGGGCGCGGGTCAGCAGCAGGTGCTGGATATCGTCGAATTCGAGCATCGCGACGCTCCCTCTTTGGCTGACCTTGTTCCAGGTGACCGTCAGCTCCGCGTCTGGCGGAAGGGCGATCTGGCAATCCCGTCCCCGGCGATCATTGCATCTGGTCGAGCATGGTCGAGAACGCGGCCTTCAGTTTGAGGGCTTTCTTGATTTCGGTGGCGCTCGCATACGGATATTCCGCGTATTCGAGGAAGCTCGGACATTGATGGTCGCGGACGAACTTGATGAAGGCTGCGGGGTTGGTCTGCCAGTCCATCGGGAAGCCCTCGAGGTTCTCGAACACTGTCCGCAGGCCGGTGATCCCGAACAGCGTCACGGCGTCTTCGGTATATTTGTCGAAGTCGGTGTCGAAGATGCCCTGATACATGAAGTACGTGTCCCCTTTGATGGGGAAGAGCACCCAGCGCAGGTAATGCAGCTGCAAGACAGCCAGGGCGTCCGGCTGCGCCGCGATCGTGTTCTCGATGTCTTTGGCGTATTTGTAGAACACGTCTTCCCGGCCGGGGACTATTTTCGCCAGAATCGAGAAGCCGTAACAGGCCGGGGTCTTTGGAAAGATGGGACCGTAACGCCCTTGCTCGACCTTGTCCTCGAAGTATCCTCCCTTGGGGATCGCCATCGCCGCGGGCTTCGACCAGTCCTGTCTCTTGGAATCGCTCGACATCGTGTTGGGCCCTTCCTTGATGTGTGTTTTCTTAGAGAATGACGCTATTGTTGTGGGTTGACTTCAACGGGAGGCGGGCAGCGGGCAAGAACAGACGCGCGAGGCGGTTGAACGGCCCTCGCAACAAGGCGTATGGGACGAGGGCCAGCACAGTCGCTGTAAACAGCAGCTCCAGTGGATAGACAAACCTGACTGCGATGAGTTGGTAGACGAGGTCGAGCGCTATCGCCAGGAGGGACGGCGTCATCGCTTCACGCCAGCCCTCGTGGAGCAACTGCAGCCGCCTTTCAGGGCGCGTCAGCAGCGCCCACAGATACGCCTCCCGTCCCTCCTTCGCATCCTGAATGCCGGCCCGCGGCGCCAATAGCCCCGCCATCGTCGGCTGGACGTAGAACCGCAAGCTTAGGGACCCAGTTGGCCGCGCGAGAAACTTATCCCAGCCACGGCCGATCATATCGAACAGAACGCTCATGGTGCGACGCCGTCAGCGGCAAATAACTATGCTGTGCTCAATTGAGCGTTCAGTCAACTCAACGGTTGGCAACCGCACAGGCGGCACGAATTCGATCCGTTGTTATTGGTGCACGCTGACTATTTCCCGCAAAATAGAATTGTAAAGAAGCGCGCACGAAAGCGCGTTGTTTGGGCACAGGACCGAAGAAGGCCGATTTCGGAGGAACGCTATTTGCACGGCGCGGCTGTCCTAGTGATCGCCGCCTATTCAGGGCGGACACTGAGCCTTCCCTGGCGGCCCCTGTACGCCTGCTATCCCTCCTGTTCCCGCCGTTCGTCCAACTGCCGCTTCCCGCCCAATTTAGGCGTTCAGGGCCGCCTTCCGCTACGCCCGCAATACGTCGATTGCGGGTGTTCCACCGGCGACGACCGTAGGGACAGAGTCCGCCCTGTGCGACCGTCTGCCGGAGATTGGATGCACGCGTCCTTCGGGCGGAGATGATGTGTTCCGACATAGCGTCGAAGGTCCGTTATCCAGCAGATTCCGGCTGTTCGCGCACCCCCTGCCTGGGACGCGAACCTCCGCCCGAGCCTGAAATTCAAAACTCAGGCGCCGCCCGCCGATCGAGTCAGCGGGCTGCCGGCGCGTAGGACGCCGGGTCGAGACGCGAAGGCCTGCCCGCGAGCGACAGTTCCGTCTCCCTCGCCGGAGTGCGGGCGACGATCTCGCCGCGGCGGACGACGAAGAGCCGCGTCGCGCGCAACCGTACGGCCTCGATCGGATCGGCGGCCTGCAGCAGCACCATGTCCGCGTTCGCTCCGACCGCGAGCCCGTAATCCTCGAGCCCGAGGATGCGCGCGGGAATTTCCGTCACCGCGTCGAAGGTCCAGCGGATCGCCTCGCGGCTCGTCATCGGCGCGCCGTGCACGGCCATATGCGCGACATCCAGCATGTCCGCCCCGCCGAGGCTGTACCAGGGATCCATGACGCAATCCTGCCCCAGCGCGACCGGAATGCCGAGCGCCCGCATTTCCGCGACCCTGGTCAGGCCGCGGCGGCGCGGATAGCTGTCGTGGCGCCCCTGCAGGGTCAAGTTGATCAGCGGGTTTGCGATCGCATTGACGCCGGACTCGGCGATCAGCGGCAGGAGCTTCGATACATAGTAATTGTCCATCGAATGCATCGAGGTCAGATGCGATCCGGTCGCCCGCGAGCCGAGGCCGAGCCGCTGGGCTTCGGCGGCAAGGGTTTCAATGTGGCGGGAAAGCGGGTCGTCGCTTTCGTCGCAGTGCAGGTCGACCATCAGCCCGCGCCGCTCGGCAATCTCGCACAAGGCCCTCACCGACGCCGCGCCGTCCGCCATCGTGCGTTCGAAATGCGGAATGCCGCCCACGACGTCGACGCCGAGATCGAGGGCGCGTTCCAGATTGCGCGCCGCCGTCGGGGAACGGAAATAGCCGTCCTGCGGAAAGGCGACCAGTTGCAGGTCCAGGTAAGGCTTCACTCTCTTCTTCACGTCGAGGAGGGCCTCGACGGCAAGCAGGCGATCGTCGCAGACATCGACGTGACTGCGCACAGCGAGAAGGCCCTGCGACACGGCGAGATCGCAGTAGCGAAGCGCACGCTCGGCGACGGCTTCGTGCGTCAGTTGCGGCTTGAGTTCGCCCCAGAGCGCGATCCCTTCCAGGAGGGTCCCGGAGACATTCAGCCGCGGGAGGCCGAGCGACAGCGTCGCATCCATGTGGAAGTGGCAGTCGACGAACGGCGGCGACAGAAGATAGCCGCGCGCTTCGATGGTCTGCCGGGCCTGCGCGCCGATCCGGGGCTCGATTGCCGCGATGCGTCCGGCGGCGACCGCGACGTCGTGCCGCTTGCGTCCGTCCGGCAGGGTCGCGTTGCGGACGATCAGGTCGAAATCCATCCCGTGTCCTCTCGTTGCGTCCTCAATCCTCGCGAACGCCGCTTCGGCCGCCCTCGCCATAGGCCGGGCTTGGAAACCGGTTCGACGTGAAGCGGATGATGAGGACCGCCAGCGCCAGGATGAGGGTCGCGCCGGCGAGAATCAGGACGCCGATATCGGGGCTCGATTGTTCCTGGACAAAGCCGATCATGTGGCGCGTGAGCGCGGTGATGCCGACGTAGAGCAGGAAGCGCACCGGCATGTGGTTGGTGCGGAAGTAGATTCCGACCATCGAGCCGATCTCGAGATAGATGAAGAGGAGCAGGAGATCCTCGATCGAGGGCCTGCCTTTCTCGATCATGGCGTAGAAAGCCGCGCCGGCCGCCCAGACGGTCGCGCCGCCGATCGCAAACAGGCCGAGAAGATGAAACCCGTCGGTCAGAAACAGTCCGACCGGATCGAGGGCGGACAACATCCGCCGGTCGGTGGCGCGGGTGAGAAACTTCCGGTCGATCATGAGCCCTTCCTTCCGCGCCGATCGCCTGCGAATCGACGAATTCTCGCACGTCTTCCGATGCAACGGGCGTTGCTCGACAAAAGCGCCGCCGGAGCGAGGGATTGCATTTGCCCAGCCTTCAGGCGCGCCTCCCGGTCGCCCAGTCCAGTCCCTGCTCGAGGCGGTCGTTTCCCCAGAAGACCTCGCCGTCTCCGGTCACGAGGCAGGGCGCCCCGATGACTCCGAGCCCCGCCGCTCGAGCGCATTCCGACTTCAGGAGCGCCTTGTTCGCGTCGCTCTCCGCCCGCCCGAGGACTTCGTTCGGATCGAGGCCGAACTCGGTCAGCAATGCGCTGACCACCGCTCGGTCGGCGATCGGCATGCCCTCGCCGAATTCGGCGCCGTAGAGGCGCCGCGTGAACTCCGCCCGAATCTCGCCCTCGAGCGCGAGCGCGACGCGCGCGGCGAGGAGGCTGTTCTGAGGGAACGGGTCGGGGCGCTTCAGCGGCAGCTTGAGCGCGCCGCAGATCCGCTCGACGTCGCGCCACATGTAGCGGCCCTTGGCCGGATAGATGTTGAACGGCGAATCGCGCCAGCCCTGCACGGCGAAAATCGGCCCGAGCAGGAAAGGGCGCCAGGCGAGCGTTACGCCGCGCGCCTCGGCGAGCCCGGCGACCCGCATGGCTGCCGGGTAGGAGTACGTGCTGGCAAACTCGTACCAGAACTCCGCCGTCGCCATTTCCGTCTCCTGTTCGTTCAAGATTTGCATGGAGAAACAATCGGCGAAAGCCAGACGGCATAAAAAAACCGCCCCGTCTGGCGGACGGGGCGGTTCGGTCGTCTCGAAATGCTTGCGGCGATCAGCTCTTCGGGGCTTCCGCCGGCGCGGCGGGGGCCGCGGGGGCGGCGGGCTCCATCGCCTTCTTCTTGGCCGTATGCTTCTTGTGCGTCTTGTGCTTCATCGGCGCCTTTTCGGGCGTGGCGGCCGCGTCGGAAGCCGCGGGAGCCGCCGGGGCAGTGGTATCCGTCTGCGCGAAGGCGGCGAGGGGCGACAGGACGAGGGCGGCGCTGACGCCGATGGCGGCAATTGTCTTGAGCATGGGGGATTCTCCAATGCGGGCCGTTCGACCCGGAGTTGCTTGCGGGGCGATGGGTGCGCCTTTCCAGATGAATTGGCGATGAACGGCCTGGCCGCCGCGAGAACGCCGGTTTTCTCCCTTGTTTGACCTCCCCAAGCCGGCCGCCTTAAGTACCCTTCATGTCGCACAACAGTTTCGGACACCTTTTTCGCGTCACCACTTTCGGCGAGAGCCACGGGGCTGGAATCGGCTGCGTCGTGGACGGCTGCCCGCCGCGCATTCCTTTGGACGCCGCCGACATTCAGCGCGAACTCGACCGCCGCCGGCCCGGAACGTCCCGCTTCACCACCCAGCGCCGCGAGCCCGACGAGGCGCGCATTCTCTCGGGTGTGATGGTGGACGATGAGTCCGGCCGGCAGATGACGACGGGGACGCCGATCGGCGTCTTCATCGAGAATGTGGACCAGCGATCCAGGGACTACGGCGACATCCGCGAAAAATACCGTCCCGGCCATGCCGACTACGCCTACGACGCGAAATACGGCATCCGGGACTATCGCGGCGGCGGCCGCTCGTCGGCGCGCGAGACCGCGGCGCGCGTCGCCGCGGGCGCGATCGCGCGGAAGGTGATCCCCGGCGTCACGATCCGCGGCGCGCTCGTCCAGGTCGGCAAGCTGAAGATCGACCGGGCCAACTGGGACTGGGACGAGATCGGCAGGAATCCCTTCTTCTGTCCGGACGCCGCCGCGGCGGCCCGGTTCGCCGACTATCTCGACGACATCCGCAAGGCCGGCTCCTCGATCGGCGCGGTGGTCGAAATCATCGCCGAAGGGGTCCCCGCCGGCTGGGGCGCGCCGATCTACGGCAAGCTCGACGCGGAACTGGCGAGCGCGCTGATGAGCGTCAATGCGGTCAAGGGCGTCGAGATCGGCGACGGCTTCGCCGCCGCCGAACTGAGCGGCGAGGAGAACGCCGACGAGATGCGCCGGGGGTCGGACGGGCGGCCGAGTTTCCTTTCCAATCATGCCGGCGGCATTCTCGGCGGCATTTCGACCGGACAGCCGGTCGTCGCCCGCTTCGCCGTCAAGCCGACCTCCTCGATCCTGACGCCGAGGCGGACCGTGACCCGGGCGATGGAGGAGACGGAGATCGTCACCAAGGGCCGTCACGACCCGTGCGTCGGCATCCGCGCCGTCCCCGTCGGCGAGGCGATGGCGGCCTGCGTGCTGGCGGACGCGTTCCTGCGGCATCGGGGGCAGGTCGGCGAGTTTTCCGCCTAGCGGAATCGATGGCGGGTCAGATTTTGGCGGCGCCGGGCCGTTTCGTTCGACTCGCGCCCAGGCTGCATGAGACCGCGCCGGGGCGCACGCGGCGCCGGCGTTCATCTTTGCGTCGCGCCAGCATAGTCTGATGGCGGCTGGGGGACCGGAGGCGCGGATGGCGGGACAGGCAATCGAAGTGACGCGGCGCGACGTGCTGATCGGCGCGGCGGGAGGCCTGGCGCTGGCGGCGGTTGATCCCCGCGCGGCGATGGCGGAAGGCCCGACCGTCTCCGGGATGGTGTTCGAGAACCGCGACGGGTCGGGCGTCGCCGGCCCGGCCAATCCCGGCCTTCCGGGCGTCCTGGTCTCCAACGGCCGCGACGTCGCCGTCACCGGCGTCGACGGGCGCTACACGCTGCCGCTGCCGGACGAGGCGACGCTGTTCGTCGTCAAGCCGGCCGGCTTCATGCCGCCTCTCGACCCGTTCACCAACCTGCCGCGCTTCTATCGCCACCATCGGCCGCAAGGCTCGCCGGCCTCGCTCGACCTGCGGTTCGAAGGGATTGCGCCGACCGGGCCCCTGCCGGCCTCGCTCGACTTCCCGCTGAAGCGCCAGGACGAGCCGAAGGCGTTCGACGTCGTTCTCGTCACCGACCCGCAGCCGGAGACGGAAGCCGAAGTCGATTTCATCCGTGAGGACCTGATCGAGGCGCTGGCGGGGACCAACGCCAGGTTCGGCCTCACCGCCGGCGACATCATGTTCGACGATCTGTCGCTTTACCCGCGCCTCAACGAAATCTTCGGCGCGATCGGCCTGCCGTGGTGGACCATCGGCGGCAACCACGACCTCAACTTCGAGGCGCCGGACCGCAAATACAGCCGCGAATCCTTCAGGCGCGTTTACGGGCCGAACTACTACGCGTTCTTCTACGGCCGGACGCTCTTCCTCATGCTCGACGACGTCGACTATCTCGGGCCGGACCCGACCAAGCCGCGGGGGTCAGGCAAATACGAAGGCCGGCTCGACGACGCGCAGCTCGAGTTCATCCGCAACGTGCTGACGCATACGCCCGACGACACGCTGATCGTCGCCGTGATGCATATCCCGATCCGCACCTTCCTGGGGACGGAGGCCTACCAGAACCTCGCCAACCGCGAGGCGTTGTTCAGGCTCCTCGAAGGGCGCCGTCACACGGTCAGCTTCTCCGGCCACACCCATACGACCGAGCACCATTATTTCGGCAGGGATGACGGGTGGACCGGCGAAACGCCGCACCACCATCACGTGCTGACAGCGCTCTCGGGCTCCTGGTGGAGCGGGCCCTACGACCATCGGGGCGTCGCCACCGCCGACAGCCGCGACGGCACGCCGAACGGCTTTCACATCCTGTCGGTCGACGGGACGGGCTACACCACCCGCTTCGTGCCGGCCAAGGAGCCGAACGGCCGCCAGATGCGGCTCTCGATCGACAGCCGGTTCCACGGGTTCGGCCGGGACGCAGACCGGGATATCCGGCAGGTGCTGTTGCTGGGCTCGCCCGTGCCGCGCGCGGCGCTCCCGTCCTCGACCCTGATCGCCAACGTGTTCGATGGCGGCGAGAAGACGAAAGTGTCGATGACGATCGGCGGGCGGCCGCCGGTCGAGATGGTCCGCGCCGCCCGCCCGGATCCCTTCGTCGAGGAGGTGTTCGCCCGCAACGAGGCGACCAAGAAGGCCTGGGTGAAAGCCGACCCCTCTTCCCATGTCTGGACTGCGCGCCTGCCCGGCGATCTTCGGCCCGGCGCCTGGCGGGTCGTGGTCGAGGCGGTCGACGAATACGGCCGGATGCTGACGGGGCGCCTCGCGCTCGAAGTGGCGGGGTAAACCGCCAGTCACGAATTCCCCGCGAGCGGAGACCAGGTGGCGCGGCTTTCACCGTCCGATCGCCTGCAGCACGCCGGCAAACTGGCACGCCGCGGCGACCATGACGCAGGCGTGCCAGATCGCGTTCTGGAACTTGAGGCTCTCCCACAGAAAGAAGGCGACGCCGACCGAATAGATCACGCCGCCGGCGGCGACAAAGGCGAGCGTGTCGGCCGGCAGGGCGCTGACCAGCGGCTTGATGGCGAAAATCGCCGACCAGCCGAGCGCCAGATAGAGGCGGATGGAGAAACGGTCGAAGCGGCCCGGCAGGAACAGTTTCAGCGACGCGCCGGCGAGCGCGGCGATCCAGACCGCGATCGCCAGCGCCACGACCGAGAGCGAGGCGCGCGCCTGGGAAAGGAGCGCGGTGTAGGTGCCGCCGATCATCAGGTAGATCGAGGCATGGTCGAAACGGCGCAGGATCGTCTTGGCCGGCGACGGCGGGGCCATGTTGTAGGCGCAGGAGAAGCCGAACAGCAGGAAGAAGCCGGCGGCGTAGACCGCCATCGCCACGCCGTCCCCGACCGCCCCGCGCATCGCCACCTTCTGGAAGAGGACCGAGAAGGCGATGACGCCCGCGACGATCGCCGCCGCATGCACCGCGCCGTCGGCGATGAGTTCGCCGTGGCTGTAGCCGCGGTGGGCGGGGAGGCCATGCTGCGCAGGCGAGGACAAGGTCAAACTCCGAACGTGGGGCGCTCAAAAGGTGGCGCGTAAATATGCCGAAGGCGTGTAGGTCAGCGTTTCGCCGCGATCGATCTTGGTTGAGTGGTTACCAAAAGGAACCCAGGTGAGCGCTCGGCGGCGCGAGAAAGACTTGCGGTAGGGCGCTTTCAGCGCCGACGCAATTACCCACCCCGCCTGATTTGAGGGCGGGAGTTGCGGTGCGCGGTGGGTTCAGTGCGATCTCCTCCGCCGTGCCCGGCCATCCGAGCGGAACGCTGCGCCTGAGCGGTCGGCGCGGTCGGACTCGGCGCTGTTCGTCTTCGATCCGACGTCGTCGAAAAAGCGACGTCACGTCATGCGAAGGCTGGACTCGCAAAGAAAAGGGACCCGCGCCGGCCTTGGAAGTGAGGCATCCCCTCGGCTACATGCCTTCGGCTAGACTACGGCGCGTTTGCCGCCCTTCCGATAGCCGATGAAGCCCAGCGACGCGAAACTGATCAGCATCATCGCCCAAGTCGAAGGCTCGGGAACGGCCGGGGGCGGTGGGACATAACCCTCGGTTATCGTCGCGTCGAAACCCGTCCAATCGTCATAGACGAAGCCCGCGTCGTTGACGCCAAAATAGAGCGTGTCTCCCGCCGCCAGATTGAGATCGACAATGTCGAAATGCGCCGTCGCGCCGGGCGCGGACGGTGTCGCCGCCGGGTAACGCAGGTATTGCGAATACAATTCGGTTGAACCGTCGTAAACTTCGCCAAAGATGCCTGACGGTAAGCCATGCAAAATTTCATAAAATCCCGATAGGTCGTAGATTCCGGCGCTGGGGGCCGTCCAGGCGACGATGACGTCCTGGCTAGGATCTCCGGGCGGGTGCACGAACAAGGCGTCGGTCGGCACGATCGCAAAGGAACTCGTTGGATCCCCAAAAAACAGAAGGCTACCCGAGGTGTTGATTGCGACATAGGGCTCGTAGCCTTCTGCGATGTCCCAACCGTAGACACCTGGAATGTAAGTGGGGCTGATGGGCTGGAATGTCGGGAACAAAGAAAAGCTCGTTCCGATTTGTCCTACGCCGTAACTCCATGGGCCGTTCGGATTGTTCACAGTCGAGTAATCGCTCAGCGCGTCGTAGACGACCGCACTTGCGGGGCTCGTCGCCGCGGAAAACGCCGCAAGGGCCAATGCGGAAAATTTGATCGCGACTCGGAAGTAGCGCATCTCTCGCCTCCCTTTTCTTGAACCGGCCGAACAAGCTTTCCAGCTTCAATTCATCTATCTACAGCAAAATTCCAGTAATTACAAGTGCTGGCAAATTTTCCCGGATGCGACATATCGAAGCGTTATTTCCTGGATCCGGCATCCACCGGATGGCCGCCGGTTCCAGACCAACCTGCGGCCATTCCGTCGCGGGGTTCCTTTTGATCATTAAATAAAATCAATAAGTTATGCTTGTGCCTTTTCTTAGAAGCCTTACCGGCCATCGCCGTCGACCAAGCCCTCAGACCAATGCCCGCGAGTTCCGCCTACGCCGCCCCCTCGGCCGCCTTCGCCCGATCGGCGCGCTTGCGGTCGTTCGGGTCGAGCAGGGCCTTTCTCAGCCGGATCGACTTCGGCGTCACCTCGACCAGTTCGTCGTCCTGGATGTAGGCCAGCGCCTTTTCCAGCGTCATCTGGATCGGCGGGGTCAGGCGCACCGCCTCGTCCTTCGAGTGGGTGCGGATGTTGGTCAGCTTCTTGCCCTTGAGCACGTTGACTTCGAGGTCGTTGTCGCGCGTGTGCTGGCCGACGATCATGCCCTGATAGACCTTGGCGCCCGGGTCGATCATCATCGGCCCGCGGTCCTCGAGGTTCCACATGGCGTAGGCGACCGCTTCGCCGGCCTCGTTCGAGATCAGGACGCCGTTGCGCCGGCCGGCGATCTCGCCCTTGTAGGCGCCCCAGTTGTGGAACAGGCGGTTCATGATCGCCGTGCCGCGGGTGTCGGTGAGGAGTTCGCCGAGATAGCCGATCAGGCCGCGGGTCGGCGACAGGAAGACGAGGCGCAGGCGCCCGCCGCCGGAGGGGCGCATCTCGACCATCTCGCCCTTGCGCTCGCTCATCTTCTGCACGACGACGCCGGAATGCTCCTCGTCGACGTCGATCACGACCTCCTCGATCGGCTCGAGGATCTCGCCCGCCTCGTTCTTGCGGAACAGCACCTTCGGGCGCGACACGCCGAGTTCGAACCCCTCGCGCCGCATCGTCTCGATCAGGATGGCGAGCTGCAGTTCGCCGCGGCCCGAGACGACATAGGCGTCGGAATTGGGGGCGGCCTCGACGCGCAGCGCCACATTGCCCTCGGCCTCCTTGAACAGGCGGTCGCGGATGACGCGGCTCGTCACCTTGTCGCCCTCGGTGCCGGCGAGCGGGCTGTCGTTGACGGAGAAGGTCATCGACAGGGTCGGCGGATCGATCGGTTGCGCGTGCAAGGGCTCGACTTCCTCGGGGCTTGCGAGCGTGTCGGCGACGTTGAACTTCTCCAGGCCGGCGATGGCGACGATGTCGCCGGCGACCGCCTCGTCGATCGGCGAATGCTCGATGCCGCGAAAGGCGAGAATGCGCGAGACGCGGCCCTGCTCGACAAAGTCGCCGTTGCGGTCGAGCACCTTGACCGGAGCGTTGGTCTTGATCGAGCCGGAGAACACGCGCCCGGTGATGATCCGCCCGAGATAGGGGTTGGCCTCGAGCAGCGTGCCGAGCATGCGGAAGCCGCCCGCGCCGACCCTGGGCGGCTCGACGTGCTTCAGCACGAGATCGAACAAAGGCGCGAAGTCGTCCTTGGGCCCCTCGGGCGCGGCCGCCATCCAGCCCTGCTTGGCGGAGCCGTAGATGATCGGAAAGTCGAGCTGCTCGTCGGTGGCGTCGAGCGCGGCGAACAGGTCGAACACCTCGTTGACCACCTCGCTCGGCCGCCCGTCCGGCTTGTCGACCTTGTTGACGCAGACGATCGGCTTCAGCCCGATCTTCAGCGCCTTGCCGACCACGAACTTGGTCTGCGGCATCGGCCCCTCGGCGGCGTCGACCAGCACGATCGCGCCGTCGACCATGGAGAGGATCCGCTCGACCTCGCCGCCGAAATCGGCGTGGCCGGGCGTGTCGACGATGTTGATGCGCACGCCCTTCCACACGACCGAGGTCGCCTTGGCGAGGATGGTGATGCCGCGCTCGCGCTCGAGGTCGTTCGAATCCATCACCCGCTCGGCGACGCGCTGGTTGTCGCGGAAGGCGCCCGACTGCTGCAGGAGCCGGTCGACGAGGGTGGTCTTGCCATGATCGACGTGGGCGATGATGGCGATGTTGCGGAGCTTCATGTGCATTGGCGATAGGTCTCAAAAGCGGCGGCGCGGCCGACCCGGTGGGCCGCCGTCCTCGAGCGTCAAGATGACGGGGTTGCGACGGCGCGG
The DNA here is from genome assembly GCA_963741405.1 of uncultured Alphaproteobacteria bacterium. Classification (GTDB taxonomy): domain Bacteria; phylum Pseudomonadota; class Alphaproteobacteria; order Rhizobiales; family Beijerinckiaceae; genus Roseiarcus. Next base: position 35,391 of record CAVUHX010000053.1, read on the forward strand.
GAATTCGCCCGTTTCCCGTCGTTTGCGCGGCGCAATACACGAAAGAGGGCGGGAAGGGAAGGGCGGCGGTGTTGGGCGCGATGCCCGGCGGGGTTTGCTTCTCGACCGGGCTCACGCCCTGCGCAATGCCCGCCTGACTGTATCCGGCGCTGCATCGATCACCGCCAGATAGGCAAGCAGCGCGCTGTCCGCCTGGGTGCGCCCCTGTTCGAGGTCTCGTAGCCGTCCAACATTGATGTGGAATGTCCGGGCGAATTCGGTCTGGCTGAGGCCCGCGCGAATGCGGACGGCGCGCACGCGCCGCGCGGCGCTGATGCGCGCCAGCTCCTCGGCGTTCAACGGCGGATTGTCGGGATCGGAGCGCGCCGCCGCCATGACGTCCTCTTCGGACATCGCGTCGAGCCGCGCGGCTTCCGCGGCAGTGAGCTTGCGCGGCGCGTTCCGGTCGAAGCTAAACCGGGCCATAGGCCTTCCTCTCCATCGCGTTGGCGCGGCGCGCCGAAATGATTCTGATCGCGTCGCCCCGTCGAGCATAGACGACGGTAAAGACACGGCCCCCGATTTGGCCAACAGCCTTGCGTCGGGCCTCGCCGTCCGCCTCGCGGCTCGCGTCGAAGTCGATGACGGCCTCATCCAGAAACACCTGCGCCGCATAGTCGAAAGGTACGCCGTGCTTGGCAAGATTGCTCGCCGCCTTGGCGTCGTCCCACTCGAACGCACGCGGGATCATGCGCCGAAGGCTACAGGATCTCGAAACGGTTGTCTACGGGAATCCCGTATAGCAGCCAGCACGTGCAACACAGTTGACATGCCGCTCTACCCGAACCGCTCCGCCCGGAACGGCGCCGGGTCGACCACCGTCGGCTCGCCGGTCATCATCTCGGCGATCAGCCGCCCGCTGATCGGCCCGAGCGTCAGGCCGAGGTGGTGGTGGGCGAAATCGAGCCAGAGGCCGGGCTTGCCCGGAAACGGCCCGACGATCGGGCGCATGTCGGGCAGGCAGGGGCGGCGGCCCAGCCAGGGTTTCGCTTCCTTGCGCGCCCCGAGCGGAAACATCTCGCGGGCGAACGGCTCGAGCCGGTCGAGATGGGCGGAGGACGGCGGGTCGTCGAGCCTGGCGAATTCCGCGCCCGTCGTCAGCCTGAGGCCCTGCGCCATGGGGGTCAGCACATAGCCCTTCTCGAGATCGAGCACCGGCCGGTTGATCTTCGGCGCCGCCTCGCGCCTCGTAATGCATGTGGTAGCCGCGCTTGACGAAGAACGGCAGGCGAAGCCCGAGCGAGCGGGCAAGGTCGTCTGACCATGCCCCGAGCGCGATGACAGCGTCGCGGGCGGAGACGCGACCGGAATTGGTCGTCACCATCCACCCGCCGGGCGAGGGTTCGAGACTCCGCGCGTCGCCCGTCTCCATCCGACCGCCGCGGTTGACGAACAGCGCGGCATAGGCGCGCGTCAGCGCCTGCGGGTTCGGCGTCGTCAGCGGATCGGGGAAATGCGCCCCGCCGAGCGCGGCCGCCCCGACATGCGGCTCGAGCGCCGTCAAGCGCCGCCCGGTCGAGCAGGGTCGGGACGATCCCGTAGGGCTTCAGCTCCTCGGCCTCCTCGTGAACCTCGTCCTCGCCGCGCGCCGTGCGATAGGCCTTGATCCAGCCGGTCGCGCGCAGGAGCGGGCGCGCGCCGGCGGCTTCGGCGAGCCTCACGTGCTCGGCCGCCGCGGCGCCGAGGAAAGGCGCCATGGCGCGCGCGGTTTCGTTCTTTACCGCGTCGTTCGAAGCGCGGAAATAGCGCCACAACGCCGGCGCGATCGCCGGCAGGGCGCCGTAGCGGATGTGCGCCTGGGGATTGCGGTTCAGCGCCGCGAGCGCGATCTCGGCCGGCTCGCGCGGGAACAGATAGGGGAAGATCGCCTCGGTCTGGACGATCCCGGTATTGCCGTAGCTGGTCTCGCCGGCGGCCTCGCCGAGCCGGTCGACGATCGCGACCGTGCGTCCCCGCGCCTGCAGCGCGAGCGCCGCGGAAACCCCGACAATCCCGGCCCCCAGAACGATCGCATCGACGGCTTGGGACGGCATAAGAGAACTCCATGGCGCTATGGCCGTCGCCTACGGCGCCGTCCCACGTGCCTCATCCTGAGGCGCTCTTCGCCGTGAGGCAAAGGGCCTCGAAGGATGCTCGGTGGCCGCAACGAAGCGCCCTCGTCCCCTCGACACGCTCGGGGCAGGCTCTTCGAGACGCCCCCTGCGCGGGCTCCTCAGGATGAGCGGGCGACGATCCGCCTCGATTCCCGGCGCCTGTTCCTATAGACCCCCGCGTAAGCCGGACAAAACGCGAGCCCTGAACGATGATCCCCCGCTATTCCCGCCCCGACATGACCGCGATCTGGTCGCCCGAGACGCGCTTCCGCATCTGGTTCGAGATCGAGGCGCATGCCTGCGACGCGCTGGCCGAGCTCGGCATCATCCCGAAGGAGGCGGCGAAGGCGATCTGGGAGAAGGGCGGCAAGGCGACATTCAATATCGAGCGGATCGACGAGATCGAGCGCGTCACCAGGCACGACGTGATCGCCTTCCTCACCCATCTCGCCGAGTTCATCGGCCCCGATTCGCGCTTCGTCCATCAGGGCATGACGAGCTCGGACGTGCTCGACACCTGCCTCGCCGTGCAGCTCCAGCGCGCGAGCGACATCCTGATCGCCGATGTCGACGCGCTGCTCGCGGCGCTGAAGCGCCGCGCTTACGAGCATAAGATGACCCCGACCATCGGCCGCTCGCACGCCATCCACGCCGAGCCGACCACCTTCGGCGTCAAGCTCGCGCTGGCTTATGCGGAATTTTCCCGCGCCCGCGAGAGGCTCGTTGCGGCGCGCGAGGAAATTTCGACGTGCGCCATCTCGGGCGCGGTCGGCACTTTCGCCAACATCGATCCGCGGGTCGAGGAGCATGTGGCGAAGAAATTGGGGTTGAAACCCGAGCCGGTGTCGACCCAGGTGATCCCGCGCGACCGTCACGCCGCCTTCTTCGCCACGCTCGGGGTGGTCGCGTCCTCGGTCGAGCGGCTTGCGACCGAAATCCGGCATCTGCAGCGCACCGAGGTGCTGGAGGCGGAGGAATTTTTCTCGGAAGGACAGAAGGGCTCGTCGGCCATGCCGCACAAGCGCAACCCCGTCCTGACCGAGAACCTGACCGGCCTCGCCCGGATGGTGCGCTCGGCGGTGATTCCGGCGCTTGAAGACGTCGCCCTGTGGCACGAGCGCGACATCTCCCATTCCTCGGTCGAGCGGATGATCGGCCCGGACGCGACGATCACGCTCGACTTCGCCCTGGCGCGGCTCGCCGGCGTGATCGACAAGCTCGTCGTCTATCCGGCGACCATGAAGAAGAATCTCGACCGGCTCGGCGGGCTGATCCATTCGCAGCGGGTGCTGCTCGCGCTGACCCAGAAGGGCGTGTCGCGCGAGGAGGCTTACGCGCTGGTGCAGCGCAACGCGATGCCGGTCTGGCGCGGCGAGGGCGAGTTCCTGTCGTTGCTCAAGGCCGACAGCGACGTGGCCAAGGCACTGTCGCCGCAGGAGCTCGAGGCTTTGTTCGACCTCGGCTATCATCTGAAGCACGTGGATACGATTTTTCGGCGGGTGTTCGGCGAGTAGGGGGCATTCTCAAAGGGTGAGGCGGCGCGCGTTTCCTTGGCTTGTGTGAGGCTTGGTGTATGATTAAATCATGCGTCTTCTCTCTCGCACGGAGCACAGGTCATGCGAAACACCCGGCCGCTCACCGTGACTCTTCCCCATGAAATGGCGGCGATGGTAAAGGCCAAGGTCGCTTCGGGAGAATACGCGACCGAAAGCGAAGTTGTCCGAGACGGTCTGCGCGCGTTGCAGGCGCGCGACGCCGCCGTAGAAGCTTGGCTCCGCGGGGAGGTTGCCAGAAGCTACGACGATTTCGCCGTTGATCCGTCGACCGCCATTCCGGCCGGGGAGATTATGGGGCGCCTGCGCTCCACGTTTCGGAAGCGCCCGCCCAAGACCGCAGACCGATGAAGCAATACCAGGTCGTCTTCACGCGCAGCGCGGAGGGACAGCTCAACGAACTCTACAGCTTCATCGCCGAAAACGGGGGCGAGACAAGTGCGGAGACCTTCGTAGGCGGTATCGTTGCTGATTGCCTTTCGCTCTCGATGTTCCCGGAACGAGGGACCCGACGCGACGACATTCGCCAGAACTTGCGCGTTAAAGGCTATAGGCGGCGCGTTTCGATCGCCTTTTCGGTCGACGCTGCATCGGCGTTGGTCGTGATACATGGCATCTTCTATGGCGGTCAGGATTTCGAATCCCTGCTTCGCGACACGACCACCGAGGATTGACTGAGCTTACGGTGGCCGCCCCTCTCGCCACGTTGGAGCCGCGCGCCGCCACCGCCTCCGGCGCCGCGGCTCAACGCCCCGGCGCCTCCAGAAAGAACCGCAGCATCTCGCGCGAGGCGTCGGGTCCGTGGCGGTCCGTGAACGATCCTTCCGGGTCGCCTCCCGACCAGGCGTGCCCCAATCCCTCGATCGCCCAATGCTCGGCGTGGGGAGCGCCGCTCGCGTCGGCGATTACGGTGCGCGTGTAGGCGCGCCCTCCCACGACGCCGTCATGCTGCGTTTCGTGCGCCCGATCGGAGAGGGCGGCGCGAGCGTCGGCCAGGATCGCCTCGCCGTTCGACGGATCGACGGTCCTGTCGTCCGCGCCATGAAAGACGATCGTTCGGACGCGGCCTTTGGGCTTTTTGGCCCGGCGGTTCCCGGGCGCATGGCCCTGGGCGCCGCGCATGGCGGCGAAAGCTGACGGCAGGTCGGCGGCGGACCCGTAGGCGAGGCCCGAGTGAACGCCGGCGGCGGCGTAAAGCTCGGAATAGGTGGCGCTCATGATCGCGGCCATGGCGCCGCCGGCCGAAAGTCCGGCGACATAGACACGGGCCGGGTCGACCCCGAATTCCGCGATGATTTCGCGCGTGATGCCGGCGATGATGCTGGGCTCGCCCGCATCGCGTATCTGGTCTCTGGGGTTGAACCAGTTCCAGCAGGCTGACGAATTGGCGCTCGGCGGCTGCCGCGGATAGGCGACGATGAAGCCGTGCTCTTCGGCCAGGCGGTTCATGCCGGTTCCCACCGCAAAGTCGTCGGGATCTTGTGTGCAACCATGCAGCATGACGATCAGGGGAGCGGTCCGGCCGCGGGTGCGGCTCGGGACATAAAGGGAATAGTCCCTCGAGCCGGCCGCGCAGGCGAAGGTCCGCGTAAGGTAAACCGCGCCGTCCGGCGCACGAACCGTCGGCGCCTTGCGCAATTTCGAGGCCGGCGCCGCGCGAAGGCGAAGACCGGAAAGATCGGCCTCGCGCAACAGCCTCAGGACCTGTCCCAGCGGCCGTCTCGGGCGCGCGGAGATGCGGTCTTCCGCATCGGCGTCCTGTCTGCGTTCGCTCTGCGCGGCCGCATGGCGCGGGGGCGGTTCGACCGCGACGGATGTCTCGGACCCTTCGGATGGCGCCGCGAGCAATCGGACGCTTTCGGGCGGCCGCTCGACGTCCGGAGCAGCGGCGCCTCGTCCGATCAGCGCGCGCTGGATGACGCGCGTCGCTTCCGTCAATTTTTGCGCGCGCGTGAGCTCGAAAGCCTCGCGCATGGCTGCGCCGAAATCCGGTTTCATTGTCTTGTCCTTGTTCGCGAAGGGGGAGGCTGGATCGGTCACCCGATACGGTCGCCGAGCGCCGCCTTGACCGCCTTGCTGGCGTGAAGGGCGCCGAGGACGGTGATCGATTCGATCGAGGCGAGCGCGAGCTCGGGCGTGACGTCGTCGTCGATCGTCGCAAGTCCGACGACCTGGATGCTGACCCTGTCGCCCTTCTCCTTCACACCCTCGAGCTCCTTTCGGCTGAAGCGTCGCAGGCCGAGTTCGAGGGTGCGCCGCACGATCGACTGCCGGACGGCGTCCGCGTGCGAGGCGAGCTGGTTGCGGATCGCCGTCCGAATAAAGTCGGTGCGATTGGAATAGAAGCCCTCGCGCACCAGGAGATCGATGTGGCCGAGGTCGACGAACCCGAGGTTGATCGTAATCTTTTCACTGTCGGCCGCTTTGTCTCGCAGCCGGCGGATCTCCGCGCTCATTATGACCATCTCTCCACCATCCATATAGATGGTATATAGAAGGGCTCGTCTGCGTTTGCAAGGACGGACTGACCCTCCGGGGTCAGGCGTGAGATATCCTTGTTCCCTGCTCGATCCGAAAATCTCCCTGCTCGGCAGCGTAGAATTTTCACGGAACCGCCTCGAATCAATGGCCTTTTCGGCGCGGCTTTTCCGAAAAGGGGCCCCGAATGCGAGAGAATCCCTGCATTGTTCCCTGATGGCAGGGAATTTGGGCCGCGCCCCGAACGCGGAGCGCCCGCCTCAGACTTCGAGCCATTCCTTGCGAATGGCGGTCGCGCCCATGAGAGCCGCCGGGGAGCCTTCGTAGACGATCTTGCCGTGGCCCATCACGTAGAGCCTGTGGCTGACCTTCAGCGCGATCGTCAGTTTCTGCTCGACCAGCAGGATCGAGACGCCCCGGCGGGCGATTTCCTCGAGCAGACGGCCGACATGCTCGACCATCATCGGCGACAGGCCTTCGGTCGGTTCGTCGACCATGATCAGGTCGGGGTCGCCCATCAGCGTCCGGCAGATCGCCAGCATCTTCTGCTCGCCCCCGGACAGCACGCCGCCGGGCGTCTCCGCGCGCTCTTCGAGCCGCGGGAAGATGCGGAACATGTCGGCCATCGTCCAGCGGCCGGCCGCCTTGCCCGGCTTCTCGCCGAGCATCAGGTTCTGCCGGACCGTGAGGCCGGGGAAGATATCCCGCGTCTCCGGGACATAGCCGAGGCCGCGGCGCGCCGTCTCGTGCGGCTTCAGCCCCGCGATCTCCTCGCCCTTGAACCTTATCGAGCCCTTCGGCCGCACGTCGCCCATGACCGCCTTGATCGTGGTCGAGCGGCCGACGCCGTTGCGCCCGAGCAGGCTGACGATTTCGTTCTCGTCGATCCGGAACGTGACGCCGTGCAGGATATGGCTCTTGCCGTAATAGGCGTTGAGGCCGGCGACCTCGAGCAGCGGCGCTCTCATGCGCCCTCCGCTTGGCCGAGATAGGCCTCCTGGACTTCCGCGTTCTCCCGGATGCGCTCGGGCGTGTCGCTGGCGACGATCCGGCCGTAGACCAGCACCGAAATGCGGTCGGCGAGGTCGAACACGACCCCCATGTCGTGTTCGACCATCACGAGCGTCCGCCCCTCGCTCACCTTGCGGATCAGCGCGACCGCCTGCGCGCTCTCGCCCGCGTTCATCCCCGCTGTCGGCTCGTCGAGCAGGATCACGCTGGCCCCTCCGGCGACCGTGACGCCGATCTCGAGCGAACGCTGCTCGGCGTAGCTCAGGATCCCGGCCTGGACGTCGCGGCGGGCGGTCAGGCCGATCTGCTCCATGAGCCATTCCGTCTTGTCGCGAAGGTCGCTCAGGCCGTCGAGCGGGCGCCAGAAGGAATATCGGTAGCCGAGCGACCAGAGCGTCGCGCAGCGCAGGTTTTCGAACACCGACAGTTTTGGAAAGATGTTGGTGATCTGGAAGCTGCGTGCGAGGCCGCGCCGGTAGATCTCGAACGGCTCCAGACCGTCGATGCGCCTGCCGTCGAGCTTTATCTCGCCGGAAGTGGGTTTGATGCGGCCGCTGATGAGATGAAACAGGGTCGACTTGCCGGCGCCGTTGGGGCCGATGATCGCGTGCCGCTCACCCTTCCCGACCTGCAGCGTGATGCCGCGGATGATCTGCGCGAGCCCGAACGTCTTGGTGACGTCGGTCAGGTCGAGAGCCGCGGTCATGCGCGGCCCCTGGCGCGAAGGCCTTTGTTGACCGAGCCCCAGGCGTCGTCGACCTTCGGCCAGAGGAGCCACGTGGCCGCGGCGCTTCCGGCGCACAGGACGAGCGCCGCGGCCCAGGGCGCGGTCGAGGACGCGTCGACCGCGAAGCCGAACAGGTTCATCGCCGAGCCCTCGCTGCGCGCCATCGCCAACTGGCGATTGGCCAGCTCGATCAGCATCACGGCGCCGACGAAGCCGGCCGCCAGGCCCGGCGCGACAAGCCCGTAAGCGGGGGCGAGGCGGCGGAATTCGCCGGAGCGCGCGGCTTCCCGGTGGCGCATCAGCCAGCCGGCGAGGCCGCCCGGGGCAAACGACACGACGCCGATGAACAGCAGGCCGAAATAGAGCTGCCAGGCGTTCGTCACATCGGAAAGATTGATCTGCAGGAAAGTGATGATGACCGCGCCGAGGATCGGGCCCGCGAAGACGCCGACGCCGCCGATGTAGGTCATCAGCAGAACCATGCCAGATTGCTGGGCGCCGAGCTGCTGGGCATTCATGATTTCGAAGTTGATCGCAGCGAGGCCGCCCGCAATCCCGGCGAAAAAGGCGGCGAAACTGAAGGCGAGGAGGCGGATCCGCTGGGCCGAATAGCCGACATATTGGACCCGTTCGGGATTATCGCGCACCGCATTGCACAGGCGCCCGAAGGGCGTGCGCGTCAGCGCATACATTGCCGCGACGCACAGGAAGCACCAGAACGCGATCAGATAATAGACTTCGATCTGGGGCCCGAACCTCAGTCCGAACAGGGGGCCGAGCTTGGCGCGGTTGGTGGTGATTCCCTCCTCTCCGCCGAAGAAGGTGCGCAGAATGAACGAACTCGACGAGACGAGCTCGCCGATGCCGAGCGAGATCATGGAAAAGACCAGCCCCGCCCGCCGGGTCGAAACGACACCGAACAGGACGCCGAAGCCGAGCCCCGCCACACCGCCGACGATCGGCATGATCGCCACCGGCACGCCGAGCTTGCCGTGGATGACGGCGTTCATCGCGTGGATGGCGACGAAGCCGCCGAGGCCGTAATAGACGGCGTGGCCGAACGACAGGAGGCCCGTCTGCCCGAGCAGCATGTTGTAGGACAGGGCGAAGATGATCATGACGCCCATGACCGACATCATCGTCAGCGCCGTTCCCGAGGAAAACACCTGCGGGGCGAGGGCGAGCGCCGCCGCGAATGCGAGCCATGGCCAGAGGAAGCGGGCCGACCCTTTCACGATTCCCGCGTTCCCATGAGGCCCGTGGGCCGGACGATCAGGATGATCACGAGCAGGAGATAGGGAATGATCGGCGCGAGCTGCGCGATCGTCACCTGCCAAAGGTCGCCGAGGTACGGGGGCGCGACAGGCCCGAACACTTCGGCCAGCGAGCCGTTCATCGCCACCGCGAAGGTCTGGATCAGGCCGATCAGCAGCGAGGCGACAAAGGCGCCGGCAAGGGAGCCAAGGCCGCCCACGACGATGACGACGAACAGAATCGGCCCGAGCATCGCCGCCATCGTCGGCTGGGTCACCAGCGCCGGGCCGGCAATGGCGCCGGCCAGGCCCGCGAGCGCAGCGCCCGCACCGAACACCAGGGTGAAGATCCGCGGCACATCATGGCCGAGCATCGCCACCATGTCGGGATGGGTCAGGGCCGCCTGGATGATGAGCCCGATCCGCGTCCTCTTCAGGACGACGAACAGCGCCGCGAACATCGCCACCGCCGTCACGAGCATGAACATGCGATAGGCGGGATAAGTGGTGTCGAAGAGACGGAAGGCGACGAAATCGAGCGATGGGGGCACGCGATAATCGACGGGCAGCTTGCCCCAGATCATCGACACGACCTCTTCGATGACGAAGGCCAGCCCGAAGGTGAACAGCAGCTCGGAGACGTGGCCGAGCCGGTGGAGCCGCCGCAGCCCGAACCGCTCGACCGCCGCGCCGATCGCGCCCACGGCGATCGGCGCGACGAAGAATCCTGGCCAAAAGCCGAGGCGCCGCTCGATCTCGAAGCCGAAATAGGCGCCGAGCATGTAGAAGCTCACGTGGGCGAAGTTCAGCACGCCCATCATGCTGAACACCAGCGTCAGCCCGCTGGCGAGCATGAAGAGCAACATGCCGTACAGGACGCCGTTCAGCGTCGAGAACGCGATGATCTCAAGCATCCGGGGCCGACTCTCGAGAGATCGGCGCGATTCCCGCGCCGCGGTCTGCGGGCCGGAGCGATTGCGGCGCCGGCCCGCTTCGCCTCAGGGCCGCTCCATCTTGCAGGTCGTCGGCAGGACCGTTTCGTCCGCCGTGACGGCGCCGACCAGCTTCCAGCCCCAGCCGGTGCCTTCCTCGTCGAACTTCGCACCGGGGTCCTGGACGCCGAAGCTGGCGATGTACATGGGCTGGAAGAACTGATGGTCGTCCTTGCGCATGAAACCGTCGCCGCCGTCGAACACCTCGACCTTCATGCCTTCCAGCTTTTCGGCGACAGCCTTCGCGTCGGTCGACTTGGCCTCGTTCGCCGCCTTCGCCAGCATCCGCATCTCGTTGACCGCGCGGGGATAGAACAGCGCGACGCCCTCCTTGGCGCGGAACGCGGCCTCCCATTTCTGCGCTTCCGGAGTAGCGGCGTTAGGGACGCCTTCGGTGATGGCGAAAACGTGGTGCGACAGGCCGGTTTGCTTGATCGCGGTGGGGCCGCCGGCGCCGCCCGCGTAATAGGTGTACCAGTTCGCCTGCAGGCCCGCGTCCGCGGCGGCCTTGATGAGGAGCGCGATGTCCTGGCCCCAGTTGCCGGTGATCACGCTGTCGGCCCCGGAGGCCTTGATCTTGGCGATATAGGGCGAGAAATCAGTCACCTTCAGCAGGGGATGGAATTCGTCGCCGACGATCTCGATGTCCGGCCGCTTCTCCTTCAGCATGGCCTTCGCCGCCTGCTCGACCGAATGGCCGAAAGAATAGTCCTGGTTAATGAGATAGACCTTCTTGATGTTGGGCTGGCCCTTCATGAAGGTCGTCAGCGCGGCCATCTTGATGTCGGAGCTGGCGTCCCAGCGGAAATGCCAGAACGAGCACTTTTCGTTGGTCAGGATCGGATCGACCGCCGCGTAATTGAGATAGAGGATCTCCTTTCCGGGATTGCGGTCGTTGTACTTCGACACCCAGTCGGTCAGCGCTGCGGCGACCGAGGAGCCGTTGCCCTGGGTAATGAAGCGGATGCCCTCGTCGGCGGCTTTCTGCGCCTGGATCAGGCTCTCCTGCGCGTTGACCTTGTTGTCGAGCGGGACGATCTCGACCTTCTTGCCGTTCAGGCCGCCGGCGGCGTTGAGCTCGTCGGCGAGGTATTTGAACGTCTTCAGGCCGACTTCCCCGATGGAGGCGCCGCCGCCGGACAGCGGGTCGATATACCCGATCTTGACGGTGTCGTCCGCCAATGCGGGAACGGCGAACAAAACCGCGCACAGCGCGACGCTCAGCGTTTTGACGTTCATGAATTCCTCCCTTGCCGGCTTCGATGACCACGGCCGTTGACGGCGACAATGATGGCGCGGCGTCGAATTGTCCAGACGAAGTGTCTGTCTTTCGTCATGACTGCAGACGACGAAGGAGGACAGCGTTGTCAAGGATCGTTCACGAAACGCGGGAGATGCTGGCCCGGATGAATCCGCTCCTCGGCGAAGACGAATTCGTCTTCTGCGCGACGAGCGATCCCGGGTTGGCTGCGAGGGCGCAGGCATCCGCGCTCGGCTCCTTCAACGAGGATGAAGGGACGTCGCTCATCCTCGAGCGCGGAGCCGCCGCGGCTCTGGGCTTCGACGTCGGCCTTCCCATGCGACGGATTACGCTCACGGTGAATTCCCCGCTGGACGGGGTGGGTCTGACGGCGGCGGTGTCCGCGGCGCTGAGCGCCGCCGCGATCCCGTGCAACATGGTCGCCGCTTACCGCCACGACCATATCTTTGTGCCGTCCGGCATGGCCGAGAGAGCGCTCACGATCCTCGAGGCCCTGCAGACGGAGCCTGGCTGAGCGTTGGCGCGCCTACGGCCGGTCGAGCAGTTCCCGCACGCGGGTCGCAAGCTGCTCGAACGTGAAGGGCTTGGCGATGAGGTGAACGCCGGGATCGAGGCGTCCGTGATGAACGATCGCGTTGCGCGAATAACCGGTGGTGAACAGCACCTTGAGGCTAGGCCCCAGCGCGAGCGCCTGCTCGGCGATGACCTTGCCGCTCTTCCCGGGCAGCACGACGTCAGTGAAAAGGAGATCGACCCGCTCTCCGCCGCGGAGATTCCTTGAGCGCATTCTCCCCGTCGGCCGCCTGGAGCACGCGGTATCCGAGCTCGCTCAGGATCATGACGCTCTAGGCGCGCACGTCGTCGTTGTCCTCCAGGACCAGCACCGCTTCGTCCAACTCGCTGCCGGGCGCGGCCTTCCCCGACTTGACCGGCTTGGATTCGCCATCCCCGTAAAATCGGGGAAGGTAGAGTTTCACGGTCGTTCCCTATCCTGGCTCGCTGTAGACCGTCACATGGCCGCCGGACTGCTTGACAAATCCGTAGACCATGCTGAGACCGAGCCCTGTTCCCTGCCCGGGCTCCTTGGTGGTGAAGAAGGGTTCGAACACCCGCGATTTCAGGTCCGGGACCGCTGGACTGCCCCGCGAAGGCTCGGGGCCGGTTATCCTTTCCGCTTCATCGTGACGCGTCCGCCTTCCTGTGGCGGGCGTGGAAGGGCGGCCTGAACCTTGGCCAGCGCATCGAGGGCGGCGAGCGTCTCGAAGCCCCAGGGCGCGGCGTGCGGGGCGCCTTCGGAAAGCGCCACCGACATCAGCAGCTGCTCGGAGGCGGCGAGGCGCTCGCCGTTCGCGTCGGTCATCTCGAGCCAGACGCGCATCCGCTTGTCGTCGTGCTCGAGGAGTTGGCAGGAGACGGCAAGCGCGTCGCCCTCCCGCGCCTCCTTGAAATAGTGCAGCATCATCTGCAGCGTGAACAGGCTCCGGCCGGTTCGTTTACGCGCCGCCGCGTCGAGGCCGATGCGGTCCATCAGCGCGTCGACCGACCGGCTGAACACAATGGCGAAGGCCGCGTCGTTCATATGGCCGTTGTAGTCGACCCACTCGCCCGCGACCCTGGTCGCGTAGACATCGAGCGGAGCATGAGGCTTGGCGTGCGCAATCACGGATTTCTCCCTCCCCGCGTTCCCCGCGCCGATTTTGCGCCAAACACCCGTCGTCGCGCAATGCCCGCTTTCAGGTGGACCGAGTCGGGGCCGCTGTGCCCGCCCGCGCTGCTCATAGAGGCGCGGGGCAGGTCCACAGGCCCCGAGCGCTATTGCTCGTCGTCGGAGCCTTCCTGGTCCCCGGGATGGGGTGGAGGACCCCAGCCGGGATGGCCGTGATCCCAGCCCATCATCCCGTCATGTTCCGGCCCTCCCATCATGCCGCCGCGTTCACGCCAGCCCATCATGCGGCCATGCCAATGGCCGAGCATCATCATGTCGCGGCCCAGCATGCCGAACAGGCGCTTCTGGTTGTCGTCCAGGCTCGCGTACAGCGGCTTTGCCGTGTCCGCGATTTTCTTGAGCGCGGCCGCGCCCTCGCCCATCCGGTCGGCCATCGCCTCGAGGCGATCGACGGGCGAGCCTGGCCAGCCTTGTTCGTCCTCCTCGCCCGGGCCCATCATTCCCGGCCCCTCCGGGCCACGCATCCGCTCCATCCGGCTCATCATGTGCTTCATTCGCAATTGGGCGGCCTCGCGGACGGCGGCCTCGAACGGGCCCCACAGCTTCTCCTGGTCCGGATTGAGCCCCAGGCCGGCCTTGAGGCCGCCGAGTTTCGCATCGAGCAGCGCCTCGTGGTCGGCGGCCCAGTGCGGCGCCCCGTTCATCGGCGACGGGTTGTCGGCCTGCGCGGCGGCTCCCGCGACGGCGGCGGCGGCGAACCCGGATGCCGCAAGGGCGATAAGGGAGATGCGAAACGACGGCCTCATGAGCGATTCCTCCAGGGGCGGTGACCCGCATCGGCGATACGGGTTGCGGACCGGCATAGCAATTCAACTTCGCGTAAGTTTGACGACTTCGACCGGGAGCTCTGCGGCCGGCACAAAAAAAGACGCGGCCGAAGGGGAGGCGGCCGCGTCTTCTATCTGCCGAAGCCTGGGGTGAGCTCCGGACTCCTTGGCCTTGGGGAAACCGGAGCCTGGGGAGGAGCTCCGGATCCTCAAGGGATCCCAATGGGGCGACTATGCGAGCGGGAAAGATGAAATTCAAATGAACTCGCCGTAATGTTTCACCGGATCGCAGACGCGATCGGGAAAGCAGGCAGGCAGATGAGCGAAGCCGTGGTCGGAAAACTGTCGAAGGCGCTGGCGGCGGAGCAGCCGGTCTTCTGCGCCTGGGTGGGCATGAACGAACCGGCGGTCGCCGAGGCGCTGGCGCGCGAGGCCTTCGACGCGGTGGTGCTCGACATGCAGCACGGCGCGCTCGATTTTTCCGGCGTCTCGCGGGCAATCCTCGCCGTCGCGCTGGCCGACAAGCCGTCGATCGTCCGGGTGCCGGTCGGGGAATTTCCCCTGGCGAGCCGGCTCCTGGACGCGGGCGCGGCCGGCATCATCGCCCCGATGATCAACAGCCGCGACGACGCGCGCCGCCTCGTCGCCTTCACCAAGTTCCTGCCGCTCGGCGAGCGGTCGTGGGGCCCGCGCGCCGTCCTGCCGCTGAGCGGCCTCGAGGCGCCCGAATATCTCGCTTCCGCCAATGCGATGACCCAGGCCATCGCCATGATCGAGACGCGCGCGGCGCTCGAGGCGCTGGACGACATCCTCGGGGTCGAGGGCGTCGACGGCGTGTTCATCGGGCCTTCCGACCTGTCGATTGCGCTGAGCGACGGTCAAAAGTCCGAACCGCGCGGCGCGCCGCTGATGGAGGCGGCCGGGCGGATCGCCGCGCGCGCCAGGGCCCATCGCAAATACGCCGCCATGTTCTGCTTCGACGGCGCGGACGCCGCCGCGATGGCCGCACTCGGTTTCAAGCTCTGTTCCGTGGCGAGCGACCAGACCCTGTTGCGGGGCGCCGCGCGGGCCGAACTCGCCGCCGCGCGGGCCAATCTGGCCAGCCGGCCTCGCGAACGGGAAAAATGACACCCAATATCATTGACTTGGGCGAAGCCGGGAACATCGCCTCACCGCCTCGTTGGCGCCCGTTTTGGCGTGCATTTGCGGCGGCGCACAGGTAATGTGGGCAAGCCGACAAATCGTGGCCGGAACCGCCCATAATCTCCCATAAAAAGGCGTTTATTTTGAACGACGAAATCAAGGATCTGAGCCGCGCGCCGGAGTCCGCGAGCGAAGCCTATGGAGCCGATTCGATCAAGGTGCTGCGGGGCCTGGACGCGGTGCGCAAGCGTCCCGGCATGTATATCGGCGACACCGACGACGGCTCCGGCCTGCACCACATGATCTACGAGGTGGTCGACAACGCCATCGACGAGGCGCTGGCGGGCCATGCGAAGCTCGTCACCGTGACCCTCAACGCCGACGGCTCCTGCACGGTAACCGACGACGGACGCGGCATTCCGACCGGCATCCACGAGGAGGAAGGCGTCTCGGCGGCCGAGGTCATCATGACCCAACTGCACGCCGGCGGGAAGTTCGACCACAATTCCTACAAGGTTTCCGGCGGCCTGCACGGCGTCGGCGTGTCGGTCGTCAACGCCTTGTCGACATCGCTGACCTTGCGCGTGTGGCGCGACGGGCTCGAGCACATCGTCGAGTTTTCCAACGGCGACGTGGTCGCGCCGCTGAAAGTCGTCGGGCCGGCGCCGGAGGTCGACGGCCGGCCGAAGCGCGGCACCGAGGTCACGTTCACCGCTTCGCCCGACATCTTCACCATGGTCGAATTCGATTACTCGACGATCGAGCACCGGCTGCGCGAGCTCGCGTTCCTCAACTCGGGCGTGCGCATCGTGCTGACCGACTCCCGCCACGCCGAGCCGAAGCGCGAGGAGCTCTATTACGAAGGCGGTCTCGAAGCCTTTGTGCGCTATCTCGACCGCACCAAGACGGCGCTGATCGACAAGCCGGTGCTGATCAAGGGCGAGCGCGACGGCATCGGCGTCGAGGTCGCGCTGTGGTGGAACGACAGCTACCACGAGAACGTGCTGCCCTTCACCAACAACATCCCGCAGCGCGACGGCGGCACCCATCTGATCGGCCTGCGCAGCGCGCTGACCCGCCAGGTGGTCGGCTATGCGGATAGTTCGGGGCTCCTGAAAAAGGAGAAGGTCGATCTCTCGGGCGACGACACCCGCGAGGGCCTGACCTGCGTGCTCAGCGTCAAATGCCCCGACCCGAAATTCTCGTCGCAGACCAAGGACAAGCTCGTCTCCTCCGAGGTGAGGCCGGTGGTGGAAGGCCTCGTCAACGAGCTCCTGTCGCAATGGTTCGAGGAGCATCCGACGGAAGCGCGGGTCGTCGTCGGCAAGGTGGTCGAGGCGGCGCAGGCGCGCGAGGCGGCGCGCAAGGCGCGGGAACTCACGCGGCGAAAAGGGGCGCTCGACGTCGCGAGCCTGCCCGGCAAGCTCGCCGACTGCCAGGAGCGCGATCCGGCCAAGTCCGAGATTTTTATCGTCGAGGGCGACTCGGCCGGCGGCACCGCCAAGCAGGGCCGCAATCGCGAGTACCAGGCGGTTCTCCCGTTGCGCGGCAAAATCCTCAATGTCGAGCGCGCCCGCTTCGACAAGATGCTGGGGAGCGAGCAGGTCGGCACGCTGATCACCGCGCTCGGCGCCGGCATCGGCCGCGACGACTTCAACATCGACAAGCTCCGCTACCACAAGATCATCATCATGACCGACGCGGACGTCGACGGCTCGCATATCCGCACGCTGCTGCTGACCTTCTTCTTCCGCCAGATGCGGCAGGTGATCGAGAACGGCTACCTGTTCATCGCCCAGCCGCCCTTGTTCAAGGTCAAGCGCGGCTCCTCCGAGCTCTACCTGAAGGACGAGCGGGCGCTCGAGGACTATCTGGTCGAGGCCGGGTCCGAGGGGGCGTCGATTCAGCTGTCAAACGGCGAAGTGCGCGCCGGCGCGGATTTGCGCGCCCTGGTCGAGGAGGCGCGCGCCATGCGCCGGCTCTTGAACGGCCTCCACTCGCGCTACAACAAGGCCGCTGTCGAGCAGGCTGCGCTCCTCGGCGCGCTGCGAACCTTGAGCGCCGCCGACGCGCCCGAGGGCGAGTCCCGTGCGTCGGCGCTGGCCGAGCGGATGAACGCCATCGCCGAAGAGACCGAGCGCGGCTGGACCTGCCGGGTGGAAGCGGGCGGCTATGTGCTGACGCGGGAAGTGCGCGGCGTGCGCCAGGCGGTGAACCTCGACACCGGCCTTCTCGCCTCGGCCGACGCGCGCCGCCTCGACGAGCACGCGCGCCCCTTGCGCGAAGCCTTCGCCGCGCCCGCGACCTTCACCCGCCGCGGCGATCCGACCACCGTCTCCGGCCCGTCCGAACTGCTCGAGGCGGTCAACGCGGCGGGCCGCAAGGGCGTGACCTTCCAGCGCTACAAGGGCCTCGGAGAAATGAACAAGGACCAGCTCTGGGAGACGACCCTCGACCGCGAGGCCCGCTCGCTCCTGCAGGTGAAGATCCGCGAGGTCGACGAGGCCGACGACATCTTCGTGAAACTGATGGGCGACGTGGTCGAGCCGCGGCGCGAGTTCATCCAGGACAATGCGCTGAGCGTGGCGAATTTGGATGTGTGAGCGAGGCCCTCGCCCGTCGAAGCGGGAGAGGGCGGCCGGGCGAAGCGAGGCCGGGTGAGGGGGCGTCGAACACTACAGGACCGACGATGGGCGAATTGGGTCGAATCACCGTCAATCCCGACCAGTGCGGCGGCCGCCCCTGCCTGAGAGGATGCGAATCCGCGTCAAAGACATTCTCGACCTGCTCGCGGTGGGGGCCAGCCGGGAAGAGATCCTGGCTGACTATCCCCTGCTCGAAGACGCCGACATCACCGCTGCGTTGGAATACGCGGCTCAATCCACCGACCACCCGGTTGTCCGCGTCGCCTGATGCGCTTCCTCGTCGATGCGCAGCTTCCGCCCGCGCTGGCGCAATGGCTAAGGGTTCTGGGTCAGGTCGTGACTGCAGGCGAGTTTGCTTTTGCAGTTGAAGTGCGCGAGGTCGATGATGGGCGACATGGTCGAACCGCGGCGCGAGTTCATCCAGGACAACGTACTGAGTGTGGCGAACAATCCGCTCTCCCGGTGAGAGAAGCGGATCCGGCCGACCCTGAATTCTTCACTTCGGTAGGCGTCGGAACGGGTTGGACCGAGGTTGACCTTTTTCACTTCGTGTTTGACACTATGCTGACGGCGCGGCTTTCTGGGGGCTTCCGATGGACCTGCCCAATCAAGCCACCACCGTATTCGGGAACGACAACATCATCGTTCAGGCAAGTGGCAGCGGGGTGAACGTAAACGTTCGGTCGGATCGGCCGTATCTCCGCCTGACGCAATACCATCAACGCACAGAGATCGTAATTAGGGACGGCTCGGAGGCCGCCCTTCTGAGCGCCTACCGCGCCGATGTCGTTCCACTCATCGGCCGCGATGCCGACATGCTGACCTGCGAAGCTGGCTGGTCAATGACTATCAACCGCTCGATATTTCTGTTCGCGTCCTGGTCGGCACGGGCGGGCGCGGAAAGACGCGTCTTGCGCTGGAGCTTGCGCGCGCCATCTCCAGAGAAGGTTGGCTTGCCGGGTTTGCGACCGCTGAGGAGCTTGACCGCTTTCGCCAGCAGGGCCGCGTCGAACAATGGCGTTGGGACAAGCCGGTCCTCGCCATTGTCGACTACGCTGCTAGCCGCGCCGAGCAGATCCGCGACTGGTTGCGCGAACTCGTTAACGCCTCGATAAAGGGTCGGCCGAAACTGCGGCTGCTGTTGATCGAGCGCCAGGCCAACACTAAGGTAGGCTGGTTTGTGACGGACTTCGGCCGTGGAGACGACGACAATTCCCTGGCTTCTCTGGCTTTGCTCGATCCACCGAGGGAGCCGGTCGAGCTTAAAGCCCTCGACGAACTCGAATTTCGACGAGAGGTCCTCAAGGCGTTGCTAAAGGCAGCAAATAGCGCGGTTGAAGCGCCCCAGCCTGGAGTTGACCAAGAATTCGAGCGTCAACTCGCAGATGAGAAGTGGGCCGGCGATCCGCTCTATCTGATGATGGCGGCGTTAGAAGCCTCCAAGAAAGGCGTCCGCGCAGGCCTGAGCCTATCGCGTGCCGATCTCGCGCAGTCCATGGCGCATCGCGAACTCGATCGCATCGGCAGGATCGGCGCATCGCGCAAGATCGATGAAGGACATGAACAGATTGGCGCGTTGGTGCGCCACATGGCGGTGATGGCGACACTGACCCAGGGCCTTTCAACTGACGAGTTGGTGCGACAGGTGGCCAGGAAGGAGCGCAAAGCCCTCGAACTCAGAGGCAAACCTCGATCGGACGATCCAGGCATTGCAGGACGCGCTCCCGCCAACCGAAGCGGGCGCCGGCGTTGCGCCCATTATCCCTGACATCATAGGCGAAGGCGCCGTCTTGCAATGGTTTGGCCGTGACGGCGGCATCCCGCGCGGAGTCGATCGAAGGCGCGGATCGCCGCCGCATCACGCGTTGCTTTTTCGAAAGTGACCGCAACTCTGGTGCGGACCGCGCAAGATTTCGACGCACCGGATTGCAAGGAGCCGGTCGAATGGCTCAAGGCTCACGCCGTTGCTTCGGACACTGACCTCACCGCTCGGATGGAAGTTGCAAATTTGATCTCGGGAAGGACCCAGTCACTCAAAGAATTCGCTTTGGAGCTGACTGCGCAGATTGTCCAATCTCTGCGTGACCCCGCGGAAGTCGAGGCCCGGTCAGGCTCGGGAATCGAGGACCGGGACCAATATGCCGCGTGGCTTACCAACCTAGCGTATCGGTTTGAAGGGCTCGATCGGCGCGAGGAGTCCCTAGCGCCAAGCCGTGAGGCAGTCGAAATCTACCGCCGCCTCGCACAGGAGCAGCCCGGTGCGACCGTGGACGCTCTCTACCTGCTGCATCGTTTCGCTGCCTCGCTGCATCGCCTCGCTGCATGCTTGTTTCGCCTCGGCCGGGGCGCAGATGCGCTCCCCGTCGAGATCGAGGTTCTCGAAGTGGAACGGCGTATCGCCAAACAGAAGCCTGAATTGTTGACCCTCGTTGCGGGAACGCTGATGATGCTCGCCCAAAGCTATTGCGTTGCCGGCCGGCCTGAGGACGCTTATGCCGCGACGCAGGAGGCTGTCGATATCCGCCGTCGGCTAGCAAACGATCGGCCAGAGCCCTTCCTCCCGGATCTCGCGAAATCGGTCGGTGATCTCAGCGAACGCTTCAACGAACTCGGCCGGACTAGAGAGGCTCTCAACGCGGCCAGGGAGGCGGTCGAGCTCTATCGCCGGTTGTGCACAAATCAGCCCGACAAGTTCTTGCCCGATCTGGCTTCTTCGCTCGACTTCGCCTCGCCGCGACTGTGACCGACCTCGAAAGTGGCGAGGTATCGCTTGCAGCAGCCCGGGAGGCGGTCGAAATCTATTGCAGCTTATCCGCCGAACAGCCAGCCGAGTTCCTGCAAAAATATGCGGGCTCTCTGGATGCCTTGGCCGATGCAGAAAGCAAGCTAGGCTGGAACGATCATGCCCTTCACAGTTCGCAGGAGGCGGTCGGCATCTACCGCCGTCTCGTAAAGCAGGAGGCCGAAGCGCCAGCGGATATTCTCGATCCGATACTGTACCGTTTCGCTGCATCTCTGCACAGTCTCGCCGCATGCCTAAGTGATCTTGGCCGGCCCGAGGACGCGCTCGCCGCCGGCCAAGAAGCGGTCGAAGTTACCCGCGGCCTGGCGGAAAGGAACCCTGAGACCTCGCTGCCCCTCCTTGCGCAGTCGCTGATGGCGCTTGCCTCAAGTTTCACCGAGGCCGGCCGTCCCGACGAGGCGGCTGCCGCGATGAGTGAGGCTGTCGACATTCGCCGGGCTGGCGGCTGAGCGGCCGGAGGCCTTCCTTCCCGATCTCGCGCAATCGCTCAGCGATCTCGCGGCCCGCTGGAGCGAACTCAGCCAGAGCGAGGACGCGCTTCCTGCGGCACAGGAGGCCGTCGAGATCTATCGTCGCCTGGCTTCCGATCGGCCGGACGTCTTTCTGCTCGATCTCGCGTCGTCGCTCGGCAGTCTCGTAACCAAGTTCGGCGCCCTTGGTCTCAGCGCGGACGCGCTTGAGGCATCGCGTGAAACTGTGGAAATCCACCGCCGTCTCGCCGCCGATCGGCCCGACGAGTTTGAGCTCGATCTGGCCAAGTCGCTCGGCAATCTGGGAAACGCACTGAGCGCGGTCGGGCGGCCTGAGGACGCCCTCAAGTCAACTCAAGAGGCGGTCGACATCTATCGCCGTCGTTCCGCAAACCTGCCCGACGAATACGCTGTGGATTTCGCCCTCTCACTGAGCGGCCTGGCTAGCGCCTTCAGCGGCGTCGGCGAGCGGGAGAGCGCGCTTGAGGCTGCGCATGAAGCGGCGACGATCTTGGCGCCGTTGTTTCTGAAGCTGCCGGAAACGCACGCGCAAAGCATGTCGTTCATCCGCCGGCAATACGCGGAATTGGCGGACAGCCTCGGCGTCGAAGCGGATGCGATGTTGCTGGGTCCGGTCGACGAGGCTCTCCGGAAGCTGAATTCTTAGAGGAATGGGATTCCTCGAGAAACGCTATAGCTTAAGGAAAGGGACTCTGCGTATGGACCCCGTCAGCCTCGCCGCCGCCGCGGTTTCATTGGTGACGCCCTATCTGCTCATGATCGGCAAGGAGGCCGCCGAGAGCGCCGCCGGCGAAGCCGGCAAATCGGTCTGGAGCTGGATCAAGGGCAAGCTGACGAGTGGCGCAGGCCCTGCTGCGGTCAATGACTTTGAGCGCAAGCCGAATATGCCAGAGAACGCACAAGCCTTGCAGGCGGCCCTTACGAAAGTTCTGAGGACCGATTCTGCAGCCGCCGAAGAGCTCGCCAGCCTGCTCAAATCGCATAGCGCCTCGCTGTCGACGCAGACCGTGAACGTCAACGGCTCAAGCAACGAGATATACCAAGCGAGTGGCGGAAGCACGATCCATAGAAGCGGACCGCCCGGCGCTTCAGGATGAACTCCGCGGATATGACGAAATCGTCGTTGAGGGCGCGGTTCGAACGACTGGGGCGCATCCAGGGCACCGACCCGGTTCGCTCTGGTTCTCCCGCGATCGTCTATTTGCGCCCGACAGGCAGGCTGGACCAGACGAAGTCGGTTGAGGCGGTGATCGCCTTGCGGCCACCGACGCGGCGCGGCGGTCGAGGCTGCGATGGAGGACAAACCCAATGTCCTCGATGTTCCGACGGTCGAAAGCCGCGGTGCGCTGGCCGAAGATCTCCGCAGGTTCGGGTTCGGAATGTCGGTGGTCAGTCCCTGGGCGCGTCGACATTCGCAAGCTTCGTGATCGCCTCTGCCTCACTCAGGATCAGTTCGCGCTGAGGTTCGGCCTGGAGCTCGACGCCGGCAGGAACTGGGAGTACGGCCGGCGAGAGCCGGATGCCGCCGCCAAGGCCTACCTGACGGTCATCGACAGAGACCCGGAGGCGGTGCAGGAGGCCCTCGCGGTTCCAGTGAAGTGAACGGAACGCCCGAGTGCTGATTCCTGACGAAGCCGCCCACCAAAACGAGATGATGTCGCCCGTCGTAACGGAATGATGTCGCCCACCAGAACGAGATGATGCCGCCCACCGGAACGGAATAATGCCGCCCGGGGATTTTTGACGGCGACGAGCGCCTCCGCTGGCCTGTTTAGGGTCGCTCCTTTGGCAATCCAAGGGAGCGATCGATGCCAGCGGAAAGAGTTTTGATGCGCCAGGCGCGCGAGATCATTCGTCTGAAGTTTTCGGCCAGCCTGCCGACGCGTGAGATCGCGCGGCGTCTTGGTCTCGCGCCTTCAACGGTTCGGGAGACGTTGAGTCGTTTGGAGGGCGCTGGGCTTTCCTGGCCGTTGCCGGAGGGGATCGGCGACGCCGAACTGGAGGCTGCGCTTTACGCCAATCGCAGAAGCAAGCGGGGACACCGCCGCCACGCCGAGCCGGATTGGCCTGCGGTCCATCGAGAGTTGAAGCGCAAGCACGTCACTCTGCTGATCGTCTGGGACGAATATGTCGCGGCCAACCCGGGCGGCTACAGCTATTCGCGGTTTTGCGAACTCTATCGCGGCTTTGAAGCGAAGCTGTCGCCGACGATGCGGCAGACGCACGCGGCGGGCGAGCGGTTGTTCGTCGATTACGCGGGCGACGGGGTCCCGGTCGTTGTCGACCGGCTCACCGGGGAAATCCGCATGGCGCAGATCTTCGTCGCCGTGCTCGGCGCCTCGAGCTTCACCTTCGCGCACGCAAGCTGGACGCAGGCGCTTCCTGACTGGATCGACGCCCACGTGCGTGCGCTCGCGGCGATCGACGGCGTCCCGCAATTGCTCGTGCCGGACAATACGAAGACCGCCGTCATCAAGGCCTGCCTTTACGATCCTCAGGTCAATCGGACCTATGCCGAAATGGCGGCGCATTACGGAGCCGCCATTTTGCCGGCGCGGCCGCGGCGGCCCCGGGACAAAGCCAAGGTTGAGCAGGCCGTGCTCATCGTCGAGCGATGGCTGCTCGGGCGGTTGCGTCACCGAACCTTTTACAGCCTGGCGGACGTCAACGCGGCGATCGCCGACCTCATGACGCATCTCAACGAACAGCGTCCGATCCGCCGGCTCGGCGCAACGCGCCGTCAATTGCTGGAGACGGTCGATCGGCCATCGCTGAGGTCCCTGCCGGCCGAGCCGTACGAGTTCTCGGAATGGCGGAGATGCCGCGTCGGCATCGACTATCACGTCGAGGTCGCCGCCCATTATTACAGCGTGCCCCATCGCTTCGCCCGCGCCGAGGTCGACGCGCGGCTGACGGTGCGGACCGTCGAGATTTTCCTCAAAGGCGAGCGGATCGCCGCGCATGTGCGCGCCAGCGGTAACCACAAGCACACGACCATTCCCGAGCACATGCCGTCCAGCCATCGGCGCTATGCCGGCTGGACAATCGAGCGCATCCGCGCCGACGCGCGCCTGATCGGACCGGCCACGGCGGCGCTGTGCGAGCTGATCCTCGAGGCGCGACCACATCCCGAGCAGGGCTTTCGCGCCTGTCTGGGCATCGTCCGGCTCGCGGGTCCCCATGGAGCCGAGCGTCTGGAAGCCGCCGCCGAACGCGCCATCGACATCGGCGCCCGGACCTACGGCTCGGTCAAATCCATCCTCGACAACAACCTTGACCGGCGTCCCGCGCGCCAGCGCTCCACGGACGGCACGCCGATCTTGCACGCCAACATCCGTGGGCCGCGCTACTACAATTAGGAGAAACGACTTGCTCAAACATCCCACCCTCGATCAACTCAGCGCCCTTGGCCTGCATGGCATGGCCAAGGCCTTCGCCGAACTCGCCGCCAACGGCCAAGCCGACGGCCTCGGCCATCACGAATGGCTCGGGCTTCTGCTCGATCGCGAGGCGTCCTTGCGACAGGACAAGCGCTTCGCGGCGCGGCTGCGCATCGCCAAACTGCGCCAACAGGCCAGCGTCGAGGATATCGATTATCGTAGTCCCCGCGGTCTTGACCGCGCGCGGTTCCAGAAGCTGGTCGAGGGCGAGTGGATCAACGCCCACGACAACTTGGTCCTCGTCGGTCCAACGGGCGTCGGCAAAAGTTGGCTGGCCTCAGCGCTTGGCCACAAAGCCTGTCGCGACAATCGGTCGGTCATCTACCAGCGCGCGCCCCGTCTGTTCGAGGACCTCGCGCTGGCCCGAGGGGACGGGCGCCATCCCCGCATCTTACGCAACCTCGGCCGAGCCGACCTTTTGATCCTCGATGATTGGGGGCTTGAGCCGCTCGACGCCGCCGCGCGGCATGATCTCCTGGAAATCCTCGAAGAGCGCTATGGACGCCGCTCCACAGTGATCACATCCCAGCTTCCGATCGACAGTTGGCACGAAATCATCGGCGATCCGACCTATGCCGACGCCATCCTGGACCGTCTCATCCACAACGCTCATCGCATCGAACTCGCCGGCGAAAGCCTGCGTCGGACCCAAGCAAAGCAATCGAGAAAGGCTTGACCCAACACCACAGCCGGTGACAACAATCCATCGGCCAGCGAGGCTCGCGACCCGGGCGGCATCATTCCGTTACGGTGGGCGGCATCATTCAGGAATCCCGGGCGGCATTATCCCGTTACACCCGGGCGGCTTCGTCGGAATCGGCACCCGAGCACGTCGCTGCGGGATTGTCCGCGAGACGAGGTCGAATTCGAGGGCGGCGAGCCGAATGAAGCGCCGCCAACTATTCCCCTTCCCCGAACTGCCGCCCAAGATCGGCCATGCGCACAATCATCGCGCGCCGCGGGTCGAAAGGAAGATCCTCGAAGCCGAATTGCCGATAGAATTCCCGCGCCGCGTCGTCGAGCGGATGCGTGATGACTTCCGCGCAGCCGAGCGTCCGGGAAATATGCAGCGCGGCCCTGAGGGCGTATTGCATCAGGTCGCCGGCGTGGCCCTGTCCCTGATAATCCCTGTCGACCGCCAGCTGTCCGAGGAGCAGCGCCGGGACCGGATCGGGGCGGTTGCGCTGCTGCGGCTTTGGCAGATACGCCCGCTCGATTTGCGCGGCGCTCAAGGAGACGTAGCCGATAATCCGGCCGTTCGCGGGATCCGTGATGACGGTGACGCGTGAGAGATTGTTGGCTTGGTTGAACCACGCGTGGCGCCGGAACCAGGCGTTCATCGACTCGCGCCCGCAGTCGAAGCGGTCGCGGTCATCGCTTTCGAGCAACGAACGCGGCGGAGTCGCCGACGCTCGGCTCACCGTTCCCAGGACGGCCTTCGCCGCGCGAGCCTGGCCAATGTGTCCTTCGCCTCGGGCGGGCGGTTGATCCAGGCCTCGAGCGCTTTCCAGTCTTGGGCCGGGATCGTAACGATGCTTCGATTGAGCACGTCCATTTCAGCCGCTTCAACCGATTTGCGCCTCACGAACTCGCTGAGCGTCGTGCGCGATTGTTCAGCCGCCGCTTCGAGGAGCGCACGCTCGTCCGGAGTCACCCGAACACTGAGGATGGCCGTGCTCTGCCTTGGTCCGCCCATATGTAATACAATAGCATACAAGTTGGGCCATTCCAATTTTTTTTTCGTCGCCTTGGGTTGAATTGACGGCTCCAACGCTTCCGCCCGGTATCGTAGGAAAGAGTTGGAACCTGTTGTCCTTGGTCGAAGCATCCTCGCGCAACAATGCGCAATCCGCGTCATCGCGAGCGAAGCGCGGCGATCCAGCGTTTCCGCAGCCGCGAGCAGATCGGTAGGGGGAGCCCTACCGGAAACGCGCCGGTGGCGGCGGCTCTGGATCGCCGCGTCCCACCTGGATTGGCCAGCGATGACGATTTCTCAATGCGCCGTCAGACGCTCGCCGCGCCGCTCCGGGCTGAAGCGGATGACGACGATCATCGCTGCCGCCACCACGCCCGCCACCAGCGCCAGCGCATAGGCGTAGTTCCCGCCGTTCGATTCCGCGATCCTCGCCTGGAACGGCGCGTTGTAGGACGCAAGGAAGTTGCCCGCCTGATAGACGAAGGCCGGGATGGTTGCGCGCGCCGCGCTCGGCGAAAGCTCGTTGAGATGGGCCGGAACGACGCCCCAGGCGCCCTGGACCGCGATCTGCATGACGAAGGCGCCGAGCGCGAGCAGCGCCGGGGTCGTGGAAAAGGCCCATAAGGGCAGCGCCGGCAGGGCGATGACGGCGGCGAGGGTGATCGCGTTGACTCGACCGATCCTCTCCGAGAGATGCCCGAACGTCAGGCCGCCGGCGATGGCGCCGAGATTGGCGACGATGGTGATCCAGCTGACCGTCCCCGGATCGAACTTGAGCTGCTTCTGCAGGAAGGTCGGATAGAGATCCTGCGTGCCGTGGCTGAACAGGTTGAAGCACATCATCAGCACGACCATGTAGATCACGAGGCCCTTATGCTCCGTGATGGTCGCCCAGAGATGGGGCTTTTCGTGCGCCCGCGAGGCTTCGAACGCCGGCGATTCGGGCACCGCGGCGCGGATGAACAGCACGACGAACGCCGGCAGGACGCTGAGCAGGAACATCGCCCGCCAGCCGAAGGTATAATCGCCGAACGTCCGGCCGTAGAGGAGGCCGTAGGCGATGGCGGCGAGAAGGAAACCGCTCGGATAGCCGCACTGCAGGACGCCCGAGACGATCCCGCGCGCTTGGGGCGGAATCGACTCCATCGCCAGCGAGCTGCCGAGACCCCATTCGCCGCCCATCGCGACGCCGAACAGGGTGCGCAGCACGAGAAAGACGACGAGGTTGGGGGAGAACGCCGCCAGCGCCCCGATGATCGAATAGGCGAGGATGTCGAGCATCAGCGCGGGCTTGCGCCCCCATCGGTCGCCGATGCGGCCGAAGATGAAGGCGCCGACGAAGCGCATCGCCAGCGTCAGGAACAGTGCGTAGGCTACCGCCGAGACCTCGACGCCGAACTCCTTGGCGATGTCTTTGATCACGAAGGTGAGGACGAAGAAGTCGAACGCGTCGAGCGTCCAGCCGAGATAGGCGGCGAGGATGGTCCGCTTCTGCTCGCCCGTCAGGTTCATCCCCGGCGCTCCCTTGATTTCGGCGGCGCCTCGGGCGGACGTCGCGTTTCTCTCACCCTAGACCCGCCGGGACCGGGCCGCCAGCCGAAGCGATATTAAACTTTAAGATAATGTATATTAGTCGCCGGCTTTCCGGGTGACGCTAAACGGGGTCGCAAGCCCCTGAAATCTCTGGGGCCCGCCGCTAAACCGGCGCTAAAGCTGCGCGTGGGTCAGGGCTGCCCCGAGACCTTGGAGAAGTCCGCGACCGCGTGCATCGCCTCCCGCAATTCCCCGAGGAGCCGCAGGCGGTTGAGCCGCAGGGCGGGATCGTCGGCGTTGACGGTCACGTCGAGGAAGAAGGCGTCGACCGGCGCGCGCAAGCCGGCAAGCGCCCGCATCGCCCCCTCGAAGTCCTCCCGTCCGATCCGTTCTCGCGCCGCCGCCCCAGCCGACGCCAGCGCGTCGGCAAGGTCCTTCTCCGCCTTGAGGACGAGAGCGGAGGGGTCGTGTGCGCCGGCGAAGGCGCCCGCGCCGTCACGTCTCTCCTCGGCCCGCAGGATATTGGCGGCGCGCCGGTAGCCGGTCAGCAGGTTCTGCCCGTCCTCGCTGTCGAGCAGGCGGCCCAGCGCCTCGACCCGCCAGACGATCGTCAGAAGATCGTCCTGGCCGGGCAGGGCGAACACGGCGTCGATCAGGTCGTAGCGTGCGCCCTTGTCGCGCAGGTAGATCTTCAGGCGGTCGGCGAAGAAGGCGAGCAGGCTCCCGGTGATCGCCCTGAGCCGCGCGTCATCGGGAACTTCCGCCCGCCGCGTCGCGCGCGAGACGGCGCCGACAACCGCCTCGAGCTCCGGCCCCTTGGGGAAGCCGCGCTTCTCGAGCGACTGGACGAGAGCGCCCGCCTCGTCCTCGCGGGCGAATTCGACGTCGAGCAGGGCGCCCCAGACCGCGGCGTTCAAAAGCGGCGTGAGCGGCAGTCTCAGCCCGTTCTCGAGCACGATGCGGATCCCGCCGAGCGCGGCGCGGCGCAGCGCAAACGGGTCCTTGCTGCCGGTCGGCTTTTCGTCGATCGCCCAGAAGGCCCCGAGCGTGTCGAGCTTGTCGGCCAGCGCGGTTGCGATCGACACCGGCGAATCGGGCGCGCGATCATTCGGCCCCTGCGGCTTGTAATGGTCCTCGACCGCCGCGGCGACGCTCGGCTCCTCGCCCTGGGCAGCAGCGTAATAGCGACCCATCAGGCCCTGCAGCTCGGGGAACTCGCCGACCATCTCGGTGACGAGATCGGCCTTGGCGAGGCGGGCGGCGCGCGCGGCGAGCTCGACGTCCGCTCCGACCTGCGGAGCGATCTCGCGCGCGAGCGATTCGATCCGGTCGATGCGCTCGGCCTGCGTGCCGAGCTTCTCGTGGAAGACGATCCCGAGCGCCTCCAGCTTGGCGAGGCGCTGGTCGAGCGGCTTCTCGGCCTTGTCCCGGTAGTCGGGCAGGGCGTTGAGATCCGTCAGCCAGAAATGCCGGGCGTCGGACAGGCGCGCCCGCACGACGCGGGCGTTGCCGGCGGCGATCGCCGCGCCGCCGTCGCTCGCGATCAGGTTCGCGACCAGGACGAAGCGGTTGGCGAGCTTTCCCTCGCCGTCCTTGAGGACGAAGCACTTCTGGTTGGCGCGGATGGTGGCGCGGATGACCTCGGGCGGAATGTCGAGGAAATCCGCCTCGAATTCGCCGATCAGCGGGACCGGCCACTCGACCAGGCCCGCGACTTCCTCGAGCAGGGCCTCGTCCTCGACGAGATCGAGCCCCTGGGCGAAGGCGAGGCTCTTCGCGTCGGCCAGAATGATCGCCTTGCGCCGGTCGGGGTCGAGCACGACCTTCGCCCTCTGCAGCGTGTCGGCATAATCCTCGTAACGGCGGACCGTGATTGGCCCGGGCGCCATGAAGCGATGGCCGTACGTCACGTCGCCCGATGCAAGGCCGTCGATGGCGAAGGGTACGATTTCCGCCGTCTCGTGTTGCGTCGCCAGCGTACAGACGATCCCGCGCAAAGGCCGCACCCAGCGGAGCGCGTCGGGCCTGGTCGAGGCCGCGCCCCAGCGCATCGATTTCGGCCACGGGAAGGCGTGGACAATCGCGGGGATGATCTCGGCCAGCGCCTCGCCGGTCGAGCGGCCGGGCTTCTCGATCACCGCGACATAGAACTCGCCCTTCTTCGGGTCCTTCTCGATCCTGGCGTCCTCGATGCGGGCGAGCCCCGCGCTCTTGAGGAATCCCTGCACGGCCGCCTCGGGCGCGCCGACGCGCGGACCCTTGCGTTCCTCGCGCAGGGTCGGCTGGGCCCCCGGAAGCCCGACCACATGAAGAGTGAGCCGGCGCGGTGTGACGAAGGCCTGCGCCCCGTCGTAAGTCAGGTTGCGGTCGACCAGCGCGCCGGTGACGAGGCGCTTCAGATCCTCCGCCGCCTGCCGCTGCATTCGGGCGGGGATTTCTTCGCTGAACAGTTCGAGAAGAAGGTCGGGCATTGTGAGTAGCCTGCTGATAAGGGTGGGGCGTTCGACTTGCCCTCGCCTCGGCCCTCTCCCGCATAGCGGGACAGGGTGCGAATCCCCTCTCCCGCTCGCGGGAGAAGGTGGCCGCGAAGCGGCCGGATGAGGGCCTAGCCCGCTCCGCCCCCCGCGGTCTTGAGCCAGGCGGCGCCGCAGGCCTTGGCGAGCTCGCGGACCCGGAAGATGTAGCTTTGCCGCTCGGTCACCGAGATCACCCCGCGCGCGTCGAGCAGGTTGAAGACGTGGCTCGCCTTGATGCACTGGTCGTAGGCTGGCAGCGCCATGAGATGGCGCTCGCCCGCCGCGCCGCGCTCGAGCAGCGAGCGGCATTCGGCTTCGGCGTCCCTGAAGTGCTGGAACAGGATCGTCGTATCGGCGTGCTCGAAGTTGAAGCGGGAATATTCCTGCTCGGCTTGCGTGAACACGTCGCCGTAGGTGACGCGCTCGGCCCCGTCGCGCCCGTTGAAATTGATGTCGTAGACGCTTTCGACGCCCTGTACGTACATCGCCAGGCGCTCGAGGCCGTAAGTCAGTTCGCCCGAGACCGGGGCGCATTCGAATCCCGCCACCTGCTGGAAGTAGGTGAACTGCGACACTTCCATGCCGTCGCACCAGCATTCCCAGCCGAGTCCCCAGGCGCCGAGCGTCGGGCTTTCCCAGTCGTCCTCGACGAACCGCACGTCGTGCAGGGCCATGTCGACGCCGATCGCCCGAAGGGAATCGAGATAGAGCTCCTGCAGGTTCTCCGGCGATGGCTTGAGGATCACCTGGTACTGGTAATAGTGCTGCAGGCGGTTCGGGTTCTCGCCATAGCGTCCGTCCTTCGGCCGGCGCGACGGCTGGACATAGGCGGCTTTCCACGGTTTCGGCCCGAGCGAGCGCAAGGTGGTCGCCGGATGGAACGTGCCGGCGCCGACCTCCATGTCGTAGGGCTGCAGGATGACGCAGCCCTGCCGGGCCCAGAACCCCTGCAGGGTCAGGATCAACCCCTGGAACGATGTGGCGGGATCGAGGGACGGTTCGGCGGCGGGCGGCATAAGACCTTGCGGGTTCTGTCTGAAATCGCGGCGGACCCTAGAGACGGGGGCCCCCGCGGTCAACGCCGGCGCCCCCGCGTTGCTTTGCCGCCGATCCGCCGCTAAAGCGAAGCGTTCTGGTGAAAGGTAAGGTTCGATGCGTCCGTCCAAACGCGCCGCCGACGAAATGCGCAAGGTCACGTTCGAGCGCGGAGTCGCACGCTATGCCGAGGGCTCGTGCCTCGTCCGCTTCGGCGACACGCAAGTCTTGTGCGCGGCTTCGCTCGAAGACAAGCCGCCGCCGTGGCTGCGCGGGCAGGGGCGCGGCTGGGTGACGGCCGAATACGCCATGCTGCCGCGCGCCACCCTCACGCGCTCCCGGCGCGAATCGTCGACGGGAAAAGTCTCCGGCCGCACCCAGGAGATCCAGCGGCTGATCGGCCGGTCGCTGCGCGCCGTCGTCGATTTGCCGAAGCTCGGCGAGCGCCAGATCACCATCGATTGCGACGTGCTGCAAGCGGATGGCGGCACAAGGACCGCCTCGATCACCGGCGCCTGGATCGCGCTGCGCGACTGCCTCGACTGGATGGTTCAGCGCTCGATCCTCAAGGACAGTCCGCTCAAGGACCACGTCGCGGCGGTGTCCTGCGGAATCGTCGCAGGGGAAGCGGTGATCGATCTCGACTACGCCGAGGATTCGACCGCGGAAACGGACGCGAATTTCGTCATGACCGGTTCGGGCGGCCTCGTCGAAGTGCAGGGCTCGGCGGAAGGCGCCCCCTTCAGCGAGGGCGAGCTCCTGCAGATGATGGCGCTGGCCCGCGCCGGCATCGGGCGGATCGTCGCCCTGCAGAAGGGGGCGCTCGCCTGATCGCGCCGGTTGCTTCCCCCCGAGCCTCGATGCGGGGGTCGCTCGCAATGACGGGCGCGAATCGCGTTGAATTCCTCCCGCGCTAAGCGACGCTGCCGAAGCTCAGATCGGTCGCGATATATGGCGCTTTCAACCCGGCCAGTCTGCATCCCTGGGCAATCGGGCCGCTCGGGAGGATTTCGTAAAGACGTTTGAGGCCGCCGCGAACATGAAACTTCTCATCGAGGGCGTCGTGCAGGCCGCGCAGGTTGATGGTCTGCCCTTCATGCCTCGCGTAGTAGGTCTGCAACGCGCGGATCACCTCCCAATGCTCGTCGGTCAGCGTCAGCCCCTCATGCTTGGCGGTTTCTTGCGCCGACTGCGGCGTCCAACCGGGAGGCGCACGCGGAAAATCCGGCTCTCCGAAGCCCTCTTGCACGGGCGCGCCTGCATCGGCGGATGATGCGGCCATGATTCCCTCCTCGTTTGCGTTTTCGTTGTTCGCCGGGCTTCGCCGACGGTGATCAACCCTGTCACGCTTCGCGCCCTGGCCGCAAGCGGGTGTCTTCACGGCCTTCACGGATAGCCGTGCGAAAAGACGTCCATCTCCGCGAACCCGGCGAGGTCGAGACGCACACGCTCCGGCAGATAGGCGAAAGCGGCGCGGGCCAGGCCGTTACGGCCTTCGCGCTCGAGCATCGAATCGAGCTTCTGGCGCAAGGCGTGCAGATGGAGAACGTCGGAGGCGGCATAGGCGAGCTGTGCGTCGCTCAGCGCCTCCGCCCCCCAGTCGGACGATTGCTGCTGCTTGCTGATCTCGACGCCGAGCAGCTCTCGGGTGAGGTCTTTCAGGCCATGCCGGTCGGTATAGGTGCGCGCGAGCTTGGAGGCGATTTTGGTGCAATAGACGGGCGCGGCCATCACGCCGAAAGCGTGCTGGAGCACGCCGATGTCGAAGCGGCCGAAGTGAAACAGCTTGACGACTTTCGGATCGGCGAGCAGCCTTTCGAGATTGGGTGCGCTCTTCTGGCCCGCCTCGATCTGCACGATCTCGGCGTCGCCGTCGCCCCGCGACAGCTGCACGACGCACAGCCGGTCGCGCCCGACGGAGAGGCCCAGGGTTTCGGTGTCGATCGCCACGGCCTCGCCAAAGGTCCAGTCGGCGGGCAGGTCGGCGCGGTGGAGGCGGATGGTCAATTCGATGCTCTTTGGACGCGATTACAGAAAGTCACCAAGTCTCACCATGCGCCATCTCAACCGACAGCATCGCCTCGATGACGCTCGATGCAGCTGCGATCGAGCCCCGGCATGTCATTCCCGCGAACGCGGGGATCCGGAATCCCGGCCTGGACGAACGTCCTCGGTGGATGCCCGCATGCGCGGGCATGACGACCTTGGCGATCATGCAGCCATAGCAACCGGAATCGTCGAGCGTCAATCATGACCGGCCGCGATGCGATCGCCTTTCATGTTGTCACTGGGTTTCTCGGGGCGGGCAAGACCACGCTGATCAACCGGCTTTTGCGCTCGCCGCAACTCGCCGCTGCGCTGGTGATCGTCAACGAATGGGGCGAGATCGGGCTCGATCATCTGCTTTACGAGCGGCTGATGGGCGACGCGATCCTGATCAACAGCGGCTGCGTCTGCTGCGCCCTGCGCGGCGACCTCGTCGAGACCTTGCGCGACGTCCTCGCGCGCCGGGAATCGGGCGCGCTGCCGACCTTTTCCCGCATCGTGCTCGAGACGACCGGGCTCGCCGAACCCGCGCCCATCCTGCACGCGCTTATCGTCGACCCCGAGTTGTCGTCGCGGCTGGCGCTTTCCGGCGTGACGACGCTGGTCGATGCGGTGAACGGGATCAAGACCCTGCGCGCGCGGGGAGAGAGCGTGCGCCAGGTCGCGCTCGCCGACCGGCTCGTCGTCGCCAAGAGCGACCTTCTGCCGCAGGCTGCGCGCGCCGCGCGCCTCGCCGAACTCGAGGCGGCGTTGAGAGAGCTCAACCCGACGGCGCCGATCGTCGACGGCGCCGCCGCGGAATTCGGCCCGGCGGAGTTCCTGGCCGAGCAGAATGAACCCTTCTCCCGCTTGCGGGAGAAGGTGGCCGGCGCAAGCCGGCCGGATGAGGGTATGCGGGAGCTGTCGCACGGCGTCCAGAGCTTCGCCTTTCGCAGCGCCGAGCCGCTCGATCCCGACGCCTTCGCCAAGTTCCTGTCGCTGCTCGGCTCGATGCTGGGGCCGAAACTCCTGCGCTTCAAGGGCCTGTTCGCGCTCGCCGACCGGCCGGAGAAGCCGCTTCTCGTCGACGGGGTCCAGCACGTCTTCCACGCCCCGCGCACGCTTTCATCATGGCCGGACGCCGACCACGCCAGCCGCGCCGTGATCATCGTCGAGGGAGTCGCGGCGCGCGACGTCGAGACCCTCTGGGCCGCGCTCACCCGCGCCCCGCGGATCGACGCGCCCGATCTCGCCGCGCTGACCGACAATCCGCTCGCCCCACGGGCCGGGGGGCTTTTGGGGTAGGCAGGGCCTGACGGTTCCCCTCGCCCCGGCCCTCTCCGGAAGCGGGAGAGGGTGCGCGATCCCTTCTCCCGCTAGCGGGAGAAGGTGGCCGCGAAGCGGCCGGATGAGGGCTTTCGCCGCGATTCTTCAAGAGAAATCAGCCTGCTCTATATGACATGGTCCGGCTCGAGCGGGCAGGCGGTGTGCGGATCGGTTTCCACCTGGAACGTCGCGTGGCCGATCCCGAAACGCTCCTTCAGCTTGCCGCACAGATCGACGAGGAACGCGTCTCCCGGATGGCCGCCCGGCATCAGGAGATGGGCGGTGAGCGCGGTTTCCGTGGTGCTCATCGACCAGATGTGCAGGTCGTGAATTCCCTGCACCCCGGCCGTCGCCGACAGAAACGCGGCGACCTGTCGCGATTCGATGCCGGATGGAACCGCGTCGAGCGACATCGTGACGCTGTCGCGCAGGAGACCCCAGGTTCCCCAGACGATGATGGCGTTGACGACCAGGCTGACGGCAGGGTCGAGCCAGAGCCAGCCGGTGAGCAGGATCGTCAGGCCGGCAGCGACGACGCCGACCGAGACGAGCGCGTCGGCCGCCATATGCGCGAACGCGCCGCGGATGTTGAGATCGCCCTTGCGGCCCGAAGCAAACAGCCAGGCGCAGAGGCCATTGATCAGGATGCCGGCGCCGGCGACGACCATCACCGTCCTCGCCGCGACCGGCTGCGGGTCCCGAAAGCGTCCGATCGCTTCCCAGCTCAGCCCGCCGACGATCACCAGCAGGAAGGCCGCATTGAACAGCGCCGCGAGGATCGACGTGCCGCCGAGGCCGTAGGTGAAGCGCTGCGTCGGGGCGCGCCGGGTCAGGATCGCGGCCGACCAGGCGACGCCGAGGCCGAGCACGTCGCTCATGTTGTGGCCGGCGTCGGCCAGCAGCGCCATGGAATGGCCGACGAGGCCGCAGACGACCTCCAGCACCACGAAGCCGGCGTTGAGGGCGATCCCGACGGCGAAGGCCCTGCCGAAGCGTGCCGGTGCGTGACCGTGGCCGTGGGCGGCGTGAGAATGCTGGCCGTGTCCGGCACGATCGGGGTCGTGCGCTCGATGGTCATGCGGCCCGTGATCGTGACTCATGCCTGGCCTCGCGATGGCGTTGCCGACCGGCCCCCCCCCATACATAACGCGCCGCGTCCACATGGGGAGCCGCGATCCGCCCGAGTGTCTTCGCCGATATCGTCCGCTCGGCGCTGCCGGCCGGTCAGTCGTGAAGCTCGCGGGATATCGGCGCCCCGACGGTGAAGTCCCGGAACGTCGCCCTGAAACCCTCTCGTTTCGGAGAGCAGCACATGACGCCGACTTCAATCGAATTCGCGGGCGGAAAGTAGGCGAGCCGCGCCGGATTCCATCTCTGGTCTGTGATATCCAGGTATTGAACGCGGATCGCCTCGCCGATCTTTGTCACACGCATCCGTACGCCCGCGTCGCCGACTGTGATCCCGGTCAGGGACCAGTCCGAGGTGTCGTTGGTGACCACCGTCGAGAAATAGGGCTCTCCGTCGGTGTATTCGACGCCCGCCTTGATCCAGTTCGATTCGCTCAGCCTGATCATCAGCCCGGCCTGGTCGTAGAGCGCCTCGTACCGGCCATCGACCGTGACTTCGGCGGTGAAATCTCCGGTGACTGTCGTGTGGAGAAAATGACCGGTGTCCCGCCGGAAGCCGTAAAAAGTCTCGCGCCAGAAATCCGTCTCATTGCCTGTTACGACATGGACGGCGTCGCCGTCGAATGAATGGGAGGCGGGCGGGTTCAGCCAGGTGAGATCTTTGAAGCGCATCTGACAATCTTGATGGGCAACATCCAATTGATGATAGCCGATTCGGAATGTTGCGGAAGGGTGGGAAGCGCTGGTTGGCCCGAACGGCGGGAAAGAGCAGTCTTGCGCACTTTTAGGTCCGCCCCCGAACTGGCGGTTGCCGCCCTTTGCGGTCCTACGTCGGGAGCAATCTGGCCGCGCCATCTCGACCCTCCTTGCGACCGACCGTCACAGGTTCTACAGTCGCGGCGGTGAATATATATGAGAAGCTAAAGCGTTAGCTCGGGATGAGCCGTCCATATCTCTCACGGCCGATCGCGGAACTCGAAGAGTTATTCGAGGAAAACAGCGACGACCGCGTGCTTGTCGATGCGCTCTTGGCCGAACTACGGCAGAGGAAAACCGAACGCGCGCGCCACCTGCTCAAGCGCGTTCTCGCTCGTCGAGCGGGCAGAGTGGTCGACGAGACGACGAATGCCGGGGGGAACGTCGTTCAGCTCACGCTCTCGTTCGCCGACCGCTTTGAACGAAGGGGACCATCAGTCGCGGAGGAGACATTGCCACAAGAACAAGAACGAGCTGAAGAGGCCGCTACGCCCGCGCAAAGCGCGGAGTCACGCAGGATCGCCGAAAATTTCGCCGCGCTTCGCGCAAAGCTGCTTCAGCTGTCACACAACAACCCGATGCTCAACTATCGGCCGTTGTCGCGGTCGCGGCGCCATATCGCCTTCGTCAACGACAATCTCGAAAGCGCCTACTCGCGCCTCGCGTCTGAAGACAGAGAAGTTATCGTCGCTCCGCTGCCGGAACCATCCGACATTCCGCTCGACGAGCGAAACGATGAGTTCGAGGCGCAACTGGCCTACCTCAAAGCCACCGACATCGAGTATCAGGCGGCCCTGAACGGCACGGCGAACAATGCGAGAGACGACCAATTCGAACTCTTCAAGCTCGATCGCGCCTTGCGGGACAGGCTTCGTTCCGAATTGGGAATGCCGCCGAGGCCGAAACGGAAGGAGATCAATATTTTCGCCCATGCGAGAGAGCATGGCGTAGAGCCGAACTTTGAACTCGCGCAGGACTTAGACGCGTCCAAAGGTCGCATCTCGCCTCTGCAATCCATGATGCTGAGCGAAACCCTGCAGGCGCGCATGGGCTCGATCTACGACCTCGCGAGGCTTTCCGAACAGGAGATGGGCTTTTCGACGCTGTTCCTCGCGTTCGGGTTCCTCGAATGGTACGACGCGGCCGTCTCCGCCGAACCGGCGTTCGCTCCTCTGATCCTGCTTCCAGTTAAACTCTCGGTTCATCCGGAAGGCGGCAAGAAGACCTACAGTCTCAAGGCTACCTCCGAGGATGCCGCCCACAACATAACGCTCGCCAAGAAGCTCGAGCAGTTCGGTCGCGTGCTCGACCCGTTCGACGCCTCAGAGAGCACCGCGCGACCGATCGAGGACTATATCGAAAGGGTCCGCCGCGGCGTCGATGGCCTGCCGAACTGGAAGGTGCGCCGATACCTGATCCTCGGCCATTTCGCGTTTGGCCGGCTCGCTATGTACCAGGACCTCGATCCTGCGGTATGGGGAGACCTCGCCGCGCGCAAACTGGCGGCTGGCGTTCTCCGGGGCGCGCTCACCGTCGAACGCGGGGCGGACAGCGGACTCACACGGATCCCCGAAGACTTCGACATAGACACTCCCGAGGTCGAACGCGACGCCCCTATCCTTGTCCACGACGCAGACGCGTCGCAGCACAGCGCTATCGTCGACGTCATGCGCCGAAACGACCTAGTCGTCTCGGGTCCGCCGGGGACTGGCAAGAGTTCAGACGATCACGAACATTATTGCGAACGCGTTAGCGAAGAACCCGGACGCGACGGTTCTTTTTCTGTCTGAAAAGATGGCAGCGCTCGAAGTCGTGAAGCGCCGCCTTGAGACGGCAGGGCTCGGCGAATTCTGTCTCGAATTGCACGCCGACAAAAGCAGCCCGAAAAAAGTTGTCGAATCGCTCCGTGATCGCCTCGGCGCGACGACCCAAACTACGACCAATACTGGCGCAAGCCTTATTGCATGGAGGCGGGCGCGGGATTCGATCAGGAGCTACATCGAAGCCCTACACGAGAAAGACCCGGGCGGCGCTACGGCATTCAGTCTGTTTTGGGAGAGCGTCGCGTTCGACCGGACGAACAGCGCGGTCCCGGACAACGTCGCGAGCGCGATTCTGCCTCCCGACTTGCTCAGCGATGTCGAGAAACAGATCTGGCTCCTCGAAGAGGTCGACAAATTCGGCTCCATCGCCCATGCGTTCGAAGAGCGTTACGGGCCGCTATTGAAATCTCCCTGGAACCAGCTGCCGATGCGCGCCGCCCCCGGAGAGTACGCGCTTGTGGTTGCGGCGCTCTCCGCTCTGAGGTCGGAGATCGACAAGACAGCGCTTCTCCTGCTGGAGGTTCGGGATGTTGGATTGGCCTTCGAGAGGCTTGTCTGGACCGAGGCCGTTTCGCGTCTTCCCGAGCCACCGGATCTCGAAGGTGTCGACAAGATCCTTGGCTTCGAACCGGTTGCGGGCGCGACCGCCGCAATCGAGCTGCGCAAGCTTCGGGAAGTCGAAGCCGCGATCGCGACCGACGCACTATTTCAGTCGTTGGGACGGGAAAAGCTCTCTGCGGCGGAGCGGTTTGCCAAAAGGGTTGGCCGCAATCTAGACCGTTCGCCGAATGAGATCCTGAACGAAGCCACACAAGCGCGGGAGCAAGCCGAAGACACGCTCCGCCAGATTGAAGATTCCTGTCTCGTTCGCGACGCCCTTGCTTTCGGCCTCGACGCCCCAATGACATTCCTTCCGGCCGCCTGGATGGCGGCGTTGCTCGCCTCGACCATTCCCGTCGAATTCCATGAGTGGACGCAGTGGAAGCCCGCCGCCGATGAGGACTCCTTCCAGAAGTCTTTCGCCGATTGGATCAGGCTGAAAAAGACCGACGACGAATTCAAGCGCTCGCTGCCTGGTTATACCGCTGGATCACGTCCCGACCCTGCTCGCCTGCGGGAGGCGGCCGCCGTGCTCGACCAGCGCATGATCGGTTTCAAGTTTTGGCGCCGGGATGCTTTAACTCAATCCCGCGCAGTTGCGGGCGAACTTGGCGCCTCGGAAAATACTTCCGATACGCTGCGGCGTGTCGCTGACCACGTCGACGAAGTGAACGCGTTCGAAAACGATCAGGGCCACTCTTCGGTGGTCGGGTCGCGCTGGGCGGGGATGCAAACCCGGTTCGACCGGATGAGCGACGTCCTCGATCTGAAGATTTTGTTGACGAGAGAGCTGAGAAATTACGTCGACGGCCCGGTCGTTGCCGGCCGGCTCTTCTCTCTCGCGCCTGAAACGATAGCAACGCTCGCCAGGTCAAGGGACGTCGCGAAAGAGCAACTCCGCAGAGCGCTCCGCTTCAAACACGACGGCGCGTCGATCGAGGAGACCCAGCGCAAAGCCCGCGAGGAGGCGCGGGCCAGTGCGGAGATCCTCCAATCGGCGGGCGCCAGCGGACTCCCCGAAATCACCGAGCCGCTCTCCAAAATACTCGGCCTCGCCCGGCTCGTCTCGGATCGTGACACCCTCAATCGCAGCATCGAAAGCCTTCGAGCGGGCCGGCAATTGTTGGCTCTTATCAGAAGCCCGCACGACGCCGACCGGCTGATTGCCCAGTTCAACTGGATCGAGACGGTCCACCAAATCAGATTTCCATCACAGCTTACGGCCAGGCTGCTCTCCGCTTCCGCTTCGGAGTGCCGCGAGGAGCTACTAGTTCATCGATTTTGAGATTCGAATCATATCAGGCTGCCTGGTCGAGCTTATAGGACCAAGAGTGGACGACGGG
>CAVUHX010000054.1:0-85281 GCA_963741405.1 uncultured Alphaproteobacteria bacterium
TCCCCGAGCCAATGGTGGATCGGCCGGACATGCAGGTCGACCGTCTTCAGGCATCGAAAGGGCCGTTTCCACCATGGACAAAGATTTGTACGCCTTGACCGCGGCGTCGTCGGCGAGGGTCTCTTGGGGAGGCTGGTGCGCACGGCGTAGAGGCCGTCAAGCACGGCTTCCTGCGCGATCTGCTCATGCTTTAAAGCAAAGGCGAACCGGGCGTCTTCGATCGTCAACTCGAAGTGCTTGGCCATCTTGTGCTTGTCGAGCGCGGCGCCACGGCGATTCCGACCTCCGCCGCGCCGCGCAGGGGCTGCGTCTTGCGCGCCACGCTGGCTGCGATTTTGGCCAGATCGCGCTCGGTGGCGGCGATGAGGTCCTCGCGTTTGCGGGCGCGCTCGCGCGCCAGATCCGGATTGCGGCAGACGATCAGCCGCTCGCCGGGAAAATCGGGCGAGGTGATCGCGGCCATGTCGCGCTGGTCGAACAGCGACATCTGCAGATATCCGCCGCCGACCAGGCCTTGCAGCGCGGGCGCGCGCAGCGCCGTGATCCAGTCGAGGCCGGCGGGGCGCAGATCCTCCTCGATGCGCGCCTGCGTGATCATGCCGCGATCGCCGACCAGCACGACATGGTCAATGGCGAAGCGACGCTTCAGCTTGCTCACCTGATTGGCCACGGTGGCGGGATCGCCGGTGTTGCCTTCGAACACTTCGATGGCGACGGGACAGCCGTCGGCTGCGCACAGAAGCCCATAGACGATCTGCAGCTTGCCCTTCTTGCCGTCGCGGCTGTAGCCGCGCCTGGCGAGCGGACAGCAGCGGCCTTCGACATAGCTCGAAGAGACGTCGTAGAGCACCAGCGTCCCGCCCTTCAGGTGGCGCTTTGCCAGTGCGG
This sequence comes from uncultured Alphaproteobacteria bacterium, assembly GCA_963741405.1. Lineage (GTDB taxonomy): Bacteria > Pseudomonadota > Alphaproteobacteria > Rhizobiales > Beijerinckiaceae > Roseiarcus. The sequence continues at coordinate 889 of CAVUHX010000054.1, forward strand.
TCTCATCGCGCCCTGACGCTCGAGGAGCCAGTCGAGCGCGGCGTAGAGTTCGTCCTCGCGGACGTCGCCGAGCGCCAGTTCGACGCCGAGGCTGGAGGCGGCGGTGGCCGGATCGAGCGCCTTGGCGGTGGCGAGTTTCGAGGCCGGCGCGATGATGCGGCTGACGATCATGGCCACGACGAGGTGACAGGCCAATGGCTGTCGGGCTCGTGCGCGGTCTTGGGCCCGATGATCCTGTCGAGGCCGATGGCGCGCGTCGCGCCCAGCACGGCGGCCACGTGGCCATGCGGCAGCGAGCGCTCGACGGCGAAGGGCTCATCGCCCGGGGGAAACACGACCCCGCCCTTCAGGACGCCGCGCAGACTTCGACGTGCTCGGCTGGCCAATGGCTGAGGTTGAGCAGCGTGCGTTTGCGCACGGTCCGGCCGTCCCATAGCTCTCGCGCAGCAGGATGGCGGCGGGGAGCCGCGATTGGGGACGGTTTCGACGTACATGGCCGAGAGATAGCATGACCGCCATGCACAATCAAGGCAATTATTGCCTTTACATGGCTACATTTCGGCGCACCCAAAGGCGGAAATCGACGCAGAATCAGAGCCTTGATGCGTCGGAAAGAAGAGCTCCGTAAGCGTGATGCGATGACCGCGCGGGGCTGATCAGGCGGCCTTGGCCTGGGCTGGGACTGGGGACCAGTTCCAGGGCAGCAGTTCGCCGACGCGATTGATTGGATAATCGGCGATGCGGGCGATGACGTCTGCGAGCCACGCCTCGGGATCGACGCCGTTGAGGCGAGCGGTTTCGATGAGCGTGTACATGATGGCGGCTCGGCGGCCTCCGTCGTCGGAGCCGGCGAAGAGATAGTTTTTGCGCCCCAGAGCCAGCGGACGGATGGCGCGTTCGGCGGCGTTGTTGGTCATTTCGAGCCGGCCGTCGTCGACGAAGCGGGTGAGAGCGGCCCAGCGCGAGGTCGAATAGCGAATAGCGCCGGCGAGCGAGCTCTTGCCGCTGATCTTGGCGAGCGTCGCGTCGAGGAAGGCTTTGAGGTCGGCCAGCATCGGCGCCGAGTGTCGCCGTCGGACTTGCTGGCGCTCGGCCGGACTGCGCCCGCGGATGTCAGCCTCGACGGCGAACAGTCGGGCGATCCTGTCCAGCGCCTCGCGCGCGGCGGGCGAGCCGGTCTCGACATGCACGTCATAGATCTTGCGCCGGGCGTGGGCCCAGCAGGCGACTTCGGTCAGGCGGGGAACGCCGGTCTCCGGCTCGGGTTTGTAAAGATCGGCGAAGCCGGCGTAACCGTCGGCATGCAGGAAGCCGCGACAGCCCGCGAGCAACGCCCGCGCGTGTTCGGCCTTGCGGTCAGGCGAATACCGATAGAAGGCGGCGGGCGGCGCCACGGAACCGAACGGGCGTTCGTCGCGCACTGCGGTCCATAGCCGGCCGGTCTTGGTCTTGCCTTTGCCGGGATCGAGCACCGGGACCGGCGTGTCGTCGGCGTGCAGCGCGAGGCCGGCGCGAACATGGCGCTCGATGCTCTCGCTCAAGGGTTCGAGCAGTCCCGCGAGACGGCCGATCCAGCCCGCCATGACCGAACGGTCGATCTCAACGCCGCTGCGGGCGTAGATGTCGGCCTGACGATACAGCGGCAGATGATCGCAGAACTTCGACACGACGACATGGGCGAGCAGCGCCGGGCCCGGGCGCCCCTTCTCGATCGGCAGCGTCGGCATCGGCGCCTGGACGACAGTCTCGCAGGCCCGGCAGCTCATCTTCGGCCGCACGTGCACGACGCGCTTGAAGTGGGAGGGGACGTATTCGAGCACCTCGCGCTCGTCGGCGCCGATCCGGCCGAACTTGTCCCCGCCGCAGGTCGGGCACACGCACGGCGCTTCGTGGACGATCGTCTCCGCCGGCAGATGGTCGGGCAAGGGAGCGCGGGTCGAAGGCTTGCGCTTCTTCTTCGACGAGGCGCCGGTCTCGGTCGTCTCGGCCGCGTCCGACTCCGCGACCCCGGAGCGCGCGAGCGTCTCAGCGACGCCCGCTTCGATATCGTCGATCAGCAGCTCGAGCTGCTCGACTTGCGCATCGAGCTTCTCCGACTTGCGGCCGTAGCGGGCGCGACGAAGAACGGCGAGCTGGGCTCGCAGCTTCTCGATCATCAGCGCCTTGGCGTGAACCTCGGCCCTGAGCCAGGCGACGTCGCGTTGCAGATCATCCGCCAAGCGGCGCAGATCGTCGGGATCTCGAGGCGAATCAGGCGTCGACAGCGACATGACGATTCGTACCACAAGCGCGCCTCCGGCGCAGGCGCAATCTCTCGGAGTCACCTGATTTTTGTGGTGAGTCCGGGCGCTCAAGCGATCCTCGGACGCTCCGTCCGCGGCACCGCCACGGTGCGACGCCAGTCGATGCCTTCCAGCAACAGAGCCAGTTGCGCCGCCGTCAATTCCAGAGCGCCTTCGACGATCGGCGGCCAGACGAACTTGCCCTTCTCCAGCCGCTTGGCGAACAGACACAGACCGGAGCCGTCCCAAGTCAAAATCTTCACGTAGTCGCCGCGTTTGCCCCGGAAGACGAAGGCCGCGCCCGAAAACGGATCGGCGGCGAGAATCCGCGCCACGTCCGCCGACAGCCCGTCGAAGCCGCGCCGCATGTCGACGGGTTGGCATGCGAGGTAGACTTTGACGCCAGGCGCCACGCGCAGCATCACAGACCGCTCAGCGTTGAAAGCACGAGACGCAGGACCTCGCCTTCGACGCCGCCTTCGATGCGAACTTGCGCGCCGTTGGGAAGGCGAACCTCCATCGTCCCGAGCCGCGCGGAGCTCGGCGGATCACACCGCCGGCTCGGCGCGCCGCCCTCCCCGGAGACCGCATCCTTCAGCGCCGTCGGCGCAGGCGCCATAAGACGAACGGGGACAAACGACGGGCCCGCGTCGGCCCCGGGCGACCGCCGCAATGCGCGGCGGCGGTCGCGCCAGCCTTCCCGCGACCGACGGATCCATTTGAACACCAGGTTCGCGTTGACGTCGTGCGCCCGCGCCACGCCTGCAACCGAAGCGCACGGCGCCAGAGCCGCCTCCACGATCCGCCGCCGCGCCGCCATGCTCCACGAGCGGCGCTTCGCCCGTGGGCCGGCCTCGACCCCGCAGATTTCAAACCCTCTCGATCCCTTCGCCGTCGTCATCAGGTGTCCACCAAATCGCAGGGGGACACCTAACCGACGCTAACCGCTTCCGTAAGGCGGCCGTCACATCACGCATACGGAAATCCTGCAGGAAATGGGGGCGCTCGGCCTTCTTGGCATCCGATATCCGGCGGCCTATGGCGGAAGCGAGCTCGACACTCTGGCGACTGTGGTGCTGGCGGAGGAGTTGGGACGATCGACCTATGGCGGTTTTGCCATCACCGTTCTGGTTCATACCGACATGGCGAGCCCCTACTTTGTTCATGTCGGCTCGAAAGACCAGCTCTCGCGTCATATGCCCGACATCATCGCCGGTCGCCGGATCGCGGCCGTGGCTATGACCGAGGCCGGCGCCGGCTCCGATCTCGCCGGCATGAGGACCACCGCGCGCCGCGTCGCGGACGGATGGACGCTGAACGGCGCGAAGATGTTCATCACCAACGGCGCGCGCGGCGACATTTATGTCGTCGCCGCAAAGACCGGCCCGCCGGGACGAAACCGCGACGTCTCGCTGTTCATCGTCGAGAAAGGCGCGCCGGGCTTCACGATTTCGCGGACACTGAAGAAGCACGGCTGGCTCTCCAGCGACACGGCGGAGCTGAGCTTCGAGGATTGCTTCGTCCCGCGCGAGAACCTCCTTGGTGAAGTGGGGCGCGGATTCTACGCCCTCATGAAGAATCTCCAGAATGAACGGATCGTGCTCTCTGCCCAAATGATGGGCGAGGCGTCACGCGCCATCGAGATCACGCTCGACTGGGTGAAGCAGCGCGAAGCCTTTGGCGGCGCGCTCTGGCAGTTCCAGACGATCCGGCACCGCCTCGCCATGCTATCCGCAAAAGTCGAGGCCGCCCGCGCTCTGGTCTACAATGTGGCTTGGTGCGACGCCCAGGGCCAGCAGGTAACGAAAGAAGTGTCCATGATCAAGGCCCTCTGCGGCACGCTGGTGAACGAAGTCATGTACGACTGCGTCCAGTTCCACGGAGGGCTCGGCTTCATGCGTGAATCGACCATCGAGCGCATGTCGCGCGATGCGCGCGTCCAGGCGATCGGCGGCGGCGCCACGGAGGTGATGCTGGAGGAGGTAGCCAAGCGCATGTGACGGGCTCGGCGGGTCTGATGCGCGCGACATCCGCCGGGCTGAATTTCGTAGGTTGAATACCTAACGGTTGTTAGGTATGGGCGATTTCGGGGCGCCGCGAGGGTGAGCCGCCGTCCGGCATGATGGGAAACCTTACGCGGCGGCTCCTCGGGGCGTCGCGTGTCTCGGGTTCTGGAGCTCCTTCCATGTCGATCATTGGCGGCGCCGCGCGAAAGAAAACGCCGCGTTCGACGAAAACGCCGCGCGTTATGAGACGCTCGTCGCGACCTTGCGGAAGCGGCACGGCGAGGTGGCCGAGGGCGGCGGCGAGCGTCTGCGTCGCCGCCATATGGCGAGAGGCAAAATACCGGTCCGGCAGCGCATCGATCATCTCGTCGATCCGCTGTCGCCGTTCCTCGAACTCTCGCCGCTGGCCGCCTGGGGGTTGTACGGCGGCGAGGTGCCAGTAGCGGGAATCGTGACCGGGATCGGCGTGATCTGCGATACGCCCTGCATGATCATCGCCAACGACGCGACCGTGAAGGGCGGATCGTTTTTCCATGAGACGGTGAAGAAGCATCTGAGGGCGCAGGAGATCGCCTTCGATAACCGTCTGCCCTGCGTGTATCTGGTAGACTGCGGCGGCGCTTACCTGCCCGAGCAGGATCGCGTGTTTCCGGACCGCGATCATTTCGGGGGAAGCTTCTACCAGCAGTGCAGGATGTCCGCCGCGGGTCTTCCGCAGATCTCCGCCGTGTTCGGCGGCGCTACCGCCGGCGGCGCCTATATTCCGGCGCTCTCCGACGAAGTGGTGATGGTGAAGGGCACGGGCCGGATTCACCTCGGCGGACCGCCGATCGTGAAGGCGGCCATCAACGAGATTGTCGACGGCGAGACGCTGGGCGGCGCCGAGATGCACACCCGCGTTTCCGGAGTGAGCGACTATCTCGCCGCGACCGAACTCGAGGCGCTCGCCAAGGTTCGCGACATCGTCGGAGCTCTGAACTGGCCACAGCGTGCGAACCGGACCCGCGCCGGCGACCCGCCACTTTACGATGCAGCCGAAATACCGGGAATCGTCGGCGTTGACCTCAAGCGCCCCTTCGCCGTGCGCGAAGTGATCGCACAAATCGTGGACGGCAGCGAGTTTCAGGAATTCAAGCCGGACTTCGGCTCCACCTTGACGTGCGGCTTCGCCTGGATTACGGCGCGCCCGTCGGCGTGCTCGCCAACAACGGCGTGCTGTTCTCCGAATCCTCCCTCAAAGGCGCCCACTTCATCGAATTGTGCGACCAGCGCGGAATCCCCCTCCTGTTCCTCCAGAACATCACCGGTTTCATGGTCGGAACTGAAGCCGAGCGGGGCGGCATCGCGAAACATTCCGCCAAGCTCGTCTATGCTGTCTCCAACGCCCGCGTTCCCCGCTATACGGTCATCATCGGAGGCTCTTACGGCGCGGGCAACTACGGGATGTGCGGCCGCGGCTTTCGGCCCCGCTTCCTATTCTCGTGGCCGAACGCGCGCATCGCCACCATGAGCCCCGAAGTCGCCGCGACCGTGGTGACGGAACTGAGGCGGGCGAGCCTGACCCGCGGCGGGGTCGACGAGGCCGAGATCGCCGAACTCGACCGGACAACGCGCGCGCAGTTCGAGGAACATAGCTCCCCCTACCACGCCACGGCGAGATTGTGGGACGACGTAATCATCGAACCGCATCAGACGCGAGACGTCCTGGGCCTGTGCCTTGCCCTGGCTTCGCGCGAGATCGAACTCCCGGGCCACCGGCCGGTCTACAAGATGTGACCTATGTTCGAGAGCGTCCTGATCGCCGATCGCGGAGAGATCGCCGTCCGGATTATGCGAACGTGCAAGCGGTTCGGCCTTCGCGCTATCGCCGTCTATTCGGATGCGGACCGCAAGGCCCGCCACGTCGCAATGGCCGACGGAGCGGTGCGCATCGGTTCGGCAGCTTCGCGCGACAGTTACCTCAACCTTTCCGCGATCATCGAGGCCGCCCGCCGCACCGGGGCGGAGGCGATCCACCCCGGTTACGGCTTCCTGTCCGAAAGGCCGGAACTGGCCGAAGCCTGCGCGGAGGCGGGCGTGGCCTTCGTCGGTCCTTCCGCCGGCGCCATTGCCGCCATGGGGTCGAAAGTCAGCGCAAAGCGGATCGCCGCGGGCGCCGGCGTCCCCAGCGTACCGGGCTATATGGGCGACGACCAGTCGTCCGATCGCCTCGTCGAGGAAGCCCTGAAGCTAGGCCTCCCAGTGATGATCAAGGCCTCCGCCGGCTGCGGCGGCAGGGGCATGCGGCGGGTGACGACGAGGGACGAGCTGAAGCCAGCAATCGAGCTTGCGCGGCGCGAGGCGGAGGCGGCCTTCGGCGATTCCACGCTGCTGATCGAAAAGCTGGTTCTGCGACCCCGGCACCTGGAGGCCCAGGTGGCCGGCGACAGGCACGGCAATGTCATCCACCTGTTCGAGCGCGACTGCTCCATCCAGCGCAACAACCAGAAACTCGTGGAGGAGGCGCCTGCGCCGAGACTGCCCGGAGAGGTCAGGGACAAGCTGCTCACACGCGGCGTCGCCCTGGCCCGCGCCATCGGTTACGACGACCTCGGCACGGTGGAGTTCATCCTCGAGGAGGGGCAGGACGAACCCTGGTTCCTGGAGATGAACACCCGCCTGCAGGTGGAGCATCCCGTCACCGAGCTCGTGACTGGTCTCGACCTCGTCGAGCTGCAGCTCAGGATCGCCTCCGGAGAGGCTTTGCCCTTTCGGCAGGACGAGATCCGGGCGCGCGGCCACGCCATTGAGGCACGCGTGACGACCGAGCGGGCTGACCAGGGATTCCGGCCGGAGATCGGCCCGATCCTGGCCTATCGCGAGCCGCCCGGCGTGCGGATCGACAGCTGCGTCGCCGCCGGCTCCAAGGTGCCTCAGTTCTACGATTCGATGATCGCCAAGGTCATTGCCCACGGACCCGATCGGGAGGCGGCGCGGATCCGCCTCGCGGCGGCGCTGCGGAATTTCGCGCTGCTGGGACCCGCAACGACCCTCGAGTTCACCGTGGACTGCCTTGGATCACCCCCTGTTCGTCAATGGACCGGTGACGACGCGTTTCATAGAGGAAGCGTTTCCGAACGGGTGGCCCCCCGCCTCGGCAATCGGCGGCTCGCTCGCGCGGTGGCGGCGATCGTGGGAAGCGGTCGCAGCGGCGATGCCGCAGACGTCTGGACCACGCTCGCAGGGTTCCGGCTGCTGGCGCCGGCCGGCGCGCCAGCCGAAGCGCATCTTCGCGTGGGCGCGCCGGGGAACGACACGGTCGAGGTCAGCATCGCCGCAACGCCGACTGAAGGCGTTTTGCGGGTCACGGACGCCCAGGGGTGCCTCGACTTGGCCGTTCGTTACGACGGCGAGAATCTCGAAATCGATCATGGCGGGGCGATCCAGCGCGGTGTTGTCCAACGGGCGCGCCGACGCGTCAACCTGCTGCTCGCCGGCAAGTCCCATGCGTTCGACGTGATGTCCTCGACCGAGGCGGCGGCAGGCCTCAACGCGTCTGGCGGCGGTTCAGGCGCGCTGCGTTCGCCAATGCCGGGAATCGTCAGCGCGGTTCATGTTTCCGTCGGCGACATCGTCAGCGTGGGTGACGAACTGCTCGTCCTCGAATCAATGAAGCTTTTCATGGCGCTGCCCGCCGGGGTCAGCGGCGCCGTCGCCAAGATCGCCTGTCGCGCCGGGGAGATCGTCCAGACCGGACAGCTCCTGCTCGTGATCGAGCCGAGGGCGAGCCAGACAAGCAAGACGCTGCGGACATGATCAGCGGGAGGATCGGCCATCAGACATGCAACGGCCGTCGCCTCTCTGAGGGCGGCTGGGCGCGAGCTGAATTCATGGATGTCGCTCTCGTGAGACGGGTTTAGATAGTAGTTCCGATATTGTGACATCTCGTCGGTCGAAGGCGGGCCGCTGGGTCGCCCTCATGTCCACACTCATCGAGACCGCCTGCATCATGCAAACCCAGCTGGTCGCCCCGGCCTTTACCGATTTCGAATAGTTTGATCGACGCTTTGTTGTAGATCTTGCTTTGCGCTTGAGTACCCTTTGGGAAGATCCTCGGGTTTAACTTGCTGTACCTGTGGGTATGCGCAACCATATTTCGCTACACACTCATAGACAACGGAATTATTCAGGTCCTTGCTGTCATGAATTTCCACCCTCCTAGAACCGGGGAGAGGATCGACAATCACGCTGAAAGTCGCGAGCTCTGCGCCATTGACGCCGAGGATGTCGATGCTCGTCCTACCGGTTTGCTTTGCTTGGAGCAAAAGGGTCGTATCATTTATCGGTTCGACATCAACGATACTGGGGTTACCAATATGTACACCGACGAATTTCTGGGGCAGAGAAACCCTCCTTAAATAACCCGGAATGATAGCAATATCGTTTACGGCTTCATGGCGAGATTGCGCCGGAGCCTGTGCGCGACTTGCAGAATTCGCGCCAATGAAAACCATAGCAAAAACGATGGCGGCGCAAGCCCGCGCCAAGCTATTCCGCGCCATAGCAGTCCCCGATCCTTACGGAATGCCTTCCATTTGACTTTTCCGCTTCAAATTTGCGCTCTTTGTCGCTTTTGTCAAAGGTATCCGCGAAAGGCCAGCAGTTCTAAAAGTAGGGAATTTCATTCTGCTCATGGGCCATCGCGGATTTTTAGGAGTTCTGGGGGGATTGCGGAATTGGTGAGGGCTTCGAGCGGGACGGGCCATGAGGGAAAGACGACGTAGGCGGTCAGTGTGAGGATGTGGGCGAAGAAGCTGGTTCGCTTTGCAGCGGCTTGGCGGGCGGCTTGTCAGGGCGGGTCCAGCAATTCGAGCACGGTATGCCAGGCGAAAGCGAGCAGATTGAGGGCGGCGAGCGTCATGGCGAGAAATTTTTGGCCGTGGCCGAAATTATGTTCGACTGATCTTCGACGGTTAACGCATGTGCGTGGCGCGTAAGTTATTGATATGATTTGAGCCGAGGGTTGGCGGCCACGAAAATGTAGTGCCACGTTTTGTGTCGATTTCTCTTGATTTTATGGGAATCTCAGTGGATTCTGTGCGCACCGACATCGAGTCGCGCCGGGCTCCTCGCCATGTATTTCCGCAAGAAGACCTCGGGTGGTCGCGCCTACCTGCAGATCGTGGAGAGCCGGCGCGAGGGCGCAGCGGTGCGCCAGCAGGTGGTCGCCACGCTCGGGCGGGTCGACGAGCTGCAAGCGAGCGGGCAACTGGAGCGCCTCCTGCGCTCGGGGGCGCGCTTCGCCGAGAAGGCGATCGTGCTCGACGCGCTCGACCGGGGCGAGGCGGCGACGATCTCGACGCGGCGTGTCGGTCCGGCGCTCGCCTTCGAGCGGGTGTGGGAGGAGACCGGCTGCCGGGGCGTGATCGAGCGCCTGGCGAGGGTGCGCAACCACGAGTTCTCGCTGGAGCGCGCTGCGTTCCTGACCGTGCTGCACCGTTTGGTGTGCGGCGGCTCGGACCATGCCGCCGACCGCTGGCGCGAGGACTACCGCATCGCCGGCGTCGACGGGATCGAGTTGCATCATCTCTACCGCACGATGGCGTGGCTGGGCGAGGAGCTTCCCGAGGACCAGCAGGACGCCGCGACGCCATTTTCGCCGCGCTGCGTGAAGGACGTCCTGGAGGAGGACCTTTTCGCCGCCCGGCGTGATCTCCTGACCACGCTCGACATCGTGTTCATGGACACGACCAGCCTCTATTTCGAAGGCGCGGGCGGCCAGACGCTCGGACGGCGCGGCTTCTCGAAGGACCATCGGCCCGACCTCAACCAGATGATTCTCGCCGTGCTGCTCGACGGCGACGGCCGGCCGGTGTGCACCGAGATGTGGCCGGGCAACACCGCCGACGTGAAAAGCCTGATCCCGGCGATCGACCGCCTGCAGCGCCGTTTTCGCATCGACCGCGTCTGCGTCGTCGCCGACCGCGGCATGATCAGCGCCGAGACGATCGCCGAGCTCGAGGCCCGCAAGCTCCTCTATGTGCTGGGCGTGCGCGAGCGGTCGGACAAGCTCGTGCGCGACCTCGTGCTCGGCGATCCCGCGCCGTTCGTTCCCTTCGTCCTGAAGAAGCCGCGGCGCGAGGTCGACTACGAGGCCAAGGCCGTCGCGCTCGCCGGGCGTCGCTATGTCGTCTGCCGCAACCTCGACGAGATGAAGAAAGACGCCGCCAACCGCGCGACCATCGTCGCCAACCTGGAGCGGCAGCTGAAGAAGGGCGACAAGAGCCTCGTCGGCAACAAGGGCTATCGCCGCTTCCTCAAGGACCCGGAAGGCGAGGGCTTCGCCATCGACCGCGACAAAGTCGAGGAGGACGCCAAGTTCGATGGCGTGTTCGTGCTGCAGACCAACGCCCGGCTCTCGCCGCTCGAGGCGATGCTCGTCTACAAGCAACTCTGGACCGTGGAACGAACCTTCCGGACGACGAAAAGCCTGCTCGACACGCGGCCGATCGATCACCAGCTCGACGAGACGATCCGCGGCCACGTCGCCTGCAGCTTCCTCGCCCTCGTCTTGAAGAAGGAGCTGGAAGACCGCCTCGCCGCCGCCGACAGGGGCGCCCGCGCCTCCTGGCCAGCCGTGACGGCCGACCTCAACTCGCTCACCGAGACCGAGGTCGAGCAGGACGGCAAGCGCTTCCTCCTGCGCTCGGCCCCGCGCCCCGGCGCAAGCCTCGCCCTTGCCGCCCTCGGCGTCGCCCTGCCGCCGACGCTCCGCCGAGTCGTGGACGCCTGATTTACGCGCTCCATTCGTTTTGTAGTGCCACGCCCGCGGTGCAGCGCGATTTTACGCGTGCGATCAATAACTTGTCTCAGCGCACTGTCAAAGATCAGCTTGATGCGTCGGAAAGAAAGAAGCTCCGTCTAATCGAGCGTATCACGCTGACGCCCGGACCCAAGCGCGGCGAAATTGCGGCCACCCTGCACGGCGACCTCGCCAAAATCCTCGAATGGGCGGCCCAAAAGCAGAACACCCCCGGCGCTTTCGCATCGGGGGTGTCGGTATCGGTGGTTGCGGGGGCCCGATACCAGCGTTATTTGCCGGACCTGCAATGCAGGCTTTCGATCGCCAAGCCCTCCTTGCGGGCGGGTCCGACATTGCCTTTGAGCCGTCCTGCCCTCAATTCTATGGGCATGGTCCTCCGGCCGCGCCAAACTCCGGCTAGGTCTACTTGACGGGTACCAGATGCTTTGCCGCAAGACGCGACTTGAGCTTCGCAACCAGGCTCGGCGCATCAAGGCCATGTTGCTGGAACAACTCTGCGGCGGCGGCGCGCCAAACAAGATCGCCTGGCTCGGCAAATGTCGTGCGCAGTTCCCGTAACGCCGCCAGAGCTGCCCTAGCCCAATCCCGAAATTCCTCCAGAGGCCAAAGAGCGACGTCCTGAAGGTGCGGCGTCGCCCCCTCCTTAACGGACGACACCGGTGTCACGAGAACGGCAACTATTTCGGCGTCGGCGGCGGCAGCCACGTTCGCGCGCATCCAGTTCGGATGAGAAGCGGCTTGTCTTGCCTTGGTTACGTCGAGCGCCGAGCCGGACTGCGCACCGGCATGATCTTCAAATACGAGGCAAAGCGATCCAGTGATCCACCACGGGTCTGGCGACCCGTCACTTTCCTTCTTGCCGGCGTCGAAGCCAAGCATCTCACCCAAGAGCTTATGCGCTTGTTCAAAGGGTCCTTTCTCCGTCGAACTGAGACCATCGAGAATCTGCTTCTCGCGCTTTGCGAAGGCGCGATCATCAGTTGTGCCAAGCTGCGCCAAAATGGCTTCGACCCGTTCGATTTGCCCCAAAAGTATCGAGTTGTCGGCGACGGCGTCGGCGCTCTCGGGCTGGTAGCGTGCAAGCGACACTAGCCACGGAATGCTCGTGGCTGCTTCCCTGGCCCTGGCGAAGTGGGCACGGGCCTTTACATTAAGTCCGGCCACGCCACTTTCCGATCCGAGCCAAGCTGCACTTCCGGCCAGATAGTGCCAAAGGGCGCGATAGCCCCGCAGGTCCGGTAGGGTCAGCTTGCCGAGCACACGCTCGGCGCGATCCAGCGCGGATTCGTAATCTCCCTGCCAAAGCCGCTCCTGATATTCGACCTCCCAGCCGACCACCGCCCCCAACTCGTCGATTGCAGGAAACGGGACTTGATTCGCTCTTTGGCGCTCGGCAACAACCTGCTGATTGACCTCTTCCCATTCCCTTTTGTTGTCGAGAAAAATGCCGAAATTCTCGGTCAAATCAGCAGCCGAAGCTCCCTTAGATTGCTCCACGCCGAACGTCAGCTCTGCTTGCAATTCCGGATGCAGATACTTCCGGCGTTTGATGTCGGCGAGGTAGTCGGGAACCTCTTCGCCGGATACGACGACCGCCGAATAGTCCTCTAAGGATCGTGTGCAGCGGCCGATTGCCTGCAGGACGCGCGTCTGGACCCGCTCATTGAACAGGACGTTCGCCCCCATGCGCGCCATCAAGAAGCGCTCTTGCACGTTGGTCGCCTTCGGCAGCCCTTCTATGAAGAGCAGACGGCACTCCTTGCCCGGAAAATCAATGCCGTCGTAGCAATTCGCAACAATCGCGACAGCTTCCTTTTGCTCGATGAATGGCTTTTTGGATTCTTCGATAGCGCCCGCATCGAAGGTTTTGAAGCCGAGATTATTGGCGACGCCCTCCGCAACTTCCTTGCGGGCGTTTTCACTCGGGACCAAGTCCAAGCTCCGTCCAGCGCACCGCATCAAATTATAACGCAGGACCTGGGTCTCGTCCTCGTTCAGCGCCATTCCAGGAAAGATGAAGAAGCGACGGCCGACGCCCTGTCGATCCCAGCCTTCCGGAATGGGCAGCCGCTTTATCGACCGTCTCCCCGTCAGTCGTTCGAGGTCACCGCCAGCGCCGAGCGTCGCCGACATGAAGATGCGTTGCCGTGCGTTCGCGAAGGGCGCGTGCGTCCAGGTCGGCGGAATGATCGGGCGAATCAGTATCTCATGGGACGAGAGATAGAGATGACAGGAATGAAGGTGGTCGCGCAGCATCGACCAGGGATACGCAAGGTCGGTGCGCTCGACATGCGCGTCCAGCACCTCGCTGACCTCTGCGCGGATTTCGGCAAAGGCCGGGGTAGAAATCTTGTCGACCCAGACCTTGTCCGTGATGCTCGCCCATTGGCCGGACAGCCGAGTGAAATTTATCGGGTCCAAGAGTGGTTTCAAGACATTCGCAAGCGCGGCATGAAGGGCCGCATGGTCCGCTCTCGTCCGCTCGACCCTCAGTGACCAGAGAGCCGCGATGTAGCCTTCCGCAGCATGCGCATCATCCACGATCACAACGTCCGCGTCTTCGAAGAACGGGTTCGTGTTGAAGAGGCTGCTATAGGTCGTGACCGCTATACGGTCGGCATTGCGATATTCCGCCTTGCCAGTTGGATTGTAATCGCGGACCCTCCCTGTGAAACCGAGAACTGTCAGGCCGTATTTTTCTTCTGCCTGTTCGGCCACCTGATTGACCAGTTGCTTCGTCGGGCAGAGATAGACAATGCGCTCTTGGTTTTTGCGGCGAAGCCATTCGCCGATGAGCAGCCCGACCAGGGTTTTGCCGCTACCGGTAGGCAACTGCAGAGCCACATCAGCGATGTCGGCCGGGAGGCCCGCATAGTTGCGCATCACCTCCTGCTGATGCGGCAACACATCGGGAATCGTCCGGCGAGGCAGCTCCAGCAGGAGCTTGTCGGGGGTGTCCGGCACGGTGGCGGTTGGTGCTGATTTCTTAAAGGCCATGATCCGTGCGTCCTGACTAGCGTCCCGAAAATATCCCACATGGAGTGAGTTTTGCCGCCCTACGGTCGGCGGCACGCATCATTTTACTCGATGGTCCCTAGCGCGCACAGGGCTGTTGACCAAGCGGCACCACGCTGAAAATCCCCGACCCTCGTCTTCGGGCCAGTGCGGCCAGCGAGGGGAGAAAATTGCCGAGGTTGGTGGCGAGGGCAGGATACCAGCGTTACCTGCCGGACGTGAAATGCGGGCTTCGGCCCGCTAGGCCCTCCGCGCGGCCGGCGTTCGAGATGGCCATTGAGCCTTGACGCAGACAAGGGGGGGTGTTCCGCCTGCTTGACAAGCCGCGCCCGCACGCGCCGCCTCAGGCGCTCCTCTCCATCGCGACCGAGCCAAATCGCGCCTGGACGAGATGGCCGGCCACCCTGAGCCGCGCGTAATGACGGCGCAACGCGGAGCAGCGGTCTAAATTGGCCTCGCTCGCGTGTGGCCGACGCTCCTCAGCGCCGTCGCGATCGAGCCATGTCATGTGAGTACGGAAACGAACGAATAAATCCACTCGACGGGCGTTTCAGCTGGCTCTGCGCCTCGCGTTACCAGAAGGCGAACGCGAGGCAGATCAGTCTTGCTGTCAACCTCCACTCGCCATCGTTGGTATCCTCTATCAAAGTCGAGGACGATCCCGTTCCAGTCAAATTCGCACTCGAGCCCGGTGTCTGCAAGATGGCTCCTGCCGACAAAGACCACCCAGTGTAGGAGCTTGTCGCTCTTGTTCTCTTTGATGCAAGCGATCCCGAGCGCGGTGCTGTCGCGGGAGTGGTTGGAATTTGAGGGCGGCGTAATCTCCGGCTTGTTGAAGCAAGTAGAATTCGGTGTTGGAGCGCCGACGGAGATCACGCCATGGATAGTCATAGCACGAAGCTGACAGGGGATGCGGTTGCGCCCGAGCTTTTCGCTGGGGAGGAGTGGTTCGATCCGCTGGAAGCCGGGGTGCGGTTGCGCATCCGCGGCTTCATCGAAGCGATGCTGGAGAGCGAGCTCGATGCGGCGCTGTCACGCGGCCGTTACGAGCGGCGATTGCCGAGCGGGGAGCGCGAACAAGCCGGCGTCGGGCACCGCCACGGCCATCGCGAGCGCAGCCTGACGGGCACGTTCGGACCGGTGCGCCTGCGCGTGCCGCGGGCTCGGCTCGCCACGTCGGATGGCGGGACGGCGGAATGGAAGAACGCCACCATCCCCGCTTATCAGCGGCGCACCCGGCAGGCCGAGGCGCTGATCGCCGGCGCCTATCTTGCCGGCGCCAACACGCGCCGGGTGCGCCGGGCCCTAGGCGCGTTGTTCGGCGACAGCGTCGGCAAGGATACGGTGAGCCGCGCCTGGCGCAAGGCGAAGACCGACTGGGAGGCGTGGAACCGGCGCGATCTCTCGAACGAGCCGATCGTGCGGCTGATCCTCGACGGCACGGCCGTGCGGGTGCGCCTCGACCGCAAGGCGACATCGATCTCGCTGCTGGTCGTGCTCGGCGTGCGGGCGGACGGCCAGAACATCCTGCTGGCGGTCAAGAACATGGGTGGGGAGAGCGAGGCGGCTTGGCGCGGCGTGCTCGACGATCTCGTGCGGCGCGGACTGCGGACGCCCGAACTCGTCATCGTGGACGGCGGGAGCGGCCTCGAGCGCGCCCTCGCCGCGCTGTGGGATCGTGTCCCAACTGGTGGTGTAACAGGCGGGGGGATCGCCTATCCCGGTGGGGCCGGGTTGTCAGACTGCCACGGTGGGCAGGATGACGATTGGATTATCGCTGACTGGGGCGATGGTTTCCAGTGTCATGTAGCGGGCGCGCTGGACGGCCCATTCGTCGTTTTGTTCCATGAGGATGGCTCCGACGAGGCGGACGATGGCGTCCTCGTTTGGGAAAGATTCCGACGACATCGGTTCGCCGCTTGATCTCGCCGTTGGGGCGCTCGATGGGATTGGTCGAGCTGATCTTGTCCCAATGCTCCCTGGGGAATCCCATGAAAGCAAGAACATCGACCTCGGCCTCGTCGAGCAGGGCGGCGAGCCTGGGAAGGGTGGCGCGCAACTGATCGGCGACGTGACGCCATTGTTTTCTGGCGGTGTCCGGCGAGGCTTGGGCGAAGGCGGTGGCGATGAAGGCCGAGACGACGCGGCGACCACTCTTGTTGGCATGCGCCAGGGCGTTGCGCATGAAGTGAACGCGGCAGCGTTCCAGGCGGCCCCGAGCACTTTGGCCGCCGCGGCTTTGAGGCCTTCGTGCGCGTCGGAGATGACGAGCTTGACGCCGCGCAGGCCCCGCCGAGCCAGCTTGCGCAAGAACTCGCTCCAGAAAGTCTCGGCTTCCGAGGGGCAGATGTCGAGACCCAGGACTTCGCGTCGCCCGTCGCCGTTGACGCCGATGGCGACGACGACCGCGGTCGAGACGATGCGGCCGGCGCGGCGGACCTTCACGTAGGTCGCGTCGAGCCAAACATAGGGCCAGTCGCCTTCGATGGGGCGGCCGAGGAACGGTTTGACCTTCTCGTCGATCTCCTCGCACAGCCGGCTGACCTGACTCTTGGAGATGCCGTCCATGCCCATGGCGCGAACCAGGTCGTCAACCGAACGGGTCGAGACCCCTTGCACATACGCCTCCTGCACGACCGCCGCGATGGCCTTCTCCGCCAGCCGTCGCGGTTCGAGGAAGCTCGGGAAGTAGCTGCCCTTGCGCAGTTTGGGGATACGAAGCTCCACCGTGCCCGCTCGCGTTTCCCAGTCGCGGCCGCGGTAGCCGTTGCGCTGGGCAAGACGGTCGGGCGAGCGTTCGCCATGCGCCGCCCCGGTACGGCCTTCGATATCCAACTCCATCAGCCTTTGAGCGGCGAAGCCGATCATCCGGCGCACGAAATCCGCGTCGGGGTCTTCTCCAAAAGGGACTGAAGCGCCATTCTCTCGTCGGTCATTGTCGGTTCCTCGGTTGCGTTGAATTCGCAACCCGACCCTACCGGAGAATCGGCGATGACCACCCCAAGCCGCTCGCTCGCTACGGCGCTATCGGGGAGCGCGCTTCGCAAACGGCTTGCTCCTGCTACACCACCAGTTGGGACACGACCCGCTGTGTGGAGCGAGACGCCGGTGCAGCGCTGCACCGTGCACAAGCACAGGTGGGATCGACAGGGCGTCGGCCGTCGCTTCTTCATCTTTCCTGGAATGGCGCTGAACGAGGACGAGACCCAGGTCCTGCGTTATAATTTGATGCGGTGCGCTGGACGGAGCTTGGTCTTGGTCCCGAGTGAAAACGCCCGCAAGGAAGTTGCGGAGGGCGTCGCCAATAATCTCGGCTTCAAAACCTTCGATGCGGGCGCTATCGAAGAATCCAAAAAGCCATTCATCGAGCAAAAGGAAGCTGTCGCGATCGTTGCGAATCGCTACGACGGCATTGATTTTCCGGGCAAGGAGTGCCGTCTGCTCTTCATAGAAGGGCTGCCGAAGGCGACCAACGTGCAAGAGCGCTTCTTGATGGCGCGCATGGGGGCGAACGTCCTGTTCAATGAGCGGGTCCAGACGCGCGTCCTGCAGGCAATCGGCCGCTGCACACGATCCTTAGAGGACTATTCGGCGGTCGTCGTATCCGGCGAAGAGGTTCCCGACTACCTCGCCGACATCAAACGCCGGAAGTATCTGCATCCGGAATTGCAAGCAGAGCTGACGTTCGGCGTGGAGCAATCTAAGGGAGCTTCGGCTGCTGATTTGACCGAGAATTTCGGCATTTTTCTCGACAACAAAAGGGAATGGGAAGAGGTCAATCAGCAGGTTGTTGCCGAGCGCCAAAGAGCGAATCAAGTCCCGTTTCCTGCAATCGACGAGTTGGGGGCGGTGGTCGGCTGGGAGGTCGAATATCAGGAGCGGCTTTGGCAGGGAGATTACGAATCCGCGCTGGATCGCGCCGAGCGTGTGCTCGGCAAGCTGACCCTACCGGACCTGCGGGGCTATCGCGCCCTTTGGCACTATCTGGCCGGAAGTGCAGCTTGGCTCGGATCGGAAAGTGGCGTGGCCGGACTCAATGTAAAGGCCCGTGCCCACTTCGCCAGGGCCAGGGAAGCAGCCACGAGCATTCCGTGGCTAGTGTCGCTTGCACGCTACCAGCCCGAGAGCGCCGACGCCGTCGCCGACAACTCGATACTTTTGGGGCAAATCGAACGGGTCGAAGCCATTTTGGCGCAGCTTGGCACAACTCATGATCGCGCCTTCGCAAAGCGCGAGAAGCAGATTCTCGATGGTCTCAGTTCGACGGAGAAAGGACCCTTTGAACAAGCGCATAAGCTCTTGGGTGAGATGCTTGGCTTCGACGCCGGCAAGAAGGAAAGTGACGGGTCGCCAGACCCGTGGTGGATCACTGGATCGCTTTGCCTCGTATTTGAAGATCATGCCGGTGCGCAGTCCGGCTCGGCGCTCGACGTAACCAAGGCAAGACAAGCCGCTTCTCATCCGAACTGGATGCGCGCGAACGTGGCTGCCGCCGCCGACGCCGAAATAGTTGCCGTTCTCGTGACACCGGTGTCGTCCGTTAAGGAGGGGGCGACGCCGCACCTTCAGGACGTCGCTCTTTGGCCTCTGGAGGAATTTCGGGATTGGGCTAGGGCAGCTCTGGCGGCGTTACGGGAACTGCGCAAGACATTTGCCGAGCCAGGCGATCTTGTTTGGCGCGCCGCCGCCGCAGAGTTGTTCCAGCAACATGGCCTTGATGCGCCGAGCCTGGTTGCGAAGCTCAAGTCGCGTCTTGCGGCAAAGCATCTGGTACCCGTCAAGTAGACCTAGCCGGAGTTTGGCGCGGCCGGAGGACCATGCCCATAGAATCGAGGGCAGGACGGCTCAAAGGCAATGTCGGACCCGCCCGCAAGGAGGGCTTGGCGATCGAAAGCCTGCATTGCAGGTCCGGCAAATAACGCTGGTATCGGGCCCCCGCAACCACCGATACCGACACCCCCGATGCGAAAGCGCCGGGGGTGTTCTGCTTTTGGGCCGCCCATTCGAGGATTTTGGCGAGGTCTCCGTGCAGGGTGGCCGCAATTTCGCCGCGCTTGGGTCCGGGCGTCAGCGTGATACGCTCGATTAGACGGAGCTTCTTTCTTTCCGACGCATCAGGCTGATCTTTGACAGTGCGCTGAGACAAGTTATTGATCGCACGCGTAAAATCGCGCTGCACCGCGGGCGTGGCACTACAAAACGAATGGAGCGCGTAAATCAGGCGTCCACAACTCGGCGGAGCGTCGGCGGCAGGGCGACGCCGAGGGCGGCAAGGGCGAGGCTTGCGCCGGGGCGCGGGGCCGAGCGCAGGAGGAAGCGCTTGCCGTCCTGCTCGACCTCGGTCTCGGTGAGCAAGTCGAGGTCGGCCGTCACGGCGGGCCAGGAGACGCGGACGCCCCTGTCGGCGGCGGCGAGGCGGTCTTCCAGCTCCTTCTTCAAGACGAGGGCGAGGAAGCTGCAGGCGACGTGGCCGCGGATCGTCTCGTCGAGCTGGTGATAGATCGGCCGCGTGTCGAGCAGGCTTTTCGTCGTCCGGAAGGTTCGTTCCACGGTCCAGAGTTGCTTGTAGACGAGCATCGCCTCGAGCGGCGAGAGCCGGGCGTTGGTCTGCAGCACGAACACGCCATCGAACTGGGCGTCTTCCTCGACTTTGCCCCGGTCGATGGCGAAGCCCTCGCCTTCCGGGTCCTTGAGGAAGCGGCGATAGCCCTTGTTGCCGACGAGGCTCTTGTCGCCTTTCTTCAACTGCCGCTCCAGGTTGGCGACGATGGTCGCGCGGTTGGCGGCGTCTTTCTTCATCTCGTCGAGGTTGCGGCAGACGACATAGCGACGCCCGGCGAGCGCGACGGCCTTGGCCTCGTAGTCGACCTCGCGCCGCGGCTTCTTCAGGACGAAGGGAACGAACGGCGCGGGATCGCCGAGCACGAGGTCGCGCACGAGCTTGTCCGACCGCTCGCGCACGCCCAGCACATAGAGGAGCTTGCGGGCCTCGAGCTCGGCGATCGTCTCGGCGCTGATCATGCCGCGGTCGGCGACGACGCAGACGCGGTCGATGCGAAAACGGCGCTGCAGGCGGTCGATCGCCGGGATCAGGCTTTTCACGTCGGCGGTGTTGCCCGGCCACATCTCGGTGCACACCGGCCGGCCGTCGCCGTCGAGCAGCACGGCGAGAATCATCTGGTTGAGGTCGGGCCGATGGTCCTTCGAGAAGCCGCGCCGTCCGAGCGTCTGGCCGCCCGCGCCTTCGAAATAGAGGCTGGTCGTGTCCATGAACACGATGTCGAGCGTGGTCAGGAGATCACGCCGGGCGGCGAAAAGGTCCTCCTCCAGGACGTCCTTCACGCAGCGCGGCGAAAATGGCGTCG
Organism: uncultured Alphaproteobacteria bacterium; assembly: GCA_963741405.1. Classification (GTDB taxonomy): domain Bacteria; phylum Pseudomonadota; class Alphaproteobacteria; order Rhizobiales; family Beijerinckiaceae; genus Roseiarcus. The sequence goes on from CAVUHX010000054.1 coordinate 21,359, forward strand.
CGGCGTCCTGCTGGTCCTCGGGAAGCTCCTCGCCCAGCCACGCCATCGTGCGGTAGAGATGATGCAACTCGATCCCGTCGACGCCGGCGATGCGGTAGTCCTCGCGCCAGCGGTCGGCGGCATGGTCCGAGCCGCCGCACACCAAACGGTGCAGCACGGTCAGGAACGCAGCGCGCTCCAGCGAGAACTCGTGGTTGCGCACCCTCGCCAGGCGCTCGATCACGCCCCGGCAGCCGGTCTCCTCCCACACCCGCTCGAAGGCGAGCGCCGGACCGACACGCCGCGTCGAGATCGTCGCCGCCTCGCCCCGGTCGAGCGCGTCGAGCACGATCGCCTTCTCGGCGAAGCGCGCCCCCGAGCGCAGGAGGCGCTCCAGTTGCCCGCTCGCTTGCAGCTCGTCGACCCGCCCGAGCGTGGCGACCACCTGCTGGCGCACCGCTGCGCCCTCGCGCCGGCTCTCCACGATCTGCAGGTAGGCGCGACCACCCGAGGTCTTCTTGCGGAAATACATGGCGAGGAGCCCGGCGCCGACTCGATGTCGGTGCGCACAAAATCCACTGAGATTCCCATAAAATCAAGAGAAATCGACACAAAACGTGGCACTACATTTTCGTGGCCGCCAACCCTCGGCTCAAATCATATCAATAACTTACGCGCCACGCACATGCGTTAACTGTCGAAGATCAGTCGAACATAATTTCGGCCACGGCCAAAAATTTCTCGCCATGACGCTCGCCGCCCTCAATCTGCTCGCTTTCGCCTGGCATACCGTGCTCGAATTGCTGGACCCGCCCTGACAAGCCGCCCGCCAAGCCGCTGCAAAGCGAACCAGCTTCTTCGCCCACATCCTCACACTGACCGCCTACGTCGTCTTTCCCTCATGGCCCGTCCCGCTCGAAGCCCTCACCAATTCCGCAATCCCCCCAGAACTCCTAAAAATCCGCGATGGCCCATGAGCAGAATGAAATTCCCTACTTTTAGAACTGCTGGCCTTTCGCGGATACCTTTGACAAAAGCGACAAAGAGCGCAAATTTGAAGCGGAAAAGTCAAATGGAAGGCATTCCGTAAGGATCGGGGACTGCTATGGCGCGGAATAGCTTGGCGCGGGCTTGCGCCGCCATCGTTTTTGCTATGGTTTTCATTGGCGCGAATTCTGCAAGTCGCGCACAGGCTCCGGCGCAATCTCGCCATGAAGCCGTAAACGATATTGCTATCATTCCGGGTTATTTAAGGAGGGTTTCTCTGCCCCAGAAATTCGTCGGTGTACATATTGGTAACCCCAGTATCGTTGATGTCGAACCGATAAATGATACGACCCTTTTGCTCCAAGCAAAGCAAACCGGTAGGACGAGCATCGACATCCTCGGCGTCAATGGCGCAGAGCTCGCGACTTTCAGCGTGATTGTCGATCCTCTCCCCGGTTCTAGGAGGGTGGAAATTCATGACAGCAAGGACCTGAATAATTCCGTTGTCTATGAGTGTGTAGCGAAATATGGTTGCGCATACCCACAGGTACAGCAAGTTAAACCCGAGGATCTTCCCAAAGGGTACTCAAGCGCAAAGCAAGATCTACAACAAAGCGTCGATCAAACTATTCGAAATCGGTAAAGGCCGGGGCGACCAGCTGGGTTTGCATGATACAGGCGGTCTCGATGAGTGTGGACATGAGGGCGACCCAGCGGCCCGCCTTCGACCGACGAGATGTCACAATATCGGAACTACTATCTAAACCCGTCTCACGAGAGCGACATCCATGAAATCAGCTCGCGCCCAGCCGCCCTCAGAGAGGCGACGGCCGTTGCATGTCTGATGGCCGATCCTCCCGCTGATCATGTCCGCAGCGTCTTGCTTGTCTGGCTCGCCCTCGGCTCGATCACGAGCAGGAGCTGTCCGGTCTGGACGATCTCCCCGGCGCGACAGGCGATCTTGGCGACGGCGCCGCTGACCCCGGCGGGCAGCGCCATGAAAAGCTTCATTGATTCGAGGACGAGCAGTTCGTCACCCACGCTGACGATGTCGCCGACGGAAACATGAACCGCGCTGACGATTCCCGGCATTGGCGAACGCAGCGCGCCTGAACCGCCGCCAGACGCGTTGAGGCCTGCCGCCGCCTCGGTCGAGGACATCACGTCGAACGCATGGGACTTGCCGGCGAGCAGCAGGTTGACGCGTCGGCGCGCCCGTTGGACAACACCGCGCTGGATCGCCCCGCCATGATCGATTTCGAGATTCTCGCCGTCGTAACGAACGGCCAAGTCGAGGCACCCCTGGGCGTCCGTGACCCGCAAAACGCCTTCAGTCGGCGTTGCGGCGATGCTGACCTCGACCGTGTCGTTCCCCGGCGCGCCCACGCGAAGATGCGCTTCGGCTGGCGCGCCGGCCGGCGCCAGCAGCCGGAACCCTGCGAGCGTGGTCCAGACGTCTGCGGCATCGCCGCTGCGACCGCTTCCCACGATCGCCGCCACCGCGCGAGCGAGCCGCCGATTGCCGAGGCGGGGGGCCACCCGTTCGGAAACGCTTCCTCTATGAAACGCGTCGTCACCGGTCCATTGACGAACAGGGGGTGATCCAAGGCAGTCCACGGTGAACTCGAGGGTCGTTGCGGGTCCCAGCAGCGCGAAATTCCGCAGCGCCGCCGCGAGGCGGATCCGCGCCGCCTCCCGATCGGGTCCGTGGGCAATGACCTTGGCGATCATCGAATCGTAGAACTGAGGCACCTTGGAGCCGGCGGCGACGCAGCTGTCGATCCGCACGCCGGGCGGCTCGCGATAGGCCAGGATCGGGCCGATCTCCGGCCGGAATCCCTGGTCAGCCCGCTCGGTCGTCACGCGTGCCTCAATGGCGTGGCCGCGCGCCCGGATCTCGTCCTGCCGAAAGGGCAAAGCCTCTCCGGAGGCGATCCTGAGCTGCAGCTCGACGAGGTCGAGACCAGTCACGAGCTCGGTGACGGGATGCTCCACCTGCAGGCGGGTGTTCATCTCCAGGAACCAGGGTTCGTCCTGCCCCTCCTCGAGGATGAACTCCACCGTGCCGAGGTCGTCGTAACCGATGGCGCGGGCCAGGGCGACGCCGCGTGTGAGAAGCTTGTCCCTGACCTCTCCGGGCAGTCTCGGCGCAGGCGCCTCCTCCACGAGTTTCTGGTTGTTGCGCTGGATGGAGCAGTCGCGCTCGAACAGGTGGATGACATTGCCGTGCCTGTCGCCGGCCACCTGGGCCTCCAGGTGCCGGGGTCGCAGAACCAGCTTTTCGATCAGCAGCGTGGAATCGCCGAAGGCCGCCTCCGCCTCGCGCCGCGCAAGCTCGATTGCTGGCTTCAGCTCGTCCCTCGTCGTCACCCGCCGCATGCCCCTGCCGCCGCAGCCGGCGGAGGCCTTGATCATCACTGGGAGGCCTAGCTTCAGGGCTTCCTCGACGAGGCGATCGGACGACTGGTCGTCGCCCATATAGCCCGGTACGCTGGGGACGCCGGCGCCCGCGGCGATCCGCTTTGCGCTGACTTTCGACCCCATGGCGGCAATGGCGCCGGCGGAAGGACCGACGAAGGCCACGCCCGCCTCCGCGCAGGCTTCGGCCAGTTCCGGCCTTTCGGACAGGAAGCCGTAACCGGGGTGGATCGCCTCCGCCCCGGTGCGGCGGGCGGCCTCGATGATCGCGGAAAGGTTGAGGTAACTGTCGCGCGAAGCTGCCGAACCGATGCGCACCGCTCCGTCGGCCATTGCGACGTGGCGGGCCTTGCGGTCCGCATCCGAATAGACGGCGATAGCGCGAAGGCCGAACCGCTTGCACGTTCGCATAATCCGGACGGCGATCTCTCCGCGATCGGCGATCAGGACGCTCTCGAACATAGGTCACATCTTGTAGACCGGCCGGTGGCCCGGGAGTTCGATCTCGCGCGAAGCCAGGGCAAGGCACAGGCCCAGGACGTCTCGCGTCTGATGCGGTTCGATGATTCCGTCGTCCCACAATCTCGCCGTGGCGTGGTAGGGGGAGCTATGTTCCTCGAACTGCGCGCGCGTTGTCCGGTCGAGTTCGGCGATCTCGGCCTCGTCGACCCCGCCGCGGGTCAGGCTCGCCCGCCTCAGTTCCGTCACCACGGTCGCGGCGACTTCGGGGCTCATGGTGGCGATGCGCGCGTTCGGCCACGAGAATAGGAAGCGGGGCCGAAAGCCGCGGCCGCACATCCCGTAGTTGCCCGCGCCGTAAGAGCCTCCGATGATGACCGTATAGCGGGGAACGCGGGCGTTGGAGACAGCATAGACGAGCTTGGCGGAATGTTTCGCGATGCCGCCCCGCTCGGCTTCAGTTCCGACCATGAAACCGGTGATGTTCTGGAGGAACAGGAGGGGGATTTCGCGCTGGTCGCACAATTCGATGAAGTGGGCGCCTTTGAGGGAGGATTCGGAGAACAGCACGCCGTTGTTGGCGAGCACGCCGACGGGCGCGCCGTGAATTCAGGCGAAGCCGCACGTCAAGGTGGAGCCGAAGTCCGGCTTGAATTCCTGAAACTCGCTGCCGTCCACGATTCGTGCGATCACTTCGCGCACGGCGAAGGGGCGCTTGAGGTCAACGCCGACGATTCCCGGTATTTCGGCTGCATCGTAAAGTGGCGGGTCGCCGGCGCGGGTCCGGTTCGCACGCTGTGGCCAGTTCAGAGCTACGACGATGTCGCGAACCTTGGCGAGCGCCTCGAGTTCGGTCGCGGCGAGATAGTCGCTCACTCCGGAAACGCGGGTGTGCATCTCGGCGCCGCCCAGCGTCTCGCCGTCGACAATCTCGTTGATGGCCGCCTTCACGATCGGCGGTCCGCCGAGGTGAATCCGGCCCGTGCCCTTCACCATCACCACTTCGTCGGAGAGCGCCGGAATATAGGCGCCGCCGGCGGTAGCGCCGCCGAACACGGCGGAGATCTGCGGAAGACCCGCGGCGGACATCCTGCACTGCTGGTAGAAGCTTCCCCCGAAATGATCGCGGTCCGGAAACACGCGATCCTGCTCGGGCAGGTAAGCGCCGCCGCAGTCTACCAGATACACGCAGGGCAGACGGTTATCGAAGGCGATCTCCTGCGCCCTCAGATGCTTCTTCACCGTCTCATGGAAAAACGATCCGCCCTTCACGGTCGCGTCGTTGGCGATGATCATGCAGGGCGTATCGCAGATCACGCCGATCCCGGTCACAATTCCCGCTACTGGCACCTCGCCGCCGTACAACCCCCAGGCGGCCAGCGGCGAGAGTTCGAGGAACGGCGACAGCGGATCGACGAGATGATCGATGCGCTGCCGGACCGGTATTTTGCCTCTCGCCATATGGCGGCGACGCAGACGCTCGCCGCCGCCCTCGGCCACCTCGCCGTGCCGCTTCCGCAAGGTCGCGACGAGCGTCTCATAACGCGCGGCGTTTTCGTCGAACGCGGCGTTTTCTTTCGCGCGGCGCCGCCAATGATCGACATGGAAGGAGCTCCAGAACCCGAGACACGCGACGCCCCGAGGAGCCGCCGCGTAAGGTTTCCCATCATGCCGGACGGCGGCTCACCCTCGCGGCGCCCCGAAATCGCCCATACCTAACAACCGTTAGGTATTCAACCTACGAAATTCAGCCCGGCGGATGTCGCGCGCATCAGACCCGCCGAGCCCGTCACATGCGCTTGGCTACCTCCTCCAGCATCACCTCCGTGGCGCCGCCGCCGATCGCCTGGACGCGCGCATCGCGCGACATGCGCTCGATGGTCGATTCACGCATGAAGCCGAGCCCTCCGTGGAACTGGACGCAGTCGTACATGACTTCGTTCACCAGCGTGCCGCAGAGGGCCTTGATCATGGACACTTCTTTCGTTACCTGCTGGCCCTGGGCGTCGCACCAAGCCACATTGTAGACCAGAGCGCGGGCGGCCTCGACTTTTGCGGATAGCATGGCGAGGCGGTGCCGGATCGTCTGGAACTGCCAGAGCGCGCCGCCAAAGGCTTCGCGCTGCTTCACCCAGTCGAGCGTGATCTCGATGGCGCGTGACGCCTCGCCCATCATTTGGGCAGAGAGCACGATCCGTTCATTCTGGAGATTCTTCATGAGGGCGTAGAATCCGCGCCCCACTTCACCAAGGAGGTTCTCGCGCGGGACGAAGCAATCCTCGAAGCTCAGCTCCGCCGTGTCGCTGGAGAGCCAGCCGTGCTTCTTCAGTGTCCGCGAAATCGTGAAGCCCGGCGCGCCTTTCTCGACGATGAACAGCGAGACGTCGCGGTTTCGTCCCGGCGGGCCGGTCTTTGCGGCGACGACATAAATGTCGCCGCGCGCGCCGTTGGTGATGAACATCTTCGCGCCGTTCAGCGTCCATCCGTCCGCGACGCGGCGCGCGGTGGTCCTCATGCCGGCGAGATCGGAGCCGGCGCCGGCCTCGGTCATAGCCACGGCCGCGATCCGGCGACCGGCGATGATGTCGGGCATATGACGCGAGAGCTGGTCTTTCGAGCCGACATGAACAAAGTAGGGGCTCGCCATGTCGGTATGAACCAGAACGGTGATGGCAAAACCGCCATAGGTCGATCGTCCCAACTCCTCCGCCAGCACCACAGTCGCCAGAGTGTCGAGCTCGCTTCCGCCATAGGCCGCCGGATACCGGATGCCAAGAAGGCCGAGCGCCCCCATTTCCTGCAGGATTTCCCGGGGGACGTATCCTTCTTCCTCCCACCGGTCGGCGTCGGGCTTCACCCGCTCTTCGACGAAGCGGCGGATCTGGCGTCGGAGCAGCTCATGCTCCTCGGTGAAATAGGGGTAGGTTCGACCGGATTTATCGCGCATCGACGCAGGGATCCTCTTTTTGACGGTGGAATGCCGAGATTTTAACACTTGTTAGGTAGACGTCCAAACCGCCCCGCGATCAGGCCAGGGTTGCGCGCCGCTCGACGCATTCTCTGCGACAGTCAACGAGTCAAAGCCGGCGCGCTCCGAAGGCGTGCGGCGCGTTCCCTGGAACGGACCACAATCGCGGCAAAATCACGGGCGATTTTCGCGAGGCTGTGGCGACGGCTCCGGTACCACTCCGGGGACCAGTTCATCATGCCGAAGATCGCCAAAGTCAACGCCTCCGGGGACACGCTTTCCGGCGCGAGTCCTGCATCGACCAGCTCGCGGATGAGGTCGCTCCAGATCGCTTCGTAGCGTTTCCTGTGCGGGCGAGCGATCGACCGGACAGTTTCAGGAACTTCGGAATAGGCCTTCAGACCCACCGACGTATAATCGCCGTACCTCAGCAACGCCTCAAGATGCGCGCGCACCGCCACCTCGATGCGGGTTCTCGGGGTCGCTTTTTCAGGGAGACCGGCGAGCGCGTCGCTGACCGCTTTGACGACATGATCCACGCCGTCGTTCATGACCGCTGCGACGATCTCGTCCTTCGACGCGAAATGATAATAGAGGCTTCCCGCCTTCATTCCCACGATGGCGGCGATGTCGCGAAGGGTGGTGGACTTGTAGCCATGTTGTCGCAACAGCGAGGCCGCCGCGTCCAGAATTTCCCGACGGGAATCCGGCCCTCGGTTGGACACTTTCGCCGGCGCTATGCGGCGCGCCGCCTTGCGCCTCGGTTCCTTCATTGACGACGCCCGATCTCGTTTTTGCGGGTTGGTCTTGCGTAACGCGGAACCCGGACGCTCACAAGCCGACCAGGTCTTGGCGCCGGCGAAGCCTAACCCCGGCGCCGGCTGTTTCGGGGTCAGCGCACCAGCGCCGCGACCGTCTCGACCAACTTCTTCACGTCCACCGCATAGGCGAAAGGCGAGTCCTTCTGGTGGCGCGGGATGGCCGCCAGTAAGTCTTCGGACTGGCGCTGGAACAGCACGACGTGCTCGAGCCCCACCATCGCGCAGAGGTGCGCCGACCACGGATCGTGCTGGCCCTCGGCGATGATCTCCACCACCTTCGTTCCCGGCCGGCAGAACATCGCGTTCCCCATAGCGGCCCCGAATTCGCAGACGATGATCTCCGCATCGGCAAAGATGAGAACCTGCTCGTCGAACGACAGCTTTTCCGGCTGGATGGCGACGAAGCCGAGCGGCTTCAGCGCGTCGATCATCGCCGACCGGTTCACGAGGTTGCGGCTGTTGGCGAGGCCGCGGCAGACGAGAATCCGGGCCGGCGAGGCAGGCGCCGGCGCCGCCTTGCGGACGTTCGCCAGGATCGCGGCGAACGAATCCTTGTGTTGCGGGTGGGCGTTCTGACTCGCTTCGCCGCTATGGCGGTTGCTGACGATGGCGTGCTCGAGGAAGACCGGCTGAGGACGGATCTCACGGACCAGCCCGGGCGGGACGTCGAGCCGCGCGATCAGGGCCCGCTGCCAGGGTTTCAGCGTCCAGGTCAGCATCGGAGCGCCAATCCGCGCGCCAAGGTGAATGAGAGGCACGATGTCGAGGAGATAGTGCCCGTAATTCGGCTGCTCGGAATTGGCGACGAGGAGATGCTCGCCAAGCATCCTCGGCGCGTGCTTCAGGCGGTCGGGATAAAAGAAATGCCCGGTCTTTCCGTCGGGCACGGGCCGCTCGAGGATCGAAGGGATCGAAGCGAGAAACCCCTCCTGGAATGGCCCGAGGAACGAGTGCCGCCACACCAGCCCCTGTTCCGACAGAAGGAGGCCGAGTTTGGGGAACCAGTACTGGCCGACGAGATGCTCGAGCGTCATTGCCGGGGCGTGGACCCTGTGGGCGATGTAATGCATCGCCTCGGTCGTGGTCGAATTGACGCTCAGCGGATGGAGCTTCGTCCCGTATTCCGCCGGTTCGACGACCGTGCATTGGGCGAGTGGCGGCGGCAAGCGGCCCTCGAACGGGACCTCCGCGAGCGTGGTCGTCCAGTCGACAGAAACCGAAACCCCATCGCCCGAGCGAGCGGCCATCGCGCGGCGCAGCCGGAGCCGGACAGACTTCAGTGGCATGCGCACGGCCTTGCGCCAGAGCCCGTGCAGCGCGCGGCTGACCCGCATCTGCGTCACGTTCTCGACGGCGCCGGATGTCGTGGAGGTTCGGCGGGTGTACCGCAAGAAGAGGTCCTGTTCCAAAATTCGGACGGCGGGCCGGAGCGCGCCGATGGCGCGCCCTTTGCCTCAGCGCGGTCGCCTCGGCAAGTGGGCTTATCCACCGCCTTCTTGGCTCCGGCGATGACAATGCCCGAATCGGAGACTACCGCTCTAGGTTCCCATGGCGTTCCGATTCGTCCACACGGCCGACATCCACCTCAATTCACCGCTGCGCACACTGGCGCTGCGCGACCCGGCGCTCGCCGACATGATCGGCGGGGCGACGCGCAAGGCATTCTCTGCCGTCATCGACCTCTGTCTCGCCGAGCAGGTCGACGCCCTCCTGATCGCCGGCGACCTCTACGACGGCGAGCAGACCTCGATGAAGACGGCGCGCTTTCTCGCCGACCAGCTCAAGCGTCTGCACGAGGCGGAGATCCCGGTCTACATCATCCGCGGCAATCACGACGCTGAGTCGCGCATCACCAAGGAGTTGATCCTGCCGGATACGGTGAAGGTGTTTACCGGACGGGCTGAGGTTGTCGTGCGCGGCGCCGGCGCCTTCGACGTCGCCGTTCACGGAATCAGCTTCGCGCAGAAACATGCCCCCGACAGTCTGCTGCCCAAGTTTCGCGAGCCGGTGTCCGGCGCGGTCAATATCGGGATGATGCATACGAGCCTCGGCGGCTCGCCGGCGCACGATCGCTACGCGCCCTGCGCGCCTGTCGACCTGCACGGCCACGGGTTCGCCTATTGGGCGCTCGGCCACGTTCACCAGCGTTCAGTCGAAGAGGGCAGGGCGACGATCGTGATGCCGGGCAATCCGCAGGGACGCGACATCAACGAAGCCGGTCCGAAGTCGGCCTCACTCGTCACGATCGACGATGGCGGAAAGATTGCGGTCGAGGAACGGCTGACGAGCGTCGCCGAATTCCGGCGCGTTCCAGTCGATCTTTCCGGCGCCGAGGACTGGCGCGCGGCGCTCAGGCGGATTGAGGGTGACCTCGCGGCCGAGCGCACGACGGCGGCGAGCGAGCACCTCGTCGCCAGGTTGACGCTGCACGGGGCGACACCGCTTGCCTGGCGGCTGCGAAGCGACGCAGACCTGCTCGAAGAGGAGACGCGGCGAATCGGATCCGATCTCGGACGAGCCTGGCTCGACAAGATCGAAATCCGTTGCGACGAGCCGCGTGTCGCAGAACGCGCCTCCGTCGATCCGGTCGCCGAGTTGAGGCTCCTCATGGAGAATGAGGTTGCCCGGTCGAAGGTTTTCCGCGACGAGCTCGCGAGCATCGCCGAGGAACTGCGCAGCCATCTGCCGCCCGGCTTACGCGAGGACCTCTTTGGCGGCGACGCCGGGGCTTTCGCTGAAGCCATGGGCGTCTTTGCGCGCGAGGGGAGCGACGACGTGCTCGCATGGCTGCGGGCGGCTGACAAGGATTCCGGCGCATGAGGATCGAACGGCTCGTTCTCACGCGCTACGGGCGGTTTGCCGACTACGCGATTGACTTCGGCGCCCGGCCCACGTCCGGTCCGGACTTCCACATCATCTACGGCCTCAACGAAGCCGGCAAATCGACCGTCGCGGCAGCGATCCTCGACCTCCTTTTCGGCATCGAGGAAAGGTCGCCCTTTGGCGCCGCGAAGGGCCGGGCGAGCGTGCCGAACTGGCACGCCTACAACACGATGAGGATTGAGGCCCGTCTGGAGGTGAACGGGGAGGCGGTCGAAATCGCGCGCTTGAAGCGCGACAGGGCGAGCCTCGTCGACCACGACAACCTGGCCTTCGATGAAGCTGCGCTCCGGACCGAGCTCGGCGGCGTCGACCGCAAGGCCTTCCGAACGATGTTCTCGCTCGACGACGAGAGCCTGGAGGATGGCGGCCAGATGATCCTCGCGAGCAAAGGCGATCTGGGGCAACTTCTGTTCTCGGCGAGCGCAGGGCTTCCGGGGATAAGCGCGCAACTTGATATTCTGCGTGTCCGCGCTGACGAATTCCACAAACGGCTCAGCCGAAGCTCCAAGCTGATCGAGCAGAAGCGGGCGCTCGATGCGCTGAAAGAGGAACGGGACCGACTCGATACGGCTGCCTCGGCCTACGCCGACATCGTGTCCCGCCGCGACGAGGCGAAGGCGGCTCACGATGCAGCGGCGAGGGCGCTGGGCGAGCGACGGACCCGCGCCGAGGCGATCCGCCGGCTCCTCGCCGGGGCACCGCATTTCGTGGCGCTCGTTGAAGCGGAGCGGCGGCTTACGCCGCTAGCCGATCTGCCGGCCCCCCCGGCCGGCTGGCCCGAGGAACTTGCGGGCCTTCAGGCCGAGGCGATAAGGCTGACGACCCAGAAGGAGAACGCGGAAGCCACCATCAAGGCTTTGGAGGAAGAACTCGAACGGGTCGGCGACGATCCGGCCGCGCTCGCTTTCGCCGCGCGGGTCGATAGCTGGCGAGAAAAGCGCAGCCGGTTTGATGCGGCCGATGACATCCCCGTCCGCCGGATCGAATTGGCGACGAAACACGCGCTTGTCGCCGATATTCTGCGCCGGCTCGGTCGCGAGGGTGAGGCAGAGCCGAGAATCCTGCTGCTGCCCGCACGGACGGTCGGCGCGCTGGATGAGCTGATCGCGTCTGCGTTCGGGCGTGGAGTCGAAGCTCGCCGCGGCGTGCGACACGCTGGAGTCCGCGCGAGGGGCGCTTGCTGAAGCGATTGAGGCTGCGCCGCAACCGGAGGTCGAACTCCGCGGCGGTCGAGCTTCTGAAGAGACGGCTCGCAGTGGCGCGAAGCGACAACTCCGCATCTCGCATGCGGTCGGCGCGGGAGGAGGCCGAAAAGGGCAAGCGGAACCTCCTCGAGGCGCTCGATGCGTTGAAGCCTTGGACGGGTGGGCCTGAGGCGCTTCGTTCGGTCGAGGTCCCGGGCGCGGCCGAAATGGTCGCGCTTCGCGACCGCGAGGCGCAGGCGCGGGCGCTTCGGCGGACCTGCGCCGACAGCGTCGCTCAGAAGAGCGCCGAGGTGGGGCGGCTCGCGGCGGAGGCCGCGGCGGCGGCGCGGGCGGCCGATCTCGTGGGCGACGACGAGGCGGCCGCGTTGCGTGCTGCCCGCGACGCAGCGTGGGCCGCGCACCGGAATGCACTCACAGCCCCGACTGCCGATGCGTTTGAAGGCGCTCTGCGGCGCGATGACGCCGCCGGCGCCGCGCGACTTGTCTATGCGCGGGAGCTTGCCGCCGCAGCGCGAAAGGGCCGTGTCTCTTGCAGGCGTCGAAGCTGACCGGACGCGCGCGGAAGCGGATCTGGAGGCGGCGGACCGGGAATTGAACGGCCTCGCGCACGAAGTTGCGGCGCTGGCGCCGGCGCCTGTTCCGTCGGCCCGCGATCCGATCGGTTTTCTCGACGGCTGGCGGGCGAAGCGAGACGAGGCACTGGCCGCTTATGATGCGTTGCATGCGACAGAGGACGCTGTCCGGCGCCACTTCGAAAACGCCGAGCGCGTGCGACTGGCGCTCTGCGAAGGGCTTCGCGAGGCTGGAGTCCCTCACGAACAGGGTGCGCAGGCGGAGCGCCTGTTCGAGGTGGCCGAGACTGCAATTGCGGCCGCGGTGAAGGCCGAGGCGGCGAGCGTAAAGGTCAAGGAGCGGCGTGCGGAGCTCGGACGCGCCGAAGGCAAGCTCAGAACGGCCGAAGCCGAAGACAAGCGCTGGCGCGAGGCTTGGGGTACGGCCCTGGCGCGACTCTTGGCTCACCGCGGCGTCCGACGTTCCGAGCGTCGGCGCCATGAGGCAGACGCTGAAGGCGTTCGATGACCTGCGTGTCGCGATGAAGGATTGCGCCGATCTCGAGCACCGCATCGATGCGATGGAGCGCGACCGTCAAACATTCGCCGAGGAGGTCGCGTCGGTCTCCGGGGCGCTCGGACTAGCGCCGGACGCGGACGCAACCAGGCTCGCCGACGTGGTCGCCGCGCGGATCGCGTCGGCGCGCGAGAGGCGGCGCCGGCGCGACGAAAAGGAGACGGCGCTCGCCGCGGCGCGGCGGAAGGACACGGAGATTGCGGAAGCGCTGGCAGTCAATGGAAAGCTCGCCGCGGCGATGACCGGACTGTTTCGAAGTCGCCTCGCTCGCCGAGGTCGCCGGCAAGCTCGACGACTGCAAGCGGCGCGACGCCTTGCGCTCGGAGATCGACCGGGAGTTCGCGCGCCGTCCTTTCGGCGAATGTCGCCAGGTCGTTCGAGGCGGCGCGCGCGGCGCTCGAGGCCGTAGACCGCGAAGCGCTCGAACAGGAGGTCGCCGAGCTCGCCGCGCGCGCGCCGGTGGACGAGGCTGCGCATGCGCAGAGGTTTGCGCTGCTCGACGGTGCGGAGAAGGCGCTCGCCGCCGTCGGCGGTGACGACGCGGTCGCCCGGATTGAGGAGAAGCGACGAACCATCCTCGAGGAAATCAAGGACGGCGCCCGGCGCTATCTTGGGCTGCGCGCCGGCGTCGCGGCCGCCGACCAGGCGCTGCGGCTTTATCGCGAGCGCCATCGCGGCGCCATGATGGAGCGCGCCTCGAAGGCCTTTTCCGAGATCAGCCGCGGCGCCTATCGGGCGCTGACGACGCAGCCAAGCGGACAGAACGAGACGCTGATCGCGCTCGGCGCCGACGGCGGCTCAAAACTGGCCGAGCAACTGTCGCGCGGCGCGCGCTGCCAGCTCTATCTCGCGCTGCGGGTCGCGGGCTATCACGAACTCGCAAAGTCCCGCCCGCCGGCGCCTTTCGTCGCCGACGACATCATGGAGACCTTCGATCATTTCCGTGCCGAAGAGGCGCTTCGGCAGTTCGCCGACATGGGACGGGTGGGGCAGGTCATCTACCTGACCCACCACCTGCACCTGGCCGAGATCGCCAAGAAAGCGTGCCCGGAGGCGCAGGTGCACGAGCTGGCTTAGGGCGGTCGGCAGCTTCCTTCCCCAGCGAGCTGGGGAAGGAAGCTGCGGAAGCCTCAGCTCTGCACGCCCTTGACGTACCAGTCGATCACCGCGAGGTCGGCGTCCTTCATTCGCTCGCCCTTGGCGAGGCGCTCCTTGCCGGCCTGATCCATGATCGGGCCGGCGAAGACGTCGTAGGAGCCGTCCTTCCAGCCGGCGATGATCTTGTCGGCGGCCGCCTTGACGTTGTCGGGCAGCGCCTTGTTGTAGGGCGACATGACGACGGCGCCTTCTTTCATGCCCCACCAGGCGTCGTCGGGCTTCCAGGTCCCGTCGATCATCGCCTTGGCGCGCGAAATGTAATAGGGGCCCCAGATGTCCTCGATGGCGGTGAGCTGCGTCTTGGGCGCAAAACGCGACATGTCCGCGGCGTTGCCGAAACACCACACCTTCCGCTGCTCGGCGACCTGCAAGCCTGCCGGGCTGTCGGTGTGCTGGGCAACGACGTCGCAGCCAAGATTTGCCAGAGTCTGCACCGCCGCTGCCTCTTTGGAAGGATCGAACCAGGAGTTGATCATGATGAGCTTGGTCGTGACCTTCGGATTCACCGCCTGCGCTGCGAGGGTGAAGGCGTTCACGCCCTGCGCCACCTCCGGCACCTTATACGAGCCGAGATAGCCTACTGTGTTCGAATTCGTCATCAGGCCCGCGATCGCGCCCTCGACCGCGCGGCCCTGATAGAAACGTGAATTGTAGGTGCCGAGATTGTCGGCATGTTTGTAGCCGGTGCAGTGCTCGAATTTCACGTTCGGGAACTGCTTGGCGGCCTCGACCGTCTGTTCCATGTAGCCGAACGTCGTTGCGAAGATGAGCTTGTGGCCCTGCTCAGCAAGGTCCTTGATGACCGGCGTTGCGCTGGCGTCCTCCTTCACGTTCTCGACATAGTCGGCGACGACCTGGCCCTTCAGCGCGTCGACCATCGCCTTGCGGCCCTTCTCGTGAGCCCAAGTCCAGCCGTAGTCGCCGGTCGGTCCCAGATAGACGAACCCGACCTTGAGGGGTTCGCCCGCAACGGAGCGGCGGGCGAGCGCCGTCAGCGCCAGCCCTGCGGCCGCCCCGGTCACGAAATTCCGGCGCGTGACGAAACCCACATTACCCTCCATTTTCTGATCGGCAGTCGCCGATGAGCGTCGAGCCAACTGCCAAGTTTAGAGGCGAGCGGCGCGCGGCGGAAGACCTGCAATCAGCGCAATCTTCGCCGCGTCGTCACATGTCGCCTGGGGAAGGGGGCAGAGGCCCCTTAGCTCTGGATACCCTTGACGTACCAATCCGTCACCAGCATGTCCGCGTCCTTCATGCGTTCGCCCTTTGGCACGCGCTCCTTGCCGGACTGATCGGAGATGGGGCCGGTGAAGACCTCGTAACTTCCATCCTTGGTGCCTGCGATGATCTTGTCGGCGGCGGCTTTCACGTTGTCTGGCACCGCCTTGCTGTAGGGCGCCATGCCGAGGAGTCCCTCCTTCATGCCCCACCAAGTGTCATCAGGCTTCCAGGTTCCATCGAGGACGGCCTTGGCGCGCAAGATGTAGTAGGGGCCCCACAGGTCGAGGCTCGCCGTCAAATGCGCGTGGGGCGCGAAGCGGGACATGTCTGCGCCATAGCCGAACCCGTAGATTTTGCGCTTCTCGCAGACCTGAAGCACCGCCGGACTGTCAACGTGCTGCGCGATGACGTCGCAGCCGAGATTGGCAAGCGTCTCGGCCGCCGCGGCCTCCTTGGCGGGATCGAACCAGGTGTCGATCATCACGAGCTTGGTGGTGATCTTCGGATTGACGGCCTGCGCCGCAAGCGTGAAGGCGTTCACTCCCATCACCACTTCCGGAATCTTGAACGACCCGACAAATCCGATCACGCCCGTCTTTGACATCATGCCGGCGATCGTGCCGGTCACGGCACGGCCTTGATAGAAGCGCGAGTTGTAGGTGCCGACATTGTCGGCGCGCTTGTAGCCGGTACAGTGCTCCCACTTGACGTCGGGGAACTGCTTGGCGGCCTCGAGCGTCTGGTCCATGTAGCCGTAGGAGGTCGTGAAGATGAGCTTGTGGCCCTGCTGCGCCAGGTCTTTCATGACCGGGACCGCACTCGCGTCCTCCTTCACGTTCTCAACATAATCGGCGACGACTTGTCCTTTCAGGGCGTTGAGCAACTCCTTGCGGCCCTGCTCGTGCGACCAAGTCCAGCCATAGTCGCCGATCGCGCCGAGATAGACGAAGCCGACCTTGAGGGGCTCGGCGGCGAAGGCGCTTCGGCGGAGCGCGGGCAGGGCGAGGCCGGCCGCTGCCGTCTTCACGAAGTTACGGCGTGTCACAATTTTCATGTCTGTCTCCTTGTTCGTGATATGTTGCTTCAACTGTTGGGCATGAAAGGTCGGCCGAGGCAGGCGGGCGCCTCGCTGCCCGCGACGTCCCTGGCCGACATGAAGGCCAGCACGGCGATCGCCATGACATAGGGCATCGACGCCCAGAACTGCGAGGGCAGGAACGAGAAACCGGATGCCTTGGCGTAAAGCTCGAGCGTCATCAGAATTCCGAAGAAATAGGCGCCAAGGAGCAGGCGGCCTGCGCGCCAGCCCGAAAAGACGACCAAGGCCAGCGCGATCCAGCCTCGTCCGGCCGTCATCTGCTCGGCCCACATCGGGGTGATGACCATCGAGAAATAGGCGCCGCCGATTCCCGCCATCGCACCGCCGAAGGCTATCGCCGCGTATCGGATCGCGATCACCGGATAGCCGATTGAATGGGCGGAAATGTCGTTCTCGCCGACCGCACGCAGGACGAGTCCGGCGCGAGTGCGGTTCAGGAACCACCCGACGAGCAAAATCATGATGAGCGCGAAATAGACGAGCGGACTGTAGCCGAACAGCACCCGCCAGAACGGGTCGCCGGCCATCGCGTCCGGGAACACCTGGCTGAACGGCGGAATGACCATACCGACAAAACCCGCGCCGATCAGCGACGACAGACCGATCCCGAAAATCGCGAGCGCGAGGCCGGTCGCGACCTGATTGGACCCCAATGTCAGGACGAGCACCGCGAACAGCATCGATGACGCCGCTCCCGCGACACCGGCCGAGAGCACGCCGACCCAGGGCGCCCAGTCTCCGAGGACGTCGCCGAAGGTGAACGCGGAGGCGAAGCCGCTGACTGCGCCGATCAGCATCATCCCCTCGACACCGAGATTGAGGACGCCGCTCTTTTCGACGACCAGTTCTCCGGTCGCAGCGAGCAGGATGGGCGTCGTCACACCGATCACCGTAACGAGCGCGTCGATGAAGAAGCCCACGTTCACGCTGCGGCTCCCACGGTTGCAGGTCGCGCCTCGCGCACGAAGCGCAGGCGGTAGCGCACGAGGACGTCGCTCGCGAGGATGAAAAACAGCATGGTCGCCTGGAAGATGCCTGCGGTCGCCGACGGCACGTGGACCACCGTTTGCGCGACCTGGCCGCCGACATAGGTGACGGCGAGAATAAGGCCGGCGAGAAAGACGCCAACCGGGTGAAGCCGGCCCAGGAACGACACGATGATGGCGGTGAAGCCGTAGCCGGAGGGAAAGCCGAGGTTGATCTGGCCGAGCTGGCTCATCGTCTCGAGGATGCCGGCGAGCCCGGCGCTTCCGCCACTGATCAGGAGCGTCGACCATACGGTGCGCGATGCGTCGAAGCCGCCGTAGCGGGCGGCGCTCGGCGCGGCGCCGACGGTTCGCACGGAGAAGCCGTAAACCGAGCGCGTGGTCAGGATCCAAAAGACGAAGGTCAGGACGATGGCGACCACGAATCCCGGCGGGATGACGGTTCCCGGCAGAACGTGCGGCAGCGACTCCGCCGCGCTGAGCGGCGGGGTCTGGGGGAAGTTGTGGCCGTTCGGATCCTTCCATGGGCCACCGACCAGATAGCTGAGGACCTGCATTGCGACGTAGACGAGCATCAGGGTCGAGAGCACTTCGGAGACGCGGTAACGTGTCTTGAGAAGCGCGGGGATGGCCGCCCAGGCCATGCCGCCGATGATCCCGGCGGCGATCATCAACGGGATCGCCCAGAACCCCGGCGCGTCGGGCAGGAAGTAGGCGACGCCGGCCCCCGTCAGCGCTCCGATGATGTACTGACCTTCAGCCCCGATGTTCCAGATTTTCGCTTGGTTGCCAAGCGACAGGCCGAGCCCGATCATGATCAACGGCGCCGCCTTGGTCAGGACGTCCTGCCATTTGTACGACGCCACGATCGGCGTGATGAAGGTCTGGTAGATCGCGTTCGTCCCGTCGAAGCCGATCAACTCGAAGATGACTGCCCCGAGCAGCATGGTCAGCAGCACGGAGGCGATGGGCGTCGCGACGAGCATCAAACGGCTCGGCGTGAGCCGCTTTTCAAGTCGAATGCGCATGCAGATGCTCTGTCATTTCCATCGTCGCCGATGGGTCGCCGTGGATGCCGCCCATGAGGAGTCCGATTGCCTCAATCGAGACCTCGCCGACCTTCATCGGCGGCGACAGTCTGCCGAGATTGATCACAGCCAGCGTGTCGCAAAGCGTCAGGAGTTCGTCCAGATCCTGGGAAATGACGAGTACGGCCGATCCTCGCGCCGCCAGATCGACGATCGCCTGATGGATCGCCGCCGCGGCGCCCGCATCCACCCCCCAGGTCGGCTGGCAGACGACCAGCGCTTCGGGGCGCTGCAGGATCTCGCGCCCCATGATGAACTTCTGCAGGTTTCCGCCGGAGAGCGAGCTTGCGAGCGCGCCGGGACCCGTCGCCTTCACGGTGAAGGCGCCAATCACCTCCGCAGCATAGTTGGTCGCCTTGTCCGGGTCGATGAGGCCGAAGCGCACGAGCTCCATACGGTCGCGTCCCGTAAGCGAAACGTTATCGGTGAGCGAGAAATCGCTGACGGCGGCATGGCCGTGGCGCTCTTCCGGCACCGCGCAAAGTCCGAGGCTTCGACGGTCCGTCACACCTAGCCGCCCGACCGACTTTCCGGCGAGCAACACGGCGTGAGGCGTCGGCGCGAGGGATTCGCCGCTCATTGCGGAAAGCAGCTCGTTCTGTCCGTTGCCCGCCACGCCCGCCACGCCGAAGATCTCGCCGGCCCGAACGACGAGCGCGACGTCGTCGAGGGCGACGCCGAACTCGGTCGGCTTCGGCAGCGAAAGCCCCAGCGCCTCCAGCTTCGGCGGACCGAACACGCGGGCGATGGGTTTGGCGATCTCCTTCAGGTTGGCGCCGATCATCATTTCGGCCATCGACCGCGAGGTTTCGCGTTTAGGGTCGCAGCTGGCAACGACCTTGCCGCCGCGCAGGATGGTCGCGGTGTCGCAGAGGGCGATGATTTCGTGCAGCTTGTGGGAGATGTAGAGGATGGAGCAGCCGCTGGCGGCGAGACGCCTCAGCGTCTCGAACAATTGCGTGACCTCCTGCGGCGTCAGGACCGAGGTCGGTTCGTCCATGATCAGCAGGCTCGGATCGAGCAGGAGCGCGCGCACGATCTCGATGCGCTGACGCTCGCCGACGCTCAGCGTCGAGACGATCCGGCGCGGATCGAGCTTGAGGTGGTAGGTTTCAAGAACGCGGTTGAACTCGGCGAGCAGCTCGCGGGAGTTCAGGCGCGAGTTGAGGCCGAGCGAGATGTTCTCGAGCACTGTCATCGCCTCGAACAACGAGAAGTGTTGGAACACCATGCCGATCCCGAGACGGCGGGCGGCGCGCGGATTGGGGATCCGCACGGGCGCGCCGTCGAACAGGATCTGCCCCTCGTCCGGATCGAGCACGCCATAGATTATTTTGACGAGGGTCGATTTGCCGGCGCCATTCTCGCCGAGCAGCGCATGGATTTCGCCGGGTCGGACGTTGAGGTTGACGTTGTCGTTGGCCCGCACTCCGGGGAACGACTTACTGACGCCGGCGAGCCTCAGTCTCGAAGGAGCTTCAGCCTTCACCTCGCCAAGTCCCTGGCCATGACCCTGCTTCCCAGCCTTCATCCGGCGATTGCCCGGTTCTGCCTGCGCAAGAATTGCGCCGCTCCCTTTCCGCCTGCCTTGCCGTGGAGGCGAATGCTGCTGCGTCTGTCGCTTGCGCAATGTCGCCCGACCCTAACGCTGCACGGTGAACTGTCAAATTAATTGGCGGTAACGGTTGTGGACTGCCCAAGAAATCGGCGCCGCAGCGGCCCGGTGTTCGTGCTATCGAACGCGAACCCGCTTGAGAGACGCCGATGACAGTTTCCGTTCGCCCCTATGACGAGGCCCTGCTGCGGCGGGCCTTCGATGTCGCCAAGCGCGCCCGCGAGGGTGGCGACCATCCGTTCGGCTCCGTTCTGGCGGACGGCGAGGGAAGCCTGCTGATGGAGCAGGGCAACGGCTTTACCAGCGAGGGCCGCGATCGGACCGCTCACGCCGAGCGCCTGCTCGCTTCGCGCGCCGCCCGCGCCTATGACCTTAAGTTCCTCGCCCGCTGCACGCTGTACACCTCCGCCGAACCCTGCGCGATGTGCGCCGGGGCGATCTACTGGGCCGGCATCGGGCGGGTCGTCTACGGGCAGACGGAGAAGGGGCTGAAAAAGTTGACCGGCGCGCACGAGGAGAACCCGACCCTCGACCTGCCGTGCGAAATCGTCTTTTCTGCCGGCCAGCGCCCGACCGAGGTCGTCGGGCCGCTGCTCGAGGAGGAGGCCGCGGCGCTGCAGGCGGATTTCTGGAAGGACGAGGATTAGGGCCGCGGGCGTGATCGCGGCCTTGCCGCCGGTTTAGCGCCAACTTAGCGGCGGGCCTCAATGATTTCATGGGGTTGCGACCCCGTTTAGCGTTGCCCTCACAGGTCGGGTGAGCATCCACCTATATAACAATTAGAAAGTGTAAATATCGTCGTCTTCGCGAGCTTGTCGGAGACCCACCCGCCAGGAGGACGAGGCGAGCCTCAGCCATTCCATTCCTGTCCAGTTCAATGGCGCGGCGCATCCAGTCTATATCATGCCACTGGCGCGCCGATGTCGCTGCTTCCGTCTCCAACGCCGCTGCACGACGCGGCTGGCAAGCTGATCGGCGGCGTCAATATGCTGGTCGATATTACCGACTGCAAGCAGGCCGAACTGCGCCAGCAGTTCCTGATCAACGAACTCAACCACCGGCTGAAAAACACGCTGACCACAGTGCAAGCGATCGCAGCGCAGACGTTTCGCGGCGCCGCAAACGATCCGGCCTTGCTGGAAGCCTTCGAAGCCTTGCTTATCGCGCTCTCCAACGCGCACACGATTCTTACGGAGAGCTACTCGGGAGGCGCGGATATCCGTGATGTCGTGGTGCGGGCGGTCGCGCCGCACGCGGGGTCGGAGCGGATAAAGGTGCATGGCCCATCGATCCGGCTTTCGCCAAAGGCGGCATTGGCGATCGCGATGGGGATGCACGAGCTTGCGACCAACGCCGTGAAGTACGGCGCTTTGTCGAACGGGCCCGGGCAGGTCGCCATCACATGGTCGATCGAGGAACCGGCGCCCGGTAATCTGAATTTGTTGTGGACCGAAAGCGGAGGTCCGCCTGTCGAAAGGCCCGCGCATAAAGGCGTTGGCTCACGGCTGATCGAGCGGAATCTCGCACACGATTTGGACGGGCTGGCGCGGATCGACTACCGGCCCGACGGTTTATCCACGATCACCAGTCCCCTGGAACCCGTGGCGGGGGGCAGATCGACCTGATCAGTGCGCGGCCGTTAAGGGATCGTCAATGTCCACAGGGGCGAGCCGGCGCCGGGTCTTGATCGCGATGACGGGGGAATGGGAGCCATGCTCCTCGAGGATATGCTTAGCGACCTTGGACACGAGGTGGTCGCCATTGCCGGACGAATTGATCGTGCCGCCCGGTTGATAGCCGAGGTCGAGGCCGACGTTGTGATCTTCGATGTCAATCTCAACGGCGAGCAGACCTATCCGCTCGCCAGCGCGCTTAGAGCATGAAATATGCCGTTCATTTTCGCGACCGGCTATGGGGCTGCCGGAGTGAAAGAAGCATGGAGAAGCACGCCGGTCCTGCAGAAGCCGTTTCAGGCACGCGACCTCGAGCGAGCCATACGCCAAGCCGTCGGAGCTAGATAAAGCATCGGTCGAGACGCGGCAAAGCGGATCGCGCGCAGGCCGAGGGCGTGCGTCAGCTCAACCCTCATGTGGCAGGGTGATCCTCGACAAACTCAGCTTCAACGCCCGCCGCGCTCCGCCCGCCAGCGGGCCGGCGTGGTTCCGGACCACGCCTTGAAGGCGCGGGTGAAGACGCTTTGCTCGGCGAAGCCCAGGATCGTTGTGATCTCGGCGATCCGCTTGCCCTTCATGAGCAGGCTCTGGGCGGCCTCGTATCTTGCTTCGTCGGCGAGGCCCGAATAGGTGAGCCCATGCGTCTCGAGGCGATGGCCGAAGGTTCGCGTGTTGAGTTCGAGCGCGCGGCAGACGTTGTCGCGGTTCAGCGCGCCGGCGCGGAGTCGGGCGCGAATGATCGATTTGACCGAGGAAACGAAGTCGTCCCGCGCATTGGCGATCGCTTCTTCGTGCAAGGGAGCGAGGATTGCCGCGTAGTTGGGGTCGCGGTCGCGCACAGGCGCTTCGAGCGTGGCGGCGTCGAATATCACGGCGGCGGTCGGCGCGCCGTACTCGACCGGAGCCTCGAAGACCTTCGAGAAAGGCGTCCTGTCGTTCGGCGGGTGGCGGGTAAGGCGCACGCGAAACGGACGCCAGCTGGGCCCGCAGAAAGAGCGCATGATGTTCATGACGACCGCCATCGCGGCGTCGACGATCTGGTCGGCGCTCTCGATGCCGGGCGCCGCGACGACGTATCCAAAGGAGGCGAGGCCGTCGCGCTCGCTAAAAACGATCGCGCCTCCGGTGTCGCTGGTCTTCAGTCCATCGGCGACCGTCCGCAGCGCTTCGCGAACGGTCGGCGCGTGGAGCGAGACGATGCCGGTGAGCCCCATCGCGGTCGCGTCCATCCGCGTGCCGACGCGCAGGCCGAAGCATTCGCAGCCCGTCGCCTTCACACATTCGGATATCAGCGTGCCGAGCATCGCGAAAGGCATGTCGTTGTTGGAATTGGCGAACAGGCCCGGGTCGACGCCAGCCACCCGCAGAACCGCGTCCGGGTCCGCGCCAAATTCCCTCATCGTTTCAGGGATCCGCGCAGCGTTGCGCACCTTGATCGTGGCATAACGTGGCCTGGTTCGAGACGCCGTATCCAACGTTTTCCCACCGTGCTCGGCTACGGCGCGATACGCCGCCGATTTCGAGTTTGCAGCCCAGCCCCCTTCGATGTCTCACTTAGTCAATTTTTCGCCCGCGAAGTCAATGACGCCGCGCCTCGAACCCTCTAGGCTGGCCACAGAGTCGACAAGGAGTCGAGTGTGGCCGACAGGGACGCTGGCGCTTTCTCGGTGGCAGGCCCGGCCATTGCGGCGGCCGGGTTGGAGATTTTGACCGGGGCCGCCCTGTTTGTGGCGCCGTCGCTCCTGGCGCGGCTGCTGTTCGGGTCGGAAATGGGCGGGTCGGGCGACCACGTAGGCCGAATTGCCGGCCTCGTCATGCTGTGTCTCGCCGTTGGCTGCTGGCCGCGGGCCTCAGAGGGCGTCTCGCCCCGGGCGCTGGCGTCGCTACTCGCGCTCAGCGCGCTTGCGGCGCTGTACCTTCTCGTTGTCGGAGCAGGCGGAGCGAACGTGGGCCTGTTGCTGTGGCCGGCCTTCGCGGCCCACGCCATTCTCGCGGGTCTTCTGGCGCGCGTCTGGTTGGCGGGCCGACGTTCGAGCGCATGACGCATGGAGACAAGGCGGGTCGCACGCAGACAAGGCGGAAAGTCTTGAAGAATTTCCGGGAGGTACGGCAAGGGGAGCTTCCCCGGATGGATTGGAATCGGAGGAAACAATGAAACGAGCTATGCTTATTGGACTTGCGGGGGCTTTGGCGACGATTGGCATGGCGAAGGCCGACCCGGTCGATCTCAACGCCTATGTCGACGCCAATGGTTTCATCGACGTGACGGCGCTGACCTGCGGCCAGCTCGCCAATACCTATCAGGAGGACGCCAACGCGCTCATGTCCTGGTACAGCGGCTGGTACAACGGCCTCGATCACAAGCACTACATGGACTACAAGAAAGGCCGCGAGCTCGAACATCTCGTCATCGAATATTGCAAGGCGCACCAGGACGAGAAGATCATTCACTCCATCGCCGTGAACCTGCACGACATGCGCGCCGAAGGCATGATGATGGAGAAGTGAGGGGTCATGAGAAAACTGCTTCTATCGACGGCGCTTTGCGTTGCGGCGCCGCTTTGTCTGGCGACCGCGGCGAACGCCCAGCAAACGGTGACCTTTCTCTGCGCGGCGCCGGCCGGACACGTGTGCCAATTCGCGGTGAAAATCGCGGGCTCTCAGATGGATTTCGCTTTGCCTTCGGGCGAGCGAAAGGAAGTGGCCAATGTCACTCCACACGCCGACAAATACTGTGTCTGCGACCCCGGCCCGGTGACCCCGGACTGCAAGGCGCCGCGCCTGGATCATTGGTGCCTGGGCTCCTGGCTCGACGTCGACACGGGGCTCAATTCCGAGAATGACATCGCCAGAAATCGCTTCGCAGTCGGCCCGACGCCGGCGTCGGGCATTGTTCCGATTGCTCCGCAGGAAGCAAACTGACGCGCAGCGTGATTGATCGGGACTTCGGCGAAACGACCGCAAAGGAGCAGCGGACATGGGGTCAAGTTGGAAGTGGGCCAAAGGGCGGATCACCGCCGCAGGATTCGCCGTGGCGCTCGCGCTCAGCATTGGCGCGGCCGCGCCAGCAATGGCGCAGGACAAGCTCGATCAGGATTTCGGGATCATCAAGGCGTGCGCCGGCGATGTCTGGCGCCTCTGCTCGGACGTGCTGCCCGATGTCGGACGCATGAAAGAATGCATGCAGAACAAGATGGGCCAGCTTCCCAAGGCTTGTCTCGACACGCTTCTCGACGCGATGGCCGGTTCGACGTTCAAGGTCTGCAAGGATCAGACTTATGCGCTTTGCGCCGCGGCGCGCTGCAACGTGTATGACGGCGTCGCCTATTGCCAGTGCGAAGAGAAGCACGGCGACAGCATCAGCCTGCCGTTTCCGATGGGCAAGGGCGTGGACGTCTGCGCGGTCAACGCCGCCGGCGCCGACAACAAATACATGGTGAGCACCTATAGCATGCCCGAGCAGATCGCCTCGCCGCAGGGAGGCGTCGGAGTCTACACCTGCGAGGGCGGAAAGTCCGGCGGCGCATACGCCCAATGCGATGGGGGTTTATGCTTCCGAAGCACCGAGGAAACGACGTTCCCGGGCTTCGACAAGCCTGTGCCGAAGGGACAGATCATCTGTTCGTGCCCGATCACCGACGCCAGCTCCGGCAGCGCCCAGGGCTACCAGATTCTCGGACCCTACCCTTGTGACAAGACGTTCTTCAAATATTGCAAGAGCGACGTCGCCACAAGCAAAACGGGCTCGACGATCTATGTCGGCGCCCCGATAGGCACGGCTGCGGCCCTGACCGCGCTGCTCACCGGAAAGGCGGCTCCGCCTTTCAATGAGTGCGGATCAGAATAGGTCGGCGTGGGCGTGGGCGTGGCGAAGGTCGGAGGACGCCTTCGCCTCGGGAGCGTCGTGACGTTGTCATTGGGGCGTGATCGCTTTTGCGCGCCGGGCTAGACTACGATGGGCGAATCGACGGGCGTTGGGAGTGGGCGCGTTTCAAAACGTGACCGGGTTTGAACGATTGCGACGAGCGGATGCGCTCGCGGTCGTTGAAGGGGAGGAATGTCGGCAATGGTCTTTCTCATGAATAGTTTTCGCAGGCGCGCGGTCGCGCTCGTGAGCGGGCTGAGCGCAGCCGCGCTCCTGGCTCTTGGCGGGGCGAGCGCGCAGCAGATCAATGGCACGCCCGGCGCGCCGAACGCGACGACGACGATTGACGGCCACGTGCTGCCGCCGCCGCCGCAAAAGTTCGGCGGCACGATCGAACTCAACGCCGCCCAGTCGAAGCCCTATTGGCCGGCGCGCGTCGTGCCGCCGAAGGGCGCGCCGAACATCCTCCTCATTATGACGGACGACGTCGGCTTCGCCGCCCCCTCGACGTTCGGCGGCGTGATCCCGACGCCGGCGCTCGACCGGATCGCCGCCGCCGGCCTGCGCTACACCAATTTCCATACGACGTCGCTGTGCTCGCCGACCCGCGCCGCGCTCATTACCGGCCGCAACCACCATTCCGTCGGCTTCGGCGTGGTTTCCGAGCAGTCGAGCGGGTTCCCCGGCTACAACAGCCTCATTCCCAAAGATACGACGACCATCGGCAGGATACTTCTGGAGAATGGGTACCGCACGTCGTGGTTCGGCAAGGACCACAACACGCCGACCTATCAGGCGAGCCAGGCCGGCCCCTTCCACCAGTGGCCGACGGGCATGGGCTTCGAGTACTTCTACGGCTTCGTCGGCGGAGACACCAGCCAGTGGGAGCCGAACCTCTTCCGCAACACCACGCCGATCTATCCTTTCGTCGGTCATCCGGGGTGGAACCTCACGACCGCGATGGCCGACGACGCAATCCATTGGTTAAATCAGCTCAACGACATCAATTCGACGATGCCGTTCTTCCTCTACTACGTGCCGGGTGGCACGCACGCGCCGCACTCGCCGACCCCGGAGTGGATCGACAAGATCAGCGCCATGCATCTCTTCGACAAGGGATGGAATGCGCTGCGCGACCAGATCTTCGTGAACCAGAAGAAGCTTGGCGTCATCCCGCAGGACGCGAAGCTGACCCCCTGGCCGGACGATCTCCTGCAAACGTGGGACAAGACAACCGACGAGGAGAAGAAGCTGTTCATCCGCCAGGCCGACGTCTACGCCGCCTATCTCGCCTATACCGATCATGAGATCGGGCGGGTGATCCAGGCGGTCGAGGACATGGGCAAGCTCGACAATACGCTGATTATCTACATCAGCGGCGACAACGGCGCCTCAGCCGAAGGCTCGCCCAAGGGGACGCCGAGCGAGGTGATGCAGTTCAATGGGGTCGAGCTGCCGGTCGCGGCGCAGATGAAATTCTACGACGCCTGGGGCAGCCAGTACACCTACAACCATATGGCCGTTCCATGGGCCTGGGCCTTCGACACGCCCTACAAATGGACGAAGCAGATCCCGTCTTTCTTCGGCGGCACGCGCAACGGCATGGCGATCTCGTGGCCTGGCCGTATCAGGGACCAAGGAGGCGTTCGCTGGCAGTTCCATAGCGTGATCGACATCGTGCCGACGCTGCTGGACGTGACCGGCATTCCTGCGCCCGACACGGTCGATGGCATTTCGCAGATACCGATCGAAGGCGTCAGCATGGCCTACAGTTTCGACAAGGCCAACGCGGACGCGCCTTCGCCGCACAAGACCCAGTATTTCGAGATGATGGGCGTGCAGGGACTCTACAACGGCGGCTGGATGCTGAGCGCGGTTCCCGTCCGCGCGCCGTGGGAACTGCTGGGCAAGACGATCGAAGACCCCGCGAGCGCCTACAAGTTCGAGCTCTACGATGTGCGGCGCGACTGGACGCAATACACGGACGTCGCCGCGGCAAATCCGCTTAAAGTGAAGGAGATGACCGACCTGATGTTCGGCGAATTCGCCAAGTACCAGGTGCTGCCGCTCGACGCTTCGGTCGCGACACGGCTTGTCGTGCCGAAGCCGAACCTGACGGCGGGCCGAAAGGTGTTCGAGTATTCAGGCGAGCCGATCACCGGCATTCCGTACTCGGCAGCGCCCAGCCTGCTCAACACGTCCTACACCATCACGGCCGATATCGACGTGCCCGAGGGAGGAGGGGAGGGCGTAATCGTCACGCAAGGCGGACGCTTCGGTGGCTACGGGCTCTATTTGCTGAAAGGCAAGCCGGTGTTCGCCTGGAACCTGCTCGATCTCAAGCGGGTGAAATGGCAGGCGCCGGACGCGCTGAGTCCGGGCAAGCATACGCTCGTCTACGACTTCAAATACGACGGGCTCGGCCTTGCCACTCTCGCGTTCAACAACATGAGCGGCATTGGCCAGGGGGCGCCGGGACCCTGAGCGTCGACGGCAAGATCGTGGCGACGCAGACGATGGAGCGGACGATTCCGCTGACGCTGCCGTGGGACGAGACGTTCGACATCGGCTCCGATACCGAGACACCGATCGACGATGCCGATTATCAGGTCCCGTTCGCCTTCAACGGCAAGATCGACAGGCTGACGGTCTCCGTCGCGCCTCCGGTGCTGACCGACGAGGACAAGAAGAAGCTGATGGAGGCCGAGCACGCGGCGCAGGACGCGAACTGATGGCGGTTTGCCCTTCCAACCTCACCGGAGAAGGGACAAGCGGAGAGCAGTGATCCTGACGAAACGCGAGTTCCTGCAATCCGCCGGCCTGACGACCGTCGCCGTCGCGGCGGCGCCGGACGGACCGGCGCAAGCTGAGCTCTCCAAGCGCGTCGGCTTCTTCGACGCCAAGGCCATCGCCGCGGAGGCCTTCGTCTACGGCCTGCCAATGGTGATGAATTACGCTGTGATGTACGATTTCGTCATCAATCGCGATTCCGGTCAGTTCAAGGCGCCGTTCAACGAGATCGGCAACGACCACCGGGTTTTCACGTACAAGGACACGGCGGTCGTCACTCCAAACAGCGACACGCCCTATTCGATTGTGTGGATGGACCTGCGCGTCGAGCCGATGGTCCTCAGCGTGCCCGCAGTCGACCCGGAGCGTTACTATTCGGTGCAGCTCATCGACGCGAGCACCAACAATTACGGCTATGTCGGCAGCCTCGCGACCGGAAGCGAAGCGGCGACTATCTAATCGCCGGTCCGGACTGGAAGGGCGAGGCGCCGGCCGGGATCAAGAAAGTATTCCGTTCGGCTTCCACCCTCTCGCTCGCGATCTTCCGCACGCAGCTCTTCTCGCCGGACGACATGCCGAACGTCCTCAAGGTGCAGGACGGTTACAAGGCCGAGTCCCTGTCGTCCTTCCTGAAGCAGCCGGCGCCGCCGGCCGCGCCGAAGATCGACTTCCCAAAGATCGTCAAGACGAATTTCTTCGAGTTCCTCGACTTCGCGCTTCAGTTCATCCCCGAGCAGCCGAACGAGAAGGACATCCGCGCCAAGCTCGCCAAGATCGGCGTCGGGCCGGGAAAGAGTTTTGCCTTCAAGGATCTTTCGCTGGAGGAGAAGCTCTGGAGTGCGCTTGGCGTGCGGCAGGGCGAGGCCAAGGTCGACAAGACGGTCGAGACCTCGGGCGCGAACGTCAACGGCTGGCGGATCGGCGGGCTCACCGGCGGCGACAGCGCGTTTTTCAACGGCAACTGGCTGCTGCGGGCAGCCGTCGCGAAGGGCGGCATCTATGCGAACTCCCCCGAGGAGGCCGCCTATCCCTTCGCCCGCATCGACAGCGACGGGCGGCCGCTCGATGGCGCTCGCCGCGCCTATACGCTGACCTTCCCGGCGGGAAGCCTGCCGCCGGTCAACGCCTTCTGGTCGGTGACGATGTACGACGGAAAGACGCAGCTGCTGATCCAGAACCCGATCGGCCGCTACATCATCAATTCGCCCATGCTGCCGAATTTGAAGAAGAACCCGGACGGATCGCTGACGCTCTATGTCCAGAACAAATCGCCGGGTTCGGATAAGGAATCGAGCTGGCTACCGGCGCCGGCGGGGCCGGCCTATCTCGTCATGCGGACTCTACTGGCCGAAGACGGAGCCGCCGTCGGTGCTGCCTCTGGGGTCGGGAACGTGGAAGCCGCCGGGGCTGAAGCGAGTTGGGTGAGGGGGCCTTGTCATTCCCGTGAAGGGACTGGGTCGAACCCGCCGCTGACGCGCGAAGCGTCAGCGCAGGAAGGCGTTCGCCGCGAGGCCCGGGATTGAGAACGGCGTAAAGCAAGACTTGGAATCACCCCGCATGTCGACAAGTACTGAGTTTGCGATTCCGGACCGGTGACGTCCGACTGCAAGGCGCCCCGTCTGGACCATGACCCCTGGGCGCCTGGATGGACGTCGACACGGGGCTGAATTCGCAAAACGACAACGACCTCCTCGCAATCGTGCGACCGGGGTTGGCTGATTGAAGCCGGCTCCGCCTTCGAGCGCCATGCGAAATTCGTCAGGGCTCATCAGCGGAAGGTCGGGCGGCTCGCGGTCGCGACGGGCCGCGACTGGCGGGAATGGCTGGTCGACATGATGCGGATGTTCCTTCATCCAGACGCGAGAGCCTGCGCCAGGGGACAGGAAGCCGATGCGATGCAATGGCTTCTCACGGCGTAGTATGGCAATGAATTCCTTCGGCGCCCTCTCGCGGCGTCCACGCTCGCGCCGCAGCAGGCGGTGGGCGGCGACTCTGGGGAGCGGAGGCTATGATAGAGCCAGGCGCGCAGCGCCGCTGCGTTCGCGACGCAGGGCGGGGTTGATGAAAGACAGGCGGCTCGCCCGATTGTCAGGCGCGCTCGTCGCGCCGGTCCTGGGCGCCGGCGCGCTCGCGGGCTGCGCGCCGGTCGGCCCCGACTTCCTAAGGCCGGCGGCAATCGTCTCGCCGGAGTACAAGGAAATCAAAGGCTGGAAGATCGCCACGCCGCGCACAAGGGAGCCTAAGGGCGACTGGTGGGCCGTCTTCCGCGATCCGGAACTCGACCGGCTCGAGCGCGCGGTCGCGGTGTCGAACCAGACGGTCAAGGCGGACGAGGCGAATTTCCGCGAGGGGCTTGCGCTCATCAACGAGGCGAGGGCCGGGCTCTTTCCCGCCATCAACGGCAACGGCTCGATCACCCATTCTTCCCCAGCCTCCTCGGCGCTGCACGAAGGCTCGCTCACCGCCATCACCGCCGAGGCGTCGGGCGCGTGGACCCTCGACGTGTGGGGACTGGTGAGGCGCGAGATCGAGGCGAACCAGGCCAGCGCGGAGACGAGCGCGGCCAATCTCGCCAACGCGACGCTCGCTGCGCAATCGGCGCTCGCTTCCGCCTACGTCACGCTGCGCGAAGCGGATTGGCCGAGGACCTCTACCGGCGGACGATCGAAGCTTACCGGAAATCGCTGACGATAGCCCAGAACCAATATAATGCGGGCACGTCGGCGAAGTCGGACGTGATCACCGCCCAGACGCAGGTGCTCAACCAGCAGGCGAACCTGATCGCCGCCGGCGTCTCGCGGGCGCAGTCCGAACATGCGATCGCGGTGCTGATGGGCCGGCCTCCGGCGGGGCTTTCGATCCCTCACGGCGTCCTGTCGACGACGCCGCCGTCGGTTCCCGTGCGCGTGCCCTCGTCCCTGCTCGAGCGACGGCCCGACATCGCGTCGGCGGAAGAGACCATGCGCACGGCCAACGCGAATATCGGGGTCGCCTTCGCCGGATATTTTCCGGCCGTCAGCCTGTCGGGGCTGTTCGGCTATTCCGGCGATCCTTTCATCAGACAGCTTGGGACCAATCCCGTCTGGTCGTTCGGCGCTTCGCTCGCCCAGCCCCTGTTCAACGGCGGCCTGACCGGCGCGCAGGTCGAGTTCGCACGCCAGACCTACGAGTTGGACGTCGCGACCTACCGCCAGACGGTGCTCACCGCGATCCAGCAGGTCGAGGACGCGCTCAGCGGCATCCGGCTGCTCTCGCAGGAGGCGAAGGTGCAGGCCGAGAATGTCCGGCTGAGCCGGGAGGCGACTCAGATCGCGCTCAACGAATATCAGGCGGGCACGACCGCCTTCACCACGGTCGTCGTGGCGGAGACCCAGCAGATTACCGCCGAGCAGTCGCTGCTCACGACCCAGGCGCAGATCCAGACCGACACCGTCAACCTGATCGTCGCGCTCGGCGGCGGCTGGAGCCAGTCGAAACTGCCAGACGTCGCAGAGGCGTCGCTGGCGGCGCCGTAGGGGATGGGTCGAGGGGGGGAATCAGATGAAATTCATCAAGGGGCCACCCGGGATCAGGCGAGCATCGTGATTCCCGGAGTTGACGGCGGCGGTCGCCGATCATCACCGCGAACTGGCAAGTGGAGGGAACGAATTGGACCGTACCGGTCGGCGCCAACGTCGGGCGCGTCATCCGGATCGGCAAGCTGCCGGTCAATCTTTCCGTCGGCGCCTACTACAACGTCGTGAAGCCGACCTACGCTGGCGACTGGCAACTCCGGACACAGGCGACACTGATTTTCTGACCGAAGCGCCGCGCCGCTGTTCGCGCGGCGTGAGCGGGCATTCAGACCCGGTTCATTGAGAACGGCGTAAGTGAGGTTGACAGTTTTGGACGGAAGTCCGTTCGACGGGCGCCGGAGCGAGTTCGGGGCCACGAGGGCCGCCTTGGCTCCAAGCTCCAGAGGAGGGGTGGTGAGATGAGAGTTCTGCCGATTGGCGCCGCGCTCGGCGCCGCGCTTGTGTTCGCCGCCTCCGGCGCGTCGGCGGCCCCGACGGCTCTGGCGAAAGCCTGCGCCAAGGACATCAAGTCGGTCTGCGCCAACGTGAAGCCGGGCCGGGGCGCGCTGAAGGCCTGCGTCAAGGAGCATTTTTCCGACCTGTCGGTCGATTGCCAGATCGCCTACGTCAAGGAGGCGGCGGTCGGGCGGGCTTGCAAAGCGGACATGAAAAAATTCTGCGCCGACGTGAAACCGGGCAAGGGCGCCAAGGCCGAGTGTCTGGAGTTGCACGCCGCTGACCTCAGCGACGGCTGCAAGGAGGCGCTCGCCAAGGCGGCGGCCAGAAGCAAGTAGTGGGCTTGCGCTCCGCGCGGCGGAGCGCGTGACGCCGCCGTCGTCCACGGCGTGTAGGAACGCGGACGCCGCGATCGGGCCGCGATTATCGGAAGGAGAGCACCATGAAAAAGATTGTTCCGGCGCTGCTTGCGCTCGGACTTCTCGCCGGAACGGTGGCCGAGGCCAACGCCGTCGTCTGCGCGCGCGGCGTCTATCACGCCGGCTGCGCCGGCCCGCACGGCGCCGTGGCCGCGCCTCGCGGCGGGTACGGCTACCATCACGGCGCTGCCGTCGTGCGACCCGGCGTGCGCTGCACCATCAACCGCTACGGCCGCCGCGTCTGCGTCTGACGGCCGGAAAAACAATGACGCCGGCGGGGCTTTCTCCGCCGGCGTTTTAGCAGGATTGAGCGCACCCCCCGAAGTCCTTCGGAGGCTGCGCGCGCCGGGCGCCTGAGGCAGCGAGACGCCGCCTGTCCGACGCGCTGCGTGGCCCGCAGGTCAGGTAATTAGTCTCTGCTTCGAGCAGGAAGGAGCGCCGTCAGAAGCTGTACTTGATACCCGCAAACGGACCATACATCCACTGCTGGTAGCGGAAGCTCTTCGGTTCGAACAGAAGATAGTTGAAGCCCGTATCCTGCTTCTCGTAGATATAGAGCACCCGGTAGCCGAGAGTTGTCGACCAATTCTGGGTCCAGTTGTAGCCGACGGAGGCGAGCGCCTGTCCGGTCGCGCTGTCGCTCCAGCCGCCGATGTCTGCAAAGACGTTCATGAACCAGCGGTCATCGAAACGGTAATGCGGGGCGAAGCCGGCGACCGGGTTGACCCATCCCTAGTCGACCGACTGGGTGTTGCTGAAGCCGAGCGGCGTGGTGAGCGCGACCTTCGTTCCGCTGTAGGTGTAACGGGCGCCGACCGTGGCATAGAGCAAGAGGTTGGGCGGTCCGACTGGAATCCTTAGCCCGCCGAAGGCGGTCGCGAGGCCTTCGGTCAGGGTGAGGTCCACGTCCGCGGCTCCGGCCGGGAGCCGCGAAACCTTTACGGTTCCCGCGCCGCCGATCCTCGACCAGATCGCGTCCAGGTTGACGATGCACGAGTCGTTATACGCCACCACCGAGCCCATGAAGGCGGCCTCGAGGTGCTCGAGCACTTTGCTGAAGGGCGCGTAATAGTCCAGCGTCGGCAGGG
The DNA here is from genome assembly GCA_963741405.1 of uncultured Alphaproteobacteria bacterium. Classification (GTDB taxonomy): domain Bacteria; phylum Pseudomonadota; class Alphaproteobacteria; order Rhizobiales; family Beijerinckiaceae; genus Roseiarcus. The sequence goes on from CAVUHX010000054.1 coordinate 55,219, forward strand.
CGCCGAAGCCCGTGTTTCCTGCAACACTGGACGCCCAGCCGTAGCCGGTGAACTCGAAACGCCAGGTCGAGGGGATGGCGGGGACGGGAATGGGCTCGGGAGCGGGCTTCTTCGTCGGCAGATCGGCCGCCAGCGCCGGCAGGGAGGCGAGCGCGCCGAGCGCAATCGCTACCGCCCGTGAGATGCCCCGCATGACTTGCCCCCCAACAGCACCGCCGCCGCATTCCGACCGGATGCGACCGGCGAATCATTAGTGAAGCCCGACGCCTCGGGCAAGCGAAGCCCCCAAAACGCCCCTCAAACGCTTGAGAAACGCCGCACTGTGACGGAAACGACACAAACCTTTCGGCGGGCGGGTCGGGTCGTCGGGTTGCGAATTGCTGCGCCGCTCTTCATTGTTGCGACGGCGCGAAGGCGCCGGATTTGTGGGCGCGCGGCGGCGCGTTCCGGGGCGGGGCGGATGGCGGTCGTCGGCGATATCGATCATCTCAGCGCGGCGATCTCACATGCGACCGCGCCGGCGTTCATGCTGGGAGCGGTGGCGGGTTTCCTGTCGGTCCTGATCGGCCGGATGGAGCGGGTCGGCGACCGCAACCGCGTCCTGCAGTCGGGCGGCGGCGACGTGATCGACCCGTCGCTGAAGGACACGATCACCCGGTCCTTCGCGCGCCGGATGCAGCTTCTCAGCCGCGCGATCTTCTACGCCGTACTCAGCGCGCTGATCACGGCGGCCCTTTTGATCGGCGCGTTCCTGGCCGCGCTGTTCGGTTTCAGCCATGGCGGCTTCATGGCCGTGATGTTCGTGGTCGCGCTCGCGCTCCTGGTGGTTTCCCTGGTCGAGCTGGCGCGCGAGATCCGCGTCCACATGGCGACGATGCATCTCGATTGACGGCTACCGCCAAGCTTGTGTTCGCCCTCGGCATCGGCGAGTATCCGCGCTGCGTTTCGCCGCGCGCCGGGCGGCTCAGGCGTCTGGCCTCGAACCCGACGCCGCCGGCGCCCATGCGGAGATGGATCGGAAATGATGCGCGTGAAGGATCGGCGACCAATCGCCGGCCGCCTGTATTTGCTTCGCTCGGCGCCCTGACATGCGGATTGCGCGACGACGACTGGTGATGGGTCTCGGGGCCGCGGCGGGCCTCGCCGTTGCTGCTCCTGCCGTCGCCAATGCGGAGCCGGAGGTACGGTGGCGGCTGGCGTCGGCCTTCCAGCCCGGCTTCGACTTCCTGTTCGGCGGCGCGCAAACCTTCGCCCAGGCGCTGTCGGACATGACCGACGGCCAGTTCACAATTGCGATTTCCGCGGCCGGCGAGATTGCGCCGGCGCTGGAGGCGTTGGACGCGGTCGCCGACGGCAAGGCGGAATGCGCGCACACGACGCTCTCCTATTCGTGGAACAGGGAGCCGGCCTATATTTTCGGGACGGGAGCGCCGTTCGGGCTGAACGCCCGGCAGCAGGCCGCGTGGCTGCAGGAGGGCGGCGGCGACCTGATCGACACGCTGCTCGGCGAACGCAATCTCATGGCCCTGCCGCTCGGCGACACCGGCGCCCAGATGGCCGGCTGGTTCCGCAAGGAGATCCGCAGCCCCGGCGATCTCGCCGGATTGAAAGTGCGGATCGGCGGTTTTGCCGGGAAGGTGTTCCAGGCTCTTGGCGCGGTCCCGGTCGCCGTGCCGAAGGACGGGATCATCGAGGCGCTGTCGAAGGGAACCCTGGACGGCTTCGAGTGGGTCGGCCCCTACGACGACGAGAAGTTCGGCGACCCGAAGGACGGCGTTCGCGAGCCGATCTCGAAGGTTGCGCCCTACTATTATTATCCGGGCTGGTGGAAGGGCGACATGCAACTGCATCTCGTCGTCGCCCGGGACAAGTTCATGGGGCTTCCAAAACCCTATCAGGCGTCGTTCCGCGCCGCGGCTGCGCTGGCGAATGGCTCGGTTCGCGCGAAATACGATGCCGCAAATCCCGGCGCGGTGAAGCGCTTGGTGGTTGGCGGGGCGCAGTTGCGGCTGTTCTCGCAGGAGATGCTCGAGGCCTGCTATCGATCCGCGAGCGAACTCTACGACCAGCTCGCGGCGCAGAATCCGAAATTCAAGACGATCGCTGACTCGTATCTGGCGTTCCGCGCCGACGAATATCTGTGGTGGCAGGTCGCCGAATATGCGTTCGACAATTTCATGATTCGCGAGCGGCGCGCCAAGAGTTGAGCCGTTCCGGCGGCGGCAAGCCAGCTTTTTTGCATTCGCTTATCGACAGTTGTATGCCGGATCGATTGAATGGCGAACAGGCTGAAGTCACGCGTCCGGGCGCAAGTGGAGTCGGCAATGAGAGGAAAGCTTCGGGGCCTGGCGGCCACGCTGGCGGTCGCCGTCGCGACAATTGCGCCTGCGCACGCGCAATTCATGACCGGCGCCTATCCAGTGATCGTCGTGCCGCCCCCGCCGGCCCAAAATCTCTTCCAGCCGAGGCCGAGGCCGAGTTCAGTCGCAAAAGCCCGTCGAACTGTCCCCGCCGCCGGCTCAATCTCGGTGCCGCTATCAGGGACAGACGAGGGTGTGCGAGTAGCGCGGCCGTTACGGGATCAGCGGACCGGCGGCGCGTACTGGATGCCGCCGTTGTTCCAGAGTTCGTTCAGGCCGCGCGGAATGCCGAGCTTTGTCTGGGCGCCGACGTTGCGATCGAACACTTCGCCATAATTGCCAACCGCCCGCACCGCATCGACCGCCCAAGCGTTGGAGAGGCCAAGCCCCTTGCCGAAATCGCCTTCGGTGCCGACGAGACGCTTGACCGCAGGCTTCTGGGACTTCAACGCCTCGTCTACCGTCTTCGAGCCGACCCCGAGTTCCTCGGCGTCAAGAAGCGCGAAATTGACCCACTTGACGATATTGAACCATTGCATGTCGTCCTGGCGTACGGCGGGGCCAAGCGGCTCCTTCGAGATGATGTCCGGCAGTATCATGTGATCGCCGGGCTTGGGAAATTGCGAACGCAGAGCGAAGAGTTGTGATGAGTTGGTCGACAGGGCGTCACACTTGCCGGCCAGGTAACTCGCCACAACGTCGCCGACAGTGTCGCTCTCGACGAGCTGATAATTGATGTGATTCATTTCGAAGTAGTCCACAGCGTTGGGCTCGGACGTGGTGCCCTTCTGCATGCAGATCTTGCTGCCGTCGAGTTCGAGCGCGGAGGTGAGATTGCGGCTCTTGGGAACCATGAACCCCTGCCCGTCATAGTAGGTGACGCCCGCGAAGACGATGCCGAGATCGTTCTCGCGGCCGAGCGTCCAAGTCGAGTTGCGCGACAGCACGTCGATCTTCTTGCTCTTGAGCGCGTCGAACCGTTCCGTCGCGGTAAGCGGCACGTACTCGACCTTCGACGGGTCGTTGAAGACCGCCGCCGCAAGCGCACGGCAGAAATCGACGTCGAAGCCAGACCACCCGCCCTTGTCGTCCTTGATCGAAAAGCCCGCGATTCCCTGGCTGACGCCGCACAGGAGCTTTCCGCGGTCCTGAACGGTCTTCAGCGTCTGGGCTCCGGCAGCGGTTGCGGCCGCGCCGATAGCGAGGGCCGCCACGGCGGCGAGAAGCGGTTTCATCATGCGCATGACCGGCCTCGATAAAACTGGGACGCCGCGCTCAGAGCGCAACGGCCTGCTTGATGACGACTTTGGTCCCGACGGGAACGCGATCATAAAGATCAATGACGTCCGCGTTGACCAGGCGGAAACAGCCGGACGATACGGCGTGGCCGATCGTCTGGGGCTGGTTGGTGCCGTGAATGCGATAGACGGTCTTGCCGAGATACATCGCGCGCGCGCCGAGCGGGTTGCCTGGTCCACCGGCCATGAAGCGCGGCAGATACGGCTGGCGCTCGATCATCTCCGGCGGCGGCCGCCAGTCCGGCCACTCCTGCTTGCGCGAGATACGCTCGAGCCCCGACCACTGGAATCCATCGCGGCCGACCCCGATGCCGTACCGAAGGGCGCGGTTGTTCGGCTGAACCAGGTAGAGGAAGCGGTTCTTGGTGTCGATGATGATAGTGCCCGGGGCTTCCGTCGTACGGAAAAACACTAGCTGGCGCTCGTAAGCGCCGCTGAGTTGCTCCTCGTCCGGCGTCGGCTGGTAGCCCGGCTGGTCCACGACATTCATGTCGACCTGCTGCGCCGTCGCAAACACACCTGGCAGCCAGAACGCCGCCGCCGCCAGGGCCGTCGCCAACGTCCGCCGGAAGGATTTCGCTCGAACCGTCATGCCCGCTCCGTTGGAATAGGGAATGTCAGGCGCCTCACGCCTTCTTTTCGCAGCGCTCGTAAACCATGGTCCCATAGCGCCCCGCGTTGTCCGGGTCTACCCAGATCGTCGTGAACGAGTTGGCGTCGATGTTGGAGATCATCCGGTCGTCCGCCGTTCCCGCGTCGCCGGGCGGCCCCAGATAGGTCACGCCGTCCTTGCCGGCCTTGAGAACGAGTTCCGACTTCTCCTTCTGGTCGGCCAGATACATCATCACGCCGCCGTTCGGTCCCTTATCGATGACATAGGGATTGTGACACTGGGACTTCGCTTCTTTGACGGTGCGGTCCCGGTCGGTGTCCCGGTGATAGGAAGCGAGGCCCCATTTGCCGACGAGCTGGTCCGCGCTGATGGCAGGCGCGGCGACCACGGGGGAGGGTGGCGGCTCGGAGGCGCAGCCTGCCAGAAAAGCCGCAACCAAACCTCCCAGCGCCAGCGCGCTGCTGCGAACCGCGATGATCACGACGCCCCCTCCACTTGCACACCGCCTGAAATGCGCGTCGGAAATCGCCGCAAGCGTCAAGCGTGAGTTAATATGACGCCTAGCAAACAGCAGGAGCGGGGTCAAATGAGCGTCGGCGCATTGCGCGGGGCTCCCGTGCAAATCGTGGCGCTTGTCGGCGGACGCCGGCCCGCCTAATGAGCAGGGGGAGCCGCGACAGTTGGGCCCCGCCACGAACTCATGGAACGAATCATGCTGACCAGAGCCGCAAAGGTAAAGCGCCAGAGCATAATCGATGCCTGCCGGTCGATGAACGCGCTCGGCATCAACCAGGGAACTTCAGGCAACATCAGCATGCGTGAGGGCGAGGGATTCCTGATCACGCCGACCAGCATGCCCTACGACCTCATGCAGCCCGAAGACATCATCGAAATGCGCTTCGACCATACCGTCGCCGGCGCCGGGCTGCCGTCTACGGAGTGGCGGTTCCATCTGGATATCCTGCGCGAGCGGCCCGACGTGAACGCTGTCGTTCACGCACATCCGGTCTACTGCACGACACTCGCCATCGTTGAGCGGAGCATTCCGGCAATTCACTACATGGTCTGCGCCGCCGGCGGCGACTCGATCCGCTGCGCGCCCTACGCGACTTTCGGCACCCAAGAGCTTTCGGATAATGCCGTGACGGCGCTGAAAGACAGGAAAGCCTGCCTTCTCGCCCACCACGGCATGATCGCGACCGGCGACGATCTGCGCGGCGCCATGTGGCTCGCGGTGGAAGTCGAGAATCTCGCCCGTCAGTATGTCAATTGTCTCCAGCTAGGCGGAGAGCCGCCGCTCCTGACCGCCGAAGAAATAGCCAACGTCGCCAAGCGGATCGCGAACTACGGGCTGTACACGGCGCCGAAGCAGGACATTCCGGCGAAATCCGCGAAAGCGGCGGTCAGTGCAAGCCGCAGACCAGCAGTTGCGCCTCCGGCCCGAACCCGAGGGCGGCGAACATGAGCGCTCCAGGTGCAGCATGATCGGCGCCGATCGCGGCGCCTACGCTTCCGCCGATGCAAGACCTCGCGCCGGCCTTCAGGAAGTGCGCGCCGCCGTGCCAACGCGACCCTGACAAGTCACCAGATCATCTCGACGCCATTGAGCGAAGCGACCTACGAGGCCAGACGAGCCGCGACGAACGCGCCTGCCATCAGCAGCACGACGAAAAAGACGAGTCCGACGAGACTGCCCCACCGGTAACTCACCACGGCCGTCGCGAGCACTAGGCTCCAGAACACAATGGAGAAAAGATGCATACGCGCCTCGTGATTCCGCGGTTTCGCCGCGGGGCCGAGCGCGACCTTATTCGGCACGCGTGTAAAGATTCGAGGCGGGATTCTTAACTTCTAAGTAAGGAATTCGTAAGCCGAAAAGCGAGAGCCGCAGTTTGCGCGTCTCCTGGCCGCGCCCGGCGACGAGGGATTTTGGGCGCTATCCGGCGGCTTGGCCGTATAGGAACGGTCGGACCTCGAAATCGTTTAATGACGCCGTGGTCTGCCACCACCCGTCCGCCAACGCCTGTCAATTCGTTGAGAATTATTAATTCGTTGGCCAAAGGCCGGACATGCGGAGGCGCGCATTCTGCCTTCCGACGGTCGAATCGTTCGACCCAAACGGGGGGCGTTGCTCGGATTGAAAAAAGGATTGGAGTCCTAACATGTCACTTGTTCCTTCCTCGTCTTTCCTGCGCGGCCGGAATTGCATTCTGGGCTCGGCCGCGGTCGTCGCCCTGGCGGCGGCCGGGGCAATTGGAGAGGGCGCATTCAGCGCGCCTCAGCCGGCCCATGCCGCGAACGTATCAGCGCCGATTTCGCAGAGTCCGATGACCGAGACGCTGCCGTCGTTTTCGCCGCTGATCGCGCACGTCAAGCCGGCGGTCGTCTCGGTCAAGGTCAAGATCGTGCATAACGGGAGCAGCACGGAGTCCGCGTTCGGCAATCTGCCGCCGGAGATCCAGCAGTTCCTCAAGCGATTTGGCGAGCAGAACGGTGCTCCGGCCAATCCGCGGTCGATCATCATGGGCGAGGGGTCCGGATTCTTCATTTCGTCCGACGGCTATATCGTCACCAATTATCACGTCGTGCAGGATTCGAAGTCGGTCACCGTGACCATGGACAACGGGAAGGTGCTCGACGCCAAGGTGATCGGAACCGACCCGAAAACAGATCTCGCGCTTCTCAAGGTCCATCAGCAGGGCGATTATCCCTATGTGACGCTCGCGAAACAGACGCCGAAGATCGGCGACTGGGTGGTCGCGATCGGCAATCCCTATGGGCTAGGCGGCACAGTCACCGCCGGAATAGTTTCCGCCGAGGGCCGCGACATCGGCGACGGTCCCTATGACCGCTTCCTGCAGATCGACGCGCCGATCAACAAAGGCAATTCCGGCGGGCCTGCTTTCAATGAGCAGGGCGAGGTCGTCGGCGTGAACACGGCGATCTATTCGCCCTCAGGCGGCAGTGTAGGAATCGGATTTGCAATTCCCTCCACGACGGTCACGCGCGTGGTCGACGCCCTGGAGCACGGCGGCATCGTCGCCCGCGGCTATCTCGGCGTGCAGATCCAACCGGTTGGCCCTGAAATCGCCGAGGCCCTCGGATTGAATAAGGCAGAAGGCGCGATCGTCGATAAGGCGATGGAGGGGACCCCGGCGGCCGAGGCGGGCCTGAAGGCCGGCGACATCATCACCAAGCTGAACGGGCGCGACGTCAAGGACGCCGGCGACCTTACCCGGGAAATTGGCGAAATGAAGCCGGGTGAGAAGGTTCAGCTGTCGTATCTTCGCGAGGGCGCCGAAAAGACCGCCGATGTGACTCTCGCGCCGCAGAAGAACGAGAAAGTCGCCAGCGCCGACTTCAACTCGGCCGGGCAGGCGAACGGGTTCGGTCTTGAACTCGCGCCGGCGCAAAGCGTCGAAGGTTCCAACCAGAAGGGGGTCTCCATCGTCGGGGTCGACCCGGCCGGCGAAGCGGCCCAACAGGGGCTGTCTTCGGGCGACGTCATTCTCGATGTCGCCGGCAAGGCGGTTTCCAGTCCGCGAGACGTGACGTCAGGGATCGACGCGGCGAAGCAGGAGGGCAAGAAAGCCGTTCTTATGCGAATCCAGACGGCCGACGGAACCGACCGCTTCATCGCCCTCCCGTTCCCGAAGGCGTAAGCGCAGCTTCGGCCCGCCGCGACGTTCGACGTCCGGAGCCCGCGCGCAACCCGCGCGGGCTTTGCTGCGTTCATGGACAAGGCCGTTCGTGGTGGAAACATTCGGGGAGAAGTATTCACCCTCGATGGGCGCTCCTGGCCGCTGCTGTGGTGCTCGCTTCCGCCGGGGCCGTCTTTGAAACCAGACATTCGACTATCGGAGTGGCGCCTGTGCCGCCGGCAGAACGCGCCGTCCCGGTCGCTGCAGCGACCGTGGACCGGCGTGACATTCCTATCCTCCTGCGCGCGCTCGGGACGGTTCAGCCGATCGAGACTGTGAACGTCCAGTCGCGGGTGAACGGCCAGATCATGCAGGCCTTCTTCAGGCAGGGCCAGGCAGTGAAGAAGGGCGATCCGCTGTTCCTGATCGACCCCAGGCCATACCAGGCCGCGCTCGATCAGGCGCAGGCGCAGCTGGCGCATGACCAGGCTGTGCTCAAGCAGGCCCAGACCGATCTTGCCCGCTACCAGCGTCTGCAGAGCCAGAACTCGATCGCCGCGCAGCAGGCCGAGGATCAGGCCTTCGTGGTCCAGCAGGACGAGGGCACGGTGAAGCTCGATCAGCCCAATGTGGAGACGGCGCAGCTGAACCTCGGCTATTGCCACATAGGCGCGCCGATGGCCGGACTTGCCGGGGCGATCCAGCTCGACCCCAGGAATTATGTGCAGTCGGGAAGCGGCACGACGCTGGTCACCATAACCCAGCTTGCCCCGACCTATATGACTTTCCCGATCCCGCAGGCCCAACTGGCCGATGTCCGGGCGGCCCAGAGCAAGGCTCCGCTCGAGGTTCATGCGCTTTCCCCGGCAGGAAAGACCGAGGGAGAGGGGAAGCTCACCTTCATCAACAACCAGGTCGTCGCCACGACCGGCACTGTCGCCCTTTATGCGACCTTCCCGAACGATGACGAGGCGTCTGGTCAGGAGAGTTCGCGTCGGTCGAGGTTGTGCTCGGCATGCGCAGGAACGCTCTCGTCGCGCCGCTCGGGACGGTCATGTCGGGGTCCGACGGCGATTATGACTACGTGATCTCGGCCGACGACATCGTGAACCGCGTCCCGGTCCTGGTGGCGGATCGCCAGAATGGTTTCGCGGTCATCGCGGAAGGGCTAAACGCCGGCGAAAGGGTGGTCGTCAACGGCCAGTACAATCTCGCCGACAAGACGAAGGTCGCCATAGAGCTGCCCATGGCGGCAATCGCCGGGCCATGAACGTTTCGGAGACCGTCATCCGCAGGCCAATCGCGACGGCGCTCATGATCGTCTGGCGCGTCGCGTTCGGAGCGGTCGCCTTCAACCTTCTCCCGGTCTCGGCGCTGCCGAGCGTCGACTTTCCGACGATCTCGGTGTCCGCCCAGCTTCCAGGCGCCAGCCCGGACATCATGGCCTCGACCATCGCGACGCCACTCGAGGAGCAGTTTACTTCGATCACCGGCCTCGCCTCGATGACCTCGACGAGCGGCATGGGCACGACCTCCATTACGTTGCAGTTCGATCTGAACCGCAACATCGCCGGCGCCGCCTCGGACGCGCTAGACCGCGATTAACGCGGCGGGCGGACTCCTTCCCAAGACCATGCCGAACCCGCCGACGTACCGGAAAGCCAATCCGGCGAACGCGCCGGTGCTCATCTACGCGGTGCATTCGGACGCCTTTCCCATCCAGGACCTCGATCAATATGCGAACACGCTGCTCGCGCAGTCGCTGTCGCGCATCAGCGGCGTCGGGCAGGTGATCGTCGCCGGGCAGCAGCAGCCCGCGGTGCATGTCCGCCTCGACCCCAGCGCGCTCTCCGCGCTGAATCTCGAGTTTCGGTCAGATCGTCGCCGCGATCCAGAACCAGAGCACAGAGCAGCCGAAAGACAATCTCGAGGGCCGGCTCGAGCAATTTCCGATCGATGTGAACGACCAGCTGACCGACGCCGCGCAGTTCCGCAACATCATCGTCGCTTACAGCAAAGTCGCTCCCGCCCAGCTCAAGACCATCGCGACTGTTGTCGGATTCTTCGGTCGGCGATCGCACCGGTTCGTGGTTCGGCGACAAGCGGGCCGAAGTGCTGCTCATCGAGCAGGCCCCCCGACGCCAACACGATCGACGTCCCCGACCGCGTCAAGTCAAGGCGGCTCTGCCGGGGCTCGAAAAGTCGATTACGCGCGCCGTGCTTGTCGACCTCGTCTCCGACCGTTCGCAGACGATCCGGGCGTCCGTGTCCGACGTCGAGTTCACGTTCGTGCTGACGATCGCGCTCGTCGTCGTGATCATCTTTCTCTTCCTGCGCAGCTTCTGGGCGACCTTCATCCCGAGCATCGTGCTGCCGGTTGTGTTGGTGGCGACCTTCGGCGGCATGTACCTGATGGGCTACAGCATCGACAATCTGTCACTGATGGGCCTGACCATCGCCATCGGATTCCTGGTCGACGACGCGATCGTGATGATCGAAAACATCGTCCGCCACATCGAGGCGGGAACTCCGCCATTCGAGGCCGCCATTCGCGGGGCGGGCGAGATCGGCTTCACGATTATTGCGATCACCCTGTCGCTCGCGGCGGTGTTCATCCCGCTCCTGTTCATGTCCGGAGTGGTCGGCCGGCTGTTCCACGAATTCGCAATGACGGTGATGCTCGCGATATTTCTCTCAGTGTTCGTCTCGCTCACGCTGACGCCGATGATGTGCGGCCGGTTCCTTACCCGGGCGACCGGCAACTCCGGCCGGATGAGACGCTGGCTCGAATCCGGCTTCGACCGTGTCGCCCGGGGCTACGATCGGACGCTGAGCTGGGTCCTGAACCGGCAGTTTGCGACGCTTCTCGTCACCATCGCGCTGATCGTCCTGACCGGGTACCTCTATGTCACGATCCCCAAGGACCTCTTTCCGGAGCAGGACACCGGCTTCATTTTCGGCCAGGCGCAGGCGCGCCAGGATATCGCCGGCTTGCCGCTTGCGGTCCAAACTGGAGCCGGCTCCGAGCTTCGTCGGCCGCTCGGCGTCGCGATTATCGGCGAACTCCTGGTGTCGCAGTGGCTGACGCTCTACACAACGCCGGTCGTCTATCTTTATCTGGACCGCTTCAGCGACTGGCTCGCGAACGCCCATCCGCTCGACTGGGCGAGGATGCGCCGGACGGACGTTCCCGCTCCGCCTCGCTCAGCGCCCCGCGTCGGGGCGACTTCACGCCTTGTGTAGAATGCCGAGGACTCCGTTGGGGAAGAACAGCACGATCAGCACGAAGAACACGCCGATGAACGACATCCAGTTCTCCGTCATCGTCGAAACGTAGTCCCGCAGGACGACGAAGATCGCGGCGCCGACCAGGGGGCCCCAGAACGATCGCATGCCGCCCAGCACCGCCATGATGACGAACTCGCCGGACTGGTCCCAGCGCAGGTCGTGCGGATCGGCGAAATTGTTGAGGAGCGCAAAGAGCGTTCCGGCTAGGCCGGCGAATGCGCAGGAGATCATCCATGACAGCCAGATGTGGGTGTCCACTGGAATTCCAAGGAAGCGTGCGCGGCGCTCGTTTTCCCGGATCGCCAGCAGCGTGCGGCCGAAGGGCGATCGCAGCGACGCCGCCATTGCCGCCAGGGAGAGGGCGAAGAAAAACAAAACGAAATAATAGAACTCGGTCGAACTGTCGGTGATGTCGAGCTTCGCGAACCCGAGGTCGATCGGAGCGCGGCTCCAGTTCGACAACCCGTCGTCTCCCCCTGTCACGCTGTTCCAACGGAAGGCGATGAAGTAAAAGACCTGGCCGAAGGCGATGGTCGACATCGCGAAATAAATTCCGCGCAGGTGGACGATGAGCCGTCCGATGACCGCCGCGGCCGCTATTGCAACCAAGACTCCGACGGCCATGGCGAGAAGCGTGTTCGGGACAAGATATTTTATCGTCAGGCCGGCGCCGTAGGCCCCGAGGCCGAAATATGCGGCGTGGCCGAACGACAGGACGCCGGTGAAGCCGAGCAGGAAGTTGAGCGCGGTGGCGGCGAGCGCCATCACGAGTACGAGTGAGCCGAGCTGGGTGTAGCCGCCGACCGCGGATAGCCAGAACGGCGCCGTCAGGAGAAGGAGCCAGATCAGCCCGTCCGCCGCCAGCTCGTAGTAGGGGCGCGTCTTCATTGGAGCCGGCCCTCCTCGCCGAACAGGCCGCGGGGCCGCACGAGGAGCACGAGCGCCATCAGCACATAGATCACCGCTTCGGTGGCTGAGGGAAAGAAGGCGGTCGTCAGGCCGGAGGCGACGCCGATCAGGATGCCGCCGACCAACGTACCCGGCAGACTGCCGAGCCCGCCGATGATGATGGCCACGAAGCTCGGCATGATGAGTTCGTCGCCGATGTTCGGCTGAAGACCGAGCATTCCCGCCGCCAGAACGCCGGCGAGACCGGCGAGGAAAATTCCGAGGGCGAAGTTGAAGGCGCGCAGGCGCCCAATATTGACGCCGAGGACGGAAACCGTCTCGAGATCCGAGACGCCGGCGCGGATGCGCATGCCGAGACGCGTCCAGCGCATCGCGGCAAACAGCGCAAGGACGGTGAGCGAGGCGACAGCCACCATGAAGAGCCGATATCCGGTCAGGAAGAAATAGCTGCTGCTGAGCGAATTCGACATCCACCCGGGGACGGAGAAGGGTAGGGTCTGCGATCCCCAAACGATGCGGGTGCCGTCCTGCAGGATGAAGGCGAGCCCGAATGTAAGGAGAAGGCTGTAGAGTGGGTCGCGCCCGTAGACACGCCGGATCAGGAGCCGCTCGACGATGAGACCGATGAGGGCGGTTAGCGTCGGCGCGACGATGAGTGCGCCCCAGAAGCCGAGATAGGGCATGAGCGTGTAGGCGAGATAAGCGCCGATCGCCAGAAACCCGCCGTGCGCGAAGTTGATGACCCCCGACAGGTTGAGGATGAGCGACAGGCCGAGCGCCATCAGCGCGTAGAACGCGCCGATGATCAGGCCGTTGAAGACGTCGAAGAAGATGAGCCGGGACATCGGGGCGGGACGGACGCCTTCGGGCGCCCGCACTAGCTCGTCAGGCCGGATAGGCGATTTGGCAACCGGTCTCGCCGACCGGGAGAGCCGCCTCTTCGCCCTTCACGACCGAATCGACATGGAAAAAGTCCTCCGGCTCGGGGCCCTTTTCGACCGCGTGGCCGACATAGAGGTCGGGCATGAGCTGATGGTCGCCAGCACGGTAAAAGACCTTGTCCGGCATCAGCGCGACTTCAGGCGGCAGGGCGAAATTCTCGAGGCCCTTGGCGAGCTTCGTCGCGTCGAGGGTCTTGAGCTCGTTGGCGATCAGCGCGCAGGTCCAGGTCGAGGCGTATCCGAACCAGTGCCGCGCTGTCGGAACCTTGCCGTTGTTGACCTTGCGGATCGCAGCGACGAAATCGGCGAGGTGCGGGACGTTCTGCTGCACCCAGTACCATTCGAACACCCAGGTGCCGATCCGCGCCTCGGGAGGCAGGCCCTCTAGCACCTCGAGCTCCTGTTGGGCACCGGCGATATGGAACTTTTTGTCGAGACCGAACTGCACCGCCTGCTTGAGTGAATTGACCGCGTCCTGGCCGGCGGTCAGGAACAGGATCACGTCCGGGTTCGCCGCCTGGGCCTGGATGAGGTAGGACGAAAAATCCGTGGTGCCGATCGGAGCCAGCGACGCGCCCACTTGCGTCCCGCCAAATTTCTTGAGGCTCACCTCGAACCCCTGCTGCAGGGTGTGCCCGAAGGCGTAGTCGGGCGTGATGAAATACCACTTCTTGCCGAACTTATCGAACAGCAGCTTCGAGACCGCGTTCGTCTCCATGCGGGTCGTGTTGCAGACCCGGAAGACGTTCCAGTGGCAGTCCGAGCCGGTGACCGCGTCGGTGTGGCCGCCGGTGACAATATGAAGGACGCCTGCCTTGGAGGTAAGGTCTCCCAGCGCGAGCGCCATGGCCGAGTTGACGTTGCCGAGGAGGAAATTGACCTTGTCGCGCTCGATCAGCTTGTGCCCCTTCTGCACCGCAACGCCGGTGTCGGCGGAGGTCGAAGTCTTCCGACACCAGCAGGACCTGGCGGCCGAGGATGCCGCCCTTCTTGTTGATCTCCTCGACGGCGAGCTGGCAGCCGATCTGTTCGTTCTTGCCAAGCTCGGCGTAGGTGCCGGTGAAGGGATCGTCGAGGCCGATCTTGATCGGCTCCTCGCCGAGCGCCTTGACGATGAAGGGGCTTGCGACTTGCATCGCTCCGGCGGCGAGGCCCGCTTTGAGCAGCGTTCTGCGGCCAACCCTCAGGCCAAACTTCGACGTCAATTCGGATATCGATCATGAAACGCTCCTCCTTTTGGTTTCTTTATTTGAATTTTTGAATTGAACTCGATGGAACTTAACGCGCGTTTTCTCCTCTGCGTCTGACGACCACGTTAACGGTGACCGCAGCGAGCAGCACCAGCGCCGTCGCCAAGAGCTGTATCGCGCGGCGGGCAGGCCAACGAGCGCCATGCCGTTGACGATCGCCGCGATGACAAACCCGCTAATGACCGCGTGCACGGGATGCTCGCGTCCGTTGAACAGACTCGCACCGCCGACGACCGCTGTCACGACAACTTAGGGGACTATAGTGGCGCCGTCGAAGCCCGTCGAGATCGAACGGCGACGAGATGCATATATCCCCCCGCCGAGGTCCGCAGTCGCCGCGGCCAGAATGAAGGCCGCGTTGGATCGTGCCGGGCCTCTGGCGGAGCGGCAGAGGAATATGCGACTGGAGGAGCGCGTCGGTCCGCGTTGAGCGGTCGAACGAACGATACTGGCGAGTCATGCACGAAATGGCGTTGACAGAGAGCATTGTCGAAATCGCGACGGATGCGGCGAAGAAGCAGGGTGCGGACAAAGTGAAGCGGGTGTTTGTCGATGTCGGCGCGCTGAGCCATGTCGAGCCGGAGGCGCTGCAGTTCTGCTTTGCCGCGATTTCCGCCGGCACGATCGCGGAAGGGGCGGCGCTCGAGATCGACCGGGTCGCGGGCGCCGGATGGTGCCTCGATTGCGGCAAGACGGTGGCGCTCGCCGAACGCTTCGCCGCTTGCCCGGACTGCGGACGCTACCACGTCCAGATGACTGCAGGCGACGAACTGCGCGTCCGGGAGATAGAGGTCGAGTGACGCGCCACCGTACGGCGCGGCAACTCGTTTTTCAACAACCGGACCGGGATCGACCTCGCCTTCCGGCGCGCCGCAGCGATCAGGCGCGGACGGCGCTGAAGGTCAATTCGCCGAACATGCCGAGCTTCACCGACCCGGTCATGGTGTCGCCCTGGACCGTGCCCTTGAATTCCAGGGTCATCGGCATCGGCGAGGTGATGTTGACGGACCAGGTCGCCTCGTCGCCGTTCACCGCGCCGTCCTGAATCGGCTGCGACCCGTCGGGACCGGTTTGGCTGCCGTTGAGCGCGCCGCCGGACGCCTGCGCCTCAAGAGTCAATTCCTGCGTGCCGATCGGGGTCTCGATCGTCAGCGCCCAGGTTCCGTCAATCGCCATGCGTGCGCCCTTCTTGTTCCGCTCCGGACGGCCCAGATCGGGCCGCGTCTCGATCAATCGCGTATAAACCCGGTCGCGGGCTGTCAACACGAAACGGCGCAGAAAGCGAGGCAGCGGGGCAATACGCCTTCCGAGCCGGGCCATCGTTTTGCCGCCGGGCAGGGCTAGCCGTGCCGTCTGGTGAGGAACCGCCCCTGGAGGCTCGGGCATGACCGAATTCACGGTTGGGATGAATGTCGCCGGCGTGCGGCGAAGCGTGACCGTGTCGGCGGAAGACGCCTTGATCGCCGCGCTCAAGGTCAAGCAACAGGAGCCGGAGGCGATGATCAACTATGTGCGCCGCAGCAATCGGCGTGGCGACCGGCGTCACCCACACAAAACCGCCGTCGCTGAAGCGTAGTTGGTTACTCCAGCGGGATCAATAAGATCGCGTACTCACGTTGATGCCTGAAAGGACATGTTGGCGCAGTCGCCCTGGCCGGCCAGCCCTCCACGAACTAAGAACTGTCAAGGTTCGCTTTACCCCTTCGGCGGAAGCTGGCGCGCGAGGTCCAGCGCAGCCTCGATCAGGCGCGATCGCACGGCGTCCTCGCCATAGGCCGCAGGCCCGGCGCGGACCCAGCCGGCGATTATCCGTCCCCGTGAGACCATAGGGGACACATCGGGCAGAGCGAGCGCCCAGCCGTCCGCGCCCTTGCCGAGCCGGGCGAGCATGCCGTCCTCGCGCGCGCCAATCGCCAGGTTGCCGTTCAGGAGCCAGGCCCAGCCGCCGAACATCGGCCTTTCGGACAGGCCCACGTCGTTCGGAAGGTTGTCGCGGATCAGGTCTTCGAGGCCCGGGTCGCGCGCCATTTGTCAGCCGCGCAGGGGGAAGGTTGTATGCATCGCCGGACGATACAGCCTGGCGCGCGACAGGCAAAATCCGCCTCCGCGGCGCGTCGGATCCGCCAACTCGCAACCGATCCATTCGTGCTAAGGACGTCAAGAGTGGCGGCAAAGCAGGGCTGGGCGACGATCCTCAGTGGCACGGTCCCGTTTCGTCCGCGGAAAACGGAGCTCCATCGCGATGACAAGGAAGGCGGCTGCGATTTCTTTATCCGACGTGCTCGGCCTTGGCCGCCTGGCGGTCGACGCGGCGGAGGGCGTGACCGGCATTGTCGAGCAGGTGCATCATTCGGTTCTCGACACGCCGGGTCTCGCTCCGTTCGCCCAGGGGCTGACCGGGGGTGTCACAAGAACTCGTCTATGGCGGCGTCCGGGGGGCGTTCCGGCTGACCGGCAAAGGAATCGCCGGCGCCGCGGCGCTCGTCGGCGCCGCGCCGAACGACTGGCCGGTCTCGCGGGGGCGGGAGGCCGCGCTTGCGGCGCTGAACGGCGTGGTCGGCGACCATCTCGCCGCGACCGACAATCCGCTCGCGCTCGCAATGCGATTCCGCCGCGAAGGACGGCCGGTCGCACTCGAGGGCCATGCGCTCGCCGAGGCCTTCCCCGAGGCGACAGGCAAGATCGCCGTGCTCGCGCACGGGCTCTGCATGAGCGACCTGCAATGGACCCGCCAGAACCACGACCATGGCGCGGCGCTCGCCCGCGACCTCGGTTACACGCCGGTCTATCTGTCGTACAATTCCGGCCGGCATATTTCGGAAAACGGTCGTGATTTCGCCGATGCGCTCGAGGAGATGGTGGCCGGATGGCCGGTCGAGATCGAGGATCTTGTCATCATCGGCCACAGCATGGGCGGCCTCGTGGCGCGGAGCGCCTGCCACATCGCCGAGGAGGAGGGGCATACCTGGCGGAAGAAGCTGAAAAAGATGGTCTTTCTCGGGACACCGCACCACGGCGCGCCGCTTGAGCGGATCGGCGCCTGGATTGATCGGATCCTCGGAAAGGCGCCTTACGCCGCCGCCTTCGCCCGCCTCGGCAAGATTCGCAGCGCAGGCGTCACCGACCTCCGCTACGGGAATCTCATCGACGAAGACTGGCGGGGTCGCGACCGTTTCGCCCGGCAAGCCGATGCGCGCCGTCCCGTTCCCCTGCCGAAGGGCGTCGACTGCTACACGATCGCCGCCACGACGGCCGCCTCGCCCGGCCTCGCGGAACGCCTGATTGGCGACGGCCTCGTTCCCGTCGCGAGCGCGCTCGGCCGCCACCAGGACCCTGTCCGCGCTCTCGATTTTACCGCCGCCCGGCAATGGGTCGCTTGCGACACGGGTCACCTCGGCCTGCTCAGCCGCCGCGCGGTCTACGAGCGCATCGCCCTGTGGCTCGCGAAGGTCGATGGAGCGGCGGATAAGGGTTGACGGCCCCGTGATAATTTCGGTCGCCAGCACGCGCATTGTCGGGAGGGGAGGGGCGAAGTGCGACAGTGGAGCGCCGACATGAAGGATGAGCCGAAGAAGCCGGCCTGAGCGCCGGACGGCGATCGCTGAACCTGTTTTGAGAGGCGGGTTTGCGCCAGGCCTCGCCGGAACGGGACCCGACCGGCGTCATGTTGTCGGGAGGATGCCGAAGATTCCGGCGCTGGCCTCTTCCCCGGACGAAGGCTCTGCCAGCCAGAGGCTCGTTACTCTCGCGCCCGGCGGACCGCGGCGCATCTCGGAAAGCATCCTCTCCACCTTCTCCGGCGGTCCTGCGACGAGCGCCTCGACCGACCCGTCGGCGCGGTTGCGCACCCAACCCGAAACGCCGAGCCCGTGGGCGATCCGGCGGACGAAATGGCGGTAGCCCACGCCCTGGACGAAGCCTTCGACGACCACCCGGCGGACGAGATGCGAGTCTTCTGGCATGGCGCGAGTTTAGCACTTCGGCAACGGAACCCGAACCGTCCGGGATTGCCCGCCGCGCCCCGGCCGTCTATAGGCGTCGGCGTTTCGCTTACGCCGATTGGTTTCGGCGAGTGAGCCTTGGAGCAGACATGATCCACGTCACCTTTCCCGACGGCGCGCAGCGCGCCTTCGAGCCCGGCGTCTCGGGTCTCGACATCGCCAAATCGATTTCCCCGTCCCTCGCCAAGCGCACGGTCGCCATGGTCCGCGACGGCGAACTCGTCGACCTCGCCGATCCCGTCGAGACCGACGCGAGGCTCGAGTTCGTTCCGCGCGACGACCCGCGCGCGCTCGAACTCATCCGCCACGACGCGGCCCATGTGCTCGCCGACGCGGTGCAGTCCCTTTGGCCCGACACCCAGGTGACGATTGGGCCGGTGATCGAGAACGGCTTCTATTATGACTTCTACCGCTCCGAGCCGTTCACGCCCGAGGATTTCCCCGCGATCGAGAAGAGGATGCGCGAGATCGTGGCGCGCGACGAGCCGTTCCGCAAGACGGTTGTCTCGCGGGACGAAGCGAAGAGCTTCTTCGAGCGGAAGGGTGAGGCCTTCAAGGTCGAGCTCATCGACACCATCCCGGTGGGCGAGGACGTCAAGCTCTACAGCCAGGGCGAATGGACAGACCTCTGCCGCGGCCCGCACATGACCTCGACCGGCAAGGTGGGGGAGGCGTTCAAGCTGATGAAGGTCGCCGGCGCCTACTGGCGGGGCGATTCGACCAAGCCGATGCTGTCGCGCATTTACGCGACTGCCTTCGCCAAAAAGGAAGAACTCGACGCCTACCTCAAGCAGCTCGAGGAGGCCGAGCGGCGCGACCACCGCAAGCTCGCCCGCGAGATGGACCTTTTCCACTTCCAGGAGGAGGGGCCCGGCTCGATCTTCTGGCATCCCAAGGGCTGGACGCTGTTCCAGGCCCTTGTCGCCTATATGCGCCGGCGGCTCGCCGACGATTATCAGGAGGTGAACGCGCCTCAGGTGCTCGATAAGCGGCTGTGGGAGATCTCCGGCCACTGGGGCTGGTACCGCGAGAGCATGTTCATGGCGCGGCCCGCGGGCGAGGAGGCCGAGGGCGAAGACGAGCGCGTCTATGCGATCAAGCCGATGAACTGCCCGGGCCACGTGATGATCTTCAAAAACGGCCTGCGCAGCTATCGCGAGCTTCCTCTGCGCCTCGCCGAGTTCGGCGCGGTGAATCGCTACGAGCCGTCCGGCGCGCTGCACGGCCTCATGCGCGTGCGCTCCTTCACCCAGGACGACGCCCATATTTTCTGCACCGAGGAGCAGCTCGCGGAAGAGTGCCACAAGATCAACGAGCTG
Source organism: uncultured Alphaproteobacteria bacterium (assembly GCA_963741405.1). Taxonomy (GTDB): domain Bacteria; phylum Pseudomonadota; class Alphaproteobacteria; order Rhizobiales; family Beijerinckiaceae; genus Roseiarcus. The sequence goes on from CAVUHX010000054.1 coordinate 74,839, forward strand.
ATCCTTTCCGTCTACAGCGACTTCGGCTTCGACAAATTCGCGGTCAAGCTGTCGACCCGCCCCGACAAGCGCGTCGGAACCGACGCCATGTGGGACCACGCCGAAGCGGTGATGAGCCGGGTGCTCGACGAGATCCGGGCGCGCCACGGCAATGTCGTGACGACCGGGATCAATCCCGGCGAGGGAGCTTTCTACGGTCCGAAGTTCGAATATGTCCTGCGCGACGCCATCGGGCGCGACTGGCAGTGCGGCACGACCCAGGTCGACTTCAACCTGCCGGAGCGCTTCGGGGCCTTCTACATCGCCGGCAACAGCGAGAAGACAACTCCGGTCATGATCCATCGGGCGATCTGCGGCTCGATGGAGCGCTTCATCGGCATCCTGCTCGAGCACTACGCCGGCCATCTGCCGCTGTGGCTGGCCCCCGTGCAGGTCGTCGTCTGCACGATCACCAGCGATGCGGACGCGTTCGCGCTCGAATTCGCGGCGAAGGCCCGTAAACGCTTCTTGAGGGTCGAGACCGACCTGCGCAACGAGAAGATCAACTACAAGGTGCGCGAGCACTCGCTGGCCAAGGTTCCGGTCCTTATCGCCGTCGGGCGCAAGGAGGCGGCCGAGAACACGGTGTCGGTGCGCCGGCTCGGCTCGAACGCGCAGACGTCGATGGGCGCGGACGAAGCGATCGAGGCGCTGGTCGAGGAGGCGCTGCCGCCGGATCTGCGGGAGGAGCGGGCGGCGGCGGCCTGATCGCCCGCTGACAGGCGCGGTTCTGGACGAGCGCAGGGTTTCTGTCATCCCAGCGAAAGCGGGGATCCAGAGCCGGGGCAGCGGATGGATGCAGATATGACCGTCCTCAGCCCGGCGGTCCTGGATGCCCGCATCCGCGGGCATGACAACGTTGCGCCAGCCGAAAGGACGCGGACGGGGAGATCGGTATTTCCAGGACCGCACAGCGACCGGGTTGGACGCGGTTTCGGGCGTCGAAAACAGGGAAAAGACATTTGCATTTCCTTGCATTTCCTTTTCCGAATCGAGGACTATCAAGGGCTTGCGACGTAGATCGCCGACCCCCCCCGGGGGGGCTGGGGACGCGGCGGATCACTCCGCCCATGTCCCCCCAAGGGCGCGTGCCCGCTACCGACGGGGGAGTGATGAGCGGCGATCGCCCGGATGTCGCCGCGCGAGCGCGCCTCGCCCGCGACCGGCGCCGCCCGGCCAAGCCGAGCGATCTGCAGATGGGCGTGGACGGCGCCTTCGAGAGCCTCGCGGCCTTCCGGGGCTTCGGCGTCTCCGGCGACGGTCTGGCCGCCGCGCCGCTCCGTCCCCGGCCAATGTCGTGGGCGCCGAGGCCTTCGCTCAGCCGCTTGAGAATGCGCTTCGTCCCCGCCGATCGGATGAATGTCGTCGTCGGCCGCTTGCGCGGCCTCTGCTCGTCCATGCTGTCCCTCATCGCGTGGCTGATCCTGAGCGGGTTGTTTACAGTCGCACGGATTCTGTCCGCAGGGAAGCGTTCGTTCGTTATCTGTTCTTTCCTGGTTAATTTACCGCAACGGGCCAACTCTTAACCGTCCTCCTCGCCGGGACGGGCCGGGACGGCCTCTTGGATTGCGCTCAAGGCGAAGAGCTCGAGGCCGAGATCGAGCCTTTGAAAGAGGAATTCGAGCGCCGCGGCCTGCGCGTCGTCGCCGGCGAGACCTGGGGCGTCGCGCGATCCGAGAGCACGTTCGCCTCGCTCGACGTGAAGGCGATCCGGGCCGAGATGGGGCCGGAATGGTGCGCCAAGCGGGAAAAGCCGCAGACGCGCGTCTTCTACAATTTCGCCCCCGTGGAGGCGCGGTGATGGCCGCCTATTGGTCGACGCTCGCCTACCAGAGCCTGTTCGAGCCTTCCCGCTTCTTCGGCCGGCAAGAGGAGGCGCGCGCCTTCGATTGCGGCTACTGCGCCGAGTTTTTGGGCGCGCTGCGGACCGAGGACTTCGCCCGCGCGCTCGCCGAGGGGGCGAGCGAGAAACTGCTCAGGGTCTTGGCCTTCGTCGCCGACGAAATGCGGCCGCTGCCCGTGGGCGAAGCCCGCCGAGGCCGCGGCCTGATGCCGCGCAAGGCCAAGCCGACGCCGGACGAGGCCTGCGCCCTTCACCTGCGCGACTTGCGGCGCGAGCACGGGCGCCCGCCGGCGGACGTTCGCCCGGCCGAATCCGAGCGGTTCGCCGGCATGACGCTGTTGGCGGTGATGCGCCGGGCATATGAGCGCGCGAGCTACTGCTCCACCGCGGCCGCCTGGCTCGAGCCGGGCAGGGACCAGTTTCGCTAGCGGTAACCGTCCTTCCCGCTATTAATCCCAGCCGTTAGCAAGGGCCGGAAAGCTGATGGGCGTATTGATCCGTCCGCGCTTCGGCCAGCCCTGTTTCGACTGCGGCTAGCCTGTGTCGACGCGGTAAATCCAGGCCCTCCAGCGCATAGCCGAAAGCTAGCGGCGCCGCTGGCTGAAATCGGACCTGGCTTGCGTCGTGTGCGCGAACAAACGCGAGATCACCGAGAAGGCGGGGCCGAGAGGGTGATCCTTTTCTACCACCTACTTGCGAGGGATGGACAACTTTGACACTCACTATACTCGAGTTACGACAAATCGGAGCGCGATGAGATAAAGGAATACCAACAGCGTACGCACAATCATGTCGGTAACCGCCATGCCAGCGCCGGAGAAGATCGGGTATAGAATGAAGATCGGCACCACGGCGGCGAAGAGAAACAGCAGAAGAGAACACTATAGTCGGATCTTAGAAACGCTGACCCAAAAGAAGGACCGCTTCTTGCTATAGTCGGGGTCATCCGCCGGGGGGACATTGCCATCGACGATAAAGTCGGCAATCCGCAACCATTGCGTCTCGATCAATCCCGCCGAGTGGCTACCGATAACGAAACGAACCTCATCAAGGTTCGCGACCTTGCCTTGGGCGGGCCTGGCGAAAGCCGGCAAAGCCTGCGCCGCCGAGATCGAAGAACCTGCGGAACGGCTCCAGGCCCATCGGGAATAATGCCACCACCCAGTCTCGCGTGGCGACCATGTTGAGAACCTTGCGAACGCGGTCGGCGGAAAGGAGCGCCGCCCAGTCGTAACTCGCGCCGAACGACACTGCCCGCAAACAGCACGTTACGGAAACGGGCCGCTGGATAATCCTCAAGGGCGCGGGCGACCAGATAGGTTCCGTTCGAATGGCCGATATAAGAAAATTCGGCGTCGGGGAAGCGCCCGCGCCGGACATACTCGTCCATCAGCCATTCTACCTTCTGTCGTCTGATCCAAGGCAAGACGAAAGGCAACATGGCGAAGTAGCCGTAGCTTGAGGTCACGCACCGCCATGGCGTTTATCGAGCCAGGAAACGAGGCTCTTTCTTGGATCTTCTGCGCGATCTTGCGGGTCCAATAGCCATCGTCGCGAATCCCGTGAATGACGAACACGACGTGCTTGATATCGGGTCCGGTTTGTCCGGGAAGCGTGTCGACAAGATACTCCGCTCGGATCTGCTTTCGTCTCGAGCTTCTCTGTCGCTCTTCAGCACGTAGAAAAAACGTTCCTTCCGCGCGGCGCCGAACTTTCCGTCCCGGTCAGAACATCGAAGGCGAGAAAACAAAGAGCATTGTCGTGCCGCGTATTCGGCAGCTCGAAATAGAAATACGGGCGCTCTGGGTCGCGATCGACGGCGAAATCAATCGCATCGTCCGGGCAACAAGGTTATCTTGTGTCCCCAGGAGCTGAATAACCAAAGGTTCGGGCTTTGCCGGATCGCTGGACCGCCGCAGTGCGAGCCATTGCAGCCGCGTCTGCACGATGAAGGGAGCGCCCCGGCGAACATCGAAGATAGTCGGCTTGCCTGCCGCAAAGCCAAGATGACCCATAAAGCCGACCAGGGTGGAAGAGGATGATTCCCGCCAGCCAATCGGCCGGAAATAAGCCATCCCCGGTTCAGCCCACCGAGAGTGACAATGCGCTCGACCTTGCCAGCCCCAGTGGCGCTGGCCCGCATTGGAGAGCTCCGGTTCGTTCGGGACTGTCTTGTGAATGTCTGTCGCCGCGAGGAAAGCCGTCGGGCAACGACCGCGCCCATACTGATACCGATCAACACAATGTGCTCATATCGAGCGCTCATCGCAAATCGCGTCCATTCCTGTGAGGAGTTGGCTCACGATCTTCGCCGCGGGCGTCGACTGAACAACTTCCTGTAGTCGAGCGGCGGTATGTAAAGATCGAGCCCAGAAACGCGAATAAGCTTCGCGGACCGATTGGACAACGTCTTTCATCATGGCGGGTGTGCCACCATACCCGTTGATGACGACAACCAAGCGCCGACCGTAATTCGGTCCAACATTAGATAGTGGAACCCCACCGGATATGCTATATGCGTCATAGCCCGCTTTCCTTAGTGACGCGATACGCGACCCAAAGTTATTTACCGCCGGCTCTGCGCTTCGAACGAATTAACGTAGAACTCGGTATAGGTTCGCGGTCCGCATTAATCTCGATCAAGCGTCGCGTAACCTGGCCGTCGTCCCGCTAAGGTATGCTCGACGATGTCGCCGCATGTGGTCGTAGACGAGCTGCTCGTGCGCCAAGTATTGGACCGCGAATGGTGCTGCGGAGACCACAAACGCCGCCACGGAGATCATGCGGCTTAGCGTGTCGGACGATGTCGTCTGTCGCGGGGCATTTTGCCTCCTCGCAGCCTGTTGGACTCGCGCTTCTGATTGCTAACCCATTGATAGTCACAATTGTAGCCATTTGTGAGTGCCAACCACCGCTCGGAAATTCTTGAAATGCGCCTCCGGGGTATATCCCTTGAAACGATAGGTTAAGCCCGCCCGATGAGTGCACGCGCAGAGAGTCGCCCTCCATTCCGCGCGCGGTGGCTCCGCGCGCGGTGGCAAGCGGCGTTTCCCTTTACTTGGTAGATGCCTTATTTGCGCCACCAAACAAGTCATCTACACGTTTAGCAACGGTGCCTGAGAGTTTTTGTTCGCTCATACCTAAGATAGCGCCCACTACAAGTGCAAGCACAGCGTTTGTGGATACATCGGAGAGCTTGTACGCACCAATGAAGACGTCGCCCAATTTCAACATGGCCACTAGGGCTAGCAGGACGGCCAAGGTACCGGTGATCATCGAGTTGGTGTCTGTGGCGCGAGGAATTCAGCGTCGGTCCTTGTTAGTCTGACAACGAAAACTCGGATGTTCGGAACGCGTAACTCAAGCAAACACCGGCAAAGGTCCCCACGAGAAGGATCATGAAATTGGCCAGGATTGCCGGTGCAAAGCCGACCTACGTGAGGAACACGATAATTGGGTTTGTCGTAGACAAGAACAGAAGACCACAATAGCCAATAATTAGTGGTACTGAGAATATCACCGCCCAATATCCCAGATTTCGAATATGCTCGTTCTTTATGCGTGGTGCCTCCTCCTCGATAAGTGCGGCGGCTATATCTGTCACCTCGGCCTTCGCCAACTCGCCAGACAGGCGCCCACCTACAATTCGAGGCTTATACTTGCCTACAACATCGCCCTCTAATGAGAGTTGCGCGATATGGAATAGGCGCTTGAAGTACGGTCGGAACTTTCAACTCGGCGGTGGGGTCACCGGCTGGATAGAGGTGCCTTAACGCGTGCTCTACTTTCGTTATTTCTCGATAGAGATCGATCTCCGTGCTCGACGGCGATGCGGCCCCCTTAGGCAAATTCAGATCGAACACCAACTCCCGCGCCTCGGGTGCGTCGGGCCTCGCGAGGCCTTCGTCATCCTCGCTCAAGGTGGCACTTCTGCTGTCGGCTACACGGATAGTGAATGACGGTGATGTCGACGGTTCGTTTTTTGATGGATCGGTTTTGGGTGGATCGGTTTTCGGTGGATCGGTTTTTGACCCGCCTAGCGTCTCGGGTGGGGTTACAGTGTCGAGCATGGTAGGTTCTCCTCCAATTAACCTAAACAAAATAGCACCCTGACCAGACCCCTGCATTGACGCAGGTCAAATAGTGAGCCAGTAAACGAACAGGACGTGCACAGCGAGACAAGTTCAAATCGGAGGCAGACGCGATTTTCCTGCCTGCTCTTACTGTTTGCGCCCCATGCTCCTGCGGCGTCGGTCCGAATGCTTTCCGCCGAGAGCCCGTCGGGAATCTAGCAAGGGAGGCCGGAAGCCCATGGGCGTATTGGTCCGTCCGCGCTTCGGCCAGCCCTGTTTCGACTGCGGCGAGCCCGTGTCGACGCAGCGAATTCAGGCCCTCCAGCGCAACGCCGAAATCGAGCGGCGGCGCTGGCTGAAATCGGATCTGGTGTGCGTCTGCTGCGCAAACAAGCGCGAGATCGCCGAGAGGGCCGGCGTGCCGCGCAAATAGCAATGTCTTCCGATCTGACGCTGCTGCCGGTCGGAGGCGCGCCGGCGGCGGGGCTCACGGATGCACTGACTTCCGCCGCCGGCTACGCGCTCAGCGAAAAGGCCGACGCGACCCGCCGCGCCTACCGCGCCGACATCCGCCATTTCTCGACCTGGTGCGAGGCCGTGGGCGCGATCGCGCTGCCGGCGACGCCGGCGACCGTTGCGGCCTATCTGGCGGCCCTCGCCGATCTCCGTCTCAAGGTCTCGACCATTTCGCGCCGCGCGGCGGCGATCGCCTACGCTCACAAGCTCGCCGGCTTCGAGCCGCCGATCAACGAAAGCGTCAAAGCGGTCATGCGCGGCATCCGGCGCAAGCTCGGGACCGCGCAGAAGGGCAAGGCGCCCGCCACGGCGGCGGTCGTGGCGAAGCTCGTCAAGCGCATTCCCGATGACGCTTTCGGGCAAGCGCGACAAGGCGCTGATCCTGATCGGCTTCGCCGCGGCGTTGCGGCGCAGCGAGCTCGTCGCGCTCACGCTCGCCGACGTCGAGCGCGCGCCAGACGGAATCGTGCTGCATATTTCCCGGTCGAAGACGGATCAGGAAGGGCAGGGCGCTCAGATCGCCGTGCCGAACGGGCGCAAGCTCAAGCCCGTCGAAGCGCTCGACGCCTGGCTCGAGGCGGCGGCGATCACGCAAGGGCCGATCTTCCGGCGCGTCATGAAGGGCGGCCGGCTCGGCCACGCGCTGACCACGCAGAGTGTGGCGCTGATCGTCAAGCGCTGGGCGAAGGCGGCCAGAGTTGATCCGACTCTGTTTTCCGGACATTCGCTGCGCGCCGGCTTCGTCACGAGCGCGCTCGAGGACGGCGCCGATCTCTTCAAGGTGATGGACGTGACGCGCCATCGCGAGGTCAAGACGCTGAAGGCCTACGACCGACGCGCGAAGGCGTTCCGAGACCACGCGGGCAAGGGCTTCCTGTGAGCGACACCGAGCTGCGGATCCTGGCGCTGCGCCTGGCGGTCGAATGCGAAGGGCCCAAGGCGGTGACCAACGAGGTGCTCGACGCGGCCGAAGCGATCTATGCCTTCCTCACCGCCAAGGACGAAGACGCCGGCGTCGAAGCCGGACGCCGCCCGAACTGACCCGATGGCCTGAGCCCCGACGCGATGGTTCGGATGCTTGCGCCGCGGCTTCCCCTCGCGCGGACCGCAATCGTCCGGCTGCCGCCGAAAGAGGCCGACCCCTATTACCTCACGCCCGAGTGGCGGGAGCTGCGCCGCCAGACGCTCGAGCGCGACGGCGGCGTCTGCACCGTGCCGGGCTGCGGCCGCGCGGCCGTGGTGGCCGACCACATCGTCTCCCGCAAGGCGGGCGGCGCGGACGCGCTGCACAACACGCGCTCGCTCTGCCGCTTGCACGACAATCGCTTCCGCGAAGGTCCGACCGGAAGGCGTCCCGAGCGCGCGGAGGGGTAGGGGGTTTGCTTTTTGCGCCGGCGCCCTCGCTGGCAACCGGACGCCCCCGCACGCGCAGAATTTTTTTGCCCCTAAAAGAGAATTCCTTTGGCCCGCAAAAAAGAGAGCGACGGCGCGCCCGCGCCGAAAGAGCCGGCTTCGTGGCCGGCCGACAAGGTCGAGCGCCGGAGCGTCGCCTCGCTCGTCCCCTACGCCCGCAACCCGCGCACGCACTCGCCCGAACAGGTCGACCAAATCGCGGCGTCGATCCGCGAATGGGGCTGGACGGTCCCGGTCCTCGTCGACGAGCAGGGCGGCCTGATCGCCGGCCACGGCCGCGTCATGGCGGCCAAGCTGCTCGGGCTCGAGGAAATCCCGGTCATGGTGGCCGCCGGCTGGACGGAGGCGCAGAAGCGCGCCTACGTGATCGCCGACAACAAGCTCACCCTGAACGGCGGCTGGGACGACGAACTGCTCAAGGTCGAGCTGGGCGACCTCAAGGCGCTCGACTTCGACCTGGCGCTGATGGGCTTCTCGCTTGAGGAGATCGGGGCCCTGTCCGACGCGCCGGCGCCGGGCGAGGGCGGCATCGAGACGCCCGGGGCCGGAAGCTACAAGGAGCAATTTGGCGTGATCGTCGTCTGCTCAAGCGAAACGGACCAGGCCGAGATTTACGAGCGCCTCAAGGGCGAAGGGCTGACGGTCAAGGTGGTGACGACGTGAGGATCGCCGTCCGCAACCGCTGCTCGGATTTCGACAGCTACCGCGCCGCGCGGGTCAAATCCCTGTTCAACGCCGAATCCGGCTGCGATTTCTCCTTTGACGCCGAGCTCGACCTGTCCGGCGACTGGCAGATCGGCGTCGTGGTCGGGCCGTCCGGCTCGGGCAAGACCTCGATCGGCCGGCTCATCTTCGGCGAGCCCGCGCCCTTCTGGGAGCCGGCCTGGCCGGACGACAAGCCGATCGTCGACGCGATCGCGCCCACGGGCTCGTTCGACGACGTGACGGCGGCGCTGGGCTCGGTCGGGCTCGGCACGGTTCCGACTTGGCTCAGGCCCTATCCGGTCCTCTCCAACGGCGAGAAGTTCCGCGCCGACCTGGCGCGCCTGGTGGTCGAGGCCCCGGGCCAAGCGATCGTCGACGAGTTCACCTCGGTCGTTGACCGTCAGATCGCCAAGTTCGGCGCGCTCGCCTTCGCCAAGGCCTGGCGGCGCACCAAGGGCAAGCGGGTCGTCCTGCTTGACCCCGCACTACGACGTCGTCGAATGGATCGAGCCCGACTGGGCCTTTGACACAGCGAAGCGCAGCTTCGCGAGGGGGTCTCTTCGGCGACCTCGCTTCGATCTCGAAATCTGGAAGACGGACGGCTGTTACTGGCCGCTGTTTGAGCCGCATCACTATCTGAAGCTGCCGCGCATGGTCGGGGCCGCCTATTACGTCGGGACGGTCGACGGCGAGCTCGCCGTCCACCTCGCCGTCTCGACCATGAACAAGGGCAAGGGCGTCGAGGCGCGCGCCTGCCGGCTGGTCGTCATGCCCGAGTGGCAGGGGGCCGGCGTCGGCCTCCGCTTCCTGAACGCCATCTGCGAGCTGCAGGCGCAGGGCGCCGAGGGCTGCCGCCTCCCCGGGCGCAAGACGACGACGATCTTTCACACCAGCCACCCCCAGCTCGCCTCCGCGCTCCGCCGCGACAAGCGCTGGCGGCAACTGTCGGCCGCGCTGTTCGGCGGGTCGAAGGTCAAGAGCCGCAACTCGATCCGCCGGTCCTCGTACAAGTCCGGCACCGGGCAGATGCGGTTGCGCGATGCCGGCGGCCGCGATCGGCTCCGCCGGCTTCGGCGGCCATTTCCGCGCCGTGCAGGGCTTCCGCTACTACGGCGAGGCCGGGCTCGCGGCGGCGAAGGCCTCCGCATGAGGCTCTACCTCGCCGGGCAGAAGGCCTTCGGCGCCGCCGTGTTCGAGGCGGTGCGCAAGGGGCACCAGATCGTCCAGGTCAGCGCGCCGGCGCTGGCGCGCCGAGCGGGCTCCTCCCCGACCGCCTGCGCGACGCCGCCGAGAAGGCCGGCGTCCCGTGGCTCGAGGCGGGCAAGCTCCGCGCCGAGCTGATGCCCGAGGGCGTCGATCTCATCGTCTGCGCGCACAGCCACGACTTCGTCGGGCGCAAGACCCGGCTGAAGGCCCGGCTCGGCGCGATCGGCTATCACCCGTCGCTCCTGCCCCGCCACCGCGGCCGCGACGCCGTCCGCTGGGCGCTCCACATGGGCGACCCGGTCACCGGCGGCACCGTCTACTGGCTGACCGACAACGTCGACGCCGGCCCGATCGCCGCGCAGGAGCACGTTTTCGTGGCCCCGGGCGAAACGCCGGAGGCCTTGTGGCGCGACAAGCTCGCCCCGCTCGGCGTCAAGCTGACCTTGGCCGTGCTCGAGGACCTGGCCGCCGGCCGGATCGTCGCGCGCCGGCAGGACGAGGCTTGCGCCACCTGGGAGCCGTCCTGGGAGAGGCCGCCGCTGGCGCGGCCCGACCTCGACCTGATCGGCCGCCTGCCCGAGGGATACCGGCTCGAGGGGCGCGCTTGACCACGTACCGGTTGGCGGGCTGGCAGGCGGACTTGGTCGC
>CAVUHX010000055.1:0-10885 GCA_963741405.1 uncultured Alphaproteobacteria bacterium
GTTCTACTGTGTCACAAGCGTTGGCTGAAGTTCCGCCGTGTTGAGACGGTTTGGCAGCATGGGCATCGATGGAGGGATTTTGCCAGGGCGATCGTCAATTGCTTGCGCATGGTCGCGATCGAGTTGGGCACGTGGCGTTCGGGACGGATCGGGGGCGCGTGGGGATCGACAACGGCCGGAAAGGGCAGGTTTTTCGCGGCGCCAGCGGGCTGAGGGGGGAAAAGCCGATCTCTCGAGGATCAGGAACCCGTAGGCTGCGATGCAGAGGCTGGCGTGATGATGGAATCCCCGCCAGCCTCGCCCCTCGAAGTGAGCCAGGCCGAGTTCGCTCTTCAATTCCTCATAGTCGCGTTCGATGCGCCAGCGCAGCTTGATGACGTCGACGAGAGCCGCGAGCGGAATGTCCTCGGGCAAGGTCGAGAGCCAGTATTTGGTCGGCTCCGCCTCGCCCTCCGGCCATTCGATGACGAGCCATTCGACGGGGTGCGGCGCCACGAGTTTGTGGTCGCGCGAGGCCGGCCTGACCCGCGCGGCGGCGAAGCGCGAAGACAAGGGCTGGTTGGAGCCTTCGCGCCACTCGACGTCCTTCCAGGCCTCGGCGGGCAGGCGCATCGCAAGCTCTTTGGCCGAGACCGGCCGATGATCGGCGTCGTGTCGTAGGCGCGAAGGCTTGCGCCCCCGGCCGCTCCAGGGTTTGGGCGGCAATGGCTCTTCTCCGGGAGGCCAGACCGACAGCGTCGATTGCACGCCCACCGCATAGGGCAGTCCCAGCGCGGTGACGCCGGCGCGGAAGTCTCCGTCGCAGCCGTAGGCGGCGTCGGTCAGCACGACGCCCCTGGCCACGCCGCCCTTCAGGGCGGCCTCGATCTGGGCGAGCGCGATCTGCGGCTTGGTCCTGAACTCCACGTCCTCGGGAACATGCGCCTTTTCTCGACGTTCGGCGTCGTTCGCCCAGATTTCGGGCAGATAGAGCCGATAGGCGATCGGCAGGCTCGCATGATGATTGGCGATCGAGAGCGTCACCGCGATCTGACAGTTGTCCGTCTTGCCCAGCCGCCCGCAATATTGACGCGCCACGCCAACCGAGTGCAAACCCTTCTTCTGAAACCCCGTATCGTCGACGATCCAGGCTTCGACGCCTCCTTGCGCCGCAAATGCCGGCGCCGCAAGTTCGCGAACCTTCGCCAGCATCGCCTCGTCCGACCACCCCGACTGCCCAACGAAGTGCAACAAAGACTGATGCGTCGCCGCAGCGCGCGCCGGAGACACCATCGACGCAATCGGCTCGACGCTCTTGCGCTCGCAGGGCATCAGCAAACCGGTGCAATAATCCATCAAAGGGCCCGCTCGGTCCGCGTGCCCGAGCACGTCCGCCAGACTGTCCACGTAAGCCGCAAACCGCGCCTCGCTCTCCCGCCTCGCCCCGTCCACCTTCGCCGCCTCCGCCAACAAAACGAATCGGCAGAATATCAAAGCCTTACACTCGGCGAATCCGCAAAATCGGCTTGTGACTCAGTAGAACTAATGGGTGTCGCCGGAATTCCAAAGATCAGGTGCGGCGCCATCTGACCGATCCATTCGTCGCGAATGGCTGAGACCGCGATTCCAGCCTGGACATACAGTGGCGCATCGGGAAGCCGGCGCGCGGCGTAGCGGCGGGTGACCCCATCGATAGCCGAATTTGTCGTGTATAGGCCGCCCTCCGGATGCTGGGCAATCGTGCGCCGGAACCCCGTGTTGTCGTTCAGCCTGTCCGGAGCGTCCGGCGGCGGGACCGGATATCGAGCCAGGATGTAGCCGTCGTCGCGGATGAGCCCGTATTGCAGACCGGACGCGTATGCCATCGTCGCGTAGAGCTGAAAGAAGCCGCTCGGCGGGGTCGAAACTACGACAACGTAGTCGAGCGATCCATTTCGGCGAACACCGCGGCTGACTGTGAAGGAGGGAGAGGGGCCGGTGAGCGATTGATAGACCTGCCCGTAGTATGCGCCGGTGTCGCCCTGCTGATGCGCGCGGATGAAATCCCGGTCGGAGAAATTCCGCGAAGGCGGGAGCGCCGACGAGCAAACGAGCGCGTTCCCCCGGGCGTCGAAAATGCAGATCGACTGGACGACCCCGACGTCCGAGACCAGCGCCCTAAGACGTTGGTGGAGCCGCTCCTGGTCGGCCAGTATGTCCATCGACGAACGCTGGTCGACCAGCCGAACTCGCGTCGTCGAGTGCGTGTTTGATGAAGAGGAAGTCCTTCTGCGCTTCCTCCTCCTGGATATCGAGCGACCGCAGAAGGCGTTCTGTTGTTATATCCTGAATGTGTCTGTAGGCTCTCCAAGAGGCCAACAAAAACAGCAGCAGTGGGACCAGCAGCGACGCCCCATGGCAAGCCAGATAAGCCGGATTGTCAGCGTGCGCGTCTGCATGCCGAGAGGGCCCCCTTGGAGACGGCCTAAAGCCCCGCCTTTCCCGCACTTTGAGCGTCCGAACGCACGGAAGGCGGCATTCTCACGACAAATTGGGCGATCGTTTGGTTGGAAATATCGTTTGGGCGCTGGGCCCGCCAACGGCCTGCCTGCCGCCGATCAAGACCAGCAGAACTCGGCAAATCGCCGACGTGCTCGATCACGAAATCGGCATGAGGCGCCAGCTCCGCTCGTTCAGCCAGCCCGGAGAGCACAGCGACGGCCACAGCGCCGCCGGACCGACCCGCCTCGAGATCGTGTACGGAATCGCCAACCATGAGGATTTGACGGGGCTGCGCGCCCAGAGACCGGGCGAAGGCGAGCACCATGCCAGGTTCCGGCTTGGCGCCGTGACCCGTATCGTAGCCGGCGACAAAATCCACAAGATCCGCAAGACCGAGAGCTTCGATCTGCTCGCGGGCGCTTCGCTCGGAATCGTTGGTCGCGATGCCAAGCCGCAGGCCCATCGCGCGAAGCGAAGCAAATAGCTCGCGCGTTTCACATATCGGAGTCAGCGTTTTGAGCAACTCGACGGCGGCGAGCGCATCGATCTCGCGCTTGAGGGCGTCGTAATCGGTGCGCCGCAGCGCATCGCCCCAACGGCGGGCATAGTCCGCGGACGATCCTGCAACCAGCGCAGAACCCTTCATGATGCGCTTGTCCTCGTGCGAAAAGTGAAGCGCGTCGGCCTGCGCGATCACGAGTTCGCCATCGCCGCCTGCAAGGATCTCGATCATTGCGTGTATGGCTGGGCCCCACGTCTGCTGGAAATCGATCAGCGTTCCGTCCTTGTCGAACAGAACGCCTACCAGATCGAACAAGCCCTTTTGCTTCACGTGGTCTCCAGACAGGTTCGGACTGCGGCCCTGCGCCCGGAGCAGGGCGGCTCGAAGAGAAAAGCCTTCGTGACGCCGTTAATCGGTTCTTAACCCAGATCACTCAGCCTCTGTGATCGACGGGCGACCCGGCCTCAACCGGAGTAGTACAGGAATCAAAATGCGCGACGATTTCGACGCGATTCCCGACCCGGGAAACGGGCGAAGCCCCACCGGAACCGTGTTGACCCGCATCTATCACGACATCGGTCTCGCGGCGGTCGCCGACGCCCTGGATTTGTTGGCGGTCGAGTTCGACCCTGAGCTGACAAACTCCCTGGAGCGTGGCGAGTTTTACATTGTTCCCGCCAACTCGATGATCGCGTCGCCCGGGATGACCGCCTAGCAGCCTGTCGGACTTAACGATACACCCATTGATATCATTTGGTTTTTCGTCTTTTCCGAGAAACACAAAACGTAACAATATCAGTGTGTTACACGTCGCGAAAACCTCAAGTCCGACAGGCGGCTAGAGCGGGACGCGATCGATTCGGTGTCGCCCGCCCCGTCCGCCTTTCTCGACGACTGCCTTCCGCCCTTGCGAGCCAATCAACTTTCCGTCAACGATCGAACTTCGATCCGGGAAAAAGGACATGCGGATTGGAAAAACAGGCAGTTTCGGTGAGAGATCGGCCGACCTTGCGCCGCCTCAGAAAGCGCGGCCTGCGCCCGGCGGTCGCGTCGGCGCGGCCGCGGGAGGCTGGGACGCGACGGTCGAGATCGACACAGTCGATATTCACCTGGACGTCAGACGAGTTCGTGCGCCCAACCAGGGCGGGCAGGCCGACGAAGCCGACCCATTCGCGCCACTGAGCTTCGGCCTCGGCCATATCCACGCTCTCGGCGAGCGAAACAGACAGGTCGGGATCGCGGTGGAGAAGCTTCACCTCGTAGTGAAACCGCCCGTCCTCAAGTCCGGCGACGCGCAAGACGACGCCGCGATAGGCGCTCCGCTCAACGCGGATCGCCATCGAGACGCCGGCGAACAGGCGCCGAATGACGACGCCCGTCCTGCCGATGTCAACCACGCGCCGGCGGTCGTCAGAACGCGGATCGCTGGCTTCGATCCGAACGCGGTGTTGAGATTTCGGCGACGATGTCACGGGCGCTTCCGCAATTGGACTGACCACGCGGAAACGATGGCTTCGCGGTGCTGCGCAAGCGCCTAACGGCGATGGTTAAGCCACGCATAATAGACTGTTTATGCAGACCTTTCGTCGCTCGTAACGAGTGAACCCTCAAGCGAAACACTCAACTTTGATCGATTGTCGGGCTTTCGTTTACCCTTCGGCGCCGCCTGTGGAGCCGCGGCCCTTGCGCTCACGCGGCCGGCGCCTGGTCGTCTTCACCGCCGCCGCCCGATTGGCTGTCGTTGAGAGGCCGCACGCGATGGGGACGTTCCCGCATGCGGCGGCGCGCGTCGAAGGCGGCGCGCGCAAGCGCCCGAAGCGGGGAGACGAAACTGTTCAGGCGATCGACGCCGGCGACCGCGCGTTCTCCCCGCGTCAGTTCGCGATCGAGCTCCGCCATCGTCCTCGACAGGCCGGGATCGTCGTCGTCCAGCCAGACGCCGAGGACCCGCGCCCAGGCGAGCGCCAGACCCTGCAGCTTGATCGCGCCGGCGGCTCCGTCTTCGACCTCGATTCCCGCCGCCTCGAGCATGAAGCGCATCGAACCCACAACGACCTGGTTCATCGTCAGGGCGGAGGCCGGATCGCGCCTGAGCCAGGCGGTCGCCTCGCGAAGTCCTTCCCGATAGGGCGCCATCGCCTCGAGCCGGCGCATAAGAATATCGAACAGACGCTCGCGGGGGCTTTCGTCGGCGAGTTCGCCGCCGTCTTGCTCCAGGACGGCCCGGTCGATGCGACGCGACAAGCTGGCCAGAACCGCGCCCTTGGAGGGAAACGCGTCGCGGAAGTCGGCGAGCGATACGCCTGCCGCCTCGCAGATGTCGCGAATCGAGATCTCCTCGAAGCGTCGCTCGCTGGCGAGCTCCATCAGCGCGTCGACGATCTTGCCGCGCGGGTCGGCAGGTTTGGCTTCCATCTTCGCCTTGCTCGCCATGGAGCGCTCCTCGATCCTGTGTTTCCGCAATAGTCATAGTCTATGTGCTTGCCCGCGCGCCGCCAAGCATCGCGGGTCGTCAGAATTTGCCTTCTCTTCCGAGAGCGGCCCCAACCTCGGGGAAAAATGGGGAGGCGCAAGCGGATCAGCCGGCCATTTCGGCCGCCCGAGCGCGCGCCGCCGCCGCCGCTCGGGCCATCAAATCGTCGAGGCCGCCCTCGCCTTGAAGCACCGCGAGCGCCGCTGCCGTCGTGCCGCCGGGCGAAGTGACGTTCCGGCGCAGGACGGCGGGCGCCGTCGCACTTTCTCGACGCATCAATTCTCCCGCGCCTTCGACCGTTCCGCGCGCGAGATTCATCGCAAGCCCCGGCTTGAGACCCAGCCTTTCCGCCGCGGCCGCCAGCGCTTCCGTCAGCGCGAACACGTAAGCGGGCCCTCCGCCGGATATCGCCGTAACGGCGTCGATCGCGGCCTCGTCCTCGAGCCAGTAGAATGCGCCGACCGCGCCAAGGAGGGACTCGCACCAGCGACGATGTCCGGCGCTCGCGTCGCTGATGGCATAAGCGGCGGTGACGCCCCGGCCGATCGCGGCGGGCGTATTGGGCATGGCGCGGACGAGCGCGCGCGCCCGGGGCAGGCGCGCCTTGAGATTGGCGATCGTCTTGCCGGCGAGGATCGACAGGACGAGCGTATGATCATCGGCGAGACACGCAATCTGGGGCGAGACCGCGTCGAGGCTCTGCGGCTTGACCGCCAGCACGAGAACATCGGGCGGCGCCAGATCGGCCGGATTGATCGCGGCCCCGCGCGCCGCCAAAGCCTGGATCTCAGGCGACGGATTGGGTTCGACGATGGTCAGCGAAGACGCCTCGAGGCCGCCATCGAGCCAGCCGGCCGCCATTGCGGTCCCCATCTTGCCCGCCCCGACCAGAACAATCCGCGCCGGCCAGTCTTTCATCGTCGCCGTCCTTCCCGTTCCGCCGCGGCGGAAACTTGATGGCTCTGTCGCATTTTTGCGCAATGCGCGCGAGCCCGGCGTTCCTATTCGTTCACGTTAATTTGCACGAAAAGAACGACCCGAAAGCAGCGGCGGGTGGACTCGGAAAGCTCAACTGCCCTAAAAAAGGAAAATGTGTGGCGGAAAAGCGCTAGTCATCCGTTGCGCTTTTCGATAAGGGCCGCTTAAGCGTCCCAGATCGGCGCGTGGCCGTCGTCAAGCCGTTGGACGATACGGGGTAATCGAAGTCTTTGCCGTTTCAGACGAGCGGGGTGGGGATGAGGACGAACGCAGTATTCCTTTGGATCGTCTTGGCGATCAGCGCCGTGGTCAGCGGCTGTACGCCTGTCCTTCAGTCGGGCCTGCCCGACCCCAAGCTCACCGAGCGCGACAAGCAGATGATGGCGCTCGCCGAACCGGACGAATATCGCATTCCCGTCATTCGCAACAAGATCGGGTATCGGACCAGTGAAAGTCCGGGGACGATCATCGTCGACACCAATGGAAACTATCTCTACTACGTCCTGCCACACGGCGAAGCGATCCAGTATCGGATCGCGAGCGGCGCGGAGTATATGGGATGGACCGGCCGTGCGTCGGTCGGGGCGATGAAGGAATGGCCGACCTGGATGCCGACCGCCTCGATCATGGAGCGCTGGCCGCAGTTCAAGGTCTATATCCAGCATGGTCCGCTCGAGGGCCGGTGGGACAATCCGCTCGGCGCCCGCGCGCTGTATCTCTTCCAGGGCAACCACGACACGATGATTCGCATTCACGGCACCAACGAACCATCGGAAATCGGCCAGCACGTGTCCTCAGGCTGCATCCGCATGCGGAACATGGACGCGATCGACCTCTACAGCCGCGTCCATGTCGGCACGCCGGTGGTGGTGGACTAGCGGTTCTGGGCTGTCGGGCCGACGTCACCGGAACGGCGGCTCGTCGAAGCTCCGGAGCTTGCGCGAGTGCAGCGAGGCGTCGATGCTCTGCAGGAGATCGATCGCCGTCAGGCCGATCTGCAGGTGTTCGCCGATGGCGCGCTCGTAAAAGGCGTTCGCGGCGCCGGGCAGCTTGATCTCGCCGTGCAGCGGCTTGTCGGATACGCAGAGCAACGTGCCATACGGCACCCGCATGCGAAAGCCCTGGGTCGCAACCGTCGCCGATTCCATATCGACGGCGATCGCCCGTGAGACGTTGATCAGGCGGCGCTCCTTCGACCAGCGCAATTCCCAGTTGCGGTCGTCGTTGGTGACGACCGTGCCGGTGCGCAGGCGACGCTTCAGCGCGTCGCCCGCCTCGCCCGTCACTTTCGCCACCGCCTGCTGGAGCGCGACCTGCACCTCGGCGATCGCCGGGATCGGCATCATCAGCGGCACGGCGTCGTCGAGGATGTTGTCGCGCCTGAGGTAGCCGTGCGCCAGCACGTAGTCGCCGATGAGTTGCGACTGCCTCAGGCCGGCGCAATGGCCGACCATTAGCCAGCAGTGCGGACGCAAGACCGCGAGGTGATCGGTGATGTTCTTCGCGTTGGCGGGACCGACGCCGATGTTGACCAGGGTGACGCCACGCCCGTCCGCCCGCACCAGATGATAGGCCGGCATCTGGAAGCGGTGCCAGGCGACCCCCGCCGCCTTCAACTCCGCATCCTCCGGCGAAAGCGACCGGTCGATCACCACGTTGCCGGGCAGGATGAGCTTCTCGACCCCGACCCCCGAGTGGACCTGCTTCAGCCCCCAATGCACGAACTGGTCGACATAGCGATGATAGTTGGTCAAGAGCAGCCAGGGCTGGATTCCCCGCCAGTCGGATCCCGTATAGTGGACGAGCCTGCGCAGGGAATAGTCCGTCCGCGGGGCGTCGAATAGGGCGAGCGGCCGATCGCCCGCGTGGACGAACTCCCCGTCGGCGGTCTCGTCGCCG
The DNA here is from genome assembly GCA_963741405.1 of uncultured Alphaproteobacteria bacterium. Taxonomy (GTDB): domain Bacteria; phylum Pseudomonadota; class Alphaproteobacteria; order Rhizobiales; family Beijerinckiaceae; genus Roseiarcus. Next base: position 8,313 of record CAVUHX010000055.1, read on the forward strand.
ATCGTGGCGAGCGAGGGTACGGGGAAATGGCGCGCGAGTTCGGCCGCGTCGGCCCCGTCGCGGGTCATTTCGTCGCCGCTTTCGATCACATACGGATAAGGAATTTCCTGCGCTCCGACCCCGACCTCGATCAGCGCGCCATATTCCGAGACGAGCGGCTCGAGCTGCTCGAGCAGATAGTCGCGAAAATCAGCCGGCTGGGTCACCGTCGTCGCGTAGACGCCGCCCTCGCTGAATTTGGCGTATGCGCGCGTGGTCGGCGGCGCCGAACCGTTCGGCTCGTAGATCAGGCGCAATTCGGGATAGCGGAACAGGGCGCGGGTCTCGGGGGATGGGGGCTCGCCCGTCTTGAGGAACCGCTCGACAGCGCCTCGCAGCGCCTGTGTAGCGGCTTCATAAAGATCGACCAGGCGATCGACGGCTTCTTCGGGCGTCGCGACCTGCTCGAAACGACCTCGGACGTTGGCGATCGACTTGCGCAAGCGGCGCATCCTTCCAATTCAGCGCGTCACGCCCTGGCCGCGATGCAGGCGATCTCGACCGCATAGGCCGGGGCGGCGAGCTTCGCCTCGACGGTCGCACGGGCAGGCGTATGCCCCGGGGCGACCCAGGCGTCCCATTCGGCGTTCATCTCGGCGAAAGTCGCGATATCGGAAAGGTAGACGGTGGCCGAGAGGATCCTCGCCTTGTCGGCGCCGGCCTCCGCGAGCAGCCGGTCGATCGCGGCGAGCACGTCCCTCGTCTGCTCGCCGACACTCTTGCCCTTGGCCTGATCGGCCACCTGACCCGCGAGATAGATCGTGTCGCGATGGATGACGCCCTGCGACATGCGCGGGCCGGAGTGAAGTCGCGCGATGCTCAAAGCTACGAACTCCATTTCAAACTGGGGTTATGCCCGGCACATCGCCGAGGAAATCGCGCTTGCCGATCTCCACTCCGGCGGAGCGAAGAATGTCGTAGGCCGTCGTCAGATGGAAATAGAAGTTCGGCAAGGCGAAGTGGAGGAGATAGTTGGCCCCCTGCATCTTCACCTTGCGGGTCGGGCCGATCGGAAAAACGATCTCGTAGTCGACCGCCGCGTCCACACCTTTGGCGTCGATCGTCTTGAGATGATCGAGCGTCGTCTGAATCCGGGCGCGCAGCTCGGCGAAGGTCTTTTCGGTGTCGCCGATGACCGGGGCCTGCGCGCCGGCGAGCCGGAACGATGCGTTCTTGGCGTGGTCGCAGAACGTCTGGACCTGCCGGATCAGCGGAAACATGTCGGGGGAGAGCCGCATCGCGAGATAATTGGTCGGATCGAACTTTCGCGCCTGAGCGTGCGCCTCCGCCTTGTCGAGGATGGCGAGGAATGCCCCGAGCGAGCGCTCGAACACAGGCACGCTGGATTGATAGAGCGACAGGGACATGAGGCTTCATTTCCTCCGATTTCAGGGAACCGGCTTCGACGCCGATGCATGCACGCAATCCATGACGTTATCAACTCGGCGGCTTCCGGGAACAGCCATTCTAAAACTATCGAATTGGGGTCCACTCATGAGCGATCTCGGATATGTGTGAGTTCTGGCGGGATGGTGAAGTTGCTCAGGGAATTGAGGATGGCGCACCAAGGAGGGGAATGCTGGTTCGCTTTGCAGCGGCTTGGCGGGCGGCTTGCCAGGGCGGGTCCAGCAATTCGAGCACGGTATGCCAGGCGAAGGCGAGCAGATTGAGGGCCGCTAGCGTCATGGCGAGAAAGTCCCGGCCGTGCCCGAAGTTGTGTTCGAGCTCGTAGCCATGGTTTTTCATGACGTTGAAGCTCTCGTTCTCGATTTTCCATCTCGCGCGGCCACAGGCGACGATTTCGGCGACGTTGGCCTTGGAAACGGGAAGGCTGGTCACCCAGGCCATGGAATATTTGATCTTTCCCTTGGCGTCGACGATCTCGAAGCCGATCCAGTTGACGAGGATGGCGTCCTTGGCCTCGCGGATCGGAACCGCCTCGATCCAGCGATAACGGAACGTCTCTTTCGAGGTGCGGCGGCGCGCTTTCTCCTCGTGGCTCGAAAGCTCGGCCCCGGCGATGAAGTCGTAGAGCGCCTTGTGCGAGGTTTCCTTGGCTGTGAAGATGAAATCATCGCCGGCGTCCGTGACCATCTTGGCGACGGGATGGCAGGCGAACAAATCGTCGCCCAGATAAATCGGCCGCAGCGGGGCGAGCCGCGCGCCATGCTTGCCGAACCAGCGCTTGACGGCATTACGCTCGCAGTCCTGTTTCTCGGCGCCGTCTCGGGTCGCGATGAATTCCGGCATCAAGGGCACGACCTTGGAATGGCCGGGCGCCACGACCGTCGCGGACAACAGGCTATGATAGTTCTCGGTCCTGCCGTTGGACCGCTTGCGGGTGAGACAGTTCGGACAGCCGAGCTTTTGCGAGCAGAAATACTCGGTTCCATCCCATGCGACCAAGGTTCTGCCGTCCAGCCGACTGAAGGCCTGTCGGATCGGGGGCTCGGTCAGCAGCGTTTCCATGCGCTCGAAACAAGGCTGCAAAAGCGCGGGGTCGGCCTCGTCCAGCCTGTCGCGGATATAATTGT
>CAVUHX010000056.1:0-40524 GCA_963741405.1 uncultured Alphaproteobacteria bacterium
ATCGGTTCGCCGCAGCGCATCGCCCCAACGGCGGGCATAGTCCGCGGACGATCCTGCAACCAGCGCAGAACCCTTCATGATGCGCTTGTCCTCGTGCGAAAAGTGAAGCGCGTCGGCCTGCGCGATCACGAGTTCGCCATCGCCGCCTGCAAGGATCTCGATCATTGCGTGTATGGCTGGGCCCCACGTCTGCTGGAAATCGATCAGCGTTCCGTCCTTGTCGAACAGAACGCCTACCAGATCGAACAAGCCCTTTTGCTTCACGTGGTCTCCAGACAGGTTCGGACTGCGGCCCTGCGCCCGGAGCAGGGCGGCTCGAAGAGAAAAGCCTTCGTGACGCCGTTAATCGGTTCTTAACCCAGATCACTCAGCCTCTGTGATCGACGGGCGACCCGGCCTCAACCGGAGTAGTACAGGAATCAAAATGCGCGACGATTTCGACGCAATTCCCGACCCGGGAAACGGGCGAAGCCCCACCGGAACCGTGTTGACCCGCATCTATCACGACATCGGTCTCGCGGCGGTCGCCGACGCCCTGGATTTGTTGGCGGTCGAGTTCGACCCTGAGCTGACAACTCCCTGGAGCGTGGCGAGTTTTACATTGTTCCCGCCAACTCGATGATCGCGTCGCCCGGGATGACCGCCTAGCAGCCTGTCGGACTTAACGATACACCCATTGATATCATTTGGTTTTTCGTCTTTTCCGAGAAACACAAAACGTAACAATATCAGTGTGTTACACGTCGCGAAAACCTCAAGTCCGACAGGCGGCTAGAGCGGGACGCGATCAATTCGGTGTCGCCCGCCCCGTCCGCCTTTCTCGACGACTGCCTTCCGCCCTTGCGAGCCAATCAACTTTCCGTCAACGATCGAACTTCGATCCGGGAAAAAGGACATGCGGATTGGAAAAACAGGCAGTTTCGGTGAGAGATCGGCCGACCTTGCGCCGCCTCAGAAAGCGCGGCCTGCGCCCGGCGGTCGCGTCGGCGCGGCCGCGGGAGGCTGGGACGCGACGGTCGAGATCGACACAGTCGATATTCACCTGGACGTCAGACGAGTTCGTGCGCCCAACCAGGGCGGGCAGGCCGACGAAGCCGACCCATTCGCGCCACTGAGCTTCGGCCTCGGCCATATCCACGCTCTCGGCGAGCGAAACAGACAGGTCGGGATCGCGGTGGAGAAGCTTCACCTCGTAGTGAAACCGCCCGTCCTCAAGTCCGGCGACGCGCAAGACGACGCCGCGATAGGCGCTCCGCTCAACGCGGATCGCCATCGAGACGCCGGCGAACAGGCGCCGAATGACGACGCCCGTCCTGCCGATGTCAACCACGCGCCGGCGGTCGTCAGAACGCGGATCGCTGGCTTCGATCCGAACGCGGTGTTGAGATTTCGGCGACGATGTCACGGGCGCTTCCGCAATTGGACTGACCACGCGGAAACGATGGCTTCGCGGTGCTGCGCAAGCGCCTAACGGCGATGGTTAAGCCACGCATAATAGACTGTTTATGCAGACCTTTCGTCGCTCGTAACGAGTGAACCCTCAAGCGAAACACTCAACTTTGATCGATTGTCGGGCTTTCGTTTACCCTTCGGCGCCGCCTGTGGAGCCGCGGCCCTTGCGCTCACGCGGCCGGCGCCTGGTCGTCTTCACCGCCGCCGCCCGATTGGCTGTCGTTGAGAGGCCGCACGCGATGGGGACGTTCCCGCATGCGGCGGCGCGCGTCGAAGGCGGCGCGCGCAAGCGCCCGAAGCGGGGAGACGAAACTGTTCAGGCGATCGACGCCGGCGACCGCGCGTTCTCCCCGCGTCAGTTCGCGATCGAGCTCCGCCATCGTCCTCGACAGGCCGGGATCGTCGTCGTCCAGCCAGACGCCGAGGACCCGCGCCCAGGCGAGCGCCAGACCCTGCAGCTTGATCGCGCCGGCGGCTCCGTCTTCGACCTCAATTCCCGCCGCCTCGAGCATGAAGCGCATCGAACCCACAACGACCTGGTTCATCGTCAGGGCGGAGGCCGGATCGCGCCTGAGCCAGGCGGTCGCCTCGCGAAGTCCTTCCCGATAGGGCGCCATCGCCTCGAGCCGGCGCATAAGAATATCGAACAGACGCTCGCGGGGGCTTTCGTCGGCGAGTTCGCCGCCGTCTTGCTCCAGAACGGCCCGGTCGATGCGACGCGACAAGCTGGCCAGAACCGCGCCCTTGGAGGGAAACGCGTCGCGGAAGTCGGCGAGCGATACGCCTGCCGTCTCGCAGATGTCGCGAATCGAGATCTCCTCGAAGCGTCGCTCGCTGGCGAGCTCCATCAGCGCATCGACGATCTTGCCGCGCGGGTCGGCAGGTTTGGCTTCCGTCTTCGCCTTGCTCGCCATGGAGCGCTCCTCGATCCTGTGTTTCCGCAATAGTCTATGTGCTCGCCCGCGCGCCGCCAAGCGTCGCGGGTCGACAGAATCCGCCTTCTCTTACGATAGCTGCCGCAACCTCGGGGAAAAATGGGGAGGCGCAAGCGGATCAGCCGGCCATTTCGGCCGCCCGAGCGCGCGCCGCCGCCGCCGCTCGGGCCATCAAATCGTCGAGGCCGCCCTCGCCTTGAAGCACCGCGAGCGCCGCTGCCGTCGTGCCGCCGGGCGAAGTGACGTTCCGGCGCAGGACGGCGGGCGCCGTCGCACTTTCTCGACGCATCAATTCTCCCGCGCCTTCGACCGTTCCGCGCGCGAGATTCATCGCCAGCCCCGGCTTGAGACCCAGCCTTTCCGCCGCGGCCGCCAGCGCTTCCGTCAGCGCGAACACGTAAGCGGGCCCTCCGCCGGATATCGCCGTAACGGCGTCGATCGCGGCCTCGTCCTCGAGCCAGTAGAATGCGCCGACCGCGCCAAGGAGGGACTCGCACCAGCGACGATGTCCGGCGCTCGCGTCGCTGATGGCATAAGCGGCGGTGACGCCCCGGCCGATCGCGGCGGGCGTATTGGGCATGGCGCGGACGAGCGCGCGCGCCCGGGGCAGGCGCGCCTTGAGATTGGCGATCGTCTTGCCGGCGAGGATCGACAGGACGAGCGTATGATCATCGGCGAGACACGCAATCTGGGGCGAGACCGCGTCGAGGCTCTGCGGCTTGACCGCCAGCACGAGAACATCGGGCGGCGCCAGATCGGCCGGATTGATCGCGGCCCCGCGCGCCGCCAAAGCCTGGATCTCAGGCGACGGATTGGGTTCGACGATGGTCAGCGAAGACGCCTCGAGGCCGCCATCGAGCCAGCCGGCCGCCATTGCGGTCCCCATCTTGCCCGCCCCGACCAGAACAATCCGCGCCGGCCAGTCTTTCATCGTCGCCGTCCTTCCCGTTCCGCCGCGGCGGAAACTTGATGGCTCTGTCGCATTTTTGCGCAATGCGCGCGAGCCCGGCGTTCCTATTCGTTCACGTTAATTTGCACGAAAAGAACGACCCGAAAGCAGCGGCGGGTGGACTCGGAAAGCTCAACTGCCCTAAAAAAGGAAAATGTGTGGCGGAAAAGCGCTAGTCATCCGTTGCGCTTTTCGATAAGGGCCGCTTAAGCGTCCCAGATCGGCGCGTGGCCGTCGTCAAGCCGTTGGACGATACGGGGTAATCGAAGTCTTTGCCGTTTCAGACGAGCGGGGTGGGGATGAGGACGAACGCAGTATTCCTTTGGATCGTCTTGGCGATCAGCGCCGTGGTCAGCGGCTGTACGCCTGTCCTTCAGTCGGGCCTGCCCGACCCCAAGCTCACCGAGCGCGACAAGCAGATGATGGCGCTCGCCGAACCGGACGAATATCGCATTCCCGTCATTCGCAACAAGATCGGGTATCGGACCAGTGAAAGTCCGGGGACGATCATCGTCGACACCAATGGAAACTATCTCTACTACGTCCTGCCACACGGCGAAGCGATCCAGTATCGGATCGCGAGCGGCGCGGAGTATATGGGATGGACCGGCCGTGCGTCGGTCGGGGCGATGAAGGAATGGCCGACCTGGATGCCGACCGCCTCGATCATGGAGCGCTGGCCGCAGTTCAAGGTCTATATCCAGCATGGTCCGCTCGAGGGCCGGTGGGACAATCCGCTCGGCGCCCGCGCGCTGTATCTCTTCCAGGGCAACCACGACACGATGATTCGCATTCACGGCACCAACGAACCATCGGAAATCGGCCAGCACGTGTCCTCAGGCTGCATCCGCATGCGGAACATGGACGCGATCGACCTCTACAGCCGCGTCCATGTCGGCACGCCGGTGGTGGTGGACTAGCGGTTCTGGGCTGTCGGGCCGACGTCACCGGAACGGCGGCTCGTCGAAGCTCCGGAGCTTGCGCGAGTGCAGCGAGGCGTCGATGCTCTGCAGGAGATCGATCGCCGTCAGGCCGATCTGCAGGTGTTCGCCGATGGCGCGCTCGTAAAAGGCGTTCGCGGCGCCGGGCAGCTTGATCTCGCCGTGCAGCGGCTTGTCGGATACGCAGAGCAACGTGCCATACGGCACCCGCATGCGAAAGCCCTGGGTCGCAACCGTCGCCGATTCCATATCGACGGCGATCGCCCGTGAGACGTTGATCAGGCGGCGCTCCTTCGACCAGCGCAATTCCCAGTTGCGGTCGTCGTTGGTGACGACCGTGCCGGTGCGCAGGCGACGCTTCAGCGCGTCGCCCGCCTCGCCCGTCACTTTCGCCACCGCCTGCTGGAGCGCGACCTGCACCTCGGCGATCGCCGGGATCGGCATCATCAGCGGCACGGCGTCGTCGAGGATGTTGTCGCGCCTGAGGTAGCCGTGCGCCAGCACGTAGTCGCCGATGAGTTGCGACTGCCTCAGGCCGGCGCAATGGCCGACCATTAGCCAGCAGTGCGGACGCAAGACCGCGAGGTGATCGGTGATGTTCTTCGCGTTGGCGGGACCGACGCCGATGTTGACCAGGGTGACGCCACGCCCGTCCGCCCGCACCAGATGATAGGCCGGCATCTGGAAGCGGTGCCAGGCGACCCCCGCCGCCTTCAACTCCGCATCCTCCGGCGAAAGCGACCGGTCGATCACCACGTTGCCGGGCAGGATGAGCTTCTCGACCCCGACCCCCGAGTGGACCTGCTTCAGCCCCCAATGCACGAACTGGTCGACATAGCGATGATAGTTGGTCAAGAGCAGCCAGGGCTGGATTCCCCGCCAGTCGGATCCCGTATAGTGGACGAGCCTGCGCAGGGAATAGTCCGTCCGCGGGGCGTCGAATAGGGCGAGCGGCCGATCGCCCGCGTGGACGAACTCCCCGTCGGCGGTCTCGTCGCCGATCGTGGCGAGCGAGGGTACGGGGAAATGGCGCGCGAGTTCGGCCGCGTCGGCCCCGTCGCGGGTCATTTCGTCGCCGCTTTCGATCACATACGGATAAGGAATTTCCTGCGCTCCGACCCCGACCTCGATCAGCGCGCCATATTCCGAGACGAGCGGCTCGAGCTGCTCGAGCAGATAGTCGCGAAAATCAGCCGGCTGGGTCACCGTCGTCGCGTAGACGCCGCCCTCGCTGAATTTGGCGTATGCGCGCGTGGTCGGCGGCGCCGAACCGTTCGGCTCGTAGATCAGGCGCAATTCGGGATAGCGGAACAGGGCGCGGGTCTCGGGGGATGGGGGCTCGCCCGTCTTGAGGAACCGCTCGACAGCGCCTCGCAGCGCCTGTGTAGCGGCTTCATAAAGATCGACCAGGCGATCGACGGCTTCTTCGGGCGTCGCGACCTGCTCGAAACGACCTCGGACGTTGGCGATCGACTTGCGCAAGCGGCGCATCCTTCCAATTCAGCGCGTCACGCCCTGGCCGCGATGCAGGCGATCTCGACCGCATAGGCCGGGGCGGCGAGCTTCGCCTCGACGGTCGCACGGGCAGGCGTATGCCCCGGGGCGACCCAGGCGTCCCATTCGGCGTTCATCTCGGCGAAAGTCGCGATATCGGAAAGGTAGACGGTGGCCGAGAGGATCCTCGCCTTGTCGGCGCCGGCCTCCGCGAGCAGCCGGTCGATCGCGGCGAGCACGTCCCTCGTCTGCTCGCCGACACTCTTGCCCTTGGCCTGATCGGCCACCTGACCCGCGAGATAGATCGTGTCGCGATGGATGACGCCCTGCGACATGCGCGGGCCGGAGTGAAGTCGCGCGATGCTCAAAGCTACGAACTCCATTTCAAACTGGGGTTATGCCCGGCACATCGCCGAGGAAATCGCGCTTGCCGATCTCCACTCCGGCGGAGCGAAGAATGTCGTAGGCCGTCGTCAGATGGAAATAGAAGTTCGGCAAGGCGAAGTGGAGGAGATAGTTGGCCCCCTGCATCTTCACCTTGCGGGTCGGGCCGATCGGAAAAACGATCTCGTAGTCGACCGCCGCGTCCACACCTTTGGCGTCGATCGTCTTGAGATGATCGAGCGTCGTCTGAATCCGGGCGCGCAGCTCGGCGAAGGTCTTTTCGGTGTCGCCGATGACCGGGGCCTGCGCGCCGGCGAGCCGGAACGATGCGTTCTTGGCGTGGTCGCAGAACGTCTGGACCTGCCGGATCAGCGGAAACATGTCGGGGGAGAGCCGCATCGCGAGATAATTGGTCGGATCGAACTTTCGCGCCTGAGCGTGCGCCTCCGCCTTGTCGAGGATGGCGAGGAATGCCCCGAGCGAGCGCTCGAACACAGGCACGCTGGATTGATAGAGCGACAGGGACATGAGGCTTCATTTCCTCCGATTTCAGGGAACCGGCTTCGACGCCGATGCATGCACGCAATCCATGACGTTATCAACTCGGCGGCTTCCGGGAACAGCCATTCTAAAACTATCGAATTGGGGTCCACTCATGAGCGATCTCGGATATGTGTGAGTTCTGGCGGGATGGTGAAGTTGCTCAGGGAATCGAGGATGGCGCACCAAGGAGGGGAATGCTGGTTCGCTTTGCAGCGGCTTGGCGGGCGGCTTGCCAGGGCGGGTCCAGCAATTCGAGCACGGTATGCCAGGCGAAGGCGAGCAGATTGAGGGCCGCTAGCGTCATGGCGAGAAAGTCCCGGCCATGCCCGAAGTTGTGTTCGAGCTCGTAGCCATGGTTTTTCATGACGTTGAAGCTCTCGTTCTCGATTTTCCATCTCGCGCGGCCACAGGCGACGATTTCGGCGACGTTGGCCTTGGAAACGGGAAGGCTGGTCACCCAGGCCATGGAATATTTGATCTTTCCCTTGGCGTCGACGATCTCGAAGCCGATCCAGTTGACGAGGATGGCGTCCTTGGCCTCGCGGATCGGAACCGCCTCGATCCAGCGATAACGGAACGTCTCTTTCGAGGTGCGGCGGCGCGCTTTCTCCTCGTGGCTCGAAAGCTCGGCCCCGGCGATGAAGTCGTAGAGCGCCTTGTGCGAGGTTTCCTTGGCTGTGAAGATGAAATCATCGCCGGCGTCCGTGACCATCTTGGCGACGGGATGGCAGGCGAACAAATCGTCGCCCAGATAAATCGGCCGCAGCGGGGCGAGCCGCGCGCCATGCTTGCCGAACCAGCGCTTGACGGCATTACGCTCGCAGTCCTGTTTCTCGGCGCCGTCTCGGGTCGCGATGAATTCCGGCATCAAGGGCACGACCTTGGAATGGCCGGGCGCCACGACCGTCGCGGACAACAGGCTATGATAGTTCTCGGTCCTGCCGTTGGACCGTTTGCGGGTGAGACAGTTCGGACAGCCGAGCTTTTGCGAGCAGAAATACTCGGTTCCATCCCATGCGACCAAGGTACTGCCGTCCAACCGACTGAAGGCCTGTCGGATCTGGGGCTCGGTCAGCAGCGTTTCCATGCGCTCGAAACAAGGCTGCAAAAGCGCGGGGTCGGCCTCGTCCAGCTGATCGCGGATATAATTGTCCGAAGGGACGGTCCGAGGATCTCGACCACGACTTCATGTGGCACTACTCGAGGAGCTCTTGTCGGCGAGCGGGGCGAGATCGCCGAAGAAGGCGAGGCGTCCGGCCGCATGAAGGGCGGCGATCCCTTCGAGGAAGAGACGGCGGAACAGGCGCGACAGCACGCGCACCGGCAGGAAGAAGCCTCTCTTGCATGCGATCCAGCGCGATCCGTCCGGCGACAGGCCGCCGCCGGGTACGATGACGTGGACGTGCGGGTGATGGGTCAGCGCCGAGCCCCAGGTGTGGAGCACGGCGGTGAGGCCGATGCGCGCGCCCAGATGCTTCGGGTCGGCGGCGATCGCACTCAGCGTCTCGGCGGCGGTCCTGAACAGGAGGTCGTACACGGCCGCCTTGTTCTGGAGCGCGATGGCGCCGATCGCCGCCGGCAGGGTGAAGACGACGTGGTAGTAGGGAACCGGCAGCAGCTCCGCCTCGCGGTCTTCGAGCCATTGCCGCGCCGCCGCAGCCTGGCACTTCGGGCAGTGGCGGTTGCGGCACGTAATGGGCGACGCCCATTACGTGCCTTATGGGCGCTTCCACTAATGGGGAGTTGGCGAACTGGGGTCGGCGCTTTTCTGTGAATTGCAGCGATCTTTCTCCCCATAACAATACGGTCCTGCGGCTCCGTCGGGTCGGCCACCAATGGCCGGTCACGAACGGGGACGAATACGCTGGAGACCTACTTCTCGGCATCGAAGATGCTGGGGCATCTGCGGAGCGGGCCGAGCGGGCCATACCTTGACGGCTTCGCAGCCGCGCTCGAGCGGCAGGGGTACAGCGCGGACACGGCGGTCCGATATCTGCGGGCGGCGGCGCACCTCGGCCATGTCGTGGCCCGCCAAGGGGCGATGCCGAGCGAGATTGATCTCGCGACGTTCAGCGAGCACCTGCGCAGGTGCCGGTGTCCGCGCGCCATGGGAGGGCGCCGCAACCACCATACGATTTTCGGCGCCCGGCTTTTTTGCCGGCATCTCGTCGAAATCGGCGTCTGCCAGCCTGCCGCCTCGCCGTTGCAGCGAGCTGAGCCGCGGCTGGTGGCGCACTTCAAAGAGTGGCTGCGCAAGCACCGCGGCGCGTCCGACGCCACGATCAGGCTCTACGTCCGCGACGCCGCGCGCCTGGCGGCGGCGCTCGGGGACGATCCAGAAGGATGGGAGCCGGCCGCCGTTCGCAGCTTTTTCCTGGACTGCGCGGGCCGTTGCGGCAAGGGAACCGTCGAGAAGTTGACGACCAGCCTGCGTGCGTTCTTGCGCTACCTCGCTGTCGAAGGCCGCTGCCGAGCGGGTCTCGCCGATGTCATTCCCGCCTATGCCCACTGGCGGCTCGCCGACTTGCCGAGATATCTGGCGGGGGAGCAGGTGAACCGGCTGATTGCGGCAGCTGACGGCGAAGTCGTCGGGCGCCGGCGTGATCGCGCGATCCTCCTGCTCCTGGCGCGCCTCGGGCTGCGCGCCGGCGACGTGGCTCAACTCCGCCTCGATGACATCGAGTGGGAAACGGGCTCGCTGCGGGTCTCGGGCAAGTCGCGCTACGAGGTCCGTCTGCCGCTTCCGCAGGATGTCGGAGATGTGATCGCCGCCTACCTCGCGGACCGCCCCTCGGCCTGCCCAAGCGACCACGTGTTCCTGCGCAATATCGCGCCCTTTCGGCCGTTCCGGAATGGCGACGGCGTCTCGTCGGTGGTGAGACGCCTCATGCAGGGGGCCGGCGTCGTGGCGCCGGTCAAGGGGGCGCACGTCCTCCGACACACGGCGGCGACCGAGATGCTGCGTCATGGCGTTCCGCTCGAGAAGATCGGGTTGGTCCTGCGGCACCGAGGCGTCGACACGACGGCCCATTACGCCAAGGCCGACGTCGCGCTCCTGAAGCAAATCGCGCAGCCCTGGCCGGAGGTCTTCTGATGTTGAAGGCCATCGAGGCTTATCTGGCGCTCCGCCGCGCCACCGGATTTGCGATGCTGAATGCGGAATGGCTGCTCAGGAGCTTTGCCGCCTTCGCGACTGAGCGCGGGCAGACGCATGTCCACGCCCAAACCGCAATCGATTGGGCGGCGTGCGGCCCGTCCGTTCCGCAACGCGACGCCCGGCTGAAAGCCGTCTGTCGCTTCGCGCGACATGTCCGGGTCGAGGACGCCCGGCACGAGCTGCCGCCGGTCAATCACTTCGGCGCCCGCAAGACGCGACGCCCGCCGCACATTTACTCGGCGGCGGAGATCGACCGACTGATCGAAGCCGCCCTTCGGCTTCGCCCGAAAGGCGGCTTGCGCCCATGGACCTATGCGACCTTGATCGCGCTGCTGTCGGTCACCGGATTGAGGATCTCCGAGGCGCTCAAGTTGACCGTCGCCGACGTGACGCGCGACGGCCTGCTGATCCGCGAGACCAAGTTCCGAAAAACCCGCTTGGCGCCGCTGCACGACACGGCGACAGCCGGCCTGGAGCGCTATCTGGCGCGTCGTCGGCCTCATTCCGAAGCTGATCCGGTGTTCGTTGACGCGCGTGGTCTGCCGCTGCGCTACATCGCGGTCAAAGAGACCTTCGACAGGCTGGTCTGCAGTGCAGGCATCGCGCCGGCGGCGCGGCGCCGACCGCGCCTGCATGATCTGCGGCATACGTTCGCGGTGCGGGCGCTGCAGGGCAGTCCAGCCGATCGAAGCCGAACCGGCGCGCATATGGCGGCGCTTGCGACCTACATGGGTCACATCAACATCTATTCGACCTACTGGCACCTGGAGGCCACTGCCGACCTCGTGCGTGACGTCGCCGCGGCCGGTGAGGCGTTCTTCGCCGAAGGGAGGCAATCATGACGCCGATTGCTCCCCTCATCGAAGCGTTCCTCGACGAGACGCTCGCGCGCCAGCGGGGCGTCAGCCGGCATACGCGCAACTCCTATGCCGTGAGCTTCCAGTTGCTCTTCATGTTCGCTGCGAAGAGACTGAAGGTCTCGCCGTCGGCGCTGACGCTGGAGCAACTCGACGCCGGCCTCATCAGCGCCTTCCTGGAGCATCTCGAGGATGACCGCAAAAACGCGCCGGTGACGCGCAATGTCCGGCTGGCGGCCATCAAGTCCTTCTTCCGCTTCCTCGAATACAGGCAGCCGGCGGCCCTGGAGCATGTCCGCCGCGTCCTGGCGATCCCGTTCAAGAAGACCGATCAGCGTCTCGTCCCCTATCTTCTACGAGAAGAGCTGCAAGCGGTGCTCGACGCCCCGGATCCCGCCACGCGCGATGGCGTCCGCGACCGGGCCATGCTGCATCTGGCGGTTTGTGCAGGTCTGCGCGTGTCCGAACTGACGGGATTGAAGCTCGGGGACATCGACCTGCCGTCGATGAGCATTCGTGTTCTTGGCAAGGGACGGCGGGAACGGACGCTCCCCCTGTGGAAGACCACCGCCGCGGCCCTGCGCGCCTGGCTCGCCGTTCGCGGGCGGATCGCAGCCCCCGAGGTGTTCGTCAACGCGCGGGGAGAGCCGATGAGCCGATGGGGCTTCGCCTATCTGCTCAAGCAGCACGCAGCGATCGCCGCGCAAACGCATCCCGGCCTCGACAGGAAACGCATCTCGCCCCACGTGCTCAGGCACACCTGCGCGATGATCATCCTGCAGGCGACGCAGGACATCCGGAAGGTGTCGCTGTGGCTGGGGCACGCAACCCTGACGACCACGGAAATCTACACGCGTGGCGATCCGACAGAGAAGCTCGTCGCAATGGAATCGATCGTTCCGCCGCATCTGCGACGCGGTTCGTTCCAGCCGTCCGACAAGCTAATCGCGCTCCTCAGACGCCCCTCGTAATGGAGAGCCGGATTGGCGGCGGCGGACAGGATTGCGCCATGACTCGCCGCCAACTCCCCATTAGTGGAAGTGCCCATAAGGCACGTAATGGGCGTCGCCCATTACGTGCAGCAACCGCCATTGCCCGAAGTGCCAGGCCGCGCCGATGGCTGGCCGACCGGGAAGCGGAGCTGCTGCCCGTCCCGTACTTTCACGTCGTCTTCACCCTGCCGGGCAAGCTGCGCGACATCGCCTGGCAGAACAAGCGCGTGGTCTACGACCTGCTGTTCCGGGCCGCCGCGGAGACGCTGACCACGATCGCCGCCGACCCGAAGCATCTGGGCGCGCGCATCGGTCTCACCGCCGTGCTCCACACCTGGGGCTCGGCGCTCACCCATCATCCGCACGTCCACATCATCGTTCCCGGCGGCTGCCTGACGCCGGACGGTTCGCGCTGGATCGCCTGCAAGCGTGGCTTCTTCCTGCCGGTGCGCGTGCTCTCCCGCCTGTTCCGCCGGCTCTTCCTCGAAGGGATCGCGGCCAAACCGCAAACGAAGATGCAAATTGCTGAGATATTATCGGTTAAAGATGACGAAGTTGTCGCTCGTATTAGCAAGCTTATGTCATTTCAATGTGTAGTAAGAGCTCAGAGAGATAACTATGAGAAATATTCGGTTAACGCCGACTTGAAATTCCTAGCGAGTAGCTTCGCACAGAGATCTGTAGGTATTGTACGAGAGATAAAAGCTGCAATTGCGAAGATGCCTGACGAAATTACTATGGATTGCAGTAAGAATGAGTTCGACATCGCTGCGATATTCCAACAGTATCTCGCTGATGAAAGATTCGTGGAAGCAAGAGACTTTATGAAGGATAGCCTGCGGCAATGGCCAAATAGCAATTTGCTAAACTTTCACTACGCAAAATTCCTTGGGGAGCATCGAGGGACGTTGGAAGAGGCTATTGTCATTCTTGAAAGACTGCGGCTTGCAGGTGTTGATTCCTCTGAAGTTTTGAGGCTCTTGATGATGTATAACGCCCGGCTAGAGGTACCCAATTTCGAGCAGGCGAGCTTTTATGCGAAGAAATTGGAGGAGAGGGGGTTTGCAAGCGATGATCATAGGGTCGATGCGGCCGAAACCCTTGTCCAGTGGGGTACAAATTTAAAGCTGAAATTTGACCTCGATCCCCTTAAGGATCGCTTGAGACAACAGAAATACAAGGAGCTTGCTGACGAAAGCTTGGAGATTTTATCGTCATGCCTGGACAAAGACAATCACAGGTGGAAATTCATCGCTGCGGAGTGTTACTTCCTAAAGTGGGACTACGATGCAGCGAAACGGCATGTTGACAAGGCGTTAGAGGCACTCCCGCCGGGGTCTTACCTGGAGGCCTCGTACAAAAAGCTTCGTGACGAGATTCTGAGAAAGTGGGTATTGCACCGGAAGCGGCGATGATGCGGAATGAGAGCGGGGGAGCTATTGACCCTCCGCGCCGCGGTTTCTAGAGCCGTCGACGCGGACTATCCGCCCTTCGCGATGGTTTGCAGGGTTCCGATGAATGCGTGCTCCGGGCGGACTCCGCCCGTTCAAAATGCGATTGTTGAACGACCGCACTCCGCCCTTTCGCGGCATCCCGGGCCGCTATCAAGGGTTCGATGTTGACCGCCATCTCTTTCGCGGCCCCGCGCTTGACGCCGCCGCCGCCCTTTGTGACAAGCCCCCATGCGACCGATCCACGTCATCGGCGGCGGCCTCGCCGGTTCGGAGGCGGCGTGGCAGACGGCCGAGGCCGGCGTTCCCGTCGTGCTGCATGAAATGCGGCCGTTGCGCGGAACGCCCGCCCATCAGACCGGCCGACTCGCCGAACTCGTCTGCTCGAACTCGTTCCGCTCCGACGACGCCTCGACCAACGCGGTCGGCGTCCTCCATCGCGAGATGCGGGCGATGGGTTCCATTATCATGCGCAGCGCCGATTCCCATCAGGTCCCGGCCGGCGGCGCGCTCGCGGTCGACCGCGACGGTTTCGCCGAGGCGGTCGAAACGGCCGTGCTTTCCCATCCGCTCGTCCGTCTCGAGCGGGGCGAGATCGCCAGCCTGCCGCCGGAAGACTGGGACAGCGTCATCGTCGCGACCGGCCCGTTGACGTCGCCGGCGCTCGCCGAAGCGATCGGCGCCTTGACTGGCGAGGGGTCGCTCGCCTTCTTCGACGCCATCGCGCCGATCGTGCACCGCGATTCGATCGACATGGCAATCGCCTGGATGCAGTCCCGCTACGACAAGGCGGGCCCGGGCGGCGATTCCGCGGCCTATGTCAACTGCCCGATGAGCCGCGACGTTTACAACACCTTCGTCGATGCGCTGCTCGCCGCGGACAAGACCGAATTCCGCGCATTCGAGGGCACACCCTATTTCGATGGCTGCCTGCCGATCGAGGTGATGGCCGAGCGCGGCCGCGAGACTCTTCGCCATGGGCCGATGAAGCCCGTCGGCCTGACCAACGCCCATGCGCCGACCGTCAAGCCCTACGCCGTCGTCCAGCTCCGCCAGGACAACGCGCTCGGCTCCCTGTTCAACATCGTCGGCTTCCAGACCAAGCTCAAATACGGCGAGCAGGGGCGCATCTTTCGCATGATCCCGGGCCTCGAAAAGGCGGAGTTCGCCCGGCTGGGGGGCATCCACCGCAACACCTATCTCAACTCGCCCAAGGTGCTCGACTCGCGCCTGCGTCTCCGCGCCGCGCCGCGCCTGCGCTTCGCCGGCCAGATCACCGGCTGCGAGGGCTATGTCGAGAGCGCCGCGGTCGGGCTGATCGCCGGGCGCTTCGCCGCCGCCGAGCGGCTCGGGCGCGAGCTCGAAGCCGCCGCCGCCAACGACCGCGATCGGCGCGCTCATCAACCACATCACCGGCGGGCACATCGAGTCGATCGACGCCGGCCCGCGCTCCTTCCAGCCGATGAACGTCAATTTCGGCCTGTTTCCGCCGATCGTCGAGCCGCGGACCGACGAGTCGGGCAAAAGGCTGCGCGGGCCCGAGCGGGGAATCGCGCGAAAGCACGCGCTATCGGCGCGGGCGGAGACCGACTTGGCGGAGTGGGTCACACGGACGGCGTGACCGGCGCAGTCGGGTCGACGTTCCCGATGTGACCACGACTGTCCTCGAACGCGTCGAATCAACCGGAAAGATCGCGCGCGCTTTCGCAACGCCGGTTTCATTCCCGAATGTCCCGCGGCAAAGAGGCGCAACGAGGCGCGCGCGGTGTGCGCGTGTGCGCGCGCGCGGTTGTTGACACTCGTTACCACTCTCGATACGGTAGACCTCGCGAAACGGCAGGCTTGACAGGCTTGATAAGTCGGGGTGGTCACCTCGGAGGCAGTTCGACGGTGACTTCCCCTGTGGAGCCCAACGGAGTGCGGCCCAACGATGCCAGCGTCATTCAAGAGACTGAAACAGCGAGCGTACGAGGCGATTATTGCAGCACCGAATCGGGACTGGCGCAAGATGCTGGCCAGAAAGCGCGCGCACGCCTTGATTTCCGCTACCGCAGCGACAGCCGTCTGTCTGACGATCTCGTCCACTGCTCCGGCGTTGCTCGAAGGCGCAAGCATCAGGCCGATGGACGAGTTCAGCGATGGCGGTTCAGGCATTGGCGGGTTGCGGAATTTGTTTCCTGACGACTCTCGCCAGTCCGTCAGCGTCTTCGCTGCCGTCGGCTACGCGTCCACCTCTCCGGCCGAGGCGGCGGCGAGTTACGACTGTGTCGAAACGCCAGCCGCTTCAACGATGGGCGGTTCCGCTTCAGCAGCGCCGACAAACGGCGGAATCATCTGTCTTGGCCCCCATGACGCGATTGAATTTCATGAACTTCGCGGGAATGCGGATCGCGGCGGGGTCGAACACGCGATGGACGTCGTCCCGTCTTCGGTGCGAAGCCATATCGGTGACGATCAACTTTTTGTCTCGACGTCCCATGATGACGGGTCCGCTCCTCGTGAATCATCGGGCGCCACGCCCGGGCGCAAGGCGTCAAAACTGGGGAGAAGGTTCGACCGCGTCGATATCGCATGCACGCAAGGGGTCGTCTTTGCACATAGCCGGCTGCTCTCGTTGCGGACAGATTGTTCAGTCGTCTCCGAGAAGTGCGAAGTCTTTCGTCGTCGCATTGGCTATGGATTTCGTTCGGGCCGTTCGGTCTGCTGGCGCCCCGCGGCACAGAGGAGCTCCGCGCGCGGCGTCCTAGCATATTCGCTGCGGCTGGCAGGGCGCCCGCGTCCGCGGTCGCAGACGCCAACCTGGCGGAGCGGGCCAATCAGACGATCAAGCCGGCGCTCGCTCGTCAGATCAAGGACTTGCAGAGGGGCGTGGTCCTCAAGCGCACCGCCGGGCCTCGCGAATTGCGGAACAAAAGCTTGACTGGCAGCCTACGTTCGCGCTAATGTTCTCTTTTCGTTCTAACGCAGCGAGAGCCGAAGTCACGATGCTTTTCGATTCGCCGTCATCTGCCGCCGCGCCGTGGTCCAGATCGACCGGCGTCCGGGCGCGCGAGCGCCGAAGATTTTTTTTTGCGAGGCCACATCCCGCGTAACCCCTTGATAAGAGCTGATTCGCGGAAAGAAACGGAAGGGACTGGAAGGAAATGCAAGAGGTTTTGTGGGGCTCCGGCAGCTCCCGGCCGCGCCCATTCCCGCACGGGGCGCGTCTTTGGAAACGCCGAGGCGATCGGGCCAGGCCAGCACCGCTGGCGCGTCCGTCGGCCGGCGGGGGCGGCGAGTCTCATTCCGGGTAGCGACAGCCGACTGGAAATGGCGCCGCAACCCTTTGAAAAGGCGCGATTCGGGAATGAAATGGTCTATGGCGCCGCCCGCCTCCGCCACTCGTCCTCGAGCAAGGCCATCAGCACGAGGTCCGTCCGCCGTCCGTCCGACAGCCGGTAGGCCTGACGCAAGATCCCGTCGCGGCTGAAGCCGAGTTTTGCATAGGCGGCCTGCGCCCGCAGATTGTCGGCAAAGCAGTCGAGATGGATGCGCCATGCGCCCGAAGTCCCGAACGCTTCGTCGAGCACGAGGCTGAGGAACTCGGTCCCGATTCCCTCGCCCGGGCGCGCCACGGCGATGCGCTTCAGATAGAGGTTGCCATGCGGGTCGTTGAGGCCCGTCAGGATGGCGAAGGCGAGCGCCTCGCCTTCGGGCCCCACGCCCAGCCGATAGGCCGAACCGGGCGAAGCGAGCATCGCGCGGTGCTCCTCCGCGTTCGAGCGGCCGACCCAGCGCGCAAAACCCGGCCTGCGCTCGAGCGCCATGACCGCCTCGATGTCGCCTGCTGCGGCGGGTCGCAAGGAGAGCTTCATGCGAAAGATCGGCGGCGCCCCGTTCATGGCAAGAGGTTGACTTTGCCCATTGCGCGCTCGTCCGCGAGCGTCTATACCGCCGCGCGTTTCTCGGGCGGCTCCGCCGCTCCGGGGTCCGGAGATGGGCGCTTAGCTCAGCGGTAGAGCACTACCTTGACATGGTAGGGGTCAGAGGTTCAATCCCTCTAGCGCCCACCATCTCCAACAGAACTCTCAAGTCTCGCCGCACGGGTCTCCGCCCCGCGCGCCGGACGGGTGCGGAACGGGAACGACGGGGTTCATGGACGCAGCGCTTTCGACCCGCGGACGGACCCTTTTTCGCTTTCTCCTGGGCTTCGCCTTTTTCGCCGCGGCCAGCGCGGCTCTCGCCCAGGGCGCGATCAAGGACAAGCACGGCGACTGGGACACTCGCTGCGAGACGCCGCCCGGCGCGGCCTACGAGCAATGCGCCGTCGTCCTCAGCGTCGTCGACCAGGAGCGGCCTAACCTGACGCTGGTCGTCATCGCGCTCAACACCGCCGACCGAAAGGCGCGCCTGCTGCGCGTCATCGCCCCGCTCGGCGTGCTGCTGCCTCCCGGAGTGGGCCTCAAGATCGACGACCAGGACATGGGCCGCCTGAACTTTCTCCAGTGCCTCGCCAACGGCTGCGTCGCCCAGGTCGCCA
Source organism: uncultured Alphaproteobacteria bacterium (assembly GCA_963741405.1). GTDB lineage: Bacteria > Pseudomonadota > Alphaproteobacteria > Rhizobiales > Beijerinckiaceae > Roseiarcus. The sequence goes on from CAVUHX010000056.1 coordinate 17,675, forward strand.
TGGACGACAAGCTCATCGACAAGCTGAAGACCGGCAAGACGGCGACCCTCGCCATCTTCCAGACGCCCGAGCAGGGGATCGGCGTGCTGGCGCCGCTGGCGGGCTTCAAGGAAGCCTACGAGCAATTGCCATGAACGCCCGAGCGTCGTAAGCACCGGCTCGATTCGTCATGGACCCCCGAGACCCTGCCTCGATGCCCCAGTCGTTCAACTCGAGCGGAACGCCGACTTCCGTCCGCGCGCTGGCGCTGCTTGCCGCGTTCGGCCTTCTTGCCGGATGCAGCTCCGTCGAAAGCTTTCTTCCCCACGGCGATCCAAACGCGGGCGCGATCGCTCTCGGGGCTAATCCGCCGAAGGTCGCCCATCCCGGAGCCAATCCCGCCGAGAAGCCGATCGTCCGCCCGGTCAGTTCGATCGATATCAACTGCCCGTCGGTCGCTGTCGCCGAGGGCGGCGCGGCCTACCGCGTCGGCGGCGAGGAGAGCGCCTCGGTGCGCTACCAGTTCAACATCGGCGACACCGCGCGCCAGTGTGATCCGGCGGGTCCAGGGCAGGCCTCGATCAAGGTCGGCGTCAAGGGCGATGTGGTGATCGGACCGGCAGGATCGGCTGGGACCTACAGCGTCCCGATGAAAGTCGTCGTCACGCACGAGGGCGACAACAAGCCGGTCTACTCCAAGACCTTCAAAGTCGAGGCGACCACCGACGGCGTCACCGCCGGGGCCTTCCGGCTTGTCACCGAGCCCATCCTCGTGCCGATGCCGACGCTGCAGCTTGCCGATGTCTACACCATCAGCGTCGGCTTCGAAGGGGGCGCGGGCGGATCGGCCGCTCCGCATCGCCACAGGCGCCATCCGTCCGGTTAGAGCGGGGCGATTACCGGTCGGCTCGAATCCGGGGGGGCAGGCGTCGCATAAGGACGAAGGTCCAACCCGACGCTTCCGGCTCTTGGTTTTCGAAAATTCGCCCTTCATCCAGTTTGTCAACAGGCGTAACCGCTGTCGAGACTGGTGCGGCGGCAACCTCTCCGGCCGCCCGCGGGGCGGCCTGTTCCGATCGTGTCTCGCTCCAGTCCGCCGAGTCCGCGGCTCCGTTGACAAAGGCGGCCGGGTCGGGCTAGCTCGGCTGCGTCAGCCGAAGACACTTCGCGGAAGAGTCCGGCGGCTTCGCCGTCGGCGCCGAAGGCGCAACCGCCCCGGAAACGCTCAGGCTTCAGGACCGCGCGAGTGATGACGCTCTGGAAAGCGGCGTTGGCTTGAGCAAGCCGGCGCCCACCGACGGGGGTAGCCGCCTTAGCGGCGGGAAATCTCTCAGGTCATGGGACAGAGGGGGCGCGTGCGGACCGTCGTTCCTATGCGGCCCAGTTCGTACGTCGGCTGTTCATAGCGATGGTCCCATGGTCGACAATGCGGTTCGGCAGACCCCCCTTCACGCGCTCCACATCGAGCTCGGCGCCCGGATGGCGCCGTTCGCCGGCTACGACATGCCGATCCAGTACCCGTCGGGCATCCTTGCCGAGCATTTGCATACTCGCAGGGCTGCCGGCCTGTTCGATGTCTCGCATATGGGCCAAGCGTTGCTCGAGGGCCCGGACCACGCGAGCCTCGCCGCCTTTCTCGAAGCGCTCGTTCCCGCAGACATTGTCAACCTCGCGCCCGGCCGACAGCGCTACACTCAATTCCTGAACGAAAGCGGCGGAATCATCGACGACCTGATGGTGACTCGCCTTCCCGGCGCCGACGGCGTCCTGCGGCTCGTCGTCAACGCGGCGCGCAAGGCTGTCGACTTCGCCCTCATTCGAGAGCGCCTGCCCGCAAGCTTGCGCCTGGCGCCGCTCGACGACGCGGCGCTGATCGCGATCCAGGGACCGTTCGCCGCAGCGACGCTCGCCCGTCTCGCGCCCGGCCAGTCCTTGCAGGACATGCCGTTCATGAGCGCCCGGACCGTGTTTTTCGGCGACGTCGAGACCTTCGTCTCCCGCTCCGGCTACACAGGCGAGGACGGCTACGAAATTTCGCTCCCCGCGTCTCGCGCCGAGACGTTAGCCCGCGTTCTGCTGACCGAGCCCGACGTCGCCCCGATCGGACTTGGCGCGCGCGACTCCCTCAGGCTTGAGGCAGGGCTGTGCCTCTACGGCCACGAGCTCGACGAGAGCGTCGACCCGATCGAGGCGTCGCTCGCGTGGTCGATCCAGAAGCGCCGTCGCGCCGAGGGCGGCTTTCCCGGCGTCGAGCGCATCCGGAACGCGCTGTCGAACGGACCGGGCCGGCTGCGTGTCGGATTGCGGCCGGACGGGCGCGCGCCGGCTCGCGATGGGACGGAGATCGTCTCCGCCGACGGCGGCCGGATCGGCGCCGTAACATCAGGGGGCTTCGGGCCGACCGTAGGCGCGCCGATCGCCATGGGTTTCGTCGATCGCGACCATGCGCACATCGGCACGGCGGTCGCTTTGGTCGTCCGCGGCAAGTCCATGAGCGCCCGCGTGGTCGCGCTGCCTTTTCATCCTCATGCCTATTACCGCGGCTAGCAAAGGAAACCGTGCATGACGCAGATCCGCTACACCAGGGATCACGAATATATTCGCGTTGAAGGGGCCGAGGGCGTCGTGGGCATCAGCGATCACGCGCAGGGCCAGCTGGGCGACGTCGTCTTCGCCGAGCCGCCGGCGATCGGCAAGTCGGTGAGGGCGGGTGAACCGACGGCCGTCGTCGAGAGCGTCAAAGCGGCAAGCGACGTCTTTGCGCCGGTTTCCGGCGAAGTGGTCGCGGTCAATTCCGAAGTGGAATCCGCGCCCGGCCTCATCAATGAAGACGCCCTCGGCCGCGGCTGGCTGTTCCGCATTCGGCTTACCGATCCCTCCGAGCTCGACGCCCTGATGGACGAGGCCGCCTACTCCGACTACCTCAAGACGCTGGGCTGAACGATGCGCTATCTGCCGCTCGATGCAATCGATCGCGAGGTGATGTTGACGAGAATCGGCGTTCCCAATATCGGCGCGCTGTTTGCTGACATTCCGGCCGACAAACGGATAGAGGGTCTGCTCGACTTGCCGCCGGCCATGAGCGAAATGGCGGTCGAGCGGAAGTTGAGCGCGATGGCGAGCTTGAGCGTCGCGGCCGGCTCGGTCCCGTTCTTTCTCGGCGCGGGCGCCTACAAGCGCCACATACCGGCGACCGTAGACCATCTTGTCCAGCGTTCCGAGTTTCTGACCAGCTACACGCCTTACCAGCCCGAAATCTCTCAGGGCACGCTCCAGGTCCTGTTCGAGTTCCAGACGCAGGTGGCGAACCTCACCGGCATGGAGGTCGCAAACGCGTCGATGTACGACGGCTCGACGGCCTGCGGCGAAGCGATGCTGATGGCCCACCGCCTCACCAGACGACGGAAGGCGGTTATCTCCGGCGGATTGCACCCACAGTACGCCGACGTCGCCTCGACGCTTGCGCATATGGCCGGCAATTCGATCGTGCGCCTTGCGCCAGACCCAATGGCCGCTGAAGACATCGTTTCCGCAATCGACGATGACACCAGCTGCGTCGTCGTCCAGAGCCCTGATTTTTTCGGCAATCCGCGCGACCTTGGCCCGATCGCCGCCGGCGCGCACGCGCGCGGCGCGCTTCTGGTCGCCGTCTTTACCGATCCAGTGTCTCTCGGCGCCTTGCGTTCTGCTGGCGAGATGGATGCCGATATCGTGGTCGGCGAAGGCCAGGGCCTCGGCAACGCGCTGAATTTCGGCGGTCCATATCTCGGACTGTTCGCCACAAGGACGAAATATGTTCGGCAGATGCCCGGTCGCTTGGCCGGCGAGACCGTGGACGCCGACGGGCGACGCAGTTTTGTTCTGACCCTTTCGACGCGCGAGCAGCATATCCGCCGCGAGAAGGCGACGAGCAACATCTGCACCAATTCCGGCCTTTGCGCGCTCGCGTTCTCTGTTCACCTGACGTTGCTAGGGGAAAAGGGGTTGAGGCGGCTTGCCAGGGTCAACCACGCCAATGCGGTTCAACTCGCAGAAAGGCTTTCGGCCATTCCCGGGGTGGAAATCCTGAACCGGCACTTTTTCAATGAGTTCACGATGCGCACGCTGCGGCCTGCAGCGGCGCTGACCGAAGCGCTTGCCCGTCGCGGCGTGATCGGCGGGTTGCCGGCGTCGCGCCTGCTTCCGGGAGCGGGACTAGACGACCTGACGATCGTCGCCAGCACGGAAGTCAACACCGACGAGGACCGCGCCGCATATGCTCAGGCGCTTTCTGAATGCCTGCGGTAGCGAGTCGGGGGATCGGCAGCGATGAATAACCAAGGTCGACCGACCCGCTCGGAGCGCGGCGACGCCGCTTCGACCAAGACCTTCACCGGAAATCGCGCGCTCGACATCAACGAGGCGCTCATTTTCGAGACAGGCCGAGTCGACGCCTCAGGCGTCGATATCGACGAGCCGGCCGACTTCCGGCCAAGATTGGGACCGTGCGAGCGCGATGCCGTCCTCGATCTTCCTGGCCTGACCGAGCCCGAAGCCGTGCGGCACTACGTCCGACTGTCCCGCAACAACTATTCGATTGACGCTGGCATCTATCCGCTCGGCTCGTGCACGATGAAGCATAACCCGCGGCTCAACGAGAAATTGGCCCGATTGGCAGGCTTTGCCGACGTCCACCCGCTTCAGCCCGTCTCGACCGCGCAAGGCGCGCTCGCGGTTATCGAACTGCTTGCCAAGGCCTTGATCACGATGACCGGAATGAGCGCCGTCGCGATGTCGCCCAAGGCCGGGGCGCATGGTGAGTTATGCGGCATGATGGCGATCAAGGCGGCGATCGAGGCGCGCGGGGAGACCGAGTCTCGCCGTTTTATTCTCGTGCCCAACTCGGCGCACGGTACAAATCCCGCCACGGCGACCCTCGTCGGCTTCTCGGTCCGCCCTGTTCCGGCGAATGAAGTCGGGATCGTCAGCGTCGAAGCCGTGAAAGACGCCCTTTCGGCCGATGTCGCAGCGATCATGCTGACGAACCCCAATACGTGCGGGCTCTTCGAACGCCAGATCGTCGGTATCGCCGACGCCGTACATGACGCCGGCGCGTTTTTCTACTGCGACGGCGCAAACTTCAATGCGATTGTCGGGAAGACCCGGCCCGGCGATCTCGGCATCGATGCAATGCACATCAACCTGCACAAGACGTTTTCGACGCCGCACGGTGGTGGCGGCCCGGGCGCGGGTCCGGTGACGCTGTCGACACGCCTTGCTCCGTACGCTCCGATCCCGTTCGTCGTTCGGGACGCTCACGGATTGCGTTTGGTCGAAAATGGGCAGGGCTCGGAGACGCTTGGTCGAATGAGCGCGTTTCATGGCCAAATGGGAATGTTCGTCCGAGCCCTTAGCTTCATTTTGTCGCATGGCTCTGACGGGTTGCGGCAGGCCGCGGAAGATGCGGTTCTGTCCGCGAACTACGTGCGCGCGTCTCTTAACGACGTCATGAGCGCCCCGTTCGGCGACCGGACCTGCATGCACGAAGCGCTGTTCGACGACCGCTGGCTGAAGGACACTGGACTAACCACTCTCGATTTCGCCAAAGCGATGATCGACGAGGGCTACCATCCGATGACAGTCTATTTTCCACTCGTTGTTCTTGGAGCCATGCTCATCGAACCGACGGAATCGGAATCGAAAGCAAGCCTCGACTTGTTCATCATGACGTTGCGCGACCTCGCTTTTGCGGCAAAGGGCGGCAGGCGTGACAAGTTCGTGTCGGCGCCCGTCCATGCTCCCCGACGTCGACTCGACGAAACACGCGCCGCCCGCCAGCCGGTGTTGCGATGGACCAGGTCCGCAACATTGGACGATTGAGCAAGTGCAGGCCTTTGTTCTGTGGCGAAATTGATCCTAGAATAGGTGCTAGACCGAATCCGCGCCCGTCAGGTCGGGGGGACCAGCCAACCAATGCCGAGCAGACTCTTCAGCCTTGCGGTAGGGATCATTTTGACCTTCCTGGCCGCCGTTTCGGTGTCATCTCTTTGTCGGGCTGATCAAGCTTCCCCGGCCACGGCGCCTGCAGTTCCATCTGCACCCGCCTCTCCGTCCACTCAGACCCCAGCCGAACCCGCGCAGTCGCCCTCCGGCCAAGCGCCGGGGTTGGGGCAGTCGACTCCTGCCCAGACGCCGCCTCCAGCTTCGCCGACAGCGCCAGAGACCAAACAGGGAGCGGGCTCGACGGGAGAGTCCGTCGACCTCCCTCCGCGTCCCTTCGCCTATATCGAGGGCAAAGCGGGGCGCGACGATATCTACGGCGCGATTCTCGGTTCGCTCGGCCTCGTTAAGCGGGACATGGACAAGGCGGGCGTCAAGCCGTCCGGGCGGCCCATTGCGGTTTTCGTCGAGTCGGACGACACGGGCTTTCGCTATCACGCTGGTTATCCGCTAGAAGCGGCTCCCGATGGCAAGGCCGCCCTATCCGATGCAGTAAAGATCGGTCAGGCGCCGAGCGGCAAAGCGATGCGTTTCGAGCATCTCGGCTCCTATGCTGATATTGACGCGACTTACGACGCAATCACGGCGTATCTCGACGAAAAAGGCATAGACGCCCAAGATTTGTTTGTCGAGGAATACGCAAACGACGTGAAGGATACGGACGACCCGACTCTTCAGGTAAATATCTACGTCCTGCTAAAATGACGCACCCCGAGTTTTGGGCTTGCAACTTCGAATTGATCGGCGTCAAACCGTTCGCATCAAATGGCGGTCGATGTGGGGGACGGAATAGATATGTCGGCAATCGGCGACACCGTCGCACGCGCGTTCGAGCGACACGGCTCGAACCCGACTCATTTGCTGCAGATTTTGCGGGAAATTCAGGAAGAAACCGATTGGATTTCGCCTGAACTCGCGCGAGAGGTCGCAACGGGTCTCGGCATTCCGATCACCAAGGTTCAGAGCGTCGTGCAGTTTTACTCGTTCCTGTACGACCGTCCGCGTGGCCGCTACCGGATCCTGTTTTCAGACAACGTCACCGACCGGATGCTCGGCAACTCGGCACTGATCGAACACATGCTGAAGCGCCTGAAGTTGCGTCGCGGCCACACTTCAGCCGATGGCGCTGTGAGCGTCGACACCACGTCCTGTACGGGGATGTGTGATCAGGGGCCGGCGCTGCTGATCAATAACCGCGCCGTCACGCGGCTCACTCCCCGACGGATCGATGAGATTTGTGACCTCATCCGTAGCGGCGCGCCTGTCACCGAATGGCCGGAGGAGTTCTTTCGAGTTCGACGACAACATCCGCCGCAGGGAGACTCTGCTGACGTCCATTGAGCCGGGTGTCGCCCTCGACGCGGCGATCGCGCGTGGCCGTCAAGGCATGATGGACGAGATGAAGCGGTCGAAACTCCGCGGCCGCGGCGGGGCCGGCTTTCCCACCGCGACGAAATTTGAAGGCGCGCGAAACGCTCCCGGCGCGGAGAAATACATCGTCTGCAACGCGGATGAGGGTGAGCCGGGGACTTTCAAGGACCGTGTGCTTTTGAACTCCTACGCGGTGCGCGTCCTCGAGGGTATGGCCATTTCAGGCTTCGCGGTGGGGTCGACCGAAGGTTACATTTACCTTCGCGGCGAATACCGGCATCTCTTCGAGAAGCTGCAGGCCGAAATCGACCTGATGCGCAAAGCGGGCCGCTTGGGGACTGCCATTCGGGGCTGCCCCGGTTTCGATTTCGATATCGAAATCCACATGGGCGCTGGCGGTTACGTCTGCGGCGAAGGAACGGCGATGGTTGAATCGCTCGAAGGAAAGCCCGGCCGCCCGCGGGTCCGTCCTCCGTCCATGGTTTCGGTCGGCTATCTCGGGAAGCCGACCGTGGTCGACAATGTCGAGACGCTCGCCCATGTAACGGAAATTGCCATCGAAGGCGGCTCCAGCTTCGCGAAGAGAGGTACGAAAACGTCGACGGGTACGAAGCTGATCTCTGTCTCGGGCGATTGCCAGCGGCCCGGTGTCTACGAATACCAGTTCGGCGTGACCATTTCGCGAGTGCTCGAGGATTGCGGGGCGAACGCGGTCACCGCGATCCAGATAGGCGGCGCTTCGGGGGTCTGTCTGACGCCCGACGAGTTCAGCCGCAGAATCGCTTTCGAGGACATGTCTACGGCCGGCGCTTTCATGATCTTCGGTCCCGACCGGGACCTCTTCGAAGTGGCGCGCAATTTCGCACATTTCTTCGCCCACGAGAGTTGCGGTTTCTGCACCCCCTGCCGGGTCGGAACGGCGATCCAGCGCAACATCATGGACAAGATCGCCGAGGGACGAGGGTCGCGCTATGAGATCAACGACCTCATGCGTCTGGTCGATTTCATGAAACGAACCAGCCATTGCGGACTTGGCGAGACGGCGGGGAACGCAGTCCGGGACACCCTGAACAAATTCCGGCCGTCATATGAACGACGGATCACCGCGCATGATTTCGCGCCCGCCATCGATCTCGAAGCGGCGCTGGAGCCTGCCCGCCGGATCACGGCGCGCGACGACGCGGAAGCTCATCTTGTCACGGGAGCCTGAGCGCCATGGACTCCGAATTCACCATCGACGAGGAACCCGTTCCCTTCACGCCGGGTCAGACCATTCTCGAGGCCGCCAAGGCGGCCGGCATTTACATCCCCCATCTTTGTTACAGCTCTGAATTCAAGGCCCACGGCGGCTGCAAACTCTGCACCGTTCTCGTCAACGGGCGCACTCAAACGGCGTGCACACACAAGGCGGCCGTCGGGCAGGAAGTGGACGTCGATACGCCCGAACTGAACGCCATGCGCCGATCTCTGGTCCAGATGCTCTTCATCGAGGGGAACCATTTCTGTCCGAGTTGCGAGAAAAGCGGAAGCTGTCAGTTGCAGGCGCTGGGTTACGAGTTCGAGATGATGTCGCCGCATTTCGTCGAACTGTATCCGCACCGGGAGGTGGACGCGTCGCACCCCGACGTGTTCATTGACTTCAACCGCTGCATTCTGTGCGAGCTTTGTGTGCGCGCGAGCCGCGATGTTGATCACAAGGACGTTTTCGCCATTGCGGGACGTGGGCTCGACGCGAAACTGATCATCAATTCGCCGACCGGCAGGCTCGGCGACAGCGCCTTCGCCGTCACCGATAGGGCGGCCAGCGTTTGTCCGGTCGGCGCGATCGTCGTCAAGAGGGTTGGCTTCAAGACTCCGATTGGCGACAGGCGGTATGACCTTGAATCGATCGGCGCGGAAGCCAATTCCTGCGAGGTTCCGGAAGCGAAATGAGCACCAACGGTTCCCAGAAGGTGAAGGTCCGGCTGGCGACGACGTCGTTGGCTGGGTGCTTCGGGTGTCATATGTCGTTTCTGGATATCGACGAGCGGCTGTTCGAACTTGCCGATCTCGCCGAGTTCGACCGGTCGCCGTTCACCGACATCAAGCACTGCAGCCCGTGCGACATCGCGCTGATCGAGGGCGGCGTTTGCAACACCGACAATGTTCACGTTTTGCGCGAACTGCGCGCGAACGCCAAGATCCTGGTGGCCGTCGGCGCCTGCGCCATCAACGGCGGCCTGCCTGCGCTCAGAAACCGGCTCGCAATTGATGACATCCTGACCCGGGTCTACCGCGCCCCGGACGGGGAGCCGTGCGTTCCAAACTCGCCCGAGCTTCCCCTGGCGCTGGACAAAGTCTATCCGGTCAACGAGATCGTGCGCGTCGATTACTCCCTGCCAGGCTGCCCACCGTCGGGAGACGCAATCTGGAAGTTTCTCACCGATTTGATTTTGGGGCGAATGCCCCGTCTCGATCACGAACTCCTCCACTACGACTGAGGTCAGATCCATTGCTCAACCTCGAGACCGCCCAATCCCCGCACAAGCTGCGCAGAGTGGCAATCGAGCCGGTCTCACGTGTCGAGGGTCACGGCAAGGTGACGATCCTGCTCGATGGCGAGGACCGGATTCATCAGGTCCGGCTTCATATCGTCGAGTTCCGCGGGTTTGAGATTTTCATCGAAGGCCGACCCTTCTGGGAGGTGCCGATCGCCGTGCAGCGTCTCTGCGGCATCTGCCCGGTCAGCCATCTTCTGGCGGCGACGAAGGCGATGGACCTGATTGCCGGATACGGGCCGCTGACGCCGACCGCCGAAAAGCTGCGACGGCTGCTCCACTACGGGCAGATCATGCAGTCGCACGCGCTGCATTTCTTCCATCTCTCGTCTCCTGATCTCCTGCTCGGCTTCGAGAGCGAGGTCGCCAAGCGCAACATCGTCGGCGTCGCAGCGGCGTTCCCCGATCTCGCCAAACAGGGCGTTCTCACCCGCAAGTTCGGGCAGGAGGTCATCGCCCATGTCGCCGGCAAGCGTATTCACGGCACCGGCGTCATCCCCGGCGGCGTGAACAAGCCCCTCAGTGTCGCCGACCGGGATTCGATGCGCGCAGGCATCGACCAGATCGTCCGCTGGTCGAAGGCGGCGGTGGGTCTGGTGATCAAGCTGCACGAGACGAACCCCGATTTCTACAGGGATTTTGGCGAGTCGCGCGCCAACATGATGGGCCTGGTCGACCAAGGCGGGGCGCTCGACTTCTACCATGGGGGCTTGCGCGCCCGGGACGCCGACGGCGGGCCGATCTTCGACCATATCGATTACGCGACCTACGAGACCGTGATCCAGGAGGATGTGAAGAACTGGACGTTCATGAAGTTCCCGCACATCAAGACACTCGGCGCCGACAAGGGCTGGTATCGCGTCGGGCCGCTGGCCCGCATGCAAGTCTGCGACACGTTGCGGACGCCCCTCGCCGAGGGCGAGCGGCAGACGTTCCTCGCCGTCGGCGACGGCAAGCCCGTTCATGGCGCGCTGATGTATCACTGGGCGCGGATGATCGAGATGCTGCACGCGGCGGAAATGGCGCGTGATCTGCTCGACGACGCCGATATCGTCGGCACAGACCTGATGGCGGACAAGGGGCCGAGGCGAAGCGAAGCGGTCGGCGTCATCGAGGCGCCGCGCGGCACGCTCTTCCATCATTACCGCGTCGACGAGAACGACCTCGTGACCTACTGCAACCTCGTCGTCTCGACGACCAACAACAACCAGGCGATGAACGAGGCGATCCGCGCCGTCGCCTCGCGCTACCTGTCGGGCCGCGAGCTGACCGAGGGGCTCCTGAACCACATCGAGGTCGCCATCCGCGCCTACGACCCGTGCCTTTCCTGCGCCACCCACGCGCTCGGGCAGATGCCGCTCGAAGTCGATCTCGTCGACGCCGACGGCGCGCTCGTCTCGCGCGCCCGCAAGGGCTGAGCCAGGGGGCGGACATTGCGGATCGTCGTCTTCGGCTGGGGGAACGACGCGCGCGGCGATGACGGCCTGGGGCCGCTTCTGCTGGCGCGGGTCGCCGGTGCAAGCTGGCCCGAGGTGACCACGATCGAGGATTTCCAGTTGCAGATCGAGCATGCGCTCGATCTCGAGGGCGCCGAGATGGCCTTGTTCCTTGACGCGGGCAAGGGAACGCCTGCGCCTTTCGCTTTCGCCGAGATCGAGCCCAAGTGGGTCGGCACGCCTTCGACCCACGCGATCGCTCCCGAGGCGGTGCTCGAGGTCTTCGCCCGCACGCTCGGCAAGGCGCCGCCGCCGTCGTTCACCCTGTGCGTGCGGGGCGAATCGTTCGAACTGGGAGAGGGTCTTTCGGCCGAAGCGGCGGAGCGCCTCGAGTCGGCCTGGGCGTTTCTCGAGGGGCTGATGCGCGAGCGGACTGTCGAAGCCTGGCGCGCCGCCCTCGGCGCCGGGATGCCCAAGCCGCCGGATGGCCCTGGCGGCGGCCCAAACGAATCAGCCCGCGAGCGTGCGATTTCAAAGTCTTAGGCGCCAAAATCTGCAACTCACTAGTCCCCGAGTCCGCATGGCCCATCCGCCACTGTCACCCGCGCCCACGCAGGGGTCCAGGGCTGGCCGCTCCGAAGCGGGGATGAAATGTTTGGAAGGGGGCCGCGACCCAGATGTTGTCGGTCCGAAGCGTTCGGGGCCATAGCGGTTTCAGGCGTGAATCGGGATATTTCAAAGGCTTGCGGCGCCATTTGCGGGCGGCGCGTCCGGCCGCCGCGCTCGACCGCGTGCGCGGCGCCCCGCGTCCCGAGCGATCGGATGCGGCCGGCGGATCGGTTGCAAGCGGCGGCGCTGGGCGGAATGGCTTCGACGGAACCGGGCATTCGGCGCTCCTCTTCAGGATTGCGACTTGAGAACAAATATAGAACACACTCGCAGCCTTTGCAAGAAATTGTCGGTTTTTCTCTAGGGAGGCGGGGAGCGCCGAAGCTGACGTCGACGGCACACATTGAGTTATAGAATCGATTCTGCTGAGTCTCCCCGCAAAAAAAATTGCGGGGAGATCGATTTTTCTCGCGAGGAGTCCTTGTCAACGACATGAGAATCGATTACCTTAAGAAAACGCCGCCCAAGAGCCTGGAAGTCCCTAGGCGGCGTTCGGGTTCAACCACCTGTTGTTAGAGAGCAAGAAGATGATCGAACACGTTAAGCCTACGGCGCGGATCCCGGCGGTTCAAGGCCAGTTCGGGGTGAGGCTGGTCACGTACACCACCCAACTGCCGGCTGGGGCAATCGAGACCATTCTCGGTCATGACCCGCGCTCGCGTCATTGGAGGCAGCTTTCGGATGATGTCCGGGACATTTACGAAAAGCTTCAAAGGGCAACCACTCCGAAACGCCTTGAACAGATTGTTAGGTATATCCGCTACCAATTCATCGAGCGGGGTGTGATTCTCGGTGCCTTTCCGGCTATCTCGATCGCCGTTGAGCAACCAACAGAGTTCGAGCCCTACTCGGGGATCAGCGATAGCGGAGTCGGCGTTCTGCACTTCGACTTGTCCCGCCGGAATCGGCGAATCATGGTCGACGGGTTGGGGCGGGCATCTGCTGCGATGGAGCTAGTTGAGCTTAGCGAGTTCATCCGAATTGAGCTCGGAAGCTCGCGCGGCAGTTCAAAAGCTCGTTTCCGAGTTTTCGCTGCCCACGGTCTTTTACGTCCCGGCGCCGGGTCAAAAGCCCCTGACGATCGAAGAGATGGGACAGCTCTTTCACGACTTCAACTTTAAGGTGCAAGCCGTACCGGAACGCGTCGCTATCGCGCTCGACCACTCCGACCTTTACATTGGCCTCACGAACAAGATCGGGCGGTCGGGGGTTATCGTCGGATATGGCGGTATGGAGCGAAAGGCGGCTTCACTTGGGCGCAAGTCAACGGCGATTGTCGTGCAACAAAACCTTCTGCGATTTGTGCGCGGTGCTACCGAGGGCGAGCGTTTCCTCGAAGCAAAAAATAATAGCGACCTTCCGAATCCTAACCTGACTCCCGATAATCTAGCCATATATCAAGACAAGATCGAAGATTTCCTGAGATCTTTTGCCTTAAGCATGGGCGAAGCAGCCTTTAAGGACAAAGACAGCCTACACCTTACTTCTCCCGGATGGGGCGCGCTTGGGATTATCTTTCACGATCTCGTCGCGCGCCTGAAGGTTCCAGATGTGGAAGCCGCAGCTGGCAAGCTTGGCTCATTGGATTGGCGACGATCAGCGGAAATGTGGTCGGATCTCGTCCGAGAGCGGCAAGACAAGACAGGAGCTACCGTACTCGGATTAGCCGGCGGCGGTGCGCAGACTCGCCGAGCGATCACTCGCATTGCGCGCGAGTTCCTGGGAATCGACAAGCTATTGGCGGAACGAGGATTTGAGGACGTACCGCAAGTCGACGAACCAGATCTGCTCGAGGAAGCTGTCTGAGAGCTGGCGGCGCGGCTGGCGATGGCCCGGAGGAAGTTTTTTTGAGGGGCTAACGCCCCTCTACAGTTAGAGCACGCGTTGAACGTTTGTGGGGTGGGTTGTGCTGATTCGTGGCGTTGAACGCTGCCAATGTAGCCTTGCTTTGCGTGTCGACGATTGCCTCGATCCAACTCGCTACTAGGCGTTGATATGACTCAAGATATTCTTCGCGCGTAACATGGTCGGCACCTTCACGGTTCGCGCCGCTTTGAGCCATTACCCTATCTCCCCAAACATGTATGAATTTGGTAACAATTGTTTAAGGATCGGTAAAGGCCGCAAAGTGTCATGAGCGAAAAAATTCCAAAAATAATCCATCCAGAGTTGTTTTTTGGTTTAGTCGCGCCGGTTGGAGTCGATCTAACAGCATCGATAAGTTGCCTCGAAGAAAGACTACAGTCATTTGGTTACGTGACCAAACGGGTAAAAGTTACATCGATATTTTCTGAATTGAATTCAAAGTTACCAATGTCTATATTTCTATCAGAGTCACCTCTTCAAAAACGATATAATACGTATATCAATTACGGCGACGCGGCACGAACACACTTCGATGAAGATGCGTTCTTTGCAACGACATCGATCGCTCGAATAATTAAAGAACGATTGGAGTTAAACAAGAATGGAATAACGGAGAAAGTTGCATATATTATCTATCAATTCAAGAGGCGTGAAGAAATTGAACTTATGCGACTAACTTACGGAGGTCTATTTTTTCAACTCTCAGTGTATAATAAGCGCAACGTTCGAGTGGATACGCTTGCTCGGAAGATTGCGAGCTCAAACAATTCAGCAAATCACAACCACTATAGGTCCGAAGCAGAAGCGCTTGTCCAGAAGGACGAAGACGAACGTCTAAACGTACACGGGCAACGGGTTGGAGAAATATTTCACGAGGCGGATTTTATAATTAACGCAGACCTAAATAACAACCCGATTGCTAATCAAATCTTGAGATTCGTTGATTTAATATTCGGCTCAAATGTCATTTCTCCTACCAAAATGGAATACGGCCTGTACACGGCGAAAGCAGCGTCAATGCGCTCGCTTGATCTGTCTCGGCAAGTAGGTGCTGCGATTTTTTCGAAACAGGGTGAAATTCTGTCCCTTGGATCTAATGAGGTACCCAAAGCTATGGGAGGTACGTATTGGTGCGACGACCCTTTCGACGATCGCGATTACAAAAGGGGTATCGATTCAAATTTCAAAAGGAAAATTGAAATCCTAAATGAGTTGTTGGATCGGTCTGGTGGATCCGATGAGGATCTCATTGAAAAGTACCGAGGAACACAGTTCATGGATGCGCTTGAGTATGGCCGGATGATTCATGCCGAAATGTCAGCTATTTGCGATGCAGCCCGGCGCGGAATTGCAATAAACGAAGCCGTGCTTTACACAACAACTTTTCCATGTCATATGTGCGCAAAACATATTGTCGCCGTAGGTCTGTCTCAAGTCATTTTCCTTGAACCCTACCCGAAAAGCCTAGCCAGTGATCTTCACTCTGACTCAATCGTAATTGAGGGGCAATCGCGAGACAAATATGAAGAATACCCGTGTACTCAGTTTAATCATTTTTATGGTGTTTCGCCTAAAAGGTATCGTGATCTATTTGAACGAGCCTCCCGTAAAGACAATCTGGGCTGTTTGCAAAGGTGGGTAAATGGGATAGAGCGGCCAAACATTGATATACAAATACCAGTATACCTGACAATCGAGCAAGCTGTTGTTAGAACAATGCTTTTGCCTTTATTGACAGGCGTTGGGCTGCGCTTAGAAGATCTACCTTCAATTGACTTTAGTCAAAGTAAGGCGTTGCATAAGGATGTTTAGCCTGCCCACGCCGCGCGCAGCTAGCGCAGCGCAGGAGAAAGCGCCGCCGTGCCATCCCTCCCTCTACTGCGCCGCCTCCGCCACCGCCGTCAGCGCCGCCGCCCCAGTCTCGAACTGGAACCGGGCGAGGCGGGCGTAGAGGCCTCCGGCAGCGAGGAGCGAAGCGTGGGTTCCCTCTTCGACCCCGCAGCCGGCCTCGCCTTCGCCGTCCGGCAAGCCGCCCTCAAGCAACTGTCGGCGCGGGCGCCGAAGGATCAACCGATCATCGCCGCAGCGGCGGCGGCGCCCATGGCGAACATGCAGATCAGCTGGATGGAAAACAGCGTGAAGCGGACGCTTACGACGGCGTTGGTCTGGCGCAGCGCGACGTGAACCAAGCTCTGTCCGATCCGGGCGGCCAGCAGGGCCTCGGAGAGACCGTCGACGAGAGGGCTCCGCAATCCCTCGACCGTCAGCGCCACGACAATCGCTCCATAGACCGGCAGGTTCTCGACGCAATTCATGTGCGCGCGCATGACGCGCTGATACCAGTCGGCGCCCTGCGGCGCGTCGGCTCGCCAGCCGGCGACCGAGGCGCGCCCGGAAAGAATGAGCGCCCAGCGGTAGCCGCCGACGCCGACCGACAGGATGATCAGCGTCCACGCCGCGAATCCCAGGAGAACCAGGACAGGGATGTTCATCGGTTCCTCCCTATCGGCGAAACGCGGGCGGTCGACAGGGCGTCCTCCCGCGACCGCGCCGCCGGCCCGCCTCATGCAGCCTGCTTGGCCGATTGGCCGAGGCGGGCTTTCACAATCGGCGCAAGGTCTTCCGCGTCGAGCCCGCAGCCGTCGATGAACGACGATCGCCGGCGGCGCAGGAACGTAAGCCCGATCAGGTAGAGGCCAGGCAGAGGCGTGACGCCGCCGCGGTGGACGATCTCGCCGCGATGATCGAGAACGGGCGCCTTGAGCCACGGATAGCGGCGGACGTAGCCGGTCGCCCAAACGACCGACCGGACGCCCTCTTTCCGAAGATCGAGCGTCAGCCCGCCGCCGTCGACCAGAACGGGAATCCGCGCTGCGGGGTCGGCAACCGGCGCCTCGAGTCGATGATCGCCGATGCAGCCGTCGATCCGGTCGAGGATGCGCAGCATGCGCTTATGCGAGGCCTTCGTCGTCCGATCGAGGTCGTCGGCGAACGTGGCTTTTGCCCCGTCGATGGCCATGAGCCTGCCCACGAGCCGCACGCCCAGCCGGGCCAGAACGCCGAGGTCGAGGTCGCGGTGGTCGGGGCGGCCGACCAGTTGCAGCGACGGCTGGCGGCGAGCGGCGTCAAGATTGCCTCCCTCGAGGGCCGGATCGTCGAGAATGCCGGCCGTCTCCATCCAGGCGTAGATGTCCCGTCCACGATAGCGGCGGGGCACGCGCGTGTGATCCCCGACGGAGAGCGTCACCGGCCGCCCCGAGGCATGGATCTCCTCGGCGAGCTGAGCCCCGCTCGACGAGGCGCCGACAACCAGCACGCCGCCGTCCGGAAGCTGCTCCGGCTCCCAGAAGTAGGACGGAGACAGCTGGGCGACCGGGGCCGTGAGCGCCTGCGCCATCGCCGGACGGAACGGCGTCTCGCAGGCTCCCGTCGCGACGACGACGGCCTGCGAGCGCCACTCTCCGGCGGTGGTCGAGACGCGGTATCCGCCGGCGGTCGGTTCGACTTCCGTCACTTCGACGCCGCTCATGACGGGCGAGTCGAACGTCTGCGCGTAAAGCTTGAGATAGGCGGCGAACGCGCCGGCCGGCATGAAGGCGTCGGGATCGCGCCCGTCATAGGGCAAGCCGGGAAGAACGCTCATCGCGTTGGTCGTCAGCAGGTTCAGCGAGCGCCAGCGCTCCGAATGCCACCGCTCGCCGATCCGCCCGCGCTCCAGCACCACATGGTCGACGCCGCGCAGGGCAAGGCTTCGGCTCATCGCCAGGCCGGCCTGGCCGCCGCCGACGATGATGACGTCAGTCGTGTGCATGATTTCGTGTCCCTCTATCAGAGTTGAACGGGGCCGCCCGGCCAGGGCCGGGCAGCCCGGCGGGCTAGGCGATCGCTGGCGTCTTGACCGATATCGACACCGGAACACCGTTGGTGACGATGTCGTAGACGGCTGACCGGGCCTTCGACTGCATGACGATCTGCTCGAGCTTCTCGGGGCTCGCATCGCCGTCGATCTCGAAGGAGACCTTGATGCCTTGGTAGCCGTTGCGGACCTCGCCGGAGAGCCCGAGGACGCCGCTCAGGTCGATGTCGCCTTCGACCGTCGACTCGACCCTGTTGAGCTTGATCCCACGCGCGGCGGCGATATTTCCGATGCCGGCGGTCAGACACGAGGCCAGCGCATGCAGGACCCACTCCACCGGCGTGGGTCCGGCGTCCGTGCCGCACAGGACGGCTGGATGATCGCCGACCGCCGTATACGGAGCAATGTGGGCAAGCTCGGCGCCCGCGCCGAAGAAGCCGTGCATCGTGCTCTCACTGCGTGTGCCTGACACCCAGCGGCTCTTGGCGCGGAACTGAAACTTGGCAAGTTCCGGCTGGGCGCCGACGGCGTTGATCGTGGCGAACAGCGTCGGCGTATCGACGCCGTTCATCGGAACGGGTGCGCGCTTGGCCTCCTTGGAGGCGGTCATGGTTGCGGACATGGTCTCTCTCCTCGTTTGAGCGTAGGTTTCGGTTTGAGGCGACCGGCCCTTCCTGCCTTGTCGCCCTGGTCGCCGTCCGCGCCGTATTCGCTGTGGCGCGCCGGACACCGGACCAGTACGCTTGCTCGAGGTTGGTTCGAATGATCGCGCCACCGGATCATCTGACTGTTCGTCCAAATCCTCGTGAAAGCGTGCGCGCAATCTAGGACTGACCCAGCGAAGAGGCTTGGCGGCGGCATGGGGAAATTCTGGAGAATTCTTGGAATGTGGACCAGCATCCGCCTCACGAGGGGATGATGATTTACGGCTTTGAAAATTGCGAACTGGACCTCGGCGCCCATGAACTCCGTCGGGCCGGCGGAGTGCAGGCCGTTGAACCGCGCGTCTTCAAGCTATTGGGCTATCTGGTCGAGAACAGCCACCGGATGATCAGCAAGGACGAAATTCTGGCCCATGTCTGGGAAGGCCGCGTCGTCTCCGATTCAGCTCTGAGCAGTCAAATCAAGGCGGCAAGAAAAGCCATCGGCGACGACGGCAAGGCCCAGAGACTCCTACGCACGATCCATGGCGAAGGCTTTCGTTTTATCGGTGGCGTTCGGAAGCTTGCGCAACCGGGTGATGGACGTCCGAATGTCGAGATCTTCAATCAGGAAACCGAAAGGCTTCGCCAGGACGTTCGCTTCTGCACGGCGAAGGATGGCGTCAGAATAGCCTACGCTGTCGTTGGAAACGGAAAGCCTCTCGTCAAAGCCGCGAATTGGATGTCCCATTTGGACTTTGAATTGGAGAGCCCCGTCTGGCGCCACTGGATTGCCGGACTGTCCGCACGACGCCAACTGATCCGCTACGACGAAAGAGGCAACGGCATGTCCGATCGGCGTACGGATGATTTGTCGTTCGAGGCGATGGTGACCGATCTCGAGACTGTCGTGGATTCACTGGGCCTTGCGCGATTTCCCCTGTTTGGGATTTCACAAGGATGTGCGGTTTCGGTCGAATATGCGGTCCGCCACCCGCACCGTGTTTCTTGTCTGATTTTATATGGCGGATTTGTTCAAGGCTGGCGCAAGCGTAACGACCCGCTCGAGATCGGTCTGCGAGAGGCCATGACAACCCTGATGCAGAAAGGCTGGGGTCAGAATAATCCGGCCTTTCGGCAAGTCTTCACCACACGGTTTGCGCCGGGAGCTTCGATGGAACAGATGGATTGGCTCAACGAACTGCAGCGCGTAACGGTTTCGCCCGAAGCGGCAGCGCAGTTCCACGAAACATTTGGGCACATCGACGTCTCGGATCGACTGGCTCATATCCAACAGCCAACATTGGTTCTTCATGCGCGTGATGATGCGGAAATTGCCTTTGATAATGGGCGAGCGTTCGCAACAGGCATTCCAGGCGCCCAGTTTGTGACTCTGGAGAGTCGCAACCATGTCCTTCTGGAAGAGGAACCCGCCTTTGGGAAGCTGGTGTATGAGGTTCACCGGTTTCTCACTCAATTTGAGTGATGATGGGTCTCGCGCTACGGCGCCACATGCGTGGTTCGCTCGCTCTGTGTGCCTGACACCCAGCGACTCTTGACGCGGAACTGGAACCTGGCGGGCTCCGGCTGGGCGCCCACGGCCTACGCGCCCAATTGGGCCGGACACAGCGGCAAGCGCGCCGATTATCGTTTTCTGGCGATGCGCGAGCCGCTGCGCCAATTGGCGCTGGGCGACGAGGAGAAACTGCCGTTCCCGACAGGAGGCTTCGGCCGCAAGGGACTTCACAAACTGTTCGGCGTCGTGACCAACCGCCAGGGTCCGGGCGACGGCGTGATCGGGTGGTTGCGCGAACGCTGCGGCAAGAGCGAGGAGGTCCATTCGGGGTTGAAGTCCGACTTGGCCGGAGGGCAGATGCCTTCGGGCTTGTTCGGGGCCAACGCGGCCTGGTGGGCCCTGTCGATCCTGGCGTTCAACCTGAACGCGGCGATGAAGCGCCTGGCGCTGGGCGAGGGCTGGGCGAGCAAACGCATGAAGGCTCTGCGTTTCCATCTGATCGGCCTGCCTGGGCGCGTGGTCAGCCACGCTCGCCAGGTGATCGTTCGGCTGGGCGGCGGAGCCGAGGCGCTGGCGACGATCCTCGATGCGCGCGCGAGGATCCGCGCGCTCGCGCATGGACCGGCCGGATGACGCAAAACCACTCGCTCCCCATCCGAAACCGCGCGTCCGCGGCCGCCGCCTGGAGCGGTCATGATAAACCGCGTCCGCGCGAAAGCGGCCCGACTCGCGCAAGTTGCACCCGATCGTTGCAGGACTCGCGGCGCGCGAAGACGAAGCAGAGGAGATGACCGAAAACTCGACGCCGTGACCTTGCCAGCCCCTCGAGACCGCAAAATCGGTCACGCCAAGGCGCGCGCCGAGATTTGATCGGGGATTGTGGGGATGGGATACGGCGCCTTGACCCCGGCGTCGGCGGCCCTTTACAAACGCCGCTCCCTTCGGCTCCAGCGTCCGAATGGCGCGCGGAAGAAACGCCCCCGCCCGTTTAATCAGCGGACAGGATTTCGCGACGCTGGCCTTCCAAGGACGCCGCAATGCGCAATTTCGATGAGCTGAGCGAGCGCGAGATGCTCGCCCTCGCCGTCAGCAACGAAGAGGAGGACAGCCGCATCTACGCCGATTTCGCCGACGGGTTGCTCGAGAACTATCCTGCGAGCGCGCAAGTCTTCACGGAGATGGCGGCGGAGGAGAACGAGCATCGCCGCCGGCTGATCGACCTCTTCGCCTCGAAATTCGGCGAGCACATTCCTCTCATCCGCCGCCAGGACATTCGCGGCTACATCCCGCAGAAACCGATCTGGCAGGTGCGGCCGTTGAACATCGACCAGGTGCGTGCGCGCGCCCGCGACATGGAGCGTGCGGCGGCGCGATTCTATCGCCAGGCGATGGCGCGGACGTCCGACGCTTCGATTCGCAAACTGCTGGGCGACCTCGCCGAGGTCGAGGACAAGCATGACCGCAAGGCGGCCGACCTGGAAAAGCAGCTTTTGACCGCCAGCGCCCGCCATTCGGAAGAGGAGGGCCAGCGCCGGCGTTTCATCCTGCAGATCATCCAGCCCGGCCTGGTCGGCCTGATGGATGGTTCGGTGTCGACTCTCGCGCCAGTGTTCGCAGCGGCGTTCGCGACGCACAACTCGTGGAACGCATTCGTTGTCGGGCTCGCGGCCTCGATCGGGGCCGGCATATCGATGGGGTTCGCGGAGGCGCTGTCGGACGACGGCAAGCTCTCCGGCCGCGGAGCGCCGCTTTTGCGCGGCCTGGTCTGCGGCGTGATGACTGTCGCGGGAGGGATCGGCCACACCCTTCCCTTCCTCATTCCCCACTTTTACATTGCGACCGTGGTGGCCGTCTGCGTGGTCGTGGTCGAACTCATGACCATCTCGTGGGTGCAGTGGCGCTACATGGACGTTCCGCCCTTGTCGGCGGCGGCGAAAGTGATGGTCGGGGGAGCGCTCGTGCTGGCGTCGGGCATACTGATCGGAGTGAGCTGAAGACGATCGCGCTTCCGACTATAAACCGTCCGCCGATTGGAAGCGCCGGCGCCGCCCGCCGTCCCATCGGCAAGGATTACGGGCTCATGCGCCACCACCAGGCGCGTTCACATCGCATGCGAACCGGTGAACGGCACGAAGGGAATGATCGCGCCGGCGTAGATGTCGGAACGCGCGACTGAGACCTGGCCCTCTGCCGACCGGCTCTTCGTGGCCTTGATGACGTGTTGCGCGCCTGGAGGCCCCACCGGAATGACCATGATCCCGTCCGGGGTCAGCTGCCGCAGGAGCGGCGGTGGAATATGGTCGATGCCGCAGGTGACGATGATCTTGTCGAATGGGGCGAAGTCCTCCCAGCCATAGTACCCATCGGCGTTGCGCGTGCGAATCGCGAGATATTCGCGGTAGCCGCGCGCGATCAGGCGGTCATAGAGCTCGCGCGTGCGGCGAGCGAGAGGCGGGATGATCTCGATGGACCAGATATTCGGCGTGAGATTGGCGAGATAGGCCGACTGGTACCCCGAGCCGGTGCCGATTTCGAGAACCTTGTCGCTGCGCTTGACCTTGAGCGTGTTCGTCATGCGCGCCACCGTATGCGGACCGGTGATGGTCACGCCGAAGCCGATGTTGAGGTGATGCCATTCATAAGCGCGATCGAGGTTTTCCGCGGTGACGAACTCTTCGCGCGGGGTCAGGAGATAGGCGCGGATGTCCGTTTCATCCCAAATGTCGTGATGCGCGATCATCTGCTGAAGACGATCCCAGCGCTGGGAAAGGAAACGCGGATCCTCTCCCCGGTTCCGCACCATCCATTCAACGAAGGCCTCGCGGCTCTGTCGTGGCGGCGAGACGTCCCATTCAGATGGGGCGGGAATATCCGCGGCGGCAGGCGTGACTGCCACTGCAGCCACGCTTGCCAGAAATCGACGCCGATCAATGGCGATCCTCATCGCCGGCAGGGAAGCCGAAGCCGCGCAATCGGTCAAGGCCATAACGCGACGCCTAG
>CAVUHX010000057.1:0-83304 GCA_963741405.1 uncultured Alphaproteobacteria bacterium
TCTTCGATTTGCAGGCCAAGCGCCTGGCTTTGCGCACGCGCCTGATCGAGGAAGACGAGTTCGCCGCGATAGTTGAGGTCCCAGACGATCGCGTCGTCGGAAAGCGCGCGGAGTTGGTGAGAGGCGAACCCGGCGCGTCCTTGCCGAGCCCGGTCGCGTTGATGACGAGCGATCCGGGTCGAAGGCCTGAAAGCACCGCGTCATTGTCGCTCGGCATGGAAGAGAGGACATATTCGGTCGGAACGCCCGAGGCGAGCTCGGCGTGGATGCGGCGGATTTCCTCGAGCCGCGCGGGGCTGCGGTTGGAGACGACGATCCGCGTCGGGCGATCGGCGCCTCGGCTGCGCCGCATCAGATGCCAGGTCAGAGCGATCGTCGATCCGCCGGCGCCCATTGAGAAGACCTCGGCGCCCGTTCGTTCGAAATGCGGCTCGGGCAAGAACCCGTCGAGCGAGAGTCCCGAGGAAATCGGGTCCTTGGCGTGGCAGATCAGCCGGCCGTCCCGTTTCGACAAGCAACTCGTCTCGCCCATGAAGCGCGCGTGCGGGTCGATCTCGTCAAACTGATCGCGGCAAGCGTGATAGAGGTCAATTTTGTGTGTCGTCACCAAGGCGCCGAGAGAGAGAGGATCCTCTTTTACGAATTCGACGGCTGACCGATACTCGGCCGCCGGCGCATGCAGCGGCAAATCGACGCCCTTTATCACGGCGCCCGCGAGACCCAGGTGTTTGGCCCAGGCGGGGAACACCTTCATGATGGAGCTCTTGGCGGTGGTTACACCGAGGAAATAGAGGGTCGGCGCTGAGGCGGGCGCAAGGGTCATCGCGGACCGGTGCGGATTTCGGACGCGCGCTCGACCGCGGCTCGGGCGTTCTTCGTAATGTCGGCGAAGCGGCGTTCGCGGATATCCTCGGCGCGCGCGATCCAGGTGCCTCCGACGGCGGCGACCGCCTTCAATCTCAGCCAGTCCGCCATATTGTCGAAGCTGACGCCGCCCGTCGGCACGAACTTCACGCCGAGATGGGCGAAAGGCGCCGAGATTGCCTCGAGGGCGCGCGGGCCGCCGGCGGCGCCAGCAGGAAAGTACTTCGCCAGCCGGACTCCATGCCGCACCGCGGCGCCAAGTTCGCTGGGCGTCATCACCCCAGGAGCGAAAGGCAGGCCGAGCTTATGCGCCGCATCCACAATTTCCGCGTCGAAGCCCGGCGCGAGACCGAACTTGGCGCCGGCGCCGACTGCCGACTGGAGCGAAGCGGGGTCGAGCACCGTTCCCGCGCCGATCAGCAGCTCGGGGCGGGCATCCCTCAGGGTCGAGAGGGTCTCGGCGGCGGCGGCTGTGCGAAAGGTGATCTCGGCGACGCCAAGGCCCCCCTCCAGGAGCGCGTCCGCCAGAGCCACGGCGTTATGCGCGTCGTCAATGGCGATGACCGGCACGACGCCCAGCGAGGCGATGACGGAAAACGGATCGGACATTGCGGTTTCTCCTGATTGGGCCTTGGTTACGAGCCGTTCGCGAACAAGCGTTCGATCACCGAGGCGGGACGCTCGTGGTAACTGGAATTGTCGATGAGGGTCCAGCCGCCAGACCCGTCGTCGACGATGCGGCGGCGCATGCCGCCCGCCTCCTCGATGATCGCGTAGTCTTGGCCGGAATCGGCCGGATACGCGAAAGTCATCACGAGGTCGTCGGCGCCGACATTGACCGAGCGGTGAATCCAATAGGGCGGAACGTAGCAGAGCGTCCGCGAGCCAATTTCGACCGTGCGGATTTCACCTTGGGGCGATTCGAGCAACATGACGCCGCGTCCGCTCTCGCCGTAGTACATCTCCGGTCGGTTCCCCTTGGCATGAATGTGGCCGCGGGTGAGGAAGTACTCGCGCCCGACCTTGCCCGGACGCATGCGCGTAACGCCAAAGATCATGTCGCCCGGATCGGCGGAGGGTTTGAAATCCGTAACCTCGTAGGTCATGGCGTCGCCGAGCTCGCGTCTTAGGGCGCGGAACGCCGCTTCGTCCTCGTAGAGCCCCTCCAGGTCGGCGAGCGTTTTGACGTAGCGGTTTGTCGCGCCGATGAGTTCGCCATTGGCGACGTCGACGCGGCAGACAGCTGGCTCACGCAGTTTCATGGTTATCCCTTTTCGCGCTCCCCGACAGTGGGCGCGATCTCCATTCTTGTATTTTTGAAACAGTCACGGAAATGGCCTTCGTATCGAAGTTTCCTCCCAGATCCACGATCTTTTGGGCATTGCGCCCAACTTACGCTTTGTAGCATAGATATGAATTCCCTGATCTGCCCGGGGGGCCGAAAACATCTTTCTGACCGCATTGTGGCTATCACCAGGAGGTCTACATGGGCCTGATAATCGTCGTCGCCATGCTCATCCAGTATGGCGCCGGTTCCCTGAGGCGGTGAGTTATCGAGCCCGCGAGACATTCCCTTGGCCCGTGACCTTACACTTTCCATCGATGTCGGCACGGGCAGCGTGCGTGCAGCGCTGGTTGACGGAACGGGAGCGATTCTGCACATCGCTGCCCGGGAACACGACCAGATCGTGCCGCAGTTCGGCTGGGCGGAGCAGCGGCCTCTCGACTGGTGGGCCGGCGTGGCGGCGTCCATTCGCGACGCGCTTTCCGCCGTTGAAAGCGCGCGCGGCCGGATAGCGGCGGTTTGCGCCTGCGGGCAGATGCACGGAACCGTCCTTGTCGACGAGGCGGGGCGCCCGACCCGCGAGACGGCGCCTCTCTGGAACGACAAGCGAACCGCCGGGATCGTCGCCGACTTCGAGCGCGAACACGGCGCCTCGGCCTTCCTTTCCGAATGCGGCAACCCGCCGACCCCGGCGTGGCCAGGCTTCAAATTGATTTGGTTGCGCGACAACGATCCTGCGGCCTATGCCGCGGCGCGGGCCGTCCTCATGCCCAAGGATTTTGTCAATCTGCGACTCACAGGCGAAGCCGCGATGGATACCGGCGACGCCTCGTGCAGCTTTCTGATGAATCCGCAGACCCGGCGCTGGTCCGAGACCATGATCGAACGCCTCGGAGTCGATCGCGCCAAACTGCCGCCGATCCGCGAACCGCTGGAGATTCTCGGCTCTGTGACGCCCGAAGCCGCGCGCGAGACCGGATTGGAGGAAGGAACCCCGGTGCTGGTCGGCGGCGCGGACTATCCTGTCGCGCTTCTTGGTTCCGGCGCCTGCCGGCCCGGTCTCGCCTCCGACGTGACCGGCACGTCGTGCATCCTGACCCTCATCGCCGACGCGCCGCTGCTCGACCCAGAGATCTGCAATGTCGCGACTATAGAGGGGAATTGGGGGGCGTTTGTCCTGCTTGAGACTGGCGGCGACGCCATGCGGTGGGCGCGACGGGCGTTCCACGAAAAGTCGCTCAGTTACGACGAGATAACTCAGCGCGCCGCCTCGGCTCCTGCCGGGTCGGGCGCGCTGTTCTTCATGCCGTATCTGACCGGTGAGCGACTTGGCGCGCACCGCAACGCCCGGGCGCAGTTCTTCGGCCTCGGCGCGGCGCACGGTCTTGCTCACCTGCATCGTGCTGTTCTCGAGGGCGTCGCCTTCGCGGCGGCGCGTCACCTTCGCATCATGGAACATGCTGCGGGCCGCAAGCTCGAACGTGTCATTGCCTCCGGAGGCGGGGCGAAGACAGACTTGTGGTTGAAAATCAAGGCGAGCATTTACGGGCTGCCCATCGTGGTGCCGAGGGAGCCTGAATGCGGAGTGGTCGGCTGCGCGGCGATGGCGGCGACCGCGACGGGACGCTTTTCCCGGCTCGAAGATGCAATCGAATCGTATGTGCGGCACGTCGACGAAGTGACGCCCGATCCAGCCTGGGTCCAAACATACGCGCGTATGCAGCCGACGTTCGACAAGCTCTACGCCCATTCGCAGGCGCTTTACGACGATCTTGACGCTCTGGCCGGCGGCGAGAGCAGAGCAGGGCCCTGACAGGCCGAACTTCAAGGACAATCACTCATGGACGAGATCCTCGCGACATTCCGCCCCGACCTCTTTGCAGGTAAGCGCGCTCTGATATCCGGGGGCACCAGCGGCATCGGCCTATGCCTGGCAAAAGCTTTCGCCCGCCTGGGAGCGGACGTGATCGCCACGGGCGCTTCGCGCCGGCGGCTCGACGCGGCGCGCTCGGACGACGAGGCCAAGGCGGTTCGCTTTGAACAGCTTGACGTTCGTGACCGCAAGGCGATCGACGCCTTCGTCGGCGTTTTCGATCGACTTGACGTGCTTGTCAACGCCGCGGGCGTCGCCAAGCCGGAAAAGGAGTACGAGGAGGACGGATTCCTGGACGTGATGGACGTCAATCTTAATAGCGTGATGCGTTTGTCAATGGCGGCGCGCCCCCAGCTTGCTCGATCGAAAGGCGCGATCGTCAATTTTGCCTCCATGTTGAGCTTCGTTGTCGACGACGGTGTGCCGGCCTATTGCGCCAGCAAGACCGGCGTTGTGGGTCTCACAAGAGTGCTCGCACATCGCTTCGGACCCGAGGGGATTCGGGTCAACGCGATTGCGCCGGGCTACCACAAGACAGACATGACGAAGGCGCTGTGGTCCGATCCAATTCCTGCGGCCAAGATCGCCGCCAAGGCGGCCTTGAAACGCTGGGGAACGGTCGAGGACCTCGTTGGGGCGGTCGTGTTCCTTTGCTCGCCAGCGGCGCAGTTCGTTACAGCGACGACGCTACCGGTCGATGGCGGCTACGTCGTCAGCGGTTTCTGACTTCGGCTAAGGGGGCCGTGCCGTGGATGCATCGCCGAGCGGACGCGTCGTGTTTGGACGGGTCTATCGGCCCGCCGGCCAGGCTTGCCGGTCTCGGCTAGCCGGCGCGAGCAAGGCCGATATCGAAAGGGTCGCCGCAGGGCGCTCGCGTCCGATTCCGCGACCTGGCGCTCGGCTGCGCCACTCTCGGTGGAGACGGTTCGTTCGGCGTTTTATGGGGGAGGACGATGAGCGCGGTCGCTCGCCGGCTGCCGCCGTTCTGGAGCGAAGGCGACGAAGTCGTCCTGCTCAACGGAGCGATGAAGATCCGGTTGCCGTCGACTCCCACCAACAACACTGCAGAATTGTTTGCTCGGTCAGGGAACGGGGCGGCGATCCTTCTGCCGGCGCCGGCAATTCTGGGTCAAGCAAGGTGCGCCGATTCGCGGCGCGGAGGAGGCAACATGTACCTGGATCGGTTCAGGCTGGAGGGCCGCGTGGCGGTCGTCACGGGCGGCGCTCAGGCGATAGGACTCGCGTGTGTGGAGGCGCTCACCGAAGCGGGCGCGCACGTATACATCGCGGACCGCAACCCGCCGGCCGCGGCGGAGGGGCAGGCGACGCTAGCGGCGAAAGGCTACAAAACCGACTTCATTGAAATGGACGTGACGGATTCGGCAGCCGTAGACGTCGCGGCGGCAAGGGTGCTCAAGGAGAAGGGACGAGTTGACATCCTGGTCTGCAACGCGGGAATCGCGCGCTCGGAAACTCCGGCCGAGGATCTGACTGACGAACATTGGCTCAACGTCATTGACGTGAATCTCAATGGTCTCTTCTGGTGTTGCCGAGCGTTTGGCAGGTCGATGCTCGCGGCGAGGAAGGGCTCGATCGTCAATATCGGATCCATGTCCGGCTACATCGTCAACAAGCCTCAGCCGCAGGCGCAATACAATGCGTCGAAGGCCGGTGTGCATCACTTGACGAAATCGCTCGCGGCAGAGTGGGCTGCCCGCGGGGTTCGGGTGAACGCGGTGGCTCCGACCTACATCAACACGCCGCTGACCGCGTATGCGAAGCAGAACAAACCGATGTTCGACGCCTGGATCGACGGCACGCCAATGGCGCGCATCGGTGAAGTGGATGAAGTCGCAGCAGTCGTGTTGTTTCTCGCCTCCGATGCGGCGAGCCTGATGACTGGTTCGATTGTCGCTGTTGACGGCGGATACACCTGCTGGTGATCCGCTTCCTTTGGTCTCGTGACTTTCGACCGTCTCCGGTGAAGCCCGGAAACGTTCAGCGAGCACCAAGCGAGCGCCGGACTCACGAGCGCCGGACTCACGTTGACAGAGCGGCCGTGCCATGCGTTGCTACGCTCTGCCGCGCGCCGTCAACAAAGAAACGGTGCTGCGGTTTCGGGCTGAGCCAGGCGAGCGGTCGCTGCGTCAGTCGATTCGCGTCGTTGCCCTCGGGCGCAAAGCGTTAATCGATTGATCCGTAACGCTGCCCGGCAAGCCCAACGCTTGCAACGGCAATTGCGTCGCTGCAGCTAGGGAGGAACGAAGATGGCCGATTCTATCCTGACCACCCCTTTGCGTCTGTCCGTGCCACGTCGCCGCTTTCTCAAAGGCGCGGCGGCCGCCGGCGTATTCGGCGCCTTTCCTGCGATCCTCAGACGCCCGGCATTCGCGGCAGGGACTCCGACTGTCGTGAACTCCATTCGGTCGCTTTCGAACCCCTATCACGCAACCTGGAATAAGGGAGGCGCGGCCTTCGCGAAATCCGTCGGCGCCGACTATGTGACCCTGGTGACCGAGGGCAACAGCGAGAAGGGGATCGCCGACATCAAGGCGATCCTGGCGAAGACCGGGGGAAATTGCGTCATCAATGTCGATCCCAACGACAGCCCCGACGCCCGTCCGATTGTCCAGGCTTGCAAGGATGCGGGCGCTTATGTCGTGACCCAGTGGAACAAGCCCCAGGATCTGCACCCTTGGGATTTCAATCCCAACTATGTCGCTCACATCTCCTTCAGCGGCGTCCCTTACGGCAAGGCGATGGCGGAAACCCTGATCAAGGCGATGGGCGGCAAGGGCGGCATCGTCGCACTCGGTGGCATCGAATCCAATGTCCCCGCGATCGAACGCAAGGCCGGCCTTATGGAGGCGTTGAAGGCCAACCCCGGCGTTCAGCTGCTCGACATGCAGGTCGCCAATTGGTCCGCCACCGAAGCGCTGCAAAAGACCAATGCGTGGCTGACCCAGTTCGGTGACAAGATCGGCGGAATCTGGGCCGCCAATGACGACATGGGGCTCGCGGCCGTGGAGGCGCTTCGGAGCGACGGAAAGGCCGGAAAGGTTCCGGTGACAGGAATTGACGGCATCAAGCTCGCAGTCGAGGCGATCCTCAAGGGCGAAATGGCCGGCACCGTCGCGTGGGACCCGTATTGGCAGGGCGGCATGGGCCTGTCGATCGGCTATCACGCTAAGACCGGAGCGTTCGACCCGGCGAAAGAGCCGAAGGATCACCGGGAATTCTACGGCAAGGGCGTGATCATTACCGCGGACAACGCGCAGTCATATTACGACAACAACATCAAAGCGGAGCCCAAGCTGGACTGGAACGATATCTGGGGCCGTGTGACCGGGCAGATTCAGTACAACTAGTGAGGCGTTGAAATCGGGCGGGCGCGACGGCGCGCCCGCCCTCTGCACATGGGCGGCGCACGACGCCTTGTATTGCAGGCGCCCGGTCCTTGAACGAGCCGCCGAAAGGGCAGCCCCTGAAAGCATTTCTGAAATCAGCGGCGGCGACGGGCTCGACCGGCCGGCCCCGACGACGCTGGCGGGTCGCCGTCTGGGCGCCGGCCATGGTGCTCGTCCTGCTCTGCCTGATCATCGCGGCGTTCAACCGCAATTTTCTCAGTCTGGGAAATTTCGTGCGGATGAGTCAGGACGCCGCGATTCCTCTCGTCCTGGGCATCGGCGAGACCTTCATCATCCTGATGGGATCGATCGACCTCTCGGTCGAGGGGGTGCTCACGCTCGGCGCGGTCATCCTGTCGATGACGGTGCTCAACGGGACGAATGACAACAATCTCGGGGCTTTTGCGATCGTCCTCGTGCTGGCGGTCGGGGCCTTGGTCGGCTTCACCAACGGCGTCATCCACGTGCGGCTTAAGGTGCCTTCGTTCATGGCGACGCTCGGCACTTGGTTCATCGGAGTGGGAATCGCCAATGCGCTCCTCGGCGGCATGGCCACGAGAATCAACGATCCCTGGATTCGCGGCCTCGCAATCCAGCGAGTTCTCGGGTTCCCTTGGGGGGTCTGGCTTGCGCTCGCGTGTCTTGCGATTGCCTTCGTCATCCAAAACTACACCCGCTTCGGGCGGCATGTTTATGCCCTGGGCGGTGGCGAAGAACTCGCCGCCCTGTCCGGCATTTCCGCGAATTCCGTTCGGATCGTTGCATTCACAATTGCGGGCGTCTTCTACGCGATCGGCGGCATCCTCGCCGCGGCGCAGCTCGGTCTGGGCAGCGCCCAGATCGGAAATGGCCGCCTGTTCACCGCAATTACCGCCGTCGTGGTCGGAGGCACCGCTCTGTCCGGGGGACAGGGCGGCGTCCTGCAGACCTTCGTCGGGGTTTTGATCGTGTCCGTCCTGTCGAACGGCATGGTTCTTATGGGCGTGCCGCCGAGCGTCCAGATCGGGTTTCAGGGTCTCATGATCATCGGCGCAGTCGCGCTGTCGATTGATCGCAAGCTGATGCGGATCGTCAAATGACTCAGGACCCGCCAGTCGCCGCGCTGTCAATGCGCGGGGTCAGCAAGCGCTTTCCCGGGGTCCACGCGCTGAAAGAAGTTTCCATCGACGTCAGAGCGGGAGAGGTGGTCGGACTGATCGGCGAGAACGGTGCGGGCAAGTCGACGCTGATGAAGATTCTGAGCGGGGTCTATCAGCCTGACTCGGGGCAAATCTTCATTGCTGGTGAGTCTGTCCGTCTCCACGACGCGGCCGACGCCAACCGAAAGGGGATCGGGATGGTGTTCCAGGAGCAGTCCCTTCTCCCCAATCTGACGATCGGCGAAAACATCTACCTCGGTAGCGAGGCGCAATTCACGCACTTCGGGCTCGTTCGTTGGCCAGCTCTCTACGCTGCAGCCGCGCGGCAGCTTGAAAAGGTCAGCGTCGACGTCGATCCCCGATCTCGCGCGGACGAATTGAGCTTCGCCGCGCGCCAGATGGTGGAACTCGCCAAGGCGCTGACGCTCGAGGAGCATGCCGCCGGTCGTCTCGTTATCCTGCTCGACGAGCCGACCTCGGTGCTCGAGCGCGCCGAGATCGACATCCTGTTCGCGCGCGTGCGGGCCCTGAAGTCGCGCGCTTCGTTCGTGTTCGTCTCCCACCGGCTCGACGAGGTGCTGGAGCTCGCCGACCGCGTCTACGTGATGAAGGACGGCGCAGTGGTCGCCGAATTGAAGGCTGCGGACGCGACGGTTGAGGTGCTGCATCAGCTTATGGTCGGCCGGACGCTGCAGGGCGATTACTTCTACGAACCTCTGCAGAAGCCGCACCAGGAGCCAGTCGTGATCGAAGTTGAAGGGCTTGCGTGCGGCAACGCCTACAGGGACGTCACCTTCAAGCTGCATGCGGGGGAAATCCTCGGAATTGCAGGTGTGATCGGTTCCGGGCGCGAGGATTTGACCCGAACGCTTGCGGGCTTTGCTCCGCATACCGCCGGCAGGCTCGCTATCGCCGGTCGAGACGTCACGTTGCAGACGCCCGCTGACGCGGTCGACCTCGGCATCGGCTATGTCCCGAGCGAGCGCCGGGTCGAAGGTCTGGTTCTTTTCCTACCCGTTTCCGCAAACATCACCTTGGCGGATCTCGCCAGCCTGACGCGGTATGGCCTCATCGACGGGAGGGAGGAGCGACGCGTGGCCCGAACTTGGGTGGACCGGCTGGGGATTCGGACGCCGGGCATCCAATCGCTCTGCCTCAACCTCTCGGGGGGCAACCAGCAGAAGGTCGTCCTGGCCAAATGGCTGAACGCAAAGGCCAGGATCCTCGTTCTCGACCACCCGACCCGGGGCCTGGACGTCGGCGCCAAGGAGGAGGTCTACCAGCTCATTCGCGCCTTCACGGGCGAGGGCCTGGCGGTCGTCCTGACGTCGGACACGCTCGAAGAGACGATCGGCCTCAGTCACCAGGTGCTTGTCATGCGCGACGGCGCGGTAACGCATCGTGCGGACGCTACGCCCGGCCGCAAGCCACGCCAGATCGATCTCATCCGGTACATGGTCTAGAGCCGACGATGGAACAGGCGAGGATGACGCGGCAGCCGAAAGACTTGAGAAAGTGGCTGCCGTTGGCGACGCTCATTGCTCTGGTCGTGATGGTTGGGGCCGTTCAGCCCAGCTTCCTTCAACCCAGCGCCCTGATCGATCTCGCGGGCGATACCGCAGTGCTGTTCATCCTGGCGACGGGCGTCACATTCGTCATCATGATCGGAGGAATCGATCTGTCCATCCAATCGATGGCGTCGTTGGCGAGCGTCATCGTAGCCCTCACGGTCACCCGCCTCGGATACGGATCGTTCCTGCTGGCGCTCGCCGTCGGCGCGTTCGCCGGCTTCGTGTCCGGGATCGCTCATGTCCGGCTGAAGATTCCGTCGTTCATCGCCACGCTCGCGATGGGGGGTGTGTTGTTCAGCGCGGCCTTGGTGATCTCCAGGGAGCGATCCATCACGCTTGACGACGCCGGCCGTGGCTATCAGGCATGGATCACTGGCAAAGCGCTCGGCGCCCCGAACGTGATCCTTGTGGGGCTCATCGTGCTGCTCGTCGCCCATGTGTTGCAGGCGCACACGCGCTTCGGCCGTTACAGCGCCGCCATCGGGGCGGGCGAGCCTGCCGCCTACGCATCCGGCGTGAAAGTCGGCCAGCAAAAGGTGATTGCGTTCGTCCTTTCTTCGGCGTTCGCCGCGCTTGCGGGCGTGATACTGGCCGGCCGGCTGGCCAGCGGCTCACCCACTCTGGCGTCCGAGCTCCTTCTTCCTTCGATCGCCGCGGTCGTCGTCGGAGGAACCGCGATAACGGGAGGCGTCGGAAGCATCTGGCGCACGCTCATCGGAGCGCTCATCATTTCCGCGGTGCGCATTGGCATGACGTTTCTCGGGGTGGACATCTTCGCGCAAAACATAGTGTTCGGCGCGGTTCTTATCGCCGCGGTTGCGATTACGATCGATCGAGCCAAGATCCCGATCGTGAAATAGTCTGCTGGGCCGGCAGGCCTTGCAATCGTACCGGATCTGCTGGCTTCAGTTCACCTTCGGCGGGATGACTGCCTCGATGCCGAGCACTTCGAGGTCGTCGCGGATCGCGTCGAATTTAACCCACCAGTCGACGCCCGGGACTGACTTTCGGACCGAATTTTGATGTAACTGCATATTGAGATTGAGTTCCGCGCTGGAAGCGATATTCTAGGGAAATGCAGCTAACTGCAAATTGAGAAATGTGGGTTCGCAGGAGTGGCAGTCGAAGCCGACACTATGGGACTGACGAAGCGCGGCCGGCGCGGGATCGACTTCGCGCGCCGGGCAGAATGTGGGCGAGACAAAATCCAGATCAAGAAACTCGATCGCGAGGAGCAGGTCGTCTTCGGCGAAGTGTACGCGCCGGGCTTTCCCGACTCGCAGGGAGATTTCATGGCCCGCGAGGAGGTCAAGAAGGCGTGCTACAACTTCATGCGCAAGGGTAATCTGTCGAACATCGACACGAACCACTCGCAACAGCCGAACGGCAGCTACGTCGTCGAGAATTTCATCGCTCGTGACGACGATTCCGTCTTCATTCCGGGAAGCTGGGTGATGGGCGTCAAGGTCCCCGACCGGGGCGTCTGGCAGATGGTCAAGTCCGGGGAGCTCAACGGCTTCTCGCTCGACGGGTACGGCACCCGCAGGGACGCCGCAAGCCTTGGCGATCGCCGCGACCCGGGCCGGGTCCGGGTTCGCTTTCGAGGCTACGATCGCCACGACCTCCGCCTTCTGGAACATGCGGCGGCCGACTTTGTAGAGGTCGAGCATTTCTTCGTCATCCTTCTTCGTGATCCGAAATGGAATGCGGTTTGCCCCGCGTCTGACCAGCGCGACGAAATTCACGTCGGTGTCGACGAGCTCGGTCCTGTCGGATGCAGCTAGCTGCATTACTCTCTTGCCGTCCTCATGGTCAGTGTCACGGTAGAACCATCGGGACAATGCGTCCCATCGGAGGGCGTCATGAAAAATGTGGTTTTCACCGGTCCGGCTTTCGACAACGCGGGCCACGCCGTGGTTCGGGCCGACCTGATCGCTGCCTGCAAGGCGACGGGCAAGCTCGCCGTCCAGTCGTCCGTCCGGCCCGACACCAACCCCATCGTCGCCAGCCGCACCGACACGGTCAAGGCGAAAGCCGCGGCCGCCCGGGGCCTGACCGTCCTGACCTATCCTCAGTTCATCCGCTCGTTCCTCTCAAACGTCGACCTGAAGCTCGGGGCGAAGCCGAACAGGTTCACCGATCTGGTCGACCACGACCTGCTGGTCCCGGCGTTCGGCAACGTGACGCTGGACGAACTTGACATTCTCTGAGACACGGGGGCCGTTAGCTGCAATCCGATTCGTCGTTAATTGCATACCAACGGCATTTCAACTGCACCGAAAGGTGACTCCCCAGCCAAACTGTGTTTCAGTTCGGGGCATCGCGGGTCCAAGGAGGGACCCCGAAGGCCCGTCTGGCCTTGATGAAGCAGGGCACAGAGGCGGGGCATGGAAAGGAGACCGTAGTGGCTCTGAAGACTGAGGACCTGTACGACAGGGCCATCGCCCTGGCCGAGGACGTCGATGACAACTTTCTGGAACTTGGAAAGGCGCTCCGCCAGCTGAACGACCGCGATCCTGATCTGTTCCAGAAGGTCTACAACAAGACCAAGGTCGGACGACGCTTGGCGTATTACCTCGTGGAGATCAGCCGGGTATTCGATCCGCTCCCCGTCCCGAGGTCGAGGCTGAAAAAGATCGGCTGGACCAAGCTGCAGCTGATCGGCAAGCACGTCAACGCCAACAATCTCGACGACCTGCTCGAACTGGCCGAGACCAACAGTACCAAGGCGCTGGAGCGGCAGCTTCGCGGCGAAAAGCCGTTGGGCAATTCGCACTGCGTTCTCATGTATTTCAGCCCGCAGGATTTCGAAGAGCTCGAGGAAGCGCTGGTCGAGCACGGAGCGACCCGGCTGAAAATCCGGCGGGGCGCGATGCAGGGGAGGGAGGAGGCCCTCCTGCACCTGATCCGTTCGCAGAAGGACAAGGCGAAATCGACTCAGCAATAGGACGAGGGGTCCGGGTCCGCCCCGGACTTTCGTCGCCAGGGCAGATGAAGGTAGTTGCAACGCGGACCAACCATGGCCAATGCACCGGTGACCTTCCTTGGACCGATCGGGAATTTCGGGGCGAAGAAGGGCAAGCGATCCTGCGGCTTCCTGATGCTGCAGAGCGCCGGGGGAGAGCTGCTGAAACTCGAATACCCCGACAGACCGTCGGCCCGGGAGGCGAGGAACACGCTCCTGAAAATGGACTGGAGCTTCCCGGTCCCGAAGGCCAACCTGCTCTACGGCATCGAGAAGGGCCTGAAGCACGCCCACGAGAAGGGCAAGTCCGGCCGAAGACCGGCAGAACGGCCGCCTGTGCCGCGTTCGCGGTAGGGACGCGAGTTACCCCGCGCGCGCCCCCCCCCACAGATCCGGACAGGCCCAATTAAGGCATCCGGCTTGTCGCGTGCGGTCCAGCGCCTGTGACACGCTTACCCGGTCCTGTGCCCGGCACGTGCTTTGCTGGCCCGCTCTAGGACGCGGTGCAACTTGTCGCCAGTTACCCGAGGCAGGAACTGCATTTCTCAGCTTGCGTCGCCCAACCGGACCTGTATAGTGATTATACAATTAACTGCAACACCGGGGAAGGGCCGTGCCGAGAGGAGCCGAAGGATCCGACGAGGTGGATCAGGCCCTGAGCTGGCGCGCCATTTCCCTTGCCGCCTGCGCCAAGCACCTGAAAGACCTCAGGCGGGTGCATCGCCGGCCGGCGGCTGACGTTCCCGTCCGAAAGACCAGCACAGGGCGGATCGTCTCGCCCGCGGCCGCGAGTTCCTCCTGCACTTCCCCGCCCAACTCTGTGCGGAGATTTTGAGAAATGACTAGGGCGAAGAAGCGCCTGCGCCGGGACCCGTGATTCGACGCGACCCCGGAGCGCCTGACGCGCGCCAGGGAATCCGGCCAGACGCCGACCCGCGACCGTGACATGACCCGCCGCATCCTCGACCCGTTCGACCTGATGCGGTCTAACCGCGTGCTCGCGCCGCATGACCCCAGGCTCAACGACGTCCGCTGGCTGATCGGTGAGTCGCTTCGCCGCGTCCATCAGCGCGCCAGGCTCGACATGCTGCGCGCGGAAGGCTTCGGACCCCGCAACGGCCTGCCGCAGGCCGAGGACGCGCTGCACGCCCGCGACAAGCTGCGCCGGGTCGAGGAGAAGGTCGGGGCGGCGCAAGTCTATCAGTTGGTCTGCAACCTGAACACGGCCGACGCCGGGCCACGCCACGTCTGCCACGTCTGCCACGTCGACCTCGAGGAGATCGTCATGGTCGAGGCCGACGACGAGTTCCTGTGCTCGGAGACGCAGGCATTCTGGGCGATGATCCGCGAGGCGCGTGAGCTCCAGAAGAGCTCGGGCGCGGATGATGCAGCTAATTGCAGCACAAACAGCTAACGCCACGCCCCACGCCGTCAAGAACTACGTCGTGGAGGCCCCAGAAACCCGAGACGAGCCGGCGGGCGCGCTCGCCGGGTCGTCATCCCGGCCCCAGGAGAACGAATGTGAAGGGCAGGGCGGCTCTCTGCACGTCATGGGCCAAGAGCGGCTTCGCCCGCTGCGAGCGCGCCCTCCAGATATCCGCCGAACTCCGAGGCAACCTCGGCGCCGGCAAGGGTGATCCGCTCGCCCCAGGGTAACGGTAGGGCGATCGGGCGATAGTCCGGATGCGCGTTGCCGTTGGCGTGGTCGGCCTCGGTCGCGGTCAAGGGCTCGGTCGCCCAGTCCTGGATGATCAGTTCGCGCGGCCGTGCGGCCTCGGCGCCGAACAGCATGCCGAGTTGGCGCGCAACGAATTCCGGCAGGGCCGTGCGTCGTGCGTCGCGCAGAGCGGGCGGCCAGGCGAAGAAGCCGAACAGGGCGGCCTCGGCGGCGCCGGGGAGACTCGCGTCGTGGAGTTCGCCGAGCGGTCCGGCTTGGCTGAACGCGCTGCCCGACAGGCCCGCCTCGCGCCAGACCGGACGTTCGTAGAGCGCGAGCGCCTTGGCCTGGCCCGCCATCCAGCCCGGCACCCCGCCGAGCGCCGTCTGCGCGGGAGGCGGCAGGGCGGGAACGATCCCGATCTCGGCGATCAGCCGTGGCGGGAGGGCCAGCGCCGCGCGCGTGGCCCGCAGCATCAAAGGGCCGGACGGGGTTTCGGCGGTGACGGCAACTCCCGATCCGGTCAGCGCGATGCGCCGGACGGTGTGTTCCAGTCGGACCACTCCGGGCGCGAGGCCGGCGGCGACGGCTTCCACCAGCGCCGCGACGCCGCCAGTGATGCGCATGCTCGGCGGCTCCTGCGCGAAACCATGCGGCAGGCGCTGCGTGCGCCCGGTGCGATCCTGATAGACGAAGCCGCCGGCCTCCGCCTGCTCATAAAGCGACAGCCCCGCCGCCTGTACCGCCCGAGCGATGCGCGGCTGAATGCCGGGCCAGACCCAGGCAGGACCGAGGTCGTAGGCGCCGGCTGCAGAGCGATGGCTCAGCACCCGCCCGCCGAGGCGCGCGCGCGCCTCCAGCATCACCACCTCGTCCCCACGCTGCGCCGCTGCCCGCGCCAGCGCGAGACCGGAGAGCCCAGCGCCGATGACGATCAGGTCAGGCATCCGCGTCAGCCGAGATGGCCGGTCTTGCAGTAGAGCAGTGCGCCGCCGCGGCTTGCCAGCGCCAGACTGCTGCCGGGCGGCAGCCGGAGCCATGCGCCGGAACGGTAGGTGGTGCGGTCCATCGCCAGATCGCCTTCGACGACGAAGAACTCAGCGCCGCGCGGCGCGGTCTCGGCGCTGCCGGCATGGCCGGGCGCAAGCCGCAGCATCACCACGCGTTCCCACGGCGCATCGAACAGCACAGCTTCCTGCCGCCCCAGGCCGAGATCGCGCCAGAGCGCGGGATCGCGTGTATCGAGCCGGACCGGTGCGGTTTCCTGGGGCGGCATCTGACGGAGTTTGACAAGGATCACTGCGCCCGGCGCGCTGGAGGGCGTGTGGCGCGAGCCGGGCGGGTTGCGGATATAGAACCCCGCCGGAAAATCCCCGGTCTCGTCGGAGAACACCCCTTCCAACACCAGGAACTCCTCGCCGGCGCCGTGGGTGTGGGGGGAGAAAACGGAACCCGGCGCGTAACGCACCAGGGACGTGGCGCGGGCGACCTCGTCGCCGTCGCGCTCGAGCATGCGCCGCTCCACCCCCGCCATGGGCGAGGCGACCCAGGCGAGCGCCTCGCTATCGACCGCGGCGGGACGCGAGAGATCGGCGTTCAACTGCAAGGACAGGTCTCCGTCGGCTCGGAAGGCGGCCTCAACCTTAGCCCGCCGACAACGATCCGCGCGAATCGAGATGGGGCGCCACTCTGAAAATCACTTGCCGCCCCACACGCGCTGCGAGACGACGGGCCCATCAAGAAAGCAACGGCAAGTTCCGTTCATTCCAGATCGTGCCGCGTCCAAGCGACGCCGCCGTCGACGGCCAACGCATCCCCCACGACATAATCGCCCGCGCGCGACGCCAGAAATATCGCCGCGCCCGCCATATCCTCGGGCGTCCCGATCCGGCGCGCGGGGATCTGCTTGGCCAGGGTATCGCCCTTATCGCGCGCGAGCTTGTTCATGTTGGAAGCAAACGCGCCCGGCGCAATCGCGGAGACGACGATGTGTTGCGGCGCGAGTTCGAGCGCGAGGCGCTTGGTCAGATGGATCAACCCCGCCTTGGAGGCGGAGTATGAGTAGGTCGGCTGCATGTTCACCGAGAGCCCGTCGATCGAGGCGATGTTGATAACCTTGGCCGGGCGCTCCGCGCTCGCGCCGGCGCGGAGGGCGCCGAGCAGCGCCTGGACCAGGAAGAATGGGGCCTTCACATTAAGGTCCATCACTTTGTCCCAACCGCTCTCGGGAAAGGCCTCGATCTCAGCGCCCCAGGCGGCGCCCGCGTTGTTGACGAGAATGTCGAGCTTGGATTCCTTGGCGAGATAGAGACCGGCAAGGGTCCCCGCGCCCGCCGCGCCCGATGCGTCCGCCGGCATCGCGATGCATTCGCCGAACACCGAGAGACGCCTGGCCGTCTCCTCGCAGGCCGCGGCCTTGCGGGCGGAAATATAGACCTTCGCGCCAGCCCTGACGTAGCCCTCCGCGATCATCTCGCCGATGCCGCGCGAACCGCCGGTGATGAGGGCGATGCGCCCTTTGAGAGAAAACAGGTCTTGCATGGGAAGAGGGCCTCGCTGCTCGGGAAAATCGATCTCTGCGGTCGTCGGACGTCACGCGAGCGCGCTGGGGATGCTCTGGACCGACATTCCCCAATGACTCCCGTTGTCACGGAGAAAATTACCGCTCGCTCCGACATTCGCCGCATGACCGCTTGCTTGGCTGGGAATCTGACCCGGTTCTAATTTCATCACAAGCGCGACGCGTTTTCATGGTCTTTTCTTCAAGGCGCGATCCGGGTCGAAACCGATGCCGTCTGCAAGGGCCGGCGGACACGCCCGCGGAGCGCCCCGGCGCGGCTTATCCGTCACCGCCTTTGAAAGGGCGGCCAGGACGCCACGATTCCCGCCAGTGGTCAGGACCCGGCTCAAGCCCCTGCGGCTG
Organism: uncultured Alphaproteobacteria bacterium; assembly: GCA_963741405.1. Lineage (GTDB taxonomy): Bacteria > Pseudomonadota > Alphaproteobacteria > Rhizobiales > Beijerinckiaceae > Roseiarcus. The sequence goes on from CAVUHX010000057.1 coordinate 17,685, forward strand.
CGATCACGGGCAGGCCGGAGGCGGAACCGGGCGCTGCCCACGAGGCCGCCGGCAACCGCTCGACCTGCTATTCCTTGAGGTCGGCGCTCGCGGGTTTCCGGCGGAGCGCACCGCTATTCGCGACGCCGCGCCTTCGGAACGATACGACTGCGCCGGGGGCGCGACTTCCCGCGCCAAGTCGCCGCCGGCCCGTACCTGTCAACACATAGCTGCCTCGGGCGTCATCCCAGCGCATGAGGTGAGCCTGGATCGCGTTCTCCCGGAGCAGCATCGTCATCGGATCGTGAACGTGAACCGGCGCAACGTCACCATGTGCATCCACGCTCTGCAAAGCCTCAATCAGTCTCTTCTCGAGTGTGTCGGTCATCTCGCTTTTCAGTTGATGCCCCCGGAACGCTTGCGCAAGGGGGAATGGACCAGAACCGTGCGGGCTTGTCGGCCGAAATTGCGGCAATTTCCCGCCTTAGCACCGCTTCGGCCGGCCAGATGAAAATAATTGCATCGGAGGCCCTGGTTGAGGCGCGTGTCCGGGCCGCACTCACGAAAACCAAGCGCAAAGCCTACCGTGCGGTAGGCGGGCCGCGCATCCCGCTGTTCCTCGTCCTGAAGATCGCCATCCTTCTGGGCGGCATCGAAAGGGCCGCGAGAATCGCGTATTGAGACGTTCGCGCAGATCGCGCGGGAGACGATCGTTGACAGGATGAAGCCGGAACCGAAGGCCGCTCCCCAGGAATTGCTGGCCGGTCTGGTCGAGCGGGTCACCTTCCGCAATGAGGAGAACGGGTTCTGCGTTCTCAGAACCAAGGCCCGCGGGCATCGCGATCTCGTGACCGTCGTCGGCCAGGCGGCGTCGATCTCTGCGGGCGAGTGGGTCACCGCGTCGGGAGAATGGGTCAACGACCGGACGCACGGCCAGCAGTTCCGGGCGCGGTTCCTGAGAATCTCCACGCCGACGTCGATCGAGGGCATCGAGAAATACCTCGGTTCGGGAATGATCCGCGGGATCGGCCCCGTCTACGCGAAGAAGCTCGTTCGGGCGTTCGGCGAGCAGGTGCTCGACACGATCGAGACGGAGCCGGGTCGCCTGCAGGAAGTGGACGGCATCGGCCCGGTGCGGGGAAAACGCATCACCGACTCCTGGGCCGAGCAGAAGGTCGTCCGCGAGATCATGATGTTTCTGCACTCGAACGGCGTCGGAACGGCCCGCGCCGTGCGCATCTACAAGACCTACGGCTCGGACGCCGTGCAGGTGATGACGGAGAACCCCTATCGCCTGACCCGCGACGTCCGCGGGATCGGCTTCAAGACGGCCGACGCGATCGCAATGAGGCTCGGCGTCGAGAAGACCGCGATGATCCGTCTCACGGCCGGCGTCTCGTTCGCCCTCGCCGAGGCGATGGACGAGGGGCACTGCGGATTGCCGACCAAGGAGCTGATTCCGCTCGCCGAGAGCCTGCTCGAGGCCCCCGCCGACCTGATCGGCGCCGCCCTCGATCTCGAGACTTCCGAAGGCGCCGTGGTCGCCGACAGGGTGGCTGAGACTGACTGCGTGTTTCTTGCCGGCCTCTACCGCGCCGAGCAGACCATCGCCGATCGGCTGATCAGAATCGCCGGCGGCAAGCTTCCCTGGCCATCGATCGATGCGGACGAGGCCGTCGGGTGGGTCGAGGAGCGCAGCGGCTTCACGCTCGCCGACAGTCAGCGCGACGCGATCCGGCTTGCGCTGACCAACAAGGCGCTCGTCATCACCGGAGGGCCGGGCGTCGGTAAGACCACGATCGTCAAGTCGATCCTGCGCATTCTCGGGGTCAAGGGCGTCCAGATGCTGCTCTGCGCCCCGACGGGGCGCGCGGTCGGGGGCCATTCCGGTCGTGCGGCTCACTGAAGTCTTCCGGCCGGCGGCGGCGAGCCGGATCATCATCAGCGCCCACCGGATCAACCAGGGCAATATGCCCGAGCTGGCTCCCCCAGCCGGCGACCGCGATTTCTATTTCGTGCCGGCCGACGATCCGGAAACCGCGGTCTCGCGAATATTGGAGCTGGTGAAGACCCGCATCCCCACGGTTCGGGCTCGATCCCATTCGGGCTCGATCCCATTCGGGACGTCCAGGTTCGCTGCCCGATGAACCGGGGCGGCGTCGGGGCGCGCTCGTTCAACATCGAACTCCAGGCCGTTCTCAATCCGGCCGGCGAGCGGAAAGTCGAGCGGTTCGGCTGGACCTTTGCCCCGGGCGACAAGGTCATGCAGATCGAGAATGACTATGACAAGGAGGTCTACAACGGCGACATCGGCTATATCGGCGACGTTGACCCGGACGCTGGCGAAGTCACGGTGAGCTTCGACGGGCGCGCAGTCGTTTACGGATTCGGCGAGCTCGACGTTCTGGTTCCGGCCTATGCCGCGACCATCCACAAGAGCCAGGGGTCCGAATATCCCGCCGTGATCATCCCGGTTCTCATTCAGCACTACCCCATGCTGCAACGCAACCTTCTCTACACCGGCGTGACCCGCGGCAAGCGCCTCGTCGTGCTGGTCGGCCAGAAGAAGGCGGTCGCCATCGCCGTGCGCAACGCTTCGAGCCGGCGACGCTGGTCGAAGCTCGGCGATTGGCTTTCGAGGGGCGCGCGCTCACTGAACATCCGTCCTGACGCGACGACGATTGTGGCGTTGGGCCTCGCAATCGAACGGCAGTATTGAGCGGTCCCGACTCCGACAAGACTTGTCGAATTGATGCGCCGCAGACACACGACTCGGAAAAGATGTGGAAGCTTGCAGTTGCCGATGGATCACGTGCGCCCCTCCTGATTACCTTAGGCGCGACCTGCTCGACGATGCGGTCGGCCCGGACCGCGCGACACAAAAGAGGCGGCATTGACGCCAGTGAATACGACAGAAATCTCGCCGCGGATGGAAGCGGCGAAAGCCGCAGAGCTTCTCATGACGCGATACGGCCTTAAGGCCGCTCTCAAGACGACGGCCAGCGAGATGTCGAGCGCCCGCCGCGCGCGCAGCCGCCGGCGATTTCAGTTCTGGACGGCGATCGCGTCGGAGATCGAGGCGCACTCTCATTTCCCTCGTTGAAAAGGCGGGGCTGAGCGCCAATCTATCGCCTTCAGGACTCAATCCGCCAAAGTGGCGGCGATCCTCGTATGAGAGCTCGCCCCGGACCGTTGCCTGGCGCGGCAGCGATCGCCTTGGGAAGGGAAAGTCGAAACGATGAGCGTGGCCTTTACCCGCGAAGAAAGCGCCGAAACGGCCGCCGAGGTCGAGTTGCCGGATCGGCCGATCTCGCCGCATCCGAATTTGGTGACCGCGTCGGGACTGGAAGCGCTGACCCATGCCATGACGGAAAGTCGCAATGCCCATGACGCCGCGCAGCGGATCGAGGACGTCGGCGAACGTCGTCGCGCTGTCGCGGTCGCCTCTCGCGATATGAGATATTTCGCCGAGCGTCTCAGGACCGCCCAGGTAGTTGCGCCGCCGGAGGAGTTCAGCACGGTCGCATTCGGGCATCGAGTGGCGTTCAAGCGAGACGACGGGAGGCGCCAGGCTTTCCGGATCGTCGGGGAGGACGAAGCGGATCCCCGGAATGGATCAATTTCGTACGTCTCCCCCGTCGCGCGGGCTCTGATCGGCAGAGCCGCGGGTGATATTGTCGTGGCGGGCGACCGTGAGATCGAGATTCTCTCGATCGAGTAGGACGGCATGGCTGACGCGCGGAGATGTTGGCGAGCTAACTTCGCTCTCTCGATTCGCATCGAGTACGTGCGGGCGTCGTCGTCTCGCTTTTTAGAGGGGCGGTAGGCGATTTCGCGTCGAAGTCATCAACGAGATTGAATTGGAGACTTACGCGTTTTGCCACCATTTCGCCGCCGGTTACAGCGTAGGGTCGCAATCGGACCTCACTTGTGGAGGATTTTCAGCCGTGGCCAAGAAACCCATTGAGCAGATCGCCGAAGCCGGCGCCGAAGCGCTGACCAAGAGCGGCCAAGCCGCAGAGAAGATCATGAAGGGCAGCGCCGACGCTCTGACCGAAAGCCGTAACGCCTCGAGAGCCGCTATTGAGGAATTGACCAAGGCGTATCAGGAATTGGCGACAAAAAATGCCAAGAATTTGACCGCTGCGATCCAGGCGCTTTCCGGCGTGAAAAGCCCGACAGAGTTCATAGAATTGCAGCAGAGGCTGATCAAGGACGGCGTTGAAGCGGCTGTAAGCGACAGCCGTCACATAGCCCAATTGACCACTGCCGTGTTCACTGCCGCTTTCGAGCCAGTGAAAAAGCAGATCGAGGCGGCGCAGAACACCTCGCCAACCTAAGGGAGCTGATCTTTTCGCTCGCCTTGCCCTTTCATTGCGCCGCGTTTCGACATCGAGGCGCGGCCTTTTCTCGTGAAGGCCCGCCGGGGCGCTGTGACGCGGCATTCTGGCACTCTCTTGTCACGAGTGCTAACAGTGACTATCTAGTGCGTGTAACTCGAGCCGTCCGCTCGGGCTTTTTGCCCGGGACCGGCATCGAAAGGCCAATCGGGAGAGAAACTCATGAAATTCCGTCCATTGCGCGACCGCGTCGTCGTCCGCCGCATCGAGGGAGAGGACAAGACGAAGGGCGGCATCATCATACCCGACACAGCCAAGGAAAAGCCGCAGGAAGGCGAGGTCATCGCGGTTGGGCCGGGTGGCCGCGACGAAGCCGGCAAGCTGATCCCAATCGACCTGAAGACCGGCGACCGGGTGCTGTTTGGCAAATGGTCCGGCACTGAAGTCAAGATCGACGGAGAAGAATTGTTGATCATGAAGGAGTCTGGACGTCATGGGCGTGATCGAGGGCGCAAGCGCCGCGAGGAAGAAGGCGGCCTGAAGCCGCCTGTTCGCCATGCCTCAAACCAGGGATTAACAATCATGTCCGCGAAAGACGTACGTTTCTCATCCGACGCCCGCGACCGCATGCTGCGCGGAGTCGACATCCTCAACAACGCCGTCAAGACGACGCTGGGTCCCAAGGGCCGCAATGTCGTTCTCGACAAGTCCTATGGCGCGCCGCGCATCACCAAGGACGGCGTCACCGTCGCCAAGGAGATCGAACTCGAAGACAAGTTCGAGAACATGGGCGCGCAGATGGTGCGCGAGGTCGCCTCGAAGACCAGCGACATTGCCGGCGACGGAACGACCACCGCGACGGTGCTGACCGCCTCGATGATCAAGGAGGGCCTCAAGCTCGTCGCCGCCGGGATGAATCCGATGGATCTCAGGCGCGGCATCGATATCGCGGTGACCGCCGTCGTCAAAGACATCCAACGCCGCGCCAAGAAGGTGCAGTCCTCCGAGGAGATCGCCCAGGTCGGAACGATTTCGGCCAACGGCGACAAGACGATCGGCAAGATGATCGCCGACGCCATGAAGAAGGTCGGCAACGAGGGCGTGATCACGGTCGAGGAGGCCAAGACCGCCGAAACCGAACTCGACGTCGTCGAAGGGATGCAGTTCGACCGCGGTTACCTGTCGCCCTATTTCATCACCAACGCCGAGAAGATGGTGGCGGAGCTCGAGGACGCCTACGTCCTCATCCACGAGAAGAAGCTTTCCTCCCTTCAGCCTCTGCTCAACATCCTCGAGTCCATCGTCCAGGCCGGCAAGCCGCTGCTCATTGTCGCTGAAGACATCGAGGGAGAGGCGCTGGCCACGCTCGTGGTCAACAAGCTGCGCGGCGGCCTCAAGGTCGCGGCGGTCAAGGCCCCTGGGTTCGGCGATCGCCGCAAGGCGATGCTCGAAGACATTGCGGTCCTCACCGCCGGCACCATGATCGCCGAGGACCTCGGCATCAAACTCGAGAACGTGACCCTTCAGATGCTCGGCAAGGCGAAGCGCGTGCGCATCGAAAAGGAAAACACCACGATCATCGAAGGCGCCGGTAAGAAGCAGGAGATCGAGGGGCGGATCGCTCAGATCAAGGCGCAGATCGAGGAGACGAAATCCGACTACGACAAGGAGAAGCTGCAGGAGCGCCTGGCGAAGCTCGCGGGCGGGGTCGCGGTGATCCGTGTCGGCGGTTCGACCGAGGTCGAGGTCAAGGAAAAGAAGGATCGCGTCGACGACGCGATGCATGCGACCAAGGCGGCCGTCGAAGAAGGCATCGTGCCGGGCGGCGGCGTGGCATTGTTGCGCGCCAAGGCCGCGGTCGGCAAGCTGAGCGACGAGAACGCCGACGTCCAGGCCGGCATCAACATTGTGCTCAGGGCGCTCGAGGCGCCGATCCGCCAGATCGTCGAAAACGCCGGCGTCGAAGGCTCGATCGTGGTCGGCAAGATCACCGAGAACAAGTCCCAGACTTTTGGCTTCGACGCCCAGACCGAGCAATATGTCGACATGCTGAGCGCCGGCATCGTCGACCCGGCGAAGGTCGTTCGTGTCGCGTTGCAGGACGCCGCGTCGGTTGCTGGCCTCATGATCACGACCGAAGCCATGGTCGCGGAGGCTCCGAAGAAGAAAGAGGCCCCAGCCATGCCAGGCGGCGGAATGGGCGGAATGGGCGGCATGGACTATTGATCGGAAGATGACGAACCCGGGGCCGCGCTGCGGCGGCCCCGGACCCATGCGCTACATCCGATATCGACCGACCGGAGCCAGGCTCAGCGAAGACGCGATAGACCTCTGCGACGTGCTGTCGTCTTTCAGCTCCCAGAACAAGCCGTCGCTGCACGAGCTCTGTCGTGTCATGGGACTTTCCAGGAAAGCCCGACGGCATCGGCGGAGCGGACGTCGAGAGATACGTTCGGGAGGGGCGTATAGCCGAAGTCGCCACCTATTGCGAGACCGACGTCGTCAACACGTACCGCGTCTGGCTGCGCTACGAGCTGTTTCGCGGCCGGTTGACCGAGAACGGTCTGCAGGCGAGCGAAGCGAACTTACGCGATTACATACGGTCCCGCTGTGACGCCAAGCCTCATCTTGCTTACGTGCTTGTCGAGGAAGAGAAGAGTGCAACGGAGCCAGACGGCCTAGCCGGAGTTCAATCCGAGGGTGAAGGTGAAGTGTTCATGCCGGATACGCCCGGCGCTTGATGGCCCTCTGAAGAGCGGGTGGGGGGAGGGGGAAAACCTTGAAGTTCAGCGGCGGAGTTTGGCAAACCCCCAACGGCATGGCGATCGCCTCGCCGCTCCTTGTCTTCGGTGTCGCCGCCAGCGAGACCGAGGTCGTCATCGAGGCGATGGTCTCCGCCAATCGCCGAAGCCGATTTACAGCCAGATCGGCCGCCCCTCGGTCGATCCGGAGCGGATGATCCGCATGCTGATCGTCGGCCACGGTATGGGCATCCAGTCCGAGCGCCGTCTATGCGAAGTGGTTCACCTCAATCTCGCCTACCGCTGGTTTTGCCGGCTCGGATTGGACGGGCAATGCGATCGACGCCTCGCGCCCCGCCGTTGATCGGGCGCTCGAACGGGCCTCGGGCGGCGAGCAGGCGATCCAACGTGCTCTCGACGAGTTCGGCGTCCCGGATATCACGCGCGCCGCGGACCAGGACTCTCAACGTCGTCGCCTCCAACGATCGGGCCCGAGGGTCGTCTGTCGATGGGTCGGGGAAAGCATACGGAATCATGTTGATACTTTACTCAACTCACAAATCCTCCCAACTTCCGAAAACGACGGTCAGCCGGAGCCGGCCTTTCTTTTGCGAGCGATGCCGCGGCCGATTTCGGTTTTGGTCCGCCAAAGGATTCATCGAGCAGGCCGAGCCGCCTTTCCAGGTCATACGATCCTGTCGCCCGAAGCCTTGTCGAACAGGTGAACGGCTGCGGGCGCAAAATCGACGCCGATCGGCTCGCCGTCCTGGCGGTTGAACGACTTGTCGGCCTTGACGATCATCGTGCCCCCGTCGACGCGGCAGGTGACCAGGCTGTGATCGCCCATCAGTTCTGTCGCATAAACTTCGCCGACGATCTTGCCGCCCGAAGGTTCGATCAGCCTGCAATCCTCGGGGCGGACGCCGGCGACGGCGGCCCGTCTCGAAACACGGCTCTGTGTTGGAAAGCTGCCGGCGGCGGAGGAGAACCGGCTGTCGGCGAGCTCGCCCTCCAGCAAATTCATCGGCGGCGACCCGATGAAGCCGGCCACGAACAGGTTCGTCGGCGCGTTGTAGATGTTGGCGGGCGTGTCCAGCTGCTGCAGGACGCCCTTCTCCAGCAGGGCGACGCGATGTGCGAGCGTCATCGCCTCGACCTGGTCGTGGGTGACGTAGATCGTGGTGATGCCGAGCCTGTGCTGCGTATGCTTGAGCTCGGCGCGCATGTATCCGCGCAATTTGGCGTCGAGATTGGAGAGCGGCTCGTCCATCAGGAAGGCGGCGGGGCGCCGGATCATTGCGCGCGCGAGAGCGACGCGCTGACGCTGGCCGCCTGACAGCTGGCGCGGATAACGTTCGAGCAGCGTATCGAGCTGCACTTGGCGCGCGACGTCCTTGACGGCCGTCTCGATTTCTCCTTTCGGCCGGTTCCTGACGCTCAAGGGATAGGCGATGTTCGCGAACACCGTCATGTGCGGGTAGAGGGCGTAGGACTGGAACACCATCGCGATGTCGCGGTATTTCGGCAACACATTGGTGACGTCGCGATCGCCGATCTTGACCCGGCCCGAGGTGATCGCTTCGAGGCCCGCGATCATGCGCAGCGCCGTCGTCTTTCCCGAGCCGGAAGCGCCCAGGAGGACGAGGAACTCGCCGTCCTGGACCTCGAGGTCGAGGCCTTTGACCACCTCCACAGGTCCGAACGACTTGTGGATGTTCTCCAACCTCACCCGCATCGTCCTGCCCTAACCCTTGACCGCGCCGACCAGCAGGCCACGGGCGATGTGCTTCTGCAGGAATGCGGCGATGACGATGACAGGCGCGATCATGATCACGATCAGGACCGACATGTACCACCACTGAGGCCCGCGCGTCGTGTTCTGCGCCGCCACCAGCACCGGCATTGTCTGCGCGTTGGCGTTGGTCAGGAACAGCGCCAGAAGGAACTCGTTCCAGGCAAGGATCAGCACGAGCATGAAGGTCGCCGCGAGGCCGGAGCGGACCAGCGGCAGCGCGATGGTGAAGAAGACGCGAAACTTCGAGGCGCCGTCGATTTCGGCGCTCTCTTCCAGATCGAGGGGAATTCCGGCGAAGAAGTCGCGCGTGAGCCAGACGACGATCGGAAGGTTGACGCCGGTGTAGGTTGCGATCAGCGCGAATTGGGTGTCGAGCAGCTTCAGGTGCTGGAACATGACGTAGATCGGCAGCACTGCGACGATCGGCGGCATGATCCGGTTGGAGATCATCCAGAACTCGATGTCGCTGTTACCGACGGCGGCGTTGAACCGCCGAACGAACGTGCCAAGCGCGAGGAGGAACAGCGCGATCGCCGCCGCGGCGGCGGCCGGCCAGGGAACGCCGAGCGCCGCCACCGCGATGACAACGGTGACGAGCAACACGAGGAATGTCAGGACGGCGGCGAGCTTGACCTGAAATCGAATGCGCACCAGCGCGTAGGCGGCGAGCGAGCCGATCAAGAGGGCGAGCAGCGTGCTCGAGAGCGCCACGACGATCGAATTCAGATAGGGGCCGATCGTGTTGTTCTTGAGCAGCATGAAATTCCACGCTTCCAGCGTCGGCGTGAAATCGACGAACGGCAAAAAGTAGGGGCCCCCGTCGACCTGAACCTCGACCTTGAACGAGGTCACCAGCACCCAATACAGGGGAAAGAGGACAACGAGCGTCCAGAGCCCGAGCAGGACATAGACGATGACCCTCGGGACCGGCGCCATCTCTTCGAGGCTCTCGGCCTCGAACAGGCGTCGCGCCAGACTGCGGTTCTTGACGGCGTCGCTCACTGGTGCCTCCGCGTCCAACGGACGACGTAGTTGAAGAAGGAGACACAAGTGATTGTCGACACGAACAGGAGGAGGTAGCCGATCGCCGCGGAGCCGCCGAGATCCTGGGTGCGCCAGGCGATGAAGGCGTGCAGCGTCAGCGATTCCGTCGCGAGCCCGGGGCCGCCGGCCGTCAGAACGTTCGGAATGTCGATGATCTTGAACGCTTCGATGAGCCTGATCAGCACGACTGTCGCGGCGATCGGCGCAATCGACGGCCAGGTGATGTCGCGGAAAACCTGCACGCCGCTTGCGCCATCGAGGCGCGCCGCCTCGAGCTGGTCACGCGGCTGGTTTTCGATGGCGGCGAGCAAGACGATGAACATGAACGGCGTCCACTGCCAGGTGTCGCCGATGAGGACCATCAATCGCGCCGACCAGGCCTGCGTCGCCCAGGACCACGCGGTGAATCCAAGCGCCGCGCTCAGGGGGGCGAAGGGCCCCTTCTGCATGTCGGCCAGCATGCGGAACATGTACGCGACGCCGACTGGCGTCACCATCAAGGGGATGAAGAAGACGACTCGAAAGACGTTGCGGTAGCGGATCGGCTGCGCGCACAGAAGCGCCAGACCGAGGCCGATGAGAAACTGCGCCAGGACGCCCACGAGCACATAGAAACAGGTCGTCAGCAATGTGCCTTGATAGGCGTCGGCGGGGATCGTGGCTAGAGTTGCGAGCACGATGCCGGTGGCCAGACTTGCGGAAACGAGCCGGCCAATCATTCCGAGGACCGTGAAGCTCGTCGCGGCGTAGCGGCCGAGCCAGTAGAGAATCACGGCCGCGTAAACCGCGAACGCGATCCACTGCGGCGTCTCGAGCGGCTTCATCGTGCCTAGGAAGTGATATTGCTGTGCGCCGAAGAGGAGGCGCTTGTAATTGAACAGGCCGATGAAAGTCAGCGTGAAACTGCCTCCCGCCAGCGCGAAACGGCACAGCGAGAGATAGATCGAGATGATCAGCGGAAAGATCGCGAAGGCGAGTAGAATGATGACTGCCGGCAGCACCATGATACGGCCGGAATTGCGGTCGAGCCACTCGTCGCGGGTCTCGCGGGAGGCGATATCGGGGGTTGCGGCGGCGTCAGCTACGGCCATTCTCTCGACTGTTTTCAAGTTTGCATCGCCGCGCGCGGTCGCCGAATGACGAGAAAACAGCCCCGGCGCGCGTCGCGCGCCGGAGCAATTCGCGTTTGTGCGGCCTACTTCTGGATGCCGAGCGTCGACCTATAGGCCTTCAGCTGGCTCTCAACGCCGATTTGCTCGTTAAGATCGTTCCAGCCGCTGACGACGGCCTTGACAGTCGCTTCCTTGTCGATTTCGCCGGCGAGGAAGCGCGCGATCGCCTCGTCGAGCACGACCTGCTGATACTTCTGGTTCTGCGGGATGCGCAGATCGAGGATCATGTTCGGGCTGTCGAGGCTCGCCTTGATGGCGCCGAGGTAGCTGTCGCCGGCCACCTTGCTCATCCCGGCGTTCTTCCAGATGTCGTTATAAGTGAATTGCGAGATCCGGTACGGATTGAAGCCGGTTGCGCCGATCGTCACGTCGACGTTCGACTGCGCCGGCTGGCTCATATAGGACAGGAACGCGTAAGCCGCGTCCTTGACCTTGTCTTTCGCCTTGACGTTGATCCCGCCGCTCCAGCCGCCGAAGGCCGCGTAGGGCGCGTGGTTGACGCCGTCGATAGCATAGGGGCAGGTGTCCTTGGTGCAGGCTTCGAGCTTGCCTGTGGACCAGTTCAACACCTCCTTCGAGCCTGGCGTGATCACCGAGCCGGTCTTGTCGATCACTTTCGACGCCTTCGGGTCGATCGCGAGCACGCCGACGTCGCCCCAATCGAGGTTGAGCGCGCACTTGCCCGAGACGAACAGCGGACGCGTGTCGCTGACGTCCATGTTGAGTTCGTCCGGCGGGCCGTATTTGCCCGACTCCTTGAGGAAGTCGAGAGCCTTGCGGAACGCCTCGTTGTCGATCAGGGGCTTCATGTCCTTCGTGTCGAAGAACGTGCCCTGGGCGGTTCCTTTCGACTGAACCATTGAGCCGACGATGTCGGTCACGAACCAGTAGCTCTGGGCGTTGCGCTTCTTGGCGATGCAGGAGCCGTAGCCCTTGGAGCCGTCGCCGTTGAAATCCTTGCCGTTCAGCGCCTTGGCGACCTCGAGATATTCGTCCCATGTGCGCGGCGGCTTCAGCCCCGCCTTCTCGAGCACGTCCATCCTATAATAGAGCATATGAAAATCGCCATCGAGCGGAATGAGATAGGTTTTTCCGCCGTATGTGGCCGAAAAATTCTTGAAGAAGGGAGCGATCTGATCCCATTGCAGGTCCTTGTCCTTGGCGATCCGAGGGCCGAGCTCCTCAAGGTAGCCGCCCGCGGCGTAGTCGACCATCCACTGCGGCGCGAACACCGCGGCGTCGACCGAATTGGTGCCGCTCGCCCAGTCGGTCAGAACCTTTTGGTAGAGGTCGGAGAACGGGACGGCGATGATGTTGATCTTGGCGCCGGTCATCTTCTCGAAATCGGGTGCTCGCCGCTGCAGCGGCTCCTGAATCGCGCCGGTCTGCGTCATCAGATTGACGGTCACTCCGTCGAATTCGCCCGCTTGCGCTCCAGGCGTCGTCGCGAGCGCAAATGCCGCTCCCGCGATTGCGGTCGTCAAACTCCAAACCTTCAGCATTTTTTTTCCTCCCTGTTCGTCGGCTGGCGCGCCGCTCGTCACCTTACGTGTGCCGCCGCCTTAACGCGCGCCCGTGCGTTTGCGGGCTCGCGGTCAGTCCCATTCCTCAAATCGTCAGTCCGAGGCGGCGCCTAGGTTCGACCGAACGCCGCCGAAAATCAACCTCCCTGTATCTCCACCAGATGGCGCGCGCTCGCTTGGGATTTCCTCGTTCGGGTCGCCGCTGGCTTCAAACGGCTGGGCCGCTCCTCCCGACCTTGCAATCTTGCGCAGCTTGGCGGAATAAGCAGGCTGAGAGCAGAATAACGCGTTCCGGCGAAACGTTCGGGCGGACGTTTCATTGATAACAGTAGATACCGCGCCTCAATCCATCAAGGTGGATAGGATCATCTGCGGCGAGGAGTCGTTGGCGAGGGAGCCCCGGCCTCCGGAGGGTTCCAAGGCTGTCGGGAACTTAGGTGATCATGGGGCTGCGTCGAAGATTTGACGTCGCCGCGCTCGGCGAGCTCGTCATCGATCTCGTGCCTGCGCTGAATGCGGATGGCCAGCCGTGCTTCGTTCCGAAACCCGGCGGGGCGCCGGGCAATGTGGCGGTCGGAGTCGCGCGCCTCGGTGGCCGCGCGGCGATGCTGAGCAAGGTCGGCGACGAGGCGTTCGGTCGACTGCTGGTCGCGACGCTCGCAGGCTATGGGGTGTCGACCGACGGCGTGCTGACGACGCGCGAGAGAAACACGTCGCTCGCAGTCGTCTCGGTCGCCGCGGACGGCGAGCGCGATTTCATACTCTATCGCAAGGGTTGCGCGGACACGACTTTTGCGCCCGAGGAAGTCGCGACGGACATCATTCGCGGCTCACGGATTCTCCATGTCGGCAGCCTCTTGCTGGGCGAACCGGTCAGCGCCGCCGCGCAGCGCCACGCAGTGCGGACAGCGCGTGAGGCGGGCGTCCTCGTCTCCGTCGACGTCAATCTGCGGCCGTCGTTGTGGCGGGATCAGCAGGAAATGCGCGCAGTCGCCCTCGAAGCGGCCGAGGAGGCCGATATTCTCAAAGTCAGTGAGGAAGAGCTGACAATCCTGACCGGCGTGGGGGATGTCGAACAGGGCCTTGCGCGCCTATGGCGGCCGCAGCGTCGCCTCACGGCGGTCACCTTCGGGGCCCCCGCGGCGCCCTGCTCGCGACCGCCGAACGCCAGGCGCGGGCCCCCGGTTTTGCGGTCTCTGTGGTCGACACTGTCGGCTGCGGCGACGCCTTCACCGCCAGCCTGCTATCCGATCTTGCCGCAACGCAGGCGGATCTGGAGTCCGCAGCCGGACTGGCGACGCTGGCGCGCCGGGCCTGCGCGGCGGGCGCATTGGCTGCGACGGCAGCGGGCGCGATGGAAGGTCTGCCGACAGCCGGCCGCCGCGACGCTCTTTTGGCGGGTGACGACCTTTCAACACGATAGATCGCAGACTCCCTCGAGCTGCTCGCGACCGCGGCGTTCATCGCGCAACGGGCGACATCGGCCTCCGCCCGGCCATTAAGGCGACGCTCTCCATGATCGCCTTGAGGGCGCCGCCGCGGCGCTCACTGCAAGTTGGTGTGGCGGCGAAGCATGCGTTGATGGGCGCCGGGAACGCGCCGCGCGATCTCGAGGATTATGGCGTCGAATAGAACGAGGCTGCTTTGCTCGAACAGGCTGCCGCCGAATTGCAGCGTCTTCTCAACCGGAACCAGAATCATTGCATCGGCAATCGTGGCCAGCATGCTTTTCGGAGCCCGGGTGAACAAGATCTCCTCGGCGCCTTCGGATTTCGCGATTCTCGCAAAGTTGACGCTGACTGGCGTCTCTCCCGACCCAGAGACGATCACCAGCCCGTCGCCCCTGCGGATCGACGCCGCGGTGACCTCGCCGACAAAATGGACATTGCGCCAACCATGCATGAGGCGCGTCGCCGCCATTGAGCAGCGAGCCCCGAACGTCCCTGACCCGAGAAGAACCAGCAGCGGGTCTCGTCGTCGAACGCCCGAACGATCCGGAAGAACGATTTGGCGTCGATGCGATTGAGGAGATCGGCTATTTCTTGTCCCACGGCCAGCCACGGCCGGGATTGATCAGTTTGTTCCGTATCCACGTCGCCACCTCTTGCGGATTTCCAGACTCAGTTATCGCGCTGCCGACGATGACAATCTCCGGCTCGAACTCAAGCACCGAGTCGATGCTGTCCGGACCCAGGCCGCCAGCAAGCGCCACGCGAAAACCGCGCCGGTGCATCTCGGCGACAGCCTCGATATGCGCGGTCGTGCCGTCGCCGGCTTCGTGCGCGTCCGATGGCCGGTGAACGCCGACATAGGCGAAACTGTCGGGAAAGGTGACGCGGGTCGGCAAGAGTTCCGTCTTTCCCGCCTCGGTGATGGTGTCGACGACGACATGGGCGCCGAATTTGGTCGCCACACGAGCCACCGCCTCGTGGGTTGCGCTCGTCGTCGAAGAGAGAACTGTCATAAACGCCGCGCCTGCGCCGAACAGCATCTCCGCCTCAAGCCGTCCGCCGTCCACCGTTTTGCTGTCCGCGAGCACCGGCGTGTCCGGGCACAGTTCGCGCGCGGTGCCAATCGCCCCGATGCCGAAACGCTTGAGCAGCGGCGTGCCGATCTCGACGATATCGGCAACGTGCCTTATCCGAGGAAGGAGGGCCAGATGTTCTGGTTTGTCGAGAGCGATTTGCAGGAGCATGCTGCTTCGTCCTTGAGCGTTCGAGTTTTCGCCGGCGTAGACGCATATGCGCCACCCGCTTCTTTCGGATCTCGGCGGCAAACATTGGGCCGAACCGGCTCGACCAAAACCGGACCGTCTCATGGCTGATGTCGATCCCGCGCTCGGCCAGGAGATCCTCGACGCCGCGTAGCGACAGCGGATATCTCACGTACATCATCACGACAAGGCGGATGACCCCCGGCGAGCTGTTGAAATATCGGAACGGATTGCTCATGACCCAAACCTACCACGGCCAGAGGCGCCGCGAGCATTTGGTCTGACAGAGTCCTTGAGGAGGTTCATCGCGGGCGAGCCGAGGAAGCCCGCGACGAATGCGGTCTCCGGCCGGTCGTGAAGGACGAGCGGAAGACCAATCTGCTCGACCTCACCGTCGCGCATGACGACGATGCGGTCTGCCATCGTCATCGCCTCCACCTGATCATGGGTGACGTAGACCGTGGTCGTCTTCAGACGCCGGTGCAGCTCCTTGATCTCGGCTCGCATCTGCACCCTGAGCTCAGCGTCGAGGTTGGAGAGGCTCATCGAACAAAAATACCTTTGGATCGCGCACAATCGCACGTGCCATCGCGACCCGCTGCGGCTGGCCGCCCGAAAGCTGGCGGGGATAACGCGAGAGGTAGGGCGCGATATGCAGGTTTTCGGCCGCTCGGCAAATCCGCGCGTCGATCTCCGCCTTCGCCGTGTGCCTGAGCTTGAGGCCGAATCTCATGTTTTCGGCGACGGTCTTGTGGGGATAAAGCGCGCAATTCTGGAAAACCATCGCGATGTCGCGATCCTTCGGCGCGAGATTGTTGACCACCCGCGCGCCGATCCCGATCTTTCCGGCCGGGATCGTCTCGAGTCCGGCGATCATTCGCAGAAGCGTCGACCTCCCGCAGCCTGACGGACCGACCAGGGTGACAACCTCGCCGTCGGCGATGGAGATAGAGACGTCGCGAATGACTTCGACATTGCCCTAGGACTTGCGCACATTGACAACGTCGACCGATGCCATTCTTCTCCTCCCGTCGCGAGGCGTTTCCGACGCAAGTTGATCGGGGAGCGTAATTCATCGCACGAACGGCGTCGAGGCGCTCGTTTTGGCAAGCCTGGAGCTGCCGTGCACGAGCCAGGCCGACTCCTCCGACGTCGTCTCCGCGGCGGCGCTCCCGGCGTGATCGCGACAAGGAACGGGCGCGTGCAAGCCGCCGCAACAGTTGAGGGCAGTTCGGGATGATTGAAACACCTCACCCGCGCATCGCGGTCGTCGGGAGCAATATGGTCGATCTCATCACTTATGTGCGCCGCATGCCAGTCAGAGGGGAGACGGTCGAGGCGCCGGCCTTTGAAATGGGCCACGGCGGCAAGGGAGCCAACCAAGCCGCTGCCGCCGCCAGGCTTGGCGCCTCCGTCGTCATGGTCACCGCCGTGGGGGACGACATGTTCGCCGACGCCACGATCGGCAACCTTCAAAGGCTCGGAGTCGATACGAGCCACGTCAGGCGTGTCGCGGGCAAGTCGAGCGGCGTCGCTCCGATCATGGTCGAGCCGACGGGAGAGAACTCGATCCTGATCGTCAAAGGCGCGAACGCCGATCTTTCTCCCGCCGATATCGATCGCGCCGCTGAAGTTCTGAAGTCTTGCGACCTGATCCTCCTGCAACTCGAGATCCCGCTCGAGACGGTCTATTCGGCCATCGCGTTCGGGAAGCGCCACGGCGTGAAGACGGTCCTCAATCCGGCCCCCGCGACGCCGGAACTCGACCCCGAAAGGGTGCGCGACGTCAGCTTCTTCATGCCGAACGAGACGGAACTCGCGATCCTCACCGGGATGCCGGTCGACACTGACGCGGAAATCGAAGCCGCCGCGCGCACTCTTCTCGAAAAAGGCGTCGAGACCGTCATCGTCACCTTGGGTTCGCGCGGCGCGCTCCTTGCGACACGCGAAGGAAGCCGTCGCATCGAGCCGGTGCGGGTGACCCCGGTCGACACGACCGGCGCGGGCGACGCGTTCGTCGGCAGTTTCGCGCGCTTTTTCGCCGGGGGCCTCGATCTGGAGCCTGCCCTGCGCCTTGCGGCGCGCTACGCTGCGGATTCGGTCACGAAGCGGGGGACACAGAAGGCCTTTGCCTCGAAAGCTCAATTCGAGGCGTTTTGCGACTTGCTGGATGCGGGACAGTGAATCTGTCGGCGCGCCGGTTGGAAGCGGGCCAGGGTCTCCGGGTCGGCGCTTACAAAAGCTCGACGGTCCCGACCACGCGATGCAGACAACTGCAGCAGTCAGGCGGCATTTGACGCAACCATGCCGGCGACTGAGCTATTCGTCGCGATCTCGTCCGAAAACCTCCTGGCCTTCCCGATCGATCAAACGGAAGCCGATCGCACGAGGAGGCCATCGGAGACGGGAAGCCTCCCCGACCGCCTCGAATGGATCGGGGAGGCGCGCAGCCTTCAGGATGAGTGTACCACGCTCGGAATTGGCGGCACTATGTCGCCCCTGACGCGCTCAACGCGCACCCCGGGAATTATCCTGAGCGGGCGCAGCGTGCGGGGGGGCGAGGCTTCGCGTTGTGCCTCAGGTGCTCAATAACCTACTTCAAGCCGCTGAGCATGGCCGCGCAGGCTTGCGGCACTCCGGAATCGACCGACTTGCTTCCAGGCATCATCGCCCAACCGCCTTTTCGACATACGCCGCCTGTTGCCATGAGTCGGTCTTTTTCAACTCCGTGAGATTGTTGGCGGCGCCGGCGCTGCGTTGGAACTGGTCGACGCAGATCGGCGCCATAGCCGCGACCACGGCGCTATTGGCCGTGCTTTCGGCTAATGTCTTCGCTGTGCCTCCGAGCATCCACCCGCCCCAGCCGAAACCGATGACGACGGCTGCGACCGCGCCGATGGCCGCACCTTGCAGAAGTCGGGTCAGCGACGCTCCTTGCAGAACAACAGGGATTTCCTTGAGATTCTACTCCCAAGTCGGGGAAGAGAAACTCTCCCCTTCGGCCATCGCGCGGCAACTATTGAAGAGACGCGCATGGATCAGCGGTCCTGATCTTTGTTGGGCGATCAACAAGCACTACCTTACCGGAGATTGATAGGGATAGAGTCGGAAACTACTCAGACCGCTATCGACTGCGGCGCCCCCACACGGCAAGAGCAAGCGCTGGCGCGAGGCTCGCACCCCCCGATTTCGCCTCACTTGGCTCTCCCCGCCTTCGTCGCAGCCGGGGCGGGAGCGGCGGCCTCGGCCTTGCCCTTCGCCTTCGATGGAGCCCTCGGCTTGGCGGCGGCGGTGACTTGTTCCGCAGGCGCCGTTTCGGCCTTGGCTTTGACGACAGGGGCCTTCGCCGCCTCGACCGCGATGCTCTTGCGAAGCGCATCCATGATGCTGACGACATTGGTCGGGCGCGTGGGCTGTTCCGTCACCTTTGCCGGCATCCCCGCCTGCTTGGCGCGAATGAGCTCGACGACCGCATCTTCATAGCGGTCGGTGAATTCCTCCGGCTGGAAGTGCCCCGCCTTCCTCTCGATGATCACATGCGCCAGATCCTTCATCTCCTGGGGCAGCTTGAGTTCGGGTATGCCCTCGAAATAGGAGTCTTCGCCGCGCACCTCGGAGCCGTACCGCAGAGCCGTCCCGAGGATTCCTTTTCCAAGCGGCTCCAGCATCATGATCCGCTCGCGCCGTGCGATCACGACCCTGCCGAGCCCGACCACCTGCTCGTCGCGCATGGCGTCCCTGATGATGGCGAACGCCTCTTCGCCGACGCGCTCGCCCGGCGCGATGTAATAGGGCGCTTCGTAATAGCGCGGATCGATTTCCGCGCTCGGCACGAACTTTTCGATGTCGATCGTATGCGTGCTCTCGATCTGGATCTTGTCGAGCTCGTCGTCGGCGACCAGGAGGTACGAATCCTTGGCGACAGGGTACCCCTTGGCCTGATCCTCATTCTCGACCACGTCCCCGGTTTCGGCGTCGACGAACTGCCGCTTCACCTTGTTGCCGGTCTTGCGGTTGATGGTGTTGAACGAGACGCGCGACGAGGTGCTCGAGGCGGGATAGAGGTTGACAGCGCAGGAGACGAGGGAAAGCTTCAGGTAGCCTTTCCAGTTGGCGCGAGGGGCCATGGCGCATACTCCGCAAAACGCACTTAAACCGGAATATCGAAACGGGACTTCAGACGCCGCCACCATAGAATGACTTCGACGGATCAGAAAGTCTATGTGTTCGGCCGCCTGCGGGGCGTCACGACGAGGCGCATCGGGCAGCTCGCGCACGAAGTAGGCCTTGGCCTTACCCGACGGCCGTCCGCCGCGGACATCATCGTGCTGGCGCGCGGCACGGCCCGCTCGGCGGTCGCCGAACAGGGCGAGCTGCGCCTGAAGTTTCGGCCCAAGAGCCGCGCACAATTGGTGTCCGAGCGGTCGTTCAAGTCCCGGATCGGGTTGCCTGCGTCGAGAACGATCGCCGATGGCCGCTACTCTGAGGATCACGTCGCAAAGCTCGCGGGGCTCCGCGTCGAGCAGCTCCGCACTCTCGCGCTCTATGACGTGCTGAGCCCGATCGAGAGCGGTCTCTCCTATACGGATCTCATTGTCGCCCGGGCCGTCGGGCGTCTCTCCGGCGAAGGAGCGGCGTTTCCCAGGATCATCGCCGCCGCGCTCGCGCTCGACGAGCGGGGAATGAGCCTGTCGGGGGTTCGGCTTGCGAAGGCTCCATGGGGAGAACTGGTCCAGGTGCTCGATGGCGGCGTCGCGCAGGTGGATGGTCAGCTCGTGCTCTCGCTTCAAGGCTCCGACGTCAACTCCGACGAGGCCTTCGCCGCCGCGGAGGCGTACGAGCAGGCGGGGAACCTGGAACAGGCCGAGAGGTTTTATGATCTTGCTGCGCGCCTCGACAGGGCCGACCCGGTGATCCCGTTCAACCTTGGCAATGTCCTGGACGAGCTCGGACGCGAGCGCGAAGCGGAATTCGCCTACAGGCAGGCGCTGGCGCGCGATCCGAGGTTTCCGGACGCATGGTTCAACCTCGGCGTTCTTCAGGAGAAGGTCGGCCGGGTGGATGAAGCGCTCACAAGCTACGAGAAGGCTTTCGCCGTGGAGCCTTCCTATGCCGACGCGCTCCACAACGCCGCGCTTCTCCTCATGCGCAAGCGTCAATTTTCGTCGGCCGTGAAGCTGCTGGATCAGCTTGTATCGACTTCACAGTCAAACTCGGCGGAAGCCAGGCGCCTCGCCCATTTGTGCCGACTTGAACTCAAGCAGGCGTCGGCAAGAAAGTAGTCGCGCCATTGCCCGGCGCCTCCCGTTCGCGCGCGCCGGCGTCGGTGCAGAAAGCCCGGTCGCCGGCGCCGGCAAGCACGATCGCGCCCACCTCCTTGTCGTAGCCCGCCTTGTAGAGCGCCTTGATCAATTCGTCGCAGGTCGTGCCGCGGAAGGCGTTCATCTTGTCCGCGCGGTTGATGATGATCCAGGCGACGCCGTTGCGGATCTCGTAGATGATGTCTTGGAACTGCATGAGAATCCTCCCTCAGACGGACATGCGGTCAGCCGGCCATCGTCAGGCCGCCGGAGACGCTCAGCACTTGGCCGGTCACATAGGCGGCGTCGTCGCTGGCGAAGAACAGAATCGCTCCCGGCAGGTCGTCCGGCTGGCCGATGCGGCCGAGCGGAATCGACCGCGTGAACGCCTCGAGGAGTCTCTCCGGATTGCCGGCGCCTTCCTTGTCTTCTGCGAACAGGGCGGTGTCTGTCGGCCCGGGGCAGACGACGTTGACGGTTACGCTGTGACGGGCATGCTCGCGGGCGATCGTCTTCGAGAAGGCGACGAGCCCGCCCTTGCACGCGGCGTAGACGGCTTCGCCCGACGAACCGACCCGCGCCGCGTCGGAGGCGATGTTGACGATGCGCCCGGACCTGCGCGCCGCCATGCCGGGAAGCACGGCGTGGTGCATCAGCGCGCCAGTCAGATTGATGGCGATGAGCTTCTCCCATTGCGCCGGCTCTGTCTTGACGAAGGGCCGGAAAACGTCCCAGCCGGCGTTGTTGACGAGCACATCGATGGGGCCGAGCCTGGCCTCGACCGCGGCGACCGCCGCATCGACGTCGGCCCGGTTGGCGATGTCGCAGGCGAACGCCTCGGCGACGCCGCCGGCGGCCGCAATGCCCGCGGCCACCTTCCTGGCGTCGAGATTGAGGTCGAACACGGCGACCTTGGCCATGTCGCAATTGCGACAGACGCGCGGGACCGCCGTTCGAGACTCGTCACGACGACGAACGCCGGCCGCCATGTCTGGCGGAATTCGGCCCTGCCCGAGATTTACGCCTATTACGAGGAGATCCTGGCCGACTTTTCGATCAACGACGCCGCGCACATGCTGCACTATCTGCTCAAGATTTTGGAAAACATGCAGCGATTGGACGCTGCCGCCGCTTTGGACCGGGATGAGGGCGAAACGGCCTGAGACTCTCGTTGTGGTCCGAAGTGTCGCCTGACGCGCGGGCCACCCCGACCATATGGAAGATCAGCGGCCCGCAGGGAACCGGTTCGGCGCCTTCCTTCAACAAGGTCGCGAGAATTCACCAGCGCGCGCCCCGATTGGCCGGCGACGAACGCGCGCCGCCTTCGCGCGCACCCTCCTGGTGAAGATAATTGCATCATGGCCGGTTCGCCCGACGTCGGACAGGCCGGCGGCAGTGACTGAGGAAAGCTCATACCCGTGAGGTACTCGTGGACGCATGAGGAGAGCGCCTGCCCCGCGGCCGACCAAACATGGACGACACGGGGCTGTTCGCCTGGGGATGTTTTGCGGGAATGTTTGATCCACGCGATCCTGATAGACATTTCTCATGGGGCTGGGGCTGGTGATGGCGCGCGCACACTGAAGAGTATATCTTATATCGCAGTAACAAGGCGGCGGCGAAGGACGCTCAGGAGAGGGCATGAGCGCGATTTAGTTGTAGAGGCGCAGATAACGGCGGAAAGCCGGTCATGGAGGCGTTGTCGCTTAGCTCGAGCAATAGGGATTTTGCGGACGAGGATCTCACGGACCAGACCTTGTCCAAACTGCTCTGGGCGGCTTTAGGGATCAATAGTCGAGGCAGCGGCTTGCGCACGGCTCAGTACGCGGTCGACTGGATGGAAACCGACATCTACGTGGTCATGAGGAAGGGCGTCTATACCTATGACGCGGCCTCACACAGCCTGAAACCTGTACTCAGCGGCGATCTCCGCGCGGAGAGAGGCACGCAACAGTATGTCAAGGATGCGGCGGTCAATTTGGTTTACGTCGCGAACGCCAGTAGAATGACGCGGCCCGAATTCGTGCCGAAGACACATTCGTCGCTGGGGTTTCTCTCACTCGCGCATATCTTCGTAGTCATCCCGCTTGCGCAGGCGCGCGCGGCCTATCGGGTTGCTTCGAACCGCAAAGTCGGAGACCGCGCCTGGGAACTGACGCTCGAATCAGAAGGCGGTCGGGCGATCGAGTTCGCGCCGGGCCAATTCGCCTGGCTGAAGGCGCCGACACTCCGTTCGGGCTCTCAGAGCACCCGTTCTCGATCTCGTCAGCTCAGGCGCAACGGCGCAGTTGGCGTTCACGATCAGAGAAAGCGGCGACTTCACCGGCAAGATCGGCGAGGTTCGGGAGGGCGCGAGAGTCTATCTCGCCGGTCCTCACGGCAACTTCACGATTGACCGCGGCAAGCCTGGACAGATAGTTTTCGTGGCCGGAGGCGTCGGCATCGCGCAGATCGTCAGCATGCTCCGGCAGTTGGCGGCAGACCGATACCCTTGGCCTGTCTCCCTGATCTACGGCAATCGCGCGAAGCGGCAGAATTCTCTATCGCGACGAGATCGAGTCCATGAAGGGCTATTTGGACCTGACCCTCCATTTTGTCCTTTCCGACTCGCCGCCGGGCTGGATGGGCCGCTCAGGCGATCTAACGCAGGAAGTTCTAAAATCCTGCCTCGAGGAGTGCCCGACTGCCGCGCACTACTTCGTCTGCGGGCCGCCGGCGATGATGGATAGCGTAGCGGGCGCGTTGAAGGACCTCGGGGTCCCCCGAGACCACATCATCAGCGAACGCTTTGATCTCGGCGAAGGCAAGGGACTGACGCAGAGCTTACGCGCGCGAGTGCTGCATATCGGTCTTGCCGCGGCCTTTGCAGGCGCTGCGCTCATCTTCGCGGCCACGGCCCGCACGCCCATCGGGCCCGGCGGCGGCCATGGCTTCCTCATCGACAAACACATGGAAGCGGGCCTGATCTGCAAATCCTGCCATAGCGCGGCCTCGCTCTCCGCTGCGCCCGACATGGCCGCATGCGCCGGTTGCCACGGCGGCTACTCGAGGCCTGAGACGGTTCGGGAATGTTTGATCCACGCGATCCTGATAGACCTTGCGACCGCGTTCCCAAACCTCGAAGTCGTCAGACGTCTCGGCGTCCGCCTCAAAGTGCAATCTACACCGTTCGAGGGCTTCCTTGTCTTGGCGCAGGCCGGCGAGTGCGATTGCGTTGTGCTCGCCGTGCGCCGAAGCGCACGAGCGCTTCCGACGCGTCAACCATTTTTACACTTTTGGAATTCATGCTTATTGGCTGACAACACTACGGCAGGAACCGCCCCTTCTCAGAGAGGTGTGTTTTGAGCAATGTCATGGAAGGACATCCGTCAGCATACGTCGCAGAACTCCGTCAAGGGGATTGGCGCGTAGTCGTCCCTATTCGTGGAAAGCTCTCGCCGCGCATTGCTCAACGCTCGTTCTCTAACCAAAGAGACGCTAGCGCCTGGCTACAGAGTGAAGTTGGCGCACATACCGTAAGTGCATTGAGAATGAGGGTCTCACGCTGGGCCTAACGAGGATATTGGGACGAACGGAAAGCCGGTGCGACACACAGTCGGCCATGCGGACCAAAGGGGCGCTTACGTCAAGTTTCCGGCAGTGGCAGTGACGTTGCGGGCGGCCTTGGAGTTGATCCTGAACGCTCTGCCGGTTGGATGGCGAGGAACGGTACAAAGAGAGCGCCCCGTGGCGCTATGCCATCGAATACCTAGCCCGTCGTCCGTGACTAGGGCCTGTCTTCAGTTGAGGAGAATGGCGGCGCAGATGAGCTGAACGCCGGCGAGGAAAATCTTGGCGAGCTTGTCGTAACGCGTGGCGATGGCGCGGAAATGCTTGAGCTTGTTGAAGACGCGGCAATCGCGTCAAAGGCGGCGGGCGCATTGCGATCTATATGCTCGCCGGAGTGCTAGCGCAGTAGCGCCTCGCCGAGACAGCGGCGGGCCGGGCGTGAGAACGAGGCGGGGCTGTTCTGGTCAGTCTCTTAAGGGAGCGGATCGCAGTCTCGCCCGACGAAACATCCGACTGACGTGGCGTAGCTTTCTCGAGGCGGGTGGTCTTACGACCTTCGCCCCTGTGCCTAGGGCTTCAGTCCGACTTACGCGCGTAAGATCGAAGTGTCAGGATCTGGGCGGCGCGCGGGCGTAGGAGAACGCGCTGCCTTCGCCGCCGGTCATCCAAACTTCTCGGCGGCGAAGGCAACGTACGGAGAACAAAGATGGCGAATGCCGCCGCGATGGTCAAAACCCAGACTCCGCCTCTGTTTGGTCCTGCACTCGCACCAGAGTTTGCTCCTGCTTCCCCAGAAGAGGGGCATCGGCTTCTCAGCCTTTTTTCGCGGGTCCAGAGTCCAGAACTACGTGAAGAAATTCTGGAGTTTGTGGCGAAGATACTGAGGCTTCAAGACGTCGGATAGCTGTCGACACCTCTATTATTGCCATGTCTATTATGTAGACGTCGGTTACTGATTATTCCGATTTCTGGTGGGAAGTGGCATCGGATGTCTGAGCTTGGGGTGCGGGAAAAGCTCACTATTGAACTGACCCATAGCAGAGAAGAGGCACTATGTTTCGGTGATGACCTTCTCGTTTACTTACTCAGCATGGCAGTTTTGCATGTCCAGAAGAAGAGCGATGCTCTTCGCGAGACATCGCTTTGCCAATTCGGAAACGAAGTGGACCGCGGTGGCGCGAAGCGCCGGATCGTGGATTCTTTGGAAGGCGTCTATCAGACGTAGGCCGTCATCCGCGGCTTCATCATCTGCCCTCCGCATCTCCAGGTAAATCTCATCCTGCAGAAAGGCCAGCAATGCCGGAAGCGAGTCCTCACGATTTCGCATGGGCTCTTCATCTACCGGTGACGACATGGTGACGATACCGACCATTTCCAAATTCTAGCGAAAAAGGCAAGGAAACTCATTTTCCCGATATATTTCAAAGTGGTGCCCCTAGCCGGAATCGAACCAGCACTCCTTGCGGAATCCGATTTTGAGTCGGACGCGTCTACCAGTTCCGCCATAGGGGCCCGCGCGCGCGGACGGAAGCGATATAGAACGCGAGGCCGCAGGGGGTCAACGTCAGCCTCGCGATTCACGCCCGCATGGACGAGCCCGCCCGAAACGCCTAAAAGTCTCCGACTTCCGAGGATCTCCATGGCAAGTTCGCTCTACGACCGCGTCAAAGCGCTCGCCGACAGCCCCTATGCCGAGGCGGCGCTGGCCGCGGTCGCCTTCGCCGAGAGCTCGTTCTTTCCGATCCCGCCCGACATTCTGCTGGCGCCGATGGCGGTGGCCGACCCGCGCCGCGCCTGGCGGTTTGCGCTGATCGCGATGATCGCGTCGGTGCTCGGCGGCATGCTCGGCTACGCCATCGGCGCGCTGCTCTACGACACGCTCGGGCAGTGGCTCATCCATCTTTACGGCTACGGCGCGAAGATGGACGCGCTCAAGGAGACTTACGCCAAATGGGGCTGGCTGGTCATCCTCCTCAAGGGGGTGACGCCGATTCCCTACAAGCTGGTCACCATCACCAGCGGGCTGCTCGGCTATAATTTTCCGCTGTTCGTCGCGCTGTCGATCGTGACGCGCGGCGCGCGCTTCTTCCTGGTCGCCGGCGCCTTCCAGTTTTTCGGCGAACCGCTGCGCCATGCGATGGAGCGGAATTTCGCCGCGGTGCTCGGCGGGTTCGTCGCCCTTGTCGTCGCCGGCTTCGTCGTCGCCATCCGGATGTTCTGATGAGCTTGATCGAACTCGTCCTGCCGCCGACCCAGACCCGTCGCGCGCTTCTCGTCCTGCTCGCGGCGCTGGCGACGCTCGCCGGCGCCTGGACCTTTCAGGCGCTCGGATTCATGCCGTGCGAACTCTGCTTCGCCGAGCGCTACGCGTTCTACGCCGGGGCGCCGATCGCCGCGCTGACCGCGTGGTTCGCGAGCCGCTCCGCCCACGGGATCGCCCGCGCGCTGTTCGTCCTGATCGCGCTCGTCTTTCTCGCCAATGTCGGGCTCGCCTTCTACCACGTCGGAGTGGAGCAGCACTGGTGGCTGGGGCCCAGCGCCTGCACCGGCGCGCTCACCGCGCCTCTCGACGTCAACGATCTGGCGAAGGCGGTCAACGCGGAGCCCGTGGTCCGCTGCGACGCCGTTGCGTTGCGCATCCTCGGCGTGTCGCTCGCCGGCTGGGACGTGGTGGTCAGCGCCGCGATGGCGATCTACGCCGCTCTCGCGGCGCGACTTCCGGCCTGACCCGGGGCGGGGCGCCGCCGCCGTTTGAAAATCCTTGACAAAGGCGGATTTGTACTCTATTTGTTCTCAGAGAACTGTACTCTATTTGTTCTCAGAGAACGAGGTCATCGACCAGCGTGTCCCGTCCGGGTTTCGTTCGGCGGCTTCAGGCGTTCCTTGAGCGTGAGCGGTTGCGCCTGGAGTTCCGATTTTTGGAGTTGCATTTTTTAATTTGGAATCCCCGTAACCTGTTGACAAGTCTCGAATCGGACGAAGAAATCCAAGAGAATCCAAATCTGTTTCCTTGGTTCGGCTTGGGTTAGCTTGGTTTCGGCTTGGAAGTATTTGGAGGGAGGGCATGGCTTCTCAGGGCCGGCCGCGTCATTCCCGCAGCTTGGCCGCCTCGACGAGGGCCCGCGTATAGACCTCCATCGGCCGCTCGAATACCTGCGCGGTCGGGCCGCGCTCCACCACGCGGCCGCCTTTCATCACCATCGTCTCGTCGGCCATCGCGCGCACGACGGCGAGATCGTGGCTGATGAAGAGATAGGCGAGGCCGTGGCGCGCCTGTATCTCGGCGAGGAGATCGAGGATGGCGCGCTGGACCGACCGGTCGAGCGACGAGGTCGGCTCGTCGAGGATCACGAGGCTGGGCCTGAGGATCAGGGCGCGGGCGATGGCGATGCGCTGGCGCTGGCCGCCCGAAAAGGCGTCGGGCGTGCGAAAGCGGGTCGCAGGCTCGATCCCGACCTCTTCCAGCGCCTGCGCCGCGCGATCGTCCCGCTCGGCGGCGCTGAACCCCGGTTCGTGCGCGCGAAGTCCCTCGGCGACGATCGTGGCCACGCTGAGGCGCGGCGAGAGCGAAGTGAACGGGTCCTGGAAGATCATCTGCATGCGCCGCCTTAAGGGACGCAGCGCGCGTTCGTCCATCGCCTGAAGATCGCGGCCTTCGAAACGGATCGCGCCCCGCGACGGGACGAGCCGGAGAAGGGCGCGCGCCAGCGTCGACTTGCCCGAGCCGGACTCGCCGACCACCCCGAGGGTGCGGCCCGCGCTCAAATCGAGGTCGACGCCGTCGAGCGCGCGCCGGACGGCCGAACGGGCGAGGAAGCCGCGCCCGCCGTAATCCACGGTCAGCGCCCGCGCCGTCAGGAGCAAACCACCGTCGGCTCGCGCTCTGCCTCCAGCGCGCGCCGGCTCGCAGGCGACCAGCATCCGGGTATAGGCGGTTGCAGGCCGGGTCAGCACCGCGCCGCTCGGCCCGCTCTCCACGACGACGCCGTCGCGCATCACATAGACCCGATCGGCGATGCGCCGAACGAGCCTGAGATCGTGGCTGATGAACACGAGCGCCGCGCCGAGGCGACGGCGAAGCGACTCGATGAGCTCGAGAATCTGCGCTTCGACCGTGACGTCGAGGGCGGTCGTCGGCTCGTCGGCGATGATCAGGCGCGGCTCGTTGGCGATCGCCATGGCGATCATCACCCGCTGTCGCTCGCCGCCGGACAATTCGTGCGGATAGGCGCGCAGCCGGCCCGCGCCGCCGGCGAGACGCACGTCTCCGAGGAGCTTCGCCGCGCGGGCTCGAGCCTCGGCGCGGCTGATACGGCGGTGCGCGATCATCGGCTGGGCGATCTGGGCCCCGATCGGATAGAGCGGGTCGAGGGCGGACATCGGTTCCTGAAAGATCATGGCGGCGTCGGCGCCGCGCATCGTATCGAGCGTCCGCTCGGGCGCGCCGATCAGCTCGACGCCGTCGAACCTCGCCGAGCCGCCGACCTTGGCGCTCCGTCCGAGAAGCCCGAGGGCGGCGAGCATCGCCTGCGACTTGCCCGATCCCGATTCGCCGACGACGCCCACGACCTCGTTCCGGCCGACCGCGAGGTCGATCCCGCGCACCGCCGCCTTGGTCGGATAGTCGACGGTGAGACCGGTCAGCGAAAAAAGGGCGTCCACGTCAGGACTCGCGCGGGTCGAGGGCATCGGCGAGGCCTTCGCTCAGGAAATTGAAGGCGAGCAAGATGATGGACAGCAGGGCGGCGGAAACGAGGAGCATCCAGGGCGCGCTTTCCATGTGGCGCGCGCCGTCGGCCACCAGAACGCCGAGACTGGTCAGCGGCTCCTGGACGCCGAGGCCGAGAAACGAAAGAAAGCTCTCGAGCAGGATGACGCGCGGCGCGAGCATCGCCAGCGTCGCGGCGACCGGGCCGGCGAGGTTCGGAGCGACATGGCGCACGAGGATCGACGCCGGGCCGAGACCGAGCGCCCGGCCGGCGACGATGAAATCCTGGTTTTTCAGGCTCAGCGTCTGTCCGCGCACAATGCGCGCCATGTCGAGCCATTCGACCGCTCCGATTGCGACGAAGATCAGCACGAACTTGCGCCCGAACACGACGACCAGCAGGATGACGAAGAACAGGAAGGGCAGGGCGTAGAGAACGTCGACGATCCGCATCATCGCACCGTCGACGCGCCCGCCGGCGTAGCCGGCGACGGCGCCCCAGACGACCCCGATTGACGCCGCGACCGCGCAGCCGAGAACGCCGACGAGGAGCGAGATGCGACCGGCAATCATCGTGCGCGCGAGAAGGTCGCGCCCGTTGGCGTCGGCGCCCGCGAGAAACCGGACGCGGTGAAGCGGCGCGTCGACGACAAGCGTCGTCCCGTCATTGCGCCGCTCGACCACGGTTGGAGCGCCGAACTCCGCCGACCGCTCGAAATACGCGAGCTGGGCCGGGTCGATCGGCCCCGCGCTCGTGAATGTCGCGCGGGCGCGATTCGAGTCGATCTCGACGCTCTCGAGCCCCGCGTGCATGCGCGCCGCGATGCCGGCCAGCGCCATGCGCGCCTCGGTTTCGGATGGATGCGCCTTCAGCGAAGGCGACGCGCGGACATAGGAGGGATAGGCGAGGTCATAAGGCGTTGGATCGAGAAAGGGTCCGAGCGCGCAGAAGGCGGCCGCGGCGAGGAGAGCGAACAGCGCGGCGAGCGCCGGCCGGTTGCGGGAGAAGCGCGCCGCCGCCGCGCGCGTGGCGCCCGGCGCCCTATTCATGCCCGATCCTCGGGTCGATCAGCGCATAGGCGACGTCGACGATCAGGTTGAACAGGACGATCGTCGTCGCGACAAGGATGGCGACGCCCATCGCCAGGGTGTAGTCGCGGTTCAGCGCCGCCTCGACGAAATAGCGCCCGAGGCCGGGAATGCCGAAGATGGTCTCGACCACGACGGATCCGGTCGTCAGCGCCGCCGCCGCCGGCCCGAGATAGGAGACGAGCGGCAGGGAAGCGGCGCGAAAGGCGTGCGCCAGGATCGTCTTCCGGCCGAGGCCATAAGCGCGCAGCGTGCGCGACGAGGGCGACGTCAGCGCGTCGATCATCGCGGCGCGCGTCAGCCGCGCGATCGCCGCGACCTGGGGCGCCGCCAAAATCGCGATCGGCAGGACGCGGTTGGCGAGCGCGCCGTCGTTCCAGCCGCCGACCGGAAGCCAGCCGAGCCTGAGGCCGAACACATACTGGGCGAGCGGCGCCAGGACGAAAGTCGGCGCGACGAGGCCGAGGCTGGCTGCGGCGGTGACGAGTCGGTCGAGCGCGCTTCCGCGCCGCTCGGCGGCCGCTGCTCCGGCTGTGACGCCGACGACGAGGGCCAGGAGCAGCGCCGATGCGCCGAGGCTGAAGGAGATCGGCAGCGCGTGGCCGAGCAGTTCGCCGACCGAATATTCGCGCCAACCGTAACTCGGCCCGAGGTCTCCCCGGCCAAGCGCGGAGAGATAGTCGAGATACTGACGCCAGAGCGGCTGATCGAGGCCGAAAACGCGCTTCAGATTCGCCATCGCCGCCGGATCGAGCGGACGTTCGAGATCGAACGGCCCGCCCGGCGCCGCGCGCATCAGGATGAAGGCGATCGTGACGACGGCGAGCAGGGTCGGCGGAACAAGAAGAAGCCGTCTGAGGATCATCCGCTCCATGGAGCCTCAGCCCCGCCGCGGCTTGCGCGCCGAGCGGGGCCGGTCAGGCGCGCCGGCGGCGGCGAGAACGGCGCGGAATTCGTCACGCTTCTCGTGAATCGAGGCGATCACCAGACCCATCGGAACGCCGATGTCGACCAGCACCGCCTCGGAGAGTTGAAGGCTCGCCTCGATCGTCTCCGGCACCGCGTCGGTCACGCCGAGGCCGTAGAGGCCGCGCGCGTGATCGGCGTCGCGGGCTCGGGCGACGAGGGTCACGTCGCGGCGCAACCGCCGCGTCGTCTCGACCACCGCTTCGTTGGCCTGCGGCAAATCCATCGTCACCACGACCGCCCGCGCCGAATCGATTCCGCAGCGCCGCATATAAGTCGGCCGCGACGCGTCGCCGTAGTAGACTCGTTTGCCGGCCGCGCGGGCGCGGGCGACCAGGCGGGCGTCGTTGTCGACAGCGACAAACGGGATTTTGTGCACGTCGAGCATATCACCGATCAGCGCGCCGACCCGGCCGTAGCCGACGATGATGACCCGTCCCTCCTCGCCTTCCGGCGGCGTCTGCTCGGCTTGTGCGTCGGCTCGCGCCCGGGGCCGCGCGTCGATCAGCGCGCCGAGCCGGGCGAGCGGCGGAATGACGAGCATCGAGATCGCAATCGAAGTGACGATCGCCGTCGAGAGAGCGCGATCGATGAGCCCCCCGGCGAGAGCCGCGCCGATCATGACGAAGCCGAATTCGCCGCCCGGCCCAAGCAGCAGCGCCATTTCCGCCCCGACCCGCGAGGGCAAGCGAAACCCGCGCGCCAGACCATAGAGAATCACAGCCTTCAGGCTGATAAGCGCCGCGGCGAGGCCGAGGATGAGCCCGGGCTTGGCGGCGATGAGAGCCGGATTGATCTCGGCGCCGACCGAGACGAAGTAGAGCCCGAGCAGCAGACCCTTGAACGGCTCGATCGTCACTTCGATCTCGCGCCGATATTCGGTTTCCGCCAGGAGCAGCCCCGCGACGAAGGCGCCGAGCGCCATCGAAAGCTTGCTCGCCGCCGCGGCGAGGCCGTCGCCGAGCACCACTAAGAGGCAGGCGGCCATGAAGAATTCCGGGCTCTTCGTCTCGGCGACGAAATGGAAGAACGGCCGCAGTGCGAGCCGGCCGAACACGATCAGCGCGCCGAGCGCGAGCGCGGCGGGAACCAGCCCGCCGATCAGCGCCGCGCCGAGACCGCCTTCGCCGCCGCCGGCGAAGGCGCCGGCCGTGACGAGGAGCGGAGCGACCGCGAGATCCTGGAAGAGGAGAACCGAAAAGCTCGCGCGTCCGACAGGCGCGCCGAGGCGCTTGCCCTCGATGAGGACGGGGATGACGATAGCGGTCGACGACATCGCCAGCGCGCCGCCGACCGCCAGCGCCGCCCCCGGCTTCAGGCCGAGCGCCCAGCCGATCGCCGTCAGGATCAGCATCGTGACGACGACCTGCGACAGCCCCAGCCCGAACACCAGCCGGCGCATGCGCCTCAGGCGCTCGAACGACAGTTCGAGCCCCATGGTGAACAGGAGCGCGACCACCCCGAAGGCGGCGAGCTTGTCGATCGCGTCGACATTGATCGCAAATGCGTTGAGCCAATGCGCCCTTCCCGCCAGCGATCCGAGCCCGTACGGCCCGAGGACGACGCCTGCGAGCAGGTAACCGAGCACTGGGCTGATCCGGAGCCGGAAGAACAGCGGCGCGACGACGCCGGCCGTCGCCAGGAACAGCAAAGCCTCCTTGTAGAGGGAAAGATCGACGGCCTCGTTCACGGCGGCCAGCTTAGTCGATTCGAACCGGCGCGCGAGCCTCGGTTGAGCGGTCAGCGCAGGATGCCTTGCCGACGACAGACATTCCCGGCGCGCATTGGAAGTTATCATCATTTGATTGTGGATTAGGTGGTCCGGCAGTTTCGGCGGCGGCTCATGGTGCGCGGACACGTGAAACTCGGC
The DNA here is from genome assembly GCA_963741405.1 of uncultured Alphaproteobacteria bacterium. Classification (GTDB taxonomy): domain Bacteria; phylum Pseudomonadota; class Alphaproteobacteria; order Rhizobiales; family Beijerinckiaceae; genus Roseiarcus. The sequence goes on from CAVUHX010000057.1 coordinate 50,474, forward strand.
GCCCCTTGTAACTTTGTCACTCCTCGTGTTTTTTGAGCGCGCTTTCACGCCGCGAAGCGAGCAGGCTGAATGATCAGCCGCGAATATCGATCTGACCTGGATTGGTCCTTTTGCTGGCCGATCACCTGGACTGTGCAGGGGCGCGCGAATGAAGACCAAGATGAATATTATCGTGCGTGGGCTGTTCGCAACGCCGGTCGGCGCCCTTGAAGTTCCCAACGCGGCAGAGCGCAATTCTGCACGAGTCGAGACGATCCTGCGCAAGCGGAACGAGGCGCCCTCTGTCCAAGCGTCAAACGCGGGCGGCTGGCATTCGGACCGCGAAATCCTGACTTGGGGCGGCAAGCCTGTCGTCGAGATCCTGGATTTCGCGAAGGAGATCGCCAATCGATTAACCGCCGATCGGCAGGGCAAGCCGTCTCCCCAGCCATGGAAAGTGATGGCCTGGGCGAATGTGAATGGACGGGAGACGCGAACATTTACAACTATCATCCCGGCGCGTTTTGGTCCAGATGGCACTGGAAAGATTGGCGTCGATCATCAAAATTCAATTTGATGATTGCCCTTTGGGGCTTTTCGCCAGATAGACAACGTGAATGTTGAACGACCTTTCTGCGCGTCAAACAGAGATTGTCTCCCTTGCTCGGGTCTCAGGCAGGGTGGGCGTCGAGGATCTCGCCAAGCGTTATGACGTTTCCGCCCAGACGATTCGGAGGGATCTTAACGAACTATGCGACCGCCATGTGCTGACTCGCGTGCACGGCGGCGCGATCGTCGCCTCGGGCGTCGAGAACATCGCATACGAGGCCCGTCGATTTGTCGCAGCGGCGGAGAAAAGGGCCATTGGTGTCGCCGCCGCAGCGCTCATTCCCAACAGCAGCTCGCTGTTCATCAACATCGGCACGACTACGGAGGAAGTCGCCAGAGCACTATCGGGCCATGAGGACCTGCTCGTGATCACGAACAACATCAATGTCGCGATGCTTCTTCACCGGCATCCTCGTATTGAAGTCATCATCGCTGGAGGCACGGTGCGTCGGTCGGACGGCGGGGTCGTCGGCGCTTCAGCGAGCGACCTCATCCGTCAGTTCAGGGTCGACTACGCGGTCATCGGGGCCTCGGCTATCGAGGCGGACGGGACTCTTCTCGATTTCGACTATCGCGAAGTCCAGGTGGCCCAGACCATCCTCGAGAACTCGCGTCATCCGATCCTGGTCGCCGACAGCTCAAAGCTTGAGCGTACCGCTCCCGTTCGCATCGCCCACATTGGCCAAGTGCAAGACTGGGTCACTGACGGAATTGGGGAATCGCCCATACGAGAGGTCTGCCGCGAACAGGCCGTCAACATCATCGAGACTTCTCCGGGCCAGGCCATGAAAGACGAACAAGTTGACAGGGCCGGTTAGAGCCGGTTTTGTTTCAAGTCCACTCAGATTCCGTTATTGTGAGCGCGGCACGACCCAAACGAAAGGGAGCCGAGCGTGCACCGGTGCCAACTACATACAAGAGCCGCCCCTTGCCGCTTTGGCCCTTTTCAAGGGCTTCCTCGTCACTAGACGAGAGAAAATTGCCAATCTCCTTTTGGACCGAGAACATGATAATATATTCTTATCAGCTGTACCCAGACCTCCGATAATTGGCAAGGAAATACCGCAGAAATTTCGATGCGCGCGTATCGACCGGAAAAAAGCGCGTACTCCGTCCGGCTGTGGCGCCGCAGCGACGGGACGCTACCGCTTCATCATCCGTCCGAGTCCCGCTCATTGCGGCAACATGGAAACACAGAGCTGAGCCAAAGGACCAGGGAACTCGACACGAAAGATCAGCGAAGCGGCGACGAGCGAACAGGGAATCTTGTCGACGGAACAGGGCTTGCCGCCAACGCACTGCGCCCGGCAATCCGGTGCCCTTCCCGTCGACGACGAGGGTTCAACCGATCGCATCGCGCTCTGGCTACTCGCGGTTTCATGCGCGACTTGCTTTCGTTTTAGTTTCACTGTATGGAGAAAAGAAAGAAACATCGCCGGCGGTGAGGGAGCGCGCCTTTGGGTCGGATCGTCGACCTCATCGTCATTGGCGGAGGCGTCAACGGATGCGGCGTCGCTCGCGATGCGGCGGGCCGGGGCCTTTCCGTCGTCCTGTGCGAGATGGGCGACCTCGCAAGCAGCACGTCCTCCTGGTCGACAAAGCTCATTCACGGCGGCCTGCGTTATCTCGAGCATTACGAGTTCCGGTTGGTGCGCGAAGCCCTGACCGAACGTGAAATCCTTTGGGCGGCGGCCCCTCACATCATTCGTCCGCTGCGCTTCGTGCTGCCCCATCGTCCCGGACTGCGTTCCGCTTCGGTGCTGCGCCTCGGGCTCTTCCTTTACGACCATATCGGCGGCAGAAAGCGACTGCGCGGAACGCGCACCCTTCGTCTGAATTCCGATCCGCTCGGTCGGCCGCTCAAACCGGGCGAGTTCGTGAAAGGTTTCGAATATTCGGATTGCCGGGTCGACGATTCGCGTCTCGTCGTCCTCAATGCGCGGGACGCGGCCGATCGCGGCGCCGAGGTCCGCTGCCGGGCTCTGGTGGAGAGCGCGGAGCGCGAAGCTGATCATTGGGTGGTCCGTGTACGCGATCGGCGGACCGGGGGCGTGGATACGTTGCGCTCCCGGGCCCTCATCAACGCCGCCGGGCCCTGGGTCGAGGACGTTCTTTCCGGCCGGCTACTCCTGAAGCCGAAGGCTCGCGTCCGACTGGTGCAGGGATCCCACATCGTCGTACGGAAGATCTATGACCACAACCGGGCCTACATCCTCCAGAACCCCGACGGACGCATCGTCTTCACCATCCCCTTCGAGGGCGAGTTCACACTGATCGGCACCACCGACCTCGACTATGCAGGCGATCCTGGCAAGCCGACGGCTTCGGACGCGGAAGTTACCTATCTTTGCCGGGCCGTTTCAGGAAACTTCGCTCGGCCGGTGACGGTCGACGACGTCGTCTGGAGTTACTCGGGCGTGCGTCCGCTCTATGACGACGGCGCGAGCGAGGCAAAGGCCGCCACGCGGGACTACGTGCTCGAGGTCGACGCCGCGGGGCGTGCGCCGGTCGTCTCCATTTTCGGCGGCAAGATCACGACCTATCGACGTCTCGCGGAGGAAGTGCTTCGCCGCATCGAGCCGGTCCTGCCGCAACTCGCCGACAGGAAGGGCTGGACCGCGAAGGCGCCGCTGCCGGGCGGCGATTTCCCGGTCGACGGACTGCGGGATCTCGAGGGGGCTCTCGGCCGGTCCTATCCATTCCTCGCGGCCGCAGACGCATCACGATTCGCGTGCGCCTATGGCACCCGGGCGCGCCGTGTGCTGGGCGCCGCTCGTCAATGGGGGGATCTCGGAATTCGGTTCGGGGATACGCTGACCGAAGCGGAGGTTCGCTATCTCGCCGACCAGGAATGGGCTCAAACCGCCGAGGACGTTGTCTGGCGCCGCTCGAAGCTCGGGCTGCATATGACGCCGGACCAGGTTCGCGAGCTCGGCCTCTGGATGAAGGTCAACATCTCGTCATTGGCGCCTGAGGGGGTCGCGAAATGACGGTCACGCTCGACAAGGTCCGCAAGTCCGTCGGAGGAAAAGCGCATATCCGCGAGATGTCGATCGCGCTCGAACCCGGAACCATCAATATCCTGCTGGGCCCGACCCTGTCGGGGAAGACGTCGACCATGCGTCTCCTGGCCGGCCTCGACGTGCCGACCTCGGGACGCGTTCTGGTCGATGGCCTCGACGTCACCGGAATGCCGGTGCAGCAGCGGTCGGTGGCGATGGTCTATCAGCAGTTCATCAACTATCCCGCGATGACCGTCTATGAGAACATCGCCTCGCCGCTTCGCGTCCGCGGCCTGGCGCGCGAGGAGATCGACCGGAAAGTGCGCGAGGCGGCGGGCTTGCTGCGCCTTGAGCCTTACCTTGACCGGCTGCCGCTCAGCCTGTCCGGCGGCCAGCAGCAGCGCGCCGCCATCGCCCGCGCGCTCGTCAAGGACGCTAGACTCGTGCTGCTGGACGAACCGCTCGCGAACCTCGACTACAAGCTGAGGGAGGAGCTGCGCGCCGAACTGCCAAGGATTTTCGAGGGCAAGGGCGCGATCTTCGTCTATGCGACGACGGAGCCGACCGAAGCGCTCCTACTCGGGGGCAATACGGCCACTCTACATCAGGGAACGCTGACGCAGTTCGGGCCGACGCCCAAAGTCTATCGCTTTCCGAAGGACAGGATCACGGCGCAGACCTTCTCCGACCCGCCGATGAATTTCCTGAGCGTCGAGGTCAAGGACGGCGTCGCGCGCACCTCCGCGGGGGTGACGCTGCCGACGGAGGGCGTGCTCGCGTGGCTCCCGGACGGAAGTTACGACATCGGCTTCCGGCCGCGCCGCCTGTCCCTGACGAAAAGTCCGGGCCTGGTCCCAATGAAGGCGATCGTCGCGGTCAGCGAAATCACAGGCTCGGAGAGCTACGTGCATGTCGACGTGCTCGGCGAGCGCTGGATCGCGCTGACGGTGGGGGTGCGCGAAGTGCAGCCCGGGCAGGAGATCGAGGTCTACCTCAATCCGAAGCGCTTCTTCGTTTTCGCGGCCGACGGGCGTCTCGTGCACGCCGAGCAACATGGCGGGGAAGGGGGCTGACCGCATGGCGCGCGTAGAGCTTCAGTCTCTGTCCCACAGCTATATGGCGAATCCGTCGACGTCCGCCGACTGGGCCGTCAAGCCGATGACAATGATCTGGGAGGACGGCGGCGCTTATGCGCTCCTGGGGCCGTCCGGCTGCGGCAAGACGACTCTTCTCAACATCATTTCGGGCCTGGTTATCCCGTCACGGGGCAAGGTCCTGTTCGACGGCGTGGACGTTACCGGGTTGCCGACCGAGAAGCGCAATATCGCGCAGGTCTTCCAGTTCCCGGTCATCTACGACACGATGACGGTGGCCCAGAACCTCGCATTCCCCCTGCGCAATCGGGGCGTTCCAGGCCGGCAGATCGACGCGCGCGTGCATGCGGTCGCCTCGATGCTGGGCTTGACCGGTGAGCTCAACCGCGTCGCGAGCGGCCTTACGGCTGACATGAAGCAGAAGGTCTCCCTTGGCCGGGGCCTCGTGCGCGACGACGTCTGCGCCGTGCTGTTCGACGAGCCGCTGACCGTGATCGATCCTCATCTCAAGTGGCAGCTGCGGGGGGAGCTGCGGCGGGTGCACCGCGAATCGAACACGACGATGCTCTATGTGACGCACGACCAGACCGAAGCGCTCACCTTCGCCGACAAGGTCGTGGTGATGCATGACGGCGAAGTCGTGCAGATCGGCACGCCGCAGGAGCTCTTCGAACTGCCGGCGCATACGTTCGTCGGACATTTCATAGGATCGCCCGGCATGAACGTCCTGCCGGCTTCCGTCGATGTCAATATCGCACGCGTGAACGGCGTCGACCTTCCGCTCGGCCAGGCCTATCCCGACCTTTCTGGAAGGGGACGCATCGAAATCGGCGTGCGGCCGGAGTTCCTGCGCGTGCGGTCGGGAGTGGAGGGTCTGCCGGCAGTGATACGCCATGTCGACGATGCCGGTCGCTACAAGATCGTGCGCGGCGAATTCAACGGAATTGCTCTGGCGGCTCTGCTCGACGAGGACGAAACTGTCCCCGAATCGGACGTGCGATTCGTCGCCGATCCCGCACACATCCACGTCTACGCCGACGGCGTCCTGGTGCGGGGCTAGGCCGATGGTGAAACCCTCATCCAATCGCGCCTGGCTCCTCGCCCTCCCCGTCGTCCTGATCGTCGCGTTCAACGCGATCCTGCCCTTGATGACGGTCGTGAACTACTCGGTGCAGGATACGTTCGGAAACAACCAGTTCTTCTGGAACGGCGTCGGCTGGTATCAGGAGCTTCTCGATCCGAACTCCGAACTCGGCGGCCGCTTCTTCACTGCAGTCGGCCGCAATGTCACCTTCTCGCTCATCATCCTCGCGATCGAGGTCCCGCTCGGCATTCTCGTGGCGCTCTGCATGCCGAAGTCGGGGCCGGCGGTCGCCGCAACTCTCGTGGTGCTGGCTCTGCCGCTGCTTGTGCCATGGAACGTCGTCGGCACAATCTGGCAGATCTTCGCACGCAGCGACATCGGTCTCCTTGGATGGACGCTCAACAGGCTGGGCATAGACTACAACTACACCGCTGGCTTCTTCTCGGCGTGGTTTACGATTATTCTGATGGACGTCTGGCACTGGACGAGCCTGATCGCCCTGCTCTGCTACGCCGGGCTGAAATCGATCCCGGAAGCCTTCTATCAGGCCGCACGCATCGACGGCGCTACGCGGTCCTCGGTGTTTCGCTGGATCGAATTGCCCAAGCTCCGTCGCGTTCTCCTGATCGGAGTGCTCCTGCGGTTCATGGACAGTTTCATGATCTACACTGAGCCGTTCGTGGTCACCGGAGGCGGTCCGGGAAACTCGACTACGATGGTTTCGATCGATCTCGTCAAGATCGCGCTCGGCCAGTTCGACCTCGGCAAGGCCGCCGCGCTTTCCATCGTCTACAATCTCATCATCCTGGCGACATGCTGGGTGTTCTACACGGTGATGACCAACACTGACGTGACCCGAAAGGAGAGCGCGTCATGACGCGGCGGCTTGTGCTCATCGGCTATATCGCGTTCCTGATGCTGCCGATCTATTGGCTCATCAACATGAGTTTCAAGACGAATACCGAGATCACGACTACGATGAGCGTTATTCCGCTCGCGCCGACACTGAAGAATTATGCCGAGATCTTCACCAATCCCATCTGGTACGGAGGGTTCCGGTTCTCGCTGACCTATGTCGTGCTCAACACGCTGATCTCGATCGGCGTCGCGCTGCCCGCGGCCTATGCCTTCTCCCGCTATCATTTTCTGGGCGACAAGCATCTCTTCTTCTGGCTCCTGACCAACCGCATGGCGCCGCCGGCGGTCTTCGCTCTGCCCTTCTTCAACCTATATTCGGCCGTCGGGTTGTTCAACACGGTCTGGGCTGTGGCGCTCGCCCATTGCATCTTCAACGTGCCGCTCGCGGTCTGGATCCTCGAAGGTTTCATGTCAGGCGTGCCGCGGGAGATCGACGAGACGGCCTATATCGACGGCTATTCTTTCCCACGCTTTTTCGCCCGGATCTTCGTTCCCCTGATCGCCAACGGCATCGGTGTCGCTGCCTTCTTTTGCTTCATGTTCTCGTGGGTCGAACTTCTGTTCGCCCGCACTCTGACCAACAACCAGTCGATCTCCTCGATCATGACGCGGACTGTTTCGGCGGCAGGACTCGACTGGGGTCTGCTATCCGCAGCCGGCGCGCTGACGCTTGTTCCCGGAGCGCTCGTGATCTGGTTCGTCCGCAACTACATCGCCAAGGGCTTCGCCCTCGGGCGGGTCTAGAGAGGGCCAATGGATATCGCCTGGATGGCCTGGACCTGGCAGACAGGCCTCTTCTTTTCTGCCATCGCCGCAACGCTCCTCGTCATGACCGGACTGGCGCTCCGCTATCCGGAGTCGGCGCGCTACGGCGTGCTGCGCATCCCGACGACGCGCGGCGACCGCCTCTTCCTGTCCCTGCTCGGCGGCGCATTCATTAATCTCGCGTGGATCGGCTTCGTCGGCGCCAGCACGCTCTTCATGCTGCCGATCGCAGGCGGCCTCGAGATTTCGAGCCTGTGGCTCGCAAGCCTGATCTCCCTCGCTTACGCCGCCGCGGTTTTCCGCTGGGTTTGAACGGGGAGTGACTCCGGGCCGCTCAGACGTGCCGAGCGGCCGGCAGCAGTCAGAAGCGCACGTGAAGGAGGAGACGATGAAGATACGAAATAGTGTTTCGATGGCCGCCCTGTTGCTGGCCTTCTCTGGGTCGGCCTGGGCCGACGACGCCACAATTCAGAAGTGGATCGACAGCGAGTTCCAGCCTTCGACCCTTTCGAAGGACGACCAGATGAAGGAATTGAAGTGGTTCGAAAAGGCCGCCGAACCCTTCAAGGGGATGGAGATCAATGTCGTCTCCGAGACCCTGACCGTACACCAATACGAGTCCGAGGTGCTCGCCAAAGCCTTTGCCGAAATCACCGGCGTCAAGATCAAGCACGATGTCATTCAGGAGGGCGACGTCGTCGAGAAGATCCAGACCCAGATGCAATCCGGCAAGAACATCTATGACGGCTGGATCAACGACTCGGACTTCATCGGCACTCACCCCCGCTACAACCAGACCGTCAATCTCACCGACTATATGGCCGGCGAAGGCAAGGATGTCACCGATCCGATGCTCGACGTCGACGACTTCATCGGCAAGTCTTTCACCACCTGGACCGACGGCAAGTTGTTTCAGCTGCCCGACCAGCAATTCGCGAACCTCTATTGGTTCCGGTACGACTGGTTCACCAACCCCGACATCAAGGCGAGGTTCAAGGCGAAGTATGGATACGAGCTTGGCGTGCCGGTGAACTGGTCGGCCTACGAAGACATCGCCGACTTCTTCACCAACGACATCAAGGAGATCGACGGCGTCAAAGTCTATGGCCACATGGACTATGGCAAGAAGGACCCGTCATTGGGCTGGCGGTTCACTGACGCCTGGCTGTCGATGGCGGGCAACGGCGACAAGGGTTTGCCGAATGGCAAGCCGGTCGACGAATGGGGCATCCGCATGGAAGGGTGTCGGCCGGTTGGATCGTCGGTGGAGCGCGGCGGCGACGTCAATGGCGCGGCGGCTGTCTATTCGATCGAGAAGTATCTTGACTGGCTCCACAAATACGCGCCCCCCCAGGCCGCGGGCATGACCTTCTCCGAGGAAGGTCCGGTGCCGGCGCAGGGCAACATCGCGCAGCAGATCTTCTGGTACACCGCCTTCACCGCCGACATGGTCAAGCCCGGTCTTCCGGTCGTCAACGCGGACGGAACGCCGAAGTGGCGCATGGCGCCGTCGCCGCACGGCTCGTACTGGAAGGAAGGGATGAAGCTTGGCTATCAGGACGTCGGTTCAGCGACGCTGCTGAAGTCGACGCCTGCCGATCGCAGAAAGGCCGCCTGGCTCTATCTGCAATTCATCGTGTCGAAGTCCGTGTCCCTGAAGAAGAGTCACGTTGGCCTCACTTTCATTCGTGAAAGCGATATCTGGGACAAGAGCTTCACCGAGCGCGCGCCGAAGCTGGGCGGCCTCATCGAGTTCTACCGCTCGCCGGCGCGCGTGCAGTGGACCCCGACGGGCGTCAATGTCCCGGACTATCCGAAGCTCGCCCAGCTCTGGTGGCAGAACATCGGTGACGCGGCGTCCGGCGCGAAAACCGCTCAGCAGGCCATGGACTCGCTCGCCAACGCACAGGACGAGGTGCTCGGACGCCTGGAGAAGTCCGGGGTTCAGGGCGAGTGCGGGCCAAAGCTCAACAAGAAGGAGAGCGCTGAATACTGGTACAAGAAGTCCGCCGCGGACGGCAACATCGCGCCGCAGCCGAAACTCGCCAACGAGAAGCCACAGGGCGAGACGGTCGACTACGATACGCTGATCAAGTCGTGGCCGGCGACGCCGCCGAAGAAGTAAGGCTAACGATTTAGAGTGCTAACCGGGTCGGGCAACGCGCCCGACCCTTTCGTACCCAGTAAGGACCAGCGCCGCATGAAGGGACGCGTTCTCGTCATTGATCAGGGCACCACTTCGACTCGCGCCATCGTCTTCGGCGCCGACGCCGCCCCTGTCGCGATGGCCCAGCGAGAATTCCCCCAGATATTCCCCCGGGAGGGATGGGTCGAGCACGATCCCGAGGACATCTGGCGAAGCGTGTTGGCGACGGGGCGCGAGGCGCTGGTCCAATCGAACAGCGGCTCCTCGGACCTGGCTGGCGTCGGCATCGCCAATCAGCGGGAAACAACTCTGGTCTGGAATTGCAGGACCGGCAAGCCGATCCATAACGCCATCGTCTGGCAGGATCGCCGCACCGCGCCGCATTGCGCAAAGCTCAAGGCGGAAGGCCTCGAGAGGCTTGTCGCGGAGCGGACCGGGCTTTTGCTCGATCCGTATTTTTCGGCGACGAAGATCGCGTGGCTGCTCGACAATGTCGAGAATGCGCGTACGCTGGCCGAACAAGGCGATCTCGCATTCGGCACGATCGACAGCTTCCTGATCTGGCGATTGACCGGCGGCCGGATGCACGTCACCAATTCAACCAACGCATCGCGCACGCTTCTGCTCAACATCCACTCCGGTGATTGGGACGAGGAGCTTCTCAAGCTGTTTCGGGTTCCGCGCGCCATGTTGCCGGAAGTCTCCGATTGCGCGGCGGATTTTGGGATGGCCGAAGCGGAGCACTTGGGGATGGCGCTGCCGATCCAGGGCGTCGCCGGAGATCAGCAGGCGGCCTTGATCGGTCAGGCATGCTTTCGACCGGGCATGGTCAAGGCGACCTACGGCACCGGCTGCTTTGTGCTGCTGAACACCGGCGCCAAAGCAATCGCCTCGAACAACAAGCTGCTCACCACGGTCGCCTATCAATGGAAGGGCCGACGGACCTACGCGATCGAGGGATCGATTTTTTCCGCCGGCGCAACGGTGCAATGGCTTCGCGACGGATTGGGCATTGTGGCCCACGCCAGCGAGACGGGCGACATGGCGGCGCGCGCCGACCCCGGTCAACGGGTCTATATTGTCCCCGCCTTCACAGGACTGGGGGCTCCGCACTGGAACAGCGAAGCGCACGCCGCCATCATTGGCATCACCCGCGGATCGACACGCAACGAGATCGCCCGCGCGGCGCTCGAGTCTGTGGCCTACCAGACGCGCGACCTGATCGGCGCCATGCGCGCGGACAGCGGAGCTTCGCAAGCGGACGGCGCGCAATCGGTGATTCGCGTCGACGGCGGGATGAGCGCAAGCGACTGGACCATGCAATTCCTCGCCGACATGCTCGACGCCGCGGTCGATCGGCCGGCCGTCGTCGAGACGACAGCCCTCGGGGCGGCGTTTCTGGCTGGTTGGCAGTCCGGCCTCTTTCCAGGTCCGGACGAATTCGCGAGCGCATGGCGGGCGCAGCGTCGGTTCAACCCGATGATGTCCGGTGCGGAGCGCGAAACGCGCTACCGCGGATGGCGCGATGCGGTGACGCGCGTTGTCGCGCCTTCCACGGTCCGGGGACAATGAAAGTCGTCTTTCGCTGTGACCCGGCAATGCTGGATTGCCTGGCTCGGCCGATGCTCGCGCGACACGCTCTGCCGGATTGGCTGAGGACGATGCCCCGCACCGCATTCTCGGACACGCACGGGCAAGAGGTGCGCACCGTCAAACAATGCCCGCCGTTCGTCGATGCGATGTCGCACGGTTTCGTCATACCGCTGCCCTGCGATGTCCATGTGAACGATGGCGTGCTGTCATGGGATTGGGATTATCCGGCCCTTTCGGTCGAGTCGCATCCGCGCTCGCCGCTCAGCTTCCACGTCCCGGCGCAGGCGACCGGGACGCCGTTTTTCAGTCCCGACGTCGCCATCGTCAAGTTCAACAGTTTCTGGACGATCGAACTCGAGTCTGGCTATTCGCTGTTCGCCACCCATCCGGTCAACCGCGCCGACCTGCCGTTTCGAACGTTGACCGGGCTCGTCGATTCCGATCGGTTCACCGATGTCGGCGTCTTGTTTCCGGCGCAATGGGTCGAGCCCGAATTCGAGGGCGTCCTGCCGCGTGGAACTCCGGTCGCCCAATGTTTCGCGGTCGAGCGCGAACGCCCCGAGCTTCTGTTTCAATCGTTCACGGGGCAGGACGCTCGGCGCTACGAAGCGACGGCCGGGAAATTGCTCACCCAGCCCGGCGTCTACCGGAGGGAATACCGCGTTCGGCGCGCACGCTCACCCGCCAAGTGAGCGCCGCAGTCTGTCGAGGTCGAGCCAAAGCTCTCCTTTGCGCGTCGAGGGAAGCGCCTGCGCGATCCGGCCGAACGTGTCGGCCCGGGCGATGATCGCCGCGCGATAGTGATCTTTTGCCGCCTTCAAGTCCCCCGTCCGCTGAATCGCCACGCCGAGATTGACCTGCGCCTCTGGCAGATCGGGCCGCAATGCGACGCATCGGCGGTACGCGGCGATCGCGCCTGAACTGTCTTGCAGATCGTCACGGACCAGGCCGATCGCGAAATGGATCCGGCTGTCATCGGGATGCCGAGCCGCTGTTCGCTCCAGCAGCGCGAGCGCCTCGCGATATTCGGCAAGTCGGCGAAGGCCCTGGGCCAGAGCCAGGATCACGTCGAACTCTGTCCGGAGCGATGATCAGAGCGGCGCGGAGAGCGGCGACAGCCTCATCGACGCGGCCGAGCGTCATGAGGGCGGAGGCTTGCTCGACGGCGTGGGCGACCTCGCCCGAACTGGCAAAAGCACGCGCGAACGCCAGCGCGGCGGCATTCGTTTGATTGGCTTTGCGGAGCGCCGCGCCGATTTGACTCCAACCCTCCGAGTTGCCCGGGAAGAACCTCAAGACGCGTGCGAGGCTCTCCTGGGCCGCAGGGTCGCCGCATTCGAGCTGCGTCACACACAGGAGGAAAGCGGGCTCCGGTCGATCGGGCGCCGCATCGATCGCCAGACCGAACCAATCTCGCGCCCGCTCGAGATCTCCGAGCGCGCGCGCCGCTCGACCGGCTATCCCCATCGCCGGCGCATGCCCGGGGCGCAGACGAAGACAGGAACGGGACCACCGCTCGGCCTCGGAATAGCGGGCGCGGCGCAACGCGATGATCGCGGCCAGCTGGTGGACTGCAAAATCGTCGGGTCTCGACCGGAGAAGCTCCGCGCTCATTCTCTCAGCATTGTCGACGCGGCCCTCGCCCAGCTCCTTTAGCGCCGCAGCCAAGCCGTCAGGCAAAATGTCTCGATGGTTTTCCATTTCTTCTCGGCCGCCTCGGCGTCAGAATCCGCCGCGGAGCAAGAGAATGTCAACGTGATCCGGCGCCGGAAGAAAGGTCTGGCGGTCGATAGGACGCGGGAAAGCGCGACCGGATCCACGCCATGGTCGCCGCTTTGGCGCTCCGGGGACCATCTTCGCCCGCCGTCGTGCTCAATTGGCGCTGTCGACACGCGGAAAATGTCAATTGGAGCCGATATTCACACGTCCTCAATGCCGCGGAGCCTGACTTATCTGCGCGCGGTTCAGTCGGGAAGCCAAGTCCTGCTGACCGCCGATCCCCATGACAACAACGACTATCTCGTCACAGTCCGCGCGAAGTTCGCGGGGGAAACAGAGGAAGGCCGACGCGTTTGTGGACCCATCAAATGGAATTCCCGGAAAGGAGCCTTACTGGCCTCGGACGAACGCCTGGAGTTGGGCTCCGTGTGGGAATTCGAACTGTTGGCGCCGTCTCGATCGCCGGCAAGGACATTCACGATCTGGCGTCAGCCCGGCGCCAACCGCTTCGCAGGGGATTCCGCTGAGTCCGCCGCATCGATGTTCTCGCTTGCGTGCGATAACTGGAAAGGGGATCGCGGCCTTCCGCGAAGAAATGGATTCGCTGGCCGCGTGTTGCTGGAAGTTGAAATACCCATCGTCGACGGCCAGCTCAGTATCGCGGAGCGAAGCGCCGTTTCCGAAGCGATACTGGACGCCGCCGCGCTGTGGGTCGCGGCATGCCGCGATTGCGGGCCGGACCATCTCGCAGTCATTCAAGTTCCAGAGGGGCTTTACATCCGGGCGGCATTCGCCCGGTGGCTGGAAGAACAAGAGAGGGGGCCTTTCATTGTTCCGACGGTTCAAGCCGAACACGAACTCTTAAGCCGACTTGAGAACCTCGAGTTTTTAACGACGGACGGAACGCGGCCTGCAATCAAGCAACTCGAGCCGTACGTTCCTACGCAACCTCTGCAGAACCGAATTGACAAGCTCTGCGCCGCAAGGCCCGACAAGGGGACGACGCCGACGATCGTCTCCATTCACCTGGCTCTCTGTCGTAACCAGGACATGGACAGTAGGTCGCGCGCGCAGATTTCCCTAGTGTTCCGATCGAATGGACAACCTATTGCGGGACAGATCCCGAGATTGTCGCTTGCCGCGCAGATTCCGTCTTGACTGAATTCAACAGCAGAGATTTTCGATTTCTAATTTCGAATGATTCTCCAGAATCGGCAGCAGCGCGATCGAAATGGATTTTCAGCGCGTGCTGCTGCGCGAAATGGGGCACCGGATTGGGCTGGGTCACATCGAGCGTGGAAAGAGCATCATGGCGTCGAGCGCGGACCGGGCGCGCTGCATTGACGAGCTTACCATTGCAAAACTGTTAACGAGCTTCGAGCCAAAATACGATGGACCGGAGGCGTTTTGCTTGTACGCTCGCAAGCGCTCACTGAGTCGATAAAGCCACAAGAGCACCCACGGTGCCAAGTTTTGTTCCGGAGTGGTGGAAAAATGGCGCGCCTGAGCGGATTCGAACTGGTGGGCAAGCCTCGCGGGTGAGGGCTTTGCGTGCTAAGGCGAGACGGATGCGCGCGCTGCGGCGCGTGCAAACGGCCCGGAGCAGACGATGGCGCGCTATTCCCGCGACGGAGAGACAGCTTCAATCCTGGCGCTTGCGCCGGTGATACCGGTGCTGACCGTCCTGAGCGTCGAGGACGGCGTCGCTCAGGCGAAAGCCCTGACGGCCGGAGGCCTCCTGGCAATCGAGGTGACGCTGCGCACGGCGGCCGCGCTCGCGGCGATCCGGGCGATCGCCCGAGAGGTTCCCGACGCGGTGGTCGGCGCAGGCACGATCGTTTCGGCCGGACAGATCGACGAAGCGGTCGCCGCCGGCGCGCGATTTCTCGTCAGTCCCGGGGCCACGCCGGAACTCGCGCGGGCCGCCGTCGGGGCGCCCGTGCCGTTCCTTCCGGGCTGCGCGACGGTCTCGGAGGCGATGGCCCTGCGGGAGCTCGGGTTTCGGGCGCTGAAGCTGTTTCCGGCCGAGGCGGTCGGCGGGACGAGGCTGCTCGCTTCGCTCGCCGCGCCCCTGCCCGACCTGCGCTTCTGCCCGACCGGCGGGATCGATCTCGGCAAGGCGCCTGATTATCTCAGGCTTCCCAACGTCGCCTGCGTCGGCGGCTCGTGGATGCTGCCGAAGGACGCGCTCAAGCGCGGCGACTACGCCGTGGTGGAGGGGCTGGCGCGCGAAGCGGCCCGGATGGAGAGACCGTCACGATCCCATTGAGCGCGCGCCGGCGCGCTGACGGCGGATGAATTCGGGTCGAACCGGCCGACCCCGGCTTTGCCGGATCGGCGCGGCGGAAGCGCCGGTCGCCACGATTGATCCCGCTCTCGGGCGGATGACGTCAGGTCGACCCGGGTCCGGCGCCGGGTCTCGCGACAAGGGAGGGTCAACCCGACGCATCGGACCGCCGTTGTCCTGGAACACATCCGCTCTTCATCCAGTTTGTCAACATCCAGGCGTAACCGGCTTTCGGCCAGGGGCGGCGGCAACGCCCTTCGGGCGCCCGCGCGCGACCTGTTCTGGCTCGAAACAGGACGGAAATTGTCCTGTTATTTCTACGTCAAGTTTGAGTGTTACAAATTCAGGAGCTTGCATCGAACCAATGAAAAGACAGGTCTTTTACTCGCTGGAACTGGCCGAGAACCGCATCGGTCTTCGCCGTTTCTCCCTGTAACCAGGGAGAAACTGGCCGAACTCCCCCGATCCGGGAGCGCGTCGGCTGATCGAAAATCGCGCCGCGCGCGGCGGAAAGCGGGGGAAAAGCAGCGCCCGCCGCTTGCCGCCGTCAGTCCTGGGCTAAGCCGGAATGACAGCGCCGTCTGCGGCGCCCGGTCGGTTCAGCGATCGGGCCCGGTTCGGCCCGGTGCATCCCGCTCTAGGCCGCGGCCTTCTCTTCCGACTCGGCCCGCTTCTTGGCGATCTCGCGCTTGAGGGCCGCCGCGCCGTCAGAGAGTTCCGTCTCGGGCGCCTTGGCGAGGAAATTGTCGAGCCCGCCGCGGTGCTCGACCGAACGCAGGGCGGCGGCGCTGACACGCAACCGAACCGCCCGCTCGAGGGCGTCGGAGATCAGCGTGACCTGAACGAGATTCGGCAAGAACCGCGTGCGCGTCTTGCGGTTGGAGTGGCTGACCATGTTGCCGGATTGAACGGCCTTGCCCGTCAGCTCGCAGCGGCGTGACATCGCTCGGATCCTTCGAATAAGAACTTCATAAAGGGCGCGGACAAACAAGACGACGGGCCGCTGCCGCAAAGGCGCGTCCCGCCGGTCGATCCGGCCCTAGTGTGTTGGGTCGCGGGTCTATAGGGGAAGGGTTTTTCCGCGTCAAGTTGTGTCTGGGCCGGAGTTCTGGCAAGCGACGGCGGCGAATCGAAGGAGACGATCGTGACCGATCTCGCTCATCCCGAGGACCCATTGGGCGCGACGGGCCGGCTTCAGGCGCTGCGCGAAGCGATCGCCCGGAGGGCGCGCGACTGCGGGCGTGCGGCCGAAGCGGTGAAGCTCGTCGCCGTCTCCAAGACATTCGCCGCCGACGACATCTGGCCGACGGTCGCGCTCGGCGGCCAGACGCGGTTCGGGGAGAACCGGGTGCAGGAGGCCGTCCCGAAGTGGTGGGAATTGCGCGCCCGCGCCGCCTCGATCGGCAAGACGATCGAACTCCACCTGATCGGCCCGCTGCAGAGCAACAAGGCGCGGGAGGCGATCGAGAATTTCGACGTCATCGAGACAATCGATCGGGAGAAGATCGCAGCCGCGCTCGCCAGGGAGATTCAGAAACTTGGAAAGCATCCGCGCCTGTTCGTGGAGGTCAACACCGGGGCCGAGCCGCAGAAGGCGGGCGTGCTGCCGGAGGACGCCGACGCCTTTCTCGCGCTCTGCCGCGACACGTACGGTCTGAGTATCGAGGGGCTGATGGCGATTCCGCCGGAAGGCGAACAGGCCTCGCCCCATTTCGCACTGCTTGGGGTCATCGCGGCGCGCAACGGGGTTCGGGAACTGTCGATGGGAATGAGCGCCGACTGGCCGCTCGCAGTCCAACTCGGCGCAACCTATGTGAGAGTGGGCAGCGCGATCTTCGGCGCCCGGGACCAACGGTGAGCGGATCGCCGCGGTCCTCGACACATAGCAAAAGTTGAAGGGATTTCATGGCGTTTCTGGTCTTTGCGCTCGGCCTTGCGCTGTTGGCTGCGGGCGTTTTCGGCGCCTACCTGAGCCTCGACCTCCTGCCGACCGCCGCCGGAGTCCTCTATGCGCTCGGCGGCGCCGTCGCTTTCTGCGTGGGGATCCTTGTTCTTGTCCTCGGCGTTCTGATCCGCCGGATTGACGCGCTGACCGAACTCGTTCAGCGCCCGCCGAGCGCCGCCGTCGGCGGCCCCGACCTCGCGCCGGTCTCCCAGACCTTCATGCCGCCGGCCGAGCAGCCCTCAGGCGAGGACGCCGTGGCGGCGGGTGTGCAGGAGAGAGAGACTGAAGAGACGGGAGGGCCTGACCCGAAGGAAGCCGAAGAGCCCGTTAACGAAAACCGCTCCGGCCGCTTGCCGACCCTCGGCGAGATCGAGCACGCGATCGAAACGCCGGAAGCTCCTCCGAGCCTGATCGGCCGCTATTCCTCCGGCGGCGCAAATTACATGATCTTCGCCGACGGCTCGATCGAGGCCGAAACGCTGGAGGGAACGTTCAGGTTCGCCTCGATGGGCGACTTCAAGCAGTTCCTGGCGGACCAGAAGGTAGGCAGGGGCTAAAGCGCGGTGCCGCGAGCTGTCGAATCGCGCCGCCGTCGCTTTCGTCGTCCTGAATCGGTTCGCGCCCGGGTGCGGGAAATGGCCATCCCGGGAAGGACGCCGCCAGGACGCAAAGAGGGGAGATGACGACAACCACCCCTCTTTCGTCCTGTCGGCGCGGACTAATTCAGAGCGCCGCCGATCTCGGTGAACACAGTTGTCACCTTCCCTCCTACCGTCGTCACAGCGCCTATGATGGCGACCGCGATGAGACTCGCGATCAGCGCATATTCGATCGCCGTCGCGCCGCTGTCGTTGCGTATGAAGTTCAAGACCTGTTTCATGCTGCGCTCCTGAAGATGCGGCGACCGACCTCGTTTTGATCGCCGGACTGTGTGACGCGCGACAAGTCATGCGCGGCACGGACCGAATATTCACCCAACCAATTAATGTTCTGTTCCACCGTAAGCTGGTTGTGTGAGATTATTTAGACGTTGATTTATGAACAATGAAATCAATCATAGAGTCACGATACGTCATGTAGTTGGTGTTAAGTGACAAAACCAGAAATTATCGTTTCAAAGCGGGCGAGATGATTATATAAACGCATACTACGCTCATTTTTCGGGCAGATTAATATCGACGCGATGCGAAAGCGGTCTCACACGCCGATTGGGAAATTTTGGTCTTTTGGCGGATCCTAGTTCAGGGCATTGCCAATCTGCGCATACGATGTGCTGAGCTGAGTCCCGATCAGTTGCACTCCGGCAACGATCGCCATCGCGATCATGCTGGCGATCAGCGCGTATTCGATCGCTGTTGCGCCGCCTTCGCTGCGAACAAAGTTCCAAATCGATTGCATTTGGTTCCACCTTGGTTTTGTTCGAAACCAGGAACCGCCCTTTCGGGCGAAAAGATCGGCCTCGAAAATGACATTGATGCCCGTAAGGCCCAAATAAATTCTGAAAAAGCAAGAAACGATGCAACTAAACGAGCAACCCGTGCTTAAAATTCGTGGATCGGACCTGTTACGTAAAGCGAACAAAGAATGCGTTACCAACATCCTAACCGGCATGTTGGCCGGCGAAGGCGGCTGCCCTGTGGGAGCCGGGGGCTGCACCCTGACGGCGCATCCGATCTCGCGGGCTTCAGCGCCCGCAAGCCGGCGCGTTCAGCGCCGCGGCCTACTCCGGGGATCAGTGGTCCCTCGCCGCGGTCCGTTCGTAGACGTCGTAGGATTCGGCGGCGTCCGCGGCATGCGCGATCAGGCGATAGGCCTTGCGCAGCGTCGCCTCGATCATCTCCCACCGCTCCGGGACTTCGCAGGACAGCCGCGCCCGCCGATCGGCGACGACGATATAACGCGGCGCTGCGGCAAGAACGTCGCTGAGGTTTTCCCCGCTGTGGCGGTCGAATTCGCACAGGGTGTGCGAAGGATGTATATATCGGGTCGGGGGGTCGAGGCCGGTCGCGGAGTTGAGCCAGAAGCCGCCGTTGACTGCAAAAAGCTTGTCTGCGGCGGAAGGCCCCGTGGCCCGGATCGCCGCCGCCGCTTCGGCGATCGCCCCAGTGGGATGTCGGTTCGCCAAATGGCCGCCCAAGGAGGCGAACGCGGGCGCGAGGCTCACCACCGCGAGAGCGCCCAAACGCGCCCATTCTGGCGCGCGACCGAATTCCGGGGTCGCGCGCGCCGCGCAAAGGCCCGCCAGCAGCAGCGCAGGCGGCAGTGCCTGGACGACATAGGCGGCATGTAACGAGCGCTGCGCCAGAGTTGCGAGCACCGCCGCGAGCAGCCAGGCTTCAAGCACCGCGAGTGGCGCGCCGGGCAAGGCGTCGGCCAGCGCCCGACGACGCAGGATGGCGAGGCATGCGACAAGGAATAGCCCCAGGACGCTGCGATACGTTGGGAAGAAGAGCAACATGCCGTCGATGAAGGTCAGTCCCTCTGCGGGGCTCGCCGGGCGCATCAGCGCGCCGACGACGGCGTCGTCGATCAGGACTTGCGCCGCGCCGTGCCAGGCGAAATAGGCGAGAAAACCGAAGGGGACGATACCGGCGCCCGACAGGAAGGCGAGGACCGCGGTCGTCCGACGTCCGACGGCGTCGCGCGCGCCGACGAGCGCGAAGAACAAAACGACCGCCTCGAACGCCGCCGTCTGCTTGATGCAGAACGCGGCTCCCGCCGCCAATCCCGTCAGCAACGCTCGTCCGACGAGGGGCAGAGGCGACAAGGCTGTGAGAAAGGCAAGCGTGGTCGAGGCGCCCAGGGCGCAATAGAAATCGTTGAAGGCGACCAGTTCGGAGAGCGGTGGATAGGTGATCGCAGCGAACCAGCCGGCCTGCGGCGCAACGGAGCGGCCAAGAAAGAAAAGCGCAGTCGCGGCGCCGGCGTCCAGCGCAATCGCGACGGCCCGCACCGAGGCCGGAGTTGGCCCAAACACGGACTGGGACGCTGCGACGAGAGCGAAAAACCCGGGCGGCTTGACGTCAAACGCGCCGGCGTAGGGCAGCACCCCTTTGGTCCAAAGGCGCGCGACTTCGACATAGAAGACCTCGTCGATCCGGTCCAATTGCAAGAGCGGCAGCTGAACGACGAGCGTCCAGGCCAGCGCGACGCCGTAAACCGCAATAGCAGCGACCAGCGGCGAACGGGCGATTTGCCCGGACAGGGATCGCGCCGGACGGCCCTGCGCCTGTGCGTTTGCCGCAACAACCGTCATCCAATGCTCCGCAGCGGCCGGTGCGCCGGTCGAAATCCTCGCACGGAGGGGGTTTCGGCTCCGGATGGCGCCGGAGCGAACCGCGAGCCTGCAGCGAGTTCATAAAAAGCGGGTAAAGCCAGAGAGAACAGCGTCCCAAGGAAGACCAGCCCAAGTGGAGCGAGGCGCCCTCGCTCGGGGGTGCCTGAACCGCGACGAAGGGTCATGGGCCGGCCACCCGTTCGGCGATTCGATCTTGACCTCGGTCGGGCGCCGGTCGGAATGTGGCCTACGCAAACAATACGGCGGGGCGAGCGCATGACGGTCCAATTCCAGTTCGTCGACCGCTCGACCCCGATGGGCGCCAATCTGGCGACGGGAGGCGCTACGTTTCGCACCTGGGCGCCGCGGGCCCGCGCCGTCTACCTGATTTCCGGCGACGCCCTGAACCGGTCCGCTGCACCCGGCTGGGCGCCCGACGCGGGCGATCGGCTGGCGCCGCTCGGCGACGGGACGTGGGCCGGATTCCTGGAGGATGCGGGCTGCGGACTCGCGTACATGTTCTGGATCGACGGCGACGCCTCGCAGGGGCCGAAGCGGGACCCTTACGCGCGCGAGCTGACGCTTGCGCCCGCCTTTCCCGGCTCCTGGTGCATCTTGCGCGATCCGGCCGCCTATCCGTGGCATGATGGCGCCTGGAAGCCGCCGGATTTCCGCGACCTCATCATCTACCAGCTGCATGTCGGAACGTGGTGGGCGACGGACGCCGCTGGCGCCGACGTGCGCGCCTCGCGCGGAGGCCGGTTCCTCGACGTCGCGACGCGGCTTGACTATCTCAAGGACCTCGGAATCAACGCCATCCAGCTCCTGCCGATCCAGGAATTTCCGACCGCGTTCAGCGAGGGATACAACGGCGTCGATTATTTCTCGCCCGAGCAGCTTTATCAGGCGGGCGGCGACGCCGATCTCGCCTGGCGCCTTCCCAAGGTCAACGCGGCGCTCGCCGCCTTCGGTGCGGAGCCCTTGACCCTCTCCGCGCTCCGGCCGGGCGTGAACCAGCTCAAGTGCCTGATCGATCTCGCCCACCTGCACGGGATCGCGGTGATCTTCGACCTCGTCTACAATCACGCCGGAGGAGGGTTCGATCCGCAGAGCCTGTGGTTCTACGACCGGTTCGGCAATGGCAATCAGAACAACAGCCTCTACTTCACCGACCAGGGCTGGGCCGGCGGCCTGGTGTTCGCTTTCTGGAACGCCAACGTCAGGCAGTTCCTGATCGACAATGCCTCGGCGTTTATGAAGGAGTACCGGATCGACGGCGTCCGCTACGACGAAGTGCGGGTCATCTCGAACAATCGGCCAGGCGGATTCGAGTTCTGCCAGGACGTGACGGGCACCCTGCGCTTCATCCGGCCCTCGACGATCCAGATCGCCGAATATTGGGACTGGGACCGCGCCCTGCCGGTCACGCCGGCGCCGGCCGGACTCGGCTTCGACGCGGCGCTCGGCGACGCCTTTCGCGATTCGGTGCGCGGTCTTTTGACCCAGGCCGCGGGAGGGGAGGGCGCTCAGCTTCAGCTCGACCCGGTCGCGGCCGGATTCATTCCGCCCGCCGGCTTCGACGCGGCATGGCGGGTCGTACAGTGTCTTGAAAATCACGATCTGACCTACTTCGGGCACGACGGCGCGGCCCGCGTCGCGGCGCTCGCCGACCCGTCCGATGCCCGCTCCTGGTATGCACGCAGCCGGAGCCGGGCGGCGGCGGCGCTGCTGTTCGCCGCGCCCGGAATCCCGGCTCTGTTCATGGGACAGGAGATCCTCGAGGACAAGCTCTGGTGCGACGACGAGAAGGATCATCCGGGGCACCTGATCTGGTGGGACGGGCTTCAGTCGGACAGGACGATGGCCGACTATCGCCGCTTCATGGCTGACCTCATCGCGCTCAGACGCTCGCAGTCGGCGCTCTCGGCGGAAGGCGTGCGCCCCTCCCGCGTCAACGACTTCGACCGGGTGATCGTCATCCATCGCTGGGCAGCCGACGGCGGCCCGGGTCAGGACGTCGTCGCCGTCATCAGTTTCGACGAGCGGCCCAAGTTCGGCTACAGCGTCGGCCTGCCGCGGGCTGGCCGGTGGATCGAGCTCTTCAACTCCGACGTCTACGACGGCTTTCCCAATCCGTCGCCGGTCGGTAACGGTGGGTCGGTCGAGGCGGACGGTCCGGCGATGGACGGCTTCGCCCATTCGGCCGCGATCACCATCCCGGCGAACGGCGCCCTGTTCCTGCGCGTCGAGGGGGCGTGAGACCCCGGACGCCGTTCAGCGAAACCCGAGCCGTTTCGCGCCGAAAGCCTCGGATCGGTCGCGGAGTGTATCGGCGACACGTCAAATCGGCATTGGCTTCGCATGATTGAGGCTGCAGGTCCGAACCTCGCAAATCGGTAATGTTCGGGCCGCAAATAGGACTCCCGCCTCTGAACGATAGCGGCTGCGAAAGCGGTCGCCTACAGCCGGCGCCGCCGGCGTCTGCTCAGCAAAGGAAGAAACCATGTCGGTGAGGACGAGGAAGCTCAGGTCGGCTCTTGCCGCTGTGTTTTTCGGGCTCGGCGCAGCGGCGTATGCGGCGGCGGCGTCGCCGACGGTCGTGCACGTCGACCTGACGGATCCGTCGACTGATCCTTCGATCAAGGGCATGGTGATCAAGGCCGACCGTACGAACGTCAAAGCGGGGCCCGTGCTCTTCGAGGTTTCAAACAACTCGAAGAACCTGGTGCATGAAATGATCGTCGTCGCCGTTTCCAGGCCGGACGCGACGCTGCCCTACGACGGCAAGGACGGGCGAGTTATCGAATCGAAGATTCAGGACCTCGGTGAAGCGTCCGACCTCCAGCCCGGCGAAAAGAAAACCCTGCGGCTCACCTTGAAACCCGGGAGCTACATCCTGATGTGCAACCAGCCGAACCATTACAAGGCCGGAATGAGGACCAACCTCGTCGTCGGACCGTGACCGGGCGTTCGCGCGGCGGCGCGTGCGCATTTTCTTGCGCCGATTCTTCCTGCGCCAATTCGCCAATCTGAAGGTTTGGGACGTCGCTCAGCGGACCGTCATCGCGCTAATGCGCGCGGAATCGGGATGCCGGTCGGCGACAGCGGCGCGGTCGAGGCAGACGGCCTGGCGATGGACGGCTTCGCGCATTCCGCCGCGATCGCGATCCTGGCGAACGGGTGATTAGTTCAGGGGCCGGCCGCCAATACCGTGTTCTTTCCCTGATCGGACGAAAGAACAGCGACTCGAACAGGGAATCTCCCGTTTTCGGGCCCGAGAAGGGCGAAAAGGCGCGCCAAGCGCTCGAAGATCGTTCGGGATTCCAACGCGGTGCATGCGGATTCCTTGTTTCGCCGGGAACAGGGTCTTTTTTCGCGGGAACAGGGTATTCGAAATCCCTGTTTCGCGGGCAACAGGGAGAACTGCTCTTTGTCTTCGCGTTTCCCGACCGGCTGCGCCAGGACGCACGGGAGCATTACCCGTGGCTCAAGTCTGATCTGACGGTTGATACCCAAGCGCGCCTTCCAGCGGGCGGCAGAGTTCGTCCCGATGCGCGCGTTCCCATTCAGTGCCGGCACGGGAGGAAAGCGCCGGGGGCCGACGTTCGATTCAAGGCGTGCATAATCGCTGTCTCAGGAGCCTCTTGCAAAACTCCAATTTGTCGGAATCAAAACGAATGGGGCGTGAACGGATACGAATCGTAGCGTGAACATTGTTCAATTTTGAAGAGGCTCTCAGTTAAAGGATTTTTTGGGGGAGAGGATTTCCGGCGCTGCTTCGCGGATGGTTGTGTCAGACGCCACGCGGTCGCGGAGTTTCGGCATGAAGACGGGCGCCGAGATCCACTCTGAGATGTCATTGATCGCGAGGTGCGGGTAAGCCGGCCGGCCGGCGCTGAAGCCAATCAATAAGCTGGTCACTCCAATCGCGCGAGCCTATCTCGACGCAGGTCCACAGTGGCGATACGTTTTTATTGGAGGCGAAGCCACAAATGGTTTCCAAGGCCCGGTCCCTTACCGATGCGCACAAAATGGTAGGTCTAACGGGCTCAGTAGAAAATACAGGCGCCTTTTCGTATCGATTCTTCGTCGTTCGCCATTTGCGGCCTACGGGTCCCCCGCCTATCGTGTGACGAATACGCGAGGCAAAGAACTCGGCTCAGGAGGAAAACGCCAAAGGGCGTCCGATGACATGATGACCACCGACGCCACGGCCTCCGATCGGCCCGCCAGGCAGGCTCCGCCCCTCCTCGCGGCGCTGGCTTCGCGTCAGTTTTTTCTCGTTCTGATCAATGTGGCGATCTTTATCGCGCTGACGGTCCTCCGTCCCGACGCGTTTCCGAGCTGGACAAATCTCAAGGCCGTTCTCTCGCTGATGTCTTACGATCTCCTGATCGCCATCGCGATGACGATCGTCCTGATCGTTCGGGGAATCGACCTGTCCGTCGGCTCGGTGCTGGCCCTCTCGTCGGTGACGATGGCCTTGCTGATGCGGAGCGGGACGCCTGTCATTCCCGCCTTGCTCGCCGGGCTGACAGTTGCGCTGCTTTGCGGGCTGGTCAACGGGCTGCTCGTCGCGGTCGTTGGAATTCTACCGTTCCTCGTCACGCTGGGAATGATGTCGGTCGCCCGCGGAATCGCGACCGTGCTCACGACGGGACAATACATATCGTTCCCGAACGCTGCGCCCTGGTTCACCCAGTTCGGCCGGCACGAGTTTCAGATACTCAACTACGGCTTGCCCGTGACCCTTCTGATCGGATTGGCGCTAGCTATCATCACCAGCCTGCTCTTCAGCTACTGGACGCCGCTGCGTTCGTTTTTCTTTGTCGGCGAGAGCCCCGAGGCCGCGCGTCTATCCGGGCTCAAGGTGACGCGACTGACGGTCGCCGCCTATCTCCTTTCCGCGCTTTTTGTGTGGTTCACAGCGGTGCTCCTGATCTCCGCCAACAAGATCGGCTATGCGAACTACGGCGTTGGCGCTGAACTCAGGGCCCTTGCAGCTGCTGTCGTCGGCGGCGCCAGTCTCGCGGGAGGGGCCGGCAACATTTTCGGCACTTTTCTCGGTGTCCTGATGCTTGCGCTGATCGGCAATGGATTTGTCATGCTCAATGGCAATCCGAATTGGCAGCAGGCGTCGGTCGGGATCGTGTTGATTGCGGCGGTCGGCATCGACGCGTTGCGAACCTATCGCGACCGGAGGTGACCGATGCTGAAGGTGACCGCCGTTTCGAAGAGTTTCTTCTCCAACAAGGTGCTCAATTCAGTCGACATCGACGTTCTCAAGGGAGAGGTGCATGGTCTCGTTGGAGAGAATGGAGCGGGCAAGTCCACCCTGATCAATATCATCGGCGGCATTCTCCAACGCGACGCCGGCACGATTACTTTTGACGGGCAGGAGGTTAATTTCGCCCATCCTCTGGAAGCGATGGCAGCGGGCGTCAGCGTCGTCCATCAGGAACTCAGTCTCGTTCCTAACGCAACGGTCACCGAAAACATCTTCCTGCGGCGCGAAAAGCGAAACGCCTTGGGGCTGAATGACTGGCGCGCCATGACACGAGCCGCATCTCAGGTTTTCCGAAGAATCGAAATCGACATCGACCCGAACGCTTTGGCTGGGAGTTTGAGCGTGGGCATGCAGCAACTCGTCGAAGTGGCGAAAGCCATTTCGATCGACGTCAGGCTCATGATCATGGACGAGCCCACGTCGTCCCTGTCGGAAAAGGAAATCGACGAGCTTTTCAAAGTCATCAGCGAGCTTCGCAATCAGGGGCTCGCGATCATCTTTGTTTCCCACAAGCTCTCAGAACTCTTCAAGATCGCCGACCGGGTGACGGTCCTGCGTGACGGACGCCTCGTGGCCACGGCCGAAACGTCATCTCTGACGACAAACGACCTGATCCGGATGATGGTCGGCCGGCAGCTCGCCGCCCTCTATCCTCCCCGCGCGTCGGCGATCGGCGACGTCGTGTTCTCCTGCAAGAACCTGTCGCGCTTTGGAGCCGTCCGTGACGTCGCGTTCGAGGTGCGGCGAGGGGAAATCCTCGGATTGGCGGGCCTCGTAGGGGCCGGACGCACGGAAGCCATGCGTACGCTGATCAATGCGGACAGCCGGTCGTCGGGACAATTCTGGCTCGAGGGCGTCGAGATCCAGATCGAGGACCCTGCCGCGGCTCTCGCAAAAGGCATTGTCTACCTTTCCGAAGACCGCAAGAGCAGCGGACTGTTTCTCACCTACAGCATCGCCGAGAATATCGGCGCTTCGACCCTCAGCCGCTATGCCGACCGGTTCGGCGTGTTTCACTTCTCCGCTCTTCGTCGGCGCAGTCGGGAGTTCATTCAGAGGATGGATATTCGGCCACCGGATGAGACCGCGCGGGTCATCAATCTCTCCGGCGGCAATCAGCAGAAGGTCCTGATCTCGAAGGCTCTCGACGTCAATCCGAAGCTCCTGATCTTCGACGAGCCGACACGCGGCGTCGACGTCGGGGCAAAGTCGCTCATCCATGCCCGCCTGCGCGAGCTGGCCGAGAGCGGCGTGGGCGTCATCGTGATTTCGTCGGAGATGCCGGAGGTAATCGGGCTGAGCGACCGCATACTCGTCTTCCGCAATGGCGGCGTTTCGGCGGAACTCGAGAATCGCAAGGGTGAAGTGAGCCAGGAAGCCATTCTGAGCCGCGCCGTCTATCATTGAGGCCGTCCGATGCATGTCGCCCCGCGCAAACTCTTTGAGAACGTCATCGTCGTTCAATACATCGGACTTGTCTGCGTGACGCTCCTCACCCTGTTCGGCTTCCAGGCTGTGTTTGGCAACGTCCTGACCAGAGCCAATCTCGAAGTCCTCGCAATGAACATGGTGTTCGAAGGCATCATGGCGCTCGGCATGACCTTCGTGATCATTACGGGAGGAATCGATATCTCGGTCGCGTCAGTCTTCGCCTTCTCGGAGATCCTGGTCGCCAAACTCATGGTGCAAGCCGGGTTCGCCATTGTCCCGGCCATTGTTGTCACGCTTATCGCTGCCGCCGCGATCGGGGCGCTGAACGGCGTCCTCATCGTTCTTTTTCGCGTCCATCCTCTCATCATCACGATGGGGACTCTTCTCACCCTCAGAGGCGTCAATCTCGCGATCACCGATGGTCATTCCGTTTCCGGGTTCTCGGACGCGTTTCTGTTCCTCGGCCAGGGCAAAATTCTCGGAATCAACGTCCCTATCCTTTTCTTCGCCGGCGCCGCGCTCGTCCTCGGCGTCCTGCTCGGCCATCACCGGTTCTTCCGCCAGCTGTATTTCATCGGCGGCGGCGAACGCGCTGCGCGTCTGTCCGGCGTCAACGTCAGCCGGGTCAAGGTCATCATCTATATGCTGTCGGCGGTTCTCGCCGGATGCGCCGGAATCATGGCCGCGGCCAAATATGGCGCAGCGCATTGGGCGCATGGGAACCTCGCTGAACTTAAAGCCATCGCTGCAGTCGCCATCGGCGGCGCCAACATCAACGGCGGCAGCGGAACAATCGGAGGGACTGTCCTCGGGGTCATCTTCCTGGCGGTCGTCCACAACGCGTTCGTCACCTCGGCGGTGAACACGTTCTGGTACGACGTCGTCAGCGGAATGATGCTCCTGATCGCCGTCCTTTTGAGCCGGTTCATTGCGCTTCGAAACGCCCGGGCGTTGCTCGGCCTGAAGCAGAGCAAGATGGACCAATTGTCTGCAACCAGCAAAACGTAGGGAGTAAGAAATGAAGACGTCTCAACTCGCTTTTGTCGCGCTCGCAGCGACGATCGGGCTGGCCGTTGGGGCGAGCGCCCCTTCGAAAGCGGCGGACCCCAAGGAGCACTACGGCATGGTCGTATTCCTCAAGGGATCCGAATTCTTCAACTGGGCTTACGCCGGGTTCCAGGACGAGGCGGCGACGCTCGGCGCGACGACGGAGCTACAAGGTCCTGCCGATTGGGACGCTTCAGCCGAGGCCCGCGCCGTCGATCAGCTCGTGGCCAAGGGGGTCAAGGGCGTCGCCGTCACGGCGGGCGACGCGGATACGCTGACCGCGTCGATCGACGCCGGCATGAAGGCGAAAGTGCCGGTTCTGACGTTCAACTCGGATTCGCCGAAGTCGCACCGTCTGCTGTTCGTCGGTACGAACAATTATAACGCCGGCTACCAGGCGGGTCTCGCCGTCGCCAAGCTGCTCGGCGACAAGGCGCGCGTCGGCGTCTCGCGCATTCCGGGCCTCGACTCGATCAATCACCGCGTGGCGGGCTTCACCGACGCCTTGAAGAAGATGGCCCCGGGCGCACAGATCGTGACCGAGGTCAACGACGAAGGAGACCTGCAGAAGGCCGAGCCGGTCAATACCGCCATGCTGCAGGCGCATCCCGAGATCAATGTGATCTTCTGCGGACACGGCAATCCCGCCACGGGCGCGCTCGCGGCCACCCGGAACGTGGGACGGGACAAGGATGGCCCCAACAAGGTCTATGTGGTCGCATGGGCGATCGACGTGCCGATTCTTCAGGGCGTCGAGAATGGCGACTATGGCATGACGGTCGCGCAGAATCCCTATATGATGGGCGTCCAGTCGATGCTCGAGTTGTGGTCTGCGGCGCATCCGACACAGTTCGACAGCATGACCAATCCAGGCTTCGGCCAGGTGCCGACCTCGGATCTCGACACGGGCGTCAAGATTCTCGTCAAGGGCGATCCGGCGATCAAGGCGTTGATGACGCCGCCAAAACTGTAACCCAAGTCGCAAATTCGAGCCCGCGTCGATCCGGCGCGGGCCCGTACCGAGCGTCACGTCGGATCCGAAACAGCCGAGCACGAGTGACTTCTCGCTTCCCAGAAGGAACGACCCAGGATGTTCAGGAGTTTCGAGTGGCGGCTGCCGACGACGGTCCTTTTTGGCCCCGGCAAGCTCAACGAAATCGGCAAGGTCGTGGGGGGCTTCGGCAAGCGCTGCCTGCTCGTCACGACCATGCCCGAGCCGTGGAATCGGGCGACGGTCGACCGCGTCGTCGCCTCGCTCGCGACGTCAGGCGTCGAGAGCCATTGGTTTTCGGGCTTCGGCGGCAACCCCACAACCGACCAAGTCAGCGCAGGCGCCGCGGTGGCGCGTGAGTTCGGCGCCGACGTCGTCCTTGGCCTCGGCGGCGGCTCCGCCATGGACGGCGCCAAGGCCATCGCCGTCGAGACGACCCACCCCGGCACTGCATGGGACTATCTCTGGTTTCGCGAGAAGCAGCCCTCGTCGGCGACGTTGCCGGTGATCGCCGTCTCGACGACGTCTGGAACCGGCTCCCAGGTGACCCAGGTCGCCGTCGTCACCAAGACCGAGGAGCGTTGCAAGTCGGCGATCTACAACGACATCATCCTTCCCCGCGTCGCGGTCGTCGATCCCGAGCTGATGCTCAGCGTGCCGCCGCGAATGACCGCGTTCACCGGCTTCGATGCGCTGACCCACGCCTTCGAGAGCTTCCTTCATCCGAACTGCGACGCTCTGGTCGACATGATGGCTCGCGAAGCCATCTCGATCGTCCTGAAGTGGCTTCCGGTCGTGGTCGCCGATGGAAGGAGCCTGGAGGCCCGCTGTGAGATGGCCCTCGCCGATACGCTGGCGGGGATGTGCATCCTGCGCGCCGGCGTCACTCTGCCCCACGGCATGGGCATGGCCATCGGCGGCATGTATCCGCACGTCGCCCATGGGGAGGCGCTGGCGATCGTGTATCCGGCCTTCCTCGATTACACGCATGCCGCCGCCGTCCGACAGTTCGCCTGGCTCGCCCGGCAGATCGATCCGGCCACTATATCGATCGAGGACGCCGTGGCCGCCGCCGCCGCCGCGCCGCTTCTGAAACGGTTCATTGAGCGGATCGGCATCTCGCAGAAGCTCAGGGACGTGAACGTGCCGGAGAGCGAACTCGATGCGCTGACCGATTGGTGCCTCGTCCTGCCCGACTACAAGGCCAATCCGCGCGTCGCGACGCGCGAGGAGATGGCCGAGCTGGTGCGCGCCTCTTGGTAAGCTCCTTCCACCCATTCTATGGAAAAGGCCATGGACGGTCTGACCAGCAACAGCAACAGCAGCGGCAACAGCAAGAAGCCGAAGGCGAACCGGGAGATTGTCCCGCCGGTGGCGGAATCGGCCTTCACATGCTTTTCCCATCCTTGGCCATGGCCGCAATGCGTCTGGCATTATCACACTGAATACGAGATCCACCTCATCCTGAGTGCATCCGGCCACGTGTG
The DNA here is from genome assembly GCA_963741405.1 of uncultured Alphaproteobacteria bacterium. Lineage (GTDB taxonomy): Bacteria > Pseudomonadota > Alphaproteobacteria > Rhizobiales > Beijerinckiaceae > Roseiarcus. The sequence goes on from CAVUHX010000057.1 coordinate 81,135, forward strand.
GGTCGGCGATTACATTGGTCCGTTTCATGACGGTCACTTGGTGCTTGTCGGGCCCGATCTCCCCCACAACTGGACAAGCAACAACATCGTTCCTACCGACGGGAGCAAGCAGGAGGACCACGTCATCCAGTTCCGGGACAACTCTTTCGGTCCGGAGTTCTTCAACGTGCCCGACCTCTCCGCCGTCCGCGATCTCCTGAACAAGGCGCGTCGTGGCATCGAATTCCTGGCCTACGATCCAACTCTCGTCCGCCAGATCGTCGGCATCGCGGGTCTGCGCGGGATCGAGAGGGTGATCACGCTGCTGCAGATTCTGCAGAAGCTGGTCGACGCCTCGCGGGTGAATATCCTGTGCAGCGAGGGTTACTCCCCCGTGCTCGGCGACAACGCCGCGATACGCATCAATCAGGTTTTTTCCTTTATGCGGAAGAACTTGAAAGAGGATCTGACGCTCGAGGACGCCGCCAAGCACGTGCATATGCAGTCTCGGTCGTTCAGCCGCTTCTTCCGACAGATCACGGGTCGGCGCTTCAGCGACTACCTGCGGGAGATGCGGGTCGGAGAGGCCTGCGACCTGCTCCAGAACACGGACCTACCGATCACCGACGTCTGCTTCTCTGTCGGATTCAATAACATATCTTGGTTCAACCGTTGCTTTATTGAGAGCAAGAAGGTAACGCCGCGGGAGTACCGGCGGATCGGGCTCGGGCGCTACGGCCCTTTCGGAATTTTCCCGCACTCAAGTTAGGCCAATTGTCCCGCCTCCGAAGAGAATGGACTCGCGCCTTCCGCTCCGGTTCCGACCCGTTCCGATGTTCCCTTCCGGCTTCCAGGTCATTCAGCGATCCCCTCGGCTCGCGAGGCCGTGCTGGTCTGAAGCGCGCCCTGAGATTACCGAGGCGACATCGCTGCTGTCGCGATCTGCGTAAGACCGTTCCGGGCGGACACCGAGCGTTGCCCTCGCGAACTCCTGTAGGCCCGGACTCCGCCCTTTTGCGGCGGTCCTCGACGAGGAGGAGATTGAGCCCGGTGCTGCCTGCGATCTGGCCGATCAACGGTTTTTCGGCTTCGGCGGCCTGCGGCGCCGATCAGCGCCTCAGACTGCGGCTCCGTCCCGATCGAGATCGGGATCAGCGAAACGGCGGGCGCTGCGATCGACGAGCGGCGCGACGCACACGAACTCGCCGTCGCGCCCGGGCAGATGCCCGATAGACGGCTCTTGCGCCCGTGACCAGGCCCGCGCGGGTTGCCGGACTGGCCGGGGCGGAAGCACGTGGCGACCGGCGGCCGGCCATAGCCGACGCGCTCGTCGACCGCGCCCCAGGCGGTTGCGGACGCCGAGCCGGTGGAGGTGAAGGAAAACGGCTTCGTCCGCCGCATTACCAAGCTCGAGGCGGCGGCGAAGCAGCTCGCCAACCGCGCCGCCAAGGGCGAGGACCGGGCGGTGAAGTTCCTGTTCGATCTCCTCGAGACCTACGAAGGCCGCCGCGTCGAAGCGGACGCCGACCGCCTCGGAGAAGCGGACGAAGCGGTGATCGCCGATTTCGTCCGCCGGATCAGGGCCTCTTCACCGTGAGGGCGCCGCCGTCTCCCCGCGGGCGGGGAGACGGGGAGCATCACTGATCGAGTTGCGCTGGCGGCGAAGCTCGCCGCGGCGCCTGAAGTCGCTCGCGGTTTCGGTCGCCCTGCCGGCCTGGCTGCTGGGCAACGATCCGGCGCTCGGAATCGTCGGCGTCACCTACGGGCGGGAGCTTTCCGACAAGTTCACCCGCGACTGCTGGGCGCTGATGACCGCGCCGTGGGGCTGGCTCGCCGACTACCTGAGCGAACTCGCCGCCTTCCCGTGGGGCCGCCGCGACGACCAGGTCAATTCGACGGCGTAGGCGCTCGCCCGGCCGAAGCGACCCTCGACGACGGGCATGATCGATTTTTGGCCGGGGCGGGGGCGCCGGCTGCGCCGGGATGGGAACCGTTTCCCACTCGCTGCGTTCCTGTCGCGATCTTGCCGCAAATCCTCTTTCCAATCGAATGGGTTTCGGACGAAGCGGGTCGGTGCGGGGTCCTTGAGGAGGTCTTTCGAACGCCAATCGGGGAGAACGGCTGTGTGCGATCTTTGCTCGAGGCGAGCGTTTCTGGTTGGGGTTGTCTCCCTTTTCGCAGCTCCGGCCAT